>NZ_JAVRIE010000004.1:0-435872 GCF_031846165.1 Brumicola blandensis
ATACGTACTAAGCAAAGACGAAGGTGGTCGCCACACTCCTTTCTTTAAAGGTTATCGTCCACAGTTCTACTTCCGTACAACTGACGTAACAGGTGCTGTAGAGCTACCTGCTGGCGTAGAAATGGTAATGCCTGGTGACAACTTGAAGTTCCACGTAGAATTAATTGCACCAATCGCGATGGACGAAGGTTTACGCTTCGCAATCCGTGAAGGTGGCCGTACTGTAGGTGCTGGCGTAGTAGCTAAAATCCTAGACTAATATCTTTTCGAAGATAATAAGAAGGCGCTCAGTGAGCGCCTTTTTTTGATCAGAAAATAGAGAAGGCATAACGAGCGACTACAATAACAATCGCAAATACTATAGATAACAACTTAGTTCTTTCCCTGCGTTTGTTTCATGAATGCCATTTTCATCTCTGTCTTTGCTTAAACTCAGTTTCCCCTGCAGGCTAATTGTGAGCAATCGGGCGTATTTCGCCTCTGAGTTTTCAGGACACACTTTTATACTTGCAGGGCTAGCGGTTACACCGCTTTCATAAAAACGAATGAGCTTATTCCTGCTTGATACTCGAATGCCATTTTCTGACACTGACTTACTGGTCAGTAAGACTTCATCTGGGTCTCGATATTGATTGTGATTATCGTCAAAGAATATGATTTTAGGCGCATCCCAATTAGAACTGCATGTGCTGTAGTCTTCTGCGGGGCATAGCACTACTGTACCTTCCTGCTCAATAGCTTTGAAGCGAGCAAAACGCATCAAGGCATTTAACTCATTCACTTCTGCAGTCATTCTCGCCTTAGTCAGAATAGAGACGAATGACGGCACGCCCACTGTGCTTAAAATGGCGAGTATGCCAATAACAATCATCATTTCCACTAGGGTGGTTCCGTGTTCACTGTGCTTTTGTGTTTTTAGATTCATGTATTTCCATCCTTGGTTTTTACATCACACAAACAACATTGTATTCTTGTCGCCAGCTTTTCATACTGAACCAAAGATGGTTTCTAATAGCGGTGACTATTCGTTCTAGTCGCAATCGCTTTTCACTACTTAGGCGCTCATGTTACCCATCACCGACATCTTTTCTGAACTAGATATCACATTAAGCAGTGGCGACCATATTATTGTAGCCCCGCCGGGCGCTGGAAAATCAACTGAATTACCATTGCATCTGTTAAAACACCCTTCTTTGAACGATCAAAAGATCTTAATGCTACAACCTCAACGGATCGCAGCTAGAAGTATTGCCCAATATCTAGCGGGACGATTGAATGAAAAAGTAGGTGACACGGTGGGTTATCGCATACGAGGAGAAAACCAAACTTCCAGTAGTACCCGTCTAGAGATTGTCACCGAAGGTGTGTTGACTCGCATGCTCCAATATCAGCCAGAACTTACGGGAATTGGTCTGATTATTTTCGATGAATTTCATGAACGAAATATGCATGCAGACTTCTCGTTAGCATTATGCTTAGAGGTTCAACAAGCCTTGAGAGAAGATCTTCGCCTTATCATCATGTCGGCGACTCTTGAGGTGAGCGCTTTACAAAGTTTATTGCCTGAAGCGCAATTATTAGAGGCTAAAGGTCGCTCGTTTCCCATCGATATTCAATATACAGGGAAAGTGTCAAACAAGGAGCTGAGCCAAACAGTAGTCAATACTCTATTAGATGTCCTTCCAAAACACGAAAAAGATATTCTTGTGTTTCTGCCGGGCGCTTATGAAATTAATAAAGTCGCTGGATTGTTATCAAAATGCCTTTCTCAAGATAACGAAAACCATGCGTATTCAATATCTAAAATAGACATACACTGCTTGTATTCTGAGCTTAACAAACAAATGCAGGATGCTGCATTAAGACCTTCTCAATCAGGGCGGCGCAAAGTCATACTAGCAACTAATATTGCGGAAACGAGTTTAACCATCGATGGTATTGAGGCTGTCATTGATAGCGGTATAGAAAAAAAAGCAATTTACGATTTACGCCGAGGCTTCACTCACCTTGCCTCGCAAGCGATTTCACAAGCATCAGCAAGTCAAAGGGCAGGAAGAGCCGGGAGATTGATGGCGGGTACGTGTTATCGAATGTGGGACAAAGAAACGCACCATCGACTGGCTCGCCAGTCGACACCAGATATATTACAAACGGAAATTTCTTCGTTCTTACTGGAAGCTCTAGTGTGGGGGAGTGACTTTTCCGATTTAGCATTATTGGACACACCGTCTTCTGCGCAAATTGCACAGGCACGCGATACACTTCGCGGTTTAGGCATTATTGATGAGCGAGAAAAGCTCACTTCCCTAGGTAAAGTTGCGCATAATCTCGGGGCGAACCCAAATATCGCAGTAATGTTGCTGAAAAGTAAGAAGCTAAGTGAAGCACACGTGAGTTTAGCTTGTGCAATAGCTGCTTTATTGGAAAGCAAAGATCCTATGCCAGACTCACCATCTGTTGAATTGCAATTACGTTTAGCTTTTCTATTAGAAAACCGTTCTCACCCAATATGGATGTTGATTAAACAATGGCAACGAAAAGCACATTCAACTTTACATTCACCCTCAGAAAACTGGCCCTTAGAAGATTGTGGTTTGCTGCTGGCATTTGCATTTCCTCAATGGATTGCAAAGCAACGATCTAGAGGCTTGTATTCAATGGCAAATGGGAGTGGTGGTGCACTGAAACTGCAAGATCCGCTTTCTGAAGAACGCTGGTTAGTGGTTGGAAATATGCATACAACCGAACATCAATCGGGAGATGCTATCGTACGCTTGGCGCAAGCCCTAAGTTTATCGCAGATTGACGCCTACTTCAGTCATATGGTGAGTGAGCAAGAGTTGGTGCAATGGAATGAAGAGAAACAAAAAATACTAGCTGAAAAAGTCGTGTTTCTAGGCAAAATCAGAATGCATAAACAGCCGCTGCCTCAAGCTAGCCAATCGCAGTTAAATAGTGTTTGGGAGCATCTGCTTCTTGATAAAGGCATTCATGCCTTGCCCTTTGACGATCGCACAAAGCTTTTGATAGAGCGGGTCAAATTAGCGAAGTCAGTCGATGATGCTTTTCCTGATTTTTCTGAACAAGGTCTCTTAGCCAACATAGATACATGGTTTACACCTTATCTCCAAGGGCTAAAATCGTGGAAACAGATCGGCCAGTTATCCTTCTATCAGCAACTCCGACAATCGATGGACTACGCAATACAACAAAAGCTAGATTCTTTACTACCTGAAAGCATCGATATTCCAATAGGAAGAAAGGCGAAGCTAGACTACCGGGATAACAACAAAGTCGTATTGTCGGTAAGAATGCAGGAACTATATGGCTTACAGACACACCCCTGTTTACTGAATGGAAAGTTGCCAATCACTATCGAACTTCTGTCGCCAGCTCAACGGCCAATTCAAACGACTGAGGATATCGTAGGTTTTTGGAGCGGCAGTTACCGCGAAGTACAGAAGGAAATGAAAGGACGCTACCCGAGGCACTTTTGGCCCGATGAGCCAATGAAAGCACCCGCTACCAGCACTACCAAAAAGCGCATGGAGCAAAAGCAGTAGGGCTTTATTTTACGCCTATCACGTAAGCATAAATTGCATAGAAATGGCATACCGCGCCCAATAGTACAAAAACATGCCAAATAGCATGAGTATAGTGTTTGTGTTTGGCCATATAAAATGGGATACCCAGACTATATGCGACCCCGCCAGCAACGAGGAAAACAAAGCCTGTGGTTTCCAATGCATTAAAAATCGGAACGATAATGAGCAATGCTAGCCAGCCCATTACAGCATAGGTTGTGACTGCTAAGCGAGGAAACCTATCTTTAAAGATGGCTTTAAAGCCGACGCCTAGCAATGCCACTGACCAGATTGTGATCGTGCTAACCGTAGATACCCAACCTTCTATGGCGACAATCAGGAATGGCGTATAAGTACCTGCAATTAATAAGTAAATCGCAATATGGTCGGCGCGCTTAAGAATAGGTTTAATTTGTTCATTGCTCACCCAATGATACAAAGTTGAGGCGCCAAATAAGAGGATCATTGACGCGCCAAAGATAGCCGATGCGCTTAATTCAGCGACACTATTACTTTTCAAAAGCAGCAATAATGTGCCCACAATAGCAAAGGCAAAGCCAACGAAGTGACTAAGCGCATTTAAGGCTTCTTCAAGCTGACTATAATGAGTCAACTTAATTGGGGGCGGATTTTTTATATCAGACAACGAGAACGACACTTAGCGTTTATTAGTTTCAGCTTACAATTGTACGCTGAAACTGTAGATTATAAAAGTGAAGTTTTTTTGACAGCCTTAAACTGGATTATAAGCTATATTGAATCTTCTCTTAATCTATCTCGATAACATTCACGGCTGATGTCACCGTTTGATTTTGCTGCATTCCACCAACCGTGACTAAGAAGGCCTTACTATCCGTGTTGGGATCTATCTCTTTATTTTTGATTAGCAAAGCTGCGCGATGATCCATACTGGCTATATCTCGAGTTTCGATTGTCCATTGATTTGCGCTTAAATCATAAAACCAAAGGGCTGAAGAGGGAGCGGCAGGGTTTCCATCATAACCAATTCCATTGTAGTTATAGGGCGTGTTACTACCTCCATAAAAGAACACTCCTTCGTGCTGTTGTGAGCCAATCGCAGCCATTCGGTAACGTGCTTTACCGGTAGGGTGCTTTATCTTGCGCCATGTTATTTTTAGATGGGATGTGTGATCTATCTCGCCACGAAAGCAGGCTGGCTCGGGTAAAAATTGCCGTCTTGATTTACCTGCCCATTCAACTTTAACACCATCACATATTATTAGGCTGCTATTGACAATACCACCGGAGTGACCAAAAACGCCCTCACCGGGAAAGGGAGTGGCTTGTCTCCATGTATCCTCATGAGTATCGTACACTTGGACGAGATTGACGTTACCATCATTGTGCCAACCACTGATGATATATATGAATCGTTCTTTATATGCTGCGGCAACCGCGTCATCAACCGGGACTGCCATGTTTGCTAAAGGCGTGTACTTTTGACTTCGGATATCAAAGGAAAAGTTATCAGGACTAGAGATTTCATTGTGCTTGGCATCTACTGTGTAACCTCCAAATAAATAGGCTGTATCATTGATACCGATTGCAACAGAAGCCAAACGTCCTTTTGGTAAGATGCTTGCTGGTACGTCTGGTAGAGCTCGCCAATTTAGCTTACTAGTTCCACCGCTTAAATCCAAAGAAAACGCTTTACTATGCACGTCTTTGTGCGTCTTTTCTTTGCCCAAGCCCATGAAACTTAGCAAATAAACTCGGTCATCCACGCTGATGCTTGCAACGGCATTGTTACTTACTGGTTCGGGTAATGTCGGTAAAGCAATATGTTCATTGGTGGTAAACTCGTGAGAGTTCGCGAAGGTAGTTTGAATCATCGCGCAAACAATTGAGCTTAAAATAAGCGTTCTAAATATCCATTTCATAAGCAATCAAGTGGTGAAGTAATAAATAAAGGATAACCGACTCTGCACAATAACTCTATTAAGCTTATTACATCTGAGGCTCAGAGGAATATTACCAATTGATATGACATTTGTGTCTTCAGGACGCGTATTTTTATCTTGTCAATTGTCCAGCTCAGTATGTTTCAATCTTCTTAAACATGACAGTAGAGTGAAAAGTAAACAGTTTGGTGTAGTTTTCAACTGTTTGTTTTTTATGCGACTTTTATCTTTCTAGTGTTGCTAATTTGCGTCAGCCTTTATCGATATGTGTTGTAAGAGATCAACTTTTAAGATTGTTTGATTTTGACCGTCTAATTTTTAATACATAGGTATTGATTGGTGAAAGTTAATTAGGTATAACAAACCTAGATGTATTCATTTATTTAATGAATGGTTGTTTTTTGACCATCGAAGTCAATCTGATTGCGCAGATTAAGTCGCAACTGTCAGTGTAGTTTTCTGTTCGGTTAAACAAGAATACAAAAATAAGAATAAGCAAGAGCCCGAAGGCTCTGCAAAAAAGTAATCAAGGAAATATGTAATGACCTTATTGACGACTCGTACCCTAACTCGCGCTTTAGTGATTTGCTTGGCGTTTTTCTATTTGTCAGTGATCTCGGAGTTCTTCGATTTCAATATTTTGTCAAAGATCCCTTCTGTGAGCGCAAGCGCCATCGTCGTCACTGCAGCTTTAGTCATTTTTTGGTTAATTTTCTTTGTGAGAGCTCGACATAGGCATTAAGCCTTGATTTAAGCTGTTTTGCTCCCCCTTCAGGCGGCTCTCATCTTTAGCATTTAGTATAAAGCCATGATTTTATTAGTTTAACTTCATGGTTTTTTATGTCCTTTCGTTCTACATACGTATTCATATAGCCAAGCTATCGTTTCTTGCCTATTGTCTCTATCGATTTATTTTTACAATAAATTATCAAGTTGTTTACAAGTTTGCTCGTTTAGGTAGTCGGTAATAGCGTAAATAACTCAATTTAAATATGCGTGAATTACCGATATGAAACGAGCTACTGAGCGGGCACACAACTGCTTTTACCGCGAGTAATGCAACACTTCGTGTCGACACTTAGGACACACACATGAAAATCAATAAATTTATAAGCACAGCGCTTTTTGCTGCGGGTCTGACTGCACAACAAGCTGAAGCTGCTCCAAGCACGTTCGTGCATCTTTTTGAATGGAATTGGCAGGATGTGGCGACAGAGTGCGAGACATTCTTGAGCCAAAATGGATTTGCCGCAGTTCAAGTGTCACCGCCAAACGAGCACATAACCAACAGCGAGTGGTGGGCAAGATATCAACCCGTTAGTTATGTATTGGAGAGCAGAGGTGGGAACCGTGCACAGTTCGTCGATATGGTTCAGCGCTGCAAAGCCGTTGGGGTAGATATATACGTCGATGCTGTGATTAACCACATGGCGGCAGGCGGCGGCACTGGTACTGCAGGTAGTAGTTTTGGCAACAAAAGTTACCCTATTTATTCCCCGCAAGATTTCCACACTAGCTGTCCAATCAATAACTATGGTGATCGCTATCAGGTCCAAAATTGTGAGTTAGTTGGCTTAGCTGACTTAGCCACTGAAAATGCTTATGTTCAAGATACCGTAGCAGGCTTTCTGAACGATTTAGTCAATGTTGGTGTTGCGGGCTTTAGACTAGACGCATCCAAGCACATGCCAAGCGGCGATATCGCTGCAATTCTTTCAAAGGTAAATGGACAGCCATTGATATTTCAAGAAGTCATTGATCAGGGCGGTGAAGCTGTTGGAGCACCAGAATATTTTAGTAATGGCTTGGTAACGGAATTCAAATACAGTGTTGAAATAGGTAATGTTTTTAATCAAGGCAAACTTGCTTGGTTAAGTAACTTTGGTGAAGCTTGGGGCTTTATGCCTAGCTACTTGGCGGTTGTGTTTGTCGATAACCATGATAACCAACGTGGTCATGGTGGTGGCGGTAATGTCATTACTTTTGAAGATGGGCGATTGTACGATTTGGCGAATGTTTTTATGTTGGCCTATCCATATGGTTACCCAAAGGTGATGTCTAGTTATGAGTACTTTGGCGATACTGATCGCGGTGCCCCAAGCACTAATGTTCACAACAATGGAAACTTATCGTGTTTTGGTAATGAGTGGAAGTGTGAACATCGTTGGTCTTATATTGCCGGTGCATCGAAATTCAGAGATGCGACATCTGACAATTTTGCGACTTCAAACTGGTGGGACAATGGAAACAATCAGATTGCCTTTGGGCGCGGAGATAAAGGTTTTGTCGCCATTAACAAAGAAAGTTTTGCTTTAAACGCGACTTTGCAAACAGACATGGCACCAGGAGAATACTGTAACGTCTTGAAGGGCGACATCAATACATCGAACTCAGCTTGTTCAGGTGAAATAATTACGGTAAATGGGAATGGCACTATTAACGCCAGTGTTGCTAGCTACGATGCTTTCGCCATCCATCACGAGGCGAAAGTGACAGGAACAATTAGCAATTTCCAGCGTACCGTTATCTTTATTGAGCAACAAACTGCAGTTGGTCAAGACATGTTTATACGTGGTGGCTTAGATCACGGTGTTGCTGCTACGTTCGGTAAAAACTGTACGGCAAGTAATTATGAATGTGCAATACGCATTCAACACCGCAATACAATAAATGCGACAACGGCACCTTGGAAACTAAACGACAATTACCTTGACTGGTATGGTTTAGAAAGTGGACAAGACTCTGGTGCACGGGGTACGGCGTTGGATTGGACAATAGACAACTGGCCAAATTCTTGGGGTCAAATTCGTCGGGTGATGAGCGATGGTTATGGTGAGGAAGTGCTCAATATTTGGGGGGCTAATCAGTGGATGCTCGACGTAGATATGGCGTGTGAAGACACCTTCAACGGTTGGTTTGAAATAAAAGCTTTCGTTAAAAATGGGCAAGGTTGGGAATCAGACATTACCCAAGCAAATACACCATATGCTTCGAACAATCATTTTGCACAGTGCGGTAAGGTGAACCGATTTGTATTTAACGCAAATTCAGTTGAAGTGCGAAATTTCTAATCTAGTACTTAAAATAAAAGTCCAAGCTTGCCGTCGGTGAGCTTAGGCTTTTCTAAAATACCCCTTGAATCTGATAAAAGAAGACAAAGAATGTATTTAATCAAATGATTATCGTCACTCAGGTGATACAATCATGTTTCACTTTTGAATAATAACGAACTGACACTATGTTTTTGCTGATTGTTTACGTGCTAATCGCACTTGGTTTTTCTTTTATATGCTCTATCGCGGAAGCCGTGATATTGAGCGTTTCGCAAGCTTATATTTCCTTGTTGCAAAAAGAGGGTAAGGCATCAGGCGATTTGTTAGCAAAACATACAAGTGATATCAACAAGCCGCTTTCGGCAATTCTAACACTGAACACGATTGCCCACACAATGGGTGCGGCAGGCGCCGGAGCGCAAGCAGCCGCTGTTTTTGGCGACGCATATTTAGGGGTTATTTCAGCAGTTTTGACCCTACTTATCTTGGTATTTTCAGAGATTATCCCTAAAACCTTAGGCGCTACTTTTTGGCGTCAACTAGGACCAATCACGGCTTACTTCCTTAAATATTTGATCCTTGTTTTGTACCCATTTGTTGTAATGTCACAAAAGTTAACCAGTGGCTTTAAAGAAGACAGTCCACTGAAAGGACTTAGTCGCAGTGAACTTTTAGCGATGGCAGAACTGTCAGGCGAAGAAGGCCAACTAGCCAAACAAGAGTCTCGGTTCCTAAAGAGTCTGTTACAGCTTCATGAATTAACAGTGAAAGATGCTATGACACACCGTACCGTTGTTTTTTCTGCGCCTGAATCAATGACGGTAACCGCATTCATGGATGAAAAACTGCCAACCGAGTTTTCGCGTATTCCAGTCTATGAAGACGATCACCGAGAGAACATTAGCGGTTTTGTGTTGAAGTCAGATATTTTGTTAGCAAAAGCAAATAATGAGCATGATAAAAAGCTCTCAGAAATGACTAACTCGTTACCAACGGTTTTAAGTGATATGCCTTTATCGAGCACCTTTGACCAATTCTTAAAGTCACGTGTTCATATGGTGTTAGTGGTTGATGAGTATGGCGGTTTAGAGGGTATCTTGACCCTAGAAGATCTCTTAGAAAGCCTGTTAGGCATACAGATAGTCGATGAAAGCGATACAAACGTGAGCATGAAGCAACTTGCTAAAGTTATGTGGCGTCGCAGAGAGCGCAGGCTCATGGGAAATGAAGATTCAGAATAGTCAGCTTTGGAACCATTCTAAAAATTAGATAATAAGCTGCTATTTTTAGCGATTTTCTTTTTATTAAATCGGAGTAAATTATCAATCAAGCGCTAAGTCACGAACTACTTAGTACAAGCATTGATAACACTTTGAGGAAATAAATTATGAACACGCTATTACGTCAACACGCTTTTGTCGCCAATGAGTCATTCGCTCCACTCGCACTTCGTTTGGTCGCCGGTATTATCTTTGTAGCTCACGGAGCACAAAAACTGTTCGGCTGGTTTGGTGGCTACGGTCTTGAGGGGACAGGTCAATGGATGGCTTCAATCGGCCTTGAACCTGGCTACTTTATGGCATTGATGGCCGGAAGCGCAGAGTTCTTCGGCGGATTATTTTTACTCGCTGGATTGCTCACTCGTGCGACAGGTCTGGTGCTAGCTGTCACAATGCTAGTCGCTATTTTTGCTGTTCACTTTGAGAATGGCTTGTTTATGTCGAATAACGGATACGAATTTGCATTGGCCTTATTTGCGGTTTCCGTTTCAGTTGCAGTATCTGGAGCAGGTCGCTTATCAATTGATTCTTTGGTGAATGCAAAATTAAACAAAGACTAATATTCGCTAAGTAACTAAAGCCAGTCATTCTTGCTGGCTTTGTTCCCTCACAACTCACTTAAAATATGCTTCCATGCATTCAAATGATTCTGATAATTCTGTTTAAGCTGTTTGGTAACGGCATTGACTTCGCGTAAATCTTCTGGAATTTCACATAGGATCCGCCAGTGATTTAGGGTGTTTGTTGCTGCCGCTGTCAGCTGTGCAATACTGGCATTTGCATGCTTGTTAGTTTGTATTGCATCATCAGTTCGCTGACAAAAAGACTGCAGCGGTGAGTCTGCAATAGGTGCCATTGCTCTAGTGACTTCGTAATCTCGGCGCAGTTGTTGGTAGTGCTCATTACTCGAAGAGATATCACGTCCACTTTGATTGACTTCTTGTATAATAGCGTGCGCATACGTCATTGTGTCGTATGTACTGAGATGTAACTGTTCAAACACTGCCTCTTTTGCCTGCAATCGTGGGTCAACGAACTTCTCATCTGACATACAACACCCCTTACACCTTAACTTGATATTCATTATTCAGCGTTATTATAGATACAAAGTCTAATCAAATATGGATTGAAATCAATGTTCTACATAGAGAAATAGTATACTCTCCGCGCGTAATTTTTCGTCGTAGACCAATGTCTTATAGTGAGTTTTTCATTGTCTGATAAAAAGGCGTCAGCGCATTTCAATCTTTTTAATTTATGGAGTTTCGAATGTTATTTCGATCTATCTGGGTGGTGATTATTTCTCTCGCTATGAGCTTCAATGTTTTTGCTAGCACTAGCGGCTCAAGTGAGGGAGGCAGTTTGATCAATCTTACGATGTCTCCATTGGGATATATTGCTATTGCTATTTTTGTCATTGCTTATGTATTTGTCATTCTAGAAGAGCAGTTGCATCTTCGAAAATCAAAACCAGTGCTCTTGGCCGCAGGTTTAATCTGGATACTCATCGCGATAGCCTATCAAGGACAAGCAGACCACACTTTAGTCGAGCAAGGGATACGCCATAACTTCCTCGAGTATGCCGAGCTTTTCTTCTTTTTGCTTGTCGCAATGACTTATATTAACGCCATGTTAGAACGTGGTGTATTTGATGCGCTGCGTGACTATCTTGTTGGGAAGGGCCTTAGCTATCGTGGCTTGTTCTGGTTAACAGGGATTCTTGCATTCTTTATCTCGCCGATAGCCGACAACCTTACAACGGCGCTTGTGATGTGCGCGGTGATAATGGCAGTGGGTAAGGATAAGCCAGAGTTTATCGGATTGGCCTGTATTAATATTGTCGTTGCTGCAAACGCAGGTGGTGCTTTCAGCCCATTTGGTGACATTACAACATTGATGGTTTGGCAAAAGGGCATTGTTGAATTCTGGACTTTCTTCAATCTGTTCTTACCGTCGGTGGTTAATTTCCTGATCCCTGCTGCGATTATGAGCTTTGCGATTCCACAAGGAAAACCAAAGCAAGATGATGGCGCCAGCGCAATTAGAATAAAAAGTGGTGGACTGGTTATCGTTGGCTTGTTTCTAGCTACCATTGTGACGGCGATTAGTTTTCACCTAGTGCTTCATATGCCGCCTGTTTACGGCATGATGACGGGATTTGCTTATCTTAAAATTTATTCGTTCTTCTTAAAGAAACAATCTACAAATTGGGAGCAGGAGCCAGATAGTTCACCCGGTTCAACGCCACACGGAAGCTATGGTAAATTTGATATTTTTAACAAAATCGCTCAAGCCGAGTGGGATACATTGTTTTTCTTCTACGGTGTGATTATGGCAGTCGGCGGCTTGGGCTTTATGGGCTATCTCGCCGTGACGTCAGAGTTTATGTATGGGCAATTAGGCGCATTGAATGCCAACATATTGGTTGGGATACTGTCTGCCATAGTAGATAACATCCCAGTAATGTTTGCGGTACTGACGATGAACCCGGAAATGTCACAAACGCAATGGTTATTAGTGACCTTAACCGCAGGTGTTGGTGGAAGCTTGTTGAGCATTGGCTCAGCAGCAGGTGTTGCCTTAATGGGTCAAGCCCGAGGTTATTACACCTTCTTTGGCCACCTAAAATGGATGCCCGTGATTGCGTTAGGTTATGCGGCAAGCATAGGCGTTCATTTATTAATTAACTAAACCACCGTTTGTATTTCCTAAAACCGACAAAGTCCATATTTACTATGGGCTTTGTGCGTTTTATCTATAAGCGCTTTCCCCTTCAAGTTAGGAATGTTGGCTTTGCTATGTAACTATCACTGTTAGCAAACGACTAATCTAATAAACCCAATACAAGATAATCATGACAGAAGACTTTCGGCGTTTAATTGAAAAAAATGCAAATAAGATTAAACGCTTAGCCAGAAACTATTCATTTGGTAGAGAAAATAATGATTTAGAACAGGAGATTTTTCTCCAGATCTGGCGGAGTTACTCTTCATTCTCTGCGCAATCTTCTATAGACATTCAAAATCAAATCATGAGCGCAACAAGCAATACTCAAATTTATTATCGAAACGTAAAGCGAAACTTCATCATCGAGACCACTGTTTCGATTCTGGCTTTCTTGTTTGTGATTGCGATGATGGTGTTTGGTGATTGGTTAATGGCAAAAACATTATTCGAGTTTTCTTTAAACGAACATATTAGTGGAACGGGGAAAGTAAATAATCTGATGATATTCAGTTTTGTTCTGATGGCAATCTACTGCATTACCACTCCTATCAAGCTTTGGCGATCAATTAAGCCAGATGAAACCTTAAGTTGGTCGCTAAGTGACAGAGTAAAAAGTGAAATTGGAAGACTGACCTTGCAATTACATTTTTGGAAAAAATCACCTATATGGTCATTTCTACCCGCCATCATCATTGGGGTGTCTTTTTTCTGGGGCTTGCAGTTTAGTCTGTTAGGGACTTGGGCTCCCAGTATTTACCTAATGGCCTATTTTGCATTGCTTGGCCTAATGACCTTTGGCGGGTTTTGGCTGAAAAAGCATATGCTTCAAAATGAAATAGAGCCACTGCTGCAAGAATTGCAAACGCTAGACACTGAATTAGTGGCTCTTAATAACGACTAAGCAATAGGAAACTCGGCATTAGTTGTCGAGTTTCCAATCCAAACGCACTTTAAGATCTGTCATTTGGTTTTTTTTATCAGCAGGACGGTTTTCAGGATAATAAACCCATCTCTCTAGTGCCTTAATTCCGGCACTATCAAAAACGCCTTCAGGGAAGCTATCAATGACTCTTATATTACCTGTTGTGCCGTCTTCATTGAGATCAAATAACATCACAACATGCCCTTCAATACGTTCGCGTGAGGCCTCTAAAGGATATTGAGGCGGAAAACGAAGGTCTTTTCTTTCCGGATGTCCTCGCTGAACGTCGATAGACACGAGCTGTTCATCTTTCGAAGTGAAAGGTATTCCCATAAAGCGATGGTACTCTTGCTTTGCAGCCAAGGCTTTTTCGCGCAGTTGTAGGGCAACAGAAATATCGTAAACAAGTTTTAATGCAAATTTTTGATGGCCAGCATTCAGTTTCTTTTGGGCTACAGCATACTCGGCTTTGTTTAAGGCCTCTTGATAAGTATCTTTATCTAAAAAGTAGAGCTGACTCAATCGAAATGCAAGAAAAGCATCTTCGAATCCTGTAGATGGTTTTGCACTTTCGTATCTCTCTATTTTGCTGCTCGCATCGGAATCTGAGTACCTATCCAATAGACTAAGTTGTTGGCTTAAGTCATTGCTTAAGTAACTATTAGATTTGGTGAGTAAGCAAGCGTAGGTATAATCATCATTGCATTCACTTTTTTGGTTGGTGGTGACTTTGCAAGCAGGTAAGCCGACTAAGCAAATAGTAATGAGTAATAAGACTTGAAACGTTCTGTCCATAGGGAAGTATCCTTAAAATCCGTTTTATTTCGTTTTCGTTTAGTGCATTAGCACTAAAGTTTAGCCATCAACATTAGTGCTTGTCTCTGGTCATTTGAATATAAAGGAACAGTTGAGAATAACAAGTGCATTCTAGCTTATGCACAATTGCATTCACTTTTTAGCCAAAAATTTGGCATAATAGATCATCAGCAAATCACATCTAGTTGTTTGTTCGTACGAACACCGATAAAACCGAAATATCAGCAGTTACGCTAATAAAAACGATAATAATTTGATAATTGCTCGAGAGGCAGAATGAAAGCATTAGACATTAAAGGCTTGGCTAAAACTTATAAAGGTGGCGTCCAGGCACTCAAAGGCATTGATTTAAGTGTAGAAGAGGGTGACTTTTTCGCCTTGCTGGGCCCGAATGGCGCAGGTAAATCTACCACCATCGGGATCATCAGTTCATTGGTGAATAAATCTGAAGGTAGTGTTGAAATTTTTGAACACGATTTGGCGACTGATATTGTCAATGCTAAAAGTTGCATTGGTTTAGTACCTCAAGAATTTAATTTTAATCAGTTCGAAACTCTTTTCCAAATTGTGGTGAATCAAGCCGGTTATTATGGCGTTCCTAGAGCGCTAGCAAAAGAGCGAGCTGAAAAGTACCTAAAGCAGCTTGACCTTTGGGATAAGCGAAATGCCGCGGGTCGTGAATTGTCGGGCGGAATGAAGCGTCGTTTGATGATTGCTCGTGCCTTAATGCATGAGCCGAAAATGCTGATTCTGGACGAACCGACAGCGGGCGTCGATATTGAAGTTCGCCGTTCAATGTGGAAGTTTTTGAAAGAGATTAATGAGCAAGGTATTACGATAATTCTGACTACTCACTATCTTGAAGAAGCTGAGATGCTTTGCCGCAATATTGCCATTATCGACAAAGGAAAAATTGTTGAAAACACCAGTATGAA
Organism: Brumicola blandensis; assembly: GCF_031846165.1. NCBI lineage: Bacteria > Pseudomonadati > Pseudomonadota > Gammaproteobacteria > Alteromonadales > Alteromonadaceae > Brumicola > Brumicola blandensis. Next base: position 15,240 of record NZ_JAVRIE010000004.1, read on the forward strand.
AGCTTTGCTCGCCACATTAAATGTCGAAACCTTTGTGTTTGACCTTGCCTCAGGTGCAAGTAAAGTCCAAATCGAAGGTTTTGAGTCTAGAGCAAGTGACGATCAAACCTTGGAAGTGGATGTGCCAAAAACCAGCGGTTTAAACCCCGTTTTTGAAGAACTATCAAAACAAGAAATTCAAGTGATGAGTATGCGAAATAAATCCAATCGACTAGAGGAACTGTTTGTTCGATTAGTCGAAGCGAATCAAGCAAAAGGAGAGGCTGATGAGTAATCGTAATTTAACAGCACTCTCCACTATCTGGATAAAAGAGTGCACACGTTTTTTAAGAATCTGGGTACAAACATTAGTACCGCCTGCTATTACTATGTCTTTGTACTTTGTCATTTTCGGTAAAATGATTGGCAGTCGGATCACGCTCGACGGTGATTTTAGCTACATGGAATTTATCGTACCTGGTCTTATCATGATGGCGGTGATTACTAATTCATATTCTAATGTGTCATCGTCATTTTTCAGTGCTAAGTTTCAACGCAATGTGGAAGAGTTGCTTGTTGCGCCAGTACCAACATGGGTCATTATCATGGGCTTTGTCGGTGGCGGTGTCGCTCGTGCTGCAATCATTGGTGTTATTGTAACGCTTGTATCAATGCTATTCATTGATATCGAAATTGCCCATTTCGGTGTGCTCATCGTAACGCTTTTGCTTACCTCAGTGCTATTTGCCACGGCAGGTTTAATTAATGGTATCTATGCTAAAAGCTTTGATGACATCAGTATTATTCCTACTTTTGTGCTGACTCCTTTGACCTATTTGGGTGGGGTTTTCTACTCTGTGTCGATGCTGCAAGCGGTATTCAATGAGTTTTGGCAAAATGTTATCCAGCTCAATCCTATTTTCTACATGGTAAACGGTTTCCGATACGGCTTCCTTGGGCAAGCCGATGTGAATTATATGACTGCCTTGGTAATATTGTTGGTATCAAATGTTGTGTTGTTTGCCATCGCTTATCGCTTGTTATCGAAAGGCACAGGCATACGCGCTTAATGGAGTCAAAGCCAAGAGAAATTTCAAGCAATCAGCTTGGCGTGCATGAAAACCTTCTCGAATTAGTCGAGAAGTATCGCCTCTCTGCATTTCAAAAGCCTATTGCAGAGCACACGAAAAAGGCTTTCGAATCTGTACTTGCGTGGTTGGAAGGTTACCGTGGTGATGTGATAATCGACGCTTGTTGTGGTGTGGGCGAAAGCAGTTTAGTGCTAGCGAAACAGTATCCGAACGCTCGGATAATAGGGATTGATAAGTCTAGTGCTCGATTGGACAAGCATCAACACTATGCAAAGCATACTGGCGATACAGAGAATCTTGACTCTCCAGCTAACGTGCGTGTGTTCCAAGCCGACTTGAATGATTTTTGGCGCCTATTCGCAGAAGCACTAAAACATAATCGCTGGTCGATTGTGCGTCAGTGTTTGTATTACCCTAATCCTTATCCTAAAAAATCGCAGGTCCAGAAACGTTGGCATGCAAGCCCAGCTTTTGCCAGTATGCTGGCATGTGGGCAAACGATTGAAGTGAGGAGCAACTGGTTAGTTTACCTGCAGGAGTTTCAACAAGCCTTGAGCGTATACAATATCGATAGCGTCATAGAAGCGGTTTCAGGCAGCCCAATCACGCCGTTTGAAAGAAAGTACTCAGGCTCGGGTCAGCCATGTTGGCAGCTTTATACGCTAGCAGCTGGCGAAGATAAGAAGTAGCCCTGACCAAATTCAATGCCGAATGAAGTTACCGTATCCAAGGTTGCTTGACTCTCTATATGCTCCGCAACCACTTTTGTTTTTGTTGACTTACAAGACGCAATCAAATTTCTGAGTTGCTCTTTGTCGAGTGATTCGTCTTTTACCAAATTACCGCTCAGCTTTACAGCGGTTAATTTAAGAGACAAGGCGCGTTCGAGCGCTGGTGATAGGAAAGCCACATCATCTACAGAGATTGCTAAGTTCGGACATTTTTGGCGGAGCAACGTTAATATCGGAAGGTGGCTTTGCAAGCATGCATGTGAAATTTCTATTCCAAACAACGTGCTCTTAGAGTTTTCATGTTGATGGATTAGCCATGCCACAAGGCTCTCATCATCTAGATCGCTATCGGAAAGATTAATACTCCATGGCATGTTTCTCTGGGCACAGTAGCGACGGCTTTCTTCATAGATATGATGAGTGAGGTCTGCGTTCATATTTTTCTTTTCGACTAGATTCAAAAAATCGCTAGGCAGAAATATATGCTCGCTGTCACCGAGTAATCGGGCCAAGCATTCATAACGCCATACACGATTATTCAGTAGGTTCATAATTGGCTGGAAATAGGGGATCACGCGCTCCATCTTGAATTGTGATTCAATGCCCTTGTTAAGGTGGTTTCCCAGTTCGGTCGTGCAGTGCGCGCTTGCCATTTACTTGCCTATTAGCTGTCTAAAAAATGTTCGTATTCTTCACTATATATCAGCTCCTAACGGGAAGTCTTTAGTCTTATAGATAAAACTGATGAAATTTCATACTATTTAGCGGCAAACTTGTGCTATGGGTCTTTATTTTTATCGTTTCACACATCCACTATCTTGGTATTAGCGTAGAAGTGAGTTACAGTTCGCGTTTCAAAGTTTTCAGTTAAGGTTACATTTTGTCAAAGGCAGAAGTCAGCTTAGATCATCTGTTCAGGGTTTTTACCAAACCTGAACATACTGATTCAACCCTGGCTAAAATTGAAAGACATCTGTCTGATAATATCTCAGACTTTCTTTCACAGCATGTGGTCACCAAAAAGACCTCCCTAGAAGAAATCGAAAAAGACTTCTTCAGCGCTGCTGTTCCTGACAGTCCAGAGTTTGTCTCTGAGCATGCCGAAGCGCTACTCGATAAACTTGTTGCTCACTCAGTCAATACTTATGCGCCCACATTCATTGGGCATATGACATCAGCCTTACCTTATTTCCATTTATCGCTAGCAAAGCTCTTAGTTGGTTTGAACCAAAACTTAGTGAAGATAGAGACGTCAAAAGCCTTTACCCCTCTTGAGCGCCAAACCTTGGGGATGATGCATAACCTCATTTATCAACAAAACGATGCGTTCTACGAAGAATACCTACATAACGCAAATCATTCATTAGGCGCGTTTTGCTCGGGCGGCACGATTGCCAATATCACCGCACTTTGGGTTGCACGGAATCAGTTATTGGGGCCCGATGGCAAATTTCCAGGTGTTGCAAAAGCAGGTCTAGCGGCAGCTTATCGTCATTATGGCTATGAGAATATTGGTATTATGTCTTCTAATCGAGGCCATTATTCATTGTCTAAAACAGTAGACATCTTAGGTATTGGTCGTGACAATATGCTTACTGTTCACAGTCCTTCACAGCAGTTAGAAGCGGAGAAAGCGCTTGCTGTTGGTAAAGCTTATCAGGAGCAAGGTAATAAGTTACTCGCTATTGTGGGCGTTGCAGGTACCACTGAAACAGGGCACGTTGACCCTCTCGACGAACTTGCAGATGTTGCGAAAGAGTTGGGCTGCTGGTTCCATGTTGATGCGGCCTGGGGCGGAGCGACTCTATTTTCTGAGGCCTATAGAAGCAAGTTAGCTGGTATCGAAAAAGCAGATTCAGTTACGATTGATGCACATAAGCAGATGTATGTACCAATGGGTGCTGGCATGGCTTTATTTAAAGACCCCCGACATAGCAACGCTGTACGCCATCATGCCCAATATATTTTACGTCAAGGTTCAAAGGATTTAGGAGCAACAACCTTAGAGGGCTCTCGTAACGGTATGGCCATGATGGTTTATTCATCACTACATATTTTTGGCCGTCGTGGATACGAATTACTTATCGATAAAAGCATTGAGCAAGCCAAAACCTTTGCTGCAATGATTGATGCTCATCCTGACTTTGAATTGATGACCGCACCTATTTTATCTTTGCTGACCTATCGTTTGCGACCTTCAGCTTTAGCTAAACTAGAAGATATGCCGTGCGATGAAGCCAGCAGTATCAAAAAGAAACTAGATAGTTTGACCGTTCGAGTGCAGAAGCAACAACGTGAAGCGGGTAGATCATTCGTGTCGAGAACGAGAATTGAAATAGCCAAATATCAGGGTGAAACAACCACTGTTTTCAGAGTCGTCCTAGCCAATCCTTTGACGACGGAAAGCCACTTAAGTGCTATCTTAGATGAGCAATTAGAAATAGCAAAAACAATGAAATTGTGGTCTGAACTCACGGCTATTGTGCTGCCAAAAATTGCCTAATCAACTTATCTTTCTCGCAGCGTAGATTATTGCTCGATTTGCCTGAGTGCGATTGCAGTCTGCTCATTTGAAAAGCTATTCAATTTTGCATGATCAGGTGCCCATCCTACTAAAAATCGCTCAAAGTCAGCCCAAGCAAAAGGGGTAAGGCTAGCCCACTCTTTTATGACTAACTCAATATCAAGATCGCAAGCATAGGCTGCGGCTGCATGTCTAAGCAACTCAAAATAATAGTGAATCAGCTTGTTGGCATCTTTGTGCAGAGACGAGTCAGATAAACAACTGCCTAGAAAGTAGATGACATCTTTAATGCCAACGCCTTTACCAACATACTGAAAATCGACTGCGGCTAAATCGGTACCCGTTTCATTAAAGCAAAAGTTTGCTACCTTTGCGTCCCCATGCACTAAGGTTTGATATTGTGCATGGTTTAACTTTACATTAATTTGAGCCGCTTTTAATTTTAACTCGCTTGGGGGCATCTTCTGCCATTCGTCCGGGCGAGTTGAAAGGTGCCAGTAAGTGCCTATGGACCATAGTTTATCGCACTCTTTCTGCAAAAACTTCGCGTGAAAGTATGCCAACCAACGCAGTCCGAGTTTGACGAGTTGTATGTTCGGGTTCGAGCTTCTAGCAGAGAATCCTAAAGCATCTAAGTCGTCCATGACTAACCAACTGAGAGAGCTACCTTCATCTTCGTTGCTGCGAGTTGCAATACACTTTGGCACACGGCAAAAAGCATCTGTTAGGTGGGCATAGTTTTGATAAAAAAGCCGCTCATTGTGATAAGACGATAGTTTGCGTTGATGAGATTTGTTGCTGTTCCAGTCACGAGGGTGCTTTTGTTTGTTTGTAGGATCGACAGTTTTGACAATAAAGCTACGGTCATTATCAATATCAAGATAGCGAGCAATTTCACCATAGCCACTCCACAAAGCTTGTAAGCTTTCAAGCTTGCGAACCTGTGTGGTTTTGAGCAGCTCTGTAAGGATGGAGTCAGTGTTATTGTCTGTAGTCATATGAAGTTAATCTACTCTACTCGTTGAAGGAATTGCTCTTTGTACCTATTTAAATAGTATAAACAATATTCGGAATTATGTGTGAGTAGTATCGCAGAGCTTGCGTAATTACTCGAAGCGCAATAACCTGCTAAGAAAAAAGGACAAAAAATGACAGACACGGTGGCTTTTCCTCACTTGTTAACACCTTTAGATTTAGGTTTTACGACGCTAAAAAATCGCACGCTTATGGGCTCGATGCACTTAGGCTTGGAAGAAGAAAAAGGCGGTTTTGACAAGTTGGCCGCGTTTTATGCTGCGCGCGCAAAGGGTGGCGTTGGTCTGATTGTCACAGGCGGCATTGCACCGAATCGAGCCGGTTGGGTCGCCCCATTTGCTGGCAGAATGACCAGCAATCGCCATGCAAAAAAACATAAAGTGATTACCGATGCTGTGCACGCAGAAGGTGGCAAAATCTGTATGCAAATATTGCACTCTGGTCGTTACGGTTATCATCCATTAGCAGTATCAGCTTCGCCAGTGAAAGCACCGATTTCTCCATTCAAGCCAAGAGCGTTATCTGCTCGAGGTATTCGAAGCACGATTAAAGACTATGCTGAATGCGCTAATTATGCCAAAAGTGCAGGTTATGATGGCGTCGAAATAATGGGTTCAGAAGGCTATTTGATCAATCAATTCTTTTGTGAGCGAACAAACTTTCGCACGGATGAATGGGGTGGAAGCCTAGAAAACCGTGCTCGATTAGCTATTGAAGTTGTGCGTCAAACCCGAAAACGTGTAGGGCCTAACTTCATTATCATCTACCGCTTATCGATGCTTGATTTGGTTGAGGGAGGCGCGCCTTGGGAAGAAGTCGTTTATCTTGCCAAAGAGATTGAAAAAGCGGGTGCTACCCTTATCAATACAGGGATTGGCTGGCACGAAGCTCGCGTGCCGACTATTTCAACGTCGGTCCCCAGAGCGGCATTTACTTGGATAACCAAGCGGATGAAAGCAGAAGTGTCACTTCCCTTGATCACAACCAATCGGATCAATACGCCCGAAGTGGCTGAATCGGTCTTGGCTGAAGGTCACGCTGATATGGTATCGATGGCTCGTCCTTTCCTAGCTGACCCAGACTTTGTTGCGAAGGCTAGCAGGAATCAGTCGGACCAAATTAATACCTGCATTGCTTGTAATCAAGCTTGTCTTGACCATGCTTTCGAGCAAAAACGGGCGAGCTGTTTAGTGAACCCTCAGGCCTGCTATGAAACTGAACTGATTTTTAAATCAGCGGCGATGCCGAAAAAGGTCGCTGTCGTTGGAGCCGGTCCAGCGGGTTTAGCATTCTCAACCTATGCTGCTGAGCGTGGTCATGAAGTTCACCTATTCGACCAAAGCAGTGAAATTGGAGGGCAGTTTAATTACGCGAAACAGGTACCTGGTAAAGAAGAGTTTTACGAGACCTTGCGCTATTACAGACGCAAAATAGAAATTACCGGCGTAAAATTACACCTGAACACGCGTGTTGATGCTGAGCTGCTGAAAGAGCAAGGCTTCAAGGAAGTGGTTATGGCCACCGGTATCAAACCGCGTAGCTTGACCATTCCAGGGCATGATCATGCCAAAGTAATGAGTTATATCGATGTGTTACGCGACAAAAAGCCAGTAGGCAAACGTGTTGCTGTGATTGGTGCGGGTGGTATTGGCTTTGACGTTTCGGAATATTTAGTTGAAGAAGAGCAGTTAACAACTAATTTGGATAAATGGTTAACACATTGGGGTATAGACAAGTCATTTAGTCAACCTGGCGCATTGGTTGAAAAGCAATTGCATGAGCCGCCCAGAGAGGTGTTTTTATTGCAACGCAAAACCAGCAAGGTGGGTAAGGGTTTAGGTAAAACCACGGGTTGGATCCATCGTAACTCTTTGGTGAATCACAAAGTTCAAATGATGAATGGCGTCAGCTATAACAAGATTGATGATGAGGGCTTGCACATCACTATCAATGACAAAGCGATGCTACTTGATGTCGACAATGTCGTAGTGTGTGCTGGGCAAGAGCCGCTCAAAGAACTTGAAGCGAGTTTAAGAGCTGCTGGTATGCAAGTTCACATTATTGGTGGTGCCGATGTTGCTGCTGAATTGGATGCCAAACGTGCTATACGCCAGGGAGCAGAACTAGCTGCTGCGATTTAAATGAAACCAGCTGCCTACAATAGGGCAGCACAAAAATTTGTCTTTTTCGTGATACTTTTGAGATATTTCTTCGTTAATCTCGGTCCTGTATGTAAATAACATAGCTCAGCTATGAATAGATGGGATGCAAGAGAGGAAGAAAGATGGCGGATAAAGTACTAGTAGTCGAGGACGATTTAGATATCGCCACTCTCATTCAAGTCAATTTAGCTGAGTTGGGACTGGAAATTACCCACTGCGCCGATGGTGTTCAGGCATGCGAAATTGCATTACGCGATGAATTTTGTTTGATGTTACTCGATGTGATGCTACCTAACATGAGTGGTTTGGATATTTGCCGCAAGGTAAGAGAAAAAAAGCCAGAACAAGCAATTGTCATGTTAACGGCCAAAAATTCAGAAACAGACCGAGTGTTAGGCTTAGAGTTGGGCGCGGATGATTACATGACTAAGCCATTTAGCGTGAGAGAACTGCAGGCTAGAGTACGTTCACAAATTCGAAAAGCTCATCTAATTCAGCAAGCAAATCAACAGCAGCCTAGCTCACCTAGCAATATTATCATCAGCGGTGAACTGCGCATTAACCAACAGACTCGTCAGGTGACCAAGAATGAAACGTCACTTGATTTAACCGCCACTGAGTTCGAACTTTTGTATCATTTGATGCAACATCCAAATCAGGTTTTTTCACGCACTCAATTATTGGAGTCTGTTTGGGGATACCAACACAGTGGTTATGAGCACACCGTCAATTCGCACATTAACCGATTGCGTGCAAAAGTAGAAAGCGATGCAACCGATCCTAAATATGTGCAAACGGTATGGGGTGTCGGCTATAAGTTCAACAACCAACAGCAGCAGAGAGCCAGCTAGATGTGGCGTCCTAAACTCTGTTTTTATCAGCGCTTATCTGTGTCATTAGTCCTTGGCTTTCTCGTTATTTTGAGTGTTTTTGTGCTGGCATCGAGCCGGTTACAAGATTCAATGAAAGACGAAAGTGAGCAGATGTTACATCTCGATCTAGCTTCACATTTAGTCTCTGATAATCCCTTATTGAAAACCGGAGTATATGACTATGATGCCTTGGGCAATCTGTTCCATACGCTGATGATATTGGGGCCAAATTTTGAATTTTATTTTTTAGATACCCAAGGAAATATTAAAACGTATTCGGCCAAAAAAGGCGAAGTCATCAAAAAGAGTATTGATTTGGCGCCAATACTAAGCCTGCTTGAACCAAACCCAACCTTACCTGTTCGAGGTGATGATCCCAAGTCAGAGAACAAACATAAGATTTTTTCTGCAGCGCCAGTATATAACGGAGAACTGTTGCAAGGATATTTGTATGTCATCATTGGTGGCGCACGCTATGACTCGATAGTAGAAAATCTAAAACGTAGCGAAGGAGTGCAAACTTTCGCAATGATCATTGTTGCAGCGACATTGTTTTTACTATTTGCTTTGTTGCTGCTGTTTCGATTTTTTACAGCACCTTTAAAGATATTAAGTGATGACATGGATACCTTTAGGGCGAGCGGATTTGATCTTGATGGCTCTGGTGTAAAGTTGCGTCCTTGGCGAAATGAGAGTCGTAACGAAGTGCAGCGTTTGGGTTTTTCGTTTAATGACATGCTCAATCATATTGATGAGCAAATGAAAAAGCTTAAACAAACTGATAATGAACGACGAATTTTGCTCGCTGATTTATCACATGATTTAAGAACGCCACTAGCAAACTTGCAAGGTTATATCGAGACTCTGTCATTAAAAGGAAGCAGTATTAACGAGGATGAGCGTCAACGTTTTATGGATATTTGTGAAAAGAACTTGTTTAACCTTAAACGCTTGATTGACCAAATTTTTGAACTAGCCTATCTCGAGGGCGGCCACGTTACACTCAAGAAAGAGAGCTTCATGTTAGCCGAGCTGCTACATGATGTTGCGGCAAAGTTCACAATGAATGCACAAAACAAAGGAATTACACTCAACGTTAATGCCGCTGCACAAAATGGCTATGTGCACGCAGATATTGGAAAGTTAGAGCGAGTGCTCACCAACCTGATAGAGAACGCTATCAGACACACGCCGGAAAATGGACATATTGATATTAATGTTGTTGAGGCAGACAAATATTTAACTATTGAGGTCAAAGATAGCGGTGTTGGTATTAGCGAGCGTGAGCTAAATCATATATTCAAAGCGCGCTATCAAGCTTCCAACTCAAAAGAAGATAGTGCTATTCACGCCGGTTTAGGCTTAGCTATTTGTCAAAAGTTAATGGCATTGCTCGATTCAAAACTTGAGGTGAGCAGTGAATTAGGCAAAGGAACCTCGTTCCGTTTCTCATTGACGCAAATTACACCTTAATCTCGACGTTATTCAAACACCTGTTTCTTTGTTTCCTATTCCCGATTGTTTTTCTTAATCCGTCATAGTTATCACTCAATCCAATACTTTCTTATATGTTAAAAAAATGAGACCTTTTTGTTAATTAATGTTGTATTAGTATCTGGATAATTATTTTTTGTCGTGAACACCTTGCTGGCCTAGCACTAAAATGAAGCGCTAGACTCATTCGTGGCGACAAGTAATACAATAAAACAAAATACGAGAATAATAATATGTTACCGAAACGACAACATGGTGAAGTTCAACCTGGTCTGAAGTGGGGACCATTCACAGCACGTATTCCTTTGATTCATTTACGTTTTTCATTGGCCGATATGCTTCAGGGACTTGCTGTAGCCGGTGCGACAGGTCTCGCGTTAGTGCCCTATTTTATGGCTTTGTTGGGGCTAAGTTTTGAAGAAGCCGTAGTAATGGCCATGTTCCATAGTTTACTCATTTCATTTTCTTGGATGTTTTTTGGTGACCCTTATGCTCCTGGCTGGCTGACACCAGCAATCCCTTTTGTGGTGGCCTTCATCACTACGCCTGCGTATCTAGGTGATCATACTGCGCAATTTCAAGCCATGACGGCACTTTCTTTGAATTTTGCCTTTATTCTAATATTTCTAGGCGTCACCGGCTTGGGAGCAAAGCTGATCAAAGTTGTTCCCAATGTATTCAAGGGCGGAATTATCCTTGGTGCAGCTGTCGCCGCGTTTCTTCGAGTGACTAAAGATGGTGATGCAGCGAACGTGTTTCAATCAGCACCTATTGCTGGAACCTTGGGCGTAGTAGTATGTTTAGTTTTTGCGTTCTCCAAACCATTGCAGGCTATGGCTGCAAACAACAAAGTGCTGGCCATGATTTTAGGGTTTGGATTACTACCAGGCTTTATTATTGCGGGTAGCGTCGGCTATTTCACCGGAGAATTCGTATACAATATTCGTTGGGAGATCTTGGATGTGGGCGCTGCTGCAACATCCCTGTGGGATAAAGCATCGCCATTCCATATTGGTTGGCCATCTGTTGATACCTTCATCGCGGCATTTCCTCTTGCTCTTATCACCTATATTTTGTTTTTCGGTGATGTAGTTACCGGCAACGAAATGATTGAACAAGCCCAAACGCAGCGTGATGACGAGAAGTTGGAATTAAATGGCAGTCGTGCGCACATGGCAACAGGTCTTCGTAACGTAATGATGGGAATTGTAGCGCCTTTCTTTACGACACAAGGTGTATTATGGACTGGGATCCAGGTCATACTCTTGAAACGTTGGACGCAAGGTCGAGAGAAAGTAGATTCTATATTTGACAGTATTGGTAGTTTCTATGCTTTTGGGCTGCCTTTCTTATTCATTTTCTTACCACTGGTGACCTTACTTCAACCCTTACTTCCAGTCGCTTTAGCAGTGACGTTAATTTTAACTGCGTTTGCATGTGCAACGCTTGCGTTGTCACTGGTTGATGATGCTACCGAACGTGGCGCGATGGTCATCACCGCAATGGCATTCAGCGTATTTGAGCCTTGGCTTGGTTTGTTGGTAGGTTTGGTGACTATTGCTGCTTTATGCGGTTTTAAAGTATTTATGCCTAAACCAGAACAGTAAGTACCGTCCAAAACAAAAGCCACAAACTATGTGGCTTTTGCCTTTTCCTTAGATGCTTAGTTTTAGCCCCACCGCTTACTCCTGCACCCTGACTTGATTTTAGCCACGAAAGAACGCTGTGATAGTACGAATTGCCCTGCAAATTATAATATAAATAGTATAATATAATGTTATCAGTATTTTCAGGGTAATCTTATGCTTAGAAGGTATATCAAATATTTCGTGCTATTAAGCGTAATGCTCGCGCTATCTAGTTGTTTTAAGGTGGACAATATGCAAGACAATAACAATCAAGTTAGCCAAAAGAAAGAACTCAAAGAATGGCAGAATCCAGAAGTCTTTGCGGTAAACAAATTACCCATGCGGGCCTCTTTTTATGCCTTTAATGCCGATCCAGGAAATTTTGTCAGTGAACCTTGGAGTCAGCCTAACCATTTATTACTAAATGGTCAGTGGAAGTTTCATTACGGTAAAAATCCTGATGTACGCCCAGCAAAATTTTATGAAGCTGATTATGATGTTTCTCAGTGGGACGATATTCCAGTACCTGCCAACTGGCAATTACAGGGTTATGGTGTTCCTAACTATGTAAATATGCGGGTCGACTTTACCGACCAACCTGTGGCCGGCGAATTGCCAGAGGATGATAACCCTGTAGGGTCTTACAAACGCACATTTGAAGTTCCGGCGAATTGGCAAGAACAACGTGTGTTTCTTCATTTAGGCGCCATAAAGTCTGCATATTATGTATGGGTGAATGGTAACTATGTCGGTTTTGCTCAAGACTCTAAAAGCCCGTCTGAATTTGATGTGACCGAATACACTCATTCTGGTGTTAATGAGATCGCTATCGAAGTTTATCGTTGGTCTGATGGTACCTTTTTGGAGTTGCAAGATATGTGGCGATTAAGTGGTATTACGCGAGATGTATACCTTTACGCAACGCCACAAACGCGCATTCAAGATTTTCATGCCAATACCGAGTTGAATGGAAGTTACCTAGACGGTGAACTAGCCCTGGATGTTGAGATTGATAACCAACAGAAGCAAGAGGGTTTATTGCTAACTTACCAAGTGCTTGATCAACAGAATAAAGTGGTCGCTCAGGGTAACTCAGCGCTTGACCCATCCCAAAGCTCACAATCTTTGTCATTTGCTGCAACTATTCCGCAAGTAGCGCCTTGGAGTGCAGAGTCTCCCAACCTCTACATGCTAAGATTAGCCTTGGAGCAGGTTGAAGGAGAGCTGGTTCAAGTTGTTTGGCAGCGCGTTGGGTTTCGCACCAGTGAACTTAAAGATGGCAATGTTTTGATTAACGGCAAACCAGTTTTATTCAAAGGCGTAAATCGCCACGAACACGACCCAACAACCGGCCATGCTTTATCACGCGAATCGATGCGCGAAGATATGGCTTTGCTCAAACAATACAATATCAACGCGGTAAGAACAGCGCACTATCCTAACGATCCATATTGGTATGAACTTGCTGATGAATATGGCATGTATGTCGTAGATGAGGCGAATATTGAATCTCATGGTATTGGTGCGGCGAACCAAGGTCATTCTTACGATCCAGATAAACATATGGTCAACATGCCGAATTGGCGAGCAGCATACCTCAATCGTGTTGAAAATATGTTTGAACGCGATAAAAATCATGCATCAGTTGTCATTTGGTCTATTGGCAATGAAAGTGGTGATGGTCCTAATATTGAAGCACTTTATGATTGGTTGAAAACTCGAACCTCTTTTCCTGTCATGTCCGAGCAGGCCCAATTGCGCAGGCATACAGACATGTACAGCCAAATGTATGCCAGTATCGATACCTTGATTCATTATGCGGAATTGGGTGAAACGCGCCCTCTAATTCTATGTGAATATCAGCACGCCATGGGTAATTCAGTTGGGAATATGGCAGATTATTGGCAGGTTATTGAGCAATACCCAAGTTTACAGGGCGGTTTTATTTGGGATTGGGTCGACCAAACCTTCGAGCGCAAAAACGAGCAAGGTGAAACTTACTGGGCTTACGGTGGTGATTTGGAACTACCTGGTATGTATCACGATGGTAACTTCAGTGCCAACGGGATGCTCGCGGCAGACCGAACACCTAATCCTCATGCTCATGAAGTTAAAAAGGTTTATCAAAACGTTGATGCATCGGCAGTTGACATCGCTAAGGGTGACATTCGGGTCACAAACAAACGCTTCTTTACTGACTTAAGTGATCTCAAGCTTCACTGGGAAATAATTGCGAATGGTGAAGTCGTTGCCTCAGGAGAAGTGAAAGACTTAAGTGCAGAAGCTCAAACTGATCAATTGGTTTCTTTGGCGCATACTGTCATGCCTGAGCTAGGTAAAGAGTACTTTGTTAACCTTGATTTTGTGATAAAAGACGCTAAGCCAGGTTTGCCATCAGGCCACAGTGTTGGACGAGTACAATTGCCTTGGGCAAACCAGCATCAAGCCTCTTTACTTGAAGTGGAAAGCAACACGGCTAGCGTGCAAGTCGAAGAAACGCCCACGACGCTTACACTGATAGCTGCAGGTTCAACATTCACTTTTGACAAACAAAGTGGTTGGCTTGAGCAGTTGGCATACGAAGATACATCCTTGCTAAAAGCACCCATCAAACCCTCGTTTTGGCGAGCACCAACAGATAATGACTTCGGCGAAAACTTTCCGGAAAAAGCTAAGGCTTGGCAGTATGCTGGTGAAAACACTGAGCTAAGCCAATGGTCCTTTGAAAAACGTGACGATGGCAGCATCACTGTATCAACAGAGCATTATTTGAAAGAGGTAGAAAGTCGTTATTTAGTTACTTATGTCGTCTCGACAGCAGGAACGGTTACTATGGATGTGTGGTTTTATGCTGCGCCACATAAATTTCATTCAGAACTACCTCGCTTAGGTTCTTTGCTTCAGATGCCGAGTAATTTTGATCGAGTTGCTTGGTACGGTCGGGGGCCACATGAAAGTTATTGGGATCGCAAGGCATCCGCTTTTGTTGGTCAATATAGTGCTACGATAGATGATCTTTATTTTGGCTATGTGCGTCCACAAGAAAACGGTTTTAGAACTGATGTTCGCCATGCGAGTTTTGTTAATTCCGCAGGTGTAGGTTTAGAGGTGTTGGGTGAGCCATTGTTTGAGTTTGGTGCACAGCGTTTTGATGTAAATGACTACGACCAGTTTGATAAGTCAGGAAAGCATCCTCACGACCTGACACCAACAGATCGGATATTCATTAATATCGATTACAAACAACGGGGTGTTGGCGGCACAGACTCTTGGGGTACTCCACCTTTACCTAAATACCGTTTACCGTGGCGCGATTATCGCTACCAAGTAACATTTAAGCCGACTAAGTTGTAAGCGGAGTGGGTGATGTGACTTATGAGTGGTAAGTATGGCGCTAAATAGTTTTAGATACCAGCGCCAGACTTAGAGGGGGGATTGCGGTTCACAGCATTTTTTGCAGCCGCTTCACTTGTTTCTTTAAATCCTTGTCTTCGCCCACTTTAACACTAGCTAGCGTCGCTTTAGCGGCGCTTTTATCACCTGCTTGAATATACAACTCACTTAAACGTGCCATTGCCCAATTCATATTAGGAATGCTTTCTGGACTTAGCTGGCTTGACTCAGTTGCGGCTTGCAAAGCACCCATGGCAGCGATGCCTTTTGCCGTGTTTTTTTCTGTCACAACAGCGGTTCTGCCTACTTGATAAAGTGCGCTAAGTTTAGCTTCTATATTCCGCCTATAGCTTGCTTCAAGGTCCCCTGTATCGGGGTCACGCAATAATGCTGGGCTTGGCATTTCTGACGCTTGCATAAAATAGGGCATAGCCTTGTCGTAATCTTCTTGTTGTGAATAATAGACACCGAGCCTAAATACCAAACTAATTTCCTGCGGATAGGTTTGAACCGAATTTTGTAATAATGCCAAAGCCTTCTCTGGCTCGTCTGTCATTTGGAAAAAAGCATATTCAGCATAAACACCTTGCAGTGGGTCCGCCATCTTTATTGCATCTAGTTGAGCTTTACCGAGATCTTCGTCACCTCCGGCAATTGACGGCGCAGCAAGATAAAAACTCATCAGAGCTCGTTTGTATGTAATTTCTTCTTGATCGAGTTCAACTGCTTTTTGAAAGCTATTCAAAGATTTCTCAGCATATCCTAAGGCGCTGAAGATTGAGCTTTGTGCTTGGCTACCCATAACGACACCGCGTAAATAGTGCAGTCGTGCATTGTTTGGAAAAGCCTTGATTGACTCGTTTGCGATGTCTTCCGCTTCGTCTAAATCATATTGTGCTAAGTTGATGACGAGAGAGCCATAGACTTCCGGTGTTTTGTCAGCACCGCCAAGAATACTAGTCGCCTTTTCAAACTCACCTTTAGCATTTAGGGCCTTTGCTTTTTGCACCGCGAGCTGGTTTGCGTTGGCTGCTATACTATTACTCCAAGCGCTTGCATCAGCATTACTGAAAGATGTTTGCGCCAGCGTTAATGAGGAGTACGTCAGTAACACTGTAGTAGCGATACCAAAAGAGATTTTTGCGAAGTTAGCCATAGTTTTTCCCGATACAGTCCGTTGATTAACATGCTCTTTATTGAGCCCTTGAATCTTAGACTAGAATATCAAAGCTGACTTTCCGCTGAATGAGCCAAAAGTCATTTTGTGATTCAGTGATTAATTTCTATCGTATGAGAGTTCAAGCCAATCGATTAGTTCACAGTCGATATCTTCCAGACTTTCTATTCTGACTCTGTGAGTGACCATTTGATTGAAACTACCTGACGATTCTAATCGAGGTGTTTCTGCTACACCAGGGAGCTGCAGGCCAAGATCGACGCGTGTTCTCGTAGAGGCTTGAATAATCGCAAACTGCTTGTTTCTGCGCAGGCTAACATAAGATTTCTTGACGGCGATCTCCACGTCGGAGCCAAAATTAGTAATGTGCGTTATCAAGCGATCATAGATAGGTTTTAGCTCCGCTTTTGGACCGGCATATAGGGAAAGCAAAGGATCGTCCTGTCGGTCACTATTTTTTGCATCGAGTGTTTTACTTGCAATTAGGTTGGCAAAACCATGACTCACACCATGCTCTTGTTTTAGATATTTTAAGAACTCGCCATGCTTAGTAAATGTGAGTTTCTGGGTTTCTAGTAGCCATTGCTCCAACGATTTTCCCGTTTTTTCCGGTAGGTTTTTGATCATGGTTTGTAGCATTTCTTCTGGAGTGGCCATTGTATTTTCCTCGTTCAACATGCCTTAATTTATTTAGCATACACCGAGTCATCTGATTTCGCTGAAATTATTCAAAAAAATGACTGTTCTTTTGTAGCCGCGATTGCCTTAGCGACTAATTTTTGTCGTTACTGTATTTCATCTACAACAAAGACCTTTTGGCTAGCTGAGTTAAAGTTAATTCTTTCAATACTTTAGAAGTGTTTTTATCATTATTTGGTGAGTGTGAAATATTTAACTTCAAGTAGGTGCAATTATTGCTAAGCATTGATATCCTATTAACGACTAATAAAAATAATAAACAACTTGTGTAAAAGTGAGTAGTCGCAATCTGCGCGGATTGTTAGCTGAAAACACAAAGTGAAGAAGAAGTGTGCTAAAAAATAGAATCATAGTCATTTGTATGACTGTTATTTGCTTTTTGTCGAGTGGTGCAAACGCTGCTGACTCTTCAAATGCACTAAATGCGATTGTGACATCCAATGCAACAATGGTTGCGCAATACGTACTTAGTCAAACAACAGGACATACACGGAAAAAGGCCAGGATAGCCATCATCATAGACGACATCGGAAACAAACGTGCCGATGCCGACGCTTTTGCTCTCTCTGAAAAAGTGACTTTCTCAATACTGCCTCATACGCCATTTTCTACCCAATTCTCTGAATTCTCCTTCCACCAGGGGAGAGAAGTCATGTTGCATATGCCAATGGAGTCTCTGCATGGAGAAGCTTTAGGCGAAGGAGCTATATTGGCAAGCATGTATCCTGACGAAGTTGAAATGGCAATGCTGCGCGCTCTAGAGTCGGTGCCTCACGCGATTGGTGTCAATAATCATATGGGCAGCAAATTGACACAAATTACGCTACAAATGAATGCGGTAATGGAAGTATTAAACAACAATCGTTTATACTTTATCGACAGTCGCACAACTAAGTTTTCAAAAGCACATCAGATAGCTAGACAGCACGGCGTATACTCTGCGACTCGACACGTTTTTCTCGATCATTTTGCGAATGAAGCTTTTCTTGAGAAGCAGTTTTCGCAGATGTTAAGAAAAGCGAGACGAAACGGATCAGTGATTGGTATCGCACATCCCTATCCAGTCACTATTGAGTTTCTCAAAAAGAAGCTTGATGACCTTCCGGATGATATTGAACTGATTTCCGTGAGCGAATACCTCAACATCCAAAATGAATCTTTCATGTCTGCTCCGCGCTTAGCAAAAGAGAATCGTCTCAAGCAAGAGAATGATTCACAAACTAGCGCCATTGCTCCTGAGTAAAAATACCTCCGTATACATAATTTACTTTTACAGTCTTATTTTTAAATGTTATATTATAACGATAATGTGATTGGGTATTTAATGCAGTATGCGTAGAATAACGCTTCTGCCTAGTGAGAAGAGTAAATGAACAGCAAAGTCGCTGACATCAAACCACAAATATTGGACGACAACTTGGACGCAAACAAACCTGTGCAAGTTGAGCAAGCCGAAAGAACTAGCAATGTCATTCTTGACAAGCTAGGGATTTGGGTGTCTAGCTTGTGTGCGCTTCATTGCTTGCTTTTACCTTTGTTGTTGCCGATTGCTCCGTTAGTAGCGAGCAGTGTGTTTGCCGAACAATGGTTTGAGCGTTCAATTCTTACTTTCTCAATCCTAGTCGGTTTTGCTGCTTTATTTGTTGGTTTTCACAAATACCACCGTCAGTTGTACCCTTTATACTCTCTTGCACTAGGTGGATTGATTTATTGGAACAAAGATATCTTTGGTCATGAATATGAGCCTTTCACCATTGCGATAGGTGCTTTCCTGATCATTGCTGCTCACATCACGAATCTACGTTTATGTAAGAGTTGTCAAAAATGTGAGTCAGATTGCGGGTCTAACTGAGTTTTTAAAAACGCTCTTGCCCAATCTGGCCTATCAGTAAATATTCCATCTACTCCCATTTGCAAAAGCTCACTTAAGGTCTGCTCGTGGTTGACCGTATAACACCACACTTTTTTACCTCTTCGATGAGCATCATCAACAAAGTCAGGTGTGACAACATTCCAATCTATAGCGGCTATTGATACATCTAGCGCTTCGGTATATTTGGCGTGATCATAAGGTGTGTGTGCGATAAGTGCGCCGTATTCGATGGCGTGTACGAAATTGGTGTCAAGCTGATAATCAAACGCATTTTTGATGGAACTGAGTAATGGATGATCAAACGATGAAATCACCACCTTGCATTCCAAGTGGACAATGATATCACTCAGGTATGACACAAAGGTTTGTACGCATTGAATTGTTTTTACCTCGACGTTCAAGGTGACTCTATTGCCTACTAACGTTGCCACTTCAGACAGAGTAGGGATCGGGTCTCTTCCTTTTACAAGTAAACCACGCACTTCATCTAATGGCATATCAAAAATGCGGCCTTTGCTATCCGTAAGTTTGTCTATGAATGGGTCATGAAAAACCATGAATTCGTTTTCAACTTGATGAATATCGAGCTCTATTGCATCTATGTCTAAGAGCAATGCCTGTGTAAAGGAAACTAAGGTATTTTCGGTATAGTGACTGCTGAACCCACGATGAGCAATAATGAGCATTATTTGTCTTTTCGGTTTTCTCTATGAGTATTGATAGTTTCGTACACGGCAGCAGAAATTACCAGTAAACCACCCACAATCGTTTGCCAGTTAGGTTGCTCGTTTATCAAAAACATAGCGAATAACACAGCGTAGAATGGTTGCATACATGCAACTAGAGAGAAGGTTTTTGCTCGTAAGTGTTTGAGCGCACTCGCTACCATCGCGTGTGGCACTGCGGTGAAGAAAATACCAAGAGCCACGAGTAACCATAAAGTATGCATATCAATTTGTGGTAAATCATCGCTGATGAAAAAGACTAAGGTTGGACACACGATGAGTGTTTGCCAAGCCATCGCTTTAGCACCACTGTAATGCGAGAAGTAATTACGGTGTAGTAGATTTCGAATCGCATATAAAAATGCCGAGAACACACCAATGATGACTCCGAGGGTAACGTCATTATCCAAGGATGCATCAGGTACAATAAGGACGATTCCTACCAAAACCACAATGGCGCTAGCGATATCCTGCCAGCAGAGTTTAATCTTCTCAAAATACGGCTCAAGAAGCACCGTGATGACAGGAAAAGTGAATAAGGCAATGATGCCAACAGATACGCTTGAATACTGCATAGCCATAAAGTAAGTGACCCAATGCACCGCCATGATAATCCCAAGCCCAAAAGCGATGGCATAATCACGATTACTTTTCAGTCGCCAACCTTCGCCAGTGAGTTTAGCGACGAGAAAAAGAAATATACAGGCGAATACCGAACGCCCAAAAGTAATATCTATCGCACCTAAGGGAATGATTTTTGAAAATAGGGCAGTGCCGCCCAATAACATTACTGTAAGGTGTAATGATATTAGGCTTTTCTTGACGGGATCCATCAAACTCAGTCGGTGTCGCTTTGTTTATCAGTGTCGGATGTTGTTTGGTCGGCTTCTTTAACAAACGCGAAAGGCTGACCTAGGCGCGTCACCATACCAGCTTGCAAGTCTGCAAATTCGACGGCATCGGGTTCAAAACAAACGACGATCGTTGATCCTAATTTAAATCGACCCATTTCCTCGCCTTTGGCTAGTGAAATGTTTTCGCCTTCATGTTGCCAGTGCTGCACAGTTTTACCTGCCGGTGGGGTAATGTTTCCAGCCCATACAGTCTCGATACTGGCAACAATAGTTGCACCAACTAACACAATCGCTACTTTGCCTACAGGTGTATCGAATAAAGTAACAACACGCTCGTTTCGAGCAAATAGGCCAGGTACGTTTTCAGCGGTAAGTGGATTTACTGAAAACAATTCACCTGGAACATGCAAAGTATCGGTCAATGTGCCATCAATTGGCATATGTATTCGGTGATAGTCTTTCGGAGACAAATAAATGGTGGCGAAACTACCGCCTTTGAACGCTTTAGCAAGTTCTGGCTTACCGCCTAACAAGGTACTTAGGCTGTAGTTGTGACCTTTCGCTTGGAAAATGTCATCACCAATGATCTTACCGAACTGACTAACTCGACCATCAACCGAATGACACAATTGCTTGTCATCTTGCTCTATGGGGCGGATGTCGTCTTTCAGCTCTCGCGTAAAAAATTCATTGAAAGTACGATAATAACTAGGGTCTGAATGTTTAGCTTCAGACATATCGACCTTGAAAGCCTTAATGAATATTTTGATAAAAAACTGAGTAATGAAACCTGCTTGAGCAGCTGCTAGCCACCCAACCATGCGGGATAATAGGTGCTTAGGCAAAATATATTGAACACGAACTTTAAACCAATCTAACACTGAAGTGTCTCCGTAAAATGCGTTTGATGACAATGTCGACAGAACTTATGCTGCCCGACCATCATTTTCGCACATTGTACATCAAAGCATATAAAAGAGAGGAATTAAGTTAGTATGTACCATTACCCTTTAGAATAAGAGGGACGGTTTTCATCTAGGGAGTCGACTATTTTATGGTAACTCTCGTAACGGTCTTCACTGATTTTACCGTCGATAACCGCTTGTCTAATTAGACAACCAGGATCAGTACCATGTTTACAATCGGTAAATTTACAGCCACCTAAATAATCCCGAAATTCGATAAAACCAGAGGTGACCTTTTCCACAGGTAGGTGCCACAATCCAAATTCACGGACACCCGGTGAGTCTATTAAGTCACCACCTTGCTCAAAATGTAGTAATTTAGCCGCAGTAGTGGTGTGCTGGCCCAAACCTGAGTTTTGAGATATGTCACCTACAATCTCGTCAGCATCAGGTAATAGTTGATTAATGATACTAGACTTGCCTACACCACTTTGACCAACAAACACACTCACTTTATCTTTAAGTAAAGTTGAAAGCTCTTCGACACCTTCTTGTGTCACACAACTCGTGTAAATGACGCGATAACCGATCTCTTCATAAATATCGATAACCTCTGCGACGTACTCACGGTCCTCGTCAGTAAGCAATTCCATTTTATTAATGACAATGACTGGTGGTATGTCGACGTCTTCACAGGCAACTAAATACCGATCGATGATATGAGCGGAAAGCTGAGGCACAATCGCATTGACCACAATGATTTGGTCAATATTTGCTGCAATGGGTTTCACACCGTCATAGAAATCGGGACGTGTCAGTGTGCTCAATCGATCAAGCACCACCTCGATTACGCCTCTATCTCTTTCGTCGTCTGATAAGCTAGGGCGAAATAGAACCTGATCGCCACAAACAACAGAGTTAATAGTGCGACGGATATGGCACTTGTGGACTATTCCATCTTTGTCACACTCAACATTAGCATGCTTGCCAAAACGGCCAATGACTCTGCCTTGAAGTTGTTCACCCAAGTGGGCGTCATCCGTTGTATGCTGCTTTGAAGCCAGTCGTTTTTTGCGATTCGTTTGCACCTGACGCTTTTGACGATCGGATAGTTTCGGTTTTTTAGCCACGTTGACCTTTTCAGTGAATAGTTATTGGCGCTTTACGTGTGTGCATGTTACCTTTTTTAGCCTGCTTTTTCATGGCATTTAATTTAGACGAGGGGCGTATGTCATTTAACGAAGAAAATTTGGTGTGGATCGATATGGAAATGACAGGCTTGGATCCTGAGGTTTGTGTGGTCATGGAAATTGCAACGATTGTGACCGACAAAGAATTAAAAATTCTTGCTCAAGGCCCTGTGATTGCTGTCCATCAACCGAGTGAAGTGCTCGACAATATGGATGAATGGTGTGTGAAAACTCACGGTGCAACCGGTTTAACAGAGCGTTGCAGAAACAGTGAGTATGATGTTGAAGCTGCAGCGAAAGAGACTATCGCGTTTCTGGAGAAATATGTGCCCAAAGGTAAATCTCCATTGTGCGGCAATTCGATAGGTCAAGATAGACGATTTTTAGTGAAGTACATGCCTGAACTCGAGGATTACTTTCATTATAGAAATGTCGATGTGAGCACCGTGAAAGAGTTAACGGCTCGCTGGAAACCAGATGTGTTAACTGGTTTCAAAAAGAAAGGCGTGCATTTAGCATTAGACGATATTATTGAATCGATAGACGAGATGAAGTTTTACAGAGAGCATGTGTTTAAGATTTAAGCGCTGATTGTTCAATATGTGGCGCATTGCGCATTTCAATCGCTTAAATCAAAAATAATTGAAAAATACACTTGCACTGTGCGCATATTTTTGTAAAATGCGCCTCCACATTGCGGGAATAGCTCAGCTGGTAGAGCACGACCTTGCCAAGGTCGGGGTCGCGAGTTCGAATCTCGTTTCCCGCTCCAAATTTACAAAAAAGCACAGTGAAAACTGTGCTTTTTTGCTTCTAGATCGAATAAATTCAGTGAATCTCCTTTTTCTGTAAAAATAGAAGCTCAATGAAAGCGCTTTATTTTTATTTTGTTCCATAAAAACAATGCCTTACAGTCTTGGGTTTAAGCCGGTATCGCTTAAACGATTTAGACGAAATATCGGTGATAATCGCCGTTTTTCTCGCTTTTCGCTATGTATTATGGCAGTTTGTTGGGCTAGGATTATCAAATAAAAAAAAGACATGGAAAAAGCCATTTCGCAAAAGGATGTAGCAAAAATCATCGGTGTTTCTACCGCGACCGTTTCAAACGCATTTAATCGACCAGACCAACTATCGACTGAACTAAGGCAACGAGTTTTATCTGAATGCGCGAAGCTAGGCTATTCAGGTCCCCATTTTGCCGCGCGTTCTCTGCGCTCTGGTCGCTCTGATGTTGTTTGTGTCATGCTGTCGGATACCTTAAGTTATAGCTTCTCAGATCCCATGGCAAACCTGCTATTAGAAGGTATCTCGGATGTACTAGCCGAGAATCAAAAACAGATGCTATTAATGTCTTCGACTATTTCTTCAGACGCTCAAATTCGCGCAGAAACGTTGCCTGATGGCTTCATCTTTTATGGCACACCTCGAGGTTCGAGTTTTGACAGGATTCTAAGTTTAGGGAAACCTTGTGTCACGGTAGATTTTACTTATAAGAATTTGCCCTCATTAAACGTCGACAACTATGGGGCTTGTTGTGAACTTGCAAAAGCAGCAATTAGAGATAAAAACGACCTTGTTGCAGTCATCGGAATGCGTTTTCTAACCGCCTCTATTGTAAAGCGTTTGAGCAAGCAGGACATGTCACTTCCATCAAAAGAAATTACATGGTCGCGTTTGTTAGGCTTCAAAGCAGGTGCAAGTGACAAGGGTGTTGATATAGTCAGTGATAATATTATTCACTTACATCGCAACAAACCCAAAGAAGCTGAAATTGCAGCCCGCCTGTTATTGATGCAAGAGCAAAGACCCAATCTTATTTTGTGTATGAGCGATGTTATTGCCCTAGCGGTGTGTCGTGTAGCACAGCAGTTGAATCTTCGAATACCTGAAGACCTCAGAGTGACCGGATTTGATGATATTGAGGAGGCTCGGCATGCAAAAGAGGGGTTAACAACGGTCTTTCAAAATGGCATTGAAAAAGGCAGAGAAGCTGCAACAATGTTACTAGAGGGAGTGACCGAGCATAGAAAAGTGCCAGTTGAACTTCGTTTGCGAGGAACCCACTGAAACTTTTTTCGTTAATATAGTTCAAAGGAAATATTGATTTTAAAAAAGGAATGAAGCTATGTGCAAAAGGATTTTATTGTGTTTATTGTTCGTATCAGCTTGGGCGCAGGCAGACGAAGATACCTTAACGCTGGATAGAGTTGTCCCGAATAATTTCGAATTAGCGTTCCCGAATGACTCGAATATTCAACCTACAGAAAGTGATTTTCGCATTGTTAATTTAGCGCTAATGAGCAATGAAGCTGGAGAACGATGGGCGGTTGCTACTATTAAGAACATGGCAAGCGGTCGGCGAACTCTGACCAAAAGTGACTTAATGGCCTTAACTGCTAATGGACGAAGAATTCACCCTCGTGAGTTATCACAAAGCTTCAATGGCGATGAAACCATTTCATTAGTCGTTAACTTTGGTGAAATCAAGTTTCCGTTGTTGTCGGTGTATACGCGGAATGACTAATCAAGTATAAATAGCTACAACTTCGATTCGTATATGACAAATCCGTCAAAAAAGAGTACCGTATTCCTTCAATTTGCTTATTGACTCGGAACTGGTAATGACGCTTCCAAAAAACACACATAGATTAGCAAACCAAGGCAGAAGGCGTTTAGTTAAAGGACTTGCCACAGCTGGCGTAGCCGCGGCTACGGGCTCATTCTCGACTTTTTCTATAGGACAAGCAAAGCCAAAACTCAGAATCTTAGGCACTCATGTCACGCTTCAAGAAGAGTTACGCCAGAAAGCAATGGACGACCTTGGTATTGAACTCATCTTTGAGCCGAAAGGTAGTGCCGCTGTGCAGCAAAAAGCGTTAACGAATCCAGATAGTTTCGATTTGTACGAACAGTGGTCAAATAGTATTAATGTGCTTTGGCGCTCAGGATCTATACAAGCTATAGACAAAAAGCGTATTTTGCATTGGGATGAGATCAACTCGCTAACTAAAACGGGCAGAATTACTTCATCAGCAAAAATTGGTGCGGGCGACGCCCCTTACAAGCTATTGAACGTGCAAAACGACGGTAGTTTGAATGCCGAGCAGACCGAGCAAGCTAGTTTTTTGCCTTATGCTCACAACGTCGACTCATTTGGATACAACACGGACTTTATTGACGAAGGGGTTGCCTACGAAACAGAAAGCTGGGGTTGGCTGTTAGATGAAAAGAACAAAGGTAAAGTGGCGATTGTCAATGCCCCAACCATAGGCTTATTTGATTTGGCCCTTGCCGCACAGGCGAAAGGCTTTATGCGCTTCCAAGATATAGGAGCCATGAGTGTGCAAGAACTGGATCAGTTGTTTAGCATACTGATCGCTTACAAAGAACAAGGCCATTTCAGTGGCTTTTGGACATCGGTCCCTGAATCTGTGCGTTTCATGAAAACCAAGCGAGTTCATATTGAAAGTATGTTCTCACCTGCTGTATCGAGCTTAAATGGACAAGGAGTCCCTGTTACATTTGCAGCACCCAAAGAGGGGTATCGAGGCTGGCACGGCGTGATGTGTCTATCTTCTCGCACGCAAGGCCGGGTTAAAGATGTTGCTTATGAATATATGAATTGGTGGCTGTCTGGCTGGCCAGGTGCTTTCATTGCTCGACAAGGTTATTATATTTCTAATCCGCAGCGCTCTCGTAAGTACCTCTCTGCTGCTGAGTATGATTATTGGTATGATGGCAAAGTTGCCACTGAACCTCTAAAAGGAACTGATGGAGCTGTCTCTGTTTTGAAAGGAAGTACTCGCCGAGGTGGCAGCTATGAAAAGCGCTTCGAGAATGTTGCCGTTTGGAATACCGTCATGCCAACTTATGACTATAGTCTTGAAAAATGGTATGAGTTTCTAAGTGCATGATTATATTCGTGATTATCAAGGATAAGAAATAATTCATGAAGTTTTCATTGAAATTGCAGATTGCAGTGTTTTTGTTAGTGCTGCTGGCAGTCTTAGCTGCACAGTTTTTCTTTTCTCAATTGAATCAAAGAGAGTTCCAATCTGCTTTTAAAGATTACCAACAAACGGTTAGCGAAGAAAAGCTAGTAAGAGAGCTCGAAAGGGATGTTCTGGATCTACAACGTCAAGTCTTGGTGTTTAAAGATACAGGTAGCCGAGCAGCGAAAAAACGCTTTGCGGTGTTAATCGAAGAAGTGAAAAAAGGTGTTCAAGACTTACAAACGTTTTTCTCTCAAAATAATCAACGAACAGGCATTCAAACATCCGAAACTCTTCAAGCGATGACGCAACATCTACTCGACTATGAAGTTAACTTCAATGAGGTAATCATAGGTCGAGACCAAGGAGAAGAGTATTTCAATCAGGGTGTATTGGTAGCCTTGGGTGAGTTACTTGATTTGAGTGAACAGCAAATCAACACTTATCAGATTTCGAGCGAGTCTTCGTTTCAATATAAATTACATCTTACCAGTGCAGAAACAATTGCATTTAAATATAGAGCTAGGCCAAGCTCGTCGTTTTCTCAAGACTTCAAGAGTGCGCTAAATAACGCAGAACTAGCGATACAAGACATGCCTTTATCCCTTGAGAGCAAGAACCTCACTTTGCGCCAACTGCAAACCGCTCAAGATCAATTTATTAAGCTAACACATACCATGCAAGGCTATACGTTTTTGGTGAATGTGGTAATGGCCGGTTCTGCAAATGAATTCCTTTATTTGGCCTCCGAATTGTCATCTCAAGCTGCACAAAAAGCGGCCCAAAATGATAAAGAGATTGACAGTTCTATCAATAGTTTGGAGCGAAGCTTAACTGTATCTTCTAGTATTGGATTGGTAATAAGTATGCTCATAGCGCTCTTTGCATCTCTCAGGATTATTTCGCCCATTCAATCTATCACAAAAGTTTTCCAAGGCTTAACGCGTGGCGAATCAAAATTAGATATTCCGTATTCTACCCGCTTGGATGAAATCGGTAACCTTGCCAAAGCTGCACAAGTTTTTAGTGATAAGAACCAGCAAACTAAAGACTTACTTGCTGAATCTCGAGACTTATACAAATTGCAAGGGTCACTTAATGCGAAACTAGAAGAAGCAAAGCTTACTGCTGAGCGTGCTAATGCATCCAAGAGTATCTTTCTTGCAAATATGAGTCATGAAATTCGCACACCTATGAACGGCATCATTGGTCTAGTTGATTTGAGTTTAAAAGAAGATTTAAGTACGAAAGTACGAGCCAATCTTGAGAAGGTAAACTATTCCGGTCAAATTTTAACAAATGTAATCAACGATATTCTTGATTTTTCTAAAGTAGAGGCTGGGAAGTTAGAGATAGAGAAGGGGGTTTTCTCGTTTTCCTCTCTGCTTGATGGAGTGCTTGCCGTGTCTGCATTGAGAGCGTCTGAGAAAAACTTAAACATGGAGTTACATGTTGATCCAAATTTACCCACGGAAGCTGTCGGTGACCCTCTGCGTTTGTCTCAAATTATTCTAAACCTAACTAGCAATGCCATTAAGTTTACGAATTCAGGCAAGGTGTCAATCGAGTTCATAATGAATGACAGTGAAGAACCCGATTTTTTTGTCTTAGAAATCATGGTTGCAGATACTGGTATTGGTATTGCGGAAGAGCAAAAGGAACATATATTCACGCCATTCAAGCAAGCAGATGAATCTACCAGCCGCAATTTCGGGGGGACTGGTTTGGGCTTAGCTATTGTGACTCAGCTCATTAATTTAATGGATGGCTCTATATCTCTTGAAACTGAGCAAAATGTCGGCAGCCAATTTACCTGTAAAATCCCTCTGAAAATGGTGAAAGGCAGTCACTCATTACTGCAAGACAAAGAAAGATTTCAGTCACACTTTTACTACCTTACAGAGGCTAAAGATAAAGCCCTCATTCGCGGCGATTATATAGAAAGGGTGAGTGGGCAGGTGACGTATGTTGACTACTCCGACGCAGAGCAATTGCTTGACTATATAGGAGCTGATGAGATTGTATTATTTGATATTAGTAGTGGAAAGCAAGCTCGCAGCTTGACTCCGTTTATAGAGCGATTAAAGGAGCGAGATATTAGGTTTGGTGCGGTTACACCCGCTCAGCCAGAGCAGCTAAAAAGTATACTGGAAGTCCAATGGTCATGTCCTATCATTGCTCACCCTTTTACCTTAGGAAACTTCTACTATTTCGTCATTGGTTTATATGGGTTCTCCAATAAAGACGACGTCGATTCAGTCATGATATATGAAAAGCACCCCGAGCAGAAAAGAGCCTCGGAACAGCGTTATGAAGGTCATGTTCTTTTAGTAGAAGACAATAGTATTAATCAAATAGTAGCAGGTGAAATGCTGCTGTCCTTAGGCTTAAGCTACGATATCGCAGAAGATGGCGTTCAAGCGGTTACGAAGGTAAACAATTCACCGCACTACGATCTTATTTTAATGGACGTGCAAATGCCGTTATTGGATGGGACCCAGGCAACGCAGAAGATCAGAGCCGCAGGACACAATGAGGTTCCCATCGTAGCGCTCTCAGCCAACGCGATGAAATCAGACTATGAAAATGCACTAAATAGCGGCATGAATGACTATCTAACCAAACCCATTAAGTTAGAGGCTTTGGAAAAGATGATTAAACGTTATCTTAAAAAAACTCAATCACAGTAATAACATTACGTTTTTGTAGGCTTACTCTTCAATAATGTATGTGTAACGTCCATTAGGTGTTCTCCGAAATTTACCGGATGATAAATCTCCGTTATCCATGATGGCATCGAGTTGTGCAATATCTTCCTCTGAGGCCGTCGCCCCATCTATTGCGATGCCAGCATAACTATAACCATCGGGGCCTTCCCAATTCCAATTGCCACCTAGTAATGTGTTACTTGCCCAATCACTCGCATTAATAAATAAGCCCGTTACTTGCGGTAAAGTGAGGTGAGTGTCGTCGGGATAGTCTCCATTTACTTGTTTGGCTACCTCAAACGCACGAGCAAAACTGCCTATCTGAGTGGCCATTTCTGTTAATTGGGCCCGCAATACGTATTGTTTATATTGGGGAACAGCTACAGCTGCTAAAATACCGATGATAGCAACGACAATCATAAGTTCGACCAATGTAAAACCGGATGATTGTTTATTTCCCTTATGGTGGCCTTGGGACTTTTGATCTTGATTACCGATAGTGACGCTATGATAAACTGACATCGTGATTCTCCAATTACAGTTGATTCAATAAACACGTTTTGTACCTCATCGAACATATCACCAAGGGAATACTGCTGGTTTATTGGCCCGGATACCCTAGTATTGCGTGGGGAGAGCTACTGAATTCAATATGGAAATGCGAGCAGTGACATCCAACATGTGTCTGTATAGCAATATAGCAGGACGTTTGCTCTATTACTCCAGAACAAAAGTGACTATTAAGTAAGAGTACAGTAAGGTATTTCTAGCGAAACTTGCGACACTTCAAAGGGGGCATGCGGTAATTATAAAGGAGAGGCAATTGAAAGATGACGGTGTGTTTTCGCAGACTATTTGTGATTTAAAAAATTGTCGCACTTGCGAGCAGCGCTTGCCTTTGGGTGCAAACCCAATATTTCAGCTGCATCCTATGGCTCAAATATTGATTGCAAGCCAAGCACCTGGTAGTGCCGCCCATAATTCGGGCATCCCTTTTCAAGATCCCAGCGGTAAACGTCTGCGTTCATGGCTTGGTGTTAATGAAACTACATTTTATCAAGCAGATAAATTTGCGATCATGCCTATGGCATTTTGTTATCCAGGTCGGGGGCGAGGGGGCGATTTACCGCCATCCAAGGAATGTGCTCCGCTTTGGCACGATAAACTCCTACAGCAAATGCCGAATATTCGTTTAACGCTAGTGATTGGGAAGTATGCTATTAACCGCTACATGCCGCATCTAAAGAACAATAAGCTGACGGATATTTTAATCGATCAGGATTTTACGAGAGCGGAAAAGATTGTATTGCCTCATCCCAGCCCTCGGAACAATATTTGGTTGAAAAAAGCGCCTTGGTTTGAAGAAGAGTGTGTCCCCGAACTTCAACAAAGGATAGCGACGCTCATTTAATACCCTAGTCACCTAGCACCTAAGTAATCTATCAATGAAAGCGGTTTAACTCTGCTCTCAAGTTCCGCACCTCAGCTTGCAGTGATTCAGCGCTGTCTTCCGAAACATCAGCACTGTGAGAGAGCGCTTGAGATGTCGTCGCCAATTCGTTCGTTGAGCGGGCTATTTCTTGTGAGGCCGCTGATTGCTCTTTTAATGCAATTGATACGGAACTCATATTTTCTGACACTTCAGAGATACCTTCTACCACTGTGTCAATAATATGTTTTGCTGAGTTTGACGAATCCGAAACCTGGGTCGCTCTGTCAACACAACCTTTCATTCTCTCAACGGAGATGTTTGATTCTTCAATCAAGGAGTGTGTAATTTCACTGATTTGCTGTGTGTTGTCTTTAGTTCTCATTGCGAGTTGGCGAACTTCATCTGCAACAACTGCGAACCCGCGTCCATGCTCACCCGCTCTGGCTGACTCGATAGCTGCATTCAGCGCTAATAAGTTAGTTTGGTCAGATATTGCAGTAATAGAAGCCATTACATGCTCAATTTGGTGGCACTTCTCTGACAGACTCTGTATCGCTTCTGACGTGAGGTTAAGATCTTGCCTTAGTTGGTCAACCTCACTATTTGAAGCAGACACGACTTCATTTGCTTTTTGGCTCGATAGTTTCGACTCCTGAGATAAGCGATTGACGTCCAGTGCCCTTTCAGCTACCGAGTGGTTGTTCGCTGTCATTTCTTCTGTGGCTGCGGCTATCGTCGTAACCTGGCCCGTGGTATCGATACTGGCTGATTTCACCCCACTAGATAGACTCTTCACGGTATCTGACACGGCAGAGATGTTATTGCTAACATTCGTCGCTTTAGAAATGAAACCGGAGAAAGAACTAATAAGTGAACTAAACTGTTTTAACTCCGTCGATGTGTTAGGCACCGATACTTTCAGATTGAATGTGTCAGGTGTTTTCATTATTTCATGAATGATGTTGGTCAAGGTTAAAGATGATAGTGCTTCTTCTTCGGATTTTTTCGTAATAAAACACAAGACTGCTCCTTCCGCGATAGCAAAGAGAGCATGGATCACCAAAATGTAGAAGGTGAGAAAAACAGGCTCAAAAATGAAAACACCACTGCCAGACGATTGAAGCACATAAAAGCCGACATGATGAACGGCGACAACAGCAACACTAGAGACAACAACTTTCCAATCGCGGTAAACACTGGTTACGGCCATTACTGCGAATATCTCAAAGTGCATGTAGGTCGCGCCCATCATTTGCTGAATATGCAAAGCGGCATACAATTGAGTGGAGATGGCTGCTACGTGACGAGTCAGCACTAGGTGCTTTGCAGTAATAAAGAGTGTGAGTGGGAATGATAAAATCAACCCACCAACAAGGATGCTCAACAGCAAACTATCGGTAAAAAAACCAATAAATATGCTTAATATAAATTGAAAAACGAGAACGCCACGATAAACGACGTTACCTTTGTCATGCCATGGATACATATTTATTGAACTCCAAAATCCACCAATACTTGAAAGGTTATCGGCAAACACGCCAATTCGACAAATTTTTTTTTACTAAATACTGATTACTGTATGATTTTAGATACTTAGACCACTCTTAAGTTGGCTATTGACCTTAAGTTTCAATGAGAAAACTGAGAAAACACCAGCGTACTGACTATTACGACTTTTTTAAGAACGTGATCTAGCCCCCCAAACTTAAGGTAGAAATTGTAATTAAAACCCAAGGTGGCAGTGCAACATTTGGACACGATTCTTACTATTATTAAAGATTATGGTTGGCTAAGTTATCTTATCCTTTTCGCGTATTGTGCTTTAAAAAGTGGTTCCTTGCCTTTGTTTGCTGGTATTGCAGCACAACTAGGAGCGCTAAATATTTTTGTTGTCGCGACATTAGTTTTTCTAGGTGGCTACTTAGGGGACGAGCTTCGTTTTTACATAGGCCGCAAGTATGGTGTTCAAAACCTTTCCTCAAGACCTTGGTATCAACGTTCGGTAAGCGCAGCGAAGCGCCTGTTAGCGCACTACGGTAAAGCTTACATTTTCTTGTATCGATACCCCAAAGGCATGCGTACTATCGGTGCTCTGCCAGTGGCGTTGACTAATATGACGTGGACAACGTTCACTTTATTGAATTTTACATCTGCACTGCTTTGGACCTTCGCAATGGTCGGTGGTGGATATATGTTTGGTTCAGCGATTGAGAGACTGGTTGGTGAACACTGGGGGGTATTCAGTGTTTGTTTGCTCTTGGTGTTTATTTTTGTTTCTTATATCGCATTGAAACAAGTCAACAAAAAAGTGGCTAAAGCGACTGACGAGCTTATTTGATCAACATAAAGATAAGAGAGACTATTCTTTTCTGACTATTGAGGGTTAAATGCTCTTAAGCCATAAAAATAGAAGTCTCTAAAGTCATCGTACCAGATGGTCTGTTTGTGCTATGCTTTCCTCCATATGAATGAACCTTCTCCTTTGCGCTTGTCGCATCGGTCGGGTTCGTGTTTATTTATAACCTCTTGCGTGCAGTGAGGTACACACATTAAAAGGTGTCAATATGTCAGTCACTAACCCGCTAAGAACATTTGCCGACAATGCAATGAAAAAGCCAATTTGGTTACGTTTTAAATTACTTACCTGGTTGTTCAGATACAAAGTGAAGTTAGTCGGTACATGCAAAATCGATATTAAAGATACCGACCTACAAACAGTGACCTTTTTTGTTAAAAATAGAAAGAAGGTGCAAAATCATATTGGCAGTGTTCACGCGGCAACCATGGCACTGCTGGCTGAGTCAGCAACAGGCTTTGTGGTTGGTGTGAATTTACCAGGTGACAAATTGCCCTTGATCAAAAGCATGAACTTAAAATATATCAAACGTGCTTATGGTGATATGCAAGCAGTCGCTACGCTAAGTGACGAACAGGTTGATATGTTGCAAACTCAAGCAAAAGGTGACTTTTTAGTTGATGTTAAAGTGACCGATGAAAGTGGTGATGAACCTGTGTTAGCTGAAATGCACTGGGCATGGATAGAAAAACCAAAAAAGTAGTTAAAAATGATGATGTTTTTGGCAGATCTTAGATGCGTTCTGGGCCAGTTAGAATATGGCTCTGCACTGTCATAAAACTGTTATGAAAATATGTTTTTCTACCGATAACTAAATTAGGTGTTGACAAGCCCTGAACGAAAGATTACTAATGCGTTTTGTGGCGAGTTTCAATGTTTTTTGTTTTGTTTTCGGGGAGAAATTACCTGTGTCGAAATTGAATAGAGAATCACTTTTAAAAAGAATGTTTAGCGACCCTAAGCATTACCCTTATGGCTTTTCTCGCAGTGGTGATTTTTCAATCGCTGAGAGTAAGGCCTTGTCGCAATACGGTTGCCTAATTGCTGCATTGGTTGATGGACACCTTAGCCCTTCGAATGACGAAGAATCGGGCTTTATTGCATCAGCAATCGGCAATAAACCACCAGAATCGATAGCAGAGCGTGCTTGGATGAAGTATCAAAGCCGAATTAACCGACCGAAATATGCCAGCATTCATGGTACGAAGAAGTCGAATAGCGAGAGCCGCTCAGATGACGACTTAGTAAATGATATAGATGATGATGTAGATATCGATTTGGATGATTAATTAGGCACCCTATCCTATTTACATTAATTTAACATCTGATTGTTAGTATTTTCATCCTAATATTGCGTAATATTGGGATATATATTTCACTTTTTCCTTATTTGGGTTTTAACTTGTTGCATGCTGGGATATATTCCGGCGTGTAGGCTTTATTTTTTGTACAAAAACACGTAAGGAGATTATCCTGTGAAGATGATGTCGGGCGCTGCCATGGTAGTAGAGGCCCTTAAAGATGTAGGTGTAACGCATCTGTTCGGTTATCCGGGCGGAGCGGTACTAGATATTTATGATGCTCTGTTCGCGCAAGAAGATGTTAAGCATGTTCTCGTACGTCACGAACAAGCGGCAGCACATATGGCTGACGGCTATGCTAGAGCAACTGGCAAAACCGGCGCAGTGCTAGTCACTTCAGGTCCTGGAGCAACAAATACTATCACTGGCATCGCGACAGCATTCATGGATTCTATCCCTATGGTGGTGCTATCTGGGCAAGTACCTTCTATGCATATTGGTGAAGATGCCTTCCAAGAATGCGACATGGTGGGTGTTTCAAGACCAGTAGTAAAACACAGTTTTCTTGTGAAAAAAGCCGAAGATATTCCGATGGCTATCGCAAAAGCCTTCTATATTGCAAACACTGGCCGTCCAGGTCCTGTGGTTGTCGACTTACCTAAAGATATTGTCAACGTTCAAAATGAGCACCAATACGTTTTCCCAAAAGACGTAACAATGCGCTCCTATAATCCAACGTTGAAGGGCCACAGTAAGCAAATTAAGAAAGCAGTGAAGCTGATGCAAAACGCACAGCGTCCGGTGTTGTATGTAGGTGGCGGTGCAATTGCAGCTGAAGCTGCACCTTTTGTCACTCAACTGGCTGAACTACTACATGCTCCGGTATGCAGCACACTTATGGGCTTAGGCGCGTTCTCGTCAGTTCACGAGCAATTTATTGGTATGTTGGGCATGCACGGTACGCTTGAAGCAAATAAGACCATGCATAATGCCGATTGTATTGTCGCCCTAGGTGCACGTTTCGATGACCGTGTGACTAACAATGTCGACAAATTCTGTCCTCACGCGGATATTATTCATGTTGATATTGATCCGGCATCTATTTCTAAAATTGTGAATGCGCATGTTCCTGTTGTTGGTTCAGTAGATAAAGTGGTCTTGCAGATGCTTGATCAGCTCGCTGATGTTGATTTTAGCGGACAAGCTGAAAAGCTAGCAGATTGGTGGGAACAGATTAATGATTGGCGTGCGAAGAAATGCTTGTCTTATGACGAGCCATCGCAGGTGATCAAACCACAACGCGTTATTGAGTCCTTATATAAGCACACGAATGGTGATGCTTACGTGAGTTCAGATGTGGGGCAGCACCAAATGTTTGCAGCCTTATATTACCCATTTGCTAAACCGCGTCGCTGGATTAACTCTGGTGGTTTGGGAACGATGGGCTTTGGCTTACCCGCTGCTATGGGGGTTCAGTTTGCCTTTCCTGATGCGGTATCTGTGGTTGTTACAGGTGATGGCAGTATCCAAATGAACATCCAAGAGTTATCTACCTGCCTGCAATATGGTTTACCAGTGAAAATTATTTCTTTGAATAATCGGGCATTGGGTATGGTAAGACAGTGGCAAGATATGATCTATAAAGGTCGACACTCACACTCTTATATGGATTCTATGCCGGACTTCGTTGCCTTAGCTCAAGCTTATGGGCATACGGGAATAAAAGTCGACTCGCTCGACGACCTAGATGATGCCATGGCAAAATGCTTTGCTACTGATGGTTTGGTATTTATGGATATTGCGGTAGATCAGAACGAACACGTTTACCCCATGCAAATAAAGTACGGTGCAATGGATGACATGCGCTTAAGTAAAACGGAGCGCACATAATGAGAAGAATTATTTCAGTATTAATGGAAAACGCCCCTGGCGCATTGTCACGTATTGTCGGAGTGTTCTCGCAGCGTGGCTTTAACGTTGACTCGCTATGTGTTGCACCCACCGATGATGAGAGTTTGTCACGCCTAACAATCATTACTCAGGGAAGCGACAAGGTAATTGAGCAAATCACAAAGCAAGTCAACAAACTGATTGATGTACTAAAAGTTGCTGAACTCACCGAAGGCCCGCATATTGAACGTGAGCTGATGTTAATAAAAGTAGCTACTCGGACAGAGCTTTCGCGAGCCGAAGTAAAACGGAATGTTGATATCTTCCGAGCGAGAATTTTAGATGTTAACGCAACTAATTATACTATCGAAATAACGGGTACAAGCGAAAAACTCTCTGCTTTTGAGGATGTCATGTCACAATGTGCCGATATTACAGAGACCGCAAGAACCGGTGTTTGTGGCCTTGCTCGTGGCGAGAGAGCGCTACGACCCTAGCTTTTAGGTATATCAACATATAACACCATTGCTCCGACGAGTTGAATTAATTACTAATATCGACGAATAAAAATTTGCAATGGTGTTTTTTGTGCTACACTAATCTTGTTTCTGAAAGAAAGTTATTTAGTTTGTTACTGTAAGTGCTATAAACCTCTCTGTTCACGCCCGTGACCGTTTGTTAGACGTTTTCCATTTGTAAGTAAAAAATCTCAGTAAGTCATCTTCCCAGAAATGCGAAATGCGCAGCGATTTGCGCAATTAATTTATATATATTTGAGGTTTACATGTCTAAAGTTACAGGCACAGTTAAGTGGTTTAACGCTGATAAAGGTTATGGTTTTCTAACACAAGATAATGGCGGAAAGGACGTATTCGTTCATTTCAGAGCTATTGTTGCTGAAGGTTATAAGACTCTTCCAGAAGGCCAAAAAGTGTCTTTCGAAGTTGAAGAAGGTCAAAAAGGTTTGCAAGCTGCAAACGTTGAAACGATCTAAGTTTCTTATGAGGTGATGCATCATGCATCGCCTCGTTATTTCTGCTTCATCCCATCCTCTATAAATACATCCGCTTCAAATCCTTATATCAAGAATCCTATTTTTTACAGGCTTTCTTTAATCAAACTAATGAATGCACCGATCTTACTTGGCTCTAGCCACCTGGTCACTACAACTAAATCGTTCTTTTGATCAACCACAATAAAGTTACCGCCGAAACCCGCAGCATAAAACAAACTTTCGTCATCTACTTCTTGCCATTTACGTGGGCCTTTATTCAACCACCACATATAGCCATAGCTTTCATTTGCTGAAGATGATGTTAAAGCCTCTTCTATCCATTTTTTTGAAATGACCGTTTGATCATTCCACCTGCCATCACGCTCAAATAACAAGCCAAACCGAGCCTGATCATAGGTATTGATAAATACGCCTGCACCACTATGGCCACCGCCGGTGACGGATTTCATTTGCATGCCATCTACAGTGACCCAAGCATGGTCGTAACCAAACCATCGCCAAGTAGTAGAAGCATCGATCGGGTCCATCACATGCGCTTTCAATACTTGTGGAAGTGTCTGACGCCAAACTTGCAGCAATGAATAAGCCAGTAAGTTAACTCTCACATCATTATATTCCATCACCGAACCGGGTGTGTTCAGTTTACGATTTTTCCAATCATCGATATCGCCATCTCGTGGTGGCCTATCAGCCCAGTCTTTAATGCCAAACAATTCGCCTGACCAGTCTGATGATTGATCCAATAGATCCTGCCATTTTATTTGGCTATTATGTCGGCCCGCAAACTCACCGCTCCATACATAGTCTCCAACTAAGTCACTGGTTTTTTTAATAAGGCCTTTGTCGACGGCTAATCCGGCGATAGTAGAAAGGTAACTTTTGGTGACACTAAAGGTCATGTCAACGCGCTCTGGTTGACCCCATTGAGCAATAATATATCCGTCTTTTATTATTAGGCCACTTGGACCACCGCGCTTTTTGGTTGGCCCCAAAATTTCGTGAAATGGTTCTCTCTCAAACCCTTTTAAAATAGCAATACGTAAATCACGTGAACCTGAATATTCATTATCAAGGGCAAATTGAACTGCCTTTTCGAGCTTAGTGGAAGATATGCCGAAATCACTTGCGTTTTTTTGCTCCCATTGTCCTCGTTCAGGAAAATACGCCGCTTCGTCTGAGCTTTTTGTATACAGGCTTGTTGAGGCCAGTAGAGCGCTTAGCAAAAGTGTTTTTGAAAGGTGCATATATGCTTCTCTTGGTGGTAGAAAGTTATATTCAGGAAAGTAAACATAACTCAAGGCATTCAGAAGCTCAACATTCGTGCTGTTTTATGTCATTCAGTTTTTAGTAGTAACATACGAACCACATCAGCATATCCATCAGCTATTT
The DNA here is from genome assembly GCF_031846165.1 of Brumicola blandensis. Lineage (NCBI taxonomy): Bacteria > Pseudomonadati > Pseudomonadota > Gammaproteobacteria > Alteromonadales > Alteromonadaceae > Brumicola > Brumicola blandensis. The sequence goes on from NZ_JAVRIE010000004.1 coordinate 53,658, forward strand.
TCACCTCTTTATATACACCCTGTTGTTGAAGGTAAGCATGAAAAGCCGGCAACTGATAACAAGGGACGTTTGGTCTTAAGTGATGCTCTAAATGATAATTTACATAGTTCGGTGCAACAGTTAAGCGTTCCCACCAGGCTGCTTTCGTTGTCCTAGCGTGTTGCAATGGGTTGCGGTCCAATAAGTTTGGTACACCGGCATGCTCTGCCGCATTTCTAATTCTTAAAAACAATTGGTAGACGGTAAAGTAGGCAATAATCCATAGAAAAAAGAGATGAGACAAGCCTAATGCCCACAATACTGTGAACAACAGGAGATTGCTCAGAATCGGCAATAGTAGCCCCTTAGTTAGGTTTTTTGCCATCAATAACATGCTCACTCGCTTTGTTGCTTCTTTTTGTTTGAAGACCATATCGTAGTTCAATATGCCGGCATTCATTAACATTAAAGCGTAAAGCGTCTTAGTGGCAGTGATACCGCTTAGATCTCGCAATACTTTTCTAACAAGACTCGTGCGAGTCACAGGGTAAGATTTGTAATTGGGATAATCGGGGTCGTTTGTCGTACCGGCATCTTTATGATGTTTTAAATGATAAGTGCGATATGCATCTAAATCGGCTAAAACAGGCGCTCCACAGAAAAAACGTCCGACCCATAAATTAAGCTGCTTGTTTTCAAATAGCATGTAGTGCGCTGCATCATGCATGAGTATGGCAATACCCAGTTGACGATTCGCTAATAAAAGCACACTTATTATATAGCTAGGCCAATAGGGGAGTAATACTGGCAGTGAGAATGCAAAAGCTATCATCAACCAATTACCAAGAACTAACAAAGCGCCTTGAATATTTGATTTTTTAGTGAATGGCAGTACCTCTTTAGGCTTGAGCTTAAGTACTGTGTCCATAAATCATTCCTCTAGTATGCCGGGAAAACAAACCCCAAGAAGGTACATTACTCCGTTTTTTCAACATCGCAAGTATTCAGCCTTTCGTTTCTTACGAACTTCGTATTTTTCAGTGAACTTAGCAACATTTGGCTACCCAGTAATGAAACTAAGCAGTAAGCAGTAAAGAAGTAAAAACCTGTTCCTATGCTAGAGAGTGTTTGTGTGCTGATTTCTAAATCGAGAGACATGCCTAAGAAACTCAGTTCATGTCGCTCTGTGCTTTCAGCGTGATTTGTTGAAAGCACTGCCAGAAATATAGCGACAACAAAAACATCTGCCATTGACCATTTGCCTATGGTTGCGACAAATGAGGCAATCTTCTTTTGTATTTGTGGCTTTTTCGAAAAATAAACAGTGGTGACCAAGCCTGTTTTAAGCAAGGGAATGACGACGGAAAATACAAAAATAAGTATTGAAACAAGATATCTATTTTCCTCGAATAATTGACTTACCGTGCCGATAATGGACAGTTCTTTGTCGACGAGTTCAGTTGCCATAGACGCGCCAGAGAGCGCACCCGCTAGTTCCATATTAAGACTGAACATAGGGAGCAAAATACCGGGGAAGAATAGGGTAAGTGCCACTATCGTTAGTGCGAATCCAAAATGTTTCTGATACAAAACCAAACTCCTTTATGTGGTCGAATAACTCGCTATTGACAATAATGTTATGAACTTAGTTCATGAATACATGATATGAATAACTGTTGTGTTAGTTTCGCATGATAGTATCTCGCTGTAGTGAAGTGAATGAGAGATTCACTAATAGTGTGTCAAAGCGTTTCAGATTGATTGTTAGACATACTTTGTTGCAAATTGTAAATAACATCATTTAGAAGTTCACAGCAACTCTCACAGTGAGTAGTATGCTGACTGAATTGTTTAATATCATCTTTAAGGATAGAGAAAATATGAACTTGAAAGCAACGAAAAACCTGATCACTAAAGTACTTTTGACACTCGGTTCTGTCATGGTTTTGGCCTCCTGTGCCGTAGAACCTGCGCTTATGGTGAATAAGGAACCGAAACAAACGGCATCGGTTTGGAAAGTCACTAATGGTGAAAATGTGACTTACTTTGGTGGCACCGTACACATTTTAAAAGAAGAAAATTTTCCGCTGCCAGCACAATACGATAAAGCCTATGCTGCATCTGACAAACTGGTATTTGAGACGAACATTGACGGTATGGAATCCCCAGCTTTCCAACAACAAATGATGTCAAAAATCATGCTAACGGATGGCACGACATTGCAAACACGTTTGAATGAAGAGACCTATGCGCGTCTAAAAGAGTTTATGGATTCGCGTGGCATGCCTATTGCCAATTTTCACCCTTTAAAACCATCTATAGTCGGCATAACGGTGACTGTAATGGAATATCAAGCAAATGGTTTAACGCAAGAAGGGGTAGATAAGTTCTATTCTGATAAAGCAAAAGCTGACGGAAAAGAAATTGCGTGGTTCGAGTCACTTGAACAGCAACTCGATTTTATCGTTAACATGGGTGGTGATGATGAGAATGGCATTATCAATTACACCTTAGATGAGATTGCAAATTTACCCACTTTGATCGAAGACATGCTTGGCACGTGGAAAAGCGGTGATCTGGCTCAGATGGATGAAAAACTGGTGAAGCCAATGGCTGATGGATTTCCACAGGTATACGAAGATCTGATCATTGACCGCAATGATGCTTGGATGCCAAAAGTAATTGAAATGCTTAATGATAAGCCAACGGAGTTTGTTTTAGTTGGTGCAGCCCATTTAGCAGGTAAAGATAGTGTCTTTGCTAAACTGGAAGCAAAAGGCTACAAAATAGAAAAACTGAATTAGTAAAAAGCCTGTTTAATCAATGTTAGCGCCGCATTTTCATTGCGGCGCTTTTGTTTCTGCTGTACCCTCTGCGCCACATCGCTAGTGAATTCTATATTCGCGATAAATACGTTTTTTCCCATTCAGCCACACAAGAGCCAATCTATGTCATTTAACACCCTAGGTCTATCCGATCCCATTCTCAAAGCCATTGAAGAAAAAGGATATACCGAACCTTCTCCCATCCAACGCGAGGGGATACCTGCGGTACTTTCAGGCAAGGATGTAATGGCTGCTGCACAAACGGGTACTGGTAAAACAGCTGCGTTTACTTTGCCCATTTTAAGCATGTTTGAATCAAAGCAACGCGCTAAACCTAATCATATTAAAGCCTTGATACTCACACCAACCCGTGAACTGGCTGCACAGATTGATGAAAATATTGCGTTTTATGGCAAGCATTTAAATTTACGTACGCACGTGGTGTTTGGTGGAGTGAAGATTAATCCTCAGATGATGAAGCTTCGCAAAGGAATCGATATCCTGGTAGCCACCCCGGGACGTCTATTAGATTTGTTTCAACAAAATGCAGTGAAGTTTTCTCAACTAGAAATATTAGTGTTGGATGAAGCTGACCGCATGCTCGATATGGGGTTCATTCACGACATTAAAAAGATTTTGGCTTTGTTGCCAAAACAACGTCAAAACCTCCTTTTTTCGGCTACCTTTTCAGATGACATTCGCGAGCTTGCAAAAAGAATCGTCAATGACCCCGTTGAAATTTCAGTCAATCCGAAAAACAGTACCGCAAAACGAGTCGAGCAAGTACTTATCCCGGTTGATAAAACCAACAAAAATGCGCTTTTGAGCCATTTGATTGAAACCAACAATTGGCAACAAGTCCTCGTATTTTGTCGCACAAAACATGGTGCTGATCGTCTCGCAAAACACTTAAATAAGAAAAACATTACGGCCTCTGCGATACACGGAAATAAGAGTCAAGGTGCGCGAACCAGAGCCTTAGCTGATTTTAAGGCGGGTGAAATTCGGGTGCTGGCAGCGACTGACATTGCAGCGCGCGGAATAGACATTAGCGAGCTACCGCAAATCGTGAACTTTGATTTACCCAATGTAGCTGAAGACTATGTTCATAGAATCGGGCGAACGGGTCGAGCAGGTGCTGCCGGACATGCCTACAGTTTTGCCACGGTAGAAGATAAAAAACCAATCAGTGATATTCAAAGTCTCATTTCTCAAATTATTCCGCAGGAAATAATCCCGGGGTTTGAGCCTAGTGCAAAAGTACCTGAAGTTGCATTAAAAGCGCAAAAGCCTAAACGACCTAAGAAGCCTAAACAGCCGCAGCAAGGCGGAGCAGCTAACGACGCTCAGAAGCGTCCAAATGGTACTGGTGCAAACACTCCAAATAACGGGAATGCCAAGCGAGCAAACCAGAAGAGACGTCCTAGAAGAATCACACCTCAGTAAGACTGTATTTAGCATCGGTTTTATCGATGCTAAGCTCTCGCTTATTCGTGTTTTCTTTGCCATAGGCTAACTTATACTCATGTTATTAATTTCAAGTAATGTAAATGTGTTTACACAACTTGTGACATGAGGATAGGCAAATGATCAATGTAAACAAGATGCTGGCCAGTTTAAGTCGCTCTAGCATGATGAAAGGCAGTGGAGGTAGTTTGCTCTCTGGTGGTCTTGCCGGCGGATTAGCTGGTAGTCTAATGAGCAAAGGTGGGGAAAAAACCGGGAAAAAAGCGCTTAAAGTTGGCGCGTTAGCCGCTGTCGGTGGTATCGCATGGAAAGCATACAAATCTTATTCTGAACAGCAAGCTAGAGATCGCGCATTCAACCAAGGTAAATACCAAGAATATGGCAGGGCACCAAGTCAAGGTTTTGCTTATACGCCAGACTCTTTGCGCGAAGAACAGTTTGATGATGTGGTACGAGAGAATAATAGTGAAGGACAAATGCTCTTGTTAAGGGCGATGGTCTCAGCGGCCCATGCTGATGGACATATTGATCAGACTGAACGTATGAAGATTTTCGACCAAGTAGATGGCATGGATTTAGCCCCTGAAGACAAAGCTTCTCTATTCGATGAAATGCGTAACCCAATGAGTCTAGATGCGCTAGTTGCTTCGGTACCCTGCTCAGAGGCTGCTGCAGAAGTATATGCGATAAGTGCGCTTGCAATTGATTTAAGCGCAAGTGAGTCCCGTGTATACCTCGATAAGTTAGCTCAATTATTATGTTTACCCTCTGAGCTGCAGTTCGCATTAGAATCAAGTGCTCATGATGCAAGACTGTCAGTCACAGCATAATTAAAAGTAAATTAATTGTTAATAAAATAAATAAAAACTTAACATTTGCGGGTGCCTTCGTTATATTAATGGTCTGATGAGCGGAGCAGCAAGGTAGCGTAGGTGTCAAATTCAACTAAGTGGATCCTTTCAATCACGGTCGTGTTTGCACTAGCGAGCGTGATTGCGGTAATGCTTTTTTCTGAGGATGAAACACTGGTCGATGAACTCTCTATTGTCGCAAAGGAGAATGCTTCACCTTCGACACCTCCCACCGCGATTCCATCGAATCCTAGCCTATTAAGCAAGAGCACGGCAAGCTCGGTGACAGAAACTATGCCGCCTGAAGACGCTGCTATTTTCAAAGCACAAATCACACAAGTAGCAGATATGTATAGTGAGACAGCGCAATATCCCATTGGCTCACAACCTATTCGAAACCCTGCGGAAGCTTATCAACCCAAAGCATTTGAGGAAGCGAATTTCACCGTTCCTTATCCAATGCAGAATGGCGGTACTTTAGAAGTTAACGCGGCGCTTAATAAACACCAATATTTTGCTGGAGAAGACATTCAAATACGCTTGCAAATAAAGGGTAATGACAGTGATGCGTTTATCGAACCGAGTGCGGTTGTGGCATCTTCTGAGAAAGACTTACTAAGCGGAATAACTTTCGTTGAATCGGCAACATCGACTCGAGAATTTCTGGCGACTGTTCGCTCTGATGATATATCCGATGACCTTCCATCCCCCGAGCTATTGCTAAAAGTGACTATCGACGTCGACGGTGAAACATTTTTCATCACACAAGGCTTTACCTTATTTCAAGCGTCGGCGGCAGTCACCGGCATTGGCCGAAGCGAAGTAGATGATGCCAATCTTCTGATCCCAGTAAAAATAGACGTTGAAGAAGCTGGTTATTACTTTCTGAATGCCATTTTAGAGGATGAAGAAAGCGCAAAACCCTTGGTCGCCTTACAAACCGAAGGGCGTCTGAAAAAAGGCAATAAAGAACTGCGTCTACTTGCACACATCCAAGCGCTCAAAGTGGGAGAGTCAGAAGGGCCGTACACCTTAAGAAGTATCAAGCTCTACCGAGGCGCGAAAGAAGGTGAGCAATTTGATGTACCCGGTAAGTCAAATAAGAAAAGTTTTCCAGTACAGGGGTTTTCGTTCGAGCAGTACAGTGACGTAAAACATGTTGACCCGCTGGCGAAAGAGCGAGAAGCGTTCCTGCGCAGTTTGGCCAAATAGGGCAAGCAACGAACGTGAAAGACAACGATAAATATCACACACGATAATAATAATAAGAAAAAATAATAAAACACGAGGTGAAACATGAAAACGAAAGCATTACTGCTACTCGCACTGGCGTTTATGGCGTCCAGTGTGAATGCAAGTATTAACGGAAAACCGGTCATATTAGTCCATGGTTTCCAAGTTGAAGACTTGCAGAATAACCCACCTAATGAGGGCTTTTTACAACAACGCTCAGTTGAATACTTCGGTGAGTTCTGGTCACAGCGGGCCGACCGACATCACTATTTCTCAAGTGCTGACCGAGTACGAGGTGGAATTAAAGATCAGTTTAAACGCCATTTCGAACGCTTGGAGAGTAATGGCTTGTGCGCACAGGGTTGTATATGGGTCACGCATTCTACTGGCGATCTAGTATTACGTGACGCTTTATCTCGCCTAGGTCAATGGGGTATCAATCAAAGCCGAGTTAAAGTGCTGGCTGTCGTTGACCTTGCTGGTGCTGGTGGTGGCACAGAGTTGGCTGATTTGGCGGTCACGGTGTCTGAAGGCGGTGGTTTTATCCAAAACAGCATCCGTACCGTTGTTGGTTTATTCCTTGGCGTGAGTGTCGTTCCGGATAACTTAGGAGTAGTGAACGATTTGCGTCCTGCAACAGCAAGGAGTATTGCACCTCAAAACCAAGCATTTCCTAGACTACGTTTTACAGGCACCGGTTCTGCTTTTGCTGGCCTATCTAAGCCGTTTATTTTAGGTTCAGACGACAGCGTTGTGCCACTTCATAGTGCTTGTGGCTCTCGTTTTGTTGGTAATTACGAATCTTGTGATCGCAATATTAGAGTGAACGGTCAGCTGAAAAGCAGTCGTGCACCTAGTTCATTGTTACATAACCACTTTGTTGTGTTGATGGGTGAAAAAGCGGATCACTTTGAGGTGATCACGGATGAGAGAGCAGGCGGTAACTATGCAACTGTGATTAATGATCGCACCTTCAATGGTGTCAGAGTCGATTTCGACGATGTGACAGAGCGTAAATGGTGGAGCTGGTTTACTAAAGTGAGAACCTTACGCAATGGTGACCGTAAAAGTATGTCGCGTCATGTTTACGAGACTTTAGACAACTAAGCGACCACGCTACTTACTATCTATCAAAGGCCTTGAATGCATTTGAGTGTGTTCAAGGCTTTTTATTTTATTCGCCTTCATTCAATATCCAGTGGTTTTGAATAAATACCGATGATGCTTGTATATAAGCCTTTTTGCCGCTAGTTTTATACTTACATTTTATTTACATCTAAGCATATTCTCGCAAACTGCGCGCTCTTGCTTGATAGAGTATATCTAGGGCTTCTATGACAGATTCAACGCAAAAACATTATTCTACCTGTACGCTATGTGAGGCCATGTGCGGTATAGAAGTCACGACACAAGAGCGTGAGATTCTTTCCATTGCTGGCGACAAACAAAACCCATTTAGCGAGGGGCACGTTTGCCCTAAAGCGATGGCTTTGAAAGATCTTTATGAAGATCCCGACAGAGTCAAAAAGCCTCTCGAAAAAACCGCATCGGGCTGGCAAGAGCTGGAATGGGATGAGGCGCTTGATAAAGTGGCTCAAGGCTTGTTTGATGTCCAACAAAAACACGGTACTGAATCTGTCGCCACCTACTTAGGAAATCCTAACGCGCACAATATGGGCTCTATTTTGTTTGGACCCTACTTCTATCGAGCATTGCGTTCTCATAACCGCTATTCTGCGACATCAGTTGATCAACTACCTCATCACATTGTCAGTCGACAATTATTTGGTCATCAATCGCAAATACCCATCCCTGATATTGATCACACCCAGTATTTTATGATTATCGGTGGGAATCCATTGGCTTCGAATGGCAGCATCATGACAGTGCCACATATCAAGCGTCGACTAAAAGCGGTGCAATCTCGAGGAGGCAAGGTTGTCGTCGTTGACCCCAAAAAATCAGAAACTGCAGATATCAGTTGTGAGCATCATTTTATCAAACCCGGTACGGACGCTTTACTGCTCTTAGCTATGCTAAATACTCTGTTTGCTGAGGGCTTAAACAAGCCCGGAAAACTAGCAGAATTAACGCCGAAACTGTCTTTGATAGAAGCTTATGTTGCTCCTTATCCGGCTTCTCGTGTGGCTACACTAACGGGCATGGATGAACAAGAAATTAAGGATATCGTGCGTGGTTTCTGTGCTGCAGAGTCGGCTGTATGTTATGGACGTATGGGGGCTAGCGTACAAGCCTTTGGCACCTTAACGCAGTATCTGATCATGCTTTTTAATATCCTGACGGGTAACCTAGATAGGCAGGGTGGAATGATGTTTACGCAACCTGCGGCTGACCTATTGCCACATTCTGGCAGAGGCACCATTGGACAATATCATTCGCGAGTTCGAAAATTACCTGCATTCGCTGGGGAGTTTCCGGTTTCAGCCTTAGCGGAAGAAATACTGACCGAAGGTGAGGGGCAAATCAAAGGTATGGTGATTGGCGCAGGTAATCCAATTTTGACCACACCAAATGGGCAGCAATTGGACACGGCTTTTGAGTCTTTAGAATTCGTTGTCGCCGTTGATTTTTTCATTACTGAAACAAGCAGGCATGCCAACATCATCCTACCTCCAGTGACAGCGCTAGAGCGCGATCATTATGATGTGGTTTTTCATAATTTTGCGGTTCGAAATAGCACTAAGTTCTCTCCCGCTATTTTTGAACCAAGCGATGATTCGCGCACCGATTGGCAAATCTATCTTGGCTTAGCAGAGCGACTCGATGCGCTAAATGGCGCATCAACAGAAAAGTACGCCGCTTTGTGGCAGAAAGAGCCGACCGGTGTGGTCAATGATTTATTGCAGATGAGTGATTACCGTCACGAGGGTGAACGTTTGAATATCGACCTGCTGAAGCGTTTACCGCATGGTATCGATCTTGGCCCCTTACGAGAAGACTTACCTAACGCAATTTATCATAGCGACAAGCAAATTGATCTGAGCTTTGATTACTTCATGGGCGATCTTCAGCGCCTCAATGACACTTATTTTGCTGATAAGCCGGCAGAAGAAAACGGTCAATTACAGTTGATTGGACGCAGACATTTAAAAACCAACAACTCTTGGTTACATAACAGCCAACGAATGGTGAAAGGAACGAAGGGAGGATTGTCTCGTTGCACGGCGCAATTGCACCCTGATGACGCTCAACGGCTTGCCGTTACCGACAAACAAATGATCACGGTCAGTTCTCGAGTGGGCAGTATTCAGATTCCGGCTGAGATAACTGAAAAAATAATGCCCGGTGTCATCTCAATTCCACATGGATGGGGTCACAATAAAAAGGGGATGCGTTGGAAGGTAGCTCAAGAGCACGCAGGTGTGAGTGTGAACGATTTGACAGATGAAATGGTGTTGGATGAGTTATCTGGAAATGCAGTTCTTAATGGGGTGCCAGTCAGTGTCACCCCGATAGAAAGCGCAAACTAAAAGCACCATGTAGATCTTGAACATTGCGCTTGATTCATTGCTCGATGAATTGAGCGTAATCGTTCATTTATTTCATTACGTTTTTTAACAATCGGCTTACCTTCTCCTCTACTTGATTGACTTGCTTTGACTGCTTGGCATAGTCTACATGTTAATTATTTGTTGAGGCGATTATGCGTAAATTTACATTTTTATCATTGATGATGGTACTTGCTGTTGTATGTATTTTTGCTTGCACTCCTTCAACATCAAGCAGCACGGACGCTCGAGAAAATAAATCAACGAAACAAAGCAAAGAGCCTGTGACTAGAGCGCTCGCTGCTGCCTATTCTCCTTTTTTCTCTTTTGGGGTTGCAGTGAATAGAAATCATGTAACTCAAGAAGATAATCCAGGTGCCAATATAGTTCAGCAGCACTTCTCTGTATTGACGGCTGAAAACGATATGAAGTGGGAAAGTATTCAGCCCAGTGAGAAACGCTTCACGTTTAAAGGCTCAGATGCGCTTGTATCTTTTGCTGAAAAGTATGACAAAGAACTCATTGGTCATGTTTTCGTGTGGCATCAACAAACACCTGACTGGGTTTTTGAAGATGAGGAAGGTAATTTTGTTTCTCGGGAAGTGCTTCTACAAAGAATGCGGGATCATATTTTCACATTAGCTGGTCGTTATGAGAATGCTATCAAAGGCTGGGATGTGGTGAACGAAGCACTCAATGAAGATGGTAGCTTGAGGAAGTCAAAGTGGCAGCAAATTATTGGTGATGATTTCATCGAGAAAGCCTTTGAGTATGCTGCTGAGGCAGCGCCGAACGCTGCGCTCTATTACAATGATTACAATCTATTTAAAGCTGAAAAAATGGACGGCGCTATCGCCTTAGCAAAGCGCCTAAAAGCCAAGGGTATTCGAATTGATGGTATTGGTATACAAGCCCACTACAGCAACGAGCCCCCGTTAGAAGAATTAGAACAAAGTATACAGAAGGTCATCAATGCTGGTTTCAAGATCATGATTACTGAACTTGACCTGACCGTATTGAAATTTCCGGATGAAGATAAAGTGGGCGCGGATATCACCCTAGATTTTGCATTTCAAGAGGAATACGACCCCTATAAAAATGGGATTTCTGAAGCATCACATCAAAAGCTGGCGACCGCCTACATCGATTTGTTCCGCTTATTCTTGAAATATCATGAGCATATTGATCGCGTCACCTTGTGGGGAGTTTCAGATAAAGACACTTGGCGAAACTATTGGCCAATGAAAGGTAGAACAGATTACCCACTACTGTTTGATCGAAAACATCAGGCAAAGGACTTTGTAGACGATCTTATCGCGTTGGCAGAGAGTGCAAATAAAATAAATTAAACACTAGGCGGACCGCTAGAAGGTCATGACTAGTAAAGATATTAATAATAAAAAGACAAGGGAAAGCAGTATGCAAAGGCTTAGCGTTAAAGAGAAGTTTGGCTACGGCCTTGGTGACACGGCGAGCAATATCGTGTTTCAAGTTGTCATTGGTTTTCTAACCAAATATTACACTGATGTCTATGGCATTGGGGCAGCAGCAGTCGGCACCTTGTTTTTAGTGGTAAGAATCTTTGATGCGATTACTGACCCAATTATGGGAGGTATTGCTGATAGAACCGAGACGAAATGGGGTAAATACCGTCCTTATTTGGTTTGGTTTGCCTTACCCTACGGCGCGCTTGCGGTTGCGGCATTTACCACACCCGAATTAACTGAAGATGGCAAACTGATATACGCCTATCTTACCTATGCAGCCTTAATGACGGTCTACACAGCGATTAACATTCCTTATTCAGCACTGGGCGGTGTGATGACAGCGTCACCCACTGAGCGCGCATCTGTGCAGTCATGGCGCTTTGCGCTAGCGATGGTTGGCGGTGCGATAGTGACCGCGTCAGTCATGCCATTAGTAAACTATTTCGGGCAGGGGAATGAACAATTAGGCTTTCAAATGGCCATGGTGGTGCTTTCCATTTTTGCTGTTATCTGCTTCTTTCTTTGCTTTGCTTTTACCAAGGAGAGAGTACCTCCACCACCTCCATCTAATGCACCTTGGGTTGCAGGGATCTGGCGTGATTTCAAACAAATGTTACGCAATGACCAGTGGCGCATTATTGCTATTATCAGCTTGGTAATACTTATCAGCGTTGTCATGCGAGGTGGAACAACGATTTACTATGTTGAGTATTATTTGGAGCGTGAAGACCTTGTTACCTTATTTATGACAAGCGGTATGGTAGCAGGCATTTTTGGTGCGTTAGCTGCGAACGTACTCGTTGCCAAGTTTTGTAAAGTGCAACTGATGAAGGCGTGCGCCTTAGGCATCGTGATTAGTAACGGCATTTTGTTTATGGTGCCTCGAGACGGTATGGAGCTTGCCTTAGTTTTCACGATACTGGCCAACTTTGTACATATGATCTTCACTCCTCTTATGTTCTCGACGGTTCCTGATACTGTCGATTATGGCGCTAAAAAACTCGGCCAAAGTAGCATGGGGATGGCATTTTCAGGGCATTTATTAATGATAAAGATGGGTATTGCTCTAGGCGGAGCGGGTATCGGTTGGATTTTGGCATATTCAGGATATGAACCAAACGTTAGCCAAAGTGAGTCAGCATTAAATGGGATTTTATTTCTCTACACGATCGCATCTGTGATCGCCGGCATTATTATTTTTTTCCTCATGAACAACTACAAACTCACTCGTGATTTTAAAGACTAAGGAACATCTATTTTGAGTCAACATACTATTATTCAAAACCCTATTCTACCTGGCTTTAATCCAGACCCAAGTGTCGTGGCGGTGGGTGATGACTTCTATATCGCGACATCTACTTTTGAATGGTATCCAGGGGTGCAAATCCATCATTCAAAAGACTTAAAAAATTGGCGCTTAGCAAAACGACCGTTAGATAGGAAGAGCCTACTAGACATGCGCGGCAACCCAGATTCTTGCGGTATTTGGGCGCCTTGTTTAAGTTATCACGATGGCTTGTTTCACCTCATCTATACAGATGTAAAACGTTTTGATGGTAACTTTAAAGATGCTCATAATTACCTAACAACCTGCGAAACTATTGATGGTGAGTGGAGTGAGCCGGTGTATATGAACTCTAGCGGTTTCGATCCATCATTGTTTCATGATGATGATGGGCGAAAGTGGTTCGTTAATGTGATTTGGGATCACCGTCACGAAAATAATCGTTTTGGCGGTATTTTGCTGCAAGAGTATTGCTCTAAACAAAAGAAATTAGTGGGGCCGATTAAAAATATCTTTAAAGGTACTAAACTTGGTTTGACTGAGGCGCCACATCTATTTAAGCGCAATGGATATTACTATTTACTCACCGCTGAAGGTGGCACTTTTTATACTCACGCGATGACTATGGCGCGCTCGAAAAACATCGACGGACCTTATGAAGAGGATCCTCACGGCTACCTACTGACCGCGAAAGACCATCAAGATTTAGGTTTGCAGCGAACAGGACATGGTGACTTGTTTGATGCACCGGATGGCCAGTCGTATCTTGTGCATTTGTGTGGGCGGCCGTTAGAGGGCGAGCGACGTTGCCCGCTTGGTAGAGAGACCGGTCTGCAAAAAACAGTATGGGGTGATGATGGGTGGTTGCGTTTGGAAAGTGCCATCTCCACAGAGAGTGAGGGTAGAGCAACAACCAGCAACGGCCTTCCTGAAATCGAAATTACAGTAAGTAACTTGCCTTTGCATCCTTGGCCCGCCAAAACGGAAAAACACGATTTTGAATCGCCTGATTTGCCAAGCGACTTTCAATGGTTGCGAACGCCTACACCAGAAACATTTATGAGCTTGACTGAGCGTTCAGGATACTTGCGTTTGAAGGGTAAAGAATCTATTGGTTCATTGTTCGAGCAGGCGTTAATTGCTCGACGCCAAGAAGCATTTTCTTATACCGCCGAGACAGCTCTGGAATTTGAGCCTGAAAATATCCAACAAATGGCAGGACTTACTTGCTATTACAATAGCCGTAAATTTCATTATTGCTACGTTTCAATAGATGATGATGGGCAACGTTATGTCGACATCATGAGTTGCCTTGGTAACGGTGATCAAATGTTGAATTTCCCCTTGAGAGAAGGGCATTTGGGGGAGTTCAAAACTGATGCTAGATTTGTCCTACCAGCTGAAGATAAGGTCTATTTGAAAGCAGAAGTTGATCGTCATGTGCTTACGTTTCATTTCTCGACTGATGGTCAAGAATGGACAAGGTTGCCGGTTAATTTAGATTACACTGTGATATCTGATGAAGCCGGTGGTGGTGACGGTTGTCATTTCACTGGTGGTTTTGTCGGTATGGCTTGTCAGGATGTTTCTGGCCAGCAGTGTTACGCTGATTTTGACTACTTTAGTTACGTAGAGCGGTAATTTTGCTCTTCGTGTCATTGGCGCGCTAACAGTCATTACCGCGAAGGCGGTAACCTAAAACAGGGATTCCCTCCTGCGAGGGAATGACGGGGTACAGTCATTACCGCGCTACCCCAGTCATTACCGCGCTACCCCAGTCATTACCGCGCAGGCGGTAACCTAAAATCGGGATTCCCTCCTGCGAGGGAATGACGGGATGAAGGGAATGACGGGATGAAGGGAATGACGGGATGAAGGGAATGACGGGATGAAGGGAATGACGGGATGAAGGGAATGACGGGATGAAGGGAATGACGGAATGGCAGCTCATAATTCTAATTTAAGACAAAAAAAAGCACCTATCGTGATGATAAGTGCTTTTGTTTATTTAGCTTAGTCTGTTGCTATTTTTGTCGTTATACACGCTCAAAAATAGTCGCGATGCCTTGGCCTAGACCAATACACATTGTAGCCAAACCAATTTCTTTATCGTTAGCTTCCATCAAGTTAATCAGGGTTGTCGAGATACGCGAACCAGAGCAACCTAATGGGTGGCCTAGTGCAATTGCACCACCATTCAAGTTCACTTTTTCGTCATACTGTTCCAACCAACCTAAGCGCTTGATGCACGATAAGGCTTGCGCTGCGAAGGCTTCATTGAACTCGGCAATTTGAATGTCATCCATTGTCATGCCAGCACGTTTCAATGCTTTCTGAGTGGCTGGTACCGGGCCAAAGCCCATAATGGCAGCATCACAGCCCGCAACAGCCATTGCGCGAACTTTCGCACGTGGTGTAAGCCCAAGTTCTTTCGCGCGGTCCGCAGACATGATCAACATCGCTGAAGCACCGTCAGATAGCGCTGAAGAGGTTCCTGCGGTCACGGTGCCATTAACTGGATCAAACACCGGTCTTAAACCTGCTAAGCCCTCTACGGTGGTTTCAGGGCGAATAACTTCATCGTGCTCGATTAAGCTAAGTACACCATCTTTGTCATGACCTTCAATCGGTACAATCTCATTCCAACGACCTTCAACCGTCGCTTTGTGGGCACGCTGATGTGAGCGAGCACCGAAAGCGTCTTGCATCTCACGGGTGATCCCATTTTGACGGCCCAATAACTCAGCTGTCATACCCATGCTGCCAGACGCACGCGCAGTGTGTTTAGCAATACCAGGGTGGAAGTCGATATTGAAGTCCATAGGCACGTGGCCCATGTGCTCTACACCACCAATCATATATATATCACCGCGACCACTCATGATGCCTGAAGTGGCATCATGCAAAGCTTGCATAGAAGAACCACACAAACGGTTCACTGTCACCGCGCCTGTTGAGCGAGGGATGGGCGTGAGCAATTGTGCATTACGAGCAATGTTGAAGCCTTGTTCTTTGGTTTGCTGTACACAACCCCAAATAATGTCTTCAATTTCTGCAGGGTCAACACCTGGATTACGTTCAACTAATTTTGTCATTAAGTGTGCTGATAACGTTTCAGCTCGCACATTTCTGAACACACCGCCTTTGGAACGTCCCATCGGGGTACGAATACAATCGATAACTACGACATCTTTCATTTTTATCTCCTCTGGTGACTTAGGCTGATTGTGAAAAGTAAGATTTACCAGCAGCGGCCATTTCGCGCACACCGTCTGATATTTGATAAATAGGACCTAAACTGGCGTACTTGTCGGCAAGTGCAACAAAATTCGCTAAGCCCATAGTTTCAATGTAGCGGAAAATACCACCTCTGAACGGAGGGAAACCTAAACCGAACAGTAAGGCCATATCCGCTTCAGCTGCGCTTGCTACAATACCTTCTTCTAAACAACGAATCGCTTCGTTTGCCATTGGGATCATGACGCGAGCGATGATTTCTTCTTTATCGAAGTCTTTGCTTGCAGCAACGTGACCCTCAAATAAAGCGTAAGCTTCAGGAGACGCTTTCTTCGCAGGACGACCGCGCTTATCCAATGAGAAATCATAGAAACCTTTACCGTTCTTCTGACCTAAGCGACCGGCCTTATAAAGCAAGGTAACTGGGTCATTGTCAATTTTCTGCATACGCTCAGGAATGCCATCAGACATGACGCCGGAAGCGTGGTCAGCAGTATCCATTCCGACTACATCTAGCAAGAACGCCGGACCCATAGGCCAACCGAATACTTTCTCCATGACTTTATCAACCGCGGTAAAGTCAGCACCATCAATCAATAACTGGCTGAAGCCAGCAAAGTAAGGGAACAATACACGATTAACTAAAAAGCCAGGGCAATCATTCACTACGATAGGTGTTTTACCCATTTTCAGTGTCGCAGCAACGACTGCGCTGATTGTTGCATCTGAGGTTTGTTCCCCTCGGATGATTTCAACCAATGGCATTTTGTGCACAGGGTTAAAGAAGTGCATACCACAGAAACGCTCAGGCTTGTTTAAACTCTCTGCTAATTGGTTGATAGAAATAGTTGAGGTGTTTGAACAAATAATGGCATCATCAGCAACTGTTTTTTCAGTATCGGCCAAAACAGCCGCTTTGATTTTAGGATTCTCAACTACCGCTTCAATCACTAAGTCGGCATCAGCAATCGCATTTTGATCAAGGGTAGGAATAATGTTGTTCAGAGTAGAAGCCATTTTCTTCGCATCTACTTTGCCACGTTGCATTCCCTTCGCAAGAATACCAGAGGCTTCTTTCAATCCTAGGTCGAGAGCTGCCTGATTAATATCTTTCATGACAGTTGGAATACCCTTTACAGCACCTTGGTATGCAATACCACCGCCCATGATCCCAGCACCCAGAACAGCATGTTGCTTCACTTCTTTTGTTGCGCCTTTAGCTACTTTTTTGCCTTTACTTTTGACCAATTGGTCGGCAAGGAAAATACCCACCTGTGCTTTACATGCATCGGTTTTAGCAAGTGCTACAAAGCCTTCATTTTCGAGCTTCAAGGCACCATCGCGATCCAGACCAGCAGCTTTGCTTACGGTCTCGACCATTTTATGTGGTGCTGGGTAATGCTTACCAGCTTGTGCTGCAACCATTGCTGCTGCAGTAGAGAAGCTCATCATTGACTCATTCGTATTCAACATCAACGGGGCTTTTTTCTGGGCTCTACGGTTTTGCCAATCGAGCTTTCCATCGATGGCACTTTTTAGCATTGTACGTGCGGCTTCGTGCAATTTCTCAGGTGCAACAACTGCATCAACAGCGCCTTCTTTTAAGGCTTTTTCGCCGTTGCGATCGCGTCCAGTGGTCATCCACTCGAGCGCATTATCTGCGCCAATCAAACGTGGCAGTCGAACCGTGCCGCCAAAACCAGGCATCAAACCTAATTTTACTTCTGGCAAGCCAATCTTTGCTGTTGTATCTACGACTCTAATGTCGCCAGCTAAGGCCATTTCGCAACCCCCGCCCAAAGCGAAGCCATTCACTGCAACAACGCTTGGTACTGGCAGATCTTCAAAGCGATCGAACACTTGCGATGTTTTTGCTACCCATTCAAGAATATCTTCCGGAGCCATCTCAAATAGCGGAGTAAACTCGGTAATATCGGCGCCGACTATAAATGTACTTTTTGCTGAACGAACTAACACACCTTTAACACCGTCTGTCGATGCAATTGCCTGTGTTGCTTTGTCGAGTTCTTCAACGGTTTGTCTATCAAATTTGTTGACTGAACCTTGTGCATCAAACACCAGTTCAGCAATTGAGTCGTCTGTCAGTGTTACTGAAAGACTCTTGCCTTCAAAGATCATTCTATTCTCCTGTGACATTTACAACACGCCAGTATTAATTGTTAAGATTAGACCACACAATACCGATAGGTGATTTATACTCTCATTGGACGTATTGTTGGTTTAAGTGTTCTAAATAATGAACTGAGCGATTCAAATAATCGTTCAAACCCGTTAATCTGTATTTACTACCACTAAGTATCAATGGAGTATGTGAGATTAATAGTAGAACATCAGCTTGATTCATCAACCTGTTCATCTACATGGTCATGAATACTACGTTTTCAACCACTCATTGTACCAGTTATTTTTTTGTTTATTTATTGTAACCGACACATAACAACGACGAGAACCCGCTTGCATACGCACATAGCCTATATTTATCCCATTATTTTGATAGTCAGTATTTTGTTCGCGAATGTTGCACAAGCGGATGAAAATACCAACAATGAAGCCGTGTTGGCAGAAAAGCGAGCGGCCTTTCTGCGTATCGAAAAACAAGTTTGGAACACCAGCGATGCCGACTTCGCCGATTTAGTGGTGCAGCTTGGTGATTATCCCTTAGTGCCCTACTTGATTGAGAAAAAAATACTGCATGGACTCACAACTCGTAAAGCCGAGCAAGTAAGCGCGTTTTTGAAAGAGTATGAAAATACCCCGCTAGAGCGTAAAGTACTGAGAACCTGGTTGCGTTACCTAGCAAAGAAAAATCGTAAAAGCCTGTTTCTGGAGTCTTATCAATATATAGGCGACACAAAATTGAGCTGTCGACACTTCCGCTATCAGTTGGAAGATGGGGTTGCCATTGAGACATTGTATCCAGCATTGAAGCAACTTTGGAATGTGGGGAAATCTCAGCCTAAAGACTGTGATCCCTTGTTTAAGTTACTAAAAGACAATAATCAAATTACACCAGAACTTATTCTCGCGCGCATATCGAAAGCAGCGCAAGGTGGACAGCACACACTTATTCCTTATTTAACCAAGTTGCTTCCAAGCGAGCAGCAATACTTAGGTAAACTCTGGCACAAAGTGCGCAGAGATCCCTCATCGCTCAGGCGATTAAATGCCTTTTCTGAAAAATACCCAGAGGTTGAAACTGCCATCATCAGTTACGGCTTGGGTCGTTTAATATGGCGGGATAAGTCTTTGGCTTTGCGCACTTGGAAAAAGGCTGAAGAAAAATTTACCTTTAGCGCTGAGCATAAAGCGCATATTGCGAATCGTTTTGCGATCAGTTTGGCAATCGCTAATCATGAGAAAGCAGAGCAGTGGTTAATTGAATCAGAGAGCCTCGAGCAAGATCCTGAAGTCTTGCGTTGGCACTTGGCTATCTTACTGAACGAGCAAAACTGGTCTAGCATCATTAATTTGATTGAAAAGGCTTCGCCAGTATTAACCAGTAAAAATGACTACCGATATTGGTTGGCGCGCAGTTACGAAGCGATGAACAATGGAGCAAAAGCAAAAGAATTGTATCAACAACTGGCAAATGAGCGGCATTATTATGGCTTTCTTGCGAGTGCTCGTTTGGGACAAGCCGTCAGCCTACAAGATTCTCCCTTGTTGATTGAGAGAGAGCTTCTCGACAAGGTTGCTTCATTACCTAGTGCGAAGCGTGCGCGTGAGCTCAAAGAGTTGGGCCGATTTCATGAAGCGCGTTTGGAGTGGCGTTATGCGCAACGCCAGCTAAGCGAACAAGAGAAGTTGGCGTCCGCAGTACTGGCAACAGAATGGGAATGGCATGACCAAGCTATTTTTACTTTTTCAAATACCGGCTATCTGGATGACGTTAATCGGCGCTTTCCGATGGCATTTGCCGATGTTATTACCCGCGAGGCCCAACGCTATAAAATCGACCCAGAATGGGCATTTGCCATTGCGCGTCGTGAAAGTTCCTTTATGACCGATGCAGTGTCATCAGCCAGAGCGTTTGGTCTAATGCAAGTACTGCCTTCTACTGCCAAGTATCTAGAGAAAAAACGTGTGTCGGAACGCTCTTTAATGCGCCCTGAAGTGAACGCGAAACTCGGGAATAAGTATTTGCGGTACTTGATGGATAAGGTCGACAACAACACTGTGCTTGCAACGGCGTCTTACAATGCCGGTTGGAGACGGGTGCGAGGGTGGTTGCCTGAAAACGATACAATGGAAGCCGATTTGTGGGTCGAAACCATCCCATTCAAAGAAACCCGTAATTATGTGAAAGCGGTTCTCGCCTATAAACAGATTTATCAAAACAAGCTATATCAAATTAGTGATTCGGACACGTCTGATAGAAAGCCGGGCTCGGTTTTTGCTGACTTTGTCCAAATGCAAATTCCAAGTAGCGTGGCTGATTAGCGCCAACAAGCGCTGACATCATCAGCGTTGCGTGATAGCCTTTATTTATATTAGTCATGCCAAACAAGAAACGAGGAAAGTGATGCCAACAGAGTCAAGTCATGCTGCAGCCTATGCTGAACATATCCAGATATTACAAGAGCGTACCTTAGAAGCGATTCAACGTGAAAGTATCGATGGCTTAATTATCCATTCTGGGCAAGGTAAGATCATGTTCCTTGATGATAATTACTACCCTTACAAAGTAAATCCGCAGTTTAAAGCATGGTTACCCGTAGTCGATAATCCTTGTTGTTGGCTGGTGGTGAATGGCACTGACAAACCCAAATTGATCTTCTATCGTCCAGAAGACTTCTGGCACAAAGTACCGCCTGAACCAACAGATTTTTGGGTGGAGCACTTCGATATTGTTTATTTGAAACAAGCCAACGCAGTCGAGAAACATCTTCCTTACGACAGAGCGAAATATGCTTATGTTGGTGAATACATTGAAGTAGCAAAAGCCCTAGGCTTTGATTTGATCAACCCTGATCGTGTGCTGAACTACTTGCATTGGCAGCGTGCGTTTAAAACAGACTACGAACTACAATGTATGCGCGAGTCCAATAAAATTGCTGTTGGCGCGCACCAAGCGGCTAAACAGGCCTTTTTTGACCATAAGAGTGAGTTTGACATTAACGCTGCTTATCTAAGTGCGGCTAGGCAAGGCGAGAATCAGGTCCCGTACAACAATATCGTGGCCCTAAACGAAAACGCGGCGATATTGCATTACATGCAAACTGACAATGTGGCTCCTGACGATTTCCGTACTTTTTTAATTGATGCTGGTGCAAGTTATCATGGCTACGCTTCTGATATTACTCGTACCTACTGTGCAAAGTCGCATGAGTTTGCTGATCTTATTCAGGCGGTTGATAAGTTGACACTTGCACTAGGTGAACAGTTGAAGCCTGGCACGTCCTACACTGATATTCACTTAGCTGCTCACGCTGGTATTGCACGTATCCTGCAAGACTTTGGGGTCGTAAACTTAGCTGCTGAAGATTGCCAAGAGCAGGGGATAGTGAGTACGTTCTTCCCTCATGGCATTGGTCACTTTCTTGGCCTGCAAGTACATGATGTGGGTGGCCATGCTGGCGATGATAGAGGAACGCCTAATCCACCACCACAAACGCATCCTTTCTTACGCTGCACTCGTCAAATTGAAGCTCGACAAGTCTTTACTATCGAACCTGGTTTGTACTTCATCGATAGCTTGTTAGCCAAGTTAAAAGGCTCAGAGCAATCGAAGTATATTAACTGGAATGTGGTCGATGCATTCAAGCCTTTTGGTGGTATTCGTATAGAAGACAACATCATTGTGCATCGTGAACGCAATGAAAATATGACCAGAGAGTTGGGGCTAGATTAAGGCTATTGCTCGGCAAATTAAGAGATGCTTACTTGAAGTTAAGTAAGCATCCTTTGAACATCTCAGCGAGTTTATGCTCTTCGAACTGATCTGCAACAGTAAGATCATCAGGTCGTAAGCTTGGGAATGCACCATAACCAGCTAACAAACAGTGCCAAGAACTTACACCAAAATGCATTTGTAAGCCCTGTCGATAGATTTCCTGTCTAAGGTCGCCTCTTTCATACCATACTGTGAGTAATTGCAGCAGTGAATCCGATAGCTTCATATTGTCTCGGTTTTCACGCCAATAGTCAGAATCTTGCCTTGTGTTCAGTTTGTAATGAGCAACGATATAGTCTCTAACACGTTCATACCGTTCTGCCATAGCTTGGTTGAACCGAGACTGATATTGGTCACTGAAGTGACCGTCTTCAAATTCATCCATAAACATTTCAATAGATATTTGAGTCAGATGAAGTGCTGTTGCTTCTAAGGGTTCTATAAAGCCTTGTGATAAGCCAATGGCTAAACAGTTTTGGTGCCAGTGTTTTTCAATCTGTCCGACATTCATCTTTAAATGCCTAGCCTGCACATCGGCATCGAGCATACCTAAGTGTTGGCGCAACTCTTTTTCAGCGTCCTCTTTGTTGATGAACGAGGATGAATAAACATAGCCATTTCCTGTTCTATGTTGCAGAGGTATTTGCCAAGCCCAACCATTGCTTAGCGCCGTGGCTTTAGTCTGTGGGGAGAAATCAGTCAAACTTGCGCTAGGTATGGCAATTGCTGCGTCATTGAATAAATTGTCTTTAAAAGGTGTAAAGCCCTGCTTCAAGTGCTTTTGCATTAATAGGGCATCAAAACCGGTGCAATCAACAAAGAAATCCCCCTGCACTTGCTCGCCATTATCAAGCACTAAATGGCTAATATTACCCTGCTTCGTCAGTTCAACATGTTCAATGTTTGCTTGAATATGTTTGACTCCGAGTTGACTTGCTCGCTTGGCTAAAAATTGTCCCAACAGAGCAGAATCAAAGTGATAACCGTACTCCACTGCGAAAGGGAACGTGGGGGCTGCAACTGGGTCATGTTGATGCTTTGCCAGCCAGCCATTGAGAAAAAAGTCGGACGGTGTTGTATTAACCGAGACACCATGTCGACGAGTTAAGCAGTTAGTAAAAAAGTGTGGCTCAGAGAACGTATCAACTTGTGAAAGGAAAGGGTGGCTGTATGCCTCTATACCAGATTGAGGACTCCACCCAGCAAACTCAATATTGACCTTATAAGTAGCGTTACACTCAGGCATCCACTCTTGCTCACTTATGTGTAAGTCATCAAAGAAACGCTTTAGGGTAGGCGTTGAACCTTCACCAACACCAATAATCCCGATACTGGGCGACTCAACTAAGCAAATGTGAGTACCAAACTTAGCCCAGCGATGATGCATCAAGCTAGCAGCCATCCAGCCCGCTGTACCACCGCCAGCGATCACGATGGTTTTCGGGGCATTGTTTTGCTGTGTGGTAGTGGTTTCGTTCATTTAAGCGCTCAAGTAATGTTTTAGAAATTCATCGTGCGCCAGCATTTTGGCTAAAGGCTGTTTCTTTGCCTCGGCAATTTGCTCCAGCGCTTGTTGCAATTGATCAATCGGAGGGACATTCGCCGCAGGATGATAGTCTTTCGGGGTCAAACCTTGTCCTAACATTACCTGCAGCCATGAGGCATCTCGAAAGATATCGTGTTGGTCATTCAGCATATTCCCGACCTGAGAGAACACATCAATCTTGTTTTGTAAGCGGCTAGGAATACTCATCTCGCGCATATTAATCCAAAAATCTGAATCTGTTCGCTCATTTACGTGATAGTGCAGAATAATAAAGTCGCGAATCGTTTCGTATTCGACCTTTGATTCTTCGTTATATAAATCAATAACGGATTGCTCAATACCTTGATGTGGAAACAGTTTTAATAACCTGACGACTGCTGACTGTATTAGGTGAATGCTGGTGGATTCCAATGGTTCTAAGAAGCCGCTAGATAAGCCAATAGCAACGACGTTTTTGTGCCATTGTTCAGTGGTTCTGCCAGTATTGAATGAAATTTTGCGAACGTCATTCACCATTTTGGTATCTAGATTATTTACCAGCCTTTGATGAGCATCATCGTCATTCATGTATTGCTGAGAAAACACGATGCCATTA
Organism: Brumicola blandensis; assembly: GCF_031846165.1. Classification (NCBI taxonomy): domain Bacteria; kingdom Pseudomonadati; phylum Pseudomonadota; class Gammaproteobacteria; order Alteromonadales; family Alteromonadaceae; genus Brumicola; species Brumicola blandensis. The sequence goes on from NZ_JAVRIE010000004.1 coordinate 77,586, forward strand.
CCATTTCGATGGGTCAATGGAATGCGCCATTGCCAGCCCTTGTCGTGGGCAATACTGCGAGTATACGGGGCGGTTGTCTCATGTCTTTCAGTTTGCACCGCAAGGGCTGAGTCAGCGGGTAAGTAGTGAGACCAATCTTCGTATTTCACTCCCAAGGTTTTTTGCATTAACAAGGCACGCGTGCCAGTGCAGTCAACGAATAAATCGCCAAGAATTTCGGTGCCGTCTTTTAGTTTCAAGGCGGTGATATGGCCACTTTTTTCGCACTGTTGAATTTTATCAATGATGCCTTCGGTACGTTTTACACCGGCTTGTTCTGATAATTTACGTAAAAACCGGCCATACAAAGCAGAATCAAAGTGGTAGGCATAGGGCATATCAAAAATTGGATTTTGAGAATTAATCTTATTGAATGTGCCATCTTTACAGCACAGGTAATTCAAATCGAAATCCCACAGTGATTTATTCAAGCCCTGCTGACTTGCTCGCATCCAATAGTGTTGGAAATTGCAAAAGCCCATGTTCGCACCCGGCGCACCAAAAGTATGAAAATAACTTTCACCATCTACTCGCCAGTTTTCAAACTTTATCGCAAGTTTTATTGTGCCGTTGGTTTCACGTAGAAAATCTTTCTCATCGATACCTAAAAATTGATTAAAGGTTTGAATAGGTGGAATGGTTGCTTCACCAACACCGACAATACCGATATCTTCAGATTCGACTAATTCAACTTCTATTTGTGCCCCTAGGACTTTCTTTAAAAGCGATGCCGCCATCCAGCCAGCGGTGCCGCCGCCTGCAATCACAACTTTTTTAATGGGGTGGTGCATATGCGCCTCTCGTTTTTTATTTTTGTACGCAAAAGTTGCTGACTAAGATGCCTATAGTTTAACTTTTTGCACCTTAGAACGTGTCATTATCGTAGCACAATCCCTTTGAGATAGGACTTGCTTCTTGCAGATTCAGAAAATAAAAAAGCCCCTAATCGTTAGACTAGAGGCTTTGGTTTTCTTAGGTACTACATTAACTACTTAATTTTAGTAGAAAGAGTAGTTGAAGTTAACCATGTATGAAGGACCGAACTCACGACGAGTAGTAACTATGCCGTTGTCGTCACGAGATACTTGGTCAGCATCATCAAGAAGGTTGGTTGCCTGGAAAGAGACTCTTAGGCCTTCTAAGTGCTCTATACCAGAGTTTTCGAAGTCATAAGAAATCTGAGCATCGACCACTTGTGTTCCGTCACGTGTTGCTTCAGTAATTTTGTTTGAACCACCTCGTTCATACGTTGTGTACTCATCACGATCAGTCATTGCTACTCTGAACTCAAAACCTTCGTTCTCATAGTACGCTACAAGAGAGGTGATTTGGTCAGATTGCCCTGGAATAGACGAACCATCATCTACTTCAGCATCAATAAAGGTAGCGGATGCGACAACACCGAAACCATCTAATGTATCAGATAGAATGCTCATCGGAATGTTCGCAGTTAATTCAAGTCCAGATACAGAACCTTCTAAGCCATCTTCGAAGAATGAGAATTGACCTAAACTAGGTGGGAAAACGTTTTCCCCAGCTGGGTAGAAAATACCATTCTGCGAGTTTGTTACGTCCACGTCCAATACGCGATTGTGGAAGCCCTCTACGAAGTAATCTGCGCCATTGTTGAATTCATCATTTGTAAAATCAATCGTTGGGCTAGCTTGTCTAGTTAAGTTAACTAAGTCTTTATAGAATAAAGACGCAGCAACATAACCTTCATCTTCAAAGTATTTTTCGATTGAGATGTCGTAGTTGTTTGATTCTAGCGGACGCAATTGTGCGTTACCTGCTTCTTTTGACCAAGGCGAGCCTGCGCCAGCCAGTACATCCTCGTCTCGCAACGTAATGAACTGGTCATTCAAATCGAACTTAACAAAACCTGAGGCTTTCATTTGGTCAAGACGCGCTCGTGAAATCGTAGTAGATGCCGCAAAACGAACAAACAAATCTTCAACCACTTCAGCATTAATACTGAAGCTTGGTAAGAAGTGAGAGTAGCTAGCACCATCAGTAATTGCACAATCAGCGTCAATCACAGAGTCACTATCGGCATCACATACACGGAAGTTTGAACCGATAACACCCAAAGTACCGTCCGAGGTTTGGTCAGTATCAACGTATTGAGCACCAACGTTACCAAAGATCAGCATGTCACCCATTTCATACTCGAAGTCGGCTTTTGCATAAATCGTGGTTATTTCTTCTTCGATGATATAAGTATCACCAAAACGGTCTGGTTCTAAGAAGCCACCATTGTTTTGTGTGTAGTATCCATTGTTGTATGGAGCGTTACCGTCATATGCAACAACAAAGCCCAAACCAGCCCAAGACAGGTCTGTTAGACCAACCACCGGAACGCCAGATTCAGCTACTGATTGACTATCTGGGAATACAGTCGCCGTAGCGAAGAAACCGTTGTTTTCTTTATCTTTGTAGCGGTCAGAAAAATGTAAACCAGCGGTAATTTTATTGAATATTTCGCCGTCTAAATTACCTTCTACTTCAAACTTAAATTGAGTGAGCTCTTCTTTAATGGTGAAGAAGTTGTTGAAACCATCTTGTGCATTTAAGTAGTTAAACGGTTCGCCACTTGCACGCAATTGAGTTGTTTCAAATTGGTCTGCTAAGTTAGCTAAACCACCACCCCATGTTTGTGGACCTGTTAGCTGTAGTGAATTCGGATCGCTGAACGCATCCAAACCTGATTGGCCAGTAAAGAACACACCTTCAGATGACATTTGGAATGTACGAGAACCAAAATCACCAGGTGACAATGCACCTGAACGACCTAAACCAGAGTAAGATTCTGCACGCTGCTCAAACTTATCAGCATCAGAACGGGCTAAATCTACTTCCACTTTCCAGTCGTCGTTTAAGTAATATTCGACATTAAGACCAAAGGCTCTTAACTCACCGTCTTTATTGAGTGGGTCAGTTCTAAGTACGGGATTAGCTTCGATTTGTGTGCCAGAAGTATTAGCGCCTGTACCGCTAAGGTTTGCAGTTGCGAATGGTTCGATAAAACCACGTAATACACCTGAATCCTCGAAGTCTATTTGCAGGTAATCTGCAACAATGTTCAAGCTATCGTTGGGTTGAAACTGCAACACTGTTGAAATGGTGTCGCGTTTAAGTTCAGTAGACTGCGCATTCAAATCAAGTCCAGAAGGCGTGATTTGTCCGTCATCATTTGTTGAGTAACCCCACACACCATATTTACGCTGGTTATTTGGTGTAGTTGTGTGCGCAATGGCAACTGCTAGGCCGATAGTATCATCTGCAAATTTCTCAACGAAAGACAATGAGTAGCGATAACCTTTATCGTCGAAATCAGGGTTGTCAGCAGGCGCTTGGTTTGCTTCGTAAACACCCGTTACAGTCAATGTTTCAGACGCGCTAAGCGGTCTGACTGTTTGTAAATCAACAGTACCACCCAAACCCTGAGTAATTAGAGTAGCGTCGCCTGTTTTATAAATAGTTGCACCCGTCATGATTTCGGATGGATATAAGTCGTACTCGATACCACGGTTGTCGCCAATACCAATTAGCTCACGACCGTTTAAAGATGTTCCTACAAAATCTTCTTTGAAACCACGAACAGAGATACCTGAGGTACGACCGCCAACTCGTTCACCGGCGAGGCCTGGTAAACGTGCAAGTGATTCTGCGATAGATGAATCTGGTAATTTACCGATGTCTTCTGCTGAAATAGCTTCAACGATTGAAGACGAATCTTGTTTTACTGCTTGTGCTCTCATGAGAGAGCCGCGGATACCACTTACTTGAATGATTTCCACGTTGTCTTCAGCCGCCGTGTCTGGAGTGGATTGTTGTGCCACTGCACCATTTGATGCAATCGCTCCAGCAATTGCTAGGCTTAGCATCGCTGGTTTGAAATTTTTATGCTTGTTCATTTGTGTGTCCTCAGTGTTCTACTTTATTATACTAACTTTGACTTTATTTATCGTTTCTATTGCGAAACTTAAGTGTCGTTTAAAGTCTTAATGCTCAGCCTCTGCAAAGCCTTTCCGTGGAAGTTAAAGACAAACTTCGGTCTTATTCTTCAGTTTTGCACAAACCAACAATCATAATATTAACATGTGATTTACAAAATAAAAGCAAAAACTTAATCGTTATAGTGAATTTTTTAAAAAATTGTCAATTTGGTTAGTTAGGAGCAGATGAGTCAGAGCAATTTTTTCAGGCTTTAACCACTCTGTATATCATCTATCATAGCTTTTTTTGCGAGTACTATGTGCACTCATTATCAATCTCTAACTTTGCTTTTTCGTATTCTTGCAGCAAATAGTTATTATCAAGTTAAATGCTGATAAGACCTATTTATACAATGTTTGAAGCCCCTTCTGTATTTACTTTTATTTGTGTTTCGCATTGCGTGTGTGCTGATTTAAGGCGTTTCCATGACTTGACGAGCACACTCTATTCTCTTTCCATGCAATTGGCTTTACATTTTATTTTCTTAATCCTTTAAGAATTGCTTTTCTTTTGTTGCTATTTCATTAATACTAACAACTCATTTACATTAACTGTGTAAATATCGAATGAATGCCGAAAAGAGGCATCACGCTATTAGCATTAAAACGGTAAAAAACATGAATACAAAACAAAAGCCTACCTTAGAGTTTTGGCAAGTATGGAATATGTGTTTTGGATTTTTCGGAATTCAATATGGCTTTGGATTGCAGCAGGCAAACCTGAGTCCCATTTTTTCTTATCACGGTGCGGCTGAACATGAGCTTCCTATTCTATGGCTAGCGGGTCCTGTCACTGGACTGCTGATACAACCCTTAATTGGTGCAATCAGTGACCGTACTTGGACCAGTTTTGGTCGCAGAAAGCCATTCTTTTTGTGGGGCGCATTAATCGGCAGTGTAGCCGTTATGTTTATGCCTTACGTTCCTGAGCTATGGATGGTCGTTGGTCTGTTTTGGATATTAGATGCTGCAATGAACACAGCAATGGAACCTTATCGTGCAATGGTGGGTGACATGGTCAATCGCGAGCAGCGTCCTTTTGCTTTCGCCTTACAGACCTTCATGATTTCCGGTGGTCAGATACTCGCTAGTTTGATGCCAGTAGTGATGATTGCCTTTGGTGTTTCGGCGGTAACAGATGGCACTCAAATTCCAGACATTGTTAAATACTCATTTGTTGTGGGTGTCATAGTGATTATGACAACCGCGATATGGTCGTTTATCAAAGTAAAAGAATATCCGCCAGAAGATATCGTTGCCTTTAAAGCAGAAAATAAGGGCAAGGTATTATCAAATGTGCTATCAGATCTATGGTCAGCTATGCGAGATATGCCAAAGTCATTGCGAACATTATGGTGGGTTAAACTCGCCACTTGGTTTGGTTTACCGCTTATGTGGCAATACCTTTCGCTGTCAATCGCACATCACGTTTACAACGCACCTACGCCAGATGCTCCCGGCTTCGCTGAAGGCACTGCGCAGGGCGGCACAGCCTTCGCTGTAATGCATATAACAACACTTGTTATGTCGTTCTTTATCGCCAAGACGATTCACCGCCTCGGCGACAGCAAAGTATATGCTTTGTGTTTGCTCGTAGGAGGAATTGGCTTCCTATCCATGCAATTAACCACCGATTTGTATTTAACCCTCGCCTGTATGGCATTGGTTGGAGTAGGTTGGGCTGGTGTTATTACTGTGCCATTCATTATGTGCGCGAACGTAGCGCCTATGATGCGAATTGGCGTTTACATGGGCCTATTAAACGCAATGATCTGTCTACCACAAATACTGGAGATGGTTAGCATTGGCTACATCTATGAGTCTGTGTTGGGCGGTGATCCACGTAACGCATTAGCGCTTTGTGGTGTGCTATTTATTATCGGCGCGGGTTTGGCCTTGCGGATCAATACAGTCGAAGATACAAAATTAAGTCAAAGTCAGGATTTTTAATTTTATGAAGTTAAAAGATTTACAGCGTAAATGGTGGAAAGAGGGAGTTGTATACCAAATCTATCCGCGCAGTTTTAAAGATTCTACCGGAGATGGCGTAGGAGACTTACGCGGAATTATCGATAAGTTGGATTACATTCAGAGTTTAGGTGTCGACATCATCTGGCTTAACCCGATTTACAGCTCGCCGAATGATGACAATGGTTATGATATTTCAGACTATCGCAACATCATGACTGAGTTCGGTTCCATGTCTGATTTTGATGAATTGCTTGCAGGAATGCATGAACGAGGAATGAAAGTGGTGATGGATCTTGTGGTCAATCACTCTTCAGATGAGCATGAGTGGTTTCAACAATCGCGTAGCTCAAGGGACAATCCTTATCGCGATTATTACCACTGGTGGCCAGCTGAGGATGGTGAACCACCTCGCCGCTGGAGTTACTTTGATCCAGAGGCAAATGCATGGAAATACGACGCCACAACAGACGCTTACTATTTACATTACTTCTCAGTTAAGCAACCGGATTTAAATTGGGAAAACCCAAAATTGCGTGCTGAAATTTATGACATGATGCACTTTTGGTTCAAGAAGGGTATCGATGGATTTCGCATGGATGTCATTACTTTCATATCAAAGCATGACGGCTACCCTGAGTTTCCCGAGGAATATCAAGGCCAAGCAATGATTGACATGTATGCCAAGGGCCCACGCTTGCACGAATATCTTCATGAGATGCATGAGGAAGTATTGAAGCATTACGATTGCATGACGGTTGCAGAAGGCCCGGGCACACACATTGATAATGTATTAGATTTAGTTTCAGAAGAGCGTGAAGAGCTAAACATGAACTACCACTTCGATCACCAAGCGATTGGGGTAGGTGATCGCTTCTTGGTGAATGAAGATTTTCAAAATTTAGTTAAATTCAAAAAAGTGATGAGTGATTGGGATGCTGTTTTTAACGAAAAAGGTTGGGGTACCATCTATTTTGGTAACCATGACTTTTCTCGGATGGTCTCAAGGTGGGGCGATGACAGCCCAGAATATAGACGCTTCTCATCAAAGTTATTAAGTACTTACCTCTTAAGCATGCGTGGCACTCCTTACTATTACATGGGCGACGAAATTGGTATGACGAATATCAAGTTCGATAATATTGAAGATTATCAAGATCTGATGACCTTGAATTGGTACGAGTTGACCAAGCAAGAGGGCGGTGATCTCGATGCATTCATGGAGTCTCATAAACTTTGTTCTCGAGATAATGCAAGAACGCCTATTCAGTGGGACGATACAGAAAATGCGGGTTTTACCAAAGGTAAACCGTGGTTGAAGGTTAACCCCAATTACGCTGAAGTGAATGTAGCGTCTCAAGAGCACGACCCTGATTCTGAACTCAATTACTTCCGAAAGATGGTTAAGCTAAGAAAGCAAGAGTTATGCTTGGTCTACGGTGAGTATCGCTTGTTGTTGCCAGAGCATACTGATATTTATGCTTACACTCGAACACTTGATGATGAAGTGATCCTCGTCTTGTTAAATCAGTCACGGAACGCTCACTCATTAGATTTAGTTGAATTGACCGGTTTGGAGGTGAGCGGATGCGAGGTGCTCATTGATAACTATGAAAACCATAGTGAACAATCAGCTTTGGGTCACTTGAGGCCGCATCAAGCGAAATTGATACGTATAAAGTAACGCTACTGCATAGCTACTTACACCGTTACTTACACCTGAAATAGAAAGCTGCGCTGTTTAGGCGCAGCTTTTTTGTTGATGCATAGTTTATAGAAAACTAGCTCACAGATGAGTAGAAAACCAGTCCAAAATCATCGCATCGATCTCAGTCTTGTACTTTGTTAATTCATGCCCACCATCATCGAAGCTGGCAAACAGATAAGGTCGGCCAAGTGCTTCTAGTTGTTCGGCCAGTTTCTGCGAATCAGCGTACCTTACTTTGTCATCATCCTTTGCGTGTATTAGCAAAATGGGCACTTTTGGCAGTTCATCAGACCAATGAATAGCAGAGCGTGCTTTGAGTAAGGTTTCTTCCTCCTGTTGATAATTTGGAATAACGGTAGAAAGAAGTGTTGCTGTTTTTTCATCACGATCTCGAAAACTGAACAGGTCGGCAATACCTGATTTACTCACTAACGCTTTGATATCAGGATTGGCTTTTGCAAACAGGTAACTCTGCATACCACCCCTGCTTGAACCAAGTACACCAATACGTTTTCGATCAGTGACTGCGAGTTGCTCTATAATGGGGAGTAAGGCATTCACGTCATTTTGGTCGATTCCGCCAAACTCATCACTTTTTCCATTGGTTTTAAAATCTTTCGCTTTGACATCGCCTTCCCAGCGATATTGGCTGCCAATGACTGCGAAACCTTCTATTGCTAATGGCATCAGTTCATACATCATTCGACCCATATTGACTGAGCCCCATCCTCCATTACCACCTCGATTGTAGATAACCGTTGGTAGGGCTTTGTCGACAGACTTAGGATGAATAAGAAAGCCGCCAACAATCACGTCATTTACCTTGTATTCAAAAACAGTACAAGTGAGCTTTGCTTTGAAGTTATTAAAGCTGGCTTCAGTAAAAGGAAAACGTTTTTTTGAAAACTTCGCATTGCGGTCAGACAGAAACTTAAGCCATGAATCATAACTTTCAAACACATTGCTAAAACAATCATAGTGCTCAGTAACAGTGTCAATATCTTTAAGTGACTTAGCCTGTAGCGATGCGCAGATAAAAAGCATCGTTACCAAAACGAGTCGAGAAAAATAGCGTTTATTCATGGGAATACCTTAGGGATTTAACCATTCACAGCTTAGCATTGATACTAGGCTCTGTGTAGATTTAAACAATGATATGGTTCTCGTAACCTTAGGCATTATTTAAAAGAATGCTGCTATTTCCTTTAGTCGCTGGGTAAACTTTGATAACATCGCTACTCGCTTCATGAAGAAGCTGGATGCTAAATAAAAAGGACTTATGGATGAGACGCTCCCCGCTAAATCGCGTATTCTTCGCATTTTTGTATGCTGCTATTCCATTGCAAATTGTCATCATCACCGTTGATCAGTGGTCATTGTGGTACATCCTAGTCGTGCCCGGTTTGTATTTGCTAATGTATGGTGATGATTATATCTATGAAAAAAGAGGCCAGTTTTATTTTCGCAGAGTACCGTTTTTTAAAGGTGTACCCATTCATCAACTGCGAGATCTAAAAGACCTTAGAGTGATTGATACTGCCATGAATGTTCATCGTTTGTGGCGGCGAATACAGCAACTGCGCTCAAAAGCTTAAGATGAACGATTAACCGATAGATCTGCTAAGCCAATCAGTGCTTGTTTATACTGGCTATCTGGAATCAGCTTTAACGCGTCTTTTGCCTTTTGTGCTTCAATCTCAGCGAGGTTTTGCGTGTAACTAAGTGACCCCGTTTCCTGCATGACCTTGAGTATACGGTCAAAGTGGGGCATACCATTTGCGTTTTCGATGGCATCGCGAATGAGTGATGCATCAGCAGCTTCGCAGTTCCACATTGCATGTAATAAAGGAAGAGTCGGCTTACCTTCAGCGAGATCATCGCCCGCATTCTTGCCCATATCTTCAGCTTGTGCAGTGTAATCAAGTACATCATCAATCAGTTGGAAGGCTGTGCCTAAATGTTTTCCATAGGCTTGCATCGCAAACTCAATCGCCGGGTCTTGATCTGTAAGCACTGCCGCTAGTTGAGTGGCTGCTTCAAACAGGCGAGCCGTTTTGCTGTAAATCACCTCAAGGTAACTTTCTTCAGTGGTATCTGGATCATTGCAGTTCATTAGCTGCATGACTTCGCCTTGTGCAATTCGATTGGTTGCATCTGATAAGATGTCCATGACTTTCATTTGTTGCAAGCCAACCATCATTTGGAAGGCGCGTGAATATAAAAAGTCACCTACTAGTACGCTAGCTTGATTACCGAAGACGGCATTTGCCGTTTCTCGACCTCGGCGCATGGTAGACTCATCGACAACATCGTCATGCAATAAGGTTGCTGTGTGAATAAATTCAATGATCGCGGCAAGAGCGTGATGTTCGTCAGTCTTAATATCAAGCGCTCTTGCTGACAAAACTGTTAATAATGGACGTAATCGTTTGCCACCGCTATTAACAATGTAAAAACCGAGTTGGTTGATTAGCGCTACATCTGAGTCAACTTGCGTTTGAATTAACTGATTAACAGCTTGCATGTCTGATGCAGAAAGAGATTGAATGCTTGCTAAATCCATAGAAGACTCGTTAATACCTTAATTTTTCAGGAATAAATTTGATGCGCATTATTGTACATTAATCTACAATAGTGTGTACAAAAGCGATGTAAATAAGCATAACTTTATGGGTTTACGCGGCAGAAAAAAACATAATCGAATATTTACGAAATAAAATTCGGTTTTGTGCTTGATACGTGCGGTTTCTTAACGTACAATTCGCGCCCTGTTTTTTGAATTAAAGCGCTTATGAGCGCAGAGCGGAGAAATATATGTACGCGGTTTTCCAAAGTGGTGGTAAACAACACCGTGTGGCCGAAGGTCAAACCGTTCGTCTTGAAAAAATCGAAGTAGCTCCAGGCGAGTCTATTGAATTCGATAATATCTTGATGGTTAGCAATGGCGAAGACGTTAAAATCGGCACGCCTTATGTTGCTGGTGGTAAAGTTACAGCTGAGATCGTGACTCACGGTCGTGGCGAAAAAGTTAAAATAGTGAAGTTCCGTCGACGTAAGCATAGTCGCAAGCAGATGGGACATCGCCAGTGGTTCACTGAAGTGAAAATCACTGCAATCAACGCATAATAGGAGCACTAACTCATGGCACATAAAAAGGCTGGTGGTAGTACCAAAAACGGTCGCGATTCAGAAAGTAAACGTCTTGGTGTAAAACGCTACGGCGGTCAAGAAGTACTTGCTGGCAATATCATTGTTCGTCAGCGTGGAACTAAATTCCACCCTGGAGACAACATGGGTATTGGTAAAGACCACACTTTATTCGCTCTTACAGACGGTAAAGTGCAGTTTGAAATCAAAGGCCCTAAAAACCGTAAATACGTAAGCATTGTTGCTGAGTAATTCGGTCGAAGAATATCGGAAACCCCGCTATTAGCGGGGTTTTTTTTGGCCTCCTAAAAGGTGGTTCCAATTAAGAATAATCTCTCCCAGAATCTCTGCTTTTCGAAAAACGCTACGAGCTCATCCATGAGCGCTTAGGCAATCACATCCATGTGATTGCATATTTTCGAAAAGCAGAGATTCTGGACGAACTTATTCTTAGTTCACTGCTAATTTAAGAGTTCGCATTTTGAAAAGCTCAAAAGCACTAATGCACTAATAGCCTGCAGCCTTTCCCTAAATAAAAGTGTCACTCGGCAGGACGCCGAGTGCCAAGCGACCCATGGATGGGCTTGAAGCGCCTTTTATTTAGGGAAAGGCTGCAGGCTGTTAGTGCTCTAGTGCTGTTGCTCCTATAAATTATATTTGCCAAACGAACTGCGCGTTAGTGCAGTTACGATGCTGGCAAAAGATGCTATAATTAGATCGTTATTTAATATAGCGCGAGCATATTGTGGTCGAGCTATCTACCAACCATAGGTTTAGAGAAAAGATATGAAGTTTGTTGATGAAGCAGAAATACGCGTTGAAGCTGGAGACGGTGGTAACGGCGTTATTGGATTCAGACGCGAGAAATACATCCCGAAGGGTGGGCCTGATGGTGGAGATGGTGGTGACGGCGGGAGTGTATATCTCGAGGCTGATGAAAACCTAAATACCCTTATCGACTATCGTTTTGAACGATTCCACCGTGCTCAACGTGGTACGAACGGTCAAGGTGCAAACTGCACAGGCCGAGGCGGTGAAGATTTAATTTTGCCTGTCCCTGTGGGCACGCGAGCGACTGATAAAGATACCGGTGAATTGTTGGGTGACCTTACCGTGCATGGTCAGCGAATGAAAGTTGCTCAAGGCGGTTATCACGGTTTGGGAAATGCTCGTTTTAAAAGCAGTACCAACCGTGCACCACGTATAAAAACAAATGGAACCCCTGGCGAAATCCGCACGCTTAGCTTAGAGCTAATGTTGCTTGCTGATGTAGGACTCCTTGGCTTACCTAACGCTGGTAAATCTACTTTTATTCGGTCTGTTTCTGCGGCTAAACCAAAAGTTGCTGATTATCCATTTACCACATTAGTACCGAACTTAGGCGTTGTCCGCTTAGATTCACAAGCTAGTTTTGTTATTGCAGATATTCCAGGACTGATCGAAGGTGCCTCGGATGGTGCGGGTCTGGGTATTCAGTTTTTACGTCACCTAGAACGTTGCCGTGTATTACTTCACTTGATTGATATTATGCCAGCTGACGGATCTGATCCGGTAGAGAATGCGCTGACGATTGTTAACGAACTTGACCAATACAGCCCTAAGCTAGCAGCAAAGCCGCGTTGGTTAGTATTTAATAAAATTGACCTGATGCTGGAAGATGAAGCTAACGAAATCTGTGCCGAAATTGCGTCTAAACTTGGTTGGGAAGAAGACTACTATCAAATTTCAGCATTCCAAAAGTTAAATGTCGACGAACTATGTCAGGATGTAATGGAGTTCATTGATTCCTTGCCTCCGGAGGAGTTGGCAACGGTTGAGCAAGATGAAGAAGACCAAGCTTTTAAATGGGATACTTACCATGAAAAAGTGATTGCAGAACATCAGCATGATGACCTTGACGACGATTTAGACGATGATGATTGGGATGACGACGACTATGATGTCGAAGTGATATACCAGAAGTAAGAGGCAAAATTAGTAGTATGACTATTTCAATGATAGCCGCAATGGCACATGGACGAGTGATTGGCGCTGATAATGCTATGCCTTGGCACTTACCTGCAGACCTAAAACATTTTAAATCTGTGACGATGGGAAAGCCGGTGATTATGGGTCGTCGCACTTATGAGTCGATTGGCAAAGCCCTTCCTGGTCGCCCTAATATTGTGATCAGCACTCAATCTGACTACACCCTAGACGACGCCTTAGTCGTCAACACCATTGACGACGCAATGGCTGCAGCAGCGCAATATGATGAAGTAATGATCATTGGCGGTGGCAGTGTTTATGAAGCATTGTTACCAAAAGCGGATCGCTTATATCTGACGTTTATCGATTTAAACGTAGAAGGCGATACGCATTTTCCAGATTACCAAGCCGCTGCATCATGGAATGAAAGTGAGAAAGAGGATCATACTAAGGATGAAAGAAATCCTTACGACTATACTTTTGTTACGCTTGAACGCGCCTAAGTTTCCTATTTAAGCTCACGCTATATACAAAACCGTATACCGCACTAAAGAATATGGATGGGGCAACCGTCAGCCATAAATTCGGCGTTTCAAACATAATATTGATTGAGATAACGAAGCTTGCTTGAACCACTATTGCTGGTAATGGCGTGAGTAGAGTGCCAGGTAAGCACATTCCTTTACATGCTCGTTCTACTTCTTTTAAGCTGGCTTCAAATGTCTTTGATGTTGCACAATCGTTGCTGAATATTGACGGCTTAAAAATGGTAGGCACCACGAATGGCAGACAATACTTCTTATCTTTAAAATGATGATAAAAGTATTCCAAGAAAAAAGTGAACACAAGCGTAATTGCGCCACTATAAACACCCTGAACTAAGGCTGCTTTTAGCAGCACATCTGGGTCGTCGCTTACTAGGCTATTGGCAAAGTATGCCCAAGTAGCATAGAAAACAAAGGCGATTACACCTGATATAGTCAGTCTTATAAAGGCAAACATAGTGTGTCTAGCAAGGTGCTAAGGCTCGTAGGTAAATAGTGATTCTATATCAAGACCTTGATGACGCATAACATCTTTCAATCGCTTTAAGGCTTCTACTTGGATTTGACGGACACGTTCGCGCGTGAGGCCTATTTCGGCACCAACATCTTCCAAGGTGGCAGGTTCGTGGCCGAGTAAACCGAAACGTCTTGCCAATACTTCACGTTGCTTTGGATTGAGCTCTTCTAGCCACCTGACAATATTTGACTTCATATCGTTGGTTTGAAGTTGGTTTTCAGGGCCTGTCTCGTGCTCGTCTGCGAGCATGTCAAGTAAGGCTTTACTCTCTTCGTCACTTCCAATGGGCGTATCAACGGAACTAATGCGTTCATTTAGTTTCAACATCTTTTGCACACTCGCAACCGGTGCATCGCTTGCATCTGCTATTTCTTCAGCGGTCGGTTCGTGATCAAGTTCCTGTGCTAACTTTCTTGCAGTACGCAGATATAGATTGAGTTCTTTGACAATATGAATCGGAAGTCGAATGGTTCTAGTTTGGTTCATTAAGGCACGTTCAATGGTTTGACGTATCCACCAAGTCGCATAGGTAGAAAAGCGAAACCCTCTTTCCGGATCAAATTTTTCAACGGCTCTAATCAGACCCAAGTTGCCCTCTTCAATCAGATCTAGCAGCGCCAAACCTCGGTTATTGTATCTTCGCGCTATCTTAACTACTAAGCGCAAATTGCTGACTATCATGCGTTCTCGAGACTTTTCGTTACCCTTGAGTGCCTCGCGAGAAAACTTCACTTCCTCTTCAGCCGTAAGCAAAGGGGAGAAACCAATCTCACCAAGATACATTTGGGTCGCATCTAGTTGCTTTGCGCTTATCTCTTCGCTTACTGCTTGCTTGGTGTTTGAGCTAGCGCTTTTGGCTTGGTCTGTATCGGATTCCATGTCTATTTCAGTGACGCCCTCATCAATGTCGTCAACAGCCTCTATCAAATCAGAGCCGTCCTGAGTTTGCTTTTTAGTCATGATTTTTTTTGTTTTCGTATCGGTCTTCGGGCTCATCGTTTGTCTCCAAACTTGGCGCATTGGTTCAGACTATAAAGTGCATGAGTTGCAAAAAAGAAACGTAGTCTATTGCGGAGGCAAAAAAGAATAGGGATCGAGCGATTTGCCTTTGCGGCGAATTTCAAAATGCAACATGACTTCGCTATTGTCAGCGCGGCCCATGGTTGCAATTTTTTGTCCCTGCGTAACATATGTTTGTTCACCCACTAAAATCGTATCATTGTGCGCATAAGCGCTGAGTAGATTATTGTCATGTTTCACAATAATGAGATTGCCGTAGCCTTTTAAAGCGTTACCTGCATAGACAACCTTGCCACTTGCCGCTGCGTATATAGGAGAACTTAACTGACCCCTAATATCGACACCACGGTTTGTACCATCACTGCCAACTACCGCAGATGCAGATCTGCCTTTCGCCGGCCATATCCATGAACTTGATTGTGAATCTGAAACCCTATTATCAGGTTTACTCGACGTTTTGATATTGTTTTTAGATTTTTTTCGATGAGCGTCTGACTTAGGTTCACCATACGCTTGTGGTTTGATAGGGTCAACTACTACTTTGGTTGATTGTGCTGTCGTTTTTGCTATTACCTTGTTTTGTCTATGGTTATTTTTTGCGGGTGCAGCAATTAGTCGCAGTTTTTGGCCAGGAAATATGTTGTAAGGCGCTGAAATATCATTGTAACGTGCAATATCTCGATAATCATTTCCACTGTAAAAAGCGACCGCAAACAGTGTATCACCGCGTTGTACGATATAGCTCTCACCAGAGATTTCAGTCAAATTGTTACGTTTGGTAATGTTGGTATCTAGCGATACGACAGGTGCCGGAAGATGACGTGAGTTACACGCTGCAAGTAGCGTGAAGGCGAATAATAATGCGATGAGATACTTAGTGCTCAGTGCGATCCGTTTAACCAAGCGAGAGATCATGATCCGTTACCTGAATATCAAATAAAGAACAACAGCAATAGCGACCGTCGCCCAGCCAATGACTTCGATATACTTTTTAAGCTTCAGTTCCATCATAGGTCCGCCATATTTCATCAAAGCAGCCACCAGGAAAAAGCGTAAACCTCGGCCTATTGTTGAAGCGACGATAAATGGCAGAAGGGCCATATGCATGAAGCCAGCAGTAATTGTAAATACTTTATAGGGAATAGGTGAAAAGCCAGCTAGAAATACTACCCAAACACCATATTGCTCAAACCATAAGGTTGCTTGTTCTAACTTGGCTTGATAACCCATATCAATCACTAAAGGTTGGATCATGGTTTCAAAGGCAAAATAACCAAGTAAATAACCAAGTACGCCGCCAATGACCGAAGCTATCGTGGTAACAGCTGCAAATCGCCAAGCTTTTTGTGGCTGACTGAGCGCCATTGGTGCAAGCATCACATCTGGGGGAATAGGAAAAAACATCGACTCTGAACAACTCAAACCTGCTAAATATTTTTCGGCATGTCTGTGCTGGGCCCATTTTAAGCATAGGTCGTAGCAACGTTCAAAAATTTTCAAAGTAAGGCTCCCGCGACTAAAGGAACGAACCTAACCGCTTCGATGGTTTGTTCGATAAACTCGTCGCCTTTGCGGTCAATACACTTGAGTTGTTGTTGGTCATTTCCTACAGGAATAATTAATCGACCTCCGTCATTCAGTTGGTCAACTAATGCCTGTGGCAATTCAGCCGCGGCCGCTGTAACGATAATGCCGTCGAACGGTGCTTTGCTTTTCCAGCCTTCCCAGCCATCACCGTGCTTCATTGAAATATTGTGAAAGTCGAGCTGATTCATGCGTCGCTTGGCTTGAAATTGTAAGGACTTGATACGTTCTACTGAAAAAACTTGCTCAAAAATACCGGCCAGTATTGCTGTTTGATAGCCAGAACCCGTGCCAATTTCTAAAATTCTTTTTGGCGTATTGTCTGCCTTTAATAGCAACTCTGTCATCTTAGCCACAATATATGGCTGCGAGATAGTTTGGCCTTGGCCTATTGGAAGGGCCGTATTTTGATACGCCTTGTGCTTTAACGCATCGGGAATAAAAATATCGCGCGGTATATTGGCTATCGCCGTGAGTACTCGATTGTCACTTACGCCTTCTTGTTCGAGTAATTGGGCCAGTTGTAAGCCTCGGCGTGATGATAAAGCCATTTTATTTCCTAATCTTCTTTGCTTAACCAAGCATTCATACTGTTTACTTTTTCATGGACAGTCATATCCACTGACATGGGTGTCACGGAACAGAAGCCTTGGTTCAGGGCCGCAAAATCCGTACCTTCACCAGCATCTTGTTCACTGCCTAACTTGCCGTACCAATATATCGTCCTGCCAAAGGGGTCAGCGCTTTGCACCATTGTTTCAGCACGATGCCGTTTGCCCAAGCGCGTAGCCACAATACCCTTGATATCTTCATAAGCAATGGCTGGTACATTCACATTTAATATTTCGTTTGGCGCTAGAGGGTGACTTGCGATCCTACGAATGATATCGCAGGTGATCTTAGCGGCGCTACTAAAATAATCTTCTTGTTTACTATTTAGTGAGACAGCAATCGCTGGCAAGCCCATATGGCGGCCTTCTAGGGCTGCTGCGACAGTGCCAGAATAAATTGTATCGTCACCAAGATTGGGCCCATGATTGATGCCAGAAACGACAAGATCTGGCTCTTCATCCATAAAACGACCAATGCCAAGCTGAACACAGTCAGACGGTGTCCCATTCACGGCATAAAAGCCATTTGGCATTTTCTCTATACGCAAGGGCGTATGCAAGGATAGGGCATTACTCATTCCGCTGCAATTACGGTCAGGTGCGATCACTGTTACGTCATGTTCTTTCGCGAGGTATTCATGCAGAACTGCGATCCCTTTTGCATTCACGCCGTCATCGTTACTAAGCAATATATTCATCGTGCTCTTGACCTTACATTATTGAATAATGGAGAAACCTTACACATCCATTAGCTCCCTTACAATAGAGGTTGCGAAACAGCCTGACGGTAGGGAGAAGCTGAGCTTCAAAACATCGTCGTTATACTGCCATTCAAAATCTTCAGGCACTATGCGTATTGCCCGGCGTTCTTGTTTCAAACCTAAGTCATTCAAGGTTTGAGTAACGGCCTTATGGTGACTAACACAGGCCAACTCAAACTCTTTCGCATCTTGAGATGTGTGTAACTTACCATTACCCCACATAGGGGCCGTGACATTGACATCATACGCAGCAAGGCGGGTGTCCACTTTCGCTTGTTCTTCGGCTTTATCATTAACAAAAAAACTATTCGAACCACTCAACTGCATGGCATCGCCCGGTAGCGCTTTAAAAAAACAGTCTTGTTCAATACGCTGGTGAATGATCTCGTTGAATAACCAGCTTCGCAAGGCTGAGATGGCCATAGAACGTTTATTTCTGTTCCTAATTTGCTCACCGTCTATGAGCTTTTCGGCCAAGGCTAAGTTGCCACCCTTGACACTTTTTACAGGTTCAACGCCGGCGCTATTCGTTTCAGTCACTAAGGGGGGAGATATTTCTGACGACGCTAAATCATTTGGTACTGATACCCGAATTTCGCCGAAGCGCTGGCTACCGTAATAGTTTGGTGCGCCCAATTGTTTGATTTTTTCTAGGCGTTGGAGCAGGTCGCTATCGTTGAAACCGTCGTTAAAATGAATATTTCGGATAGTCACTTCGAAGCGATTGCCCTTCAGCACTCCTACCCGTAACTTACGATCGTTTCTGGTGACCTCTAGTATTCGTGCACCGTCTAAATTGAAGGCGTTCCAGTCAGGCTCTTTGAAATTAGCGATGTGCACACCGAACCACTGTCGAGTGAGAGCAAACTTATCTTTGCGACCGGCATAGGTAATATTACGTAATGGTAAATTCGCAAACTTCGCGATCTCTTCAGCAACAAAGGCAGTGTTCAAATTGGTTTTTTCTAGCCAAAGGAAAATATGCTCCCCACTGCCACTTGGTATAAAACCTAGTTGCTCTTCAACCACAAAGTCACTGAGCGTGTGTTTTAATACGCCATTGCCCAGTGAGACACCGTGTAAACGACGCCAGTGTGAGGTGCTTAAAGACATCAGCTTAACGACTTGGACAAACTAAAACGACGGCAGTACAAGCAATACCTTCTTCGCGTCCCACAAAGCCAAGGCCCTCAGTGGTGGTGGCTTTGATACTGATATCTTTTACTGAAACACCCATCGCATCTGAAATTGCTTCTCTCATAAACGTAATATGAGGAGCCATTTTTGGTGCTTGTGCCTCAATCGTGATATCAGCATTGCCTAACATATAGCCTAAATCTAAAATGCGCTGATAAACTAGACGCAAAAGTTCTAGACTGCTGATATTTTCAAACTTTTTATCAGTGTCTGGGAAATGATGCCCAATGTCG
The DNA here is from genome assembly GCF_031846165.1 of Brumicola blandensis. Lineage (NCBI taxonomy): Bacteria > Pseudomonadati > Pseudomonadota > Gammaproteobacteria > Alteromonadales > Alteromonadaceae > Brumicola > Brumicola blandensis. The sequence continues at coordinate 96,882 of NZ_JAVRIE010000004.1, forward strand.
CCCAGTGCGAGTGAGCCGAGTAAGGCATCGCATAGAGCGTGTAATGCGACATCACCATCTGAATGGGCTATTAAGCCGCGCTCATGAGCGATACAAACACCACCAATTGTAATTGGACCCATACCACCGAATTTATGTACATCGTAACCATGTCCGATTCTGAACATCAGTTGCCTCCTTGCTTATTGTTAAGGTTTAAATAAAACTCGGCGAGTGATAAATCACTAGGGCGTGTTATTTTTATATTGCTAGACCGCCCTTCGACCAGTTTTACTTTTGTACCAATGTGCTCCATCGCTGAAGCTTCATCAGTCATTTTTATTTTATCTTGTTGTGCTTGCTCGATAGCATGCAAGAGTTCTTTTAGCGGAAAAAACTGTGGCGTTTGTGCTTGCCATAATCTTGTTCTATCAACTGTGCGCTGAACGTGAGGGGCTTCAATATCATCACTTAAATCGCTCGATAACTTCAAAGTATCGGATACTGGAGTAGCTAGGATCCCACCAACAGAATGCGCTTGTATAGCCAATAAATCGTCTATTTCGTCGTGGCTGACACAGGGCCTTGCAGCATCGTGAACCAACACCCAGTCATTGTCGCTTTGCGCATTAGTGGCCAGACAAGCACGCAAACCACTTAGCACAGAGTCAACTCGTTCATCGCCACCTACACAAGTGAATACCTGCGGAGAGTCCGCGCATTTCAGTGTGGAGAATTGTGTATCATCGGGGTGCAAAACAACCACCACTGATTTAATACGTGAGTGACTCAGTAGAGCAGCAATAGTGTGCTCAATCACAGTTTTGCCAGCAATCTGTAAATATTGCTTTGGAATACTCGCTTGCATTCTACTGCCGATGCCGGCAGCAGGGAGAACTACTGTATAGGAATTTACTGCTTTCACGTATACGACTACTTATTATGGTTCTTGAGGTAAAATACGGTAAAAGGTTTCACCTTCTTTTATTAGTCCTAACTCATTCCTTGCTCGCTCTTCAATTGACTCTAGGCCAAGTTGAAGATCGTCTATATCTGCTTGTAAAAGTGCGTTTCGCTGCTTCAAATTCGCATTTTGTTGTTTTAGCTCTTGGACTTGTAGGTCCATGGCTCGATAGTCAGCAATACTATTTTTACCAAACCACAGCCGAACTTGCAGCATAGCCAGCAATGCTATCAATATGATTACCAACCATCTATTGCGCATAATGCTTCCTCGAATAAGGCCGAACGTCGACGCTATATTTTCTTACTTTTTAAATAACTTGTCGCCTAATTTATCAAGCAACTCATCTTTTTTCTTATCAATAGCAGAATCCATTTGCGATTTAAGCAACTCGTTAAGACTTTCTGTATCACCTTGTGCTGCAGACAATAATGCGTCTACTGATGCGAGTTGTTCCGTCGAGCTACCTAATTGGTCCGCTACTTTTTGATTTAACTTACTTTTTAATTCGCCCAGCTTGCCGGAGCTCTCTCCACTCAAGCCTTGCGTGAATGATTGTAACATTTTTTTATCTAAGTCAGATTTTACTTTAATTGAAGGACTAGACAAGCTACCTGAAAAGTTCGTATTCAAGCTCAGTTCACTCAGACCTGACACAATTTCTGCCATTGCGCTGGTCAAGTCATTCTGACCCGTCGCTGACATAGATAAAGCGCTCAAGTCAAAGATGGAAGAACCAGATAACTTCCCATCTACAATTTCAATCCCACCTGTGCTGGCTAAGAGACCAGACTTCAGCATGGCGGTGAGTTTTTGTTTTGACTCTTCAGGGACCAATTCAACTGCTTTTAAAGCCAAACCTTGAATATCCCATTGCTGACTAGAGTTCACTTTACCTGCGAGAATCTCGAAAGTACCGTTTAAGTCAATGCTGTTCCATTGCTCAGCTTTACTAGAATTAATCAAAAAAGTAGTGGGTTGACCAACTCTACCATGCTGGTCAGTGATATTTACCCACGTTGAGGCAATGCTCTCATCTTGCCACTTTATATTGACCAACGCTTTTTTGATCCATACATTGGGTAGGCCATCATCCGCTGCAGGGTCTACAGTCTCTTCCTCTGTTTCGCTTTGTGAATTCGCTAGCATATCAATTGCTGCAAGTAATCCTTGCGTATAAATTTTAGCTTTATCACCGAATAAGTGTTGGGTTACTTGACCTATTGCCCCTTCGTCACCCGCAACTAAGCCTTTGAGCAAATCGAAGTCTTCACCTGGAGCGGCTTTTAGGGCTGCGACTGAACTTGCACTGGCAGCTTTCGCTTCTTTCGCTAAGGCGACAAACTCGTTGATTTTGGCTTTATCTGCTTTTATCGATTCTTTAATCTCATCAAATTCTTTCTTGGCGGCTGCCAGAGCAACAGGGTCTTTATAATTTGTCTCTTTCAGCGCTTTTAGCTTTTCTTTGTATGTGGCGAGCTTTTCTTTATTCGGTAGCGCATCGTATTTTTCTTTTAAAGGCGTCTTGTACTTTTCAACGACTTCGCTGGCTTCGGCTACTGCAGCACTTGTTTTTAGCGGTGAGTTATTAAGAACATCGTCAACACTTGGCAAGTCTTCCAGTGTTGGAAACGCGAACGTAGATGCTTGAGCATCGGTTTGTGCATAAACAGCACCTTCTGAGGCTCTTTTTGTATCAAACTCGACATCTTGCACGATGAGCTCTTCGACAATCAGCTTTTTACCAAGCAATGGAAGGAGATCCACGTCTGCTTTGATCATGCCTACTTCAACTTTATTTCGACTAGGCATGTTGTTATCGGTGGCTTGCACTCTAATCATACTGATGCCGAATGGGAAAAGGCTATGGTCAACTTCTTCAATGTTCACCTCTGCACCCGATGCGTCGCCAAGAGCACTTTGCGCCAAGCTTTTTAATAGTGGGTTTGCAAATAGAAAATAAAGGACGAAAAGAGCAGCCACAATGCCCAAGGGGATGACAATCCAAAGTGATACTTTTCCTGACTGTGACCAAACATTTACTGAACGAGAAAGACGCTGATGCATATAACAATCCTTATTACACGAAGATAATTTTGGTTGATTTGCTTTTGAGCTAACAAAAAGCATAGAAGAAACGCTCAAAAATAACAAAGAACAACCGCTATGAACATCATACAGAATAAGCGTTGAACAACCAATCTATAGTGCAAATTGATATCAAATTAATAGGCTCTGTTTCCTTTTAAAGACAGTCAAATGAAAAAAAGTATTCACAAAGGTAGTTTTTGCTTTCAATTGCGATTATCGTACGGGCAAATTGTAACCCTGCTGAACTTACTTTGAGGTCTTTCAATGTTAGTGAACAATAGTATTCAAAATGTTTGTCCAATCCGTCAAAAAATTCGCGAGTTTTACCGTATCAATGAATCGGAGGCGATTGACCATATTTTGCCTGAAGCGGAAGTCAACATGGCGGCTCGCAGTCGCGCATGGGAGCGGGCACGCAGAATGGTATTGCAAATTCGCAGGGAGCAAGAAGGACACGGCGGTGTTGATGCACTGCTAAATGAATATTCACTATCGACAGCAGAGGGTGTGGTATTAATGTGTCTTGCTGAAGCTTTGCTTCGAGTACCAGACAAACACACTCAAGAAGAGCTCATTCGTGACAAATTGTCTAAAGGTGAATGGACACCTCACTTAGGTAATAGTGACTCGATATTTGTGAATGCTTCTGCCTGGGGTTTATTGTTTACTGGCAGTATGGTGAATTACGCAGATAAACGTAAGTCTGAGCAGTTTGGCCTATTGAAGAAAACCATGGGCCGCTTGGGTGAGCCAGTGATCCGCCGAGCGATGAAAATAGCCATGAAAGTCATGGGCCGACAGTTCGTGATGGGCGAAAGTATCGAAGACGCGGTAGAACGTGCTGCTGAAAAAGAAACACAAGGCTATGTTTACTCTTATGACATGTTGGGCGAGGGTGCTCGCACAATGCGCGACGCCGACCGTTACTATGACGCCTATGTGAAAGCCATTGAAGTCATAGGTAAAGCAGCGAAAGGTCGTGGGCCTCGCTTAAGTCCGGGCATTTCAGTAAAACTATCAGCTATTCATCCACGCTACGATTTTGCGAAATATGAGCGTGTTATGGAAGAAATCCCAGCCAAGCTAAAAGCACTGTGTCTTATGGCAAAGAAATACGATATCGGCCTAACGGTTGATGCTGAAGAGTCTGAGCGTTTAGATATTTCTTTGGATATCATTGAAAAGGTGTATAGCGATGAAGATCTTGCAGGTTGGGACGGCTTCGGCTTAGCGGTTCAGTCATACCAAAAACGCGCTATTTTTGTGATTGATTGGCTGCGTGATATTAGCTTAAAAGTCGGTCGTAAAATTATGGTGCGTTTAGTCAAAGGCGCCTACTGGGATACAGAAATAAAGCATTCTCAGCAGGGAGGTTTTGATGACTTTCCTGTGTTTACCCGCAAAACGTCAACGGATGTTTCTTATCACGCCTGCGCTAACAGATTATTGGCTTACAGAGATTCTATCTACCCTCAATTCGCGACCCACAACGCCTACACCGCCTCAGTCATTATTGAACTGGCTGGCGATGATAAAGAAGGTTTTGAATTCCAATGTTTGCATGGCATGGGCGACTCCTTATACGACCAAGTCGTAACAGAAGACAATATTCAGTGTCGTGTTTATGCACCGGTCGGGATACATGAAGACTTGTTGGCTTATTTAGTTCGTCGTTTATTAGAAAATGGGGCTAATTCATCCTTCGTGAATGCCATAGTGGATGATAGCCAACCGGTTGAAGCGCTACTTGAAGATCCTGTTGAAAGAACGCAGCGGCTGCAAGTACGTGAAAATCGTCAAATCGCCATGCCTATCGACTTGTATCAGCCAGCTCGTGTTAATTCTCGTGGTTTTGATATTTATGATGTGACAGAAACGCAGAACTTTTCATTTAGACTTGACCGCTGGTTCAAGGAATACACTCGACAGCTTTCAGAACTTGAAACTGATAGCGATGACGTGATTGTAGTGAAGAACCCTGCCTTACTCGATGAAGTCGTCGGTTACCATAAGTTGCATACGAAAGAGCAAATGGCAGAGATGTTGTCGCGCACGAGCAAAGCCGCTGAGTCATGGTCTCAAGTACCGGTAGACGAAAGAGCCGAGTTATTGATGCGAACAGCAGATATCCTCGAACGCCATATGGATGAACTTATTGGTTTGTGCATAAAAGAAGCTGGCAAAATAACGCAAGACAGCATTGATGAAGTCAGAGAGGCTGTGGACTTCTGTCGCTATTATGCGGTTGAAGCACAACGCTTAGATCCTCAAGACCGTCTAGTGCCACGCGGCACTATCTTGTGTATTAGCCCATGGAACTTCCCGTTGGCCATTTTCTTAGGACAAGTCGCAGCGGCCTTAGTGACGGGCAATACCGTCATGGCCAAGCCAGCAGAACAAACTAGCTTAATAGCAAAGCGTGCTTTGGAACTGATGATCTCAGTAGGCTTGCCAGAAGATGTGGTCAACCTTGTTGTCGCGCGTGGTCCTGATGTGGGAGAAGTCCTGTTACCGGATGAGCGCATTCAAGGTGTCATGTTCACTGGTTCTACCCAAACCGGTACCTTGATCTCTCAAATTCTCGCTGAACGAGGGACTGAGCAAGTCCCCTTGATTGCGGAAACGGGTGGTCAAAACTGTATGATTGTCGATTCAACGGCTTTACCAGAACAAGTCGTGGACGATGTGGTGATGTCTGGTTTCCAAAGCGCTGGACAACGCTGTAGTGCGTTAAGAGTGCTATTCGTTCAAGAAGATATTGCAGATGATGTGACTGACATGATTGTCGGTGCGATGAAAGAACTGAGCCTAGGCGATCCCTCTAAACTCTCAACCGATATCGGACCGGTTATCGATGAAAAAGCCTTATCTTCATTAACTAGCCATGTTGAAGCAATGGAAGGCAAAGCGAAGTTGATCTACAAATGCGATATGCCAAGTGAAAATGGTACTTTCTTTGCTCCTCATCTGTTTGAAATTGACAATATTGATGTACTGGAGCGCGAAGTATTTGGTCCTTGTGTACACATTATTCGCTTCAAGGGAAAAAATATCGATAAGGTTATTGAGCAAATTAACGGCACTGGTTTTGGGCTAACAATGGGCATTCATTCGCGTATTGAAGAGAGAGCTAACGAATTAGCTAGACTCTCCAGAGCGGGTAACGTTTATATCAATCGTAATATGATTGGTGCAATAGTGGGTGTGCAGCCTTTCGGCGGACGAGGCCTTTCTGGAACAGGTCCTAAAGCTGGCGGTCCAAACTACTTACCACGATTAATGAAAGAAAAAGCGACGCCAAAAGATGCCTCACAAATCGATAAATATGAAGACGATAAAGCGATTTTGAGTGACGACACAGCCGTTGCTGAAGCAAATGATCTGATGGACGCAGCAGTGGGCATTGAAAACAAGTGGAGACTGTCTGCTCTCAATGACCGTGTTTCGTTTGTACGTCAACTATTGGCAAAAGTAGCCAACGTAGAAAGCGTTGAAGAACTCGCCGATGACTTGAACAAAACTTTAGCAACAGCAAGAACCCAGTTGATAGCAATCGAACGTCGCTTGAAATCGCCCATGCAACTACCTGGACCAACTGGGGAGTCAAATACTCTACATCTTGAGCCGCGTGGCATATTGGTTTGTTTCGCAGATAAAGACGTTACGTTTGAATATTGGACACTGTCTATCGTAACTGCACTTGCAACCGGTAATACCGTTATCTCTGTGGTCTCAGATTTATTTTATGACGAAGCATGCACTTTTAGAGATAAGCTAGCGAGTACTGGGGCGCCCAATCATGTATTCCAAGTGGCTAAACTACGTCACTTAGAGGCCTTATTGGTGCATGAAAACCTTGCCGGTGTGGTTATCGACAGTAACACCGATCGAAGTGCCCATATATCGGCAAAACTGGCTGAGCGTCAAGGCGCAATATTACCGGTTATTACAGCTGAATATAATGACAACCTGATACAACGTTTAGTGACTGAGAAAACAATCAGTATTGATACTACGGCCTCGGGCGGTAATACCTCATTGATGACCATGGTAGAGGATGACGATTAACACTAGCGAAGGTAAGGTTGTAAAGCTATTGAAGCCCGCGATGCGCGGGCATCGATAGATTAGTCAGTATGGCTAAGGCTCTGACACCGAACGCGACAACACACCCTATTGCCACAGCATAAAGCCCCCGGATATCAAGTAGGCTGTCACAGACACAATAAGCAATTGCGCCGAGCAGAGAGGCGGTAATATAGATCTCTTTTTGGAATACCACTGGTACGTCGTTTAAAATAACGTCTCGAATAATCCCACCCAAACACGCACTGAAGACACCCATAATGACTGCCACCGGTATCTCGGCCCCTAAAGAAAGTGCTTTTTGTGCACCTAACACACTGAATAAGGCCATACCGATTGCATCTGCCCAGAGTAATGCCTTGGACTTTCGCGAGATTTGTTGAGTAGCAAAGTAAGTGATAACAGCAGAGACACTACAAATTACCACGTAGTACCAATCTACTAGCCAAAAAACAGGGACATCGAGGATCACATCTCGGAGTGTGCCACCACCTATACCGGTAACATTACCGATGAATACAAAACCTACCCAATCCATCTTTTTCTTAGCCGCAAGTAAAGCGCCGGATACAGCAAAAGCGGCGGTGCCTGCAACGTTAATAATAAAAAGCAAGGTGAGCATAAGGCTTTCCTACTTCAAGCTATTGCTTGAGGACGATGAACATTAAAGAAGAGGATTTGATTTTCCGCGCTTACGAGCATACAAACCAAGTAGAAAGCCGAACAAAACACTGACCAAAGCAAGCACTGTTCCGCGAGTAAACCAACGCATTTGGTCATTGCGATCCTTTCGGTCAATGACACGAGCAAGTTCCGCTTTTTCTTCAAGGCTCTTGGTTAGACTTCGATTCAAACTGAGGCGTTGCTTTTCAGCATCTTGACGATCGCGCTTGGCTTTTCGCATGGCGTTCAGTGCTTCATCAACTTCAATTTGTTGCTCAGCGACCCTTTCTCGGGCTTGAGTGAGTTCAGCGCGAATGGAGGGGATTCGACTCACAAATTTAGATTCAACCCAGCCTGTGCGACCTCTATCGTCCTCTATTTGCGCATAACCCGCACTTGAATCTACTTCGAGCAATGACACCATCGTCCCCGCGGTAATTGAACCGAGTATACGAAAGTCTCTTCCGGGCCCCGCGTGTAAATAAATAAAAAGCTCGTCAGAAATATAACGAACCTCGCGTGGAGCGTCTGTTTCTTGTTCGGTTTCTTGTGCTGAACTGAGAGGAGATAACAATAGGAATACTACTGTTAAAAAGGCCAAGTTTACCTGCATAGTTATTCGCTACACCATTTGCTGTTTTCGTGATTAACATAAATATTAGGGACTTATGCTAGTGATAACAAGTCGCTTGTTGAAAGGTTTGCGAATATTCACATTCAAAGCTATTGTAAGCAGCCTATTTAGCTGCCAAATGAACGATATATAGACCATGGAAATTGAGTTAAAACTTGTTGCTGATCAAGATGCCTTAGCTACCTTTGAACGTCAAATCATGCCTAAACTGAAAGGGACATTGGAACGCGCTGCCTTCGATGTATTCAATGATTATTACGATACGCCGGAGCAATTTTTAGGGCAACGAAAAATGGGCTGTCGAGTCAGAACAGTTAACGGACAAATTGAGCAGACTATAAAAACCCAAGGCAAAGTAGAGGGAGGATTGCATCAACGGCCTGAATACAACGTTGACATTGACTCTTCTCAACCAGACCTTGAAAAATTCGAGCGAGAAATTTGGTCCGAAGATATTAATGTTGAAGAAATTAACCGACAATTGGTGGTTCAATTTTCAACGCACTTTCATCGCGTCACTTTTGATATTAAAGAAGGTGATAATCACATTGAGTTGGTGTTTGATTCAGGTGCTGTCAAACGCCAAAACGAAAGTCTGCCGATCAGTGAGATTGAAATAGAATTAAAAACGGGTGCACCGTCGGCACTATTCGACCTGGCTGACGAAATTAGCAAAGTAACACCGGTTCGCCTGAGTAATGTGACTAAAGCAGCCAGAGGGTATCAACTCCTCAACGGCAATATGCCTGAAACGCGGTCGTTACCAGACTTTCTGTCACTGACCAACGATGACAGCACTGAAGATGGTCTATGTAAAGCCATTGAATGCGCTCTTTCTCATTGGCAACATCATGAATATGTTTTTCTTCAAACAGGGCATCAGGGTGCCTTAACGGAAATTGCTAAAAGCGTGCACTTACTTTTACAAGGGGTTTCTTTGTATCTACCGGTTTTGCAGTGCCAAGAGCTTCTTAGTTTACACAAACAATTGCTAGTGCTGTCTGAGCAATGGAGCTGGCAAGATGACCTCCAATGTATACGTAAATTACGCTCTAAAAAAGGCCCTTTCAGCCGTCGAATCCCAAAGAACCAATCCTTATTGAGTTACTTAAATGGACGTAGAGAGGGCTTACTTAGCGTGCAATCACCTGAGCAATTACTTTTGTCTATTGAAAGTTCGCAGGTGCAATTAGGGGCGTCGCGTTTGTTGATTGAAAAACCATGGCAAGATCAAGCGACAGGTCACCAAATTCCTGTGCTTAAACATGCAAAAGGATGGTTGTCTCAGGGCTGGCAAACAGTGATGCAAAGTTTACCCGCTAAAAAAGGCATGGACCATACCAAGTATATTGCCTTAGAAGTATTGCTCAAACAGACCTTGATGACAGGGTTTTTATTGGCCGATTTATTCGCTGAAAGCCGAGGTAAATTCAGAGCGCCTTGGTTGGACCTGATTGAAGGCATTGAAGAAATTAAAGCCTTGTTATTCTTACGCAGTGTATTAGACGAAGTGGATATAGAAGATAGTGCCGACTTAAACACTTGGATTAGCGATAAGCTAAACAGCGTTATCACAGTGATGGAGAAAAGTCGTAAAGTTGCAATGAATGCAGAAGTTTATTGGTAGGCTGCTAAACTATGAAAATGCAATGTCACGATGTGTTTCATCAACACTCAAGCCAACTTTAGATTTGAACCATTGTCGCCGATGATCAATCAAGCTTACCAAGACAAACGGCGACACTTGCCTGTTTTTCACGTTTTAAGTACTTAAAATTTAAACAAAAGTGAATAAATATTGTTAGCCCCCTTGAATCGTACTAATTCGCCATCACTATGGATCCTTAACCGCGAAGCGGCAGTAAGCATAAAGGTAAATTTTATGTGGATACGAGTGAGTTCTCGAACTTTTTGTTCAAGCCTTGTTCTCTAATTAATTAATCTGGTTAAGCGAATCGATTTTATTCAATTTATTTATTTATGTTTTGCGCTTATCTTTACATCAAGCAAAACGGAACACCGTTTTAACTCTTAACATTACTTACTAAACTTAAAGGAAACGTAATATGTCTATGATCAACAAATCAATCCCAGACTTTTCAGTAGAAGCATTCCACGATGGTGAATTTAAAACTATCACTAGTGAAGATGTGAAAGGCAAATGGTCCATCTTCCTTTTCTACCCAGCGGATTTCACATTTGTATGCCCGACTGAGCTTGAAGATATGGCGGCTAAGCACGAAGAACTTCTTGGCTTAGGTGTGGAAGTATATTCAGTATCAACTGATTCTCACTTTGTACACAAAGCATGGCATGATGCGAGCGACGCGATTGGCAAAATCAAATATCCAATGCTAGCTGATTCCACAGGTTCACTGACGCGTGCTTTCGATATCATGATTGAAGAAGAAGGTCGTGCTTTACGTGGTACTTTCCTAGCTAACCCAGACGGTATCGTAAAAGTAGCTGAAATCCACGATTTAGGCATCGGTCGTTCTGCGGCAGATATGGTTCGTAAGGTTAAAGCAGCACAATACGTTGCTAACAACGACGGCGAAGTTTGTCCTGCAGCTTGGGAAGAAGGTCAAGCAACATTGACGCCAAGCCTAGACCTAGTAGGTAAAATCTAAGTCAAATTAGATTAATGCGATTGGGGAGCCAGACTCCCCAGTCATTCCCGCACCAAGTTTTGTAGCAATGGTGCAATACTGAACGCTTTGAGACACGCTCATGTGTAATAGCAAACGCTTTTTAAAGAAGCGACACCAGTAAAGAGTTTCAGTCCGTATTTTGGCTTGATTCTTTTGCTGAAGGATTAAGTTTTCAAGGAAAGTCTGCTTTAGCCCTAGTGCTCACACGTAGACGAATAAAACTATCACAGACATTCTAGGCTTGAAAAATGGCCGGGATAGTCATGACTAAAATTACTAGAATACAGAGTGAAACTCTTTATCTAAAACTGAATAAATGACCCTGAGTACATAGGCCAACATAGCAAGAAATGTACAGCGGGAGAAAAGAGGAAATAAGAGATGTTAACTAAAGATATATTGAATGCCCTAGCGCAATACACGAAAGATATGCAACACAAGGTGACACTCGTTCTGCAAACGGGTGAGCACAGCAAACGTAGCGAACTGAAAGATATGTTAAGCCAATTCGCATCGATTTCAGACAAAATAACACTAGAAGAGAGAGATGACAGTGAGCGTTTTCGCAGCCCAGTGACTTTCGGACTCGACGTAGATGGGAAACCAACTGGTATCGTCTTCTCTGGTGTGCCTGGTGGTCATGAGTTTAACTCTTTTGTCCTTGCTGTACTGCAGTCTGGTGGCGTTAAATTGAAGTTGGATGAGAGCATCCAAAAGATGATCAAAAAAGTCGTCAATCCACTTAAGTTCCAAGTTTTTGTGAGCTTAAGTTGTCACGCATGCCCAGATGTTGTCCAAGCGATGAATCAATTTGCCCTATTGAATGACAATATCGAAGCCGAAATGATTGATGGCAGCGTTTACCCTGACCTTATTGAAGAGAAAGGTATTCAGGGTGTGCCGACGGTTTATATGAATGGCGAAGTGTTTGCTACCGGACAAATCGATACGGCAAAATTGATCGACAAGTTAGGTGAGACGCAAGCTGAGATGTTCCAAGCGAGTAACGATGTAGAGCAACTGCCTTTACAAGATGTCACGGTTATTGGTGGTGGTCCAGCTGGCGTGGCAGCAGCAATATACTCTGCTCGAAAAGGCTTAAATGTCACGATTGTTGCGGACCGTTTTGGTGGACAAGTAAAAGACACGATGGGTATTGAAAACCTTATTTCAGTGCCTAAAACCACTGGGCCTGAATTAACTAACTCACTTATGGATCACCTTAATGACTATGAAGTGAATGTACGTGAGCATTTGCGAGTAGACAGTATAGAAAAAGGTGATATTAAGAAGCTGACACTCACCTCTGGTGAAGTGGTTGAGACGAAGACTATCATCATAGCAACAGGTGCAAACTGGAGAGAGCTAGGCGTGCCTGGAGAGAAGGAAAATATTGGTAACGGCGTTGCTTACTGCCCACATTGTGACGGTCCTTTCTACAAAGGAAAAGACGTTGCAGTCATCGGTGGTGGTAACTCTGGTGTCGAAGCAGCCCTAGATTTGGCAGGTATTGTAAAATCGGTCACTGTTTTTGAGTTTCTACCAGAGTTGAAAGCAGACCAAGTACTGATTGATCAAATTAATGCTCGTGACAATATTTCGGTCATTAAAAACGCTCAGACTAAAGAGATATTAGCGGCTGATGGTAAAGTGAATGCCATTGAATATATCGATAGGGACACCAGTGAAGTGCATCAAAAAGAGTTACAAGGTGTCTTCGTTCAGATTGGATTAGTGCCAAATAGTAGTATTCTTAAAGGCATCGTTGATTTAACCAAGTATGGTGAAGTAATTATCAATGAGAAAGGACAAACAAGCGAAGAAGGTATTTTTGCTTGTGGTGACGTAACGACCGTGCCATATAAACAAATAGTTATTGCGATGGGTGAAGGTGCAAAAGCTTCTCTAGCTGCTTATGACCATATTTTAATGAGTAAGCCAGCTGTCAAAGCTGATTCCGCTGCTGCGTAATTCTGTTAAATCTTGGATGAAAAAAAGGCGCTTCCGTCTGAAAGAAGCGCCTTTTTAAATGTGCCGCCACTAATGAGAATGGCGACAGGGACACACAACTTATCTCTTTAATTAACCGTCTTAAAGGATTAAGTTAACACTATCAGTTTCAAACTATCCTGTAAATGCGTTGTTAATGAATTTTCTTTTTATCATTGTTTAAACGCTGTTTGTTATGTATATTTATATTAACAAAGTAACTTAAACGTTTAAATTCATATGAAGTTCAGTAGCGAAGCTGAGAAAACCTTAGCAAGATTAATACATGACTTGGATTTGAGCTGTTTTTCGGCAGCCCAAAAGACAGTCTTTGAGCACCGTTTGCAGCAAGAGTTTCCCCTGTTGTTCAGCATGCTACTGGACGTATATGGAGATCAGTATGATTTCTATTATCACCTCCAGCAACTTATGGTCAGCCTGAGAGATGCTTTTGACGCGAGAAAGCCTGCGCTTAAGAAAAAAGATGAGGCAAGCTTGAATGATGGGCCTTGGTTCAAAGACCACAAGAGCCTTGGTATTGCTTGTTATGTTGACTTATTCGCAGGTGACCTCGCCAAACTAAAAAATCGTATTCCTTATCTTGTGGATTTAGGTGTGACTTATATTCACCTCATGCCTTTATACAAATCGCCTGAGGGCGACAGCGACGGCGGCTATGCCGTATCTGACTATCGTCAAGTTGACCCGAAGTTAGGGACTATCGAAGAACTGGCTGCTTTGGCTGATGCATTTGCACAGGCGGGTATCCATTTGGTCTTAGACTTTGTATTCAACCACAGCTCTGATGAACACCAATGGGCAGAAAAAGCCAAGCAGGGTGATCCTGAATTTCAAGATTATTACTGGATGTTTGAGTCGAAAGACTTGCCGAATCAGTATGAAACACACTTGCGAGAAATCTTTCCGCAAGTGCGCAAAGGTAACTTCACCTGGTGCGACACTTCGAAGCGTTGGGTGTGGACAACGTTTAATAGTTTCCAATGGGATTTAAACTATTCTAACCCGGCTGTTTTTAATGCCATCACCCAAGAAATGCTATTTCTAGCAAATATCGGCTGCGATGCATTACGGTTAGATGCGTTGGCATTTATATGGAAAGAGTTAGGTACTAACTGTGAAAACCAGCCAAAAGCGCACCGCTTAATTAGCGCCTTCAATGCGTGCTTAAAAATTGTTTCGCCCAGTGTTGTGTTTAAATCTGAAGCCATTGTTCATCCTGATGAAGTACTCAAATATATTGGGAAAGACGAGTGCGAACTGTCTTATAACCCACTGTTAATGGCGCTTATTTGGAATAGCTTGGCTACTCGAAAGACGAAGCTACTGACACAGTCAATGCAACAAAGTTTTGCTATCAGCCCAGATTGTGCCTGGGTTAACTATATCCGATGTCACGATGATATAGGTTGGACCTTCGATGATGCTGTTGCCTATGATTTGGGTATCAATCCCCATGACCATCGCTATTTCTTGAATCAGTTTTTTACTGGTCGCTTCGAAGGTAGTTTTGCCAAAGGAGTCGCATTTGCTGAAAATAAGGAAACAGGAGATTGCAGAGTCTGTGGCTCTCTTGCGTCGTTAGCCGGTCTTGAAAGCGCCTTAGAGCAAAACGACCAAGCGCTGATCGATTTAGCTGTTGCCAGAATACTCATGGTGCATTCGATTATTCTGAGTATTGGTGGTATTCCCTTGCTCTATTCTGGTGATGAACTTGGTTTGTTGAATGACTACAGTTATCAAAGTGATATAAACAAACTTGCGGACGACCGCTGGGTGCATCGTATCGCTGTAAACGACAAGTCCATAAAAAGGGCGACGGCGAAAGGAAGTCCAGAATTTGCTATTTCTTCTGGTCTTAAAAAGCTCATTTCAATCCGAAAGTCAGAATCACTTCTTGGTGAAGGTAGCACAGAAATATTGCAGACTAATAATGAACATGTGTTTGCTTATTCACGGAAAACAAATACGGAAGAAATGATCGCTTTATGCAATTTCAGTGAGCACCAGCAGTTTGTAAAAGCTGAGCATGTCGGTATTGAGGGTAATCAGCGGCTAGACCTAATTAGCCAGCAAAACCTGGTATTAACCAATGGCCTGATTTCGCTGGCGCCATATCAAATACGCTGGCTGAAGTAAAAAGACAGAGCAGAGGTATTCGATACTCGTTTAGGGGCAACTGTTCCTAACGATAAGTCGAGTGCCCAGCATAATATGTTGAATGTTCTCTTTTTCATCATCGCCTTTGGCGATTGCCTCTAAAAGTAGATTCGCGGCTACTTTGCCTTTTTCAATACTCTGTTGGCAAATAGTAGTTAAGCTTGGCACGGCGCGACTTGCCTCTGGGATATCGTCAAACCCAGTCAACACGATATCTTCAGGAATGCGGATCCCCAGTTCTTGACAGACACGTGATGCTGCTAATGCGTTTATATCACTCATACACAATAGAATATCGGGTCTAGGCACTGTTGATAGTGATTCTCTGGCTGCAATCTCAGCATGTTCTTGATCGTTTTCGGGGATGTGCCAGATGCGATCAAATGAAATGCTCATGTTGTTATCTTTGGCGGCCATTAAATAGCCCTTTAAGCGGCGCTGAGAAATTTCTCGCGATTCACTATTGAAGTCACTCTCAATGAGTCTACAAATCCTTTTAGAATCTACCATTCGCAGGCCAAGGACAGAGATATTAGGGCTGTCGTTCCCTTTTTTCTTTACGTATTCCATCGCGTGATTAGCAACAGTGCGAGAACCAATTTCATTGTCGATGTTCACCGAATGAGTGCTATCAATCAGGCAGTCGACATGCACGACTGGCTTACCCAGACGAAGTATGGGATCTAAAGTGGAGTGTCGAATCGCACCATAAATAATAAAGCCATCAGGTAACGATTCAGCGGTACGTTGTTCGGCCGAATCTATGTTGCCGGATAACAGTAACATTTGTTTGTTTTTTTCGACCAAAAGTTCTGCTACGCCCTGTAAAAGCTGACTTGCGACAGGGTCTGAAAAGCTATAGCTAAGTGAGTCAACCAATACCACACCAATGACGCCAGACGCGCCAATACGCAAAGAGCGAGCAGCTAAATTTGGACCGCGGTAACCAAGCCTTTCGCATTCAGCGAGGATCTTTTCTCTTAACTTGCTGGATAGTTGATCAGGGCGGTTGAAGGCATTTGATACAGTGGCAATAGATACGCCAAGTATCTTCGCAACTTGAGTGAGGTTCAGCTTTTTGGCCATATTCTTCTTTTTATAAGTGCATTGTTAGCTAGTGCTTGCATCATAACTTAAAGAACTTAAAAAAGCGCTTAAATTTTTAGACCGTACAATAAGAAACTATAAAAAAGCCACTTCAGAAAAAGTGGCTTAGCAATGACAAATAGTAGGTGTTATCTAAAAGTTATCCAAATAATCGTTCGGAATACTTTCAATCTTCGCCACACCAGATTCAATTGCTGCCAACGCGACAGCCGTGGCGATGCGTTTACACAAGCGAGGATCCATTGGCTTTGGAATGATATAGTCTTTGCCAAATGATAGGGCTTTGCTGTTGCTCGCTTTTAATACTTGTTCAGGTACATCTTCTTTAGATACTTCTCGTAGTGCTTCAACTGCAGCCACTTTCATTTCATCATTAATCGAAGATGCTCTTACATCTAATGCACCACGAAATATGAATGGGAAACACAACACATTATTGACTTGGTTTGGATAGTCGGAGCGTCCTGTTGCCATAATAAGGTCGTCACGGACTGCATGAGCAAGTTCAGGCTTAATTTCAGGATCCGGGTTAGAGCAAGCAAATACGACAGGCTTAGGTGCCATTAGTTTAAGTGCTTCTGGCGGTAAAATATCTGGGCCGCTTAGTCCTAAGAATACGTCGGCGCCTTCCAGAACATCTTCCAAGCTACGTTTGTCGGTATTGTTTGCAAACAAGGCTTTGTGTGGAGTTAGCTCTTCACGACGGGTATGGATAACACCTTTACGGTCAAGCATATAGATTTTTTCACGCATGGCACCGCACTTAATAAGCAACTCCATACAAGCGACAGCAGCAGCACCAGCGCCCATACATACGAAAATGGCTTCTTCAATTTTCTTACCCTGTATTTCTAATGCGTTCAACATACCCGCCGCTGTTACGATAGCTGTACCGTGTTGATCATCATGAAAGATGGGTACTTTGCAGCGCTTTATGAGTTCTTGCTCAATCTCGAAACACTCGGGCGCTTTAATATCTTCTAAGTTAATACCACCAAAAGTGTCTGCAATATTCGCCACTGTATTGATGAACTCTTCCGTTGTTCTGTGTTTCACTTCAATATCAATCGAATCTAAACCAGCAAAATGTTTGAATAAAAGCGCTTTGCCTTCCATCACTGGTTTTGATGCTAATGGGCCTAAATTACCTAGTCCTAAAATAGCGGTACCATTTGAAATGACGGCCACTAAATTTCCTTTGGCTGTGTAGCGATATGCAGCATTCGGATCTGCAGCAATCTCTCTCACCGGTTCAGCCACGCCTGGACTATATGCTAGCGCCAGATCTGTAACGGTGTCAGCAGGTGTCGTAAGCTCAACACTAATTTTGCCGGGCTTTGGGAATTCGTGATAATCGAGTGCTTGTTGGCGAAAATCTGGCATGAGATGCAGGGTCCTTTCAATAGTGTCAGTGATACATTATTTGGTAAGTTTTCATATTGACTTACCAACATTGAGCAAATGTAGCACAAATCAGCGCCGAATGAAGAATACAATCTATGAAAGATGGATGAATTTTATAACTGGTAAGACCATGATTTTACGCTGATATTTTGCTAAACGATGAGGATTATAATCGAATGCGTATAACGAACATTTATGAAGGTTAATGAGTTTATATGAATTTTTGTATGTTTATAAGTCGTTATAAATTTTCAACGCTGAAGACATCCGCGCTTTGTAAGTTTATTACGGGCGAAAAAAAGAGCACATAATGTGCTCTTTTCTCTTAAATCTGCTTTTCAGCAAACACTTACTTCTTGCTAAGTGCACCAAAACGCTTCTTAAAGCGGTCAACACGACCACCAGTATCAACATTACGTTGCTTACCAGTGTAGAAAGGGTGACAAGATGAACATACGTCCAAGTTGATGTCTTTCTTTAACGTTGAACGAACTGCAATAACGTTGCCGCATGAACACGTTGCTTTGATTTCGTCGTACTGCGGGTGAATACCTTCTTTCATTGGGATACCTTTTATTTTAGGCCGTCTCGCTATACAACCCGAAGTTGCACACCAAACGCATTTAATTAAATAGCAGATGATGTTATCAACTGCCGAAATTTGGACGCGCATAATAATGGACTTACCTCGCAATATCAAGCGGAAAGTGCATTTACTCGAAGCTTTCAAGCTAGGCTCGCATCAAGACAGTAGACCTGTACTTTTGTTGTGTTCTTTCATTCTGAGGTAATCATTGCTATTCGCTCTTGCAAGACCTTGATAGTATGTAGGTTTGACAAATGAGCATCACTGTCAGCGAATCGCTGTTGACTAATCGAAATAAGGAGCAAGCTTGCAAGTCGTTCAAGTCGCCATTCCAGTTCCCATGTACCAAGTATTTGATTACCGTATCGAAAGCGAAGATGTGGGGGACATTATTGCGTGTCGAGTACTGGTTCCTTTCGGACCCCGAAAAGTGGTTGGTATTGTAATGGGGCACGCCGAACACGCGATTGTTGAAGAGAAGAAGCTCAAGTCGGTTATTGAAGTACTCGATAGCACGCCAGTTTGCTCTGCTAGCATGCGAGAGCTTGGAGAGTGGATGAGTCGATATTATCACTATCCAATTGGTGAGGTGTTACACACCTTATTACCCGCGGCACTAAGAAAACAAGCGAGTGGCAAAACGAAAGCTTCAGTTCAAACCGAGACCATGCTTTATTTGAGCGATGAAGCAAAAAATATTGATGACGTAGACCCTCGTTTATCGCGATCACAAAAACAACGAGCCCTCTTTCATTTTATTCTTGCGAGTGCAGAGCAAAAAGCACCTCTAAGCAAGGTGAAGGATGAGTTTAGTGCTTCTGTTGTCAAAGCGATGATTGAAAAAGACTTGTTAATTAAACGAGAAGAAGAGCTACAAGTCGGAGACTGGAAACAGTCAATACAAATAGCTGATAAACCTTTAGCTAATGTTGACCAATCTATTGCTATATCAAGTGTAAACGTGAGCAATGGTTTTGATACTTTCTTAATTGAAGGTGTGACTGGAAGTGGCAAGACAGAGGTTTATTTGCAAATCATCGAGCCACTGTTGTTAGAAGGTAAACAAATTTTAATTTTGGTGCCGGAAATTGGCTTAACCCCGCAAACGGTTCAGCGCTTCGAAGATCGCTTTGGCATCCCAGTGGGCATGCTACATTCGAACTTGAATGATACTGAAAGGCTGACAGTTTGGCAGCAAGCTAGAGATGGCAATATTGGTATCGTTATCGGTACACGGTCTTCTATTTTCACTGAGTTGAAGAACCCAGGCATGATCATCGTCGATGAAGAGCACGATGAATCATTTAAGCAACAAGACAATCTGAAATATCATGCACGAGATATTGCTGTTTATCGCGCCAAACAGCTAAATATTCCCCTTGTCCTCGGCAGTGCAACTCCTTCACTCGAAAGTTTGCACAATGCGATTGAAAAGAAATACAAACATTTAGTTTTGCCTAACAGAGCCGGCAGTGCATCGATGCCAAGTCAGCGTTTAATGAATATCAAAGGCCAGCAGATGCAGTTTGGTATTGCGCAGGGCATGTTGGATAAAATGCGTGAACAATTGCAAGCAGGCAACCAAGTGATGGTGTTTGTTAATCGTAGGGGCTATGCGCCAGCCTTATTGTGCCACCAATGCGGACACGTAGAGTCTTGTCAGCGCTGCGATAACCCTATGACTGTGCATAAAAGCGTGAATAATTTGCAGTGCCATCGTTGTGCCGACACCCGATATTTGCCTAAACGCTGCCCGGAATGTGGTAGCGATGACGTGGATACTTTTGGGGTGGGCACTGAACAAATGCAAGCGGGTTTGGAGGAAATATTTGCAGAATACGATACTGTGCGAATCGATAGTGATACCGTAAGAGGAAAGGGTAAGTTAAACCGCCTTTTGCAGGACATCAATCAGAAGAAATACCAAGTGCTCGTAGGAACACAAATACTATCAAAAGGGCACCATTTTCCTGATGTTACGCTTGTACTTATCGTCGACGTGGATAGTGCTCTATTTAGTGCTGATTTCCGTGCACCCGAAAAACTCGCTCAATTAATCACGCAGCTGTCTGGACGAGCAGGAAGAAGCGGAAAAGCGGGTGAGATGTGGCTGCAAACTCATTGTCCAGAGCACCCATTACTACAAGACTTAATTAACAATGGCTATAGTGACTTTGCTCGGTATGCACTGCTAGAGCGGAAACATGCTGGATTGCCACCTTATGAACATCAAATATGTATTCGTAGCGAGTCTCACAAAAAAGGGCTAGCAATGGATTTTCTTAAGATTTGTGCCGATACCTTTACGCAGTTTCAGCACGCCAAAGTCTTGGGGCCGTTTCCTGCTTTCATCGAGAAACGACAAGGTCGATTCCGGTTTGTGTTAATCGTGCAGTCACCTTCTCGAAACTACCTGCAAAAAATAACCGAACAAGCGAACTTTGGTTTACAAACCTTGGCGATATCCCGCCAAGTGCGTTGGAGTATTGATGTATCTCCCATTGATTTTAGTTAGACGCTGATTAGAACGAAGCTTGCACAAAGAACCACCGAATGAATAAAATTTGCGAAATTAACGCGTTTTTCAGCGCAGAATTTTGTATAGTCTGCAATCCGACCAAAGCAATAAAGCGATATAATAAAAACAATATGGCGCAAAAAGATTACGTGGCCAGAAGCCAGAAAAAAAGAAAGCCTCCTGTTCGCAAAAAGGCTAAGCACAACGTCGCTTGGTTTAAAGTCGTTCTTGCCATTGCCGTTGTTGCAGCTTTCGTTGCGGGCCTTTGGACTCTCAAAGATATGGATGTGGATGATAGCGAGGCTACAGACACAGTTGTTGAGTCGGCAGACGCAACGACCTCAGAAAAAGACACATCGCCTAACACTTACACTAATCCGAACACTGATTTGGATGAAAAAGAGATTTTGCCTGAAATGGGTGAAGAAGAGTGGGAGTTCATCGAAGGCTTGCCGGAGTATGCAGTTGAGGTGGAAGTGGGTGAGATGCCGGGAGCTGATAAGCGTTATTTTTTGCAGTGCGGTTCATTTAGAGAAAAGTCGCGGGCTGAAGAATTGAAGGCTAAAATTGCGTTCCAAGGCTATGAGTCACAAGTTCGTCGCACTGTGGGAGAAAATGGGGTTTGGTATAAAGTGGTAATAAGTCCTCTAGAATCGAAAAGGATGGCGAATAGTATTAGCAACAAGTTGAAAAAAAGAGCTGGTGTTCGTAATTGTCAATATAGGGAATTGAAGTCAGATTAACGCTTGAAAAAAAATGATACTCCCCCACATATACTCGACAAGAAAATGTCATCGGTATTTCAGTAGGAGTTTACATGACAACGATCGTTTCAATCCGTCGCAATAATCAAGTCGTCATCGCGGGCGACGGACAGGTATCACTCGGGAATACCGTTATGAAGGGGAATGCTCGCAAAGTGCGTCGTTTATATCACGACAAGGTCTTGGCAGGTTTTGCGGGTGGCACCGCAGATGCATTCACACTGTTTGAGCGTTTTGAATCTAAGCTCGAAATGCATCAAGGGCATCTAACCAAAGCGGCGGTGGAACTCGCCAAAGATTGGCGTACTGATCGCATGCTGAGAAAGCTTGAAGCATTGCTTGCTGTCGCTGATCATACTGCATCCTTGATCATTACCGGTAATGGCGATGTTATCCAACCAGAACAAGATTTGATTGCTATTGGCTCAGGTGGCCCATTCGCACAAGCCGCTGCAACAGCACTGCTCGGCAACACCGAGCTTGGCGCACAAGAAATCGCAGAAAAAAGTTTAACGATTGCTGGCGATATTTGTGTGTATACCAATCAAAATCAGACTATCGAAACCCTCGATTACTAATTCATAAATTCAATCTTTCTGTGGCGCTCATGTAAGTTTGCCGTGAAGAAATAGAGCAAAGGTAAAAGATTATGTCAGAAATGACTCCTAGAGAAATTGTTCATGCACTAGACCGCCACATTATTGGCCAGTCTGATGCCAAAAAGGCGGTCTCTATCGCGCTAAGAAATCGCTGGAGAAGAATGCAATTAGAGCCTGAGTTACGTCAAGAGGTCACGCCTAAAAACATTCTAATGATAGGTCCAACAGGTGTGGGTAAAACAGAAATTGCCAGACGTTTAGCTAAGCTGGCAAATGCACCTTTCATCAAAGTGGAAGCCACTAAATTTACTGAAGTTGGCTATGTCGGAAAAGAAGTAGAAACTATCATTCGCGATCTTGCTGACATTGCCGTGAAGATGACAAAAGAACAAGCGTCGAAAAAAGTAAAATATCGTGCTGAAGAAGCAGCAGAAGACCGTATTCTTGATATCTTGTTGCCGCCAGCACAAAGTGTCAGCGGCGAAAGGGAAGAGCCTCAAGATAAGGGCACTCGCCAAGTTTTTCGCAAAAAGCTGCGCGAAGGCCAATTGGATGATAAAGAAATTGAAGTTGATGTGAGTCTACCGCAGGTCGGTGTTGAGATTATGGCTCCTCCTGGCATGGAAGAAATGACAAACCAACTTCAAGGGATGTTTCAAAATCTGTCTGGCGACCAAAAGAAAAAGAAAAAGTTAAAAATTAAAGAAGCGTTCAAATTTTTGGTGGAAGAAGAGTCAGCAAAACTTGTTAACCAAGAAGATTTAAAAGAAACGGCTATTGAGTCTTTGGAACAAAATGGCATTGTTTTTATAGATGAAATTGACAAGATTTGTAAGCGCGAAGGTAATCAATCAGGTGATGTATCTCGTGAGGGCGTGCAACGCGATCTGTTACCTCTAGTTGAGGGGTCTACGGTGTCTACAAAGCATGGCATGGTAAAAACCGACCATATTTTATTTATTGCTTCTGGTGCATTCCAAATGGCGAAACCTTCGGACCTTATCCCTGAGTTACAAGGTCGCTTGCCAATACGTGTTGAGCTTTCTGCATTAAGAGTCGAAGACTTTGTGCGTATTTTGACTGAGCCAAATGCGTCATTGACTCAGCAATATAAAGCACTGCTTAAAACTGAAGGAGTAGACGTGGAATTTGCTGAGTCAGGCATTCAACGTATCGCTGAAGTTGCTTGGCAAGTGAATGAAAAGACTGAAAACATTGGTGCACGACGCTTGTACACGGTGCTAGAAAGACTAATGGAAGAGATTTCATTTGAGGCTAGCGACAAAGCTGGCGAATCTTTACTGGTAGACAAAGAATATGTGAATCAGCATTTAGAAACTTTGGCAGATAATGAAGACTTAAGCCGATTTATATTGTAGTATACAAAACATAACGTAAGTCTTCGGTTTTATACCTTAATAGCGAATTAGGCAAGTCCTTGTTCTAAATAAGATTATAAACCGCTCAAGGTCTAGTCAACCCTGAGGAGCAAGTCGCGTTTAAATATTTGATGCAAGCCCCAATTACTCCGGTTTTTGGGGTTTTGTGTTTCTAGAGTATAATAAACGTCCATTTGGCGACACTTTATAGACTTATCCCTCGAAAATGCATCATGCTATGTTTAGTGTCTGCTTAACAGTAGTTTCATTAGCGCCTTGGTGATTGGATAGGAAGTGAGTCTTTCAAACCCGATGAACATGGGCGCCGGGTTGGCTTCTAAAAACACCAGTTCACCGTTCTTCCGTCGTATCCAATCTATTGCTGTCCACTGCATATCAAAGCTTATTCGTATCTTTTGTGCAAGTGACTCCTCCTGCTCGCTAAGCTGAATGCGATGGACTATTTGTTCTTCCGCGCTTTGCAAACGAAAATCTAAAAGTTTCGTTTCAATAAGGCCACTAAAGACCTCTTCACCAATGACATAAGTGCGAATGTTTTGACCAAGTATTTTTTCTTGCAGCGTGAAAGGGAAGCCTTTTATCAAATCAACATTAGTGCAACTTTCCGTTATCAGGGTTTGTGGGTCGTGTTGAACATCAAAAGCATGAGTCATGTATCCCGCGTGAACAGGTTTAGTAATGCAACTTTGACTTGAAGCTGAACGGACAGACCCATGGGGTAATACATTGCTTATTTGAGTTTTCGGTATTACTGCACCCAATGCTTTTGCTTTTTCCAATTGAATTGGCTTCGTTTTATGCAGTTGAAATGCTTGCCATGAGTTGCACCAATGGATTCGTGAGAAATTTAAGAGGGTTTGTAAACTGCAGTTCAATTCTTGCTGGTATAGCCGTTCATTGAAGTCTGTAATCTCTATATTACGAGGGAGCGAGGCATTTTCTTTGGGCAATTCGGGCACGTTTATTTGGCCCCAAAAGGCACTGCTAAATTTGCTTAAAGCGACGGTTCGAAAGCCATTATTTATGAAACCATCATTACGGTTTGGGCAGTACGAAAATGAGTAATCTTTAAATAGACGTTGCGAGTCGAGAATAAAATAATCCTGCTCGATTTTTGCCATTTCACTACTGAGGTGTCGTATGCTTTCATTGCCAGGAGTCCCTAAGAGTAAGATCATAGTTTATTCCATGAAGTGAAGGTGGCAGCTCAACCAGAAAGAACGGGAGCTGCCAAATACTAGGCTCAAAAGGTAGGTAATATTCCGCCATTTTCATTTTTGCCGAGTGTTATAAATGGCATTGGGATTTTTCCCTGTTCATTGATACCAATGGTATCTAGCCCGTCTTGAAAGGTCGAAACGGGGAAGCCTGTTGTATTGATGCCGGAACGAACATTCGCTCCTCCACTAACCTGTTTCAATTCTGACTTTTTAAGGATTTGCATAGTAGTTGATGTCATACTTATCTCCGATTTCATTTTTAAAAGTATTGCTGCGTAAGTTGTTAGGTGATAAGTGAGCGCCAAAGGCCAGTCTTTAAGATAGCCTGAGTCGTCACCGTCCTTGGTTTTACATCCGTTTCCTTAACAGACGCGTTCATCTTATATTCATGGCTGCTGTGGTACTACTGTACCCTAGGATTGTTCTTTTATTTCCTGATGAATAACTGGCCTAAAGTCTTGCCCACGAAGCGAAATAAAAGGACAATACGTGATCTCGTAGTCGGGGCATATGTCAGTCTTTTAAATGCATTCGATGTGCTTGCGGAAAATATCTTTATAGGGAGTAGGTTATTTCATTTTCATTTAGTAATAGAGTCTTAGTTTTCCTCTTTTACTCATTTATCTTCAGCACCGTTGCGTTCTCTAGTCATGCAAAATGGAAAGTAGAGGGCTTGGATTCTGGTATCGCCGAAAATGTAAAACTTCATCTTAATAGCGTCACTTTTCCTGACAACGAGTATGAACTAGCGCAATTTGAAGAACGCGTGCGCGAGCTCACGACGACAGCGCTGAGGGCTTATTCCTACTACAAAGCCGATGTTCAGATAGAAAACTTGAACAAAGCCGCATTCGAAGATGAAGGCGTTTTGATTAAAGTGACCTTGGGCGAAAAGGTGAAGGTGTCGAGTGTGCAGTTAGATGTTGATCAAGCGAGTACTCAGACAGCCCACTTTCCAGAAGAACTAAAGCAAGTTTTACAGAACTTTCAAGCAATGCAGGGTTTGCCCCTAGATCAATCCAAGTATGACGGCCTGAAGTCTCGCTTACAGTCCTTTGCTTTAATTTTTGGTTATTTTGATTTCAAGCTGAATCAACATCAAATCAAGATTAATTTAGCTAAAAACCAAGCTGAAGTCAGATGGGACTTGCGTTTCGGTGAGCGGCACAAGTTTGGTAAGCTGGACTATTTAACTGAAGACAAAGGCAGCTCGCTCGTTGAAGCTGTTATGCCATACAAAAAGGGTGATTATTTTAATCAACAGTTGCTAGGTGAATTTACTCAATCGGTGAGACAAACTGGCTACTATGAAAGTGTGGTCATTAGAGCAAACCTCGATGCAATGACGCCACAACAGAAAGCAGAAAAAGTCGTCCCCATAGAGGCATTACTAAGAACCAAACCGAGAGACACCTATCAATTTGGTATTGGCGCTTCTACAGATTCAGGCCCCAGAATTACCATGAATTGGAAACGCCCTTGGGTAAATTTGAGAGGGCATAGCCTATCTTCAGAACTGTATTTCTCTGCACCGAAGAAAACCATTGCCTTGGGTTACACGATCCCAATGGCAAATCCATTGAACGACTTTTTTAAAGTTCAGGTGGGTGTTCAGCAGTTAAATGAAGAGCAAAGAGACAGTGAGAACTATACTTTAGCGGCGCAGCGACAGTTTGGTGCCAAGCAGGAAAATGATTGGGATAAAATTGTATTTTTGCGCTATGAGTATGAGCGCTTCGTCCAAGGGATAGATGAAGAGCAGTCAACGCAACTATTGTTGCCAGGTATCACATTGAACCGGGTTAGGAAGCGCGGAGAGTTATTTATCGATTGGGGGGACAGGCAACAGTTCACCGTAGAGTCGGCCTCTGATCGAGTTATTTCTGATATTAATGTCCTTAGACTGACTGCGCGCACCAAGTGGATTCGAACTTACGGCAAACATCGCTTTATTTTGCGCGGTGATGTCGGTGCTATTGTGACCAACGACTTTGAACGAGTGCCGTCGAGTATGCGATTTTTTGCCGGTGGTGACCAAAGTATCCGCGGCTTTTCACTAAACAGCTTAAGTGAAAAAAGAATTGATGAAGCGACCGGCCTCCCGGAGTTGGTTGGTGCTAGGTTCTTGTCAGTCGCCAGCACTGAATACGCATACCAATTATATGATGACTGGCGAGCAGCCGTATTTGTTGATGCAGGCAGTGCTGATGATGATTTCGGTAAATCACCGGCCTATGGCGTAGGTGCAGGCGCACACTGGTTGTCCCCAATTGGTACTGTGCGTTTGTATGTCGCTCGTGGCTTTACAGACGAAGAAAACACATGGCGCTTACACCTCATTATTGGACCGGGGATTTAGCATGTTGAAATCAATTAAGCTAAATCAATGGTTGAAAGGTCTATCTTGGGCATTCCTAACCCTGGTGCTACTGCTGATATTAATCACAGCGTTGTTGCTGTCGCCTATGGGTATCAAATTTGGTGTGAATAAGCTCAATGAAATGGATGCGGGAATATCGATAGACTATGACTCAGGAAGCTTGTACTCATCTATCAAACTCAAGAATATCAGTGTTCGCCAGCCAGGCCTAGAACTCGATGCAGACAAGGCAGAGGTAGACCTCAGCCTAAGCTGCTTATGGAGCGCTGAAGTATGCATAAACAATATCGACTTAGGCAAAATCAAGTTAGCGCTCTCTGAAACTGAAGCCGCCCCTAAATCGGACACACCTATTTCCGAACTTATCACTTTGCCTGTGATGATTAGATTGCATGAATTATCACTTGATGAGCTGAATATTTTTCAGAATGAAACTTTGCTTTTGGACGCGAAAGATTTCGCACTTGCTCTGCAATTTGAGAAGGTACTAGAGATAAAAAAGCTGACCTTAGGTGAGCTCAATTATTATATTCCACAGCAGTCTGAAGTGCCTGAACCAACAATAGCGCCAAGTGAGAGCGAGAGTAGAGAATGGTTGGCGAAGCTGGGCAATTTCAAATATGACCCCATCACGCTTCCACGGGTATTCGTGCCGATTCAAGCTAAGCTAGCTAATACCCGAATCAACAATATCTGCGTCCTTAAACATACGGAATTATTACCAAGCAATCTATATTGTTTGTCTTCGCTGAACATTGGCGCTCAAATAAAAAAACAAGAGCTAAGCAGCAAGCTCACTTTTTCTTCTTTTGAAGACAAACGGGACACACCTATTTTTGTGCCACTCGATGTAATGACTTCGGCCACCGTTAATTTTGCTGACAAGCTTCGCCATGATATTAAGCTCGAAATCAAACCGAACAGCAGCGCTAAAAGTATTGAAGGTAAACCGAAATCGGACACACCTAAAACTACTAGTGCGGATAGCTTCGTAATTGCGATATCTGGAGACCAATCTCAGACATTTCTCAATTTCAAGCATGCAGCGGCAAAACAAAACATTGTTGATGCCAGTTTGAATTTAGAGGTATCTCAGGCAGAACTGCCAGTAGATATTGAATTTGCATTCAATGGAATAAACGAAAGCGCAAAAGCTTCGTTAACCAATTTGTTGCCAGGGGTTTCTGAACAGCAATTAGAACCCTTAATAGGTGTGTCCAATTTGAGGGCGAGCGTAGTGGGGGATATCAACCAATACGCTGTTTCCGTCGAGGGCAAAGGCCAACAGGTCATGGGTGTTTCAAATGTCTATGTTGATGCCTTGATATCTCCGAAAACGAAAGAAAGTCTAGTAAATATCGAACAAGCACTTATTTCTGGAGACATAGGGAAGCTGAGTTATGCAGGAAAAGTGTTTGTAGAGACGAATGCGTCACTCAATGAGTTAACGCTAGAAGGCTTGTTAGGACTTGAAAAATTAGATCCTAGTTATCTATCAACGGATCTTATGGGCATGTTTAGTGGTGAGCTCCCTCACACTGTTACGCTCAATGAAGTCACCCAGTGGGCGAGTATTTCTGACGCCGCAATTGATGGCTCATGGCAAGAGCTACCTTTTAAGTCCGCTTTGAACCTGCGTTTGGATAAGAGTGGTAATATCTTTGTTGAAGAGTTTTTGTTGAATCAATCAGAAAACGTGATGAAAGCAAGCGGGCAGCTATATAGTCAAAAAGCTTTAGATGCTATTGAAAGTGTCTTAGAGCAGCAAAATTTTGCAGCTCAGCAAAGTACAACTGTATCAAAGCAAAACTCAAGTAAGCTCGACAGCAGTCTTCTGGTGTTCGATTTTGATTTTAATTCATTTGAAGATATTTACCCATCCCTAGAAGGCGCGCTTAGTTTGCAAGGCCAAATACAGGGCGCAATCGAAGCTCCAACAATTACCTTAACTGGTAAAGGGGAGTCGATAGTGCTTGGAGAGCATCAATTGGATTCATTGAATTTGCAAGCGAATGTCGATTTTGCGCAAAAACTCGCTTCTGAAATAAAACTGAATTTGTCGCAATTGTATTCATCAGGAGTCGCCATACCTCAATTGGAATTAAGCCTTCAGGGTGATGAAGTCAATCAGTCTTTGTCTTTAGATATTCCGGAAGGTGACTTCCAGACTCGACAAGTCTTAGATGGAGAGTTACTTAGAGACGGCAATACAACTCGATGGAACGGTCAGTGGTTGGAAGGGCGAATTAATACAGCATTGGCTGAGTTGGAAATGCAATCTACACCACAGTTAACGGTTACATTACAGCCTTTTTCACTGCAGCTTCAAGCACATTGCTGGAGAGGCAGAGCGGATGAACTATGTGTAGACGATATCAAAGTTGATGAAAATAATGCTGATGCCAAAGTGAGTTTGAATTATCAAATTATGAACTCAGGCATGGGAGCGTTCTTAACTGAAATAAACGTCGCTAAATCTGACCTAGAAGTGAACGTGGATGCCGCAGTTATGTGGTCAAAAGACGATGGTGTTAATTTTACTCTCGACTTGAATGCTAGCGATAATATTTTGGTTGCTGGGCAACAAGCGCTCAGTATTGAAAAAATAAACGCAGTTGTTTCAGGCTCAAGCGAACAGATAAATACGACCCTCAGCTTATCTAGTGAAGCGGCGGGCGCAATTGACCTTGAAAGTCTGTTGCTCTTACAAAGCGAGA
Organism: Brumicola blandensis; assembly: GCF_031846165.1. Taxonomy (NCBI): domain Bacteria; kingdom Pseudomonadati; phylum Pseudomonadota; class Gammaproteobacteria; order Alteromonadales; family Alteromonadaceae; genus Brumicola; species Brumicola blandensis. Next base: position 126,812 of record NZ_JAVRIE010000004.1, read on the forward strand.
AAAGAACGCACAACGGCAAAATAGGTGTGTCCGATTTGGCGTTGTCACAGTTTGCGCCATTCACAAGCCATGTTCAGCGTTTAGAGGGCGTAATAAATGCAGACTTGGCATTTAGCGGAGCGCTAGAAAAGCCTTCGTTAGGCGGTGAACTTAAGATCAAGGATGCTGCTGTTGGATTAAGTGATTATCCCATTCGTCTCTCCGAGTACAACCAAGAGCTTGTATTTGACGGCTTCAGCGCGACATACGACGGACAGTTTAAGTTAGGGCAGGGCAGGGGTCGCATCCAAGGAGCAATCGACTTTGCCGATGGCATAAGCGCTAGCGCAAACATTTCAGGAGATAAACTCGATATAGAGTACGAGACTTATCGTTTTCATGTCTCACCTGATATGCAAATTAATATGACGCCTGAATTACTGTCAGTGACGGGCGGTGTAAATATTCCGTATGCACGTATTAAACTTAAGGATCTGCCACCCAACGCAAAGTCTCCAAATGCAGATATTCTTGTTGTAGATGAAAAACGGCCTAATCAAAATGCAGGTATCCCACTTGATATTGACTTAAACATAAAAGTGGATGAGCAAAAAAAAGGCGAAGTCCGTTTGGATGCACTTGACTTGAAAGCCGAACTAAGTGGTAATTTGAATGTGAAAATCGATTCTGAAAACACTCGCGTTAACGGGCTAGTCAGTATTTTAAAAGGTGACTATGCAGCCTATGGGCAAGTTCTGCAAATAAGAAAAGGGGATATTTCCTTCAGCGGTCAGCCAGACGTGCCAGCCTTCGATATAGAAGCTATTCGTAACCCACTGAATACCAGTGACGAGGTTATCGCTGGGATCAGAGTTAGTGGTAACGCGATCACGCCGAGAGTTGCCTTGTTTTCGGAACCATCAATGGAGCAAGCAGAACAGCTTTCTTATCTAATCAGTGGAACAGGTTTGAATTCAGATAGCACAGAAAAGTCCGATTCAGATACGATGTTGGTGAATGCACTCGTGAGTTTCGGTGTGGGTCAAAGTGAGAGCGGATTAGGCAGTTTAGGTCGTAAACTCGGAGTCAAAGATCTCAACTTACAAACGGCGGGTCAAGGTAACAAAACTCAAGTTCAACTCTCTGGGCAACTGGCTGAAGGTGTCAAAGTGACTTATGGTATCGGTGTGTTCGATTCAGTAAGCGAGGTAAGCGTTCACTATCAGTTATTGCCTCAGTTATATCTAGAGGCGGTTAGCGGATTGAATAGTACTCTGGACCTAATTTATGAAGTAAACAGCCGAGATTAAAAGAAAAGGTGAGGCGAACAATTAGACACTGAACGCCTTCACTTTTCTCAGCAAAACAATTATGAAGCTCTTGAATACATCGCTCGATAATATTGCGCAATTAATGTCGTTCGGTTTTGAATATTCAGTTTTCGGTAAATATTTGCACAGTGAAATTTAACAGTCCTTTCACTAATAAAAAGTGCATTTGCTATCACCTTATTTGACGATCCTTCAATAACTTTCATCACTATTTCCTTCTCTCTTTTCGATAGAGTTTGTATTAGCGTTATGATATCCATCAGTTTTTTCCTTTTTTGATGTACTACTTGGTTGAATTAGCAAGTGAACGATTGTCGATTTGTGTCAACTTGCCGTGGTTGAGCGAAAGCACGATATCGGCATTCGCAATGGTTTCTGGTCTATGAGCGATCATAATTATGGTGACATTGAGTTGTCTCAAAGCCTGATTTACTCGCTTTTCGGTACTCACATCTAAGTGACTGCTCGCTTCGTCAAGAAACAAAACTTTCGGTTGCTTGTATAAGGCGCGTGCCAACAATAAGCGCTGTTTCTGCCCTCCACTTAGTGAGCTACCCATGTCTCCGATGAGTGTGTTGTATTGCATAGTCATGCCTAGTACGTCCTCATGCAGGCATGCTGCTTCACTCACTTTCAAGGCAAGGTTAATATCTGTTCGCTCAGCAAAATCTGTAATGTTATCCAGCACAGAGCCAGGAAGAAGCTGGTCATCCTGCATGACTGCTGCGAAGTCTTGTAGATGACGGTTGGTGCTGTCTAACACTAGATTGTTCACTCTAACTGAGCCTGTCGTCGCTTTGTTTAAACCCATTAAGCAAGTAAACAGTGTGGATTTTCCGCTACCACTTGAGCCGATGATCACCACCGTGCTGAGAGCTGGGACGCTAAAACTGATGTTCTGGAAGATCCATGGTGAGCTTTCGTGATACTTAAATGATAAATTGTGTATTTCCAATGCAGATTGACGGGCTTTTTGACTATTAATATCACTAACCCCAAGAGGTAGTGATTCATCAGTACTAGGGCGAGATTCAACTGGTGTCAGGACGATGTCAGCGAGCCTGTCCAAGTGTACTCGTAGCATTTTGAATTCCAGACACTTATTAACAAGGCTGTCAGCTGAGGCAATGAAGCGGTTTTTGTAACTGATGAAGGCATATAGCATTCCTATGCTAAAAGCGTTGCTCATTACAAGCTCTGCCGCTAAGTACACAACTAAGATGTTTTCTACACCGAACAAGGCTTTGTTTGTGCTAGAAAAGTTTATGTTCCATCTAGCTAGGGTGATCTGTTTATTCATGGCCGTCGCCAATTGATTGAGCCATTGAGAGTGACGTTGTGCCATTTTATTGTTGAGTTTAATGGTCTTTATGGCTCTAACACTTTGCATAAAGTGAGTGTTTTCATTTGCTTGGCTCTGAATGACTTCTGCTTGTTGACGCTTCATTGGATTAAACAATGCCCAGCGCAGGCTAGCATAAATGGCTAATACAGACAGAACGAGCAAGCTCAGTGTCGGCGAGTAGATAAAAAGTACGCCAAGCATCAAAAGAGCCATACCGCCGTCAATAAGAGCCGTGACAATACCTGAACTCAGCACCGCTCTCACTTGTTGTAGGGCTGAAAATCGACTCACTATGTCACCCAAATGGCGTTTTTGAAAGTAACTCACCGGAAGGTGCAGCAAATGGTCGAATACACCCGTTGCCATTTGTAGATTGAGATAATTGGTAAATCTCAACATGATACGATCCCGCAGAAACACGGTGCATGTATCAACAAGCAATAACAATACAAATGCAATAGCGATCACTGTTAGCAGATTCGTATCCGAATTCACGATCACTTCGTCAATAACGGTCTGCATATAAAAAGGAGAGGCAATCGCAAAGACTTGTAATAACACACTGAGTATTAACAGAGTAGTTAAGTGCGACGCGATACCGCTGTTAGGTTTTATAAAGTGGCTTAGCTTCAGCTTCTGCTGCCGATTAGCTTTAGCGCGAACGAAGTTACTCGTTGGATGGAGCTCGACGGCAATACCGGTGTAGCAATCGCTCACCTCGCCTATTGGGACCCTCCGAATACCTATAGCTGGGTCCGCTATCTCACAATATTTCTTTTTCACCTTGAGAAGGACCACAAAGTGATTGAAATTCCAATGCAAGACTGCTGGCGTTTTTAGTTCCGATAATTCATGCAATTCTGTTTTTAGCGCTCTGCCAGAAAGCTTCAATTGAGCCGCTTGTTTCAATAGACTACTTAAATCGCTACCTTGAATCGATATCTGGCTGGTCAGGCGAAGTCTATCAATCGTCATCGCATTGCCATGATAGTTAGCAACCATTGTTAAGCATGCTAGCGCACATTCACTGGCTTCAGCTTGCAGAACGAGGTTTACCTTTCTACGTGCAGTGAAACGTAATAAACGATAAAGAGAAGTGTCCTTATTATTCTGCATTACACTGTACCTCTCAAGCTGAGAATCGGTTTGAGTAACCATTCCCAAAGCTGCATTTCAGCAAGTTCGATTTCAGCTTCAAACAGCATCCCATCTTTTAGATGTATTTGCTTGCCATTAGCACTCAGTGTTTGCGAAGTGAGTGCTGCTTCTGCAATAAACACTGGACCTTGCAATACAAATGGCACCTCTTTTATTTGTTGGGGTAACAGAACATCCTCTGATACTTCATGAATGCTTGCGCTTGCCATACCAAATTTTTGATACGGAAAAGCACTGAGCTTTAAACCAACAACTTGGTTTATTGCTATAAACCCCGAATGACTGGATGGGACATACATTCGCGCTTTCACCTCACGGTTCAGAGGGCTTATTTGCATCATGAAGTTGCCTGGGTTGACGCGCTCACCTTTTTCAACTTGTATATTTCTGACGATCCCATCAATAGGGCTCAAGAGAGAATATGTATCTGCTCCATTGACCGACGATAAGGTTTGCTTCGTTTGTTCAATTTGATTGAGTAAGTTCCCGCGTTTTTCTGAGTATTTGATTTGAAGTACCTGTTGATTCGCGCGGGCTTTAGTTTGCGATTGCGTTAATTGTTGGAGTGCAAGGGCTGCTTCACTTACTTGGACTTTTAGTTGTAAGCCTTTCTCTTGAGATTGCTGATAAACCGTTTTTGATACGCTGCCCAACTGATAGAGCGAATACAATTCATTCTCTTGTGCGCTATGCAGAGACAGTAAGCTCTCTAAGTGTAACAATCGCTTCTTACTTGTAGACAGCTGTGCGTTTAGATTGCCCATCAACTGTTTATTCTGTAAAAGGTTTTGCTGGTATTGGCGTGAATTTAATTCGGTCTGTTGGTTAAGTAGCGAGAGTTGTTTTTTTATAGAGTCGAGTTGTTTGTGATGAGCAATTTCGCCACTCAATTGAGAGTTGGGGCGAACAAGATGGGCAAGTACTTCTCCCTTCGAGACTATTTGGTTAGAGGTAACGGGGATATCACCAAGAAGACTATTTTGTTCAATCGGATAAATATCGACGCTAGCTCTTTCAGCAACGAGCCATCCTACGACACTTACCTTGTTAGTGTAGGTATGCGTTATGAGTAAATAAATAAAGCTTGCCGTTACCAAAAGAAGTAAACACACCACCACTAGGTGTTGGGGACTGGGCAGCCGTAGTGCATTTCCCAGCTTGTCCCTATGCTGACCTTCTATCGCTTCTTCTCGAAATAATGAATTCGAATACTGCATGCTTGAACTATTCCTTTATCTTGCTCACATCCTTTTGACTGACTGCAAGACTACACAGGAAGTTTGAAATCGACGTTCAAATTTGGGACAAAATGATCTAATTTTGGGACATTTATGCGTTTTGTCTCAAAATTGAAAGGCTGTTTAAAGTCCATATTTATTTTGTGGTTACTATTTAATTGAATGAAAAAACACAATGAAATCAGATGGTAAATGATCATGCTTGGAATTTTGAGATTATTTATTGGCCAGGTTAGACGGCAAAAAGTAAAATCAAAGCAAAATAAGCGAACATAATTTTGTTTGGCGCAAAAAAAACGCACATATGAGAATGTGCGTTCTTATCTTTCTTTTTTAGCTATTCAAACCTCAAGCTTGAAGTCACTTAGAAGCTTAATGAACCCAGTGATAAGTATGCGCTTTGGCATCCATTTCTTGCTGAGTTTGTTTCGGCATAAACAGGTTATTGTGCTTTTCAAAGAAAAACGGTGAGCGTTTCTCTTTTTCACCTAACTCGTTCATGGTTGCCGCTTCAAATACTCTACCATTAATAATGGTGTACTCAACATATTCACTGCGTGACAAGTCATTGAGCACATCTCCGTCAATAACGACTAGATCAGCGAGTTTACCAACCTCTATGCTACCGAGTTGTTTATCCATGCCTAAGTGTCTCGCACCGTCAATAGTGCCACCTCTTAGTGCTTCAAATGGAGTGAAGCCGCCGTGCTCCATGATCCATAACTCCCAATGTGCACCTAAACCTTCACGCTGTCCGTGCGCGCCAATATGCACGCCTACGCCATTGTCTCTCAGCGTTTTAGCATAGCGAGCAATTGGGTAGTGATTATAATGTTCATCTGGTGCTTTAGGACGACGGATACGACGATCTACTATAAAGCTTGGTGTATAACGCATGAGGCGTTCGTTTTCCCAAACATTACTGCGGTCGTAGAAATAGGTTTCGCCTGTCAACCCGCCGTAAGCCACAACAAAAGTAGGTGTGTAACCAAACTTAGTTGCCCCCCACAATTGGGTCAAATCGTTATACCCGTTTGCGATAGGGATGCTATGTTCCAGCCCGGTGTGGCCATCAACTAGCATCGATATATTTTGCTGGAATTTACCACCACCCTCTGGCACAACCATCATGTCTTGATTTTTTGCCGCAACGAGCACTTGTTGACGCTGGTCTCGTCTAGGTTGGTTATAACTTTTGACTGAAATAGCGCCGATATCTTTAAGTCGTCTCACGTGATAAAAAGCATCATCATAATCATTGATAATCGATTTCACTCGCAGTGACTCGGCACCGTATAAGATAGTACCAGTGGAGTAGATTCTTGGTGCAATACGTTGCCCTGCTCTCTGTAGTTCGCTAGCTGCCATAATCTCAGTTGTATCATTTGAGGGATCGTGAATGGTAGTGACGCCAAACGCCAGGTTGCTATATTGAGTCCAGTTTTGTTCGGGGATAATTTCGCTACGACCCTGTGGTCCATGAGCATGCGTGTCGACTAAGCCTGGAATCACTGTTTTTCCTTTGGCATCGACAATAAGCGCGCCTTTTGGAATGGAGATATCATCAGCTGTGCCAACGGCTTCGATCCTGTTGCCTTTAATCAGCACCACGCCGTTCTCAATGACTTCTTGGGTATTGTCGGCATCTCTCATTGTGACGACTTTGCCGCCAACAATTGCCTTGTATCCCTTAGGTACAAAGAACTCTTTCTCAAAGCTTAGATCCATTCCCTCATTAACAGGTTCTGGTAACTCGGCACCTTCTTCTGCGATGAAATCAAATGCTTCACTAAGCGAGCGCTCAAAATAACGAGGACCATGTGACCAACCGACTGATTGGTTATCAGGGCTCCATGTCATATAGTTTCCAGAGCGAGCTGAAAGTTGTTTAACTGGAAGTGAAGACATCGTTGGACCGATAGAAATCTTTTTACCATTATCGGCAAAAGGTGCAACGAATGTGTTGTATTGGTTTACAAAGGCTATCCAGTTCTTATCGAGAGATAATCGATATTCACTGACTTTATCGGCTCCATAAAGGTGAACTCGCTTATCCTCACCACGCAAGTTTACGCTGGAAAACTGGGTTTCTGGGTAAGGCTTTCCACCTACTGATTCAGTGAAATAAATGCGGTCGTTGCCTGCGCTGAAATGAGGTTCAACACCTCTGCGCGCAACTCGCTCAGATGTTTTTTCTTTTAGGTTTAAAACATATATGCCAGGCTCGGTTGAATTACTTGGGTCGAGCAAATATCCGCCGGTAAACTTACGGTAGGTAATTAGCTTGCCGTCAGTGGAAAAACTAGGTTCGATATAATGCCCTTTACTGAGACTGACAACTTTGCCTTTACCGCCTCGAGATGACACTGTGCGTATATCTCCTTGACCTTCATCACTCCAAGTGGTGTAGACGATCAGTTTGCCGTCATTTGAATAACGTGGATAGTATTCGTCGTGTTGATCTTGTCGGGTTAAGCGCTTTGTCTTACCTGACTTGATGTCTTTTACATACAACTTGCCAAGTGCTTGGAACAAGATGCTTTTTCCGTTAGGTGACTTCTGAGCCCACCGAATAGCCTTAACATCAAAATTGTCTGGAGCAACATCAACATCAAAACGTAAAGCATCAGCATATTGAACGGTGGTTTTAATAGTGAGCTCAAGCGTCTTAAGCTCTTTTGATTTTACGTTGATTGTATGGAATTTGCCGCCAGTCCAAAACATGATGTTCTTAGCATCGGGTGTCCAATCAAAATAAGCAAAGTAACCTTCGGTTCCAAAACCTTCTTGCATATCACGTTCAAGGTCAAGGAAGAGAGGGATTTCATCACCCGTTGATAACTCTTTTAGAAATAGTGCTGTTTGGTGCTTCACTCTGCGAACATACGCAATGTATTTCCCGTCGGGAGATGGGGTTGGAACGACAGCTCCACCAGTACCTGAAATGATGGTTTCTTCTTCACCCGTTTGACGGTCATATCTTACGATACCAAAGAGACCTTGAAGCGCGTCTCTATTATAACTGAAGGTTGAACCGCCAGTGATATCTCTGCTGAAGTAGATGTAACGACCATCGGGCGAAAATGCCGGGTCCGCGATGTTCTTTTGGTCAGCCTTTCCGTTTACGCGTTCCTTTATCGCTAAGCCGCTACCACCACTCTTGTGATAGAGCCAGATTTCGCCTGCGGGAATACTACGTCGCGACATAATACCTTTCGTGACAACGATGTACTCGCCATCGGGGCTCCATTTCGGAGAATGGATTAGGTTTGATTTTTCTTTGGTGATTTGGCGTAAGTTCTCGCCGTTGGTATCCATCACCCACACATTTGATAAGCCGTCGCGATCAGATATAAATGCTACTTGTTTGCCATCGGGGCTAAAGCTTGGGTGGATATTCCAAGCGAAATCCTGTGTCAGTGGCTCTGCGTCGCCACCCTCTGCACTGGCTATGAAGATGTCGCCAAGCATATCAAAAACAAATCGCTTTCCATCCGGACTAACGTCCAAACTTGACCAAGTGGTCTCGTCAGTAGATATGTCGATGCTGTTCAATTCCATCGGAGGGTTCAGTACATCCCAAGATGCATAGGGTTTTTCTTCTTTTTTCGCTTCGGGATTATTGTCATCTGCAAAGCTTATCGAGCTTATTGTTAGCAGGCTGGCGAGCGCCAACGAGCCAAAAGTTTGTTTTGTTGAAATCATTCTTATTCTTCTGTCTTTAAATAGTTAATGACACTGTGCGGTATGTTGTTGTTATTGTTTGTACTTGTTACGAATTCAACAATAGTGCCTTAGCTTGCTAACTGCAACTTTACTTGGTGAATGAACACAAATTTGTGTAAAGCCCCCAAATCGGACACACCTATTTCGAACTAAGAACGATAAGAGATGAATATCCAAACTGGATCCAAACTGGACACACCTATTTTAATTAAATGAAAAATAGCTAGACCTGTTTTTGAGAAAAGTTAAATAGGTGTGTCCAATTATTGCAAAGAGTCGACTAGAAGCGCTCGAGGCTCACTTGTCTATTGCGGATAGCCAGCTCACTCTTGTTATCAATTTCACCCAGGCTATATTGAGCAGGCCCTGTTGGCTCGGCTAAAACAAAACGCACTCCATCGTCAGTGATGAACTGCTGGTCGTCTTTTGGCTTTAATACGACTCCCACTAAAGCATGGTTGGGTAGGTAGACCATAGACGTTTGTAGCTTAGGGTTATATGCGTTCATCAATGCAAGAAACAGGGTTGATTTACTGTCACAATCTCCCTTGTTATCCAGCAGCAACTGTCGTGGTGAAGCAAAACCAGAGCCGTTTGATGAAGCACGATTCTCAAGCGTGTCGTATGGAATTGCTTGCAGCCAAGATAAAGCGAAATCGATAAACTCGTTCGGATTTCTGGGATTAGATAGGTGCTTTTTTATTTCTTTAACAATTGCCTGCATGCCGTCAGCACTTTCCAGCGCATACCGTTTATGGTCTTGTTTTATAAAGTCTTGACCAAATTCATTTTTAAAGGGGACATAATAGTGCTTGGACATGTAAGCATTCTCTGCTGCAGCGTACTGTTCGCCAAGTTTTTTGTTTATTGCTTCAGCATCTTCTTTAGTTGGGGCGGTTACTTGCATTTGGATTGAGCCACCTGATTGCTTTATAGAGATTTTAGCAAGCCGTGGATCTACTGTTTTTGCATAGGTCATCAGTGCTCGCCGAATTGAATTTTGGGCTAATATTGGGTTATATGCAGGCGCAGACTCAGGAAGTGTAAGAAGAGTCTCGTTTGGTATAGTAAAAGAGAGTATTTGTACTTCGTTGTTTTTATCAAGCCACTTATAGTCAAAACTCCGCCCGTCAACCGTGCGCATTTGAGAAAAGGATGTTTGCTTAGCATTAACCGCTTGCGAATGAGCTATGCAGAGTGTTAACAACAGTAAATAAACAAAGCTTTTGAACATGATGACATTAACCTATTTGGCTAGTGGTCAACATTCCCTTGCGTAAACCAATTTAAAGACTCGTGTAACTCTACCACGGTTCCAACAATAATTAAGGTAGGGGGTTTTAAAGTCGCCGTAGTAGGGTTATCGACTATTGTTTCTAAAGTTCCAGTGACAACTTTTTGGTCGCTTCTGGTTGCAGCTTGGACAAGGGCAATTGGCATCGTTTTGGACATCCCATGCTCGATAAGCTTCTCACAAATAATTGATAGCCCAGTTAAGCCCATATAGAAAACAAGTGTATGATTTTGTTGAACTAATGCTGGCCAGTTAAGATTGATTGTATTATCTTTCAAATGTCCCGTGGTAAAGGTGACCGACTGTGCATGATCGCGATGCGTTAAAGGTATGCCAGCATAACTAGCCGCTCCGCTAGCGGCTGTGATACCCGGAACAACCTGAAAATCAACGCCATGTTCCACTAGGGTTTCAATCTCTTCTCCGCCTCGGCCGAATATAAATGGGTCGCCGCCTTTCAGTCGAACAACTCTATTGCCAGCGAGTGCCTCTTTCGCTAAAAGTTCGTTAATCTCCTCTTGGGGAATTGTATGATTACTCTTCGCTTTACCAACGTAAATTTTTTCTGCATCTCTGCGCACCAGCTCTAGTATGTCGGGACTTACAAGTCGGTCATAAACAACGATGTCGGCTTTTTGCATAAGCCTTAGCGCACGGAATGTAAGTAGATCCGGATCACCTGGGCCAGCACCGACTAAATAGACCTGTCCAGCAGGTTTGTTGCCATTTTTATACGCAATGAGGGCCTTGTCTAATTTCTCTTCCGCTAACTCATCGTTTCCTTGAAGGACAGACTCACCGATATCACCATCTAAGACTTCCTCCCAGAAATATCGTCTATCGGTAACCGAAGATAAAGCGCCTTTAACCCTGTTTCTGAATTTTTCTGAAAAATTACCCAGCAGTTTTATATTTGCCGGAATAACACTCTCAAGCTTTTGACGAATATAACGAAGAAGGACAGGTGCGACGCCACCACTACTCATTGCAATGATAATTGGTGAACGATCGACTATTGACGGTGTGATGAATTTGCAAAGCGGCGTGTTGTCGACAACGTTCACTAACAAGTTTTTTGCATGTGCAATGTCATGAATGTGTTTATTGACCTGCTCATCATCTGTTGCAACAAAAATCATTTGTTTACCCTCAATATCAGGGTCTTTAAACTTACGCTCAATCAGTGTGATTTGTTTGTGTTCAGAGGCTAAGCGGCTTACCGTGTCGCTTACCCAAGGAGAAACGATAGTTATCCTCGCAGGTGTTTTTAGCAACAATTCGCATTTGCGCGCAGCTACTTCACCTGCCCCAACAAGAAGGCAGTGAATATGTTCAGCATCTACAAATATTGGAAAGTACTTCATCGTTTTTCGCATAAGTTAACGTGCTTGAATTATGAATAACTTTTTTATTCAAATACAGCACTATTTTCGTCATTGTTATTTCGTTTAAGAATATGACGGAGTGAAGCATATTCTAACTTAATTGGACACACCTCTTATTTCAGATTCGAATGGTGAGCTAAATTGGACACACCGATATTCAGTCACTTCCACTTAAACCCATTAAGTTATTAAAACTGCAGTAAGAAAATTGTTGAAGAACTTCGTAGATATCGAAAATAGGTGTGTCCTATTTTCGGAATTTTGTTATTTACAGATATAAAAAAAGCCACATGAAGTGGCTTTTTAGTATTACTTTTTACGTTTGGGTGGCGTATCAGACCATTCTCTGATATTCAAACGCTGACCTGCAACACGCGTTTTTGCCAAAGTATCTTTCGTTTCTTTTGGCATGCCTTTCGGCAAGTCTACTGTAGTGAAGTTGTCATAGATCTCAATCGCACCAATATTTTTGCTGCTGATATTCGCTTCATTAGCAATGGCACCTACAATATTACCCGGTTTAGCACCGTGGGTGTGACCGACTTCGATTCTAAACCTTTGCATACCTTCATCCGGCGTACTCTTGCCGCGCGGCGCTCTTGGCTTGCGATCGTTCCTGTCATTCCTACCACGTTCAGTTCGCTCGTTGCGTCCTTGACGACGACCAGAGTCACGGTCATTAAACGTTGGCTTACTGTGCAAATCTGGACGATCAGACTCTTTCAACAAGAGTGGCTCATCACCTTGAGCTACTTTAGCCAAAGCCGCCATCACAACGTCTGGAGATGCTTCAGTCTCTTCCATGATTGATTCTACAATTGGAATATAAGATTCAATTGACTCATCCGTCATCGCTTCAACAATGCTTTGCTTGAAACGCACCAATCGAGATTTATTCAGCTCTGAAATGGATGGTATATCCATGTTTTCAATGCGTTGTTTGGTTGCTTTTTCGATAGCAAACAACAAACGTTTTTCTCTATGGGAAATAAACAAGATTGCATCGCCGCTGCGACCAGCACGACCAGTTCTACCGATTCTGTGAACATATGATTCTGTATCATATGGGATATCAAAATTGATTACGTGGCTCACACGCTCTACATCAAGACCACGAGCAACAACGTCAGTCGCAACCAAGATATCGATGGTACCTTGCTTCAATTTCTCAACGGTTCTTTCTCTTGCGTTCTGAGGAATATCGCCATTCAATGGTTCTACATCATAACCACGAGCAGTTAGCTTATCAGCAAGTTCAACCGTCGCTGTTTTCGTTCTCACGAAGATAATCATACCGTCAAATTCTTCGACTTCCATGATACGCGTCAGTGCTTCTAATTTATGATGACCAGCAACTTGACAATAACGTTGGCGAATCATGCTTGCCGTTGATACTGTTGATTCGATTTTAACATGCTGTGGATCATTCAAATAACGCTTAGTGATTTTCTTGATTGCGTCCGGCATGGTTGCTGAGAATAAGGCTGTTTGACGCTCTTTTGGAGCGTGGCTTAAGATAAGCTCAACATCGTCAATAAAGCCCATGCGCAACATCTCATCTGCTTCATCCAGGACGAGGAATCGTAACTTATCTAATTTAAGCGTTTTGCGTTTGATGTGGTCGATAATTCGACCTGGTGTTCCAACAACAACCTGCACACCACGTTTAAGTTGGCGAATTTGGTTGTCATAGGACTGACCGCCATAAACAGGCAATACTCTAATTTTCTTTGAAAAGCTCGCATAAACTTGGAATGCTTCAGCAACCTGAATTGCTAGCTCTCTTGTTGGTGCTAAGACCAGCAATTGTGTGAAACTTTCATCAGGATCTATGTTTGCTAACATTGGCAATGCGAATGCAGCTGTTTTTCCTGTACCTGTTTGAGCTTGGCCCAAAAGGTCGTGACCATCGAGTAATAATGGAATACTCTTGGCTTGTATTGGTGATGGCTTTTCATAGCCAACTTTTTCTAACGCCTGTAGTAAGGGCGTTGGCAGATTTAGTTCTTTAAATGTAACATCGACAGTGTCGGTCATCGGGTATCCTGATAGACTGAGAGTGGGGGCATTGCAGAGAGGATGCGAGAGCCTTCATAAAGAAAGGATTATATAAGAAATAGTAATAACTTGCTATCATTACTATTGTTTAGTTTGTAAACGCATGAGATAAAAGAAAAGATATGCCCTCAGCTCTTTATTTAAGCGCATTTCTTCGGTAAAAATAGAAGAGAAAAAGCATCGAATAAGAAATATATTGACGGAAAATAAAAGGATATTAGTTAAAATGAGTAAGATAAAATTCATCAATCGAATAAAAAATAAGTTAGGCAGTACGCTTTCAAGCGGTCAAAATCGAAAGAAAACAAGTATTGCTGTTGTTTTACTCATCTCGTTGTTTCTCTCCGCGTGTTCTCAAAAAACTAGCCAAGAGCATATCGCAGCAGCAGAGGAGTTCTATGCTGAAGGAGACGTCAGCGCAGCTGTTGTCGAATTAAAGAATGCTATCCAACTTGATCCGAAATTAGCTAGCGCTAGATTTGAACTCGGTAAAATTTATTTGGAACAAAAAAGTTTCGAAGCCGCAGAGAAAGAACTCAGCAGAGCTCAAGACCTTGGTTATCCTGAGGTTGAGGTTCTCCCATTACTCACCAGAGCTTACCAAAGAACAGGCGCCAACACAGCGCTCGTAGCTCTTGATCATGAGATGGAAGGTCTCACTGTCGTCGAAAAAGCTGAGGTTGGCTTTTTAAAGGCGCAATCTCTCTTACAACTCAATAAAGTAGAAGAAGCAAGAGTGCTCGTCCAGGACATCCTCGCATTAGAAACTAGCTCTGTTTATAAGGGGTTGGCTGGCGTTCTACGATTAATTATCGAGCAAGAGAATGAAGATGCCCTTCAGCAGAGCATCGAATTACAAAAGCAAGCTCCCCTAAATAAAGATCTACTGAGTCTGACTGCCAGACTATATTTGGTAAATGAGCAACCAACGGAAGCGGCAGATATCTACGCGGAATATGTCAAAGCTGAGCCTGAAGACGCAGAAACAAGGTTTATTTTGGCCAGAATGTTAATAGACCTCAATCGAAGCGATGAGGCTGAGCCTCATGTCGATACCTTGCTAAAAATAAACGATAAAAATGCACTTCTGAATAAACTTAAAGGCATCGTTCGTGCGGCAGATCAGGACTTTGTGAACGGCCAGAAGTATTCTGAAATTGCTATCAACAACGGCAGTGTAGACCCAATTTCAAGACTCGTTGCCGGCTATTCAGCATATCAACAAGCCGACTTCGAAGGTGCCGTTGGACATTTATCTACTATCGCGACGTCATTACCAGATAATCATCCTGGTCTCAGAATTCTGGCTGCAAGCCAATTGCAAACGGGTCTGACATCTGAAGCATCAGACTTGTTAGGAAGGCTTGGCAACCTGACATCTAACGATGCGACATTGTTTTCAAAAGCGGGTTATGAGTTAGTAAAACGAGGCGAAAACAAAAGGGCAGTAGAGATAATTGAGCGCTCGGACGGACTTAGCGATGACACGGATGATTTAACTCGCCTGGGTGTCTTAAAGCTGAGTGTTAACAACATCGATGGTATCTTAGATCTGGAAAGTGCAGTAGAGAAGTCCCCTGAATCAGTGACTGCCAAAAGTACACTTGCGACCGCATATATGGCGTCTAATCAACTTGATAAGGCCAGTGAATTGGCCTCTGAGTGGAAGAAGGAGGCAAGTAACCTTCCTGAAGGCTTCTTACTCGCGGGTGAAGTGGCTCTGAGAAATAATGACTTAGTAACAGCGGAATCCGAGTTTCTTAGTGCGTCTGCAATCGCGCCAAATAACACCAAAGTACAGATGGCACTCATTGGTTTAGAGTTAAGAAAAGAAGATATTCCAGCCGCAATTTCGAAACTCGAACAGTTGTTGGAGGAAAGCCCTGATTATGTGCCTGCGCTAACGGCTTACTATGCCCTGAAAAACAGAGAAGGTTCTCCTGATGAAGGCTTGGAACCAATATTGAGTCAGTTGAGTAAAACACCTGAAAATAATCAGTTATTGGTTTTACTTTCTCAAGTCTATGTTCAGCAATCTGAGTATGAAAATGCGCTTGATACCTTGAATAAAGTAACGGAGGACAAAGCCCTTGATACTGCATATTGGGGAACTAAGGGAACCGTTTTATTGCGTCTTAACAAGCTTGCTCAAGCAGACGAACACTATACTAAATGGCTTTCATTTTCTCCAAATAACCGAGATGCAGCCATGGGTAAACTATTGTTGTTAGATAGTCGAAACGATTACCAAGTAGGTTTAACATTAACGCAGGACTATTTGGAGTCTCGTGACGATCCTCAAATGGAAGTGCTACAAAGTTACTTCCTTATCATGACTGGTAAAGTTGAGGAAGCTCAAAGCTTAATTGACAGTTTCAACCCGAATGTGAAAAATCTTCCTTTGGTGCGAGGAGTGACCGCGAGAATTAAATTACGACAAGGTGATGCCAAAGGAGCTGTTGATGACGCAAAAGCAGCTTACGATGATAACCCAAGTACCAAAAGTGTTTTCCTACTAGCACAAGCATATGACTTAAGTGGACAAGAGGCAGAGTCGCGTAGCCTATTGTCTTCCTATTTGGAAAATAATCCCAACGACCTTCGAGTAATGATGCTCCTCGCAGAGAAGAAAATAGAATCCGATAAAAATACAGCAATCAATATGTATCAAGATGCGCTAAAACTAGATGAAAACAATTCGGTTGTCCTCAACAATTTAGCGTACCTATTAACCCAAGAGGGTCAATTAGATGAAGCCGCGGGCTTGGCTAAGCGAGCTTTTGACTTGAATCCTAATTCGCCAGCGGTTGTCGACACCTATGCACAGATTCAGGTGAAGCAAGGAAACACTGATGACGCTGTTGAGACCTATAGTCGGGTAATGAACCAAGAAGTGGACAATGAAGAAATTTTCCTTAATTATGTTGAAGCACTGCTTCTTAACGGAAGCAAAGAAATTGCTAAGCGGAGAATCACTGAGCGCTCGCTTAAACAAGAAGAATCTAAACAAAGATTATCAAGCTTAAAAGCAAAATTTAATATTTAAAAAAAGAATCGGCACTACCTTGATCGTTCAAGGTAGTGTTTCCTCCTGTTTATCGAGTCAATGAATGATGTTTGAGTCTAGTCGCCTATTTCTTTTTCGCCTAAAACAAAATAGGCTTTTTGAATTCTTTGTTATTTCGGTCATTATCATTTCTGCATTGGAAATAGGTGCAAAGACGTATGATCTTTCCCCCACTTCTTTACTCGTCACAAAGTATCTTGATGTCTTTATTACCTTGTTCTTTTTGTTTGAAATATTGGTTAGATTCTTAGCTGAGGAGAATAAAAAAGACTTCTTCAAGTCAGGTTGGAATATTTTTGACACGATTGTTGTGGTAATCAGTTTAATTCCGATTAATGAGTCAGAGATGGCTTTATTAGCTCGATTGATTCGTATCTTTCGCGTGTTGCGGATGATTTCGATTATTCCTGAATTGAGAATATTGATTAACTCATTGCTACAAGCATTGCCTCGACTGGGCTATGTCGTATTGCTGATGTTTATTATCTTCTATATTTACGCAGCGATAGGTAGTTTTTTGTTTCAAGATATCAACCCAGTACTGTGGGGTAATATTGCGATTTCTATGCTGACCTTGTTTCGAGTAATGACCTTCGAGGATTGGACGGATATTCAATACGAGACCATGGAAGTTTACCCGATGAGTTGGTTATTTTATATGACCTTCATTTTCTTCACGGCTTTTGCATTTTTGAATATGGTGATAGGCATCGTTGTTGGTGTTATGGACGAAGAGATGCACAAAGAGAGATTAAAAACGGAGCCCTCTATGAGTGAGCTTCAAGACCAAATGGTGACCCTACAAGCTCAAATACAAGTGCTACTAGATAGGCAACCGCAGGCAGCTACTGAAACCGATAGTAAGCGCAAATAAGTCAAAATGGGACACACCTGTTAAGCTCTGCTTAGTAAGACTACTTTTACCGCGCATCGCTTTTTCGCAGGCATAAAAAAACGACCTCAATAGGTCGTTTTTTTATTTGCTACATAAGTGCTAGTTTGCTTTCATTACGCGGTTGATTGAAAGCAAGTCATCTTCAGTGAGCGTACCAGCTGCTCGTTTAAGATTGATGATCGCAGTGATAAAGTTGTATCGAGCATCGGCCAAATTTCTACGAGCGTCAAATAGGTTTCTCGTACTGTTAAGAACATCGACAATTGTTCTTGTACCAACATCAAACCCAGCTTCAGTCGCTCTTAATGCACTATCCGCTGACACTACTGATTGCTCTAGGGCGCGAATTGTAGAAATAGCAGCTTTCACATCATTATATGAGCTTCTCACCGAGCGAACGGTTTGACGATAAGTTAGCTCTAAGTTTTCACTCGCAATCACGTAACGGTTGCGCGCTTGTTCTGTGCTAGTGCTGACGCGTCCACCTTGGTATATTGGAACGCTCACCGAAACACCAATTGATTGGCTATTAACAGCAGGCAAATCAATTGCCGCTTGGCCAGGTACTTCGTTCGTTGTATCCCTTCGGCCTAGTGATGCTGATAATGACGCAGTCGGATAATGACCCGCTTTTGCTGATTCAATATCTTCCATCGCAATATCTTTCGCAAAGCGCTGCACTAGTAAATCGAAATTTGAATCTTCAGCTAACTTCAACCAATCGTCAACATTAGCAGGGTTTGGTGATGTTGCTGTGAATAACTCAGTATCAAGGACCGAGATGTCCTTGTGGTATTTACCCGTGATTTCTCGTAGTTCTTCCAAACGAAGTTCGAGTTGGTTTTCGGCTCTGATTTGTCTTGCTACTGTATTATCGTAATTTGCTTGGGCTTCATGGACGTCAGTGATGGCCGTTAAACCAACTTCAAAGCGTTGTTTAGTTTGCTCCAATTGGCGTTCAATAGCTCTTAGCTCAGCTTTCACAAATTCGACACTATCTTGTTCTCTCAATACTGAAAGATAGGCGTTGGTTACTCGCACGATTAACTGCTGAAATGCCGAAGCAAGATTCGCATCACCTTGCTGAGCGACTTTTTCTGCTCTATCCATTCCCACCCAATTTGCATGGTCGTAAATTGACATACTTAGATTCAAGCCAAGGCTTAGGGTATCGCTATCTGATTCAAAGGTAATAAACTCTGTTCGCTCAACAGGGCGATCGGTGTTCGGATCGATTATTAACTCACCCGTTGTTGGGTCAGTTTGACCAGTCGGAATCGATATTGTGTCTATATTGTCACCGGAGTTTAATGTATAGGATACAGAACCTGATATTTGTGGTAACAAATTTGCTCTGCTCAATGCAATTCCATTGTACGCCAATTCTTTATCAGCCTTAGCTCGATTAATTACTGGATCGTTTTGAAGTGCAAGTTGATACACCTCCGAGAGGTCGTCTGCTAGCACTGAGCCTGATAAGCCGATACCAATAAAAACTGAAAGTAGCGTTTTCTTCATAAAAAGAGCCTTAAAAATAATATTTTTCGTTGATGCATTACGTATGTGCTAAGTCTATGACATTCAAGTCTTTAAACATACTGAATGGTTGTTACATATATCCACTAAGTGTAACAGAATGTGACGTTTTTGCTGAAATTACATCGACCTTAGTTTAATTTAGTGTGAAAAAGTACAAGAAGATCATGATGGAAATATTAAAATATACAAATAAAGACGTGTCCATTTTGAAAAAAGAGACAGTTTTTCACGGTTTCTTTAAGATGAACCGCTATGAAGTGCAGCATAAATTGTTCAATGGGCAACAAAGTTCTGTCGTCAAGCGAGAAATGTTTGAGCGAGGGCATGCTGTCGCTGTTCTACCCTATGATCCAAATACGCAGGAATTTGTATTAATCGAGCAGTTTAGATTAGGCGCGATGGAGACATGTGACTCTCCTTGGTTATTTGAAGTAATTGCAGGCATGATTGATGAAGGCCAGACGCCAGAGTCTGTATGCCATCGTGAGGCTCAGGAAGAGTCTGGGATAGAGCTTGCAGGACTCACGAAAGCACTTACCTATTTGTCTAGCCCGGGAGGGACGACGGAACGTTTGCATATTTTCATGGCCAGGACCGAGTCAGCTAAAGCGAAAGGGATTCATGGTTTAGATTATGAATCCGAAGATATTCGAGTTCATCGTGTACCAGAAAATGTAGCGAGAACATGGCTAGATGATGGCACAATTGATAATGCCGCGGCGATCATTGCACTACAATGGTTCTTTCTCAACAAAGAAAAATTGTTAAAGGAATGGCGAGAAATCTAGGATAAGAATAGAAGTGTGCTAAGCCGGTTAAGATAATTCGGAAATTGGACACACCTTTTTTCACCGTATCGTTTACACTTCGTGACTTAATTGCGCATCTAAGTTGAATTTAAAATTCCATTAATTAGTATGATTTAAGAAAAGAAATAAAGGCCTTAGCTTTGAGAAAAAAATACGTACCTCACTTGCCGTCTATTCTTGCGATTTGCGAAAGCAACTATGCGAGCGCATTGAGGTTGCTACCTGATTGTGATTCTGAGGACTTGAGTTATGAGTTTCAAATCAGCGATACCTTGCGCTATAGAATAAAGATTTTAGAGTCCACCAGATATACAAGTACAATTGAAATGGCGCAATTTGCTCGAAATACACCAGCTTTTTTACAGCCAATAATGGAAGTTCGCCTGTATCATGATGCCAAGGTGGCAGAGGTGCTTAGTTGTCAAAGAATTTCTAAACTTGAGCCTTCTTATGAATACCCTAATCTTAAAATGCATCAACGAAACGAAAAACAAATGGTTAATATATTTTTAGCAGAGTGGTTGCAGTTTTGCCTTCAACAGAAAAAAATTCAAATAACGACAAATCAAGAATAATGATCACGGACATAATTTATCTACACGGTTTTCTTAGCTCACCACAATCTGAAAAAGCCCAAATAACAAAAAAATATTTTTCTCAATTTCACCCTGAAATTCGTGTGCATACTCCCACACTCCCAGGCGTGCCTAATGACGCGATCGCTGTTGTTGAAGACTTGTTGCAAGTTTTGCAGAGTGCTAACGGTCATGAAGAGGCTACTAAAATGGACACACCTATTTCGGTTGCGTTCATCGGTAGCTCAATGGGCGGTTTCTTATCCACGTTTTTTGCAGAGAGACTAGGGTGCAAAGCTGCACTGATTAATCCTGCAGTCACGCCATTTGATCTTCTTCAAGAGTATTTCGGGGAACATCAAAACCCCTACACATCAGAATGCTTTAATGTTGACGAAACGACTGTTGGGATGTTGCGTCAACTGAATGTTGAAAAGCTAAATTCGCAGCAAAATTACCTCGTACTGTTACAAACCGGAGACGAGACTCTCGATTATCGCTTGGCTGAGCAAAAATACGGTACTGAGTATTGTCGAATTGAACAGGGTGGCAGTCATGCATTCGATCAATTTGAAACGCGTTTGGATGAGATTTCCTCATTCCTATTATCCAAAAACTGAGTTAATTAGTCTTTATTTTAGCTCCAGTGCATGTCGAAAACAGGTGTGTCCGATTAAACGCGACCTATATGCCAGATTCTGACAAACCTTGATTGCCGTAAATGCCTAGCCTTGCTACTATCACAGTCAGATAAATCAACAATAAAAAGCGCTAACATGTCTACTCAATATAACTCTGATGCCATCGAAGTTTTAAATGGTCTGGAGCCTGTCAAACGCAGGCCTGGAATGTATACCGATACAACTAGGCCGAACCATTTGAGCCAAGAGGTCATAGACAACAGTGTTGATGAGGCGCTTGCAGGCCACGCATCTTCAATCAAGGTTATTTTACATGAAGATCAATCGTTAGAGGTTATCGATGACGGCCGTGGCATGCCAGTCGATATTCATCCCGAGGAAAAGATTTCTGGGGTCGAATTGATCATGACTAAACTGCATGCCGGCGGTAAGTTTTCGAATAAAAATTACGAATACTCTGGTGGTCTACATGGAGTTGGCATTTCGGTTGTAAATGCATTGTCGTTGCGTGTTCAAGTGACTATTAGGCGCGATGGTAATATTTATCAAATGGCCTTTGAGAATGGCGACAAAGTAGAAGAGCTTCGTGTTGTCGATACATGTGGTAAAAGAAACACAGGAACAAGCGTGCATTTTTGGCCTGACGCCAGTTACTTTGACTCTCCTAAATTCTCCGTTAGCAAGCTTCTACATGTGTTAAGAGCAAAAGCTGTACTATGTCCCGGGTTAAAAATCAGGTTTGACGATAAAGTTAGCAAAGAGACCACTGAGTGGTATTACGAAGACGGATTAAGAGATTACCTTTATCAGTCAGTAAAAGAATACATCACGCTGCCAGATGACACACCATTCGTTGGACAGTTCTCCGGTAATGGAGAAGCTGCTGACTGGGCGGTTATGTGGTTGCCTGAAGGTGGCGAGATGGTTACCGAAAGTTATGTAAACCTTATTCCTACTGCCCAAGGCGGTACACACGTCAACGGTCTCAGACAGGGTCTTTTGGATTCAATGAGAGAGTTTTGCGAGTTTAGGAATTTGTTACCCCGTGGCGTTAAAATAACTGCGGATGATATTTGGGACCGATGTGCATATATTCTCTCGACTAAAATGCATGATCCACAATTTGCGGGTCAAACCAAAGAGCGTCTCTCTTCCAGGCAGGCCTCTGCGTTTGTGTCTGGTGTGGTCAAAGATGCGTTTAGCTTATGGTTAAATCAGCATACTGATGTTGCAGAGTTATTAGCAGAAATGTGCATAAACAATGCACAAAAGCGATTGCGACAGAATAAGAAGGTCGCTCGTAAAAAAGTTACTCAAGGTCCCGCGTTACCGGGGAAATTAACAGATTGCTCCTCGCAAGACATTAATTATTCAGAGCTGTTTTTAGTGGAAGGGGACTCTGCTGGTGGATCGGCAAAACAAGCCAGAGATCGTGAGTTTCAGGCGATAATGCCATTGAGAGGCAAGATTTTGAACAGTTGGGAAGTCGATTCATCTCAAGTTTTAGCATCACAAGAAATTCATGACATCTCAGTTGCTTTAGGTATCGATCCCGATTCTGACGATCTAAGCGGCTTGAGATACGGAAAGATATGTATCTTGGCTGATGCTGATTCTGACGGTCTTCACATAGCAACCCTACTCTGTGCGTTGTTTGTTAAGCATTTCCGAACTTTAGTCGAACGCGGACACGTCTTTGTTGCAATGCCACCATTATTTAGAATAGATATTGGTAAAGACGTTTATTACGCATTGGATGAAAGCGAAAAGCAAGGTGTACTCGACCGAATTGAAGCTGAAAAGAAACGTGGCAAAGTCAACGTTCAACGCTTCAAAGGACTAGGTGAAATGAATCCACTGCAGCTAAGAGAAACAACAATGGATCCAAACACTCGTCGACTAGTACAACTAACGATTGATGATGCAGAAAACATGCTTGAATTGATGGATATGCTTCTTTCGAAAAAACGATCTCCAGACCGCAAAGCTTGGCTAGAAAGCAAAGGTAACCTAGCGATAATTGATTAAATCAATTCAAGGCTTTATTGACTATGATGCGCTATTTGAAATTCAGTTTGTTGACAGTAGCACTGTTATTCTTGCTACTGATTTTCTTGATATTGGATTTTAGCCCACAAGTACCTTATTCGGCTCATCGCCAAGTACAAAACGCAGATGAAGTGCACGACCTCATAAAGCAACTTCGGGCAAGCCTAAGAGGGCGATACACTCGTCAACAAATTGATATTTCTATTGGACAGGCTGACAGCCTTTTGGGCTTTGTTCAGCGTGCTCTACCTGAGGTTAGTAGTCAACTCTCATTATCGGACACATCTATTGAACTCGACATTAGCTATCAGCTCCCGTCTTTGTTTCTTGGTAGTTATATCAATCTTACTATCCAAATTTTAGAAGGTGATGCGCTAGCAGTTGAACATGTCAAAGTCGGCAGTATTGGGATACCTGGCGACTGGGCGTTAGGTCTTGCAGAGTCACTTGTTAATACTTATACAAAAAGTGTCGTGGCCACTAGTGCTATCCAGCAAATTGAAAAAATCGATGTAAACCCTAACCAAGTGTCTGTCTATCTGCATCCGCTAGACACTCTATTGCGAGAACTGAAGAACATAAGAACTTCAAGTGGAGGAGATGATAATCAACTTCTTCGAATAAAAACTGCGCACTACCTTCGATTCTTGGATGACTTGAGAGCATCTGATGTCGGCAAACAGGACACATCTTTAAGCTATTACTTACAAGCACTCATGGCTGAAGCAAAGTCGATGACGAGTAGTGGTTTGGGAGATCAAGAAAATTCAGCAACTTTGGAAAACGAAGCTGCTATATTCGCCTTAGCAATCTTCGCAGGGAATCGACGTTTTGCAGCCGTAATTGGCGATATGTCATTCGCTATTGATAAGATACCAACCAGTCCTTATTCGCCGACTTTGGCAAGTCGGAAAGACCTTAGTTTACATTTCATATTTTCTGCAGCAATAAAGCTAATGTCTGAGCAGGGAATTAGTGTTGCTGTTGGTGAGTTTAAGGAGTTGATGGATAGAGGTGAGGGAGGTTCTGGCTATAGTTTTGTTGACTTAAGTGCTGATATGGCAGGCGCAAACTTTGCTGCACTAGCAGTCGATCCTAAAACAGCCAGACAAATTCAAAATATTGTGTCACTTGAAAGTGCTGAAATGCTATTTTTCCCCTCAATAGATAATCTTGAAGAAGGCATGGGTAAAACAGAGTTCAAAACGAAATACACAGATGTTGAAAGTGACGAATACAAAAAGGTTGTCAACGAAATCAATCGCCGATTGGACACTTTACCTATCGGCAGAAGAGCATTCAATTAGTATTCAAAAACACCTCGTTCGCGGCACCCATTCCTCTTATTTTCGATAGATTGACGTGTTGCTTAAACTCAATTAATGCATCACTCGCTCCAACCACATACCCAAATAATGATTCAAATTTGCTAGTGAGTTTTCTCCATTCAGTTGGTGCGAAGCCTAATTGTGACAACGGAAATTGAATTACTTTGTCATGCGGGGAATAAACCATCCCGGATGTCTCTGTGACGACTTGTATATAAGCCTTTAAATCCATAGGAATAGCGCGTGAATTGCTGCTTCTCTTGTCAGTTAGTGGTTTTAGTTGAGTGGGTTGCCAATGAGACTTAATTTGTAAAACGCGTTTTTGAATGCTCGTGTAGTGGGACTGTTCAAGTGAGCTTGCAATACCGGCGCGTATTGGGTTGAGATCGACATAAACCATGCAGGCTAGTAGTGCTCGCTCATCAAGTAATGCTTGTGATTTGTATCGTGACTCCCAAAACTTGCCGACACAACCATCTTCTTTGTTTGCTTTGACGGCAATATATTGATTCAGATCTTTCATAAACGATGCGATGCTAAAAAGTTTTAAGCGAATAAACTCTATATCTCGATAGACTTTTGATTTTTCGTCATTAGTAAGGGCCGACGTACCTTTGCACAGATAAGTAACTTGCAGTGGTGTTAGCTTATGAATAAGTGACCAGCGTCTCAATATGGTTGTTCTATCTAAAGAATAAGCTAAGTTATCATCTACATGCAGAACAAAATGGGCATGGTTATGCATAATCGCATACGCACATATTTCAATCGTAAATGCTTTAGCTAGTCGAAAAAGCCGTGACTCTATCCACTTTCTTCGATGTTCATAGTTCTGTCCTGAAAACTTGTCAAAGCCACAAATTCTAGCTTGTCGAACACACCTAATCATACAATGATAATGCTTGGTTTGACTCAATATTATTTGTGCTTTCCGTGGTGTTGCCATGGTGAAATCCTTTTCGTTGAAGGACTTATCTTATGGGTACTTTTAAGCGAAAAAAACTGAATGAAAGGCCAGTTTTAATTTAAACATATGATATATGACAGACAGCAGAGGCTTTGTGAGTATTCAAATGGTTGACTTGAACTTCTCTAATGTCACTAATAAGGTTTGGATTTTTTTCACTATTCTAGGCAAAAGTTCGGTGTGATTACTTTTCTCACTCTCTAAGGCAGTAATTTCAATTGCTAACTCTTCAACATACGGTATGAATCTTTTACTGCGGCTAGAGAACTCACTATCATCGCCAAAAATGACGGTGAATTTACCTTTTCCATCTTTATTTAAAGTATCTAGTTGTTTATCTGCATCCAGAGCTTTGCGATATATGATTTGTAAGTTTTCTTTTAGTTTGTTGATGACTTCTTCCACAGCGATCCTCATTTGACACTAAAGTTTGGGCTACATTTGCCGATAACCCTTTAAAGTGCGCAATTCTGCACACTTTTGTTGATAGCTACAAGCAATAAAAGGAAATGGTATGGATATTTCAGGTGTTAGTACCTCAGGTGTATCCGGTGCGTTGGAGATCAAATCTGCTCAATTAGCGAAAGATCGAATAGAGCAAGATGGTCAAGCAGCGCTTCAGCTGCTGGAGTCAGCTGACGTACCGACTCAATCAGCTAATTCAAATGTGGGCTCAATTATTAACACTTACGCATAATAGTTGACTTCATGGCTGAAGGTTGAGGTTAATTGGCGTTTTGCTGGGTTGTCCTCCTATTTCCCTAACAAGTTTTGGGACTAGGTAACCTGGCAATCGCTTTATCATCCCAGACATAATTTTTACGGCTTCAGTTTCATCCACATCAAAATGGGACACACCTTTTACCTTGTCAACCAAATGCAAATAATAGGGTAAAACGCCAAAATCGAACAATTTTCGATTCAACTCGACTTGAGTAACAACACTGTCATTTATCCCTTTTAGCAAAACGCTTTGATTTAGCAGCGTCACCCCCATCGACCTCAATAGCGCGATATTCTCTTTTAATTCGGTGCTTAGTTCGTTCGCATGGTTGATATGAAACACAATTACCTTGTTGAGAGGTGTGTCCCTTAACCAACCTAAAAACGACGAATCAATCCGAGAAGGAATGACCACAGGTAGACGAGTATGAATCCTAAGCGTTTTAACATGCTCGATATGGCTTATTTGCTCTGATAGCCAAGCTAAATGTTCATTTGTCGCCATTAGTGGATCGCCACCAGAGAAAATTACTTCATCGATGTTACTATCATCTTCAATATATTTTAAAGATGCTAGCCATTGGGACTTATTCATCGCGTTCTCTTTATAAGGGAACTCCCTACGAAAGCAGTATCGACAA
Source organism: Brumicola blandensis (assembly GCF_031846165.1). Taxonomy (NCBI): domain Bacteria; kingdom Pseudomonadati; phylum Pseudomonadota; class Gammaproteobacteria; order Alteromonadales; family Alteromonadaceae; genus Brumicola; species Brumicola blandensis. The sequence goes on from NZ_JAVRIE010000004.1 coordinate 153,560, forward strand.
TTAACTGCACAACCGGTCTTTACCAACAACAGTGCTCTATTTTTATACTTATGCAGTACACCTTTAGTTGAAGAACTCTGTTCGTTGAGAGGATCTGAAACAAACCCTGGTACATCAGCAAACTCGGCTCTCAATGGCAGCACTTGTTTTAGAAGCGGATCATTAAAGTTGCCCTTTGCCATTAATGATGCGAAGTGCCGTGGGACTCTCATCGGAAAAAGCTTTCTCGCATCGTTATGCTGAGTCGCTATTTTGGTGTCAATTTCCAAGTACTGGAGTAACGATTCCAATGTTGTGAATGACATTGACAATTCTTTTTGCCAGTTTGACTCTACAGATGTCATATTTTTAGGTATTATTTGGTTCACAAAAATGCTCATAACGTAAATTTTAGAGGAATCATGGCTAATTTCAGCACAAATGAGTTCAAAGCGGGTCTTAAGATAATGCTCGACGGCGAACCTTGCAACATTCTTGAGAACGAATATGTTAAACCTGGCAAAGGACAGGCTTTTAACCGAGTCAGAATTCGTAAACTTATTTCTAATAAAGTTTTGGAAAAAACCTTCCGTTCTGGTGAGTCGGTAGAGGGTGCAGATGTTCTTGATGTTGAACTTTCGTATTTGTACTCAGATGGTGAATTTTGGCACTTCATGAATAACGAAACATTTGAACAAATAGCAGCCGATGAGAAAGCATTGGGTGATAGTATCAAGTGGTTGGTTGAGAACGATGATTGTACGATTACTCTTTGGAACGGCACCCCCATTTCAGTGACTCCACCGAATTTTGTGGAGTTGGAAATTACTGAAACAGACCCAGGTTTGAAGGGTGATACCGCTGGAACCGGCGGCAAACCGGCAACACTATCTACTGGAGCGGTTGTTAGAGTTCCTCTTTTTGTGCAAACAGGAGAAGTGATAAAAGTCGATACTAGAAGTGGCGAGTATGCCTCCAGGGCACAAAAATAAAGCTAACTTAAAGGGGCACATCGATGTCCCTTTTTTATAGTTGAATAAATATTATGCAGCAACAAGCTAATTGGCAGCCTAGTGCAACTATTCAAAACGTAGTTTTGAAAAATACTATATTGGCAAAAATTCGAGGCTACTTTGAGTCGGAAGGAGTGTTAGAGGTCGACACCCCTGTTTTATCTAAGTCGACAGTGACAGATCTACATTTAGATGCATTAGAGACGATTCATACAAACCCCTTGTCAGTTAAACGGACACACCTTTTTCTGCAAACTTCACCAGAATATTATATGAAGCGGCTACTTTGCGCTGGGTTTCCAAGTATTTTCCAGATTGCCAAGTGTTTTCGTGATGATGAAGTTGGCAGGTACCACAGCCCTGAGTTTTTAATGTTAGAGTGGTATCGACTTGATTTCTGTATGCAAGAACTGATTGACGATGTGATGGAAGTGCTTCGACTGACTCTCAATGTTGAAGGTTATCAGCAGATTACCTATGCCTCTTTATTTGAAAAGCATCTCAATATTGATATAACAGGTGTGTCCTGTTTAGAGTTGCAGGCTGCATGCTCAAAATATGGCTTCGAAGATATTGTCAGTAAACTAAACAACAGCCAAAACCAGAGTTCTGATATAGATCTGATGCTCCAACTCTTATTCTGCGAACTTATTGAACCGCTAATTGGTAAAGATAGTCCAGTTGTCGTTACACATTTTCCAGCTAGTCAGGCATCTTTGGCGGCATTGAATGTAGATAATCCAATCTTTGCAGAGCGGTTCGAGGTGTATTATCGGGGGGTTGAATTAGCCAATGGTTTTGAAGAGCTCGGTGATCATGATGAATTGCGTGAACGCTTTAACAGCGATAATAAACTCAGGGAGATAAACTCTAAAAAGCAAAAGCCACTTGACGAAAAGTTTCTTCAGGCTATGGAGGCTGGACTACCGTCTTGTTCTGGCGTTGCGCTTGGATTGGACAGATTGCTTATGATAGCCGCAAACAGCGAGCACATCAGAGAAGTACAATCTTTTTCTTTTGACGCTTGGTAGACCGGTAAATAAAACGGAGAGGCCCATTTGAATAAGCTAATCGATTGGTTTGATGAGATTTGCCCCGAAACTATCGTTTTGGGCTATGGGAGTTTGATGAACCAGTCTAGCCGTGAAACCTATAATAATATCAATTCTTTTTGTTTGCCTGTAAAAGTTCATGGTTGGAAACGAGAGTGGGTCACTCGCTCTGTAGCAGAGCAGCAGACATATGTAGGTGCAATTCAGGCCCAGAATAGTGTAATCAATGCCCAAGCTGTACCCTCAGTGATAGATCAAATGTTATTAAAGAGAGAAGTAGACTATCGGTTTGTTGAAATCCAGCCAGACAGCGTCCAGTTCACTAAAGAGGTGTGTCCCGAAATCCGGCAAAAGATAAATAATAGCAATATTTACATCTGTGAAAGCCTCTTAATCGAAGCGCCAACGAAAAAGTTTCCTGTCTACCAGAGTTACTTAGATACATGCCTCGCTGGCTGTATTGAAGTGGGAGGTGAAATGGAAGCGACAGCATTTATGCGGAGTACATCGGGTTGGCCAAGTTTCGGTGTAATTGATGACAGGGCAGCGCCTAGGTACCCGAGAGTAGGTCATATTTCAAAAGATAGCTATGAAATTATTGATAGTGTGCTCTCAGAATATGAATAAACTAAGCTCAGAGCGTTACCTTTATAGAGATGCATTGATTGATGATGCTGGTTTTTTTCTTACTCTCTTAAATGATGAGAATTGGCTACGATTCATTGGTGACCGAAATGTGCAAACGTTGCTTGATGCTGAAGGCTTTATCGTAAATCAAGTTAAGCCAATGTACTCCAGTTATGGGCTAGGAATGAAGGTTATTTGTAATAAGCAAACTGGTGAGCGTCTAGGGTTAATAGGCTTGTTAAAACGAGACTATTTAGATTCCATTGATTTGGGGTATGCGCTATTGCAGTCAGCTAGGGGAAAAGGAGTGATTGCTGAATCGGTTCCCTTATTTACCAATGTTGCTTTCAAGGAAATTGAGTCGACGAAACTTTATGCGACGGTTGATCCAGATAATTGCGCTTCTATTCGAATTTTACAGAAGAATCATTTTTGTTTAGCACCTAATCCGGAAGCCTTTGCCGATTTACCCTGTGGCATCATGCTTTATGTTAGATATAGAAATGAACATGATGCTTGTAAGACGTAATTACGGTCGTATATAAAATAGGTGTGTCCAATTTATGGAAGGTCAAAAAGACCTTCATAAGCGAAGGTCTTTTCACATGCATTATTCACTTTACTGCGGTGTTCTTATTACCATTAAACGAATTTCAGTCATATCCTCGATAGCAAATTTAATGCCCTCACGACCAAGTCCCGATTCTTTAACTCCGCCATAAGGCATATTATCAACTCGCCAACTTGGAACATCGCCTATAACGACACCGCCAACATCCAACTCGTCCCACGCTTTGTGAGCTTTATAGATATCTCTGGTGAAAATACCTGCTTGTAAGCCGAATTGACTGTTATTAACTAATGCTAAAGCTTCCTCGAAATCGTTAAATGAACTAATAATTGACACTGGTCCGAACGCTTCTTCAGAATTTACATCGCTACCGATAGGAGCGTCCTCTAGCAGTGTGGCTTGAAGCATCAAGCCCTCTCTTTTTCCACCACATAATAGTTTGGCACCATCTTCAATCGCGCTATTAATCCAGCCTTCCAAACGTTTTGCTTCTGACTCAGAAATCATGGGTCCGATGAAAGTATCTTCATTTAAGGGATCGCCATGAACTAAATTGGCAACCTTATCTTGATACTTCGATTTAAACTCGGCATAAATTGATTCATGAATGAAAATACGTTGAACACTAATGCAACTTTGCCCCGATTGATAGTAGGCACCAAAAACAATACGCTCGATTGCGTCATCGATATCAGCATCATGGTCGACAATACACCCTGCATTTCCCCCTAGCTCAAGGATTACTGGCTTTTTACCTGCTTTTGCTTTGAGTTGCCAACCTACATCTGGCGAACCGGTAAAGCTCAGAAGCTTGAATCTATCGTCTGTGGTAAATAAATCTGCGCCATCACGACTGCACGGTAGAATTGAAAAAGCACCTTCGGGTAAATCTGTCTCAGCTAACACTTCCCCAATGATGAGTGCTCCTATCGGCGTTCTGCTCGCTGGTTTGAGTACGAATGAACACCCAGCCGCAATGGCGGGAGCTATTTTGTGCGCAGCAAGATTAAGTGGGAAGTTGAATGGAGAAATAAATGAACATGGGCCAATAGGCACTTTTTTATATTGACCTTGATAGCCTTTCGCCCGCTCAGTAATTTCTAAATTCATGACCTCGCCAGAAATCCTAACTGATTCCTCAGCTGCTATTTTGAAGGTATCTATTAATCGAGTGACCTCGCCACGCGCGTCTTTAATCGGCTTACCAGCCTCAATGCAAAGGGCGTAAGCTAACTCATCAAAGCGTTCCCTAAACCGTGTCACACAATGCTCAAGGATCTGTTGTCGCTTGTATGCTGGCATTTTATTTAGAGCAGGTTGACTGGCTTCAGCGGCTTCTATTGCTTTATCAATGACTTTCGCATCGGCAAGTGCTATTTGCGTCGCTACTTCACCAGTATATTTATTGGTTACATCAAGATCTTTGTTCGCAAATACCGCTTTGTTTGCGAGGTAATATGGGTACTGCTTAGCTAGTTTATTCATTTTGTCTCCTCCTAAAGGGACACACCTATTTGGGTGTTTGCTCGGCTATCTGGCGTTCGTGGTCATTAGTAGCTTTAGTTCGCAGCGAAATAGGTGTGTCCCTTTACGCTCAACTTGCACAAACGCCTTAGCTTAAAAAGGTGTGTCCGATTTAAATCAACGATACTACTAAAGTGCTGCACTCAGTTTTCTAATCGTTTTGTTCAAAGTCTCGTCATTGAGGCTATAGTCGACGGGAACATCTATCAAATGGACGTTCGGCTCAGCTAAACACTTCTCTAACGTTGGTAGCAGTTGGTCGGTGGCTTCTACTCGCCAACCTTTACCGCCATATGATTCGACATACTTTACGAAGTCAGGATTACCATAGTCTAAGCCATAGTTTTCAAACTCCATATTAGCTTGCTTCCATTTGATCATACCGTAGGCGTCATCTCTAAGAATGATCACAACAATATGTAGGTTGAGCCTCACCGCGGTTTCTAACTCTTGACTGTTCATCATAAAGCCGCCGTCACCACAAACGGTTACGACTGCTCTATCCGGGTGAACAAGTTTAGCTGCCATCGCAGATGGTAGGCCAGCCCCCATCGTCGCGAGTGCGTTATCAAGTAATAGAGTGTTAGGAAGGAAGGCCGGATAATTTCGGGCAAACCAAATTTTGTAAACGCCATTATCTAAAGTAACAATCCCGTTTTTAGGCATCGCTTTGCGTACTTCTCGCACAAACCGTTCAGGTAAAATTGGAAATCTGTCATCATCTTCTGAAGCCGTTCTATGTTCTACGTAAGCATCATGAACATCTTGGTAGAAACCCAGCTTCCAGCTTTCTTGCGCTTGTATTTTCTCATTTATCTGCCAAATACTATTTGCAATATCACCAATTACTTCAAGTTGAGGGAAATAGACTGGGTCGACAGCTGCTGAGTCGAAATTAATATGAATGACCTTCTGGTTATCGTCTTCCATAAAGAAAGGCGGCTTTTCAACCACATCATGGCCAACATTAATAATTAGGTCTGCTCTATCAATAACGCGGTGAACAAAATCGCCAGAAGATAAAGCAGTGTTGCCCATAAACAGTTTGCCACTCTCATCCAAGACGCCCTTACCCATTTGCGTTGTGATATAAGGAATGCCAGTTTTATCTACAAACTCTTTCAGCATTTTTGCTGTTAACTTACGGTTTGCACCTGCTCCAATCAACAGCACAGGAGATTTGGCTTTCTCAATCATATCGACGGCTGCATTGATTGCCTTATATTCTGCTATAGGGCGACGTGCGATACTCGGTTTGAGGACAGGAGTATTGGTTTCTTCATCAGCAATATCCTCTGGGAGCTCTATATGTGTAGCGCCTGGTCGCTCTTCAGAGGCGAGTCTAAAGGCCTCCCGCACAACAGATGGTATACGATCACCACTCACAACTTGTGTTGTGTACTTGGTAATCGGGCGCATCATGTCTACAACATCAATGACTTGAAACCGTCCTTGTTTGCTAGTTTTAATCGGTTTTTGTCCGGTAATCATAAGCATTGGCATGGCGCCAAGTTGGGCGTATGCAGCAGGAGTAACTAGATTCGTGGCGCCTGGACCTAAGGTCGATAAACAGACACCTACTTTTCCAGTTAGTCTGCCGTAGGTTGCGGCCATAAAGCCAGCGCCTTGCTCATGGCGAGTGAGGATCAGTTTGATTGATGAACTTCTGAGAGATTCCAATAAATCTAAGTTCTCTTCCCCTGGAATCCCAAAAATATATTCGACGCCTTCAGCTTCTAGCGCTTTTACCATTAAGTCAGATGCTTTCATGTTTGCCTCTTTTACCAAATTGAATATTTAGTATAGATTGGTAATGCCAATTTACATATTCAATTAACGAATAATGTATTTGAGCAATTTTTGGACACTACCATTCTATGAGAAATAACAGAGTTAAAAAGCTGAAGGAAGCACTGTTGCCTTTATAAGTATGACATCTTCTACAGGGGCGTCTTGGAATCTTATTAGTGCTTTGTACTCAGTTTCGACTTCTGCGATTTTGTCGAGTACTTCATAGCCTTCGGTAACACTTCCGAAAACGGTATATCCCCAAGTCTTGCCAGGGTTTAGGTTATCGTTATCTTTCATGTTGAAGAAAAACTGCCTTTTGGCTGTATGTGGATCATCTTCTCTTGCCATGGCAATTGTATGAAGGTCATTTTTCAGGCCATTTCCCGACTCATTATAAATCGTGCGATTTGCTTTTCGTTCTTTGTATTCCGGCTCATAACCACCACCCTGAACAATATAGTTTGGAATAATTCGGTGGAAAATGGTGTTGTTATATTCGCCACGTTTTACATAGCTCAGGAAGTTATTCACAGTAATGGGAGCTCGTTTCCTGTTGAGCTCGATAACAATGTCGCCCATGCTTGTTTCGAATTTCACCATGGGATAATAATTATCGGGTTGGATGTTTTCACCTGGTTGTTTTTGCGCTTTTGCGGCAACCCCGTCGATGCTGACAACAATCAATACAAGAATGAAGAGAATGTTTTTCAATTTAAGACCTCGCTTTGTAAGTAGATAAAATACTAAACTTCTTGTTACTATCAATGACCTGATATCCACCGAAAAGTTTCTTTAGTTTTTGTGGGTAATCCAAGTGGCGATTGCCTACAATCCGTAATTCCCCGCCATGTTTTAAAACAGATTTTGAATCTTTGAACATCTGATAAGCAACATGATCTGTAATTGCATTCTGTTGATGAAACGGAGGATTACAAAGCACTAAATCATAAGATGATTCAGCGTCTTTCAATACTTCCTCGAGACAATTACTGACAACAAAACTAGCTCGCTCGTCGCTGCCTAAGTGCGCAATAACATTGAGTCTTGCAGACTCAACTGCCATGAATGATTCATCAACAAATGTGACATGTGCGCTTGGGTTTTTACTTAAAATGGACACACCTAAAACGCCGTTACCACATCCAAGATCTATCACTTTTTGGTCTGTCGCATCGGGAAGATTTTTCAATAGAATTCGAGCGCCAATATCGAGATGCTCACGACAAAAAACATTCGCATGATTATGTAATTCGAATGAAATCAAGGGATCAGTCACAGTAGTTGGATAAGGACTGTCATTGCTCGGCTTTTTTTCAAAACGGGAAAATATTAATCGCGCTTTCTTTTTAGCAAGAGATGTTGTCGTTTTCCCAATATATTTTTCAAACAAGCGTAAAACCGAATTTTGTACGGCTTTGACTTTCCCTGCTGCGATAACTTTCGTGTCAGGACTCAACACTTTACTTAAATTAATAAGTTGATATTCGAGCAATGCAAGGGTCCTGGGTATTTTGATGATTACAAGCGCGGGTGGAGCTTTTGCAAAGGTGGCTAAGTCCAGTAATGCATCAGCAAAGACCACGTTTTCTGGCTCATAGCCATTTATAAGCATGTTTGTAGTGAGGCTTTTATGAGATATCCATGAGTCTGAAATGAATACTGGTGAATATGCTTGTAGCCAGCAGGTTAAGGCACCGAATTCATCGTTTAGGATGAAAATAGGTGTGTCCGATTTGCAGTCTACACCATCAAGAGAAGCCAAAATATCGCAATTTTCAATATGCTCAATAATGTACTCGTCTGCGGAGTCCCAAGCCTGCAAACTAACATGCTGGTGCTTGGCCGGATAACGTTCTAAATGTAAAGTGCGCTCAAAAGCGCTAAAGTGCGTATTCATCTCTTACCTAAAGTTGATAGTCAAACTCACAAAAAACGAAATCCGAATTATGCAAAAAAGTCTGTTTCCACAAAACCAATTACAAAGTCTACCTTTGGTAGATGCAAAGGTACAATTTTTAGAGAATTGGCTCGATTCAACAACAGCAGACGACTACTTTGACCAGTTTCATCAACAACTTGATTGGCAAGAAGGAGAAATCAAAATATTTGGTAAAACGACCAAAATACCCCGTTTACAGGCTTGGTACGGGGATGAGGGGACCGATTACCAATATTCGGGAGTGACAATGAAACCGCTTAAATGGACACACCAATTACTGAGGTTGAAAGAACAATGCGAGGCACTAACAGGTGTGTCCTATAATTCGGTGCTAGCGAATTTATACCGCGATGGTAGCGACAGCATGGGGATGCATTCCGATAACGAACCGGAGTTGGGTTTATCTCCAACTATTGTCTCCGTGTCACTTGGAGAAACACGCAACTTTGACTTTAAACACCGTGTAAGCGGTGAAAAATATAGATTACCCCTGTCACACGGCTCGGTACTCGTTATGTCTGGGTCAACACAAAAGTATTGGTTACACGGCATCGCTAAAACAAAAAAATCACAACAAGCTCGGATAAACTTAACTTTTAGACAAATCAGAAGTAACAACCAAAAGTAACGCATTCACATTTTGTCGTATTGCATCAAAACGTTTATCATTCACTTATTACATTTTAGGAACCTTTTTATGACAGTACAGCAATCGATCATTGATAAAATTAAAGCGCAGTTTTCCCTTGTGCATCTTGAAGTCGTGAATGAAAGTCATATGCACAATGTCCCCGCGAATTCAGAAACTCACTTTAAGGTTGTCTTAGTATCAGATGATTTTGATGGACAACGGCTCATACAGCGACAGCGCGCAATCAATAAGTTATTAGCCGAAGAGTTGGCAGGGCCAGTCCACGCGCTAGCACAACACATTTACACACAAGCTGAATGGGAAAAGAAGTTTGCAGTAGCTCCTGATTCTCCTAACTGTTTGGGTGGCAGTAAAAGCTAGATTCGTTCGTAAATGATATTAACAATCTGTTAAAGGAATTTTGTTTGCATTTCTGCTAGACTCGCCGCAACTTTAAGATATTCGAAATGTAATTTATGTTTAATTTGATTAATGGCGCGAAAGGAAACGTGAAAAACGACATCCTTTCGGGTGTTACTGTAGCCCTTGCCTTGGTCCCTGAAGCTGTAGCGTTTGCCTTTGTTGCAGGTGTTGAGCCAATGGTTGGTCTTTACGCAGCCTTTATGATGGGGCTGATAACATCGGCTATCGGTGGCCGTCCAGGTATGATTTCTGGTGCCACTGGTGCAATGGCTGTTGTGATGGTCGCTTTAGTTGCTGAACATGGCGTGCAATATCTCTTTGCCGCGGTTCTATTGGCTGGCTTGTTGCAGATCTTAGCGGGTATATTCCGGCTCGGTAAGTTTATTCGCCTGGTTCCCTATCCAGTGATGCTAGGGTTTGTGAATGGCTTAGCTATCGTTATATTTTTAGCTCAATTAGGCCAGTTCAAAGTCACGAGCCCCTTGGGCCAGCTAGAATGGATGTCTGGTACGATGCTGTACATCATGCTCGGCTTGGTCATTTTGACGATGGCTGTTATCTATTTATTGCCAAAGTTGACCACTGCGATCCCCGCGTCATTGGTAGCGATTGTTGGTGTTACCTTGCTTGTTCATGGGTTCGACTTAGAAGCTCGCACGGTTATCGATTTTGTCCGAGATATGGTGCCAGAAGCTCAAAAAGCGACGGTAACATTGGCTGGTGAGTTACCTTCCTTTAGTATTCCGTCTGTTCCTTTTACAATGGAAACCTTCTACATCATTCTTCCAACAGCGATCATATTATCACTCGTAGGCCTAATTGAATCTCTATTAACGCTGACATTAATTGATGAAATGACTGACACTCGCGGTCAGGGCAATAAAGAATGTGTTGGCCAAGGTGTTGCAAACACAGTTAACGGTTTCTTTGGTGGAATGGGTGGTTGTGCCATGATAGGTCAAAGCATGATCAACATAAACTCAGGTGGTCGCGGCCGTTTATCTGGTATCACGGCAGCTTTAGTTCTACTTGGTTTTATCCTGTTTGCTGCACCATTGATTGAGATGATACCACTGGCCGCATTGGTTGGCGTTATGTTTGTTGTCGTCATCGGTACATTTGAATGGGCGTCGTTTAGAATTATTCGAGGCGTTAATAAAGAAGATGCTTTTGTGCTGTTCTTAGTGACAGGTATTACGGTTATTGCTGACTTGGCTATAGCTGTCGTCGTTGGTGTTATCGTTTCCGCACTCGTGTTTGCTTGGAAGCACGCGACACATATTATGGCAAAGACGCACACCGATGATGATGGATGGAAAGTGTATGACTTGGAAGGGCCTTTATTCTTTGGCTCAGTGACTCACTTTAGAGAGATCTTTGACCCACAAAATGACCCTGATGATGTAGTGATAGACTTCCAAGAATCACGTATTTGGGACTCTTCAGGTATTGATGCGCTTGACGGACTTGCTGACAAATATAAAGAACAAGGTAAGAAGCTCCATATTCGTCATATCAGTCCCGAGTGCAGGGTCTTGCTCAGAAAGGCCGGAGATTATGTTGAAATTAACGTGAATGAAGATCCTAGGTATCGGGTGGTGTCAGACACACTAGGTTAATTGACGACTTAGGAATATGAAAACGGGAGCAAGTGCTCCCGTTTTTTTATGACGTTGATTTAATTGCGATACAAGGTTTTGATTAAATGAAAACCAAACTGTGTTTTTATTGGTCCATGCACTTTAAGCACTTCTTTTTTAAAAACCACATTATCGAAAGCTTTAACCATGTCACCACGCTTGAACTCGCCTAAGTCACCACCTTTCTTCGCGCTAGGACAAATACTATATTTTTTGGCTAGTTGCTGAAAGTTGGCTCCTCTGTCTAGTTCAGATTTGATTTTTTCAGCCTGAACCTTTGACTTGACCAATATATGACATGCTGCTGCTTTCATTATAGTTTATGGTGCCTTTTTAAATAACAATGTCATTCTATTTGACTCGCCAATGGCATCGACTTTTGCTTTTAATGCTGGGTCATCAGCTGTCCCGTTGTATGATGGTGGCAAACGCCAAACGACCTCGGATTCAGTTGGCAGATCACTAGGATTGGCATTGATATCAGATTCAGACACTAAGACAAATCCAGCTTCTTTGAAAGCTTCGATCACTGCAGGCTTCTTCAAATATCCCGCACTTCCATCAGCCCATTTATCCGAGCTTTTATCAGGGGCTTGATGCTGAACTACGCCAACCATTCCAGAGTCCTTTAATAGCGTGTGAGTTGTTTTCAAGGCTTCTGTTAACGTACCCGCTTCTTCTTCAAAGCGATTTAAGTTATGTAAAGCACGAATAAACAATACTCTATCTAGAGTGCCAGCAAGCGCTTCTGGCGCAGAGTTAAATGTAAAACCACTCGCTTCGATACCATTGTCAGAGAAATCAGCAATCATATTAGGAAAAGCACTGGTTCTTTCTATCGCTCTTGCGATCCCTTCTTCAGAAAAGAAACCAAATCGTGGCCACATATCATCGTTGTAATTTATGCCATGAAGCTCGCCCTCGGCTCCCAAATACGTCGTCAATATTTTTGAATACCAACCACCACCGGGTAAAGCTTCCGCGACAGCCATGCCTGGCCCTACACGAAAAAACTCTAAAGTTTGAATTGGATTGCGCGCGTCATCTCTCGCTTTATCTTCGTCTGTTCGAACTTTAATTGCGTGAAACAAGCGACCACGATCTACTGTAGGTTCGCGGTCTTTCAGCTCTGCCACTGCCGCAGCAGGTTCAGGGCTTGCTTTGACTTCTTCTTTAACGTCGCTTGATGGCGCATCATTACAACCTTGAAGCGCTGCAAACGAGAGTAAACATGCCGCTGCTATAATTGATTTTTTAAACATAGTCGTCCCTTTTTTCATTCTAATTATTGAATTTAACCTGTTGTCCTAGTAGTAGACCACAACTAACTAGTTTTGTTTGCTTAGCCAGTATATCAATTCGACAACGTCATCCGCAGTCATATCGCGAGTGAAGGTAGCTTGGTATTTTCCATTGACTATAAAGTTAGGCACACTTTGCAGTATTTCGCGGTATTGGTCGATTGACGCGTTGTTGTTTTGCATTATTTCATTAACTTCGTCGCTCTTTAAAGCGCTTTCAAAGTCTTCTACCGTCACATCATAGGCAATAAGAATCGCCTTCACATCGTTTAGGCTCTTTATTTCAAGATTCTTTTCATGGATATGTTGAAAGATGGCTGCATTTATCATCTTTTCTTGATTTAAATGTCTACCAATAGCCATACCTAAGGTAGCAAAATCTTGGATTTCAGGAGTAGTGAACCTCATAAAATTGACGTGTACTTTTTTGAAATCAGTATCGGAGTCTAGGCGATCATTGATATTGTTTACCAGTGGTTCAAAGTTGTAGCAGTGTGGGCACCAAAATGAAAAGTATTCGACCACTTCAGGTTCTGCGGTTACCTCATCACTTATTACTTTGTAATGTAAGCCTTCCTTCCAAGGAATAAGGCTCATAGGCATACTATCAGTGCTTTCCTTGGTATCAGCTTTAACTTCAGCACTTTGTTCTTTGGTACTACTAGTCGTCGCTGTGGTCTCTGGTTGACTGCATGCACTTATGAAAAAGATACATATAAAAAGTGAAGTAATAAGTTTAATCGACTGAGTCATGGGGTTCCCTGAAATAAAATGTTTTCTTGATTATAGAGAGTTTTACTCGAGCGTAAACACTTCGGCCCAAATGGGACACACCTATTTTGGATATTCGGTATGTCTTTGGGGTGAAACTTGATAGGAATAATTCATGAAAGTGATAAAAAGGTGTGTCCAAAAATAAAGGTAGTGGGTGATAAAACCCCGAAAGAGGTGTGTCCAATTTTCGGTGCGGGAATAAAAAAGGCCGCTAATGCGGCCCTTGTGTTAAATAGTGCGGTTTATGATTGTTTTGTTAACCATACAATCAGATTTACAATGTCGTCGGCAGTCATGTCACGAGTGAACGTGGCTTGATACTTACCATTCACTATAAAGTTAGGTACGCCTGAAACATAATCGCGGTATTCAGCGATTTGTTTGTTGTTTTTATTAACTAGATTTTTCACACTGAAACTTTTTGCTAATTTATCAAATTCTTCGCCATCTACGCCGTTAATAACGAAGATGCTTCTGAGATCTTTTAAGCTGCTAATTGTGCTACGTTGTTGATGGATGTAGTTAAAAATTGCACCATTAAGTTCGGTTTCTTTTTTTAGAGCACGTGCTATCACCATTGCAGTCGTCGCATTTTCCTGAACATCAGGTCCAGCCATTGGCATAAAATTAACATGCACTTTTGTAAATTTAACATCTTCACCTAAGCCAGCTTTGATATTCTTAACCAAAGGCTCAAATCGATAACAAGCAGGACACCAAAAAGAGAAAAATTCCTTCACTTCTGGCTTGGCCGTCGCCTTGTCACTAATGACAGTATAATGTTTACCTTCTTGCCATTGCTCTTGAGCACTAATATTAAGTGACAGTACGGTTAGCAAAATTATTGAAAAAAGCTTCTTCATTGTGTTTTATTCCTTGTTCACAGCGCAGTAACGCGTGTATTAATTTTTCTGTTTGCAGAATACCATAAAGCGAAAAAATATTTCAAAACAAAAGGCCGCCTACTTCAGTAATGGCGGCCTTATTCATTTGTTGTTCAGCTTTACAACGCTTGGTTTAGAAACATTTGAGCCTTACTTATCCGTTTAGTTCAATTGGTATCGCAGGTTTAGCGTAATACGCCTTTTTTGCCCAACAAATCCAAAAACATCTTCATAATCTTCATTCAGCAGGTTTTCTGCGCGTAAGTTAAGCGTCAAGCTATCGTTTATCTTGTAGCCATAATTTGCACTTAGCAACCAATATGCACCTAATTCAACAAGTTCAGGAGAAGCAGGAAAAGGAGGAAAGAAGCGATCCAACTTTGACCCTGTGTAATCACCTTGAACATACACATTGTTTTGATCGTTAATGGTATAGTTCAAAGTTACTGAGCCTGTGTGTCGCGCACGCCTTAGCTCTATTTCAGTTGGTGCTTTCGCTTCTAAATACGCATAGCTTGCGGACCAAGCAAGATGATCCAAATATCCTTTCAGTGACAACTCAAAGCCTTTACGAGTACTCGTTTCTTCTAGGTTGTTAGCAGTAAAGGCGCCGCTTGTAGGATCAAATACGAAGCCATTAATTTCATCTTCCAACTCAGTATTGAAGTGAGTTAACTGTATGTCAATTTGATCTGTTGGGGCATATTCTAGCCCAACTTCGTTAGAGAAGCTGGATTCAGGCGTCAAATTGGGATTTCCCTGAAAAGTGCCCGGGAAAAAGCCAAACCTTTCGGTGAAACTTGGATTCTTGATTGCTTTGCCACGACTCAGAAATACCTTTAAATTTGGCATTACTTGCCAACTCAGACCTAATCGGAAGCTGCTGGCATCCTCAAATTCATCACTATTATCTCTACGTAAACTAGCACTTAAATACAATGATTCGCCTAAGCTAACTTGGCCATCTGCCAGCGCGGAGATTGTGGTGTTCGATTGTGACTGGTTAGGATCACCAAAGCTAATAGGGCCTGCCTGTTGAAAGTCCTCTTCGACGGCATCAACGCCTATGTTCAAGAAGTTTTGCTTGTAACCTGCACCCATGGATAAATCGAAATAGTGGAGCCAAGTTAAACGTTCTGTTTCACCTAAGGTACTCCCTGAGAATATATCTTGAGTATAGTTTTCACTTTCGTTACGACTTAGTTGGTAGCTTAATGATTGTGACCAGTTATTTGCTTTCGGCGCATATAACCATCTCAATAGATAGTTTAATTGTTCGCCTTCGCTAACGTTATCAGCGTCGGTTGGCAAGCCTGTAGTGGCAAAGTCAATTGCGTCAAACGAAGATGTAAACTCGACTATTCGTACATTGCTAGTCAGTTGATGCGCATCGTTAATATCATATTGCACTTGAGCGCTTAGGCTCGAATTGCGGTAGCCATCGTCCTCACCTCCATTTCGAGAGATGTTATCGCCATCTGTACTCAGGTGATTGAGGTTAATCGCAAAACTGAGTTTGTCGCTTTTTAAACTGTAGGATAAACCGAGTTCCTTAGTTGCTTGAGTACCTAAGGCTATATTGCCTGAAAGTTGTTGCGGTTCACTTGCTCGCTTAGTCGTAATGCTGATGACGCCAGATACAGCGCTTGTTCCCCATAAGGCGCTTTGCGGGCCTCTTAGTAGCTCAATTCGTTCTATGTCTGCAACAACAATATGCGCGAAGTCAACAAGGCCACCTTGCCCTATGTCGTTAACTTCCACACCGTCAATGAGGACTAAAATATGATTACTCTCACTCCCGCGGAAACGCAATTCGCTTAGCGTTCCAGTCGGCCCTGACTGACTCACATTGACGCTTGCAAATGTGCGCAAAAGCTCCACAACAGTGCTCGCTCCGGATGCTTTGATTGTGTCTTCGTCTAAGAAGGACACCGAGCCGGCTAAAGTACGTTTGTCGATTGCTGCTCGTGAACCAAGCACACTAATGGTTTCAAGATCATTGTTAGATTGTGAATAAACAGTAGGACTCGCAGCGATGAAAGCTGCTAAAAAAGATAGTTTTATTTTCATTTTAAATATGGACTCTGTGAATGCTCCACCCGAGCATGTCAAATAGGAAAGGTCGAAACCTCGCTTATCAAGGCCGGTATCCGGGCTCACACAATCATTTCAAAACCTTCCCATGCAAAAAGAGGCACAGTGGTTGACGTCGTTATTCACGATGAATGAAAAGTGGAAAAGTGGACTCTTCCTGTGTTTACCGTTGCGGGGGCAGCGCTAGATTCTCACCAGCTTCCCGTTTAACTCATAGTTTGAAAATTCAGCTATGAGCACCTTGAACGTGGCGAATTATAAATGGATTCAAGCATTTGTGTAGCGTTATTCCGATATTTTTAGCTATGACATATAGCGAGTTCGCAGAGATTACCGACGCTTACAATTTGATAGGCTCTTCGTGCAACGCCGAATATTGCTCTTTCAAGGCTAAAATTTGATTTTCCCAATATTTATCCTCAGCGAACCAAGGGAATGCCTGAGGAAACGCGGGGTCTTCCCATCGTAGGCTAAGCCATGCCATGTAATGGACCATACGCATAGCGCGTAAAGGTTCGATTAACTTTAGCTCTTTAACATCGAAGGGCTGAAATTCTTCATAAGCTTCAACGAGTGTGTCCAACTGTATGAATTGCTGTTGTCTATCACCGGAAAGCATCATCCATAAGTCCTGAACCGCGGGGCCCATGCGACAATCATCCAGATCGACAAAGGTAGGCCCATCACGCCAGAGGATATTACCCGGATGCAAGTCGCCATGTAGTCTGATGTTTTTGTATGAGCCAGTAAATCGAGTTTTGGTTTCTTTAATGACCATATCTAAAATAGTATGAAACGCTGTTTGCAGGTGGTGAGGAAGCAAACTACCATTTTCTAATACGGTTTTAGGTGTGTCCAAGTAAGTCTGGACATCCATTGCGGGTCTAGTCTCGAATGACGACGATTGAGCAACTCGATGTATTCGGCCGATAAACCTGCCCATCCATTCAAGTTGGTCGAGGTTATCTACTTCAAACTGTCGACCACCGACAGAAGGAAATAGAGCGAATCGATAACCTTCATGCTCATGAAGGGTGTGTCCCGTTTGCGGAGCGTCGATATGAGACAAGCGCAAAGGCGCAACGACGGGGACTTCTTGCTCATGTAACTCGATTGAGAAGTCGTGTTCCTCTTGGATCTGGGTATTGGTCCAACGTTGAGGCCGGTAAAACTTCACAACATAACGTTGTTTGTCTTCACCTATGAATTGGTACACTCTATTTTCGTAGCTGTTGAGTGCTAAAAGCCCAGATTCGGCGCGCACACCCAAGGTTTCAATGGCATCCAGAATTAAATCTGGATGCAGACCTGCAAAGGTAAAGTCAGACATCAGTGAATATAAATTTAGTAGTTTCTTCTATTTTGATTATTTCACCATTTTCATCTTGTGTCTGTACATGAAATTTAAATTCGGTTATTTCTTCTGTCAGTGCATAGGGGTCACTGGTGACGCTGATCGGAAGTGTATAAACCTCACCTCCTCGCACTTGCACTTCGGATACGCCAACATAGTTGCCACTTTCCAAGCCACTGATACTGACTTTAAAAGTACGGTCCTGTTGTGATTTGTTAAGCAACTTCAGTGTATAAACGTTTTCTATAAGCCCTTGGTTTGTCTCACGATATAATGAATTTCGGTCTTTAATGATGTCGATTTCTAAGGGGACACGAGAGTAAATATCAAACACAAGCAAACTCGTCATAACAAGCAGAACAACCGCATAACCAATCAACTTGGGCCTAACTATCTTAGTGGTTCCGCCCGCCAGTTGGTGTTCTGATGTGAAGCTAATAAGGCCTTTATCATAACCCATCTTATCCATAACGCCGTTGCACGCATCTACGCAAGCGCCGCAGTTAATGCATTCGTATTGCAAACCATTTCGAATATCAATGCCTGTTGGGCAGACTTGAACACAGAGGTTACAGTCAATACAATCGCCAAGCCCTTTTTCTTGAAGTTGTTCTTGTGTCACTTTACGTGAGCGTGGTCCGCGCTTCTCGCCTCGTTCAGGGTTGTATGCAACAGTGAATGTATCTTTATCAAACATCGCTGATTGAAAACGTGCGTATGGGCACATGTGTGTGCACATAATTTCACGCATGTATCCAGCATTGCCATATGTACATACAGTGAAAAAGATGACGGAGAAACCAGCCCAGAAACTGACGTCAAAAGTGAAGAAGTCAACGAATAGGCTATCGATAGGTGTGAAGTAGCCTACGAAGGTGATGGATGTTAATAAGGCAACGCTTACCCAAGAGAAGTGCTTCAAGGTTTTACGGAAGAATTTGTCAGCGTCCATTTTCCGTTGGTCCAACTTCATTCTCTTATTTCGGCTACCCTCGATTTTTTCTTCAAACCAAATGTAGATAAAGGTCCAAGTTGTTTGTGGACACATAAACCCACACCACACGCGCCCAGCAAAAGTAGTGATAAAAAATAGAGCAAATGCGGAGACAATAAAAATATACGCAAGAATAGTCAGGTCTTGCGGCCAAAGTGTCATTGCAAAAATATTGAAACGTTGTTCTCCAATATCTAACAATACGGCTTGATTGCCGTTGTATTGAAGCCAAGGAATAAGCGCGAATACGCCTAGAAAGATCAAACCGAAGAAGCGTCGAATATTCTCCAGCATGCCTTCGACAGCTCTCACATAGATCCTGCTACGAGCTGGGTATGCTGATGAGTCACCACTATTTGAGGGTTTATGAATTTTTACCGGAGTGACGTCTTTGATATCAATTTTTTCGTTCATTAAGAACTCCGCGTGGGAAATGAAGAAGATACATAAATTTTAGGCTGACAGTATATCAAGAAGACGCAAGCAAATGTTAATTCAGATCAAATAAGAACAGTCTTTTCTTAAAGATTTTGTAAGCTTATATTTGAGCCATTTAGGTATACTTCAGGAAAACATACTAGCGTATTGTGGGAAATCATTGTATTTAACGTATGAATATCTATTATGTACTTAGGAATTTACTATCAACAATTAAGTACGCGTCTAAGGATCTACAGTTAATATGTGGCGAACATTTGTCATCATGATTGAAATAATTATATTAATCATTGTATTAAGGACGTCCTTTGTTCAATATTTCCTTTCTGACATCCAACAAACGGTGCTTGGTTGGATAGAAAACGTCGCTGAAATTCCTGAACAGCAGTCATTAGCTACGATACGCGAACGGTTTTTTCACAATAATATGTCTTTACAACCGCACCAAACGGATTATGTGGTGTTGATTACCGACTCAAAAGAGTCGCTAACCAAATTCAATGAGCGTTATTGTAAAAATAATGACAAGAATCCATTCATTTACGGCGCGAATCTGAACCGCCTGTGCGGTCACATTAAAGACAGCAAACTTTTCTAAATCTCAGGTCATTATTGAACCTAAACTTGATCTACGATGTCGTAGTAGTATATTTATTGAACAAGTTATGCGAAGGAGTGATAAATGAAATCAGTTAAATTTGGTCTAACATTATCAATTTTTATCTTTTCTGTGTCAGTACTATCTCAAGATATTAAAGAGCAAGAAGCTGATAAGGAAGCTGAGACAAAAGGTCCAGTTACTATAGAGTGGGTTAACCCTGAAGACTTCAGAGATGTTCGCCATCCGAGTGTATCAAGAGCGAAATACCGAGAGCGAGTGTTTGCGAAGTTAGAATCTCATTTCGACAAACTCGCTGAAGACCTTCCTGAGGGGTATCACTTGGCTCTTAAAGTAACCAACCTTGATATGGCTGGAGAAGTGCAAACAGCCACCCAAGCAGGCCTGATTGGTATGCATCATAGAGCTTCTGCAGGTTTTCAGGAATATAGAATAATGCGTGACATCGATATTCCTAGAATGACCTTTAGTTTTGAATTGAAAGATGCGGACGGAAAAGTAGTGCAATCAGAAGAAGTTAAGCTGAAAGATGTAGGCTTTCTAAACCGCACATCAACACGCTTCAAAAATAGACCATTGAAATATGAAAAAGCGATGGTATCTCGTTGGTTTAAAGAAACCTTTCTAGCTGAATCAGAAGCTTAATAATGGTAAATCCGGTGAAGGCTCAGTTTTTCGTCGGAACAACAGACACGTAATTTATGAAGAGCGCACCTTGCGCTCTTTTTTATTGAATTTTATTTTTCTGTTTATTAATTAAACAGGTTCTTTGAGAGCAGCTGGAAAACTGAATAACCATTTTTGTTCAGTATTTTATTTTTTTGCCGCAGAAGTTGAGTAGATTCAAGTACTTTAAAAATCCTACGCATTTTGTAAAACACCCTCGCAATAAATTCATTCAATTTGTCACACAAATGTAGTAATTTACCCATACCTTAGTATAGGAAAAAATACCTAACAGACGGACATATACAATGAAGATCAAAATGTTATCAGCGCTAATGCTTGGTGCACATTGTTTTACGGCTTCGGCGAACGTATTCATCTCAGAATACGTTGAAGGCTCAGGGAACAACAAAGCAATAGAAATATATAATAATAGCGACACTGGGGTTGATATCTCTCAACACCAAATAAAAGTGTACTTCAATGGTGGTAGCAGCGCAGGAACAACGATCAGTTTGTCCGGTGAAATAGCTCCCTTCAGTACCTATGTTGTAGCAACTACGAGTGCTGATGACGGCTTGAAAATGAACGCGCAGTTATTGACTGGCGCAAGCTTATTCAACGGTGACGATTTTATTGAATTGGTCGTTTCTAATGGCGCAGATAGCGAAACAGTGTTGGATACCATTGGTCAGTTTGAAGTTGACCCTGGATCAGCGTATTCCGTCACTGTGGATGGCGTAACATACTCAACTGCGAACAAAACTTTAGTTCGCCGCAGTAATATTACGATTGGGGACTCAGACGGCAGTAACGCGTTTGACCCAAGTGCTGAGTGGGAGGTTTTTTCGCAAGATGACTTCTCTAACATCGGTTCTCACACTACAACGGACACACCTGATGGTGGCTCGGACGGCGGATCTGATGGTGGTTCAGATGGCGGTTCTGATGGTGGTTCAGATGGAGGGTCTGACGGTGGTTCAGATGCATCTAATGGTGATTTAAGTGGCCAAGTCTGTACCAACTGTCCAGATCTAGCACAGTTTAAAGATCCGAGTGCTTTTGACGCGCAAGCTTATTATGCTGAAGTTGACCAACTTCTGAATGCCGAAGCAAGCGCAGCCCAGATTAAAGCAGCCCTGAGTTCGATTATATCTACAGATATACAACGACTGACTTACAGTGAAGTGTGGACTGCTCTAACCGCGACCGATGAAGACCCAAATAATAGTGACAACGTGATTCTTTTGTATTCAGGTCGTTCTATTCCGAAAGCTTCAAATGGCAGCGGCGCTGCATCAGGTGATGGTGACAACTGGAACCGTGAGCACTCTTGGCCAAAAAGCCATGGCTTTAGTAGCTCAAGTGATGAACCGTACACAGATATTCATCACCTTCGTCCAACTGATATTTCGATTAATGCTGCTCGCGGAAACTTAGACTACGATGAAAGCGACGCACCATTAAGCGATTCTCAGATTACATCTGAAACGGATCCATCGATACGTGCGTCAATTTTGGCCGCGACTGCAGACAACTTTGTAGATGGTGATTCTTTCGAACCCAATGCCAATGTGAAAGGTGACGTTGCGCGCATGATGTTTTACATGGATACGCGTTACGAGGCCGGTGGAACTTATATTGACCTCGTGCTTGTCGATCAGATTACTAGTACAGGCTCGCCAACTTTGGGTAAATTATGCACCTTGATCCAATGGCACAATGATGACCCAGTCAGTGAATTCGAAATAAATCGAAACGAACGCATTTATCAATATCAAGGCAACAGAAACCCATTTGTCGATAATCCTCAGTGGGTTGACTTGCTTTACTCATCTGAAACCTGTGGTGATGTGACTGGTGGCGGCTCTGACGGTGGTTCAGATGGCGGCTCTGACGGTGGTTCAGATGGCGGCTCTGACGGCGGTTCAGATGGTGGCTCTGACAGCGGTTCAGATGGTGGCTCTGACAGCGGTTCAGAAAGCGCACCAATGCTGATTACCGCTATTTTTGATGGTCCTCTCAGCGGCGGCACTCCTAAGGGTATCGAAATATTAGTGACTCAAGATATTCCAGACCTTTCAGTGTGTGCGGTGAGAACGGCTTCCAATGGCAACCAGCCAACGGGTGGCGATTACACTATCGATATTGGTGGTGACAACTCAGCTCAAAGCGGAGACTTCTTATACTTCTCGTCAGAATCTACTGGCTTTACTTCCTTTTTCGGTTTCGCGCCAAATGACACAACAGGTGAGTTGAGTATTAACGGTGATGATGCCGTTTTATTGGTTTGTGATGGCGTTGTCGTCGATGTATATGGTGTAGTTGGTGTTGATGGCTCGGGCGAAAACTGGGAATACCTAGATGGCTGGGCTTATCGTATCAGTGAAACAGGCCCTAGCACGACCTTTAACCCAAGTGAGTGGACTTTTAGTGGCCGAAATGCGCTTGACGGAGAGAGTAGTAACACAAACGCTATGATCCCTATTGGCACATACACGGCGGCAACTGGTGGTGTGTTCTTCTCTGAATATATTGAAGGTTCAAGCTTGAACAAAGCGGTTGAGATTGTGAACCTGAGTGGCGCAGCAATTGATTTAAGCGCATATTCTATTCGCTTATATTCAAATGGCAGCAGTTCAATCACTGCAGAATCTCCATTGAGTGGCACATTAGCGGCGAATGATGTTTATGTTATTGCGAACCCTGGTTTTGTCGATAATGCCGATATGCCTGTTGTCGATGCAATTAACTCTGTTGTGAATTTTAATGGTGATGATGCTTTTGCACTTGCTGATGCGAGCGGTAACATTGACGTTATTGGGCAGATTGGTGTTCGCCAAGTCTGGAGTGAAGGTGAAGCTTCTACTCAAAACGCGACGATTAGACGAAAAGCAAGTGTCACTGTTGGTGACGCTGATGGCACTAACGTCTTCAATCCTGCAATTGAATGGGATGGTTTCCCAATAAACGATACCAGCGACCTAGGTTTATATGGTGATGCAGGTGACGGCGGTGATGGTGGCGATCCAGTCGATGAAGCGATGTTAGGCCTATGCTTTGATCCTGCGACTCGTATCCATGAAGTGCAGGGCGATGCTGACACATCTCCTCTACTTGGACAGACTGTGGTTGTTGAGGGGCTTGTAACACTCGCTTCAAGTCAACTTGGCGGTTTCTTTATGCAAGAGGAAGATGCTGACCATGATAGTAACCCGTTAACGTCTGAAGGTGTCTTTGTCTCGACTGATTTCGAAGGTTTAGAGCTTCAAGAAGGTGATGTCGTTCGTGTGTTAGGTGCGGTTGCCGAACAATTTGGGAAAACCCAACTTAATGCAGAGTCAATTTCTTCATTCTGTAGCAGTGACTTCGCGACACCAGTAGTGTTGGAGTTACCATTAACAATCGACTTAGAGTCAGTCGAGAGCATGGTAATTGAAAGCTCTGAAGAATGGTTTGTGAATAATTTGCAAAACTATGGTCGTTTCGGTGAGCTAGTATTGGCGGATAAAGTTCGCTACAGCCCAACGCATTTATTCGCGACGGAATCAGCTGAAGCTGCAGCTCTAGACGCTGAAAATGATTTAAACCAAATTATCTTAGATGATTTGCTAAACGGTACTCCAGAAATATTTGACCTTCCAGCGGGTGGCTTCGATGCGAATAACCCAATTCGTATTGGTGATTCATTTCTATCTATCGTCGGTGTGCTTGATTTCGGATTTAGCAACTATCGAATTCGTCCTCTACAAACTCCTGTGCTTGAGCAAAACAGTTTTAGAACTGAAGCGCCTGAACTAGAGAGCGGCAACTTGAAAATTGCTAGCTTCAATGTACTTAACTTGTTTAATGGTAACGGCTTAGGTGACGGCTATCCAACAGCTCGTGGTGCAGAAACAGAAGAGCAGTATCAACTTCAACTACAGAAAATTACTAACGCGATCATCGCGATGGATGCTGACGTGGTTGGTTTGATGGAAATTGAAAACGACGGCTTTGATGAATTGAGCTCTATCGCTCAGCTAGTAGATAACATTAATGCTAATTTGGGTGATGATGTTTATGAGTTTATTAATGCTGGGGAAGCTCAAGGTACTGATGCAATCACAGTTGGTATTATCTATAAACTTCAAACGGTTAGTCCTGATGGTGCACTGAAAGTACTTAATTCCGATAATTCTATCGTTGATGAGTCAGGCGCTCCTTTGTTTGATACTAGTTTGAATCGTCCTTCATTCGCACAAGCTTTCGTTTTGAATGAGAGCGACAAGCCATTTGTTGTGAACGTAAACCACTTAAAGTCAAAAGGAAGCGGCGGTCGCTGTACCCAAGATAATGATAACGGTACTTTAGCCGGAAATTGTAATGTGACCCGTGATAGAGCGGCGCAAGCATTGCAAATCTGGTTGGCTGAACAATTCCAGGACACACCTGTTATGATTATCGGTGACTTAAATGCTTACGCAAAAGAAGACCCGATTCAAACATTAGTGAATGCAGGCTATAAAGATGTAGCGAGAGAACTAGAAGGCGAGTTGGCTTACAGCTATCGTTTCTCTGGTCTGTTAGGCTCTTTAGATTATGCTTTGGCCAATGAACAAGCCTTTGATGCGATTGTTGATGTGACTGAATGGCATATCAATGCTGACGAGTATGCGGGCTTTGATTATACTTCTGAACTTCCGTTCTCAAGTACAAGTAAGCCGGACGTATTCCTAAGTGAAAGCCCATACCGTTCTTCTGACCACGATCCAGTGATTGTTAGCTTACTATTGGAGGCTGATGCTCCAGCTTTCGGTGATGTTAATGCTGATGGAGAGATTAACTTCAGAGATTACTTCGCTATCTTGAGAAGCTTTGGTGCAAGAGAGGGAAGCGCTCGATTCAATCCTTTAGCGGATCTTGATAACAGTGGCCGAATCACATTCAGAGATCTATATATTTGGTATTTTGCTTATCTTTTTAGTAGATAATACAAAACCTTACCAGTATCTAAAAAGCCAGCATTAGCTGGCTTTTTTATTGTTTCAAATTTGATGCTAACGATAATTGGACACACCTGTTTCTGTTCTTTGCTAATGGAGTTGGTTTGTTTAGTTAAGCATGTTTGAAGATTGGAGCTGCACAGCCTCGCAAATAGGTGTGTCCGATTTAGGCGATAAGCCAATGATTTTTTGGTATTGTATTGCTCGAAAAATAAATGACATTGAGACAAGTATGACGCCGGCGGTGA
The DNA here is from genome assembly GCF_031846165.1 of Brumicola blandensis. Classification (NCBI taxonomy): domain Bacteria; kingdom Pseudomonadati; phylum Pseudomonadota; class Gammaproteobacteria; order Alteromonadales; family Alteromonadaceae; genus Brumicola; species Brumicola blandensis. The sequence goes on from NZ_JAVRIE010000004.1 coordinate 179,107, forward strand.
TATTCCTCGAGCAAAAAGGAGCGCAATTCCAAGTGCTTGAATATTCGCATGATCAAATGACTGAAAGCTATGGCTTGGAAGCTGTTGAGAAGTTAGGTTTGGAGGCGAGTGCTGTTTTTAAAACCTTGGTCGTTGCCTTAGATAGCGGGGAACATGTCGTCGCTCTGGTGCCTTCTCGAAACAAACTAAATATGAAGCAACTTGCCAAATCGGCGAAAGCTAAAAAAGCCACAATGGCCGAAGTGAATAAAGTGCAGAATATGACGGGATACATCTTAGGAGGTGTGTCCCCTTTTGGGCAAAAGAAGCGTTTGAAAACCTTCGTTGACAGCAGTGCCATCTCACACGACTTGATTTATGTGAGTGGGGGGAAGCGAGGCTTAGAGCTTCAGATTGTTCCTACATTGTTAAGTGAATACTTGGGTGCTACATTTGTGAGCATCGCAGAATAATAAATAAAATAAGGGGCGCTTTAATGGAAATAAAGATTATTAGGGTAGATTACAGTAATACGAAACAGGCTAGTGATTTACTGATGCTGCTGAATGAATATGCTGAAGATCCGATGGGAGGAGACGCTCCGCTATCTGCATTTTCAAAGGAAAATCTTATCGAGCAGTTAAAAAAACGCCCATTTGTTTTCTCACTTATCTGTTATGTCGATGGCGAACCCGCCGCATTCACTAATTGTGTTGAAGGTTTCTCAACTTTCAAATGTAAGCCGCTTATCAATATCCACGACTTTGCAGTAAGTCGCAGATATCGGGGCTATCAATTAAGTCAAAAGTTATTGGCTGAAATAGAAACTATTGCCCTCGAAATGGGATGTTGCAAGGTTACTCTGGAAGTACTAGAAGGCAATGAGGTTGCGAAACAAGCCTACATAAAGTTTGGTTTCATCGCTTACGAGTTAGATCCTCAGGCTGGAAAAGCCATGTTCTGGGAAAAACCATTACCTTAACGATACTTCAAAACAAGGGATCTCAATGACAATAGAGTTCAATAAACAAGAAAAAGAAATTCTGGTGAGCAAGCTACAAGCTTACATGACTAAAGAGTTAGAATTTGATCTGGGGCAATTCGATGCGGAGTTCCTAATTGACTTCATATCGGAAGAATTAGGCAATTATTATTACAATCGTGGTGTGTATGACGCAAAAGCTAGAGTTGACGATAAAGTCAATGAAATCTCAGAAGCGTTATACGATATCGAAAAACCGACATCTCTCCGATAAATCTCATAACGATTAAAACCATAGAGCGTTAAAAGAAGGCTGGTTAGTTGCTTTAGCGGTGTTTAAAGCATCACTAAATAAATAGCCTTCTAAATAGAAACATACCGATAGCTAACATATCGCTTATATATCTCGCCCGGTCGAAGGATGTCATGTTCTAAGGCTTCTTGATTAATCGCGTCAGGATAACCTTGTGCTTCTAAGCAGACGGCGCTTTGTGGTGTTGGTAAAAAATTACCGGTATATAGCTGCACACCTATGTGGTCAGATTCAAGTTCTAAGCGAAGGCCATTTTTATGAGAAGTCAGACTTGCCATATTGATTGCGCTAGCTCGATAGCAATGATCATAAATACCGAGTGCTAGTTTTTCTGAAAGTAAGGCGCCATCATTAAAATCAAACCGAGTTCCTTCAACGGGGGTAAAATCTCCTTGAGGAATACTTTCATCATCGACTTCTAGGTATGCATCAGCACGCACAGTGAGCTCTAAATTATGCACAGTGTCTTCGCCCATAGTAAAGTAGGCATGGTTGCATAAATTGATTGGGGTCGCTTTTGTTGCTGTGGCGATAAACTCAAACCTCAGCTCGTTAAGCTGGTTGAGCGAATAAATAATATCTACGGCGAGATCGCCAGGAAAGCCTTGATCACCGTCACCCGATAACAAAGAAAACTTAATCAAGTTATGCTGAGCATTAACACCATCAGTATTCCATTGTCGCTTGGCAAAGCCATACTGACCGCCGTGCAAAGTATTTTTTCCTTCATTAACCGACAATTTATATTCACAGCCGTCTAGTATAAACGCAGCCTTAGATATTCGATTGCAAACTCTACCCACACTGGCACCCATATATGCGTCATCCTGTAAGATAGCGTCATCACTTTGATGATTAAGGGTTGTTTCAACTAGTTCACCTGACTTGTTTGGCACCTTTATAGATAAGATACGAGCACCAAAATCACATAGCTCTACTGTCATTCCATTGTCATTGCGTAAGGTATATCGTTTTATTTTGCCTGAATCCACTGACTGAGCCTTTAAATTTTGGGGAATGTACCGGTTTTTTTAACCGTACCATATGCGAAACTAGTGTCTATCGATGCGATACTGCCAATGGGATGAAGTACCTTGCGAACAAATACTTCGTACTCATGCAAATCAGCCACAACAATTTTCAACAAGTAATCAGAAACCCCAGTCATCACATAGCATTCCAAGACATGCTCGGCGAACTCAATGTGTTGCTCGAAGTTCGATACGACATCGGCTGTATGCTTTTCGAGTTGCACTCGCGCGAATACTGTAATTGGCAGGCCATACGCTTGCTCATCAACTTCAACGCCATAACCTTTAATGATGCCTTCGTTTTCTAAATTACGTAAACGACGAAGGCAGGGCGAGGGACTCAAATTTACCTTTGCAGCGAGCTCTTGGTTGCTCATTCTGCCATCTGCTTGCAGTTCGCGAATAATTTCTCGGTCTTTACTGTCCATCTTAGGCTTTCCTGATTGCGTATTTAAATCATTCATTTTGGCATTTTATGCTAATTCACTCAGAAATTAGAGATAAACTAGCATGAAAAAACCTTTGATTGAAGCATATAATTTGCAAAATATTGATTGTGCATTTCAAGTCCGATGGATATGAACGAAATGCACTTATTTGCTGAACAAGAGGTCATCATGAGCACCAATAGAAAGCACTTTTCTACTTTAGCAATACATCATGGCTACAATGCCCAAGATAACGAAGGTGCATTGACACCGCCAGTTCATTTTACATCGACTTTTGCCTTTGAAACGGCTGAAGCCGGAGGAGAGATGTTTGCGGGAGAGAGACAAGGGCATTTTTACTCACGCATTTCCAACCCAACCTTAGACTTGCTTGAAAAAAGAATTGCAGCATTGGAGGGAACGGAAGCCGGACTTGCCTTAGCTTCTGGTATTGGCGCGATTTCCTCGACCATGTGGACCTTGTTGTCGCCAGGAGATGAAATCATTGTCGATAAAACCTTATACGGCTGTACCTTCACTTTCTTAAATCATGGCCTTGCTAAGTTTGGAATAATTGTGACTCATATAGATCTTTCTGATCCGGAGTTATTACGCCAAACTATCTCAAAGAAAACCAAAGTGGTGTACTTCGAAACTCCAGCGAACCCAAATATGCGCTTGGTTGATATCGCTGAAGTGAGCAAAATTGCACACAGCCACGACGCTATGGTGGTTGTTGATAACACCTATGCGACACCCTATCTTAGCCAGCCAATTCAACTGGGAGCAGACATTGTTGTACACTCAGCCACGAAGTACTTAGGCGGGCATGGAGACTTAGTTGCCGGTTTAGTTGCGGGTAAACAAGAAGTTGTTGATCAAATCCGCCTTTACGGTATGAAAGACATGACTGGCGCGTGCATGGCACCGTTCAATGCAATGTTGGTCATGCGTGGTTTAAAAACGCTCTCTTTGAGAATGGACCGACATTGTCAGAGTGCGGCGCGCGTTGCTGAAGTGCTAGAATCGCATCCTATGGTAGAAAGTGTTTGTTACCCAGGCTTGAAGAGCTTTCCTCAACATGACTTAGCCAAAAAACAAATGTCTGATTTTGGTGGCATGATCACCTTTGAGGTAAAAGGTGGGATGCAAGCAGGTATTAAAGTCATGAATGCATTGCAGATGATACAGCGAGCCGTTTCTCTGGGAGATGCTGAGACTTTGGTGCAACACCCAGCAAGTATGACTCACTCAACTTATACGCCAGAAGAACGTTTGGCGCATGGTATTAGTGACGGCTTAATCCGTTTATCGGTTGGCCTTGAAGAGCTCGACGACATTATTGAAGACCTTCATCAAGCCCTAAAAGTATTGGATACAGAGAAAGCCAGCGCAAAGACGCTTGCAGAAGCAATGCCGGCGTAAGCGCGGATAAACAAATTTTGTCTCTTCTGTTCAATATTTGAAGAAAATCATGGCCACGTTATGTGGCCTTTTTATTTTCTTGTGATGACAACACAACCATTGCAACACCGCCTAATATTGCACAAGAAGATAGGATTAAACGAAGGCTAAGTTGCTCCTCCAGCCATATAATACCGCCTATGGTAGCTATCACAGGAACGGTGAGTTGTAGTGTGGCGGCAGAGGCCGATTTTAAATTAGGCAATACGGCATACCAAATCGCATAACCAATACCAGAGGTAATTGCGCCTGACGCGATAGCTAGCGCAATACCGTATGTGGACAGCTCTAGCATATTCATCGATAGCAGCATGAGCACTATGCAAAACGGAAGACTTCGGACAAAGTTCTCTGTTGTTGCCAAAGTAGGTAAATGTACTTTCTTTCCTTTAATTGAATAAACACCCCATGCTATGCCTGCAATCATCATAATTAGGGAGCCAATGATAGGAGGAGCACTGATCCCAGGTAAAAACAGATACACTAAGCCAACTATCGCTAGAATAAAGCCTAACCATTGTAGTGCTGAAAAACGTGTCCCGGTGACTAAGGCCATGCCCAGCATGGTAATTTGCACTGCCGCAAACAGGATGAGAGCGCCTGTACCAGCAGGAAGTGTAATATAAGCGAAGGAAAACCCCGCCGCATAAACAAAGAGAGATAAACCACTTATCCAATCACTGTTCTTAAAACTGATGGAATGAGTGTTACCTGAATTGGAGGACGAAGACCCCTCCACGTTGACTTTATTGTGTTCTCGAGCTGAACTGAGCCGCAAAAAAACAACGATTAAAATCAATGTTACGGCGCCACTCAGCAGCCGAACAGCAGTAAAACTACTAGGATCTATTGCACCTTTTTCAAGCGCTAGTCGGCACAAGACAGAATTGCCCGCAAAAGCGAGCAATGCCAAGCTAGTTTTAATGATCAGTGCAAGGTTCAAACGCTAGTGGCTTACTTAAACGTAATCAAATTCTTGATCGCTCAAGGCCAATAGGTCGTCGGCCGCAGACAAGACAACCGCTTTGTGAACGTCTTTTCTTGGCAGAATACGCTTCATGAAGAACGCACAGGTATTCGCTTTCCCTTTTTGAACAAGTTCGTTGCTAGATTGGGCAGCAGCATCGGCCATGTCCAACCAGAGTACGCCTAGAATACAATACGCGCTGTAATGCAAGTAGTCCGTGGCAGCACCAGCAACATCCTCTGGTTTTGCATTTAAAAGGGCGGTAGAAGTTTGTTCCCACTCTTCAAGCAAGGCTGTTGCATCTGCTTGTTTAGTCGCATCTTTCATGACGGCAACTCGGCTTGATAATAGGTCAAAAGTCGCTTTTAGCATGTCGCCGCCATCACGAGTCAACTTTCGGCCAATTAAATCGGCAGCTTGTATTCCGTTTGTGCCTTCATAAAGCTGAGCAATACGTGTATCACGCACTAACTGCTCCATTCCCCACTCGCGAACATAGCCATGACCGCCATAGACTTGAATGCCAATATTGGTGACTTCAGTACCCATATCGGTCATAAAGCCTTTGCAGATAGGAGTCAGAAACGCGATGACTTTTTTCGCATTGTCATGACGCTCATCTGAGGTGTACTTTTCAACATCCATTTGCTGTGCATAAAGCATCGATAATGCGCGGCAACCTTCAGTGAGTGACTTTTGCACCAACAGCATTTTCTTTACATCAGGTTGATGAATAATTGCATCAGCTTTGCTCTCTGGCTGCTGAATACCTTGTGGTGCACGAGACTGTAAACGCTCTCTAGCATAGGCTAACGCCCCCTGATAAGAGGCTTCTGCAGCGCCTAAACCCTGCAAACCTACTTGGAAGCGCGCATCATTCATCATTGTGAACATGCAAGCTAAGCCTTTGTTCTCTTCACCTACTAACCAGCCAGTGGCATCGTCATAGTTCATCACGCAAGTTGGGCTGGCTTTGATGCCCATTTTTTTCTCAATACTACCAACGTTTAATGTATTTCTTTCGCCAGGTTCACCATTTTCATCTAATAAAAATTTGGGTACCAAAAACAAACTAATACCGCGCACTCCCGCGGGCGCATCAGGTAGACGTGCTAAAACGAGATGGATAATATTGTCAGTCCAATCTTGGTCGCCACCGGTAATGAAAATTTTGTTTCCGGTCACTTTATATGAACCATCGCCTTGTGGGATCGCCTTAGTATTCAATAAGGCCAAGTCAGTTCCAGCGTGCGGTTCGGTTAAATTCATTGTACCGGTCCACTCACCACTTATAAGTTTTGGCAAGTAGGCTGCTTTTAATTCGTCGTTGGCATGTTTGTCTACCGCAAGCACCGCGCTTTCTGTGAGCATTGTCGTTAGTCGCCAGCTTAAGTTGGCTGCGTTCAACATTTCGTGAACAGGGACGGCTACAGAATAAGGTAGATCCTGGCCATCAAAATCAGGATTACCTAACATGGCGTTCCAACCATTTGCAACATACTCATGATACGCCTCAGCGAAACCCTTAGGCGTCGTTACTTGGCCGTCGACAAGTTTGCAACCCTCTTCATCGCCTTCGCGATTTAATGGCGCGACCGCTTCTTCAGCGAACTTTGCACCCTGTGCAATGATCTCATTAACGAGTTCTGCATCCATACCTTCTGCACCAATTTCTTGATAATGCTTATCGATGGCTAACCAATCGTTTAGTAAAAATTGGACGTCAGTAATTGGGGCTGTATATTGCGGCATGGTAACTCCGGTATTTTCTAGTTAAGTCTTCGTCTTTACATCTACGCTGAAAAACCCAAATTGGACGCTTATTCCGGTGAGTTTGTCGGCGGTGATTCTAAAACTTGTGTGGTTGGACCAGATGTTGATTCTACAAAACCTATCGACACATAGCCATCTCTATACATAATTAAATTATCTGGGTGGCGCCAAACGTCATTGCGAGTATCAAAGGGATCGATAAATACGATTTGCTCCGCTTTCGGTGAAGCCCAATCTGGCGGGTCAATAGGGCCATCATAGGCATTAAAACCGCTGTGTAAACGACACGAAAACAAATGAATACCGTTTTGAGTAATGCCAAGTAATTTATCGACTTCTACATTAAAGCCAGTTTGCTGCCACATTGCGCGATGAGCCGTGCATTGTGCAGCTTCTTGTGAAAGAGAATCCGCATAAGGCAGGTCATATTGCCCATTAGCGCTATGCGCTAACACCATGAGTGTGTTTTGTACTCGAATAAGACAAGCGGCTGGACCTTGATAATTTGCTTGAAAGTCTTGTGCTATACGGCACGTAGGTGACGGAGGAGGGGCTTCACTACAAGCTCCTAACAGTAGGGTGGCAATAAGGCCGATAAGTTTAAATCCAGTTTTCACAATACGCAGTACTAGTAGGCAATAAGCAGAAACACTAATGTGCGAATGGATCATAATCAAGCTTTAAACGTATTCTTTTGCTGTATTGACTCAATCGAGATCATGTCTCGACAAAACTTAATAGGTAAAAGTTAGCTAAAATTGCCGATCATACTACTATTAGTACATAGCAATTGGGCTTACAATAGCGCCCAATTTTGACGTTCAATGAACGATGAAAGGCGTAATAAGTTTTTGCAACAGTGTTTGCTTAGTTTTATTCGTCAATGAAAATAATTTTGTAAGTGCAATAAAAAAATCACTAGGAAATGTAATGACCAAATTTGTAAAGATATCTCCGTTATTGCTTGGCGCAATTGCGTTGATTGGTTTTGTAGTTTATTTGAATTTTCCTGCGTCGGAAGACCAAGGTCAGCAAAGGAGAGGTGGGGCAACAGCGGTTGTCGTAGCGGCGGCAGAAACACAGGCGTTTCCTATTATTGTAGAGGCTCTCGGCACCGCGGTTGCCAATGAGTCTGTTAATTTGACTGCCCAACAAGCTGAGATTGTTAAATCTGTGATGTTTGAAGACGGCGATATTGTTCGAAAAGGCCAATTACTCGTTCAGCTTAGTGATCGTGAAGAGCGAGCGAGAGTGAACGAGCTAGCGATTAATATTGCTGAGGCCAACCGTCAACTCACTCGAATCAAGGGCTTAGCTAAACAAAGTGCAGCTTCAGAGCAGTTGCTAGATGAGCAGAAAGCACGTGTCGATGCTTTAAATGCTCAAAAAGATGTTGCCGATGCACAGTTAGCCGAGTTAGAGGTGCGCTCACCATTTTCTGGTCGCCTAGGTATCCGTCAGGTCAGTATCGGTACTTTGGTTCGTCCGGGTGATGTGATTTCAACGTTGGATGATCTTAGCTTGGTAAAAGTCGACTTCAGTATATCTGAACTTCATTTGGCGAGTGTCGCAAACGGTCAAAACATAGAAGCAAAATCAATTGCCTACCCAGGTGAATCGTTTAATGGAAAAGTAACCAGTATCGATTCTCGTATCGATCCCGTCACTCGCTCTATTCAAGTGCGTGCACAAATTCCGAACCCTGACTTAAAACTCCGTCCAGGTATGTTGCTACAAATAAACGTCGAAAAGCGGGTTGTCGATGCCTTGGTGATTCCTGAAGAGGCGCTTATTCCAGAAGGTGAGTCTCAGTTCGTCTATATCATTGATGACGAATCAAAAGCGCGTAAAACGAAAGTGATTGTGGGACAAAGAAAGCCAGGTTGGGTGCAGGTGTTAGATGGGCTAGAGGCCGGTCAAAACGTTATCACCGAAGGTACCTTAAAGGTGAGAGATGGTGGTGAAGTAAACATTGTCCCTGCTGAGATTAGTTCAGCTAGTACTCAGTCTTAGGAGGCAACATGTTACTATCTGATATTTCAGTAAAAAGGCCTGTATTCGCATCGGTCGTTAACTTAATTTTGTTAGTCTTCGGGATTGTGGCTATCTCGTTTTTGTCCTTGCGAGAATACCCAGATATCGATCCGCCAATTGTGTCGATCAATACAAGCTACCCGGGTGCTTCAGCAGAAATTATTGAAACACGCATCACCCAACTGATTGAAGATCGGATAAGTGGTATTGAAGGCATTAAAAACATTACCTCATCTAGTCGCAATGGTCGGTCGAGTATTACGATTGAATTTAATTTAAGTCGAGACATTGATGCTGCGTCCAATGATGTACGTGAAAGAGTATCCCGAGTACTGAATAACCTTCCTGATCAGGCATTGCCTCCGGAAGTTTCAAAATCGAATAGCGATGAAGACGTGATTGTTTGGTACAACCTGCGTAGTACTAACCTCAACACCATGGAGCTAACAGACTATGCTGACCGCTTCATTGTTGACCGACTATCGACCGCGCAAGGTGTCGCTCGCGTGCAAATTGGTGGCGGTCGCACTTACGCGATGAAAGTGTGGTTAGATCGCAACGCAATGGCTGCTCGTGGTATTACCGTGAGTGATATTGAACAAGTTATTCGTTCTGAAAATGTCGAACTGCCCGCGGGACGTGTAGAGTCAAACGAGCGTGATTTTGATGTGCGTGTTGCGCGCTCCTTCTTAACGCCTGCAGATTTTTCGAATCTGACAGTCGCTGCAGGTGCGGACGGCTTCTTGGTGCGTCTGTCCGAAGTGGCTAGAGTTGAATTGGCAGCAGAAGATGACGAAACTGAGTTTCGCGGTGATGGCGTGAACATGATCGGTTTAGGTATTGTAAAGCAATCTAAAGCCAACACACTTGACGTTGCGCGCTCAGCGAAAGCTGCCGTGAAGCGTATTGAAGAGACTTTGCCAAGCAATATTTACTTCGTAGAAAGTTACGATTCCTCCGTGTTTATTGAAGAATCAATTAATGAGGTTTACAACACCCTTGGCATCGCTATGTTTATGGTTATTGTGGTCATCTACCTATTTTTAGGCAATGTGCGAGCAACCATCATTCCGGCTGTGACAGTTCCCGTATCACTGGTTGCGGCCTTTATTGTCATGTATATGCTTGGCTTCTCTATCAACCTATTGACACTGTTAGCCTTGGTCTTGGCCATTGGTCTGGTGGTAGATGACGCCATTGTTGTCTTAGAAAATATTTATCGTCGAATCGAATTAGGCGAACCCCCAATATTGGCCGCCTATCGTGGCGCCAGAGAGGTGGGTTTTGCGGTCATTGCGACCACCTTGGTATTGATATCTGTGTTTTTACCTCTGGTCTTCCTAGAGGGAAATATTGGTCGGTTGTTCACTGAATTTGCAATTGCCATTGCAGCTGCAGTTGCCTTCTCTAGCTTCACAGCATTGACACTTTCTCCCATGCTTTCTTCAAAATTATTGAAAAAACGTGAGCGTAGTTCTGGCTTTGGTCGCTGGATTGACGTGAGTTTCAAGAAGTTGGAATTGCGATATTACAATAGTCTAGGAACAACTATTAAGCAGCCCTTGGTCATGTTTATCGTAGTCATAGTGAGTATCGTCGCACTTGTTCAACTACAGAGTAAAATTCCTGAGGAATTTGTACCGAGAGAAGATCGAGGCAACTTCTTCATTCTGATGCAAGCGCAAGAAGGGGCGAGCTATGAGAGCAACGCAAGAAACTTAGCGAAGATTGAAGAGATTTTGCTGCCTTATAAAGAATCGGGTGAGGCTAAACGAATTTTAGTTCGTACACCAGGCTTCGGTGGCACCGCAGGTATTGCTATTGTTGGCGCAGCTGATTGGGACACGCGTAAACGGACTACTTTTGAGTTGATGAACGAAATTAGTGGCAAGCTATCTCAAATCCCCGATGTGCGTGCTTTTGCGATAATGCGCTCTGCTATAGGTGGTCGTGGTTTAGGCCGACCAGTTGAGTTTGTTCTGCAAGGTAACACCTATGAGGAACTGATCAATTGGCGTGATATCGTATTGGAAAAGGCTGCTGAAAATCCAAAGCTTCTGCGTTTGGATTCTGACTATAAAGAAACGTCGCCACAGCTACTGGTCAACATCGACAGAGATCGTGCCGCTGATTTAGGAGTGTCGATTTCTGAGGTAGGGCGGACGCTGGAGACAATGTTGGGGCAACGCCGAGTATCTACTTATTTGGACCGTGGCCAAGAATATGATGTGGTACTGGAGGGTAACGAAGCAGACTATCGCAGCCCAAGTAGTATCGACAACATCTATGTGCGTTCTCAAAGAACAGGTGAGCTGATACCCATGGACAATCTATTGGATATTAGTGAGCGGGCAACGTCGAACACCTTGAATCGTTACAATAGAATGCGTGCCATCACAATCAGTGCCAACTTAGCCGACGATTATACTGTCGGTGAAGCCTTAAGTTTCTTAGAGAACATTGTAGCCACTGAGTTACCTGAGGGTGTATCAATTGATTACAAAGGCCAGTCTCAGTTGTACCAAGAGTCAGGCTCTTCATTTATCTTTATTTTTGCGCTCGCATTGGCAGTCACCTATCTAGTGTTAGCTGCACAATTTGAAAGTTGGATCCACCCACTCGTAATCATGTTGACGGTGCCTCTAGCACTCGTTGGTGCCTACGTTGGTCTGTATCTGTCAGGAATGTCTTTGAATATATACAGCCAAATAGGACTGGTGATGCTCATAGGCTTAGCCGCTAAGAACGGTATTCTTATTGTGGAGTTTGCAAACCAACTGAGAGATACGGGTGTTGAGTTTGAAGAGGCGCTTAAAAGAGCCTCTATGCTAAGATTACGTCCTATCGTGATGACTGGCTTTACAACTGTATTCAGTGCACTGCCTTTAGTATTAGCCTCAGGTCCAGGAGCAGAATCTCGTGCTGTAATAGGTATGGTTATCTTTGCTGGTGTCATGTTCTCTGCCTTCATGACCTTGTTCATAGTGCCTACCGCTTACGCACTTCTAGCAAGAGGAACGGGTTCACCAGAGAAGCGCTCTAAGAAGCTAGATGAACTTGAGAAAGAGCTTCCCTACAAAAAAGGCAATGCCGATAACGAAATAAGCTAAATCGGACACACCTATTTAGGTTCTAATTGCCAAACCTTTTAGACCCTGTAGGTGCACCGTTATTCTTCATACTCCACGACATAGCTGACAATTAGCTTAAGACTTGAAATGGGTGTGTCCCATAATCTAAAAATATCGAGACAAAAAAAAGCCCCGCAGATGCGGGGCTTTTTGTGTAGACCTGTTTCTTACTCGTCTAGGAAGCTTTTCAACTGCTCAGAGCGACTAGGATGACGAAGCTTGCGTAATGCTTTCGCTTCTATCTGTCTGATACGCTCACGGGTTACGTCGAACTGCTTACCTACTTCTTCTAAAGTATGGTCAGTGTTCATATCGATACCAAAACGCATTCTCAATACTTTTGCTTCACGGGCTGTTAAACCTGCTAGCACTTCTTGAGTTGCGTCTTTTAAGCTACCACCCGTTGCTGAATCCAATGGTTGGATAATCGTGCTATCTTCAATGAAATCACCTAAATGCGAATCTTCATCATCGCCGATAGGGGTTTCCATTGAGATTGGCTCTTTAGCGATCTTCAGGACTTTGCGGATTTTGTCTTCAGGCATAATCATGCGTTCTGACAATTCTTCCGGTGTTGGCTCACGTCCCATTTCCTGCAGCATTTGACGAGAGATACGATTCAATTTATTGATCGTTTCAATCATGTGAACTGGAATACGGATAGTTCTTGCTTGGTCAGCGATAGAACGCGTGATTGCCTGGCGAATCCACCATGTAGCATAAGTTGAGAACTTATAACCACGGCGATATTCAAACTTATCAACGGCTTTCATCAAACCGATGTTACCTTCTTGAATCAAATCCAAGAATTGTAGGCCACGGTTAGTGTATTTCTTCGCAATTGAGATAACCAAACGAAGGTTAGCTTCAACCATCTCTTTCTTCGCACGACGGGCTTTCGCTTCGCCGATAGACATTCTGCGGTTAATGTCTTTTATATCTGGGATGACTAAGCCAGTTTCAGCTTCTACCGCATTCATTTTGCTTACGCTTCTTTCGATTTCTTCTTTAAATTCAAGAAGCTTTTCAACGTAAACAGCCTTACCATCTAATATTTTGTACAACCAGTCGGTGCTGGTTTCGTTACCAGCGAAAGCTTTGATAAAGTCTTTCTTAGGCATTTTGGCATTCATGACACAGTACTTCATTACCAAACGTTCTTGGATACGCACTCTGTCCATCATGCCGCGCATGTTTTTAACCATGCGATCAAATTGTTTTGGTACTAGTCTGAACTCTTTAAAGACTTCGCTTAATGCGTTAATTTCTTTACGAGCAGCTTTGTGAGAACGACCTTTAGATTCGATTACATCGCGCGCTTTCGCATATTGGTCGCGAAGTGCTGCGAATTTTTCTCTCGCTAGCTCTGGATCAACACCAGTATCTTCTTCTTCCTCGTCCTCATCATCTGAATCGTCATCTTCGTCTTCAAGTTCTTCTTCAGACAGTTCGGAGCCGATATGTGTTGCGGTTGGCGCAACGTCTTGCTCGTTTGGATCGACGAAACCAATGATGATGTCACTAATACGAATTTCTTCCGCTTCGTAAAGGTCCCATTGATCGAGTAAGTAGGTTATTGCTTCAGGATATTCCGCGACTGAACACTGTACCTGGTTGATACCGTCTTCAATACGTTTAGCTATTTCGATCTCACCTTCACGAGTTAGCAGCTCTACTGTACCCATTTCACGCATGTACATGCGGACAGGGTCAGTCGTGCGGCCAATTTCACTCTCAACAGTGGCGAGTGCTTGTGCAGCAGCTTCAGCAACGTCTTCGTCGGCAGTGGTTTCTTGCATAAGTAGCTCGTCAGAATCTGGTGCAGACTCTGATACCTGGATACCCATGTCGTTTATCATTCGGATGATGTCTTCGATCTGATCCGAATCGACGATATCTTGAGGTAGGTGGTCGTTTACTTCTGCGAAGGTCAAGTAACCTTGTTCTTTACCTTTTGCAATCAGGAGTTTTATCTGGGACTGCTTGCTTTGCACAATATACCTTACATTTCATTATGAGTTGTTAAACGCGAATGGACTAACTATTTGATAGTAAAACCATTTTCAACCCGTTAAACGATGCTATGAAAAACAGCACATAGCTCTCTTTATCGTAGCGTTTGCGAATTAGCTAGTATAACACTAAATGCGTACTTTTGACTATATTTTGTTGTTTACGTGCGCTTACATGTATGGGTTTAATTCACAAACGCAAGGTGCGTCGGCACAATATACTTGCGTAAATAAAACTATCCAATTACGTCAAGCAAGCAGCAGTACAAGGAATGTGGCGCTCAGTTGCTCCTAGTTTAACTTCATCACAAGTAGATTAAGTTCCTTTTGCTCCTGCTCACTTAGCTCTGAGAATTTGGCCTTGGCCATTAACTCATCTAATCGAGCAGTGAAGTGCCACTTTAGGAGCTTTTTAAAACAACCTACATACTCCGATTTTACGTTTACTCCCGGAGAGATTAAATCACTGTCGAGCAACTGCGCTAAGTGTTTCACATTTGGGTGCTCTCGAAATGCTTCCAGTACCATGCCGGTATTGGCTTTAGGGTTAGCGTAGCAATAAGCATGCAGGTCAATAAGCAAAGGAATACCAGGAATAGCAGTGTGTTTGAGCGGCGCTAGTTGTACGTTTTTACACTCGTAGGCTAGATGAGGTGAATCCATTAGTAATAACAGCATCATCCGCAATGGTGATTGTTTGATTTTCTGCGGTGTTTTGTAATCAAGCTTTTGCGGCGCTTTTCGACTGTTTGCGTCTTTCATGTCACGGGCTAAGGTTTCTTTTGCTTCTTCCCCGAATAAGCGACTCAGGTCAAAATTCAATAAGTCACGTTGATTATCACCTTGAATCTTTTCAATCAATGGCACTGCTTCGGCTTTTAAGGCTGCTTTCCCTTCATTGGAAGAAACCGAGTGGCGTTGTAATAAGTTGTCGAAGAAGAATTTTGATAATGGCACAGCATCATTTAATAGTGCTTCAAAGGCTTCTTTGCCAATTTTGCGCACCATCGTGTCAGGATCTTCGCCGTCAGGTAAGAACAAGAACTTCATCGCAACGCCATCTTTTAAAAAGGGTAGGGCGTTTTCCAAGGCTCGCCATGCCGCTTCTCTTCCCGCGCGGTCACCATCATAGCAACACACGATCTCGGCCGTTGATTTAAACATCGCTTGAATATGTTCAGGAGTGGTTGCGGTGCCCAATGCTGCTACTGCATATTGAATATCAAATTGGCTTAATGCCACGACATCCATATACCCTTCAACGACTAATAGGCGATCTAATTTGCGATTGTTTTTGCGTGCTTGGAACAGGCCAAAAAGCTCAAAACCTTTATGGAAAATAGGGGTCTCTGGGCTATTCAGGTACTTAGGACCATCATCTTCCATTACTCGGCCGCCAAAGCCGACAACTCTGCCGCGTTTATCTCGAATAGGAAACATGACTCGGTTTCTAAAGAAATCGAAGCGTTTTTTATTATCATTTTGTGAAATGAGTTTTAATTCTAATAAACGTGATTGCTTGTGTTCATCCGTCCCGAAAGTTTTTAATACAGAGTCCCATTCAGGTGGCGCAAAGCCCATGTCCCAAGCTTTAACAACATCGCCACTGAGGCCACGTCCTTTTAAATAGTCAATTACCTTGGGAGCTTCTGGATGGTTCTTTAACTGGTGTTGAAAGTAGCGAGTGACCGATTCCATCAATTGATAATCTTGCTCTCGCTGACTTTTTTGCTGGGCCGTGGGAGCGGGAGCACCGCCTTTCTCTCTAGGCACTTCCATGCCATAAACTTTGGCGAGTTCTTCAATGGCCTCTGGAAATTCCAAGCGGTCGAATTCCATCAAAAAACTAATCACATTCCCTTTCGCACCACAGCCAAAACAGTAGTAAAACTGCTTCTCTTGGCTTACAGAAAAAGAAGGACTTTTTTCATTGTGAAAAGGACAGCATGCTTGGTGATTTTTGCCTGCTTTTTTAAGTTTAACCCGAGCATCAATGATATCAACGATATCGCTTCTAGCGACTAAATCGTCAATGAAATCTCTAGGTATACGGCCAGCCATGTAAGTCCTTTTAAGGGAAGAAAACTGAGAATAGTGAGTGAATAAATATAGCGATAAATACTAAAAGAACAAGCTCAAATTGTAATGAGCTTGTTCTTGTCCATGAGTATGGCGATAGACTAAGCGAGCTTTGCTTTAATGCTTCCGCTTAAGGCGCCCATATCAGCGCGACCGGTGACTTTTGGTTTCAACCAGCCCATCACTTTACCCATATCTTGCATTGAAGCTGCACCCGTTGCGGCCATGGCTTCGTCGATAAGCGCATTGATTTCTTCTTGCGTAAGTGCTTTTGGTAAGAAGCCTTGTAATACTTCTATTTCAGCCACTTCAACATCGACCAAATCCTGTCGGTCCGCAGCTTTAAATTGAGTGATTGACTCGTTACGCTGTTTCACCATTTTAGTCAAAATAGCGAGTACATCAGTATCATTCAATTCAATGCGTTCATCTACTTCACGTTGTTTAACAGCGGCTAAGGCCATGCGCAAAGTCTTCAAAGTAGCCTTGTCTTTTGCACGCATAGCCACTTTTTGTGCTTCTTTCAATGAATCTAATAGTGTCATCAGCTTATTCCTTCTTGCTTTTTTCGGCAGAAACAAAAACGGACGTCATAAAGACGCCCGTTTTGAATTTACTTGGCTCAGAGCCAATTAAGTTGTGGTATTAATACAACTTGATACGACGTGCGTTTTCGCGAGCTAACTTCTTCATGTGACGCTTTTTAGCAGCAGCTTTCTTGCGCTTGCGTTCCCAAGTTGGCTTTTCAAAAAATTCGCGACGGCGAACTTCAGATAGTACACCCGCTTTTTCACATGAGCGTTTGAAGCGTCTAAGCGCGATATCAAACGGTTCGTTATCTCTTACTTTCACGATTGGCATTAATTCATCACCTTAAGATGTTATATCTACCAGGTATGTATTTTGTACCCGGGCTTAAAAAATGGTGCGGAATACTAAAACTTTTACACAGACTTGTAAAGCGATTTAGCGCAAAAATATTTACTTTTGTTGGTTTTCCGCGTGCGGTGCGCAGTATATACTAGCCCACCAGCGAATGCACCGAGATCTGGTGTGTTTTTAATACTTTTTTCTGGTCCTTCACGTAACTTACTGAAAGCCCTAATAAGTTGACATAATAACTGAGCAAATACATGAAAATTCTTGGCATCGAAACATCTTGTGATGAAACCGGCATAGCGATTTACGACACTGATTCAGGGCTGTTGGCGCACGAGCTATACAGCCAAGTTAAGTTACATGCTGACTACGGTGGTGTTGTGCCTGAGTTGGCATCAAGAGATCATGTTCGCAAAATAGTGCCGCTAATTAAACGAACCTTACAGAATGCGCAGTTGAGTTCAGATGATATTGATGGCGTGGCTTTTACTCGGGGACCAGGTTTAGTTGGTGCACTGTTGGTTGGCTCTTCTGTCGGCCGCAGTTTGGCTTATGCTTGGGATGTTCCTGCGGTCGGTGTACATCATATGGAAGGACACTTACTCGCCCCTATGCTGGATGACAATCCACCTGAATTTCCTTTTATTGCCTTATTAGTGTCAGGTGGTCACAGTATGATTGTTGACGTTCAGGGTATTGGCAGTTACGAGGTGCTGGGCGAATCGTTAGATGATGCGGCAGGTGAAGCATTTGATAAAACTGCAAAATTACTTGGGCTGGATTATCCAGGTGGTCCCTTGCTTGCGAAACTTGCCGAAAAGGGCGAGCCAGGTCACTACAAATTTCCACGTCCTATGACAGACCGCCCCGGGCTGGATATGAGCTTCAGTGGTTTGAAAACCTTTGCCGCAAATACGATCCGTGCTTGCGACGGTTCTGAGCAAGCAAAGGCTAATATTGCTTATGCTTTCCAAGAGGCTGTTGTAGATACACTGTTAATTAAGTGTCAGCGGGCGCTGAAGCAAACCAATCAGAAACGATTAGTCATTGCAGGTGGAGTCAGTGCCAATAAACAGTTGCGTGCGTCTTTGCAAGATTTGAGTAAGAGAAAAGGGATAGAGGTTTTTTATCCCGCCTTTGAATATTGCACAGACAATGGTGCGATGATCGCCTACGCTGGCGCAAAGAGACTGCAAGCCGGCGAATCAATAGACCTCAACACTAAAGCCATGCCGCGATGGCCACTTGATACCCTGTCAGCGATATAAACGGCCTGTTAGCAAACTTTATTCGTTAACTTTGCCTTTCTTCCATACTTTACTTTCTTGTCCTTTCAGCAAGCGCCGGATATTGGCGCGATGCTGAAACAGGATCAGCATAGAAAGCATTAACACTGGGTAGGTGTACTCTGGTTTGAAATAAAAAGTATAAATTGGTGCAAGGCTTACGGTCACTATCGCGGCTAAAGAAGAGTATCCGCTAATCAATACCACCAATAACCAGGTGCCGAATAACCAAGCCGCTAATGAATACCCCATAGATAATAAACATCCAAGCGCAGTCGCCACACCTTTTCCACCTTTGAATTTAAAATAGATTGGGTACATGTGTCCCAAGCACGCTGCTATTGCGACTAAACCTAAACCAATTTCGTTTATTCCCAATAAATATGCAGAGTAGACACTAAGGGTTCCTTTTAACACATCAAAGACGAGTACCAGAACGGCGGCGAATGGCCCGGCGATACGAAGAATATTTGTTGCGCCAGGGTTTCCTGAGCCTTGCGTTCTAGGGTCACCCTTGCCGAATAAATAACTGATTAAAATAGCGCTTGAAATGGACCCTAAAAGATAGGCAGCAAAAATCATCATCAGAATGAATGAAATCATATACTTGCTCCCTGTGTTCACGTTACACTTAGCACTAGATTACTAGAAGGTAGCCAAAATCGCTAGACGATTACATTATTCCAATGGATTTAGTTAAAATACAGGGCCTGACAGTTCAGGCATTAATTGGCGTGTTCGACTTCGAACGCCATGAAAAACAAAGGCTTATACTCGACCTCGATATGCATACTTGTTTGCAAAAAGCGGCCAGTTCAGACAATGTTGAAGACACGATTGATTACGGTAAAGTAGCGCAACGGTTAACTGAAATTGCAGCCTCATCGTCGTACTATTTGCTTGAAGCTTTAGCGAAAGAAATGATTGATACTATCTTCGCCGAGTTTGGTCCAGACAAGATGACGTTGACTGTTAACAAGCCAGACATATTGAAAGAAGCAAATAATGTCGCTATCAGCATGACTCGTGAGCGTAATTAGTGTCTCATTTTATCCTCATTAGTGTTGGTTCTAATATTGATAAAGACAAGCATACTTCAGCTGGGTTAAGCGCTCTAAATGAGGCATTTTCACAGGTTCAATTATCGCCAGTCTATGAAAGTGAATCAGTTGGTTTTGATGGCGACACCTTTTACAATCTTGTGGTTTCAGCATATACCGATCAGAGCATAGAGAACGTCTGCGCTACCTTAAAACAAATTGAAGACGATAATGGTCGCGTGCGAGGTTCAGCAAAGTTCGCCTCGCGCACTCTAGACTTAGACTTGCTTACCTATGATGATGTGATCACATCTGACCCCATAGAACTCCCTCGCGGTGAAGTGTTATATAACGCCTTTGTCTTGCGTCCTTTGGCAGACTTAGTACCGACCTACAAACATCCCGTGGTAAACACATCTTATGCAGCACTTTGGCAAGCATACGATAAAAGTAAACAAAAGCTCTGGCTTGCAGACTACACATGGAGCAAAGTGACAAAATGACTTGGTTTGAAATTATCATATTAGCGATTATTCAGGGACTAACTGAATTCCTTCCTATTTCTAGTTCGGCACATTTAATCTTACCCGCTGAGGTCCTTGGTTGGCAGAATCAAGGATTAGCCTTTGATGTAGCAGTGCATGTGGGAAGTCTGCTGGCGGTGATGATCTACTTCCGTAAAGACATTTATCGTTTGGCGGTAGCATGGTTTTCACACGGCTTGAGCAAAGATCAAACCACCGATAGCCGTCTAGCTTGGTGGATTATTATTGGTACCATTCCTGGTGTTATTTTTGGTTATTTGATGAAGGATTGGATTGCCTTAAACGCAAGGACGGCGTTAGTTATTGCCATTACTACCATCGTGTTTGGTTTGTTGTTGTGGTACGCAGATTTCAAAGCGAAACAAGTCAAAACAATAGAAAAAATTGGACTAAAAGAAACCTTGTTTATCGGTTGCGCTCAAGCTATCGCAGTCATCCCAGGTACCTCGCGTAGCGGTATTACAATGACGGCTGGCCTGATGATGGGCCTCGACCGTGAAAGCACAGCGCGCTTCTCATTTTTACTATCAATACCGATTATTTTGGGAGCTGGCTTGCTTTCTGTCTTGGATTTTTTAGAAAATGTCGCTAAAGTCAGTTGGCAAGAACTTTTATACGGTGCCGCCTTCTCCTTTGTTGCCGCCTATTTGTGCATATTCTTGTTTTTAAGCTGGATTTCGAAAATTGGTATGTTGCCTTTCGTTATCTACCGTTTGGTATTAGGTTTAGTATTGTTATATATAGTTTTAGGGTAATTTATATACCCAAATTAGGCCGTAGATTCATATAAGGACTGCTACTATGAGTGAAACCATATTTACAAAAATTATTAATAAGGAAATTCCGGCCGATATCTTATTTGAAGATGAACGCGTATTAGCATTCAAAGATATCAGCCCACAAGCGCCTATTCATTTTTTGGTTATTCCGAAAAAGGCAATTGCGACAACGAATGATATTACAGCAGAGGATGAAGCCTTAGTTGGTTATATGCATAGAGTTGCCGCGCAGATCGCTGCTGATTTAGGAGCAGCAGAACAAGGTTTTAGAACAGTGATGAATTGTAACGAGCATGGTGGTCAAACTGTCTATCATATTCATTTACATGTGCTGGCTGGAAAAGCCTTAGGCTGGCCGCCTTATCAAGAGAGGTTAAAAGCGTAAAGGATTCGCTTGGTTTATATGATTTGAGGTATGAAACGCGAAAGATACCGGTTTTGAAGTGTTGGTCATTGTGTAACAACTAACACCAATAATAACAGCGACGGCTTAGCCAGAGCTGAATGAAAATAAAATTAAGGCTTTACTTACATGTCTACTCAAAACGCACTATTGACCATTTTGGTTGAAAAAATAAATAACGATACACTTGTACTCCCGACATTACCTGCCATTGCACTAAAAGTCAGGAAGTCAGCAGATGACCCTAATATTAACCTTAATGGTATGGCTGACGTAGTAGGCCAAGACCCGTCACTCAGTGCCCGAATGATTAAGATTTCAAATAGTGCATACCTTGGGCGCACCGTCAAAGTCACTTCAACAACGCAAGCGGTGACTCGTATCGGCTTGAATCAAGTGAAAAACATCGCCACGGCTTTGGCAATGGAACAACTGTTTGTTTCTAAAAATGAAATCGTGAAAAAGTATATGGCGAGAATGTGGACTGACACTATCGAAATAGTTGCCAATGCCATGGCTGCCGCACAAACTTACCAAGCAAAAACAGGCAAGAAAAACTTAAGCCTAGATACAATTACCCTGTCGGCTTTAGTCGCCAACATTGGTGCACTCCCTGTATTAACTGAAGCTGAAAGACACGATAGTGTGTTTGCCAACCCTACCTTCTTAGATGTTGCGATTGAAAAGCTTTCGGGCAGAATCGGCGGAAGTATTATGCGTGAATGGCAATTTAACGATGTGTTTATTCAGTGTGCTGAACACTGGCGCAACTTAGAGTATTCTGAACCAGGTGTAAGCTATATCGATTTTGTTCGTATTGGTGCAGCATTGGCTAATCAAGCGGACAATGGTGACGAGATCCTAACTCAAGCGATGGAAAAAGGTATTTTCAATGATATCGAAGAGTATCAAACACCAGAATTTGGGGAAATGCGAGATAACGCTAAATCTATCTTCGCTTAAAAGTAGTTAAGGCTAACGGCGGCTGATCCGCCGTTTTGCAATCTGCGGTACACAGGTCTACTATAAAACTCAGCATTTGCTGAGTTTTTTATGCGCTACGATCGGAGCCTTGAGTATTGCCTTCTAGCGTGAACCAATCGCCTTTGGCGCGATAAGGAATAAAACCATGCCCTTAGAGTTAATTCATAGTGTAGAAAATGAAACCCGTAAAAATGATGCTCTTGCCTTACTCCCGTTAATGGAAAAGTGGACGGGTTATGCGAGTTACAAGATGGGATCCATGATTGGCTTTGGACAATATCATTATCAATATGATAGTGGTCGAGAAGGCGATTTCTTTGTAACAGGCTTTTCACCGCGCAAACAAAACTTAGCGATTTATATTATGCCAGGCTTAGCCAAGTATCCTGAGCTTCTCAACAAACTCGGCAAGCATAAACTTGGAAAATCTTGTTTGTATGTGAATAAGTTGGCAGATATTGATTTGTCTATACTGGAAAGGTTAGTTGTAGCTTCAGTAGAAGATATGCAAGAAAAGTATACTTGTATTGATATAGGTAGACTGTAAAAATTCTGGTTGGCAGGCTCACCGACATTGATGTGCCTGCCAATTCAGGATTTGCTGGGAACTATCCTGTTCCGTTAACTGCTCACGAACTCAAATTGAGATGCGAGTGACTTGCTGTTTTATAATGCGACTGTTTTGCCTGAGAACTTTTTGGCAAACGATTTAATATCTAAGTCATTACAGATGATGTTGCGGTCCTTCATACCGTGCTTTTCAAAAGCAGCATCAACACCCATCATAACGGCATCTAAACATACTTGAGACTCAACTCTTTCATCAGTAACAAATCTTACTTTTGCCGGGCTAGTCTCTGTTTCTGTTTTCTGGTCTTTATAAAAAGTTCTTGCTGTACGAATAAGTGACTTGCCGTTACAGCTAAGAGTCTCTGTAAAACGAACAAAGTTTTCTTCGCTGTTTCGTACAAGATCGTGAGCTGCTTTTAAGCCTTCAGTTGCTGCAGTGTAACAAACCTTTGTTTCAAAACTTGTGTCTGCAGGACGAAGTTGCACGTTGGTCGCAGAAACGTTTGAAGTAAAAGCGATAGTTGCTAGTGCAAGTGTAGTAATAAGTGTTTTCATTTTGTGTATCCCAGTTTTTAAAAATAAAGATGTTTGGTTCGGGATTCATAATACGTAAATTTATTCCTAGATCTAGCTTCTTATGTAATTAAATTACAAAAATACAAGATTATTTCAAATTTAAACATTAATAATGTAATTAAATTACTGTTTGTTTACTTGGTTTGAGTTTGTTTTAACTTAGTTTAACAACTTTTACAATTTGAGTAACAAGCTTGTATATATATTATCTATCACTATTTTGGCGCATTTTAGCGTAAGTTACGCTTCAATTTGGTGCACTAAATTAGAATAAGGTGTGCTGTCATATTAATGTAATAAAATTACATTTTTGAGGCTGAGACTATTTTATCTACTGTTAGTTGCTAAAAATAGGTAGTTTGATATTGGCTGGAGAGTGGAGGAGTCAGGCCTGAGTTAGTCACTCAGGCCGAGTAGTGTTAATTTGTAAAGCCTAGCCTTTATTCAGACTCGACCTCAAAGATATTGCGTAAGGCTTTTGAAAACTCAACGACCTCTGCAGACATTAATGTGAAGTCTGCATCAAGCTTAGCATTGATTTCATCTTTGGGAATGTCTTCATTCTGCTCTTTGACTACGTCAGTAAACTTCAATCGCTTTATTGATAGGTCTTCGCCTATTATGCAAGTCAGTCTGTCCTGCCAAGCGACGGCAAGTTTTTGCACTAACATGCCCGATTGTAAGTGAGCTAACATTTCTTCAGCATCAAGATCTTGTGACTTGCAACGAATGATCGCGCCATCTTCAGAAGGAGATTTAAACTCTGCTTCATCCAATAGTTCAATGTCGTTAGGCGCATCTTGCATGACCCAAGCTGTGAGAACGTCTTGTTTGCTTGTTTTGGCGAAAGGAACAACAGGTAAAGAGCCAATACATTTTCTAACGCAAGCGAGGAAGGCTTCTGCTGCACCATCAGAACTAGCATCAACAACTACTAAGTTATTTTCTACCGAAATAAAACCATGGGTTGTGCTGTTCTTGGTGAAAGCTTGGGGAAGTAAACGGTGTACGATTTCTTGTTTCAAATCGGTTTGCTGTTTTTTGGGTACCGGCGAGCCTGTTTCGGCTTCGATTTGCGCTACTTTCTCAGCAAGCTCATTGTTAACAACAGAGGCAGGAAGAATACGCTCTTGTTTTTTTAATACCAACCAGTAACGATTATCTGTTTTGTGAAACAAAAGATCGCTATTCCTAAACGGTGAGGTCCAACCCATTGTTGCCAAGTCTTGAGAACCGCATGGCCTAAAAGACATGCTTTCAAGTTGCGTTTGCAACTGCTCTTCGGTCAATTCAATACTGTTGGTAAGTTGATAAAGTTTTAAGTTTTTGAACCACATGTTAGCTGTATGCATCCCATTAAAAAAAAGTGCGCGAACCATACCAATCCGTGACCAAATAATCAAAGCTCTTTGTCGTAAAATCCCGAAAATTGGACACACCTATTTGCAACATCGGGTCGCTCGTTTATACAAATTGGACACACCTATTTCCCTAACTACTTTGGCCCACTAAAGAATTTGTAAAATACTACGAAATACGAAGCATCAATTAAGTCGAATGATTAGCGAAATAGGTGTGTCCGATTTGAGGGTGTCATAATTGGTTGTATTGGCGCAACTAAACGCTAATATGTGTATTAGGAATGGTTTTTATTTGCTGAAAAAGTGCTAAAAATGAAAAATTACCTTATTTTTTAGTCAGTTTAATAAAAATGTCACAGAACACTCTAATAATGTCGGGCAATTAATATGACAAGAGTAAAACCCATGTCGCGCACAATTTTGTTAGTGGAAGACGAAGCACCTATCCGAGAAATGCTGTCCTTTGTTTTGGAGCAAGCAAGTTTTGGCGTTATCGAGGCTGAAGACTTTGATGTTGCTTTGGAAAAAGTCAAAGAACCTTACCCCGATCTTATTTTGCTGGATTGGATGTTGCCAGGAGGCAGCGGTGTGCAACTTGCAAAGAAGCTCAAACAGCATGAGTTTACGAGAGATATTCCGGTTATTATGTTAACCGCTCGCGGCGAAGAAGATGATAAAATAAGAGGGCTTGAAGCCGGCGCTGACGATTATGTCACTAAGCCTTTTTCCCCGAAAGAGTTGGTTGCCAGAATAAAGGCAGTAATGCGTCGTGTTACGCCGACTAGTAAAGAAGAACCCATTGAGTTCAATGGGCTAATATTAGAGCCAATCTCACATCGTGTGACTGCAAATGAAGATCCTTTAGATATGGGACCCACTGAGTTTAAATTACTCCACTTTTTTATGACCCACGCTGAACGTGTATATAGCCGAGAGCAATTACTCGATAACGTCTGGGGAACTAACGTTTACGTAGAAGATCGTACTGTCGATGTGCATATCCGTCGCTTACGTAAAGCCTTATCGCAACATGGCCACGACGCTATGATACAAACTGTTCGTGGCGCAGGATATCGCTTCTCTAACAAAATTTAAATGTATTACCCACGCTCCTGGACCAAAAGTCTTCTCAGGTTATGTTTATACATCGCCCTTATTGTCCTGCTTGGGATTTATGTCGGCGATGTTGTGTTGGTGCTATTGATTGCCGCCGTCACTCTACTCATCTTCAACTATCTCCATCTCTACAAGTTAACTAAGTGGCTTTGGGAAAGTCGTAAAATGTCTCCGCCATCTGCGCCAGGCGTATGGGAACATGTTTACGAGGGTATTTATTACTTGCAGCGCAGAAACAGAAACAAACGTAAGAACCTTGGCGAGCTCGTCAAACGGTTTCGTGAAGGGTCAGAAGCGCTTCCAGATGCCGTGGTCGTTGTCGATAAAGATGCGAAAATTGTATGGTGTAACCGCCATGCTCGAATTGAAATGGGCTTGAAGTGGCCGGATGATTCTGGGCGCCGCATCGATAATTTAATTCGTCATCCCAATTTTATTGAATACTTCCATTCTGGCGACTATCACTATCCGATTGAAATACCAGCGCCGACGAATCCGAATAAAACCTTTGAATATCGGATCATGGCCTACGGTGAAGACCAATTGCTATTGATTATTCGTGACGTATCTCGCGTGTCTCAATTAGAAGAAATGCGCAAAGACTTCGTGGCAAATGTATCTCACGAACTACGCACTCCGCTAACGGTTATCAATGGGTACTTGGAAGTCTTGTCGGTGGAAGATGAAGATAAATCGCCATTTGTTGGCAAAGCCATGATGGAAATGGAAACGCAAACCAAGCGTATGCAGGCACTCATTGAAGACTTGCTTATTTTATCGCGAATTGAAGCTTCTTCTGAACGAATTTATGAAAATACGATCGACATGACAGGTATGTTTGCGCAAGTGGAAATGGAAGCCAAGGCATTAAATAAAGAGAAGCGGCACAACATCAGCTTTAAAATTGATCCCGACTTGGTGATCTTTGGCGTTGAAACTGAAATGCGTAGCGCCTGCTCTAACTTAGTCTTCAACGCTATTCACTACACACCTCCAGGGGGCACAATTAAGGTGCTATGGAAGAAGCGTGCTGATAGTGCTTATTTTGCCGTGATTGATGATGGCGATGGCATCGACGACAAGCACCTTCGCCGCTTAACCGAACGCTTTTACCGGGTAGATAAAGCACGCTCTCGTAAAACAGGCGGTTCTGGGCTGGGCTTATCGATTGTGAAGCACGTGCTAAACCATCACAACTCGTTTTTGAATATCGAAAGCAAAGTTGGCAAGGGCAGTGAATTTTCATTTATACTACCTCCAGAATTGGTTTACGAAAAAAACACACACTCTTGAATATCACGAATGCCAAAAAGCCAGCACAATTCGAAGTAAAGAAGCACCTTTGTGGTGTAATTTGTAGTCTTGTTGCAATCAGTTGTTTGCTGCTAAGCAGCCAAAAAGTCAACGCATTGGCGATCGAACCTTTTCCATACGAGTCATCTCCACAAGCGCAATTATCGCAACCGCCACTTACTCAAGAGCAACTTACACAAGAGCAACTTACACAAGAGCGACTTACTCAAGAGGGACTTACACAAGAGCTTCTAGAAAACGAAAGGGAAATTGAACTTCCGGGGGCGCTTGTCATAGAATCGGAAGCCCCCGACGCTAACAAAGCACTCGCGGGTGTTTATGGTAGCATTTCATCTGTTGGCTCTGATACTTTAGCCACGCTTATTTCTCTCTGGGCTGAAGCGTTTAAATCTGATTATCCACAAGTGAAATTTCAAATTCAGGCTTCGGGCTCCGCAACAGCGCCACAAGCACTCAGCCAAGGTACCGCTACGATTGGGCCAATGTCTCGGGCATTAACGGCGAGTGAAATTAGTCGATTTACGCAAAAGTATGGTTACCCGCCAACGACTTTTATTGTGGCGGTAGATGCCATCGCTATTTACGTTGAAAAGAACAATCCACTGCAGCAGTTACACCTAAGGGAAGTAGATGCGCTGTTTTCTGCAACCCGTTTTTGTGGCGCTGAACGCCACCTCGATACTTGGAACGATTTGGGGGTGACTAAATTTGGCACTAATCGCGAAGTGCTTCTGTATGGCAGAAACTCAGCATCAGGTACATACGACCTATTTAAACAGCAGGGCTTGTGCGAAGGTGACTATAAACCCCGAGTTAATGAGCTTCCTGGGTCGGCGTCGGTAGTTCTGTCAATTGCCTCGTCTGTTGGCGGTCTCGGCTACGCAGCGATGGGCTATGATGACGATAATGTTAAAGCACTACCCATTGGCGTCAATGGGCCGGCTGACCAAGTTCAATATATCGCGCCGACAACCGACAATATTACCTCAGGTGCTTATCCTTTCTCTCGGTATTTGTACATTGTGGTTAACAAAGCGCCGAATGAACCATTGCCTATTTTAGAACGCGCTTTTTTGCAATTCATTTTATCTGATGAAGGCCAAGCGATGGTTTCTGAAAACGGATACTATCCAATAAATCAAGAGCTTAAAGTTAGTCAGCTACAAAAGTTAGTCAATTAGGACGACTCAAAAAGAACGCCTTCCCCTCATTCTTTGTGAAACTTTTGTGACAATACTGACATGTAACATTTCTGTCATTTACATCAAGTAATCTCCATTCAAATTTTTTAGTCATATATTCTTATTTTTGAAGTTTTGGAGAACACAATGAAATTGAACGGACTATTTAAAGTATCTGCAATCGCAGCCACTTTGTCACTTGCGGCATGTGGTGGCGACATCAACATTTCTGAAGGCGACATCATCGATAACAGTGTTGTGAATAACGACAACAGCAATAACGGTGGCGGCGTCGTGACTCCTCCAGATGATACAAAGCCTGGTAGTGTTGATACTTTTCTTTCTGGTCAAGTTTCTACAGCCTTAGGTCAAACCGTAGAAGTTCGTGAATTGTCTGGTCGCTTAATTGCAGATGACACAAACAATGGTGTCATTACCTTAACTAACGATACGGTATGGGCGTTAACTGGCCCGGTTTTCGTTGGTAACGATAACGCAGACAGTGTGACCTTAGAAGTTGAGCCGGGTACTATCGTTTTCGGTAGCCGCGGTGCAGATTATCTTGTAGTCAGTCGTGGTTCTTCAATCGAAGCCATCGGTAATGCATCTTCACCTGTTATCTTTACCTCATACAATGACGTTATTGGTGATGAAGTTGCTGCAGGCCAATGGGGCGGCATGATCATCCTCGGTAATGCACCTACAACGAAATGTCCTCAAGACGGCACGGAATGTTCACTACAAGTTGAAGGCGCTGAGACCGGTGCAGTCTTCGGTGGTACTGAAGTGACTGACGATTCAGGTACATTAAACTATGTAGTAGTGAAATATGCGGGCTTTGAAATTGCGCCAGACAACGAATTAAACGGTATCACTTTTGGCGGTGTTGGTTCAGGTACAACAATTGATTACTTGCAAGTTCACGCTAATGCAGATGATGGTATTGAGTTCTTCGGTGGTTCAGTAAATGCAAAACACGTTGTGTTAACGTCTATCCAAGACGACAGTGTTGACTGGGATAACGGATACAACGGTAAATTACAGTATGTTTATGTAGAACATGCAGCAGACGGCTCAGATGCCAACCGCGGTATTGAAGGTGACGGTGATGGTGGTGACGGTACTGCATTTTCACAACCTAAAGTGGCTAACATGACTATCGTCGGAAACAGCTTTGATACGGCTGATGCCGATTCTGAAGGCGTGTTGTTGCGCGACCAAACAGGCGCAAATATTATTAATATGCTGATCACTGGCCCTGCAGGCATGGGCGAATGTTTAGAAATGGATAATGATGACACAGTTCAGGGCAACCTAAGCAATGGCAACATCACCATTTCAAACTCAGTCATCGCTTGTGATACACCTTTCCAGTTTGCAGATACAGACGTAGATCTTAATGATTGGTTCACAACAGATCAAACGGGTAATGACCTCATCGCATTTGCCGACCGCGCAAACTTAGGTTTGAACTCTGACGGCACCCTAACCGCAGAAAGCGCACTTCGCACAAGCGGCGGCAACCCTGCTGGCTTAGATGCATTCTTTGATACAAATACTTTTGTTGGTGCTATCGGTGATACTGACTGGCGTCAAGGTTGGGCATTTGGCTTTGGTGGTGGTGAAGTGGGTGTGGTTGAAACTGCATCTGGCTGCCCAGCAGGCACAACAACGATTGCTGCGGTAGATGGCACAACTAATACTTGCCAACTTTCTGGTCGCATTACATCTAACTTAACCTTAACTGCTGGTAATCACTATGCATTATCAGAAGCAGTATTCGTAGGTGGCGATAATACTGATAGCGCAACACTGACTGTAGAGCCTGGTGTAGTGGTATACGGTAGTTCTGGTGCAGATTACTTAGTAGTCAGCCGTGGTTCAAAAATTGAAGCGAACGGTACTGCAAGCTCACCTATTACTTTTACTTCTCGTGAGCACGTTGCAAATGGTGTGACTGCAGGTCTTGCCAATGGCGCTGCTGGTCAATGGGGCGGTATGGTTATATTAGGTAACGGTACTTCTACTAAATGTCCTACCGACGGAACGCCATGTGCACTTCAAGTTGAAGGTGTTCAAGAAGGTGCTGTTTTCGGTGGTACAAACGACGACGATAACTCAGGTACACTTCGCTACGTTCGCGTAATGCACGGTGGTTTTGAAGTTGCACCAGACAACGAACTAAACGGTATTACTTTTGGTGCGGTTGGTTCAGGTACAACGGTTGAATACTTACAAGTACATAAAAATGCTGATGACGGTGTTGAGTTCTTCGGTGGCGCAGTCAACGCGAAGTATGTTGTTTTAACTGGTATTCAAGACGATAGCGTCGACTGGGATAATGGCTTCAGCGGTAAAATGCAGTTTGTTTTAGTGAAGCATGCTGACGATGACTCAGATGCAAACCGCGGTATTGAAGGTGACGGTGACGGTGGTGAAGGTATGCCTTTCTCTAACCCAACTGTGGCTAACATGACAATTATTGGTAACAACTTTGACACTGCAGACGCTGACTCTGAAGGCGTACTATTGCGTGACCAAACTAACGCTCAGCTATATAACTTTGTCGTGACCGGTCCTGCTGGCATGGGCGAGTGTTTCGAAGCTGATTTGTCTGATGGTGATACAACTCTTGAAGAAAATATGGACGGTACGAGTGCAACTCAGCTAGTCTTCCAATCTTCGGTATTGGCATGTGACGAAAATATCAATAACTCAGGTACTTTTGACCAAGAAGCTTGGTTCCTAGGTCAAACAGGCAACTCAACTGCAGCAAACCAAGCAGCAGTATTGAGTGGTATCTTTACTATCGATGCAACAACCCCAACAGATGTAACGACGCTAGACAGTTTCTTTACATCAGTTGACTTCATCGGTGCGGTTAAAGATGCAGAGAACGACTGGACTGCTAATTGGACCGTTGGCCTTTAATTCTGGCTACGAAGTTCGAAAGTTAATAATACAGGTGCGTTACTATAAGTAGCGCACTTGCGTTTCCAAGATTCAGTTTAGACGTTGACTAGTTTTTTGCGATTTAAACCAGCAACACAATGAAGGTAAAAGCAGAGTATGTTTCACCGCATTAATAAGCAAAAACTAGCAGCTAAAGAGGTTAAAATGAACCAGCCTGCAAACAGGTTTCCCTTGAAACAGTTAACACTCGCTGTGTTGGCTTCTCTTGCACTTAATCCGGCAGCATATGCCCAGCAAGAAGAAGAGGCCATTGAAGAAGTTGTTGCAACTGGCACAAGATTGAAAGGCACTGCGACGGCCGTTTTAGAAGAACGAAAAAACCAAGCCTTCGTTGCCGACATTTTAGGGGCAGAACAAATTTCCCGAACAGGCGATAGCGATGCCGCATCTGCCTTACGTCGTGTTACCGGTTTGACTTTGGTAGACGGTAAGTTTATCTATGTTCGAGGTTTAGGTGAGCGTTACTCTAGTACTCAGCTAAACGGTGCTGCTGTGCCAAGTCCAGATCCGACTCGAAACGTTATTCCTTTGGATTTATTCCCTTCAGATATCATCGAGAGTTTGTCGGTTCAGAAGTCGTACTCGCCTTCTATGCCAGCGTCATTTGGTGGTGGTAACGTTGATATACGCTTAAAGTCTATCCCAACTCAGTTTATTTTCAATGTCAGCGGTAGCCTAGGTTACAACACTGAAAATTCTGGCGATGGACTTGCCTACAATGGCGGTGATAAAGACTGGCAAGGTCGCGATGATGGCTCTCGTGCAGCACCCGATGCCATTGCTGCAAGGTGGCAAAACAAAGACTTTCTAGACTCGCTTGATCAAGACGTAGCATTGGACTTATTCAGTGACGTGAAGCGTGATTACGACCCTTTCCTCGAGAGCGTAGGGCCTGATGCAGGCTTTAGTTTCTCTGTTGGTAACAGCTATGATGTTAACGATAAACTACGTTATGGTTTCTTGGTAACAAGTAGCTATGACAACGAAACGACAGTGTCAGAAGAATACGAATTACAGCAAGCTGACCGAGTGCAGGATTCAATTAATGTCGTGCGCTTTTTTGATGACATTTCTGTAACGGAAACAACGGTGAAATGGTCAAACATGATCAACCTTGGTATTGACTACAACCGTAACCATCGCGTTGACTACAGCTTAATTGTCTTGAACGATACTCGTGACGAAGTGAGCGAAAAGTTTGGTAATACTGAAAACCTCAACCAAGCGGAAGGTTTGCGTATTCGCGATGTTGAGATTGAGTATGAAGAACGTAAAATGTTTACCAACCAAATCCGCGGTATGCACACGTTCCCTGAGTTGAATTTTGCCGGTTTTGATTGGAAATACAGCGTCGGTCGTTCACTTCGTAGAGCGCCAGGAAACTTTGAATCACGTTTTGTGATTAGTGACGATAATCAAGATGGCGTTTTCAGTCTTGATAACGAAATTGGCTTAAATAACTCTACGACGGCAGCGCGATACTCTTTCCAAACTTTGCATGACAGACTAGAAAACGGTGGTTACAACATCACTTTGCCTGTGTCTATTGAGAATTGGGAAATGGAAATGAAGTTTGGTGCGGATTTCGTAACCAAAACGCGTACCGCTGAAAACCGACGTTTCGATGTCAACACTCGGGCATTTGCCGATTCAAGTTTGCTATTGGGCAGTTCTTACTTCGACAGCGTGAGTGATACCGTGCTAGCAGATATCAACAATTTCAATGGTGCAGGTCCTGCCATTATTCGTGATACCACTATTGCGGGTGATGATTATGCTGCTGGCCAAAAAGTCGATGCGTATTATGTCGAGGGTGATTTCTTCTACAAAAACAAATGGCGCTTTAGTGGCGGTGTGCGTTGGGAAGACTTTCGCCAAGTGGTAGCGCCTTTCGACCCTAGAACTAACCAGTTCGATTTGCCTGATGAAGCTGACCGTTCACAACTGGCTTTCCAAGAGGATGATTTTTATCCTGCGTTCGCGGTAACTTACATCAAAGATGAAAGCATGCAATTCCGTGCAAGCATTGGCCAAACGGTTGTTCGTCCAGACTTACGAGAAGTCTCTTCTTCTACCTTTATTGACCCACTTACCGAGTTCCCAATTGCGGGTACACCAGGGATCAAAACTACGTCAATTCTAAATTATGATTTGCGTTGGGAGTGGTATAGAGAAGCTGGGAATAACTTGTCAGTCGGTTTGTTCTATAAAGATATGGATGCGCCGATCGAATCGGTGCAATCACCAGCGCAAGATGGCCCACCTTTGATCAGGATCGCCAATGCTGAAACAGGTGAGTTATTTGGTATTGAAGTTGAATTTTTGCAAGGCTTAGAATTTATTGGCAAAGGTGTTTGGGACAATATGTTTGTTTCAGGTAACTTAACCTTAAGTGATTCTGAGATTCAACTTGATCGTCAGAATATTGTTGACCAAACTGGTGTGTCGGCTGCGGTTACAAACCTAGAACGTCGCTTAACAGGCCACTCACAATACGTGATGAACCTGCAAGGTGGTTTTGATTCAGACAACGGTGAGCACAGCGTATCAGTAGTATACAACGTGTTTGGTGAGCGTATATTAATACCTGGTATCGATGGTTTTGATGATAGTTATGAGCAACCTTTTCATTCATTTGATACAGTTTATAAGTACTATCCTGATTTCAATACGACCTTGACCTTTAAGGTTCAAAACATTTTAGGTGAAACCAAAGAACTTGAATTTGAAGATGTCTTATTACGTTCAGAAACGCGCGGACGTAAGATTAGTTTGGCAATCAAATACGATTTTTAAACTGACATAAAAAGTTCATAAAAGTCCTAAGCTAGCTAAAAGGCTGCACTATTCAAAGGTAGTGCAGCCTTTTTCATTTCCGATACTTATTATCCCTCCCAATTATGACAGTCATGTAATAAATCTGTAATACAAGACCTCTATCCTTTGCGCAGATTTTGGTATGTGGCCCATACCGGTTTAATTTGAAATTAGGATGCGTATATGAAGGTTATTCAAACGTTGATAGCAGCAGCTGTAACAACCGTGCTTATTAGCTCGAATGTGAATGCTCAAGAAGATAGCTATCTGGAACCAGCCGCCAAAAAGGCGACTGAAATTAATGAGTCTGCTGCCAAGTCACAGACTAAAATTAATAGCATCACTGATCAGATTGATGACAAACTTCAACAGTTTAAAACCATCAGTAAAGAGATTGAAGGCTTAGAAGTTTATAACGAACAACTACGTCGTCAAATTGCAAATCAAGAACAAGAAATGCTTGATTTGAACAACTCTATTGATGAAGTCAGTGTCATAGAACGTCAAATTACACCTCTCATGCTTCGGATGATTGACGGTTTAGCGCAGTTCGTCGCATTAGACGTCCCCTTCCTTGAAGAAGAGCGTAACAACCGCATCCTAGATTTACAGAATATGATGGATCGCGCAGATGTGTCTCCTTCTGAAAAGTTCCGTCGTGTGATGGAAGCTTACCAAGTTGAAATGGATTACGGCAAAACGATTGAAGCTTATCCTGGCCTGAAAGAAATTGACGGTACTGAACGTTCAGTCGACTTTCTTCGCATCGGTCGTACTGCCTTGATTTATCAAACACGTGACGCAAGTGCACAAGGTGTGTGGAACAAACAAACGCGCCAGTGGGAAGAGCTTGATTCAAGTTACAAGAACCAAATCGCCAAGGGCTTGAAAATAGCCAAGAAACAACTAGCGCCGGACCTATTGATGGTTCCAGTTGCGATTACGGACTAAGGGCATATCATGACATTTTTAACGACAATCAAAACCACCTTAGTGAAGTCAGTTTTTGCCGCGACTGCAGCAATGACGCTGTCTTTTGCTGTAAATGCGCAATCAGACACCGCGCTTGATTTGGATGCTCTTCTTAAACAACTAGAAGAGGGCAAATTCGCCCAAAGCGAACAAAACAAAGCAAGAGAACAAGACTTCATTAATCAGCGTGCTCAGCAAGACCAAATTTTGCGTGATATCCGCAAACAGCGCGATGACCAGTTGGCACTTTCAGAAAGACTTGAAACCCAATTTGAAGAAAACGAATTTAAGATTTCAGACCTTAACGGCGCCTTAGATAATCGTCTTGGTTCATTGAAAGAATTGTTTGGTGTACTGCAACAAGTTGCTGGTGATACTAAGAACAAATTTGCTAACTCGTATATCTCTGCACAAATTCCTGGCCGAGCAGAATTCCTTGATAACATGGCTCAGTCTATGGGGACGTCGACTAAGCTTGCGTCAATCGCGGAAATTGAGCGAGTATGGTTTGAGATTCAGCGCGAAATGACAGAGTCTGGCAAAGTCACTCGCTTCAACACTGATGTGGTAGAAGCCGGTGGCCAGAAAGTCAATAAAGAAGTTGTTCGAGTGGGTACCTTTGGCTTAGTAGCTGATGGCAAGTACCTTCAATATGAAGGTGCTACTGGTGTGGTATCTGAACTGTTACGCTTACCAGCGGCTCGCTTTGTAAATTCTACCGCAGAACTTCAAGCTTCAGATGGTGACCTTGTTTCCTTTGGCTTAGATCCAACTGGTGGCTCAATTTTAGGTTTATTAGTTCAAGCTCCTTCTTTGGAAGAGCGTATTCACCAAGGTGAACTTGTTGGTTACATCATTATTGCTGTCGGTGCAGTTGGGATTGTAGTGGCTTTCTGGCGCTTTATCGTACTGACTTTAGTAACGGGCTCTGTGAATCGCCAATTAAAATCAGAAACTTTAAGTGACAAAAACCCACTTGGTCGTGTATTGAAAGTTAAAGAAAAGTACCCGAATGTGGATACCGAAGCATTAGAGCTCCATTTGACTGAAGCTATCTTGGGCGAAGTACCAAAGTTAGGGCGTTGGTTAACGCTTGTGAAAATGATTTCAGTAGTGGCGCCTCTAGGTGGTCTACTTGGAACGGTTACCGGTATGATTGTGACCTTCCAACAAATTACCTTGTTCGGAACCGGCGACCCGAAAATCATGGCAGGCGGTATTTCATCAGCATTGATGACGACAGTACTTGGTTTGGTCGTGGCTATTCCAACAACGCTTCTTTACGCACTACTTAGCACGCAAAGTAAGAACGTTGTGATGATTCTACAAGAACAAGCTGCGGGTGTTATTGCCGAACGTGCTGAAAAGCAAGAAGATAAGGCATAAGCCATGTTTGTAGATATCTTCGAATCAATTCGTGATTTTACCGAAACCGGCGGGACTATCCTGCTGGTGATCGGCGCGCTCATCTTCGTGATGTGGATATTGATACTCGAGAGGATCTTATACGTGACCAAAGGTCACAAACAAATGATGAAAGCGACCATTCAAGAGTGGAAAGCACGCGATGAGCGCGCCTCTTGGAATGCTGTTCAAATTCGTCAAGCGATGATCTCTCGAGTGAGTTTACGCTTGCGCTTCAGTTTGCCAATTATTCAAGCCTTAGTGGCCTTGTGTCCACTGCTAGGTTTAATGGGCACAGTGACCGGCATGATAATGGTATTTGATGTCATGGCGATGTCAGGCGGCGGTAATGCTCGTTCTATGGCTGCCGGTGTATCTCAAGCGACTATCCCAACAATGGCG
This sequence comes from Brumicola blandensis, assembly GCF_031846165.1. Taxonomy (NCBI): domain Bacteria; kingdom Pseudomonadati; phylum Pseudomonadota; class Gammaproteobacteria; order Alteromonadales; family Alteromonadaceae; genus Brumicola; species Brumicola blandensis. Next base: position 215,902 of record NZ_JAVRIE010000004.1, read on the forward strand.
GGTATGGTCGGCGCGCTTTCAGGTGTATTTGCATCCACTTGGTTAACTCGTACAGCAAAAACAGAACGCATGCATCTTGAAGACGCATTGCAACTCCAACGCAGCGAATAGCGCGTTTGCTTAAGGAACAATTATGAAACATTTACAAAATTTAGTCGAAGAAGAAGAAGCAACAATCGATATGACACCAATGCTTGACGTTGTTTTCATCATGCTGATTTTCTTCATCGTTACTGCGTCTTTTGTAAAAGAGTCAGGTATTGATGTGAACCGTCCCGATGCACCTACGGCGGTGAAAAAAGACAGAGCAAATATCCTGATAGCAATCAATGATAAAAATGAGATTTGGATCGACAAGCGTAAAATCGATGTGCGTGCAGTTCAGGCAAACGTCGAAAGAATGCACGCTGAAAACCCTCAGGGTTCAGTTGTTATTCAAGCTGATCGTAAGTCGACAACCGAAACCCTAATCAAAGTTATGGATGCCTCGCGTGCCGCAGGTGTTCCTGACGTTTCTATTGCAGCCAACGAGTAAGATTATGCTTAGACTGTTGATAGCGATAGTACTTGCAGGTTTTATTACCTTAAGTCTGTTTTTCCTAATGCAAGCTTTGATCGCCAGTGGCGATAAAGAGCTTACAGAACCGCCTGTTGGTAAGGTCTTGGACTTTGTTCGTGTACCAAAAGATGAAACGGTTCAGAAAAAAGAGAACAAACCAAAGCGGCCACCCAAGCCAGAGAATCCACCACCTGAAATGGAGCAACCGCAAATGGATTCTCCATCACCTGATGGTGAAGGAGCAGGCTTAGACTTCGGTGCTGATGTGGCCAATGATATTAGCCTTGATGGCGGCTTAGCCTTAGGCTCTGGTGATGGTGAATATTTGCCGATTGTTAAAGTGACACCGGTTTATCCTCGTCGAGCTTTGCAACGTGGTATTCAAGGCTACGTCATCGTTGAATTCACCGTAAATAAGGTAGGTGCCGTTGTAGATCCCGTTGTTGTTGAAGCGAAGCCAGAAGGTATTTTTGATCAAGCAGCGATGGACGCGGCGAAGAAATTCAAATATAAGCCGAGAGTTGTGAATGGCGAGCCTATCGCAGTGGCGGGCGTACAGAACCGTATAACCTTTAAGATAGATGGGTAGGGAGCGATTATGAAAAACAAACTCTCTTTAATGCTGTCGTGTTGCGTTGCGATACTATCAATTGCATTACTCAGCTCAGTAAGTAGCAACTCTTACGCAGCTATTGCTTTGCAAGATGAAAGTGAAGCAATCAGCCCTGGTGAGCGTAAAACGAGACGTGTACCGGCATTGCGTTCGCGAGTCTATGAGCAATTATCTCGTGCACAAACTGCTGGCGACGCGGGTAATGTCGGTGAAGCGATTGAGATCCTCGATGAAGTAAAAGATAAACAAAGCTCGATGAATGCTTACGAGCAATCCATGATGTATAACTTCTACGGCTTTATCTATTACAACAGCGACCAACTCGACAAAGCAATCGAAAGCTTTGAGCTAGCTGTTCAGCAACAACCGATCCCAGAGAAGTACGAGCAAACGACACTATTCAGTTTGGCTCAACTGCATATGGCGCAGGGTAACTTCGACGAAAGTATTCGTAAATTAGAGCAGTGGGAAGCCTTGAACAACGGCGTTATTCCACCAAAAAACTATGTTTTGAAAGCACAAGCGCATTATCAGAATAAGAACTATTCAGAGTCTGCTAGGTACATTGAGCAAGCGATTGAAGGCCATGAAGCAGAAGGCTATTTGCCGGATGAAGGTTGGTTAATACTGCAACGTGCTGTGTATTACGAAATGAAGCAGCCTGAGAAAGTGAAAGAAATCTTAGCCAAAATGATCCGCCTGTACGATAACCCTAAATACTGGATCCAGTTAGCGGGCATGTATGGTGAACTAGGGCAAGAAAAGAAGCAGCTTGCGATGATGGAAAGTGCCTATCAAATGGGTTACGTCGAGTCAGCTTCAGATATCTTCAACTTCGCTCAGTTATACTATTACCATGAAGCGCCGTATAAAGCCGCCGCCTTAATGGAGCAAGGTATTAAGAATGGCGTACTTGAAGCCAACTTACGTAACTTAAAGTTTTTGTCCATTTGTTGGACCGCAGCCAAAGAAAAAGACAAAGCGATTCCGGTGCTGATTGATGCAGCTGAGCTATCTGAAGATGGTGAGTTAGACGCACAACTTGGCCACTTATATTACAACAGCGATCAGTTTGATAAAGCGATTGAAGCATCAAGCCGAGCTATTGAAAAAGGCGGCTTAGCGAACCAAGGTGCAGTGCACATGGTAATAGGTTTAGCGCACTACAATCAAAAACGCTATGCCCTAGCGCTGGATGAATTAGCTAAGGCTGAAGCCTTTAAATCAAGCCGTGCTGCAGCACAGCAGTGGGGAAGGTTTGTAGGCACAGAAAAGAGCGAAAAAGAACGCTTGGAGGCTGAGTTAAATAGCATTTAACTGAGTTCTGAGGCGCGATTTTTTAAGGCGCAGAAATAACGAAGTCGCGAACTACTCTGTAGTCGCGACTTTTTTGTAATAAGCATTGTTTGACTTTATACCGGACAACTGAAAACATAACGCTACAACAATAAAAATTAAACAGGAGTCCAACATGGGCATTATTTCATGGATTATTTTTGGTTTGATTGCTGGCATTCTGGCTAAGTGGATCATGCCAGGTAAAGATGGTGGTGGTTTTATCATAACCACTTTGTTAGGTGTTGCTGGTGCTTTCGTTGGTGGTTTTATTGGTTCGTTTTTGGGTTTAGGAAGTGTCGGTAACTTTAGCCTAGGTAGCATGGCAACTGCAGTAGTGGGAGCTTTGGTACTGTTATTTATTTATCGTCAAATAAAGAAGTCCTAGCCATTCAAAAAGCTTTTGCGCAGAGTCTACAACTTTCCGCAAAAGCTATCGATTGTCGATTTTGTTGATTGGTTTCTGCTAATATGAAAAATCGCACATTTCATAAACGTGTACTTACCGATTTGACGCAAAGCTGACCATCAACATATTGAGTAACAAACATGGCATCAGCCTCAATTAGCCGTCGCATTTTTATCACATTTGCTAGCCTAGCAGCAGCAATATGTGTGCTATTTGCATGTATTACATGGTTATTTGCCGCCATCACTGAAGATGATGTGGTTAAGCAAGTGATGCACGAAGAGGCAAAAAATATTTAACAAATTTCCTCAATAACGGTAGCTCAATCATCTTTGAAAACAACATTGGTGAAAATGAAAGACCTGATTATCAGGGGCTTGGACATGGACTGTATTTAGTTGAAAGAATTGCCAATAATATGCACTGGACTTTGTGCCTTGTACAAAAACACACACGCTATCTAGTAGAAATTCAAACAGCAGTAAGGGAGTAATACTCATGAACACGCCCAGTCGCCTTATTTTGGCCTGCTGACAACCAATTTTGCTTATGTTCAAATAACAAGCGATAAAGCAAACACTTTAAAAGCGATATACTAATTGAATATTGGCATCGGCTCGATTTGTGTCTGAGCGAGACTCTTTTCCGTATCCTGCCTCTAATCTTAGCGACCAACCATGTGTATTTTCACTATATTTGTACTCATAAGAACCACCAATTCCTTGTGTTGTTTGGTTGTCAAATATAACAATGCAAGAAAATATCCCTTCACAATTGCTGTTTACTTTTCTCGCGCCTACTGCGCCAAAGAAAAGGCCTACTGAATGTTTACCAAATTGTTTCTCAGCTCCAAGTGAAAAACCGTCATCCAATCCTAATTTGTAGTTTGCATAGTAGGTAATGTGTTTATATTGATAACCAACAGTAGGAACAAGTATAAAAGGCCATCCTGCCCCAACGCGCCATTCTAGTCCGTCGTTATTTATCTGTTGTTGCGAATAGCAGTTTTGGCTTGCTATCAGTAAAACAAATAGTCCTAGTGCACTCATTGCTCTTTTACGTAGTAACTGCATAACTTCCCGAATGTTTAAGTAAATGTCTTGAGATAAGATTACTGTAAGATAGTGAATCTAAGGTGAAATATAAAAACTAATAGCATCGCTATGTTATGGTCGTTAAGCGGTCGGAAACTCACTAAATTGGGGTAACTCATCCGAAATCTCATACCAATCAGCCTTTGATGATACATGCATATGCGCTTGAGGTAGTAGGGTAGGGCTATTATTTAGCGCACCATACCTTACGTGCACCATCTGTATTGAAGGCTTTTCTCCGTATAGAGTAGAGCCACAGTGTTCACAAAAACAAGAAACACTCTCTGCAGTCCGCTTATAACGTTTAATATTATGTAGCCCTTTTGTTATTGAGAACTGGTTCTTGGGAATACCACCAATTGCCGTACCCGCTGCCCCCGAAGACTTTCTGCACATTGAACAATGGCAATAACCTGCATAAACAAATTGGTCTGCGACAGTAAATTCTACTCTTCCACAAATGCAACTTCCGGTGATTTTTTTCATATCTTTACCTGTCGATATTGGTTTGACTAAATAAGACTAGCCCACGTCTTTCAAATACCAGGCCCTTTTGTCGTGGGTAGTATCGTTTATAGCAAGTGAAATGAAGGTAAAATCTATCTATCTTTACTTCTAATTATTGTGCAAATATGCGATTAGGATACCTTTTTCGTATATATGCAGGCATGATACTATGCTCCAGTTATCGGGCGGTTTTACTCAAATGATCCGATTGGTTTTAGGGATATTCATAGCTTTAATCGCTATGCTTATGTGAATAATAATCCTTATAAATATACTGACCCAACAGGAATGCATGCTGTCGATGGTGCATGTGGAATCTGGCTGTGTTTTAACGCTGGAGAAGAAGCCAGAAAGTCTCAATGATTAGCTCACATCAGAGTGATTTATGAATAGAAATATAAAACAGCGAGTTAGGGATTTTATTATTTTTTGTCCTTTTCTAGTTCTTCATGAGTGGGGTGCGGTGTTAGGAGTAATAAGCGCTGCAATTGCTACTATAATTTATGGTTACTTAACAAATAAACCAAGAAGCTGGCCAATAACTAAGATCGCTATATTCCAAGCAACGTTGGTTACTCTATATTCTATATCTAAAGCTCTACCTGATTGGAGTATATTATGTAATGTGTTATCTATATTTATTTTTGGCGCAGTTCTTATTGCTTCTGTAGGAGAGGAAAAGGATCGTTAATTTGTTATTAATACTATTACGCCAATTAATTTGAAACTGGCTATGGGAGCTTAGACCTAAGTCCTATCGGTATCGGCAGTATTGCAAGCAATAAGTGACACTGACCCCTTGTTTTCCTTAATGAGTACTAGTAATAGTAATGCAAATGCATTACCATTATTTTGTAAACTTAGTTAAGGATACTTTGATGCCACAATTACCACTACAAACTGAATCGACCCTCACGGAGCGCTATCAAACGACTGTGCCTAGCGTGGTGCGTAAAGCCTTGCATTTGGGTAAAAAAGATAAAATCAGATTCACTGTTGAATCTAATGGAAGTGTAACTTTGTCGCGTGTTGATTCGATTGAAGAAGATCCGGCTTTGTACGCTTTCTTGTCGTTCTTAGGCGATGACATCGAGCAACATCCTGAAAACATTCAGGCACTTTCTGCCGATACAATGCACAAAGCTAATAATCTCATAAGCGCTGTTGAAATAGACCTTGATTCACCATTAGACGAAGAAGAGTAAACTTGCCCGCCCAACCATCACTCACCGTTAATGGCTGGAAGCTCTATGCGCATCCATTATTTGTTGAGCAGTATAAGATGCTCTTCGATAAAGTAGAAAAGCTGAAAGAAAAAGATCCGAAAGCTTACACAAAGAAAAACGTGACAAAACGATTTGCTGCCATCCATAAATTGGCTTATGACATTATACCCCAAAACCCTACTCTGCCAGAGTATCGACAAGGCACAACACTTCGCGATAATAACAAGCACTGGTTTCGAGCAAAGTTCTTCCAACAGTACCGTTTATTTTTTCGATACCACCAAGCATCAAAAATTATCGTATACGTTTGGGTAAATGATGACAAAACAAAACGCGCATACGAAAGCAAAACAGATGCTTATAAAGTATCTAGTAAAATGTTAGCGTCAGGAAATCCGCCCGATAGCTGGGGCGCTCTTTTAAAGTCAGCCTCATCCCTTAGTTCTTCACTGGATTAGCTCTGCCGTAAAACAATCAAATATACTAGGGTCGTTAAATCGATTACTGTATATGCAGGCACGATACTATGATCCAGTCATAGGTCGGTTTTACTCAAATGATCCGATCGGGTTTAGAGGTACCCACACTTTTAACAGATACTCATATGTAGCAAACAATCCCTATAAATACACAGACCCAAGTGGTATGTGTGCTGAATATCCTGCCAAAGATCCTGATACAATTTGCCAAGACAATGATGAACTAGAAACTGGAGAGGAAGGAAAAGAGCTTATTAGAAAGCATGAGGGTGAGATACTTGAAGTTTATGAGGATAAGGCAAAACATAATACTGTGGGCATCGGTCACAAAGTCTTGCCTAAAGATAATTTAAAGTTAGGTGACAAAATTACGCAACAACAGTCAGATGATTTCTTTGATGCTGATTTGGATACCGCTGAAGGTCTTCTTAAATCGCTAGTCGGTGATTTGCGACTGTCACAAAATGAATTCGATGCGCTAGTTGACCTGACATATAATGTAGGGTTTGGTAATTTGAAAAATAAAAGTCCGTCGCTAAATGCTGCTATCATAAATAAAGATTACAAAGAAATGGGAAAACAACTGATCTACACAAAAGATAGCAACGGCAATAGACAAGGTGGTTTGATTAACAGAAGTCAGGCACGAACAGAACTATTTAATAGGTAAACATTTTATGAAAATAGCAATGATCTTAATGCTTATAACTTTCGTGAGTTTAAATTTTGAGGAAAAGGGATGCTTGGAACAAACTTGGAACTTATTGCCTGATAGCTATACTCACAAAAAATTCGATATTGAGCATGATTTAACCAAAAATGGGCGATATCTCTCTTGTGACTCTTTTCTTACACCATTTGAGGTCAGTAGTTTTTTGAAGCAGATTAAAGAATCAATAGCAAAAAGCGATAAAACAGCCACCGCCGACGTATTTGATTACCCAATAGAGGTTAACTTTAGAAGTGATAGTATGTTGGTAGAGGATTATGAGTTAAATATAAACACACAAGAAGAACTCATCAATAATTTCAAAGAAATTTTTACTGATAGATTTAGGGCATTATTGAGTTGTACCAATATTGATAATGTTTTTTCTATGCCTTCTCAAGGGGTTTTATTAGGGCATGGTGAGTTGATATTCAGCCTTGATTTCGATTCTGCAGACAGGATTATCAAAATAACTAAAGTTTCAGTTAATAATAACTCAATAGATAAGTGGTTATCCAAGAATTCTTGTGAATCCATACCAATACAATAACCATTTATTTTCGCCATTAATGGATAATGCCGTCTTACTGTTTTCAGCTAGACGGTATTTTATAATTACCATGGGCACAGTTGCGTACAACGTCGGTCATGACTGTATAGCCTTGTATCTGACCAGAGTCAGGCCAAAATTGCTTCGGGCAGTACCTTGTTTATAGCCAACAATGGTAAAGCATACAAACCTGATAAATTATCAGAAATGGTTACCAGGTGCGTCAAGCTAAGCTGTATGAAGCGAGGTGGTGCATAACAAAAGCCATCCGTCGGCGTTGAGCGAGCAACCGTTATATTAATGAGTACTAGCAATGGTAATGCGTTTGCATTACTATTATTCTATAAACTTAGTTGAGGATGCTTTGATGCCACAATTACCGCTACAAACAGAATCGACCCTTACGGAGCGCTATCAAACGACTGTGCCTAGTGTGGTGCGTAAAGCCTTGCAATTGGGTAAAAAAGATAAAATTAGATTTACGGTTGAATCTAATGGAAGTGTAACTTTGTCGCGTGCTGATTCGATTGAAGAAGATCCGGCTTTGTACGCTTTCTTGTCGTTCTTAGGCGATGACATCGAGCAACATCCTGAAAATATTCAGGCGCTTTCTGCCGATACAATGCACAAAGCCGATAATTTCATAAGCGCTGTTGAAATCGACCTTGATTCACCATTAGACGAAGAAGAGTAAATTTGGCCGCCCAACCATCACTCACCGTCAATGGCTGGAAGCTTTATGCGCATCCATTATTTGTTGAGCAGTATAAGATGCTCTTCGATAAACTAGAAAAGCTAAAAGAAAAAGATCCAAAAGGTTACACAAAGAAAAATGTAACGAAGCGATTTGCAGCTATTCATAAATTGGCTTATGACATTATACCCCGAAATCCTACTCTGCCAGACTATTGGCAAGGCAAAACACTTGGCGATAATAACAAGCACTGGTTTCGAGCAAAGTTCTTCCAACAGTACCGTTTATTTTTTCGATATCACCAAGCATCAAAAATTATCGTATACGCTTGGGTAAACGATGATAAAACAAAACGTGCATACGAAAGCAAAACTGATGCTTATAAAGTATTCAATAAAATGTTAGCTTCAGAAAATCCGCCTGATAGTTGGGATGCTCTTTTAAATTCTGCCTCTTCACTCAGTTCTTCTCTAGACTAGCTTTGCCTTAAAACAATCAAATATACGTGGTTCGTAAAATCGATTACTGTATATGCAGGCACGATACTATGATCCGGTTGACTTTATAGCTCATATTCAACGTGGGAATAGCGCTGGACACAGCTTTGGAAGATATACTTACGCAAATAACAGTCCATATAAGTATATTGACCCTGATGGACAGTTTTCTTATTGCGGCCCCTGTCTTGCTCCGATATCTCAGGATTTCGTGAAAACGTTAACAAAAGTAATATTGCAAATGCCACAACAGGTACAGCAGGACTAGGCTTAGGATTGAAATTAGATTTAAATGGTCTAGGTGTTATTTGACTTGAAACTGGATTTGAATTGAATATCGGGCCATCCAACGTTCAAGTACAGGATGAAAAAGAAGAGGCATTATTCAGACCTGAAGATGGCTTACTTGAGGTCATGATACTTGAGGGATCCAAAGCAGATGCATCGTTGAAAGCAGGACCTGCTAGTGTGACACACGATAATAAAGCAAAATTAGGGGTAACATTTTTGATTTTTAAAGGGGAAATAGAAATAGATATGGGTAAAACTAAATGAAGCTGCTTGGATATTGGAGAAGTCTATTTCAAGTTTTGTGTGTATTTATAATTATAACTGTTGTTTACAACTTAAGTCAGGGGGACCAGTTTAGTGGAGATATTTTCTTAAGCGCCCTTTTTGGTGTAACAATATTGATTACCTGTTTTTATTCGCTCTATCCTGTCCTTTTTGTACTCGCTCGCAGAAAGAACTATAGTCCAGTAAAAATAATTGCTATAGCCTTACTTTGCATTGCGGCCCCTATTATCGATAATTGTTTTTGGCGCGGTGCTTGTAGCCTCTATAGGAAAGCAAAAAGTTAGCTGATGTTGAGATTGAGTGGATTTTGCAATAACTCGCTAAATCTGTCTGTATATTTTACAACTTCTCCTAGTCGTTTAGCTAAAAAAAAATAACTACCTGAAAGTGTTGGTTTTTAATTTTTGGCGTAATAATTGCGTAAGATTATTGAATTTATAAATATGATAGGTAGCTAACGTATGAAGTCGTTATTCATTTCAACTTTAATGTTCTTAGTTTTTGCTTTTAAAAGCCATGCAGGTTTAATTTTTACTCTTGAAGGTACAACAGGTTCAAGTGATTACACTTTGACAGCATCAGGGGAGTACTCCAATAACGGATTTTCAGCTACAAGCAACAACTCGGGTTGTTGCTTCAGGCTAATACGAGATGATATATCCGTTGGCTGGTGGGCTCCCACAGGTGGTTGGTCCGGAGCAATATTTGCAAGTGGATTACCTGCGGTTACTGGTGTGACTGGAAATATTTTATTCAATTTTTCAGGAGATGTGGTTACCACTCGCACTGCTAGTAACATTTGGAATAGTTCCTATGTTTGGCTTCCAGGCTCTATTAATGCATTGTGGCCAACAATCTCTAGCGGACAAAATGTGTCTATGGCTGGCTCTGGAACTATTAATTTTAGTAGTGTCATTACATTCGAGCAGCTTAATCAAGGTTCATATACCTACAATACAGTTGGAACAACAGACACTGTAACTTACGTTGTTCGTGAAAGATCAGATAGTACTGACCTTTCATCCCCGGGTGCATTAGGTTTAATCTTAATTGGCTTTTTATTAGTGGGTCGTTCCGCTCTAATAAAAAGATAGCAGCCATTTACACCCATCAATCTTCAGTCTGAAAAGAAGTTTCGGTGGGCATAACAATCTATGAATTGAAACATAAAAAAAGCGCCCTTAGTCAGGCGCTTTTCAAAAGTTTCGCTTCGAAAAAAAAACTTAAAGAAAAAATAAACCCTTACTTATCCTCAGCAATCTGCTCATGCAACCAAGCGGCATGGCGCGGTGCTTTTTTCGTCTTGCTCCACTCTTCTAGCATATCTGGCGCAACGCGATGAAGCTCGTCCATTTGTGCTTGAGTATGTGTGTTTGCTGCTAACTCTAAACGATGGCCATTTGGGTCGAAAAAGTAAATCGACTTAAAGATACCGTGGTTGGTTGGACCAATCACCTCAATATCATGGCTTTCAATTTTCGCTTTCGCTGCAAACAATGCGTCCATACTGTCCACTTTCATAGCAATGTGCTGAACCCACTTAGGTGTGTTTTGGTCGCGATCCATATCTGGCTGTTCTGGCAATTCAAAGAATGCCAATACATTACCGTTACCCGCATCCATAAATATGTGCATGTAAGGGTCATAGGCGCCAGTAGATGGCACATGGTCTTCTGCTATTGCTAGCTGGAAGTCCATGCCCAATACGTCTTGGTAGAAGGTCACTGTTTCTTTGGCATCCTTGCAGCGGTAAGCTACATGATGAAAACCATTTAATTGGATTGGGTGGCTCATGCGCCCTCCTTTTCCTCAGTTTTGTTAGTATTCAACACACCACGATTAATTTGGTCACGTTCGATAGATTCGAATAGGGCTTTGAAGTTACCTTCACCAAAACCGTCATCACCTTTACGCTGAATAAATTCGAAGAATACAGGACCAAGTTGTGTTTCAGAGAATATTTGTAGTAGTAGACGAGGACCACCTTCGGTTGTTCCATCCATCAAAATACCACGAGTTTGTAACTCTTCTACTGGCTCTCCGTGATTCGGTAAACGACCTTCTAGCAGCTCATAGTAAGTTGCTGGTGGTGCTGTCATGAATGGCATGCCCATGTTTTTCAAACGATCCCAACACGCTACTAAATCATCACAGCTAAAGGCAATATGCTGAATGCCTTCGCCGTTGAACGCACGTAAAAACTCTTCTATTTGGCCTTTACCGCCTTCACCTTCCTCGTTTAGAGGAATTCTAATTTTACCATCTGGTGCAGTGAGGGCTTTTGAGGTTAAGCCGGTGTATTCACCCTTGATATCGAAGAAGCGAATTTCTTGGAAGTTAAACAGTTTTTCGTAGAAGTCAGCCCAATATGCCATGCGACCGCCATAGACGTTATGAGTCAAATGGTCGATAACTTTGAAGCCTGCGCCTACTGGATTACGGTCTACGCCGTCGATATATTCAAAGTCGATATCGTAGATAGATAGCTCATCGCCGTAACGGTCGATTAAATAAATAATCGCGTTGCCGATCCCACGAATTGCTGGTAAACGAAGCTCCATTGGGCCAGTTTCGACGTGCACAGGCTCAGCACCTTGAGCCAACAAGTGCTCGTATGCTTTTACCGCATTTCTTACTCTAAAGCCCATACCGCATGCTGACGGGCCATGTTCGCGCGCAAAATACCACGCTGCTGATTTTGGCTCGTAATTGGCAATAAGATTGATGCCACCTTGACGCCATAATTGTGCGTCTTTGGTGCGATGGTTGGCGATATGAGTGAAGCCCATCGCAGTGAATACCGTTTCCAATTGTCCTTTTTCAGGTGCTGAAAATTCTATGAATTCAAAGCCATCTAATCCCGCTGGGTTATCAAATAAATCTGCCATGTTTTACTCTCTTTTAGTTTCATCGACACGACGCATTGTCGCATCTATTCGCTGATGCTGAATAACGTACAATCAAGGTACGTTTTTAATTGGCGCTAGTTTAGGGCAAAGCGCGATAAAATGCCCGATTAGGGCAGGTTCGCTCGGTGAGTGGAGAGATGAAAAGTGAGCTTTTGTAAAAATATATTTACGGAAGCTCTCTACAGGCCATGTAAATGATAATTTATGAATGGATTTTCATTAGTTTGTTGAGATAGGAAGGTCTGAGATCACTTGGTTTCGTCCGGCGTCTTTAGCTCTATATAAGTTCTCATCAGCGTAGCCCAACATACTTTCTACTTTCTTCTTAAATTTGCTCGTTACACCAATACTCACAGTGCAGTTTACAGAGACACCCTTACGAGTGAATTTCTTCTCACTGACCGCTAATCGAAAATCCTCAAATAAGGGCAGAGCCTGCGCTTCGTCCATATCTACGATAAACACGCAAAACTCTTCACCACCGAAGCGAGAAATGCAGAACTTGCCAAAGTGTTTTTCAAGTAACTTTGAAAACTCTTTTAACACCACATCACCATGGTCATGACCATAGGTGTCATTAATTGTTTTAAATAGATCCAAGTCCATCAATGCAAGTGTGTGTTTGGTATGGCTTCGTCGCAGTTGTTCATGCACCTGATTGAAAAAGTGGCGGCGATTCGGCAACCCTGTAAGGTAGTCAGCATTTGCTGTTTTACGGATCAATGCGATTTGTTCGAGGTACTCTACATTCTGCATAACGCGAACAAAAAACTCTTCATGACAATAAGGTTTTGCCAGATAATCATCGGCACCACTTTTTAAAAAGTTAGCCAGCACGGTAGGAGATTGTTGTTCAGAAGACCCTATAATACTTAGCGTATCTTTGTGAAAATGCTTTCTCACATCGGCGACCACATCAATGCCTACAATGTCGCCTAATTGATTGTCGATGATCATCAATCGAATATTGGAATAGGTGCTTAAGTAATCCAATATTTGTTCAGGCTTTGCTAACTCATGCGTATCGAAATTGTGTCGTTGTAGCAAGGAAATCATTGCTGCTCTGCGTCTCCTGGACGTATCGACTACCAACACACCTACGCCTTTATTCTTCTGCAAGCGCTGAAGTAAACGACTTAAGTAATCATAAATTTGGGCATTTTGCTTAGGAATGTAATCGATAACTGCTTTACTGAGAATATGCTCTCGAACATCCTCTTGAGTGCTGCTGGTAATCACGATAACGGGTACAAAAGAGTCTAGCGCAAAGTCAATCGCTTCACCATTTGGCGCGTCAGGCAAACTATAATCTACTACGGCGCAAAGGTATGCTTCGGGTGGTGTTGTACTAAATATCGCTTTGGCTTGTGTGAGTGTAGTCGCACTAACAACATCAAGATTTGATTTACCAATAACGCGCTTCAATACGCGAAGGCTTGAAGCATCGTGCTCTATCAACAGTACTTTATATTTCATTGGTGTATCTTGCTCACGTCAACCACCCTTAAGCCATACTAGAGCAAAGTAAGCATTTCGACAAATGGTAAACCCTGTAAGGCTTGTGCCTAAGAAATTAACACATTCCAAAATAAAACATTGACCACTTATATAAGTGCTTATATATTATTCGAAGGAATTCATAAAAAAGCAAGATACTGTTCACCATAAACAAGAAGATAAACCATGCAAAACGACTTTCTCAATGAATTAGCAGAGCTTGCTTTGGGTAGCAGATTAAAGCGCATTAGTGAAAAAGTGATGGCGAGTGCTGCTGAGGTCTATGCAACTTTTGACATGGCAATCCAGCCAAAATGGTTCACTTTATTGGCATTACTCTATGCGAAAGGACGAGTCACTATTGTGGAGGCGTCACAAGCGCTTGGTCTCTCCCAGCCGGCACTGAGCCAATTTTGTAAGCAACTATTGGCTGAAGAACTGATTGAAGTGACGGTGGGGAGCAAAGACTCCAGACAGCGCCAGCTTCAACTAAGTAAGAAAGGGGTGCATTCGATAGAAAAGATGAAACCCATTTGGCGAGCCGTTGAAAAAGCGGCAAAGGATCTTTGTGAAGAATCCAATAACGATTTTTATCGTGCACTACTGACCTTTGAAAAGTCTTTCGAAAAACAAAATTTACTACAACGCACAAAACACTATATGGATAAGGCCGCTATGAATAACAATATCGAGTTCTTAAGTTTTACAGATGAACTTGCTCCTTATTTTGAAGAAATCAACGCTCAGTGGATCAATGCGATGTTCGTCCTAGAAACGATTGATAAAGAAGTATTACAACAGCCGCGCATGCATATTATCGATAAAGGCGGGAAAATTTGGTTCGCAAAACATCCTGAACTAGGCATTGTTGGTGCTTGTGCATTACTGAACAAAGGGAACGGTAATTTTGAGCTAACCAAAATGGGCGTACTGGATTCTGCACGTGGTTTAAAAGTGGGCGAGGTGCTCCTTCAATATGTGATAGAACAAGCGCTTGCTATGCCGGTGTCTACTCTGTTTCTGCTAACGAATGCAAAATGTGAGGCTGCTATTCACTTGTACGAAAAGAATGGCTTTGTGCACGACAAAGATATTATGGAAAAGTATGGTGCAAGTTATGAACGTTGCAACGTGGCCATGCGCTATGTGAAAAAAACGCCGCAAGCAAATTGAGAAAGAAACCAAACAAACTCTGCTGCGGCAATAGTGAATAAATTCATAATAGAATACTTGTAGGCACGTTTTGATTGTTATAATCTGTATTTTCGTTCATATCGTCCAATTTGAAGTCTATGGATCGTTTGTCAGATATTTTAAATCGCTTCTCGATGGATGCTGGTGTGTTTTTTACCGGCAACCTTTGTGGCATGTCTTCTTTTGAATTAGACAAAGAAGAACCAGTACATGGACATTTGCATCTCTTACGTGCAGGTAAACTTAAAATTGTTCGTCCAGGCTTGGCACCGATTATTTTAGATGAACCGAGTGTGATGTACTTTCCTCGCGGCAATACTCATCGCTTCGAGACGGATCCAGAATTAGGGGCTGATTTGGTTTGCGCCACTATTCACTATCAAACGGTCGCCAGCAACCCTATCGTGAGTGCTTTACCTGAGTTAGTCCACTATCCTTTGTCTGAGCATCCCAGTTTGGGCCGCTCTGCTGCGTGGTTATTTGAAGAAGCCTTTGCAAGCAAGTGTGGTCGACAACCTATGATCAACCGTTTGTGTGACATTTTTATTATTCAAATTTTACGCGAAGTGCTGGCGCAAGATAGCGTATCACAAGGCTTATTATCGGGCTTGTCTCACCCCCAATTAAGTCGGGTATTAACCAAAATCCATGAAGCGCCAGAAGCCAATTGGACATTAGACAATATGGCATCAGATGCGGGCATGTCGCGTTCAAAATTTGCTGCTATATTTAAAGAATTACTGGGGCAAACACCCGGTGACTATGTCGCAGATTGGCGCATGAGCATTGCACAAACGCTGTTGAAGAAAGAGCAATCGGTTGGTATTGTGGCTCACACTTTAGGATATGAAAATGGCTCTGCATTTGCTCGTGTTTTCCGCAAACGCGTTGGGATGTCTCCAAAGGAATGGCTAAAATCCTTGGTCCAATAGGCCACTATGTAGCATCAGCCGATTCACATCAAAGCAAGGAAACGACAATGACTGACAAGCCATTTAACGGCAAACAACGACTTGAGTTTATTAACCGTTTGCTCGAACACCATCAGTCGATAACACCGGCAGCGTATCAGCAAATTCTTGATGCTTTGGAAACTCAAAAAGAGAACTTTGGCTATAATAACAAAGGAAAGCTTAAGGTTGCCTGTTTTGATACCCATTCTTACGATAAAGCCGCTTTTGAAGACTTAGGTGATACACCTGTCGACCTCATCTATATAAATACCTCATTGAATCTAGTGTCAGCAGCACAAGCGAAGGGCTGCCTGGCCATTTGTGTTTTTGTGAATGATGATTGTAGTGAAGCGGTCATTGAGCGACTCGCTGGCTTCGGCGTTAAAATAATCGCTTTGCGCTGTGCAGGATATAATAACGTTGATTTAGCCGCCTGTGAAAAACATCAGATCGACGTGGTGCGCGTGCCTGAATATAGTCCCTACGCTGTCGCCGAGCACAGCGTGGCATTGATGTTAATGCTAAACCGCAAGCTTCATCGGGCTTACATGCGCAATCGAAACGGACAGTTTGTACTCGATGGTTTAGTTGGTTTTGACATGCATGGCAGAACAGTCGGTATTGTTGGTGCTGGTAAAATTGGCAAAGTACTCATTGATATTCTGAGCGGATTTGGTTGCCAAATATTAGTTTATGATTTGAACATGGATGCTGAGTTGCAAGCGAAGAAAAATGTGAGTTATGTGGATTTGGAAACGCTATTGTCAAACAGCGATATTATAAGTTTGCATGCCCCGTTAAATAAAGATACCTACCATATGATTGGTATGGCTGCGATTGAGCTTATGAAATCAGGCGTCATGTTGATCAACACCGGCAGAGGCGCATTGATCGATACCAAAGCGCTAATCAAAGGGCTTAAATCTCAGAAAATTGGGGCCGCGGGTATTGATGTGTATGAAGAAGAAGCCGACATTTTCTTCAAAGATAGCAGTGGGGAAGTGCTCACAGATGATGTCTTTGCGCGTTTAACCACGTTTAGTAATGTCGTGATTACGTCACATCAGGGCTTTCTTACTCGCGAGGCACTGCATAATATTGCGCAAACGACTCTCGACAATTTAAATGAATTTCGGGCTGGCAAAAAAGGAGCGCAGTTAAGCAATTATGTAAGCTAGATCAATGTATAGGTGAACATAGTTGTCTATATTATGGTGAAGCTTTCAGTATTTTCCGTTTTCAACAACACCTCTTGGAGCGCGCATGCAATCGGTGGTTTCCCAGTTTAATAATAAAATAACGTGGCATGACTTACTACAATCCGGTAACCGGATTTTCTTAGGGTCGAATGCCGGTATTCCAAACGCATTAGTTGATAGCCTTATCCAAGATGGCAAAGGCATTAAGGATATTGAAGTTACCCATATTGGCACTCTATCAGATGAGCGCTGGGCGCTGCCAGAACATCAAGGCCAATTTAAAGTGAATACTTTCTTTATTCATGGAAAGGTTATTCGGCAAGCTGTGGACGAAGGTCGCGCCGACTATACGCCAGTTTTTTTATCAGAAATTTCGAGTTTGTTTTCGGATGATATTCTCCCTTTAGATGCAGCCTTAATTATGGTTAGTCCTCCTGATGAGCTGGGTTATTGTTCACTCGGCGTCTCGGTTGATGTGGTGATGTCAGCTGCTCGTTCTGCCAAAAAAATAATCGCCCAGATCAATCCAAAAATGCCGCGAACAGCGGGCCATTCTTTTCTGCATATTTCTGAGTTTGCTGCCTGTTTAACTCATGAGCAGGCTTTGCCTGAAGTGCATCAAGCCCCGAAAACCGATATCTATGAACGTATTGGTCAATATGTAGCGATGTTGGTTAACGATGGGGCAACCTTACAACTCGGCATCGGTAAAATTCCCGATGCTACTTTGCGATATTTGAGCAAACACAAGGATCTTGGGATCCATAGCGAGATGATCAGTGATGGAGTGATCGATCTAATCAAATCAGGGGTGATTAATAATCGTAAAAAAACCTTTCACCCGGGTAAGTCCGTGGTTAGTTTTTGCATGGGCACAGAGCGCTTATATGAGTTTGTGCATAACAACCCTCATATTGAATTCTACCCGTCAAGTTATGTCAACAAACCCACGAACATTGCCAAAAACGATAATCTGGTGTCAATCAACAGTGCGCTCGAGGTCGACTTAACAGGGCAAGTGGTCGCAGATTCGATTGGCCATGACTTTTATAGTGGCATTGGTGGGCAAGTCGATTTCGTGACTGGCGCAACAATTAGCAAAGGTGGGAAGCCTATTATCGCGTTACCTTCAACGGCGAAGAACGGCAGCGTATCGCGTATTGTTGCGAACATTACCGATGGCGCAGGTGTCGTTACTTCACGCGGTAATGTTCACTACGTGATTACCGAGTTTGGTGTGGCTAGCTTAAAAGGCAAAAGTATTCGTGAACGTGCGTTAGAGCTGATACGTGTCGCTCACCCTAAGTTTCGAGAAGAATTGCTCGCATCAGTACGTCAGCACTATTGGGTTCCTGATTATCAAACTAAATTCCCAACCGATGTGCCAGAATTGGGCGAGCTTCAACTGAAAGAAATTTCAATTCAAGGTGACACTTTTTACCTACGACCTTTAAACCCAGCAGATGAACGCCAGCTACAAGAGTTCTTTTATTCACATACCAAAGAAACGCTCCGCCTACGCTATAACTACATCCCTCAGGGCATGAGTAGACAAAATTCTTGTGATCTTGTGAGCGTTGATCAGACCAAAGATCTGGCATTAACCATTGTGAATCAGCAAGGATCTAAAATAGCCATTGAGGCAGTGGGTCGATATTACCTCAATCCAGACAATACCTGTGAAGTTGCTTTCGTGACACGCGAAAATCAACAAGGAAAGGGCATGGCATCACGCTTAATGAAGCAAATGATCGATATCGCTAAACAGCGACATATTTCTAAAATGGTCGCGTTTGTTCGCAGTGAGAATAAACCTATGATTTCTGTGTTTGAGCAGTTTGAATTTAAACGAGTGTTTAACCCAGATCCGGCAGAAGTCGAGCTAGTTCTGTTTTTGGAGGAGAAGTAAATGTCACTTACTTTTATCAGTAGTCCGAAATGTTTGTTACACGACATGGATCCAGAGCACCCTGAGCAGCCAGCTCGCTTGCATAGTATTAACGACCAATTAATCGCCTCTGGCGTTGAATTAGCACTTCAATTCATAGATGCACAACCAGCGTCGCTCGCGCAAATATGCCGCGCTCATGATCGAAAATTTGTGGATGATGTGATTCGAAAAGCACCGGAAGAGGGTCATCGTTGGCTAGATGATGACACTTTAATGATGCCACACTCACTGGATGCTGCATTATATGCCGCTGGCGCAGGAATTAATGCTGTAGATTTGGTGATGGGCGACGAAGCTGATGCTGTGTTTTGTGCAGTTAGGCCACCGGGCCATCATGCTGAATATGCAAAGTCGGGTGGCTTTTGTATTTTTAACAATGTGGCTGTCGCTGCTCGACATGCAATGGCTGAACATGGTTTGCAACGGGTCGCAATTATTGATTTTGATGTGCATCACGGGAATGGCACGGAAGATATCTTTAAAGACGATGAGCGAGTCATGTTTTGTTCGTCATTCCAGCACCCGTTCTATCCGTTTAGCGGTGACAAACCGACTAAAGCTCATATCGTCAATACACCTATTCCGGCAGGGACTAAGGGAGATGAATATCGTGAGTTAGTGCAACATTGGTTCGACAAGCTAGATAAATTTAAACCGGAATTAGTCCTTATTTCTGCTGGGTTTGACGCGCATGCAGAAGATGGACTGGGTCATTTACGGTTAGTCGAAGCAGATTACGAGTGGATTACTTTGCAAATAAAAGACATTGCTGATAAACACTGCAAGGGTCGCATTGTGTCGATGTTAGAAGGTGGATACGCCTTAAGTGCATTATCGCGCAGTGTGGTTATGCATTTAAAAGCATTATTGAATTAAGCGATTTTGGCATCATCTATATCCCTGTTACTATCGTATCCATCACATCGTCAGTGACAGATTGTCGAAGCGCTTAGAACTCAAAGCTTCAGCACATATAGAATAAAAAGGAAATGCTTAGCAATGAAATACTCACCATTAGGAAACTCGGGTTTGTCGGTTTCTCGCGTATGCTTGGGTAGCATGACGTGGGGCGTGCAAAATACTCAAGCCGATGCCGATCAACAAATTGGCTATGCACTAGACAAAGGCGTTAACTTCATTGATACCGCTGAAATGTATCCGGTACCACCTTCAGAAGCAACACATGGTGACACAGAGCGAGTCATTGGCAATTGGTTGTCACGTAATGAAAGCCAGCGAGAAAAACTGGTCATTGCGTCCAAGATTGCAGGTCCCGGTTTTCCCTATGTAAGAGATAACAGCATGATCAGTGGTGACTCAATCCAAGTCGCTCTTGATGATTCTCTCGCTCGACTACAAAGCGATTATATCGATGTGTACCAACTTCATTGGCCAAATAGAACCTCCCCTCACTTTGGTAAACACTGGCTTAATCAAGTGAAAGCAAGCACGCAAGACGTAGCGGCAGAGAAAGATAGAATGCGCGATATCGTGCTCGGTTTAGGCAAAGCCTTGTCGAGCGGCAAAATAAAACACTGGGGCTTATCTGATGATACGCCTTGGGGGATTCACACATACTTGCAATTATGTAATGAGCTGAATGTTGCTCGCCCAGTGTCGATCCAAAACGAATTTAATTTGTTGCATGTGAAAGATTGGCCCTACCTGATCGAATCTTGTGTATTTGAAGATATTGCCTACCTTCCTTGGTCACCGTTATCTGGCGGAATGTTGTCAGGTAAATATCTTGGAGGTGCACGTCCCGCAGGCAGTCGTTGGACAATGGAGCAACGACAAGGCTTATTTAGAAATACCGAGAACGCCGAGAAGGCTGTTGCCGCTTACTGCGATGTTGCGAAAAGGCACGGTATTACACCAAGCCAATTAGCGCTCGCTTGGTGCGATCAAGTTGACGGCGTGAGTTCAACTATTATTGGTGCAACAACCATGGCACAGCTTGAAGAGAATATTGCTGCGTTTGAGCTCGAGTTACCTGAGCAGTGCTTACATGAAATTGATGAGATCTTAAGGGATTATCCAATTCCGTTTTAGTCAATTAGGCAGACAATCGCGAGAATAAAAAGCCTGCTTTGTGCAGGCTTCTTTGTGCTGATTATACGTATCGCGCAGGCTGATTCTAACTATTGAGTGCTAGTCTATCCACGATGCTGGCTACGTCTTGTCTAAACTTAGCTTTTCGCAATGTACTGTTAATGCGTCCGAGACCATAGTGTTGAACTAAGGCTTCAGAGTGGAAGAATGATTCACAGCCAGTTTCAGCATAGCTAATTTCATCAATATTCACATTATCCATGGCACGTTCGAATACGATCATGTCGGTAATACGACAAATAATATAACTGAAAGCAACTACGCCTTGCTGTTCGAGACTGAGTTCAGAATCTTTTAATTTATCAACCAATGGCAGGGTATTGGCACCTAGGCTTTCAACAATCTCTTCAGGAAGTTGGGCATTTTTAGCGAATGCTTTCCCCATAATAGAAGCGTTGGTACCGAGTATGTTTTGAATATTCAGTACACGTTCAAAGAAGCTAGTGTTATTTAAATAAAATGTTGCAATTTCTGGCTTTGCTGTTAGCAAAGAAATATCGCCTAAGTAATCCAGCAAGCAACGAGTCGATAATTCTGCCGAGTTATCCATCTTCAAATCTTTGGCGATTAGTAATCCAATTGAGCTGGCCAAAAAGCTTGCTTTCCAAATGCGATGATAGGCTCTTTTTTGTTCTTGGCTAATAAATTCTGCACTGTGCTCAAGTGCAAACTGCATAGCGATATTCTTTGCCTGCAATACTCCTAAGTAAACGATAGCATGATTAATGGTGGTAATAGATTTACGTAAGGCGAACAGTGATGAGTTCGCAACCTTAATCACTTTCACAACTAACTCGGGGTCATTTTTAATAATGTCCATGAGTTCTTTGGGGTCATTTATATCGCGTGTTAATGACATTAACAAAGGATGTGGTTTTTTGAGGCTAGATGCGTTGTCTATAATTTTGCGTTGTTTATCATTTATCACGTCATCGAGCAGTTCAAAGCTTTTAAACTCATCGGACGGCTCAGGCACATCTTTTGGGTTACGCAGTTTGAGGCTCGGCTCTGAGTCTTCTTGAATACCACCAAACGTCGCAGTGTTGATCGTGCGTTTCTTTTTTGGGTCTTTTGTCGCAATAGTCGACTTCTTGCTGATGCGATATAAATACAGCACTAGCAAGAGGCCAGCAATTGCGATTGAATTAATGACAATGTCTAAGGGAATATCGTTTATCGACACGTAGTTACTCTGAAAATGATTGCGCTGAGCAAATAATACACTAGCTAAGAGTATATTTAATGCATAATATTTGATCTAAAGGTATGAATTACCGAACCCAATTTATTGTCCCTATTGTTGCAATACCATTTTAAAACGTCACTTTTTTACGTTGTTTACCATCGAGATAAACGACGAAAATTTCACTTTACTGTCATAGTTCTGTCATTAAATCGCTTTATCGTTTCTGTTCAAGAATTAGATAAGAAAGTGTATGCAAGAGAAAGTTGTCGTTACCGCTGTTTTACCTCCCGCAGGATTAGTGAAACTACCTAAAGCAATTAGGTGGACCCTATTGTTAGGTCTTGTTTACTGCATGCTTTTGGCTGTTGGTTTGATTGGGAATGGCTTTAAGCTAGCGACTGAAGCGCACGCAAGAGAGCTATTTGAGTATGCGGCGAATCCTGTAATGGGTTTAATCATAGGTATGGTTTGTACCGCCTTGATTCAATCATCCAGTACCGTTTCGTCAATCATTGTGGCCATGGTTGCAGGTGGTTTACCGATTAGTATTGCTATCCCTATGATGATGGGGGCGAATATCGGTACCAGTATCACTAATACGATCGTCAGCCTGGGTCATATAGGCAATAAAATAGAATTTCAACGCGCTTTCAATGCTGCAACAATCCATGATTTCTTCAATATCTTCGCTGTATTCATTTTCCTTCCCTTAGAGATAATGTTTGGCTTGTTCGAGCACATCAGTTCGGCCATGGTGAATATAGTGGCGTTAGGTGCGACGAGTGAAATGAGCTCGTTTAATCCAATAAAAGCAGTAACAAGCCCTATTGTGGACCTTGTGAAAGATGGTTTGAGTGGCATGCAGCCAACCTATAGTGGGATCATCAAAGTGCTGCTTGGTCTTGGTTTGATTATCTTTTCGATCACATGGATGGGAAAAATAATGAAGTCATTGATGATTGGAAGAGCACAAGAAGTATTAAAAAACGCTTTGGGCAGAGGTCCTATCACCGGGATCACGTCGGGCACAGTGATGACCTTACTGGTTCAATCATCCTCGACGACAACCTCATTGATGGTGCCTCTTGTGGGTAACGGTATTGTAAGTGCTCGGTCTATCTATCCATTTACGCTAGGTGCAAACATTGGAACGTGTATTACTGCGCTTATTGCGGCACTTGCAATTGTCGGCCCTAATGCGGCTTTGGCCTTGCAGATTGCCTTTGTGCATCTTAGTTACAATGTCTTGGCTGTCATTGTGATTTATGGCTTATGGTTTATTAGAGAGTGGCCACCAAGTTTATCTTATCGTCTGTCGTTAAAAGTAGCCGACCAAAAATTGTACGGCGTAGCCTACATTGCTGGCGTGTTCTTCCTCCTACCATTGGGTGCTGTGCTGCTGGTCTCCTAAATTAGTCCCAAATTGGACACACCTATTTAAATCGATAAATGGACACACCTGTTTTGAAGCGGCAAGAATGATTAGACCGATACAGTCATATCGCCGCGCACCTGAGAGCTAATAGTGAGAAATAGGTGTGTCCAATTTAGAGAAAAGGTGTGTCCAATTAAACAAAAAGGAGAGCCGAGGCTCTCCTTTTTTAGTTTGGTGCTTAAGCGGTTTAGAAAGCGTATTTCAGTGAGAACTGGAAGCGTGTCATGTCGCCATCTGCGCCTGATTCTACTTCACGAGTTGCTTGCTTAATTTCACCACCAACCGTGATTTTGCTAGTAGGTGAGTAAAGAAGGTTAGCTGTGATACTGTTCGTGCTTTCTGTTGCACCTAAGCCAGTTAGGGCAGAGTCGTTATCAACAGTCAGTTGTGAATACACAAAGCTCGAACGCATTTTACTGTTCCACACGTGGCGATAAGAGACGGCAAATGCCGTTGAATCGATGGTCTCTAAGTTACCATCAGCATCTAATACCGCGCCGTTAACGGCATTCAATGCAACATAGCGACCTAGGCCAGAGCCTGTTGTGAATGACAAACGTAAATCATCTGCATCACCCATCTTAATTTTCGAGTTAATGCTCACACCAGTTGCTGACACCGAGTCGTCAAGCGTATCGCCGATTTCAACACTTAGCTGACGAACAATACCTGCTACTGAAATGTGGCCCCAATCAGCGTTATGAGTATATCGCACTACCGCGTCAGGTATGGCGCCATCATCTGACACGATTCTACCACCGCCACCAAATGGTGTAATAGTCGATTCAGAGTTTTCTAATGCAAACTCCCATGAGCCGCTTTGGTACTTAACTAATGCTTGGCGGTTAAACGCAACACCGTCAGTTGCACCAACGAAATCTAATGTTTCTGGTAAGGTTTTCACATCTTGGAAGGTGGTCCAAGTTTGACCCACTGTCCAGCCTTTATATTTCACGAAAGCATGACGCATGCGTGGAACATAGGAATTACTCACTCTTTCGTTTCCGCCTGGTGTTACGAGAAAATCGAATTCTAATACCCCAGTGATACTATCGCCATCATCTGTTGCCGTGTTAGTTGTAAAGCGAAAGCGACTTTGTTTTACGTGAGCATCAAATTGTGTGCTTTCTTCAGTGCCACCAACCGGAGTTAAGCTTGGGATATAAAAGTCACGACCCAAGTTCTGAGCAGCAAGTGTGCCGTCAGAGTATGAGCTAAACATAGCATCTGCTTTTATATAGCCGGTAAATTTAACTTCGGTTCCTGCAAGCAGATCCGCGTGAGCATTGAGTGACAATGTCGATGCGCTAAGCGCAATAGATACCGCCAATGCAGATTTCAAGATTGAGTTTTTCATGTTCGCATCCATCTTAGTAACGTTAATTGTGTGTAAAGTTATGGTTAAGCTATGTTAATTTTACGTAAATTTGCTTGAAGTCAAATTAGCGCATGGTCTATCAGACTAAGGTCGTATATTATTTGCTGAGTCGAAAATTCGGGGGAAAGGAAGGCCAAATCGAAATGATACCAAAGTCTCATTTTTGTTTGCGCAGATAGGTCTATTGTAGATACACAGAAAGTATTTTTTCAGAATGTCAGTTACGGAGACAAGATTATGTCGGCCAAAAAATTATATCCAGTTCCAGAAGCCTTAAAACAAAATACCAATTTAACGCCTGAGCAATATAACGAGATGTACGAGCAGTCAGTGAATGACCCAGATGCGTTTTGGTCAGAGCAAATGACACAACTTGATTGGTACAAGACGCCGACGATTATCAAGAACACCACGTTTGACTCTAAAAACTTGTCAATCAAGTGGTTTGAAGATGGTGAGCTGAATGCTAGCTATAACTGTATCGACCGTCATTTAGCAACCAGAGCAAAGAAAACGGCTTTGTTGTGGGAAGGTGACTCACCTGAAGATAGCCAAGCTGTTTCTTATCAAGAGCTTCATTATGAAGTATGTAAGCTTGCAAACGGTTTGAAAAAATTAGGCGTTAAAAAGGGCGATCGTGTTGCGCTGTATATGCCAATGGTACCTCATGCCGCTTATGCAATGTTAGCGTGTGCCCGCATCGGTGCTGTCCACTCTGTTATTTTTGGCGGCTTTTCACCGAATGCGATCGCTGATCGTATTAATGATAGTCAAGCAAAGGTCGTGATCACTTGTGATGAAGGTCGCCGCGCTGGCCGTTCGGTTCCGCTGAAAGCGAATGTAGATCAAGCTTTATCAAATGACGCTTGCCCATCTATTGAAGCCGTGATTGTGCATAAATTGACGGGGGGTGATGTACCAATGAACCCTGTCGACAAATGGTGGCATGAATTAACCGAAGATTGTTCTGGTCAATGTGAACCAGAAGTCATGAATGCAGAAGACCCACTATTTATTCTCTATACCTCTGGTTCTACTGGGCAACCTAAAGGTGTTGTTCATACTACTGGCGGGTATTTGTTATGGACGACCATGACTTTCAAATATGCCTTCGACTATCGTGACGAAGATGTATTTTGGTGTTCTGCCGATGTTGGTTGGATTACTGGCCACAGTTACATTGCATATGGCCCGTTATCGAATGGCGCGACGCAAGTATTCTTCGAAGGTGTGCCGACTTACCCTGACGTTCGTCGTATTGCTCAAATAGTAGAAAAGTACAAAGTGACTTCTTTATATACCGCTCCAACGGCCATTCGTGCCTTGATGGCGCATGGTGACAAACCTGTAGAAGGCTGTGATTTATCTTCACTTCGCATCCTAGGTTCGGTAGGGGAGCCTATCAATCCAGAAGCATGGGATTGGTACTATCGCACTATCGGCCAGAGTCGCTGCCCAATTATTGATACTTGGTGGCAAACAGAAACGGGTGGCATGATGATTACCCCAATGCCGACCGTTCATGCGTTGAAACCAGGCTCAGCTACACGTCCTATGTTTGGTGTTCAGCCAGCGTTGTTTGATGCCGAAGGCAATGAACTAGAGGGTGCAGCTGAAGGTAACTTGGTGATTAAAGACAGCTGGCCGGCGCAAGCAAGAACGGTTTATGGCGATCATAAGCGTTTTATCGAAACCTATTTTAGCGCCTATGAAGGGGTGTACTTTACAGGTGACGGGTGTCGACGTGACGAAGATGATTACTTCTGGATCACAGGACGTGTGGATGATGTCCTTAATGTATCTGGCCACCGTTTAGGTACCGCTGAAATAGAAAGCGCCTTGGTTGCACATGCTCATGTAGCGGAAGCCGCAGTGGTAGGTTATCCTCACGATATCAAAGGCCAAGGCATCTATGTTTATGTCACACCGAATGAGGGTGTTGAGGCAAATGATGAGTTAACCGCAGAAATTCGTAAGTGGGTAAGAACAGAGCTAAGCCCAATCGCAACGCCTGATATGATCCAATGGACGAAGGGTTTACCGAAAACACGTTCGGGTAAAATCATGCGTCGAATTTTACGAAAAATAGCAGCGAATGAGCACGAGCATCTAGGTGATACTTCAACATTGGCAGATCCGTCAGTTGTTGATAAACTCATCGAGGAGCGATTGAACAAATAAAAGGAATTGGTATGGTAAACCTGCTAATTGCAGACGACCATCCTCTATACCGCGACGCCCTGAAAGGGGCGTTAGGTATGGCGTTTAGTGATCTGAATATACTTGAGTCTGGTGATTTAAATGCCACCGTAAAGACACTAGAAGAAAATGATGTAGACCTACTACTTCTCGACCTTCATATGCCAGGCAGCAGTGACTTGTTTGGTCTTTTACATATTCAAAAAACCTTTTCTGATTTACCCATTGCGGTTGTGTCAGGTACCGAAGATACCTCGTTAATTTCCAAAGTTGTTGGTGTTGGTGCTATGGGCTTTATTCCAAAAACCGCCAGCGCACAAGAAATCAGTGATGCCGTTAATGCCATGTTAGAGGGCGATGTTTGGGTTCCAGAGGCGCTTCGTCAGCAAATTGAACAGGTAGATGAAAACTTCTCGGTACTCGCTGAAAACGTTGCTAGCCTTACGCCTTCACAATACAAAGTCTTGTGTTACATGCGTGACGGTCTATTAAATAAACAAATTGGTTATAACCTTGAGATTGCAGAGGCGACAGTGAAAGCGCACGTGACAGCAATCTTTCGTAAGCTGGGCATTAATAATCGTACTCAAGCGGTATTGATTGCCAGCGAGCTTCAATTGGAGCCGCCCTCTAATTAATGCGGCTTAAATTTCATCGATTCATACGAAAAGCCCATAAGTGGCTTGGGCTTGTACTTGGCATTCAAATTTTGTTTTGGATTGCTGGTGGTGTTGTAATGAGCGCAATTCCATTGGAAAAAGTGCACGGAAAACACCTTGCTACCAAAATTTTACCATCCCATTTTAGCAATAGTGACTATACTTTTAGCGTTGAATCTTTGATTGCTCGAGTGCAAACTGAAAGCAGTAGCGCTGGCTCAATTAAACACTTGGCTTATACACAATTTGCTGGACAGCCAGCTTATTTAATCGAGACGAGTGTCAAACGACATATGTTTCATGCCAAGACAGGTGAACGTTTTGAACCCCTTACAGAAAACCAAGTAGTTGAGCTTGCCTACCAACACTACCTCGGTGATGCAGAGTTGGAAAAAGTAATACTATTAGAAAAGTCGCCAGCCGAAGCGAGCAGGGCGACAGGAAGTGTGTGGCAAGTGCGTTTTTATGATACTTGGTCCACGACCTTATATTTCTCACCAACAAGTGCTGAGTTAGTTTCTATTCGCAGTGATATCTGGCGTTTGTTTGATTTTGTTTGGATGCTTCATATTATGGATTATGATGAACGGGAGGACTTCAATAACCCCTTACTGATCTCATTTTCAATCAGCGCATTGTTGTTCACTATGACTGGCTTTTTGCTTTTATTTCGCAGCTTCGTGCGCAGAAAAAGACCCGCTGTGTAGCAGGTCTTAATTACACATTACTGCGTTTTAGCTGAACGTATAAACTTAGTCATACTTTGAATCAAGGTTCTTAGCTTCGCGGGTTTTAGTGGCTTGTTGAGGTAATTAACCCCTTGTTCTTTACACATTTTTATCAAGTCTTCCCCTCGTTTTGCAGTGACTAAGCAAGCGGGCAAGACAATATTCAACTCCATTCTGATTGACTCGATAATGGCCAAGCCATCCGGACCTTTACCTAATTGGTAGTCGACTAGTAAGATCTGTGGTTCAAACGCAATTGCTTTTTCTAAGGCTTGCTCAGCATTTAACGCGGTTTCAGTATTGACTCCCCATTTCGCCAATAGCGTTTCCATGGCATCAAGGTTTTCTTGTTGGTCGTCAACGCACAAAATTCTCAAGTCGGTAAATACAGATGTGGTTGCGGAAACAATTTTACCTACAGGCTCTGGTGGTGCCATGGCATCAAACATCACTGAGAAGCAACTTCCTTTGTTTTCAACAGAGTCAACTTTTACGGTGCAGTTGAGTTGCTGAGTGAGACGTTTTACCACACCCAAACCCAATCCAATGCCCTGTTCGTTAGAGTTTTCTACCCGATAAAAATCACTAAAAATGGCCGCTTGTTGCAGTGTAGGTATGCCGATACCTGTGTCTCGCACTTCAATAAGCATACGATTACCGCGTTTGCGAGCACTCAGCAACACCTTACCTGTTTGGGTATATTTCACAGCATTGGAAACTAAGTTTTGAATAATCCGATAAACATATGTGCGGTCTGCACTTATCCAGCCATCTTGTAGTTTGTAACGGAAGTCCAAGCCCTTTTCTTTGGCTTTCATGCCCATTTCGTTAATGATTGGCGTTAAGGTTTCGACAACATTAATGGTCTCAATAAAGGGTTTGAGCTCACCTTGATCCAAACGTGAAATGTCTAGGATTGTGCCTATTAAGGCTTCGCTGGAGACGACTGAGTCATTTAATTTACTGATGATTTTCGTAGTATCGCTATCTAGCTTCGTTTCTTGCAGCGCTGATAAATAAAGTTTCGCAGCGTTAAGGGGTTGAAGAACATCATGACTAGCTAGTGCTAAGAATCGAGATTTGCTTGCGTTCGCCTCTTCTGCTTCTTTTCTAGCTCGGATAAGCTCTTTTTCAGCTTCACCCCTTCGTTCTATTTCTAGGCGCAGTTCAGCATTAATAGAGTGCACTTCTTCGGTTCTTTTGCGCACACGCTGCTCAAGATTAATATTTGTTTCTTCTAAAGCTTGTTGAATTTCTACGTGATTAGTGATGTCTTGAAAGCTGGTAACAAAGCCGCCTGCTGGCATTGGATTGCCAATTACTTCAATCACTCTGCCATCATCTCGTTGACGAGTTAATTTATGTGGTTCACCGGACTTCAAGCGATCCATACGTTTTTGTACTCTGACTTCTAATTCCCCCGGAGGGCAATTGCTATGAGCAATATTGAAGCGAATCAGATCTTCAATGGGCATCCCGACTTGCACGAGACTATCGGGGAAATGGAATAGGTCTATATATCGTTTGTTCCACGCGACCAAATTAAAGTTCTTATCTACTACGCTGATGCCCTGATCTAGGTTTTCTATAGAGGTCATCAGTGCGCTGACATTGAAATCGACGGCTTGCGCAGACTCTTCGAAGAAATTCACAACTTCAGTAATGTCGAGCTTTTTGCCTCGAACTAAACTATCAATTAAGGCCTTTGCACTGGAAGAACCTACGACACCGCCCAAGGCTCTCTCACAAAAAGAGAGAAACTCATTGTCTACCGCATCTTGCATATTCAACTCAGTGCCATTGCGCGCCGCAAAATCATCAAATAACTGTTGGCTTCTCTCAGGGCCAGTAAACTTTGTAATGAGGGTATTTAAGTCATCTACTGTCACTGTGTGTGGCTGTACAGTGAGAATCGGTGAATTGGCATCTGCAGGTGACACAAAAGCCTCTGCTTGTATACGGTCGATAAGACGAGATTTGGTGATCAGTGAAAACGTAATATAAGCAATCACGTTGGCCAGCAGGCTAACCATCGCACCTTGACTAAGCGTTTCTGATTGGTCGACGCCTGGCGAACCACCACCTAGTACCGGTAGCATAAGCCACATGGTCCAAACAACAATGCCCGCGAGTAATCCTGCATACACGCCGTGCGCATGCCCTTGCTTCCAATAAAGACCGCCAACAATAGAGGGAAGCAAATGAATAACGAGAGAAAAGGCAAGTAAACCAATTGAAGCCAAGCTTGATTGATTTGTCATTTGTTGCTGATATAAAAACGCGAGCACCAAAATAAGAAATATAATCGCTCGGCGTAAAAGCTTTATTCTGCGAATTTTATTGGCTGGTACATAGGCTGTGAATTCGAGTAGTTTAGGCAGTACCACATCGTTTGTTATCATCGTGCTCAGAGTAAGTGTCGCAACAATGATCATAGCGGTAGCAGCAGATAGCCCACCGATGAAAACAATTATTTCTAAGACTAAAGAATCCGACATCATAGCTAAACCGAGGACATAGTTGTCTGCCTTGATTTCAGAGTCAGAAAAAATAGCGTCACCCGCTGCAGCAATAATCGGGATAGTAATCGCAATGATCAATAAATAGAGTGGGAAGACCCAGCGTGCTTGCTTGAGATGCTCTAGATTTAAGTTATCAACGACGGCCACATGAAACTGACGTGGTAAGCAAATGACAGCGGCTGCTGCCATCACAGTTTGCGCCCAAAAAGTAAAGGAATAGAACGTGTCTATTGCTGCATCACTTGCAAAACTCTGCAAGTGAGTTGCTGTGGGCGATGAGGAATAATATTGATAACCGACAATGGCAACCAATACCAAAGCTAACAATTTGATGCACGATTCAAATGATATAGCCAACATCAAGCCCCGTCGATACTCTGTTACATCTGTATTTTTTGTTCCAAAGTACATCGCGAAAACAGCGATAAATAAGGTCGCTATCATGATCACGATTTGAGAGTGCTGCTCTTCTGAAATAAGTATAAAGATGGAACCAATCGCTTTGAGTTGCAGGGCGATATAAGGGATTGTTGCTAATAGTGCAATAATAGTCACTAGCAAGGCGACAATTTGTCGCTTGCCATAGCGAGCACTAATGAAATCGGCAATCGTGCTTATATGTTGCTTTTTACTCACTAGCACGAGCTTACGAATGAAGCGATGGAATATCAGATAGACAATGACAGGACCTAAGAGGATCGGTAAATACAACCAATTGTCTCGACTCGCTTGGCCAACAGCGCCAAAAAAGGTCCAAGCGGTACAATAAATACCTAAAGCCAAAGAGTAGACTAAAGGATTAGACGTCAGCCAACGTGAGGTTGGTGTGTTTCTATCCCCCCATTTTGCTATCCAAAAAAGTAAGCAAAGATACGATAGAGCCAGTGCTAGCCATCCAAATGACATAAAAATTCCTAACAAGCTTTTAACATTTATTACTGTATCACAATCCACAAGTGCTCAACGAACACTAAGACCATGGTCTCATTTTACCTTTTTTTAACACCATATAGAGTATGTACAACACTGCTAATGTAACCTTTTGCAGAGATTTAGCTCCAACTTCTATAAGAATAAACGGCTCAAATCCACCGCAAGTTAGGCACTAAGTTAGCAAATTGTTAAACACCTACATCTTATTAACTTGCTGAGGAATGCAAAGATGGCTTTTAAAAATGAAGGGGATCAGAAGGCGTATTGGAAGGATAATTTATCCCTCCTATTCAAACTTCTCATTGTATGGTTCGTCGTCTCTTTTGGCGCCGGTATTATTTTCGTTGATGCACTGAACCAAGTCCAGTTTTTTGGATTTAAATTAGGTTTCTGGTTTGCACAACAGGGATCAATTTACGTATTTGTTGTGCTCATTTTCTACTACATGAAGAAAATGAATCAACTTGATAAGAAATACGGCGTGGACGAGGAGTAAGCCATGAGTGTACAACTATTAACGTTTTTAATTGTAGGTGCATCGTTCCTACTCTACATCGGTATCGCGATTTGGGCGCGCGCTGGAACTACGAATGACTTCTATGTTGCTGGTGGTGGTGTTCATCCTGTACTAAATGGTATGGCAACCGCAGCGGATTGGATGTCTGCAGCTTCTTTCATTTCGATGGCCGGTCTGATTTCTTTCATGGGATATGATGGTGCTGTGTACTTAATGGGTTGGACCGGTGGTTATGTGCTACTTGCTTTATGTTTAGCGCCATATCTACGGAAGTTCGGTAAGTTCACGGTTCCAGACTTTATCGGTGACCGCTATTATTCTCAAACTGCACGTACCGTTGCTGTTATTTGTGCAATCTTCGTATGTTTTACTTACGTAATTGGTCAAATGCGTGGTGTTGGTGTCGTATTCAGTCGCTTCTTAGAAGTTGAATTATGGTTAGGTGTTGTGATTGGTATGGGTGTGGTTTTCTTCTACACTGTATTGGGCGGCATGAAAGGTATCACTTATACTCAGGTAGCTCAGTACTGTGTGTTGATTTTTGCTTACCTTGTTCCAGCGGTATTTATCTCGATTCTAATGACAGGTCACGTGTTACCACAAACTGGTTTTGGTGCTACCTTAGCCGATGGCTCGGTATTCTTGCTTGATAAGCTTGACACACTATCTACTGATTTAGGATTCGCTGAATACACGACAAACAAAAAATCTCTACTAGATATCTTCTGTATCACATTCGCATTGATGGTGGGTACTGCGGGTTTGCCACATGTAATTGTACGTTTCTTCACCGTACCAAAAGTACGTGATGCTCGTAAGAGTGCGGGTTGGGCATTAGCATTCATCGCTATCCTGTATACTACCGCTCCTTCTTTAGCTGCTTTTGCTCGTGTGAACATGATTGAAACAATCAATGGTCCTCAAGCAACCGGTACATCATATGCCGAAGCACCTAGCTGGATTAAAAACTGGGAAAAAACCAACCTTATCAAGCATGACGATAAGAACGGTGACGGCAAAATGTTCTACTCGGGTGATGAACGCAACGAGATGACAATTGACCGTGACATTATGGTATTGGCTAACCCTGAAATTGCTAACCTGCCAGCATGGGTAATTGCTCTTGTTGCTGCTGGTGGTGTTGCAGCGGCCTTGTCAACGTCGGCTGGTTTACTCTTGGTTATTTCGTCCTCTGTCTCGCATGACTTGTTGAAGAAGAACTTAATGCCGGATATTTCCGACAAGCAAGAGTTACTCTCGGCGCGTGTTGCAGCAGCGGTGGCTATTCTGATAGCCGGTTACTTTGGAGTTCATCCGCCAGATTTTGTTGCCGCTATCGTTGCCTTTGCGTTCGGTTTAGCTGCATCAAGTTTCTTCCCAGTAATCATTATGGGTATCTTCAGCAAACGTATGAATGACAAAGGTGCAATTGCAGGGATGGTGACTGGTATTACTTTCACTGCGGCATATATTATTTACTTCAAGTTTGTTAGCCCTGAAATGAATAAAACTGAGAATTGGTTGTTCGGTATTTCACCAGAAGGTATTGGTACAGTGGGTATGGTGATTAACTTCGCCGTAGCATACGGTGTATTCAAAATGACTGATGAAGCCCCACAAGAAATTCAAGACCTTGTAGAAAGCATCCGCTTCCCGAAAGGGGCAGGTGAAGCATCAGGTCACTAAGTTTCACTAGAAGCTAAAACACAAAAGCCCAGCTATGCTGGGCTTTTTAATTTTACTCGTTGAAAATACTAAACAAGAAAGAAAATAAACACAGCTTAGCCGCAAGGCATCAGAGCTTAATGGATGCTTATTGATATTTATCAATAAGCTGTGAAGTATGTAGGGCATAATCAAATTAGCTATTTTTCTAGCATATAGGAGTTACCATGACGGCTGTACCGCAACAGGTCACTGACTTTTTGAAGGAATCAGGTCCATTTGATTTACTTGATGAAGAGCGCTTGAATCAAATCGCAAAGCAAAGTTCGATCATTTATCTAGCGGCTGAAAATCAAGATGAAATGTTGTCTACGCATAGTGACTCACTCTATCTTATACAAAGTGGTCAGTTTTCGGTAAAGGACAGCGATGGTGCCTTGAAGCACTTAAGCGATGGCGACTATTTTGGTTATGCAGCCTTACTCGATGAAGTCAGTTACAAGCTCGATTTAACTGTTGATAGTCCGGGTTTGGTTCTCTGTATACCTAAAGCAGCTTTCGATATTGCGATGTCACATCCTAAGATCAGCCAATTTTTCAATGCGGCAAAAGATGATGTATTGCAGCATGATGCCGTGAGTGATTCCAATTCTATGTGGTTGCATAAACCGCTTTATGAAGTAGCCGAAACTTTACCCATTACGGTGGGACAAACCGATTCTATACAAAGTGCTGCCGCCTTGATGAGTCAAATGCGGATTTCGTCAGTGCTGATCATTGAAGAAAACGATTTAATTGGTATCGTCACTGATAGAGATCTACGAAATCGTGTTGTTGCGGTTGGTATGAATATGCAACTTCCGGTTAAACAAATTATGACGGAAAAACCCGCTTATTTAACCAAAAATAAAACGCTATTCGACGCTGTTGCCTTGATGAATGAGAAGTCCATCAATCACTTACCTGTGCTAGATGAGGTCACCAATGCACCGGTTGGGATGATTACCGCAACAGATATTTTCAAGCAACAACGTAATAACGTACTTTTCGTTATTAGTGATATTTCGAAAGCGAACAACTTGTACGAGTTAACGCGCTGCTCATGGCAATTGCCACATTACTTTGCGTCGAGCGCAAAACGTCCCGGCGACTTTGATATTGTTGGTAAGGTGCTTTCCCAAGCCACTGATGTCATGACACGTAAACTCATTACTTTTTTTCAGCAGCAGCATGGGCAAGCACCAATGCCTTACTGTTGGTTAGTTTATGGTTCTCAAGCCCGTGAAGACCAAACCATGGGCTCGGACCAGGACAATGCTTTATTGTTAGCTCGAGAGCCCAATTCAGAAGAAGCTGAATACTTTGAGAAAATGGCTGAATATGTCTGTCTTGGCTTAGGCAAATGCGGCATTAAGCTATGCGATGGTAATATCATGGCGTCGAATCCTGAGTTACGCCAGTCTCTTGATGCTGCTATTGAGCAGTCTAAGATATGGGTGCG
The DNA here is from genome assembly GCF_031846165.1 of Brumicola blandensis. Taxonomy (NCBI): domain Bacteria; kingdom Pseudomonadati; phylum Pseudomonadota; class Gammaproteobacteria; order Alteromonadales; family Alteromonadaceae; genus Brumicola; species Brumicola blandensis. Next base: position 251,688 of record NZ_JAVRIE010000004.1, read on the forward strand.
TCAACCGACGCCAGAAGCAATGTTAGCATTTAATATCTTCCTAGATGCAAGGGCTGCAGCAGGGGATAGTAGTCTATTTAAGCGCTTGCAGAGTGAGCGTAAGTCTCTGTTTAAACAGTCTATGTTTTTAGCTGCATTAGCCAGGCAAGCGAATGAAAGCTCGGTACCTTTGTCGATGTTTCAAAAGTTTGTTTACACTAAGAATAGGAAAGAGAAAGACAGTATTGACCTTAAGCATACAGCGATTGCGATTATAAATAACTTGGTCAGGATCCACGCCTTAGCAAATGAAATTACGCTGCCAGGGACGATCGCAAGACTAGAAAGTTTACCCAGTGATTGCGGTATTGCTAGCACTGATATTAAAAATCTAAAAGACATTTGGTTATTCTTGAATCGTTTACGATGGCGTCATCAATTGAACAATAAAGTACAAGATAACTTTATTCGTATTAGCGACCTGTCATCAATTGAGAAGCATCAACTAAAGGCCGCATTTCAGGCGATTCATCGGGCGCAGCAAGCGGCTGTATTAAAATATAGCGGGGGGATTGGTTAATGCCTTCTGCATTCGGTAAACTGTTTGGACGTCATTCTTTTGCATCTAAGATCTTGAAAAGCAAGCAAGCGGTACCTGAAGAATGGAAAAGCTGCGCTCTGGCAGACACTCCGTTTTTATCGATAGATCTAGAATTAACGAGTCTCGATACTCAGGTTGCCAAAATCACTTCGATTGGTTGGTTGCAAGGAAAGTCTCAGCAAGTTGATTTATCCACTGCTTTTTACAAGGTGATTCGAGCATCTGGTGACTTGGCACAGAGTCCGGTCATCCATGGCCTTACAGCGAAAGACTTAGCGCAAGGCGAGCATATTGCCTCTGCTGTCGAGCAACTGAAAACATTGGCTGAGTCGCACATTTGGGTCTTGCACAACGCGAGTTTAGATATGCAAGTTATCGCGCGAGTTGCAGATGCACTCAACTTACCGAAAACCCAAATAACGACCTTGGATACCATGTTGCTTGAAATGTATTTTTTAAATAAATCTCAGGATATGGTAAAGCAAAATGCCTTGACCTTAGAGCAATGTAGACTTCGCCATCAATTACCTTCAGCCCCAAACCATAATGCCTTGGATGATGCTTTAGCAACACTTACTCTAGCATTTTCTCAATTATATCAACTCGATAAAGTTAACTCGGTGACTATTCGTGATTTACTTCAAACTAAAGCGTTCAACGTTTTTACAATAGGGCATGCTGCCGTTTCCACCTAACAAAGCCCAGGTTTTCCGCTTTCTACTGCTTTTGCTTCTTTTTTAAGCTATTCTTAAAGGTGTTCATTGTGAACGACAATGGAAGAGAGGTGAAAGATGTTGATTATCTGCAAGCTCAAAAATTGTGTTAAGCACTTGCTTTGCCTTATGATGATTTCCATATTAAGCGCTTGTGCCACAACCCCAAGTAATTCATCCGCTGAGTTAATGCCGGCGACGTCATTATTGTCAGATGATTTATTCCCGTCATTTCAAGCGTATCCTATAGAAACCCGCGAACAAATTTTCTATCTTGATGAGGCTGCGATTGCGTTTATTGATAGGCAAGGACGTGGGCTAAGAACTGAAGAGGCGAAAATACGCCGTTTTATCAAAGCGGTATTTGAACGTACGGACCTGAGCATGAACTATGCGTCTGACGCGAATACGACCGCCAGTGTGACCTTCCAACGCGCGAAAGCGAATTGTTTGTCCTTATCCATTATGACCTATGCAATGGCCAAACATGCAGGCTTAGATAGCTATTTCCAAGTCGTTGATATACCAGAGTACTGGACCAGGCGCAGTGGCTATTCAATGCTTAATGGACATATCAATTTGCGCATAAAACCAAGCACAAAAGTGGGTATACAAACGCTTTTTAATAATACCTTTGTCGTGGACTTTGACTCTGAAATCAGCGTGAAAAAGTTTCCTGCTGAACCTGTAGATGAATCTGTTGTTTTATCGATGTTCTACAACAATAAGGGGGCAGACGCCCTATTAGAGAACGATCTCGATAAAGCTTATGCTTATTTTAGAGCCTCGGTAGTGAATAACCCTACTCATGCTGGCACTTGGGTTAATTTAGGCTATTTGTATCGGCTTACAAATGATTATGACAAAGCTGAAATGGCATACAGGCAAGCAATCAATATTAATGATGACCAGCTGACTGCTTGGGAAAACTTATCTATTTTGTACAAATTGCAGGGTAAAACGAAACGGGCATCTGATATTCGGCATGAGATAGAACGGAAAAGAAAAGAAAACCCGTTTTATCACCAAATGCTTGCTGAAATTGATCGTGATTATGGTGATTTTGAAAGTAGCATTTCACATTACCTAAATGCGATCAGCTTAGACCGCAATCAGCATCAATTTTATTTTGGTATTGCGTCGGCTTATTTCGAAAAAGGTGATTTAGATAATTCGGCTAGGTATCTGAAGGTGGCAAAAAGGAAAGCTGGACGCAGCGAATTGGCTGAAGTTTATGAGAGTAAATTGTCGGCATTATCGAACTTTATGCGTTAATGCTTGGCGAACAAATGACTTGTTGGCAAAGCAAAAACTTCCTTGCCAACAAGTATTATCAATCACGCTACTAACTAAATGACACCAAGTTCGGTGAGTCGTTCATGCAAGTAAGTGCCTGCAGTGTGGCGCTCTGATAGTTTCACATCGGGACGTGGGTGCAAGAATAAAGGAAGCGATATTCTTGCCTTACTCGCATCGGTGCCTTCTGGATTGATCACGCGATGGGTCGTTGACGGAAAGTGATGACCCGATGCTTCCTGAAGCATGTCACCAATGTTCACAATTAAATTACCGAAATCACAAGGGACATCTAACCAAGAGCCATCCATTGCTTTTACTTGAAGCCCCGGTTCATTGGCAGCTGGTAAGATAGTAATTAAATTAATGTCTTCATGAGCAGCCGCTCGAATGGCATCTAACTCTTCATCACCCGCTAGCGGCGGATAATGCAGGACGCGAAGCAAGGTCTGGTCGCTACCATTGATCATTTCTGACAAAGGCATGCTGTAGTGTTTACTCACCTCTTCTGGTGACTCTTGTTCAATCCAGTTGAGTAATTCGGCAGCCAAATCAGATGTATTCTTATAATAGCTATCTAATTCTTCCTTCAACGCACTTGGACACTGACCCCAAGGGTAGAAGTGATAGTATTCTTTGATATCTTTCTTTTTAAAGCCTTTTGCTACTTCCGACACACTTTGCGGAAAGAAACCATCTTGAGTGCCTTTGTTATAGAGGTAGTCTTGTTTCTCGTCTGAGTTGAAAAACGCTTCCCAATGTTTGTAGATATCAGCAACACTTTGTTGTTTGATTGGGTGGTTTTTAAGCACACCAAAGCCCGTTTGTCTCAAAGACTCAACAAACTTTTGCGGTGCGTCTGGTGCAGTAAAATCAACAGCTTCTAATTTCATTTACGTAGTAACCTATTTCTGTCGTGTATGATCGTTAGCGCTTTACAAGCTCAGCGAGATAAATATACCAGCTAAGCTCGCGCTCATTAAGTTGGCTAAGGTTGCAGCTAGCACTGCTTTTAAGCCTAATTGCGCAATTTCTTTGCGTCTCGTTGGGGCTAAGGCGCCAATTCCACCCATAAGAATGGCGATTGAAGACAAGTTTGCAAAACCACACAAAGCAAAGGTAATGATACCTTGCGATACAGGTGACAGTTGGTCAACGGCCCCCATAAAGTCGAGGTAAGCAACAAACTCGTTCACTACAATTTTTTGGCCAATGAAACTGCCCGCTAAATTTGCTTCGCTCCAAGGCACGCCAATTAACCATGCAACTGGCTGGAAGATATATCCCAGTATCAATTGGATCGTTAAATCTTCTTGATTGAACACCGCACCGATACCACCTAACATGCCATTTAATAAGGCGATAAGTGCGATGAAAGCGAGTAGCATAGCACCCACGTTAACGGCGAGTTTTAGGCCGGAAGCGGCGCCGCTAGCAGCAGCGTCGAACACATTAGCATATTCTTCGTTATCGGATTTGACGTCAGTCAAGGTTTCGTTGGTTTTGTCTGTTTCCGGCTCTAGTAACTTGGCCATCAACAATCCCCCAGGCGCAGCCATAAAGCTAGCTGCCAACAAGTATTTTAATTCTACACCTAAGCCGGCATAACCTGCCATGATTGAGCCTGCTATAGAGGCAAGTCCGCCTACCATAACTGCAAATAATTCTGAACGCGTCATTGTCGGTAGGAAGGGTTTTATAATAAGCGGAGCTTCAGTTTGGCCTACAAATATATTGGCTGCAGCCGACATTGATTCAGGGCGACTCGTACCCAGCACCTTCTGCAATGTGCCACCGATGATCCTGATGATGTAAGACATAATGCCGAGGTGATATAAAACCGCTATCAGTGATGAGAAGAATATGATGACTGGCAACACGTTTATTGCAAAGATAAACCCGAGCGAATCGTTTTCTGTTAGTCCACCGAATAAAAAACGAATGCCGTCCGCACTGTATGAAATGATATTGGCAACATATTGAGTGAGGTTGTTTAAGAACCTAATTCCCCAAGAAGAATATAATATGAAGGCACCCAAGGCAGCTTGTATGGCAAATGCACCACCCACCGTTCGCCAATTAATACTCTTTCTAGAAGAGGAGAAAAGTATTGCAATGCCTATTAAAAAGGCAATGCCGAGTAATCCTGTCATAATATTTTCACTTATTTTTATTCTTATTATTACTTAACAACAGCGTTTTTTTGTGCCATTGCTGCGAGATTCCATGCTCATTTAAATTGGGCTTTTGCCTTCAAGCAAATATGTGCTGAGTACATCAACAGCAAGGTGATTTTCACCTCCATGCGGCACAATGAGATCGGCAAAGGTTTTACTTGGCTCAATAAATTTATGATACATCGGTTTTACCGTATCTTCATATTGTTTTGCCACTGAATTGATAGTACGGCCCCGCTCCTGGGTGTCACGCAGCATTCGGCGCATAAGACATACATCTAAAGGAGTGTCGACAAAGACTTTAATGTCAAATTGATCAAACAGTTGAATTTGGGTCAACAGCATGATGCCTTCAATAATAATAATGGGTGACGGGCTAACTACGTCAAAATCGGGTAAACGGGTATGGGTCACATAACAATAGCTGGGATATTCGATGCTATTGCCTGCATTTAGCTCTTGGAGGTGTTGATTGAGCAAATCGTGTTCAAACGCATCAGGGTGATCGTAATTTGTTTTGGCTCTATCTTCGATAGGAATATGGTCTTGGGCTTTGTAGTAATGATCTTCTTGCAACACCAACACGTCGCGTTCGTGTTGACTGAGTTTTAGCGCAAGGTTTTGTGTAAACAAAGATTTACCAGAGCCAGAAGCTCCGGAGATTGCAAGGATAATAGGCTTTTGCATGAATCGAATTCGGACCGAAGATATAATTCTGCATAGAATACCTCTTCAAGCCCTCTCAATCAATTTCTATGAGGTTGAAAGCCGCTGTTTTCAACAACTTGTTGAGATAATGCATCTAACTGTCATAAAACTGGCGATATTTTATATAAATAGTTTATAATAAATCAGCAATTATTGCTTTTTTGCTTTGAAACGTGAAATTTTAGTAAAAATACGTCAAAGAAACGTACAGTGTCATAAAACTGAAACACAAGACTAAGACAATCACACCGCAAAAAATACTCAACTAAACCAACATAGGGATTAAAATATGTTTGCTAAGATGAAATTGAATCGCATTGCACTAGCAGTTGCGGTATCAGTTGGCTTATCAACCGCTGCTATGGCTCAAGAAACTTCATCAGCGTTACGTGGAACCGTAACGACTCAAACTGGTGAAATTTTGTCAGGCGCGACTGTAACACTGATCGACACACGTACTGGTGTTGCAAGAACACTTGAAACAACAGCTAACGGTACATTCAATGCTCGCGGTTTGAGCATCGGTGGTCCGTACACTTTGATTGTTGCTGAGAGCGAAGGTTCAAGAACAATTGAAGATATTTACCTAAACCTAGGTGAATCATCAGAAGTAACTATCAGCTTGGTACCAGCCTCTGATGTAGAAAGAATTGTTGTAACAGGCTCTGCGAGCGGTTTGATTACCGAGACAGTAGGTCCATCTTCAAACTATGGTTTTGACGATTTGCAATTCCAACCTTCTGTTGACCGTGACATCAAGGATGTTCTTCAGAACGATCCACGTATCACAATCGATTCAACGAACTCTAACGCTATCCAGTGTGCCGGTGGTAACAACCGCGGTAATACAATCACTGTAGACGGTGTTCAACAAAATGATAACTTTGGTTTGAATGGTAACGGTTACCCAACTGAGCGTTTACCTTTCCCATTCGACGCAATCAACCAGGTTGAAGTTCAACTTGCTCCGTTCGACGTAACTTATGGTGGCTTTACAGGTTGTGCAATCAATGCGGCAATCCTTGAAGGTGCAAACGACGTTTTCGGTTCAGTATTCGTTGATTACACTAATGAAGACTTACAAGGTAACACGATCGAAGGTGATTCTTTTGAAGTAGCACCATTTGATGAAATGCGTTATGGCTTCACTGTTGGTGCACCAATCATTAAAGATAAACTATTTATCTTCGGTGCTTTCGAAAAGCATGAACCAACTCAATTATTCAACAACGGTCCAGAAGGTGCTGGTTTTGCATCACCAATCCAAGGCCTAACTGTTGCTAACCTTGAAGAAGTTCGTCAAATTGCTCAAGACGTGTACGGTTACCAGGTTGGTGACATCCTTACGTCTGCAGACGAAAGTGAAGAAAAAGTACTTGTTAAGTTGTCTTGGTACATCAACGATGACCACCGTGCTACTTTGACTTACCAAAATACTGACGGTAACACGATTAGTTCTACAGGTGCTGGCAGATCTAGCTATGCATTTAACGACCGTTACTACCAAAGAGCAAACGAACTTACTACAATGGTAGCTTCTGTTTATAGTAACTGGACAAACGATTTCTCAACTGAAGTTCGTTTAGCAAGTTCAGAAGTGAAAAATGGTCAAAAGCCTTTCACTTCAGATGCTAGCTTTGGTGATGTTCAAATCGAAGACGCGTACAATGGTAACGACATCTTCTTAGGTGCTGACCGTTTCCGTCAAGCAAACATTTTGAACTACGATACGACTAATGCGAAAATTGCTGCTAAATACATCATGGGCGACCATGAATTTACAGCTGGTTTTGAATACCAAGCAACAGAAGTATTCAACTTATTCGTTCCTGGTAGCCAAGGTGTCTTCGTTTTTGATGGTATCGACAACTTCAGAAATCAATTAGCTAGCGAAATTGATTACGCTATCCCAGCGTCACTTGACGCAAATGATGGTGCAGCTGCATTTACATTCAAAAACACCACTGTTTATGCGCAAGACAAATGGTTTGTGACTGATGACCTAACGCTAACTTACGGCCTACGTTTAGACAGCTGGAGCTCTGGTGATACACCAATTGCTAACCCACGTTTTGAAGACCGTTACGGTTTCACTAACGCAGAAGCGCCTGATATGACTTTGCTACAGCCTCGTATCGGTTTCAACTACATCGTAAGCTCTGACACCTTCGTATATGGTGGCGGTGGTTTATTCGCTGGTGGTAATCCAAATGTATGGTTGTCTAACAACTATTCAAACAATGGTGTAAGCATCTTAGCATCATCTATTGAGCGTGAAAGTGGTAACACTGCTGCTGAATTAGCTGCATTAGACGGTTCTAACACTGCAAACTTCTTGTTTGAGCTACCTGCACTAAGTGTTGCTGGTCTAACAGGTGGTGACGGTGCGGTAAACGCATTGGATGCTGATTTTGACGTACCAGCAATCTGGAAATTTAACTTAGGTACTCAACATTCATTTGAAAATGACGTGTTAGTTGGCTTAGACGTGATTTACTCACGTTATAAAGACAGCGCTAAGACCATTCCATTGAACGTTGTACCAAATGGTCGTGCACCAGATGGTCGTCCAATCTACAGAGATTTCGATGCGTTTGATGCAGATTGTCAAACTGGCGGTGACATCAGTCGTTGTGGACGTTCTGGTACTGATTACTACCTAACAAATGCTGACGATAACGGCGATGCTTTGGTTGTTTCAACCTTCGCAACTAAGCGTTTCGACAATGGCTTCAAAGGTACTGTTGGTTATGCTTTCCAAAACATTAACGACGGTAGCCCAATGAACAGCTCAACAGCAAGTTCCAACTTCGGTAACTTGTCTGTTTCTGATTTGCTAGAGCCAGGTATTGCGACTTCAAACTATGAAACTGAGCACAGATTCACTTTGAATCTTAGCTACGTTACTCAGTTCATTGACGGTTTAGACACTCGTTTCACATTATTCGGTTCACGTCAGTCTGGTAGAGCATACAGCTATACCTTCGACAATGACCCTGGTTTTGGTGATGAAAGATCATTTGAAGACCGTAACTTGTTGTATATACCAACTGAAGATGATCAGTTCGTAAACTACGGCCCTGACTTCGACCTAGCTGCTTTCAATACCTTTATTGAAGAAGCTGGTTTAGAGAGCAAGCGTGGTTCTATTTTACCTCGTAACTCTCAGAACAGTGATTGGTGGAGCCGCGTAGATTTACGTGTTTCTCAACAAATTCCTGGTTTCATGGAAGGTCACAAAGGTGAAGTTTATGTTGCAATCCGTAACTTCGGTAACTTGTTGAACAGCAACTGGGGCGTGCTACGTCAAGTTCCTTTTGAATTCAACTCGCCAGTAGTTGATGCGGTTATCAATGACGATGGTACTTACACATACACCAACTTTGATGGTGACCGTGGACAGTCTATCTTCAGCAGTTCATCTACTTACTCTATCCGAGTCGGTGTGAAATACACTTTCTAATTTGAAGTAATTCAATAGCGATGTGACCTAATGCATCGCTTTAGAAAGACACAAAAAAACCTAGGTTGTTATGACCTAGGTTTTTTTTATGCTTAATGAACGAGAAGTGCCCTAACGAATGCGAAGGTCTTATTAGGAAAGTCTTGCTTTAAACTCTTCGTAAGTGAATTGTTTTATTAAATCGAAGTGACCATCTTTGCGTAAAATACCGATTGCTGGGTGTTCTACACCATTAAAGAAGGTTGTTTTTACCATGGTATAATGCAGCATGTCCTCAAAAACTAATTTATCACCCGCCTTAATAGCGTGATCAAAACTATACTCCTCAATGACGTCTCCAGCTAAACAAGAGTTCCCGCCGAGCTTGTAAGTGAAAGCCTTTTCGCCGGGTAAACCAGCGTCTGTAATAACAGGTCGATAAGGCATTTCCAATACATCTGGCATGTGCGCAGTTGCGCTGATATCCAAAATAAGGATCTGTTGTTCATTCTCAACGATATCAACTACTTCTGCCACTAAGGGCCCAGCTTGCCATGCGACGGCTGAACCTGGCTCCATTATGATGTGCAAATTTGGATACTTTTGTTTAAAGGCCTTCAAGGCACCGATTAAGTGCTCAACATCATAGCCTGCCTTGGTCATCAAATGACCGCCGCCGATGTTTAACCATTTTAAGTGGGGTAAGTACTGTCCAAACTTGATATCAATTGCGTTAAGAGTACGCTCAGTTGCAAAGGAATCGCATTCACATAAATTGTGTACATGAAACCCTTCAATACCGCTCAGGTCTTGTCCTTCAAGTTGGGAGGCTAAGATGCCTAAACGTGAGCCCGGAGCGCATGGGTCATACAAAGGGGTATCGGCCTCTTGATTCTCTGGATTGACTCGCAAACCACCAGAAACAGGTGACGCCAATACCTGATCCTTGAACTGACGCCATTGGTTTAGGCTATTAAATGACAAGTGATTGACCAAGCCTAGCAATTCATCCATATCTCTTTGCTTGTAAGCAGGAGAGAAGCAATGTACTTCACCACCCATCTCATATTTGGCTAATTTAGCCTCCCATACAGCGCTAGCCGTAGCGCCTTTAAGAAACTGCTTCACCAAAGGAAACGTTGACCACATGGAGAAGCCTTTGAGGGCCAAGATAATATCGACACCTGCGCGTGCTTGAACGTCGGCCATTAGCTTCAAGTTTGCCTCTAGCTTTGCCTCATCGCACACATAACAGGGTGATGGGATGTCATCGCGAATATATTTACTTGTCATTCACTCACCAATATACCTTTATTTATTATGTTCCATTTATTGACTAAATGGGCTTTGCTCACATTCAATCACATGCCAAGGTAAGCCATGTTGATTCAGCATGTCCATGAACGGATCTGGATCAAATTGCTCCATGTTCCATACACCAGGCTTCTTCCATGTATTATTCAACATAAGTGCAGCACCAATCATTGCGGGTACACCGGTAGTATAAGATACAGCTTGCGCACCCACTTCTTCATAACAAGCAGCGTGGTCGCAATTGTTATAGATAAAAATCGTTCGCTCTTTTCCGTCTTTCATTCCGGTAATATAGGTTCCGATACATGTTTTTCCTGTATATCCTTCAGCAAGAGAACCTGGGTTTGGAAGTACGGCTTTTAAGAACTCTAATGGAACAATTTGCTGACCTTGGAATTCAACGGGCTCGATACTTGTCATACCGATCCCTTCAAGTACTTTTAGGTGATTTAAATAAGCATCGCCAAAAGTCATCCAGAAGCGCGCGCGCTTCAAAGTTGGGAAATGCTTAACCAAAGACTCTAACTCTTCATGGAACATCAAATAAGACGCGCGTACACCAATGTTCTGATAGTCGAGGTCTTCTCTTACGCTAAGTGGTTCTGTTTCTTTCCACTCACCATTTTCCCAGAAACGACCACGTTGAGTAATTTCACGGATGTTGATTTCTGGATTGAAGTTTGTTGCAAACGCTTGACCGTGATCACCGCCATTACAATCAACGATATCGAGATAATGTACTTCGTCGAAATAGTGTTTAGCAGCGTAAGCTGTGTATACATTGGTTACGCCTGGATCAAAGCCACTGCCTAAAAGTGCCATAATGCCAGCATCTTGGAATTTTTGTTGATACGCCCACTGCCAAGAATATTCAAACTTCGCTACGTCCTTAGGTTCGTAGTTGGCTGTATCCAAATAATCTGTTTTAGTCGCTAAGCAGGCATCCATAATCGGTAAATCTTGATAAGGAAGTGCAAGGTTTACAACGAGATCAGGTTTCACCTGGTTGATAAGCTCAGCAACTGCATCAGCATCATCAGCATCAACGGCGAAAACCGCTTTTAATCGGTCAGCACCAACTTCTGCTTGTAACGCTTCACATTTCGATAATGTGCGAGATGCGAGATAAATTTCATCGAACATTTCAGGTAAACGAGCGCACTTTTTCACAGTGACTGATGAAACGCCGCCAGCGCCGATAATGAGTACACGAGACATATAAATTCCTTACTGTGGTTGAGCGCTGCATCGTAACAGCAATTTTTTAATTGGCAAGTCTAAAAATGTTGCCATGGTGAATCTAAGCCTAGCATGGTCAACAAAGAAAAGGCAGGGGCTTGAACGCTCGGTTTTTGTCGCAGACATAATTGGAAATTTGGCGTTTATAAAAGAGGTAAACGTAGAATATAATTGGACTTACTTAGTCGGAAAAGTCACAGGTAAATGGCTTACCTAATTTGATACTGTTTATCTCAAACTCATAAGGATAAAGAGTGAGGATGTTTTCGCCATTAGAATCGCTTAAGCTAAACATAAGCCCATCGGTCTCTCTGGCATCAGGGGTTTTCAATGTTGCAGCGTAGACTAATAAACTAACAGCGGATTTAGCTTGGATTTTTTGTATGGCGATTTGTCTCTCTAGCTTTTCAATCATGCCAAAGTGAGCGCCATTAGGGTGTGTGTTCTGACAGTCTTCATCTTCTAAAAAAATACACTGCATATCTTTATCTATTGAGATAACGGCGAAAGGATACAGCGTTTCTGAACGAGACAGCATAATCCGACACAAGTGCAAGGCCTTGTCGATGACGTCTGCATATTGGACCTGGTCTTTTAAAATCATATTCTGTTTCATTGTTAACCACCAAATCTTATTGTTCACATCGGCTTACTAGTTCGTACCGGCTCAAGCTACAAACTGATACTCGCGTTACTGTTTTCGCTTTATCACCATTGTTAACGACATATCTTACTTAATAGTTCAGTCGATTATTTCGAAACGTTTATACGCTTGTGTGCGCGATTACCTTGAAGCCCTCCGGTATGAAGCAATAACACACGGCTACCAGGTCGTATTTTTCCTGTTTTTATCATATCGTTGGCCGCCCAAAAGCATTTTCCTGAGTATACAGGTTCAATTTGCAATGAATTATTGGCGTTATAGTGCTCACAGAAAGCTAGCAAATCAGCACTGGTTTTCGCATATCCACCATGATGATACTCATGCTCAATATGCCATCGGGTATGCTGTTCTTGACCTAAAAATTGCCCAACCAGTTCTTCTAGGTAGCTTTTACCTTTTAGTACAGCAACGCCTACGAACGTATTAATACTAGTCGCTTGATGTTTATTCACCAGGCCTGCCAAGCTAGCGCCACTCGCGACAGGCAGAAGAGCAAGGTCGAACATGAGTTCAGGTTGTTGATAGCTTACTTCTTTATGTATTTCAGCGACGCCTTGCAAAGCAGCTGATTGCGAACCTCCCTCCGGAATGCAGAGATCCGCTTGAAGGTAATTTTTGAGCTCATCAATATACGCGGGGTCGGTGCGTCGCTGGTAATCTGTTTTGTTTACAAAGTGCAGTTGCCCCTGCCAGTGACAAATATCTTGGAGCGTAGGACTTAAGACTTGGTGTTGGAGGTACTTGCCTCGCACGACAGCTGTGAAGGCGATCCCAAGTTGAGCACAACAAAAGGCAAGCGCATGTAAATGATTGGAGTATGGCCCACCAAAGCTAATGACATGCGATGGCGGACTGCTATACCAACTCACCAAGGTTTGTTGTAGCTTTCGCCACTTATTGCCTGAAATAATCGGGTGGATTAAATCGTCTCGTTTACACCAAACTTCGACACCCTTTGCTGCGCTGTCAGGCAGTGAGATCTGTTCCAGTGGAGAGGGTAAATTTATCGCCAAGTCAGTCAGTAACTCAGATTCAGTCTTTACTCGCATTTTAAAATGTCACTTGTCTTAAAACGAAATTTTCACACTCGCACTGTAGGTAAGAGGATTATAGTCGAGATCACCCACTAGACCCACTGCATTTTCTTCGCTGGTGAGTTCAATGCCACCGCTAATTGCCTTGAGCACCGAGATACCATCCTGTTTGTTTTGCCTGACTAGTAAAACTGATTGAGACTCCTAAAAAGATCAGCGAGGTTATATGGTGGATACGTGTTTTCATGTTGAGCCTTTTTCAATGTATGTGCGCCTTCAAGAGGAATGTGACTGCTAGCGCAATGTGAGTATAAGTAAGGTGTAGCTTATCTTTACGCACAGAGCGAGCGAAAGTGCGTTATATTTGGATTAAATAAGTTTAATCGCGGGCAATGATCTATATGTACAACACAGATCGTTTAAGACCAGTGTAACCAATAACATAAAGGCAATAGAGTGAAGAGATTAAACCAACAAGGCGCATTAAAGCCGCTTATGTTTGCTAGCCTTTTGAGCTTAAGCACATTTACAAGTGCTGACATCAATGATGCAACAGTCAACGATGGTAAAGTGGTAGCAACCGAGACATCAAGCGTGTCGGCTAACAGCGCTGAAAATACATCACCACTGAATTTAAATCAGATAGCCGAGCGTTATATTCCAGAAGCTGAGGCAGTGGGTGAAGCAAGATTAAAAATCATGTTTTGGAAAATCTATGATGCCAAGCTAGTCGCGAGCAAGGGGCAGTGGCAAGCTAACTCTCCATTCGCGCTATCTTTAACTTATTTACGAGACTTTGACGGAGAAGATATTGCGAGTCGTTCGGTTGATGAGATGCGAGATATTGGGTACGAAGATGAAGTTGAATTGGCAAAATGGTACGAGCAGATGCGGTCTGTATTTCCGAATGTGAAGGAAGGGGAAAATATTACGGGTGTACTCGATACTAAAAAACACACTCATTTTTACTATCAAGGAAAATTGATAGGGAGTATCGATGATATTAGTTTTGGCCAATCTTTCTTTGACATCTGGCTGCATAAAAATACCTCTGAACCAGAAATGCGAAAGCAACTTCTGGGTATGACAAAAGACTGAATTAAAGGACGAACAACATGACACAGAAGCTATTTAGAACCACTACTTATCTCATTTTTTCCTTGATATTCTTAAGCGCATGTTCGGTGTCGATTGACGGTGAACAATATAAAGCCGTCGAGCCAGACTTTAACATTGAATCGTTTTTTGATGGCAAGGTGAAAGCGTGGGGTATCGTGCAGAATCGCGACGGAGATGTTGTGCAGCGGTTCGTTGTTAATATCGACGGTTATATGAAAGAAGGTAATTTAATTCTTGATGAAACTTTCGAGTACGGTGTCGGTGAAGGCCCGTTGACCCGAGTGTGGACTTTGAGTAAGAACGCTAATGGTACTTATACTGGTAATGCAGGTGATATAGCGGGTCCAGCCACAGGTACACCCTATGGAAATGCATTCAATTTCGTTTATGAAATGGATTTGGCGGTAGATGACAGTACATATCGGGTTAACTTTGATGACTGGTTCTGGGCTTTCGATGAAAATACCATGATGAATCGCTCGTATATCAAAAAGTTTGGCTTAGTCATGGCTGAAGTCACGATTTTTATGCAAAAGCAATAAACACGCCTTCGTTACTTATCTAATAAACGACAAAACAAACTAGTTGTCTGTTTTGTCGTTTTTGTTAGGTAGTTCGAAGCCTTCATGCTCGCGAATATAGTCACCCTCTAATCCTAAACCATCAATCTCTTTGCTTAGAATTTTACTCAACCAACTCAGCGGTAAAAGCCGAGACGCAAACGCTGTCCGCTTTGCTTGATTGCCAAAAACGATTCTGGCTTTATTGCGCATCACCCCTTTCGCAATTTGCAAGGCCAAGGCGCGAGGCTCAGTCGTGAGGAATCGTTGTTTAAATTTTTGACTGTGCTCAAGCCGCGTAATGTTGGTGTTAATCCCACCAGGGTGCACCAAGTGGACTTGAACCTGAGGGTGCACCAGTTCTAGTTCGGCACGCAAAGATTCGGTATACCCTCGAATTGCAAACTTACTGGCGCTGTAATCTGCTGTGTTTGGAGGGGCAACTAAACCGAAAATACTCGACACATTGACCAAAGCCGCCCAAGGGCGCTGAACAAGGTAGGGTAGGCTCGTTTTGCTGCCAAATACCATGCCATAGAAATTGACATCCATTACTCTTTCGAGAGTGTCATCAGAGGAGGCCCAGATAGGTTGGCTAGAACCTTCTATTCCTGCATTGTTGATAACAAGGTCAATATGTTCGTGAGTATCAATGCACTTGGCCAAAAAAGCAGACCATGCCTCTTTGCTGGCCACATCAACCACCTGACTTACGATAGGACTGCTGACATCAGCATGGGAACGATTCTTTTGCAGAGTCGCTTGAATACTCTCAACCACTTGCGCTAAAGCTGAACCGTCAATGTCACAAATGGCAATTTTGCAACCAAACTCGGCAAAGAGATGGGCTAGGGCCGAACCAATACCTGAAGCGGCGCCACTAATGACCACTGTTTTGCCTTGATAAAAGCGCTGATACTCCTGCATTGCTGTCTCCACTGCTTGATTTCGCAAGTTTCTACAAAGCTAGCATATGACCTTCTGAAGCAGAAAGCTAGTACGTCGACCGCAAGCAATATTGGCTTCTCCATGCCTCCTTATTCTGCTTGCTCACCTTGCAGTGTTCTTAATGGCAGCATTACTTCACAACCTAAGCCTGAGGCCTGAGATAATGGATTGTCGACAAATCGAAGTTGCCCTTCGTGTAAGTTAACAATGGCTTGGACTAGCGATAAGCCCAGACCATTGCCGGAGCGAGTTCTGCTTTTGTCTGCGCGATAGAAGCGTCTCGTTAGTTTATCAAAATCAGTTTTTGATGCACCCATGCCTGAATCGTAAACACGAAACGCTGCATGCTTTTGATCACCAAGCTTCGCAGCATCTAAGGTTATCAAAATACTGCCGCCAGCTTGGTTAAATTTAATTGCGTTATCGATGATATTGGCGAAGGTCTGAAATACTAAGTCTTTATCGCAGTATAAAGTAGCGTCCGTAATGCTAATCACGGTTTCTAAGTGTAGCTTGTGTTCTTCAATTATTGGTTCATACAGTTCGATGACATCGGCCAATACCAACGTTAGATCAACATTCGTAAACGCGCTGGTTTTCTGCTCTGTCTCCAAATCAGCAATACGCAGCAGAGAGTTAAATATGGATAATAAATTGTTGGATTCCTTTAGCAGTGACTCTTTTTCGCTACTATCTGACATACTTTCAATATGTGTTTGTAGGCGAGTGAGCGGTGTGCGAAGGTCATGCGCGATGTTATCAGATACCGATTTTATTCCTTGCACGGAAGTTTCAAATTGTTCCAGCATTTTGTTCAAGGCAATAGTCAGCTTGCTTAAATCGTCCCAATTACTATCTACCGGAAGACGTTCATGAAGCTTGCCGGTGGTGATAATGTTGTCCGCCTTGTCAGAAATCAAATTAATGCGATTCACTACGTAATATGCAACCCAAATACTCACAGCAGAAATTAAGCAAAGAATTAATATCATGACCCAGCCAAAGGTCTTACCAACCCATTGAACAATCTCAATGTCGTCTATGTTTCGACCAATCAATAGCTCTTGTCCGTTAGTGAACGTCATTATTTTCGCCATGACATCATATTGTTGGGCAGAGTCGTCTCCAATTTTGAGAGACAACATGCCGTTTTTCACAACTTTAGACCCTTTTTCGGGCCAGAACAGCATATTGCCGGCCACAAACTTGTCATTATTGTCCTTCAAGTGATAGAAAAAGTCGTTGCCATTTTCCGCAATCCTATCGTTTAGGGCTTTCTCGACCGCTCGGGCACCAGCAACACGGTATAGAGAATTAAAACCTCTAATATCAGCGTTAATCGCCGCTTCAGATTCTCGGATCAATAAATCATCGTTCGACAAGATTAAGAAATAGGTAATGAACACAACGCCCATCATAAGCAAGGAAGTGAAAACAATACTCAGTGTAAAGCTCGAACTTTTTTGAAAGGCAGCAATAGCTCGCATACAGACTCCTAGGGCCGTTTGGGCTCTGAGACGAGGTAACCCGCGCCACGTATGGTCTCGATGATGGGGTAACTAAAACCTTTATCTATTTTATTTCTTAAGCGACTAATATGCACATCGATGACATTGGTTTGAGGGTCAAAGTTATACTCCCATACTTTTTCCAGTAGCATGGTTCGCGTGACAATTTTTCCTGCGTTTTTCAGTAAATATTCGAGCAGCTTAAACTCTTTAGACTGTAAGTCGATGATTTGATTATCTCGGGTGACTCTGCGATTGATAAGGTCGAGGGTTAAGTCGCCAAGCTTGAGTTCTGTGATTGCAGGGCTTGCCGATTTATTTCGAGAAGCGGCAACTTCCGTTCTAGCTAACAGTTCTTCAAATGCAAAGGGCTTGGTCATATAGTCGTCAGCCCCTGAACGCAATCCTTTTACTTTGTCCTCGACTTTATTTTTAGCACTAAGAATCACTGCTGGCGTATTATCGTTGGCGGCTCTAATGGTGTTCAATAAAGTAATACCGTCAAGCTCTGGCAGCATTCTGTCGAGTATGATGACGTCATAGGAATTAGCAGTCGCGAGAGTAAGGCCTTTCTTACCATCTTGTGCAAGGTCAGCTAAATGTCCCAACTCTGTGAAACCTTTGTAGATAAAGTTCGCAACGGTTGGGTCATCTTCAACGATAAGTATCTTCATAATTTATGTACTTTTTCTTTAAGTTCTCACGTACAAAGCGACGCTCGAGAGGTTTAGGGCGTGCAGCCTTTGTTTTATTGTGTTTAGATACGCAGAATAGGTAAATTTAGACCGATATTCTGAAATTAGGAGAGAAATTTTGACCATAGTCGTTATTTGTTTAGCCATTGTAGTGTTTATGCCAATGCTGGCGAAAGTGCCCTTGGCAATTGCAATGAGCAAATCTGGAAAATATGATAACAAGTCGCCTCGTGCACAGCAAAAAGCATTAGATGGTTTTGGTGCTCGTGCCCATGCTGCACATGAAAATTGTTTTGAAGCGACAACGTATTTCGGACCAAGTATTTTACTGGTCATTGCGCTCAATGCTGTCACTCTTACCACGGCATATTTATGTCTTGCGTTCGTCGTATGCCGTTTACTCTATTTAATCTGCTATTGGATGAATTGGGATATTTTACGCAGCACAGTTTGGGTGATTGGCATGGGAACCATCGCTGCTCACTATTATTACCTCCTAAATTAACCATTATTATCTTCTGACTGAAACTGCGTTCAAGCGGGCCGAGGAAAGCAATAGTGTTCAGGGTAGGGTGTGAAGTTTGGAATAACACCGCTGCTGGTTAGGGCTTGAATACTCTGCCAATACTCGGCTGTCATAATGTCACCATGTAGCTCTTTAAGTATTTCTTTAAATTCTCTTTTGCCAACAATAAAGTGTTCGAACTGTTCTGGAAAAACATCACTTGGCCCCACTGATAGCGTGTCTATCGCATAAGGGTCATCGCTTTTCGGCAAGCTTCTAAAATGCCGCTCAGACATATAACAAATCTCATCATAATCATAGAAGATGACACGTCCGGTTTTCGTGACGCCGAAATTTTTGTGCAGCATATCACCCGGAAATACGTTAGCTAAGGCAATCTGTTTGATACACAGGCCAAGCTCATTCAGCACATTTCTTATCTTGATAGGATCTTGTTCCTGTTGAAGGTAAAGATTCAATGGCGTCATTTTTCGTTCAATGTATAAGTGCGAAATGACTATTTCAGTTTCTGTTATTGAAATACTGCTCTGGCAAGTTTCAAGTAAGTAATCGAGCAGCTCTTTGGACACTCTTTGCTTGGGAAAACGAAAGTTCATATACTCATGCGTGTCGGCCATACGGCCAACGCGGTCAGTGGTTTTGACCAATCGATAGCGATCCTTTACATAGTCGCGAGTAATTTTTTTACTTTCAGCAAATTCATCTTTAATCACTTTAAACACGACGCCATAGCTTGGCAAATGGAAAACTGCCATTACTAAACCTTTGATGCCGGGTGCCAACGCAAATTCATCATCGCTAGTATCTAGGTGCTGCAGATAGTTGCGATAAAAGACCGTTTTTCCATGCTTATAAAAACCCAAAGACATATATAGTTCGAAATGCTTCTTATGAGGCAGAAGCTCCTGAAGAAAGGCCACAACTTCAGCGGGATATTGCGTTTCTGCCATAAAGTAAGAACGAGCAAAACTAAAAATGACGCTTAAGTGATGACGTTCGGTGAGCAAAGCATCTACGACCAGCTTATGGTCGAGGGTCATTTTTAAGGCAATCACGAAGGGAAGCGTTTCATCAGGCATACAAATTCGACCGACCAGATATGCTGCTTTTCCACGATAAAAAACGGGCTTAAGTAATTCGACAGTGTGAACACTTGCTAACTGTTCACGGTCGAGTCGTGCTCGTAAGGCTTTATCCATATTTTGCAAATCGTGCTCAAGATTATCAAATGGGACTGCAAAGCGAAATGTATCGAAGATTGCTTCATGCATGGCTCTGACTGTGCCTGAGGTGTCAAAGCGGTAAATGACTTTTTCGCGGTCAGGCCCCGAAAGATAACAACGACTTGGCAGCACAAACATCATTGTTTCATCAATTTTTGCATGTTTGAAAATACGTCCAATTACAGAATTGTAAAAAGTTTCTGCAAGTTCAAACTGAGGGTGATTATTCAGTAGCTTGGTATATTGCGCTTTTGCCTCTTGCCAAAATTCACTTTCCTGTTGACGAGGGTGTACTTGTTCATACAAGTCAATAACAATCTCACTCAAGC
Organism: Brumicola blandensis; assembly: GCF_031846165.1. Taxonomy (NCBI): domain Bacteria; kingdom Pseudomonadati; phylum Pseudomonadota; class Gammaproteobacteria; order Alteromonadales; family Alteromonadaceae; genus Brumicola; species Brumicola blandensis. Next base: position 271,763 of record NZ_JAVRIE010000004.1, read on the forward strand.
TTTGTTCATACACGGCAATACGGTCTTTGATTGCTAATTGAGATTCACTCCATAAGGATTGCTCAAATCGCTCTTTTGCGCCAGCTGTGATGCGGCTATGACGCCGGTATGAACGGTCAAAACCGCTAATCACTTGGTAAGCGAAGTGGCGAGCAACTTTACTAGTATCTACCTCTGATGCTTGATTCTCGTTCATAAGGCGTATCTTTTTCTGCGCAGGTGTTTATTTGATAAAGTAAGAATATACTGTGTATGAAAAGAGATGTCGCATAATTGAAACCTATATTGGCTATCTGTTGACTAAGGTATAGGTTCTTAGCGCAAAAATGGAAGGAGCTTCCTTGATCTACAGCACTATCGACAAATTATTCTTTGGCCTAACCTTACTGTTTGCTTTGCAGGTACCACAGCTTGCTGACCAGTATCATCAATTCATTGCAGGCGCTTATGATGCAAACCAATGGCAAATTGACGGTTACCAGACGACGGCTGACAAATACGGTTATCCGTCAATCGACGATATGATCGAACACCATTTGAAAAATGATGTAGAAAGTGTGCGCGATGATGCAATACAAAAACAAAGTACACTACAGAGGCAGAATGACCTTGGAAAAGGTCTTCAAGTGTTTGCGGAGGGGAATCTGATAGAAAAGATTGGCTTTATGCTGTCGCCATCGGGTTGGCCATACCTTGATAAAACCCTGAAGCAATTCACTTTTGGCCTACCGATTAGCACTGAGGGCATTTTGTTCGGTGTGATCTTAGGGCTGTTGCTGAATCTTATTATTAGCGCTCCGACTCAAATAGTTGTACGAAAAAGAAGGGCGCGCAAAAAAGCAGCAAAAGAAGAGAATATTCCAAAAAAGCAGCCTCTTTGATGATGAAAATTCATTTAACATGATTTAATTGAGTGAATATCGCGTTTATGTCCAAAACGTGGTTGACATATAGACGTCTATACGGCAAATTGAGCCTATGAAAAGAACAATAAAAACTAACGACATTAACCTTAAAGTAGGGGTGGTTGCATCAGCTAAGTTGACGCTAACTATTTCTATGATGATTATGGGTATGATTACCATCCTTACCAGGGGCGGTCGTTAGCTTGCGCAAGATTTAAAGTTAACGAAAGCCCGCAAATAGCGGGCTTTTTTGTATGCGGCTAGTAAAAGAATGTAAACAGATAAAATGAGAGTACAGGAGTAATACATGAAGGTTTTAAAGTTTGGTGGGTCGAGTTTAGCTGATGCAACACGTTACATGCGCGTGTTGGAAATTAGCACCGATACACATCAAACAGAAGGGGCGGCAGTTGTATTGTCAGCACCTAAAGGCGTAACAAACGCCCTCTCATTGTTATGTGAACAAGCTGAGTCTAGCGCTGATTATGGCGAATTGTTTGCCAAATTGAATATGACCTTACATGGCATCGCAGACGATTTAAACGGCACCCTCGACAACTTTTCTTATCAGCCGCTTAGCGATTTCATCAAGCTAAAGCTGAGTGAGTTAGAACAGCAATTAAAAGGCATCGCCTTACTGAAAACCTGCCCTGAACAAGTTACTGCTTCAATATTGAGTTTGGGTGAGTATCTAAGCGTGCGCATCTTTAGCGAAATCTTGAATGCCAAAGGTATTGCCAATGAGATTATCGACCCCGTCGAATATGTTGTCGCAAATGGCAGCTACCTTGATAGTATCGCTGACCTAAGCGCGAGCAAAGCGCGTTTTAGTGAGGTCAATACAGATGGCTCAAAACTACTGATTATGCCCGGTTTTGTTGCGGTTAATGATCTGGGTGAAAAAGTCACTTTAGGGCGTAATGGCTCGGATTACTCTGCAGCAATACTCGCTGCGTGCATTGATGCTAGTTGTTGCGAAATTTGGACAGATGTGGATGGTGTTTATAACGCCGATCCTAACCAGGTTGATGGCGCTGTTTTGCTAGATAAGTTAACTTATCAAGAAGCGATGGAATTGTCTTACTTCGGCGCAAAAGTGCTTCATCCTAAAACAATTGGTCCAATTGCCCAGTACAGCATCCCTTGCCTTATTCGCAATACCTTAAACCCGGCCGCTCCAGGCACATTGATTTCTCATGAAGCGAGTGAAAAATGGACCAGTGTTAAAGGTATATCACACCTCGAAGACGTAGTGATGTTCAATATTGCAGGCCCCGGAATGAAAGGCATGGTGGGTATGGCAAGTCGCATTTTTGATGTGATCTCAACGGGCAATATTTCAATCAGCTTAATCACACAAAGTTCATCTGAATACAGCATCAGCTTTTGTATTCAGCAAAAAGATGCAGACCGGGCACTTGATTTATTAGATGAAAGCTTTGCATTAGAACTTAGCAATCAATTGTTAGAACCCATTGAAGTTCGTCGAGAACTCGCCATTGTCACCTTAGTGGGTGATGGTATGCGTCAATCTAAAGGCATGGCCGCGAAGTTTTTCAGTGCTTTAGCGCAGGCTAGGGTGAACAATGTTGCTATTGCTCAAGGCTCATCCGAGCGCTCAATTAGTACCGTGATTGAAAACGCGAAAGCGAAAAAAGCAGTAAAAGTCATCCATCAGAATTTCTTTACTAAGAAACATACTATCGATGCATTTTTAATTGGTTGCGGCACCGTCGGTGCTGAGTTGTTGAGGCAAATCGCACAACAGCAAGCATCTCTGTTGGGCAGAGACATCCGTCTCGAGGTCTTTGGTATCGCAAATAGTCGCAAATTACTTTTGAATAATAACGGTATTGATTTAAATGGCGACTGGAAGGGAGCATTAGACAATGTCGAGGAAGGTTTCTCGGTCGCTCGTATTCATAAATTTGCAAATGACAATAGCTTGGTAAATCCGGTCATTATTGATTGTACTAGCAATGAAACAATTGCCGATTTGTATTTAGAAATGATGAACAGTGGTTGTCACGTTGTTACGCCAAACAAGAAAGCAAATACGTCAACCATGGCGCAGTACAAAGCCTTGCAACGCACTGCGCAATCAACTAATCGTCAGTATTTATATGAAACAACGGTTGGGGCTGGCCTGCCGGTTATCGACAATTTACAAAAATTAGTTGCTGCGGGCGATGAGCTAGAGAGTTTTGAAGGTATTTTGTCGGGTTCACTATCTTATGTGTTTGGTAAGTTAGACGAGGGAATGAGCCTATCTGAAGCAACATTAGTGGCAAAATCGAATGGATTTACTGAGCCTGATCCAAGAGATGATTTATCTGGCATGGACGTGGCTAGAAAACTGTTGATCATGGCAAGAGAGTCAGGTTTAGAGTTAGAGCTATCAGATATTCAAATTGAATCGGTGTTGCCTGCTAGTTTCGACTCCTCGGGGTCCATTGAGCAGTTTCTCGAAAACTTGCCAAGCCTCGATGCAGAAATAAAGGAACGCGCGCAAAAAGCCAATGAGGACGGCAAAGTACTTCGCTATGTCGGTTCAATTAAGCAGAACAAATGTAAAGTATCTATACAAGAAGTGGCGCTGTCACATCCTTTAGCAGCAGTTAAAGACGGTGAAAATGCCTTAGCCATTCACAGTAAGTATTATCAGCCAATTCCTTTCGTTATTCGAGGGTACGGTGCGGGCGCTACAGTAACTGCTGCGGGTGTATTCGCAGACGTATTACGGACCATGCCTTGGACACAGGACTTTGCTTAATGAGTGATAATAAAGAAACAACTAGCGCTAAAGTAACAAGAGCCTTCGCACCCGCTTCAATAGGTAATGTCAGTTTAGGCTTTGATCTTCTCGGAGCCGCTCTCCAGCCTATTGACGGAAAGCGTTTAGGTGATTGGGTTGAAGTCAAAGATGCAGAGACATTTTCTCTTACGGTAGATGGTACATTTGCCGATAGATTACCTACGGGTAGTGACAATAATATCGTTACAAAGTGCTTCGAGTTCTTTCAAGCGGCGTTAGCTGATGCAAATAAAGCACCGTTAAACGTGGCCATGCACCTACATAAAGCACTACCAATTGGCAGTGGTCTTGGCTCTAGCGCAAGTTCTATCGTTGCGGCGTTTTACGCCTTGAACGAACATGCGAATAAGCCGTTTGATGAAGATCAGTTACTGACAATGATGGGCGAGCTTGAGGGGCAAATTAGCGGGAGTATACATTACGACAATGTTGCTCCGAGCTATTTAGGTGGCTTGGTTTTAATGACGGGCGAAGAGTCACCCGTGGCGGTGAAGTTGCCGTGTTTTGACAATTGGTATTGGGTTGTATGTTACTCTGGCATTTCGGTGTCAACTGCCGAGGCCAGAAGGTTGCTTCCGCAAGAGTACAGCCTATCGTCAACACTAGATTTTGGCCGACAACTCAGTGTCTTTGTGCATAGCTTATATGCGAAAGACGAAGCGTTGGCTGCTAAGATGATGACCGACGTTATAGCAGAAGAGCATCGGAAGGTATTATTACCTCGTTTTGATGATGCAAGAGAAGCCGCAAACGCAAATAACGCGCTTGCGTTTGGTATTTCTGGCTCCGGCCCGACCGTGTTTGCGGTGGCACGAGAGCTTGATGATGCTAATGCTATAAAAGCATGGCTAGAAAAAGAATATATACAAAACGAAGATGGCTTTAGCCATGTTTGTCAGTTAAGCACACAAGGCACCCAGGTGTTACCTAGTGCATAAAACAAAGGTTTAAGAAGTGAAACTAGTAAATTTAAAAGATGCCAGTGATGCCGTTAGCTTTTCTGAAGCGGTGAAGAAAGGCCTAGGGAAGCACCAAGGTTTATATTTTCCAACAGATATCATCCCTTTCGATAATATTGATGATGTTTTGGCTATGCCTTTCGTGGAAAGAAGCATTCACGTTTTAAAACACTTGATTGGTGATGAATTACCCGAAGCGTTGCTAAGTTCTATTGTGACAGCAGCCTTTCAGTTTGGCGCACCTTTGGCAAAAGTGAGTGATCAAATTCATTGCCTTGAGTTATTTCATGGTCCAACTTTGGCATTCAAAGATTTTGGTGGTCGATTTATGGCTCAATGCCTTGCGAATATCAGCAAAGGCGAACCAATCACTATTTTAACGGCTACCTCTGGTGATACCGGTGCGGCCGTCGCTCATGCATTCCATGGCATAGACAACATCCAAGTCGTGATTTTGTATCCGAAAGGTAAAATCAGTAAGTTACAAGAAAAACTCTTCACCACGTTAGGCGATAATATACATACGGTAGCGATTGAGAGTGACTTTGACGACTGCCAACAGCTAGTGAAAGCTGCTTTTGACGACCCTGACGTGCGTGATGGCTTGCACTTGAATTCTGCTAATTCAATTAACATTAGCCGTTTACTCGCACAGGTTTGTTATTATTTTGAAGCGGTAGCGCAATTACCAATAGAGGACAGAGCGAAAGTGGTATTTTCTGTGCCTAGTGGTAACTTTGGGAATCTGACCGCGGGTATCATTGCAAAAGCGCTAGGTGTGCCGATCAAGCGCTTTATCGCAGCAACAAACTCTAATGACACTGTGCCTCGTTATTTAAAGACCGGTGAATGGGCGCCTAAGCCAACCGTTGCCACAATTTCAAATGCAATGGATGTTAGCCAGCCAAATAACTGGCCTCGTATTGAGGCTCTTGTTGAGCAGGGTTATATATCGAAAGATATTTTAATGGGTGAGGGCGTCGACGAGGAGTATACGCAAGTTGCTATGCGTCAGCTAGCAAGCTTAGGTTACGTTTCTGAGCCGCATGCCGCTATTGGTTATCGTTCTTTGGCTCGCTCACTGACTGAAGACGAAGTGGGTATTTTCTTAGGCACTGCGCATCCTGCAAAATTTAGAGAAACCGTAGAGAATGTCTTGGGTCAGCCCATTAGTTTGCCACAAGCGTTGGCAGATAGTGTCGGTAAACCAGACTTTTCAGTGGACGTTGAAAATAGCTATGAGGCATTGAAAAAGCACCTTTTCGCTACTTTGCGTTAAATTTTAAATCGGAAAAAATAATGAAAGCATGGGAAGGCATTTTAGGTGACCAAAAACAACAAGCCTACTTCCAAGAAGCACTTGCTTATGTCGAAGCAAGGCGCGTTGAGGGCGTTACCGTTTATCCTGAAGCACAAGATGTTTTCAATGCTTTCAAATTAACGAGCCCGAATAATCTAAAAGTCGTGATACTTGGACAGGATCCCTATCACGGCCCTAATCAGGCGCACGGCTTGAGTTTTTCTGTATTGAAAGGTAACAAAATACCGCCATCGCTTCGTAATATTTATAAAGAGTTAAGCTCAGATATTGAAGGCTTTTTTACGCCAGTGCACGGTGACTTAAGTGAGTGGGCAAAGCAAGGGGTACTATTATTAAATACGGTACTCACTGTGGAACAGGGCGAAGCCCATTCGCACAAAAAGATAGGCTGGGAGCGATTTACGGACGAGGTCATTAAGAAAATAAATGAACACTTTGATAATATCGTGTTTTTACTGTGGGGCGCTCCAGCTCAAAAAAAGATGCAGTTAATCAGCGAAGAGCGTCAAAAAGTGCTCATAAGTGCACACCCGTCCCCGTTGTCTGCACATCGCGGATTCCTAGGGTGTAAGCACTTCAGCCAAACTAATGCGTTTCTAAAAGAGATAGGTAAAACACCCATTGACTGGCAAGTCTAAGTAATACCTTATACATAACCCAGTAGACTCGTCATCCCCGCGAACCTTGTCATCCCCGCGTAGGCGGGGACCCAGATTCCTGCCTGCGCAGGAATGACGAATTATAGCCGGTATGACAAACTAAAGGCGGGGCCAGATTTCTGCCTACTATCGTCATCCCCGCGAACCTTGTCATCCCCGCGTAGGCGGGGATCTAGATTCCTACATACTATCGTCATCCCCGCGCATGCGGGGACCTAGATTCCTGCCTGCGCAGGAATGACGAATTATAGCCGGTATGACAAACTAAAGGCGGGGCCAGATTTCTGCCTACTATCGTCATCCCCGCGCATGCGGGGACCTAGATTCCTGCCTGCGCAGGAATGACGAATTATAGCCGGTATGACGCACTGTAGCAGGAATGACAAACTATATGCGGCATGACGCACTATAGCAGAAACAAAAATGCCACTAAGAAAGTGGCATTTAAATTTATTTCGCTAGCGCATCATTTGGTCAAGTTCATACTCTAAACTCATATCCATTTCGGTGAGTTCTCGCTGTAATTTATACTTGTCTTGGATTGCTTCAATCTCTCGCCACTTTCGTTTTTTGCTTTTGGTTTTTACTGGGCGGGACTCGGTATCTACAATTGATAAAATATCGCTTCGTTCCACGGGCATCTCCTTATCGAAACCGCTTGCTACACAAACAGTCGGACTGCGGAGGTGCTGTCGACTGCTTACACTCAATATGTACCATAAGAATGAAAGAAATAAAACACATTTGTTAACCTTATATTAACAATGTGTTTCATTTCTATTACAGAAGACGTGGTCTTACACTTTATTTTTGCGCGTTTTTGAATTTTTCGACAAGTGAGGCGGTCGAGCTATCAACAGAGTCAAGCGGTTTAAGGTCCTTAATGACATCAAGAACGTCGTTACCTAATGCTTTACCTAATTCAACACCCCATTGGTCGAAGGAGTTTAGGTCCCATATAGCACCTTGAATTAACACTTTGTGTTCGTACATTGCAATCAATGCCCCCAAGGTTTTTGGGTCGAGTTGCTCGAACAAAAGAGTATTACTTGGCTTGTTTCCAGGCATCGTTTTGTGAGCAGCTAAACTAACACGTTCTTCGTCAGATAAGCCTTTTCCGTCAAGATCAGCGTAGCATTCTTCAAAGGTTTTACCTTGCATCAACGCTTGAGTTTGCCCAAAGCAATTAGACGCTAACATTGCATGGTGCGTATCATCTTGATTAGGCACATTTAAGGGAAGCATGAAATCTGCCGGTATAGGCAAGGTGCTTTGATGTATCAATTGATGGAACGAGTGTTGACCGTTGGTCCCTTCACTACCCCAAATGATTGGGCCAGTACCACAATCCACAGCTTGACCGCCAAGTGTCGTCGATTTACCGTTGCTTTCCATATCCAACTGTTGCACGTATGCAGGAAGGCCACGTAAATAATGGTAATAGGGGAGAAGTACATGAGACTGAGCGCCCATAAAATTACGATACCACACACCAAGCATTGCCAGAATGGCTGGTAAGTTTTCCGCGAGAGGCGCAGTTTGAACGTGCTCATCCATGGCATATGCGCCATCGAGAATGGCTCTGAAATTGTCATAACCTAAAGCAAGTGAAATGGGTAAACCAATTGCAGACCATAATGAATAGCGACCACCTACCCAATCAGCCATAGGGAAAACATTTTCGGCGGCCATGCCGAATTCAGTAGCAGCTTTTACATTTGATGAGACTGCAACAAAATGTTTGGCAATATCAGCTTCTGACACGCTATGCGTAGAGGACTTTTGAGCTAAAAACCACGCTTTTGCCGTGAGTGTGTTTTGCAAAGTCTCTTGAGTGCCAAATGATTTCGAAGACATCACAAACAAGGTTTCTTCAAAGTCACAGTCTGCTAGTACGTCTTGAATATGACAGCCATCTACGTTCGCGACAAACGTTACATCTACTCGACCATCACGATAAGGCTTTAGCGCTTCACTGACAATTTTGGGGCCCAAAAACGAACCGCCAATACCGATGCTAACCACCCGTTTGACAGGTTTTCCTGTGCAGCCGAGATGTTCACCCGATAAAACCTTGTTGGTAAAAGCTTCCACTTTATCGAGAGTAGCCATTACCTCTGGCATAACATCTTCACCGTCAACCATAACAGGCTTACCTGAGAAATTGCGTAATGCCGTATGTAAAACAGCTCGTTTCTCAGTGGTGTTGATGATGTCGCCTTTGAACATTGCTGTAATTTTGTCGTTAACGCCTCGTTGCTCAGCTAACGCGATGAGTTGCGAAAGCACATCATCAGTAATTAAGTTTTTGCTGTAATCAAGAGAGATACCGCAGGCAGCCAAAAAGTATTTTTCAGCCCGCGAAGGGTCAGTTTCGAACCAGTCTCTCATATGCTGACGTTTCACATTTGCGGCAAGTGATTCTAATTTGCCCCAGGCTTCAGTATTACGAATGCGTTCCACAGTATCTCTCCGATGTAATTGTTACAGCATGTCTCTTAATAAGGTTTCTAGTTTGACTTGGTCGGCGGCGAAATTTCTTATGCCTTCTGACAATTTTTCGGTTGCCATGGCATTTTCATTCATCTGCCAACGGAAGTCCGCTTCATTGATCAGTTCGCCTGGGTTTTTCACTTTGCCGTTATCAACTAAGTAAGGCTTGATTTCACCTTCTGTATTCGAAAGCTCTTCTAATAACTGAGGACTAATTGTTAGGCGATCACATCCAGCAAGGCATAAAATTTCATCGATATTTCGGAAACTTGCACCCATCACGACTGTTTTGTAACCGTGTGATTTGTAATAGTTGTAAATCTCAGTTACTGAGATAACGCCAGGATCTTCTGTTCCCGGAAACGCAGCTTTTCCTGTGCTAGCTTTGTACCAGTCGAGGATACGACCAACAAATGGAGAAATCAGAAACACGCCAGCCTCGGCGCAAGCGCGAGCTTGGGCAAAACCGAAGAGTAAAGTAAGGTTACAGTTGATACCTTCTTTCTCAAGTTGCTCGGCTGCTTTAATTCCTTCCCAAGTCGACGCGATCTTAATGAGAATTCTCGATTTATCGATGCCAGCATCGGCGTATAGTTTTATTAGTTTATGGGCCTTTTTCACTGTCGCAGCTGTGTCAAAACTTAATCGTGCATCAACTTCAGTTGAAATACGGCCAGGGATCACATCAACAATTTCTTTACCGATAGCAACTGCCAGTTTGTCACCCGCATCAATCACTTGCTGTTCAGTGTCAGACGATTGTTCGCTCGCCCATTTCACGGCATCTGCGATTAACTGCTTATATTGAGGCAAAGACGCAGCTTTCAGCAGTAGCGATGGGTTGGTTGTCGCATCTACAGGTTGGTATTTTTTGATTGCGTCGATATCGCCAGTGTCGGCAACAACGGTAGTTAACGTGCGTAATGATTCTAGTTGTGTTGTCATTATTTTCCCATTATTTGTGTCTAATTGGTGTTCGAGTTGATAATCTTTTGTCGGTAATATGAAACTATCTTATTCAAAATCACAAGTGGCTTGAATTTTTGAGTAAAATAGCGTCTGTATAAGGTGTTTAGTCAGGAACCATAGCCTTCCTATAGGGTACAGATTGTATGACATTCTGGCTAGTTGTGAATGATGATTTTTATATTATGAAAATATAGATTATGACCAAAAGAAAACGCTGCTTTATTTAGACGAGTCAGTTTGCAGCGTGTATTGCTGAAAAAGGTCAATGATAGTTTTACTTGAGGGCGTTTATCTTGCTTTTGACCTTGTAATTTCGAGGCTTCGTACCAACATCATTACTATCGTATTAAAACATTTCCGCCAACAAAATTAGGTATGGAATGAGCAATTATTGATATCACTACGTAGAAAAGAACAAGACAGGGCGAACATCAGGGCGTGCTTTATTGTAAGTAAGGTATTAGGTAGTGCGGTATTAGATAGTACGGTATTTGAAAATAAGCTATTGCTCAGTAAGCACAGATTGTCGAATTGTAAAAACACAGATTATTTAAATCAGTAAGGAAAGAAAAAGCACTATGTTAATGCTTGTATCACCCGCAAAAAACCTCGATTTTGATTCCCCTTTGCCAACAACAAAGTTCACTGAACCAAGTATGTTGAAAGATGCTGAAGAACTGGTAGAAACATGCCAGAAGCTAGCGCCCAGTGATTTGGCGAGCTTGATGCATATCAGCGATAAACTGTCTATTTTAAATGCCGAGCGCTTTGCTAGTTTTACCACCCCGTTTACGCCTGATAATGCGCGCCAAGCAGTGTTTGCGTTTAATGGTGATGTCTATGGGGGCTTAGATGCAGCTTCACTATCGGAAGCTGATATTGATTTCGCTCAAAAGCATCTGAGGATTCTCTCAGGGCTCTACGGTTTATTAAAACCACTGGACTTGATGCAGGCTTATCGTCTTGAAATGGGTACTAAACTTCAAAATAATCGTGGTAAATCACTCTATGAGTTTTGGGGTGAGAGTATCACTCATGCGTTGAATGAAGAACTTGCTGATGGTGAACAACAAGTATTAGTAAACTTAGCAAGTAATGAGTACTTCTCGTCTGTTAAAAAGAAGTTGCTGAATGCAAATATCGTTACGCCACAGTTCAAAGATGAGAAAAATGGCAAGTACAAAATAATCAGCTTCTATGCAAAAAAGGCTCGTGGTTTGATGGCGCGATACATTATTCAAAATCGCATCACCGATGTTGAGGGCTTAAAAGGGTTTGATTTGGCTGGATATCATTACAGTGAAGTAGACAGCTCGCCGAATGAACTCGTATTCAAGCGAGCTGAACAAAAATAGACAATACTGAGAAATGGCACTTAGTTAACGTAAAGTTCCTCTTGGAATTTGAGCACTTCTTGTTTATTGCCTTGCTGAACAGTCACTTCAAACCGAAACGTTTCTCTGTGATCATGTGACAGAACAGCAAGGTAATAGATAGCTTTACCGTCGACAACCTTCTTAAAGTTTAGGTCTATTTTGCTTCCCAATAAATTTCTAGCTGAGCCTGTGACTGATAGGTTTTGCGCTTCCTGGGTGTCTTTATCTAAGACTGAAATATTCACCAAAGCATTGTATTTGCTTCGCACGATTTGATTTGCTTTCGCAATTTCAGGCGTCAGGAAGGTAGTGTCTAATACAATGTAGTGAACATCCCATTGACCCAGCGTCTTTTTCTGCTCAGCATGACTTACACTGGGGAGCAGCAAACCTAAACACACTACCACCAGAAACGACCAATTCAATACTCGCATACTCTTCTCCTTTGTTGTCTATTTGACTGTCATCGCCGCAAAGGCCTCTGTCATCCCCGCGAAGGCGGGGACCTAGATTCCTGCCTGCGCAGGAATGACCAACCCTCTTTGTCATCCCCGCGAAGGCGGGGACCTAGATTCCTGCATACGCAGGAATGACGACCCCTCTTTGTCATCCCCGCGAAGGCGGGGACCTAGATTCCTGCCTGCGCAGGAATGACGACCCCTCGCTGTCATCCCTACTCATTCAATCCTACTAGTTATATACGCACATACTCGCCAATGAGATTGATTACGAACTGAGTCCCTAAAATGAGCACCAAGGGTGAAAAATCAAGGCCACCAATGACAGGAATAAAGCGACGGATAGGCGCTAGCATTGGCTCAGTGAGTTGGTGCAACACGTATTCCATCGGGTTATTTCCTTGGCTAACGAAGCTCAGAATCATTCTAATAATAAGAACAATGAAAAGCAGATTGAAGGCAACCTTTAGCAGCAAAAATAGGCTCGCAATAATGGCTGGAATAATAGGCGGCATGCCTGTGCCAAATATCAATTGCATAACGATAACTTTGAGTACAATCACTAAGTAAGCGAATAGCAGTGTCGCGCTGTCTATCCGGCTGATGGCAGGAATGAATCTGCGCATTGGACCAACTACAGGTTGCGTGACTTTCACTACAAATTGGCTCAGAGGATTGTAAAAATCCGCCCTGGCAAATTGTAACCACACTCTTGCAAGCACAATCATTGCGTAGGTGTTAAATAAAAAGTCCAATAAAGTATAGGTTGCTTGCATAGTTGCTTCTCTTTTCAGTTATCTATAATTGGCGTTTAAAAATCGTTCGCCATTTCGCCTGCGCGTCTTACGGCAGCTTGCATCGCTTTGCTCACAATGGATTCAAGTTGGTTGTCTTGAAAGGTACAGATCGCTTCATGGGTTGTACCACCCTTAGATGTAACTTGGGCCCGAAGTTCACTTAATTCAAGTTCTGGATTGTGACAAATCATTTCTGCGCTGCCTAACAGGGCCTGTTGGACTAACAAACGAGCGTCATCTTTGCTCATGCCCATTGCCATGGCTTCATCTTGCATGGCTTGCGCGAATAGGAACAGGTAAGCAGGGCTGCTGCCGGCGGCGGCAATAACCGTATTTATCTGTTCGTCAGTATCGACCCAAAGGGTTTTGCCAACGTGATTTAACACAAAAGCAATGAAATCTCGGTCTTCTAGGTCAACTGACTCTGGAGCGTATAAACCAGTCATGCCTAAGCTTAGAGACGAGGGAGTATTCGGCATGGTACGAACTACTTTGGCGTAATCACCCAGCATTTCCATTAAGCGACCGGTGGTGATACCAGCAGCAATGGACACCATTAGCTTGCCTTGAATGTCGCAATGTTCTATTAAGTCTTTGCAGGTGTCGGCCATGATTTGTGGTTTCACCGATAGGATAACAACGTCGCCCTTGTCGCATGCTTCATGATTCGATTGTGTTGTCACAATACCAAAGTCTTTTTCTAATGCGTCGAGTTTAGGTCGTGAGGGGTTGGAGGCAGTAATCAACTTGGGATCGTAGCCACCTTTTACCAAACCACTAATAATACTTCTGGGCATATTTCCCGCGCCAATAAAACTCAGTCTACGTGCTTGCATGGATCTCCTTTATTTCACTAAATAGCATGTTGAAACTAGTCGCGAGCGCCAAATATAGCAGTACCAATCCGGACCATTGTTGATCCGTTTTCGATTGCTGCACACAAATCGGCGCTCATACCAATCGATAGGGTATCAAATTGCGGGTACTTTTGCTGACAAGTCGCGAATAAGTCATGCATTTTTTGGAAACTGGCAAGTTGTTCTGATTTCACTTTGCTCGACTTTGGAATAGCCATCAGCCCCCGGACTTTAAGCTTAGACAAGGGCGCTAGCTGCTCTAGCAAAGGCATCAGTTCGCTTGGTAGTACACCTGCTTTACTTTCTTCTTCATCGATGTTTATTTGTACACAAATATTCAATGGCTCGGCGAAGGCTGGTCGTTGCTCATTCAAACGACTGGCAATTTTTAAACGGTCGAGTGAATGCATCCAATCGAAATTTTCTGCAACTAAACGACTCTTGTTTGACTGCAACGGGCCGATAAAATGCCATGAGATATCAGATAAATGCTTCAGTTCTGCAATTTTGTCGACACCTTCTTGCACATAATTTTCGCCAAATGAACGGTGTCCGGCTTCATACGCAAGAACAATATCCGATACCGGTTTGGTTTTACTTACGGCCAACAATTCAATATTGTTCGCAGCACGACCAGCCAGTCGCGCGCAATGCTGAATTTCGGCATGAATGGCCTCGAGGTTTTCGGCGATTTGATTTGTCATCGTTTGGTTCTCATAAGGTTTATGAAATTTTCAGTAATACAACACGCGCTCGAAGACGCAACTATTTTTGGAGTCACCCACAGTGGATATTAACGAACTATTAGCCTTCAGTGTAAGCAATAAAGCTTCAGACTTACATTTGACCGCAGGATTACCACCTATCATCCGTGTTGACGGAGAAATGCGGAGACTCAACGTCGACCCACTCGATCATAAACAAGTTCATACGCTTATATTCAGTATTATGAATGACATGCAGCGTAAAGAGTACGAAGAAAACCTAGAATGCGATTTCTCTTTTGAAATTAAAGATTTATCTCGCTTCCGGGTTAATGCTTTTGTACAAAACCGCGGTGCAGCAGCAGTACTACGTACGATCCCAAGTGAAATTTTAACACTTGATCAACTGGGTGCCCCAGAAATCTTCAAACAAATTATTGATCAGCCAACCGGCATTGTATTGGTAACAGGTGCGACAGGTTCGGGTAAAAGTACCACATTAGCGGCAATGGTAGACCATATTAATCAACACAAGCGTGAGCATATACTTACGATTGAAGATCCTATCGAATTCGTGCATCAAAACAAATTGTGCGTGATAAATCAACGTGAAGTCCATCGCGATACGAAAAGTTTTAATAACGCGCTGCGTTCTGCATTGCGGGAAGACCCAGACGTTATTCTAGTGGGTGAGCTACGTGACTTAGAAACTATCCGCTTAGCGATATCTGCCGCAGAAACCGGTCACTTAGTATTCGGTACGCTGCATACCAACTCGGCACCAAAAACCATAGATAGAATCATTGATGTATTCCCTGCAGAAGAAAAGCAAATGATACGTTCAATGCTGTCAGAGTCCTTACGAGCTGTTGTTTCTCAAACGCTACTTAAAAAAGTGGGCGGTGGGCGAGTTGCTGCTCATGAAATTATGGTTGGTATTCCTGCCATCAGAAACCTTATCCGTGAAGATAAAGTACCGCAAATGTATTCAGTAATCCAAACCGGGCAGCAACATGGTATGCAAACAATGGATCAGTGTTTACAGCGTTTGGTGGCAATGGGTGTAATCACGGCGAATGATGCTGCGTCTAAGTCTACGGACAAAGCGCCTTCTATTGGCATGTAGTTCGTTTAGGAGTATAGAGTTATGATGGGTTTACATCAGTGTTTGCAAGACATGGTAGCGAATGAAGCGTCAGATTTGTTCATCACCGTTGGTATGCCAGTCAGTGCTAAAATTAACGGTCGAATGACGCCGTTGACGGCAATGAATCTGACCGAAAGTGAAGCACTAGAACTGGTTCATGACGCGATGACGGACAAACAAAAAGCCGCATTTGCCGAAGAGAAAGAATGTAACTTTGCTATAGCTGTTGATGGTATTGGCCGTTTTCGTTGCAGCGCATTCTGGCAGCGAGACCAAGCTGGTATGGTAATACGCCGAATCGTCACTCAGATCCCACAAGCTGATGAGCTTGGCTTACCAACTGTATTGAAAGATATCATCATGGCTAAAAAAGGCCTGGTGTTGTTCGTTGGAGGCACAGGTACTGGTAAATCGACCTCATTAGCAGCACTTATTGGACATCGAAATCAGAATTCACATGGCCATATCTTAACAATAGAAGATCCGATTGAATTTGTTCATGATCACAATAATTGTGTCGTCACCCAGCGAGAAGTGGGTATTGATACACACACATTTGACGATGCATTGAAAAGCTCCCTGAGACAAGCGCCTGATGTTATTTTAATTGGTGAGATCCGTTCCATGGAAACCATGGAATATGCGATGTCTTTTGCCGATACTGGCCATTTGTGTGTAGCTACCTTGCACGCAAACAACGCAAACCAAGCAATAGAACGTATCATGCACTTGGCGCCACAAGAACTTCACCAAAAACTACGCTTTGACTTAAGCCAAAACATTCGTGCCATTGTTGCTCAACAATTGGTGCCCACGATTGATGGTAAGGGGCGTGTAGCCGCTATTGAAGTCTTGTTGAATTCGCCTTTGGTCGCTGACCTCATTCAACGCAATGAAATTGGCAGCTTAAAAGAAGCGATGATGAAAGGTAAAGAGCAAGGCATGCAAACTTTTGATATGGCACTGTTCGAACTCGTCAAACAGAATCGAATCAGTGAAGACCAAGCAATGCACAGTGCTGATTCGCCGAATGATCTACGCTTGATGTTTAAACTATCAAGTGATGAGGGTACAGGCTTAGGCAGCCTAAGTAACGTCTCAATAGATATGGGTTAAATAAAAAAAGGGCAGTGCAGAGAAATCTGACTGCTCTTTTGTATTATTGCGTAGGCTGTTTCAGTTTCACTTGGTCTACACTGCAACAGTGCTGATCTCCATAATAGTTATCTTTGTAATTGCAAACTTGGATTTTTTTGTTTTGTTTGATCAGTAATAGTCGTTGGTTAATTTCTAATATTATCTTTGTCATACTTGGCTCCTTTATTTGCCTTATCGTTTCAAGATGTCGTTAAGACAAAGATAGTGAAAATAATTGATTAAATAAAACGATTTTAATAGATTATAGTAATCGTTTTTTTAGATGGGTTATGCTTGTATCCAAATTAGCGCTGCAATGTCATATCACACATGATTGAGTAGGGATTAAAGCAATAAAAAACAATGCATTCAAAACCAAAAGGAGTTGTTATGAAAAGCAACTTGGTTGTTACTATAGGTGCAAGCGCACTGGTCATCATTGGCGTTGGCGCCTTTCTATATCCGTTTAATACTCCCGATTCTTCAGAATCAATTACACCATCGGCAGAAATAACTGCAAAGACAGTTGTTATCGAGCAGGTAAGTGACCAAGCGGCAGCCACTACTACAAAGCAAGCCTCAATCATTACTAAAATAGACTTTAGTGCAAGCGAGCTAAGCTCGATGTACGAAGCGAGTAGATTACATAATACCTGTCAGCAAGAACTTTTGAATATCGATTACAGGCAAAAAGTAGTGCGCCAGCGTTTTGATACGGCATTGACCAAAATTAATGATGAGAAACAATGGGCGTTGGCAGTCATGCATATGCATGAGTTAGGCATAGTAGATGCGCAAGAAGCCTTATCGCAAATTAATCTTTATCAGTTACGACGCTTGCGTAAAAATTATGAACATCATAATTCGAGCTCAGCTCCAAACCAATTCCAAAAAGACATGATGAAAAATCTACAAGAGATTTCTCTCGCGTTGAATAATGGTGACTTGAGTCTTTTATCTGAGTCAATGAAGGACTTCCGAGAGTTATCGGAAAAGAAAGGTTTGCTAACACGAGTTAGACAAAAAGAGACGCTACTTTCCCCTGAGACGATGGTAGGGCACGCCATAGCAACGAAGTCGAATATAAACATTGAAGCTATTCTTAATGTCGTGCCAGCCACACATGCGATGCTAAATCAGGCGATTCGCTCGGGCGCAGATACCGCTTCTGTCAGTCGCTTACTTACATCTATGGACTTTTCCAATAAGCCTGCTTATACCAAGTACAGAAAGCTTCAAACGGCACTTCAAGTTGCAATTGAAACTAACAGTATCGATGTGCTGCAACTGTTATTGGAACAAGATAGTTTGACCAATGTGCAATTTACGTTTTCTCCGGTGAATATTATTTTGATGCAAGCAATGATTGCCACAGAGCGCGCCGTTTTGAGCGATGAACAATTGGAAATGATATTGCTTTTGCGTAACTTCGAGCATGCTGCACATCTGTGGCCGAATGAACAATTGAAAAAAATGCAGCTGATGGGATATCCAGGGTCTATCATCAATGACGACCTGCGTGATCAAATGAAGGCTTTGGATATAAAGGCTCAAGTTTATCGAAAGCTAGTTAGCGCGCAGCCCAGTAATTTAAATACTGAAACTCGCACTTACTTTGATGATACGGCAGAAAAACTAAACCAGAGTCGACGCGAATATGCAGATAAAAAAAGCACTTGTGCGCCTTTAAAACAAGCGTGGAAAAACCAACTTCCTGGCTTGAACATGATCTCTGATATTACGCCATTCCTAAAGCCGAACCTATCTTTTGAGGCGCAGGTTGATCATTTAGCCCTGACCTCACCAACCTTAGTCGATGTCTATTACAAACAAAGTTTGAGCAACACCTCGAATACTGGCGATATCGAGGATGCAGTGGATAGCATTGATGATATTCGAGCTGACTTTTCTCAGCTCTCTCAAGCACTTTCCAAACTTGAAATGGATTTATTCCAACGCCAATTTTTAGTTGAAAAATTGTGTGAAGAATTTGACCTAGAGGGCGTTTATGCAAGCTTTCCTTTAGCCCAGTTTATCGACTATAACAATACAACGACGGGTAGTTGCTTGTTTGAAATTGCTGACTATTACGGCCAGGTAAAACAAGAGTTTTTCGCTCACCCAGATACTTTTCCGAGCGCTATCGTACACGAACTAAATAACTATTCGGTTGATGAAGCTATTCGTTTGTTGAACGAATTGGAGAGGCCCGAAGCGAAATATACAGCTGGTTTTCCGAAAGGCAGAGATGCGCTTATGCTAGCCCTCGATATGGCAAATAGCGCTGGTTTCGAGTATGATTATGGGTCACTTATTTTGGGCTTGCTTGCTCGGACAGAGTTGACCACTGCGCATTATCGTAGGCTTCATCGCTTAAAAGTAGTCGATATCTTATTATTCGAAAATTTAGCCAGTCAATTTCCAGCAATAGAACAAGCAAGCTCACAACCTTTTAATATTTTCTAATAGGATTTTATTGTAGTGCTTATTCCTCGCTTTCATGCTTTCAGCGCACTTTTGCTTGCTGCGTTCTGTTTTTCTTCTTTTTCAAGCGTTACTTTTGCACAGTCAAAGGAGGAACATGAGCATCATGACGCAGATGAGCATCACGATTCTCATAGCGATGAGCATGAACATGAGGTTGAAATAATACAAGTAAACTCAACGCGTTCTGGCAGAACAGTTGATAGTGAACCGATTCGAGTTGAAGTAATCAATCAAGAAGAACTGACCGAAAAAGCTATCATGCGCCCCGGCAATATTTCAATGCTGGTGGCTGAAACAGGCGGCGTCAGAGTGCAAACAACGTCACCTGCTTTGGGTAGCGCAAATATACGGCTACAGGGCCTATATGGGCGCTATACGCAACTGTTGAATGACGGTCTACCCTTATATGGCGGTCAGGCAGCTTCCATTGGTTTGTTGCAGATACCCCCGACAGACTTAGCAAGAGTAGAAATAATCAAGGGTTCGGCCTCTTCACTCTATGGCGGTTCAGCCATGGGCGGCGTGATAAACTTGATTTCGCGAGAGCCGGGCGATGAATTCGAAGCTGAATTATTGTTGAATAGCACAAGTCGTGATGGGCAAGACTTGACCACGTACCTAGCCAGCCCGCTGAATAATTCAAGCGGTGTTTCAATTACTGCAGGTGCTCACCATCAAGCTGAGCAAGACTTCGATAACGATGGCTGGATAGATATGGCGGGTTACGAACGCTATACCCTGCGCCCACGCTTGTTCTGGGAAAGTGACAATGGCGCCCGTGTATACGCGACGGTTGGCGCGATGACTGAGAATCGCGATGGCGGGACTCGCACAAACTTGCTGTTATCAGACGGTTTTGATTTTCAGCAAAACCAAGACAGCGAACGCTTCGATCTGGGCTTAACTGCCACCGGTCCACTTGCAGATACGTTAACATGGAATGTGCGTAGTTCTGCCATGACACAACGACATGCTAAACAATTTGGTATAAGAACTGAAGATGATCGCCATGAATCCTATTTGTTGGAAAGCTCAATCTCTGGCTATACTGTGGATATGCAATGGGTTGTAGGGGCTGCCTTACAATCGGAGCGCTTTGAGTCAGAAGACTTTCCAATGTTTGATTTTGATTACACCGCACCTGGTATTTTCGGTCAAGTTGATTATGATTTTAGCGATAACTTATCAAGTTCGGTGAGCGCCAGACTTGACGATCACAGTGAATTTGGTCAACAACTCAGTCCACGAGTGTCGTTCCTTTACCGCCCCGCATTGTGGACCATCAGAGCTTCATATGGTCAGGGTTATTTTGCGCCAACACCGTTTGTTGAGGAAATTGAAGCTGCCGGCTTGAGTCGCCTATCCTCGTTAAGCAATATTCAAGAAGAACGAGCCGAAACAGCATCGCTAGATATAGGTTATCAAATCGATAAACTTGAAACTAAACTCACCTTATTCTCTTCAAAGGTTGATGGCGTTACTGAATTAGTTGCCTTTTCTGCAGAAAATAACGGCGAGCTAGACCGTGTCCGATTGGTAAATGCTGAAGGAGAATCACGTATTTATGGCTCAGAGGTTTTACTGCGGTATAAGTGGAATGACTTCAAACTCACTGCCAGCTATCTGTTTTTAGATGCAACAGAATACGATCAAAATACCCAGAGTAGACAAAAGCTTGCTCTTACACCTAAGCACTCAGCGGGTTTAGTCGCTATGTGGGAAAGGCATGGCGAATTTCGTGTGGGATTTGAAGCGTACTATACTGGTACACAACGCTTAGACGATAACCCTTACCGAAATGACAGTGACACCTACTGGCACTTAGGCTTAATGGGCGAAAAAACGATTGGAAATATTAGTTGGTTTATTAACTTTGAAAACCTTTTAGATATTCGCCAAACCAAAGAAGATCCGCTCGTGCTGCCGTCTCGCTCAGCCGCTGGACAGTGGACCACAGACATCTGGTCACGCAACGATGGCTTTATTGTGAATGCTGGCTTGAGAATACGTTTCGGCGGACATTAATCCAGCGTAGCTTCAATTGTGCAATTGTAGAAAAGCATCATCGAGCACTTTGGGGGAAGTACTGTCGCCCCCACCAAACTCCCAGAGTCCGCCTTCTTTTGATATTTTTCGGTAGTGACCTTCACCTGCAATATCCCAAGTGCTAATGTAAATGCTCGTGTTTGACCAATCGCTTATCCCCATGGCTTTTCCTGAATAAGTAAATGTCACAGTGTTTTCGTCATGGTTGACGTGTATAGCCGGGGCGCTGCCTACGTTTTGTCCGCGACGTGCAGAATTCGCCGTTGACGCATCAAATAAGTAGTTTCCCCAACCGAAGGCAACATGTCCAATGTGCCAAGTGTTTGCGTCGAAGCCTTCAGGCATCGAAGCATTCATCATTGGCAAAACTGACGTTGCGCTAGCGTTTTTCTTTGCTAATTCAGGTACATGTAAAAAGAGGCTAAAACTGACATTATCAAAACCAAAAGCAGGTGCCCATACCTCACTGACTTCTTTCATCTTAACGGTGATTTGTAAGTTCGCGCCACCGGTCCTAGCTTGTAATTCAAGCATATCTCTTTGCTTGCCCGATTGCGTATGTTGCAAGTTCTGGTAAGTGCCTGTTGGGCCAACATCGTCATTTTGTGGATCGCTTACCCGAACTTCTTGTGTAGCACGGTTTTGCACTGCGGTAAAAGTAGCCGTTTCACTGAGCGCTTGACTTGCGGTGTCATAAATCATCAGCGTCTTAGTCATTCTTCCCAAATCTTTTATCTGCAAAGTGTAGTCCCAGTTCCCATTTTCGTCAGTGTTCACAGTGATACGTTCATCCCACATACCGTCGAGTATGAAAGCAAGTTGGGCATTGGGTCGATTACTGCTTCCTTGAATGCCGGTATCGTCGGTAAACGTGAGACCTGCGATGTTTTCGAGGCCATTGACTGAAAATGGCGCTAGCGTTTGTTTTGATGGTTCTCCATGACTTGTGGTACTAAAGGTTTGGCCACTCTCTAGAATCATGATCGCCCGCGCGGCCAGCACAAGTTGTAGGTCACCGTTGTTATTTGTGACAATAGACTGTGTTGGCTCGACCTTGTGTGCGAACAGAGTGTTTAATTGATTGTTTGCCCCAAAGGAAGTACTCATGTTACCGGTGACAACGGTGTGCTCTGCTGTATTCATAAGGACAAGCGCACTTTCACTCTTATCGCTATGCTCGTGCACTGACGTGAGCTGATAGGCAAGCACTCCCGGACCAAATGATTGGCTTTTTAAAATACGCAATTTACCCTCTGTAAAGGCACTTTGTTGCTCTCGAATTGCGGCTAACTTTTGGATATGCATATAAAAAGAAGAGTGGGTATTGAAATGTGACTGTTGAGATGCAAAACCGCCGGCAAACATACTTTGGCGAGTTTCTAGGAGGGCTTGCTCTGTACCTTGATACACCACTGGAATACCTGGGGTGGTATAAAGCAAGGCTAAACTCTGCAACATCGCGTCCTGACTACCTCCTGCAAGAAAGCGGGGAGTATCATGATTGTCGATAAAAGTAGGCGTAAATCTGGGGTGAGGAAACACCTCCATATGCTGCTGCAAACGGTAGGCAAGTTCTTCAGTGGCGATACCTTGGGCGAATACGCGAGAAATGTCCTTATACAATGGAAAGTTTATCACTGCGTTCAATTCGGGTTTCTCACCGGTACCTAGGTATTCTGCGATGGCTTTTTCACCGTCATTCTGCAGAGGCTCTGAAAACTGAAACACTTCGCCGAACGTTAGAAAGTGCTTCTTACCGAGAGACTCAGCAAAAGGATAAATACCATCTTCGTCATGCAAGAAGCGATGCCAAAAATCGTGTTCCACATACTTCACAGTGTCGATTCGAAAGGCGTCTACTCCCACTTCTTCTATCCAATATTTGTAACTCTCTTTCAATGCCGCAAGTACTGCTTCGTTGCTGGTATTGAGATCTGCTAAGCCTCCGAGTTGATAGGTATATTGCTGCTCAACACTATCGAAGTTTTCAAGCTCTGGCGTCCAGTGATAGATAGCGGCTTTTTCATGGCTAGGGTTTAGCAAATTAATTTGGTCGAAAGGGGACTGAGTTGGTGCGTCATATGTGTCTTCTTTTGGTGCACTAAGGTAGAAGTTAGTGAGGGGGGAGTTTGGATTAAATTCGTTTCCCTTGTAGCTAAAGAAAATTCCAGTATGGTTTACAACAATATCTTGAATTAAATACATTCCTCTTGAATGCAGCGCTTTAGCCAGTGCTTTATAGTCATCCAGATTTCCAAAATGGGGATCTATCTGTTTGAAGTTCTTAGCCCAGTAGCCATGATAGCCGCCATATTCAGCCTTTGGACTCCACCACTGATTCAACACCGGCGGGCTGACCCAAACGGCGGTAAAACCCATCCCTTGAATATAATCAAGCTTGTCGATTAAACCTTGTATATCGCCGCCGTTGAAATGGCTTTCTTGGGTTGGTGAGTATTCACCTTGCCCAAAATCATTATTCGAAGACTCGCCATCATTGAACCTGTCTAGCAACACAAAATACACCTTTTGCTCTCCCCAATCAGGCGAAGCAAGTTGCGACGTAGAGGCTTTATCAGATTGGCAAGCTGATAGGGCGCTGACGGATAATAAGCATACCAAAAATCGGCAAAATACAACGATGTGATGGAAAGGAGAATAAGTTGCTAATCTTGCTGTCATAAGCGCAGATCACTTTGATTAAAAACGAATCAGGTACGCCAGAGTGTGATTGATGTCCTTCAATGTTTCAATAAACTATGCAGAAAGAGGCCTATGAATACGATTGTAAACAGTTTGTTAGCGGAATAGCGTTGTGTCTTAGATACCGAAGATCTTAGCCATTGAAGACAATGGTATTGTGCTTGCCGCTAAGTTTCGTTTTTTGCAGTGCGTCTTTTGCGTCATCATACAGGGCAATAAAATCATTTGGACTTTCCGGAGTTAATGACGAAGCACCTATGGTGATTGTGAGCAGGTCATTACCGGCAATATCGAAGCTAACGGCTTCTTGGCTTAGGGTTTGTTTAATCCTGTTTGCTACTAGCACGGATCCTTGCAGGTCTGCTTCAGGTAATATAACAGCAAACTCATTCTCGCCAACGCGAACACACTGGTCGTATGGCCTTGCTGCGGCGCGGCTAACGGTATTCGTCATTTCTATTAAGACGGTTGTCATTTCTTCCGCTTCGTAATCGGCTAATTTATACTCAAAATCATCAACCTTGAAAACTAGCAAACCCAACGAACCCTTTGCTCGACGGGCTCTAGCGCATTCAAAGCGCAGTTGTTGATGAAATTTTTGATTGTTTTGGTTAAGTGTACTGGCATCGAATTGTACTTGATTTCGATAGTTCGCTAATTTGGTATGCGTTTGACAATGTGCTCTGATACGCGCTTTGAGTATTTCACCGATAAATGGCTTGGTAATATAATCTACAGCCCCTGCAGCGAATCCTTTTTCTTGAAAATCAGCCAGTGCAAATGCAGATAAGAAAATAACGGGAATGTCTTTAGTCTTTGGGTTTTGTTTAATTTCGTTACAAACAGAAAAGCCATCCATGCCAGGCATTTTCACATCCATTAAGATTAGGTCTGGCGCAAAGCTCTCTATTGCTTCTATCCCTTCTGGCGGCAAATGTGATGTTTTGACAGTGTACTCAGACTTCAATATCTGACTAACAATTTCTAGATTGGTTAAGTCATCATCGATGATAAGCACTTTACTTTTATTATTCACTATACACCTTTGTGAAACATCAATGTGACTCTTAGTTAAAATCTAGCGCTAGGAGCCTATAACGAAGCTTTATGCTTCAGACTGCACAGTATGAGTATGAAAGCGCTTAACTGTAAGGGAAAACTTATACGGTTAAGATAGTAATGTTTGCAATAAATAATGTAAAATTCAAACAAGAATTGAGTGTTTTTTAGACTCTAGTCGATGCTAGAAGGTGTTTTCTAACCAACTTTCATAGATAAGGCAGGCGGAAACACTGTCAACCTTGTCTTTACTCAGTTTTTTAAAGCCACCTAGGTCGAACAGCCTTGCTTTCGCATCAACGGTGCTCAAGCGCTCGTCATGTGTGACGACATTTAGGCCATAGCGACCATGTAATCGATTCGCAAACTTTTTGGCGCGTTGCGTAATTTCTTGCTCAGTACCATCCATATTTAACGGCAAACCAACTAATAAGCCATTAGGCTGCCATTGCTCAATGAGCTTTTCAATGGCCTCCCAGTTAGGAATGCCGTCGTTTGCTTTCAACGCTGATAAAGGAGCGGCAGTACCAGTAATACTCTGACCAATGGCAACACCGATACTTTTAGTACCAAAGTCAAATGCCAAGATCGTTTGATTTTGCATTTATGCGTGACCGACATCTTGAGTAAGTTGCCACACATCTACTCCTAGCTTATTTACTGCAGCTTGCCACTTCGCATGAATTGGCATGTTAAAAAGGATATCTTCATCAGCCTCAACCACTAACCATGAATTGTCTTGAATTTCTTGTTCTAACTGCTTCGCTTCCCAACCTGCGTAGCCCAAAGCCACGATTGATTTGTCAGGTCCTTTGTCATTGCCGAGTACCGCTAAAATATCCTTCGATGTTGTGACCATTAAATCTGGACTAACAGCAATGCTTGAGCCCCAGCCAGCCTGAGTTTGATGCAGAATGAATCCGCGGTCCTGATTGACGGGGCCGCCACAAACCACAATCTGTTCGCTCTTTGAGTCTTCAACCACGGCGTCTTGATCCGCTTGGTGAATTAGCTCTCGAAATGTCATGGTCGATGGCTGATTAATCACAATGCCCATTGCCCCTTCTTCAGAATGCTCACACATATAAATCACCGAACGTTCAAAATATCGGTCAGTCATCGATGGCATTGCGATAAGCAATTGATTTTGTAAACTACTTAAACTTTTCATTAACCTTGGTCTTGTCCTATATCACTCTTTTTTCAATGGCATCGAATAACATGCCACAAATATTAATATCGTAAGCCGCTTCTATCTCTTTGACGCAAGTTGGGCTGGTGATATTGATTTCCGTTACCTTATCGCCAATTACATCTAGGCCAACAAATAACAGACCTTTCTCACTCATATTGGCTGCAATCTTTTCCGCAATCTGCCAATCAGAGTCACTCAACTTCTGAGGTCTTCCAGTACCGCCAGCGGCTAAATTACCACGTGTTTCATTTTTGGCGGGTAACCTTGCTAACGCATAAGGAACAACTTGTCCGTCAACGATCAAAATGCGTTTATCACCCTCAGAAATTTGTGGCATGTAGGCTTGGAACATGGCATAACGCGTACCTAACTCTGTGAGTGTTTCGATAATAACACCAAGGTTGTTGCCGTCTTCTTTCACTCGAAATATCGAGGTTCCACCCATGCCATCTAAAGGTTTGCAAATAATATCTTTATGTTTTGCATGAAACTCTCGAATGAGCGCTTTGTTACTGGTGACGAGCGTGTCAGGGATCAGTTCAGGGAACCACGAAGTGAAAAGCTTTTCATTAAAATCCCGCAAGGCTTGTGCTTTATTAACGACTAAACATCCGCGATGCTCGGCAAGTTCAAAAATTTGAGTCGCGAACAAAAACTCACTATCAAAGGGAGGATCTTTGCGCATGAGTAAAGTGTCTAACTCGCCCAAACAGATATCTTTTTCAGCAAGAAACGTGAACCAATTATCACTGTCGTCTTTCACACTCAGTGTTTTTGTCTTGGCTCTCGGCTCACCATTGTTAATGTACAAATCACCCATTTCCATGTAATAAATTTCATAACCACGCGACTGTGCTTCAGTCAGCATGGCAAAACTCGTGTCCTTTTTGATATTAATGGCGTCGATAGGATCCATTACTATTCCGAGTTTGATTTGTTTTTTCTCAGCACTCATCGCTTTTCCACTTTATTCATGTCTAATTATTAAATGGTCATTAATGCCCATATTTCAAGTTACAGATCGCCAAAAGTCGCTTGTAAAATTGTGATACTAGCAAGCGCTGCGGTTTCTGTACGCAGTACTCGAGGGCCAATATTAGCGCTCAAAAAGCCGGTTTGTTCACAGGTATATACTTCTTGTTCAGAAAGCCCACCTTCAGGACCGATTAGTAGCCTAAAACCTTTCACCGAGCGAGGAAGTTGAGAAAGGTAAGTACTTGCCCCTGGGGATAAAATGACTTTACTTTGTTCGGTGCTTTGTCCTAGCCAACGTGAGAGGGCAATTGGCGGATGCAAGGTTGGCAAAACATTTCGACCAGACTGCTCGCATGCCGAGATAATAATTTTTTGCCACTGCTCATGCTTTTTCGCCCAACGTTCCTCATTGAGCTTCACCACGCAGCGTTCTGTAATCACTGGTGTAATTTCAGTGACGCCAAGCTCTACTGATTTCTGAAGAGCAAAATCCATTCGGTCGCCTTTTGACACGCCTTGGGCTAAGTGAATACTTAAGGGTGACTCGCTGCGTATACTCAATTGAGTATTCACTAATGCAACGAGCTGCTTTTTAGAAATGCTAAGTATTTCAGCACTATATTCATTGCCATCACCGTTAAACAGAACGATAGGATCGCCTTGCTTCAAACGTAACACAGTATTGATATAATGGCAGAGCTCTTGCGATAGGGGAATTTCATTGTCTACTGACAGTGAGCAATCAACGTAAAAGCGAGATATTCGCATGCGACTTTTCTTCTTTCCAATTAACTACAAAGTTAAACGTATATTATCACGTCCAGTAGATTGGGTCTCTGGATCTTCTAACGAATGTGCGGTGATTATTTGAAGGTTTGTTGCCGAGCAAGGCCGCGCAGCTTACTGCTCTGCGCGACTAAATATTTTGCCTTGACGTATTTTCTTGCCTCGAGCATGAGGACTATTGCGTCCTTTTGACTCACTCAAACAAAATAAAAACAAAGACACTACGGTTACTATAACGAGCGCAAAAATATATATAGCCATTGCCAAATCCTATGACGTAGAGCACTAAACAGTGCGGTTAAATGAATCCCATCCTTGGAGAGCTTACATACTTTAGCCATTATACGATTTATTCTGGGTAAAACGTGAATAAATTCTCTTGATGAAAGTGTCTGCTATTAGCGACAGTCATCGGGGTATGAAATCTGACCAGTTACAAAGTGTTTCTAAGTCTAGCCAAAATGAATTAAATTTCAACTGCTTTTTAGTACAAAAGTTGTGCAAATCTGTGCTGGATGTGTCATTTGGATCAGAAACTCACTCTTGTCGGTAGCGCTTTCATTGTGTCTTACTGCTTGTTTTATTTATCATTAATGATACTTTATATACAGTTTGTTCGGTAGTTAGGCAAACACACAAAAAATAATAAATTACATAGGATATGTACCATGTTTGATTTCACCCAAGACGATATGTCGAAATACTTAGACGATTATATCATTCCTTTTGCAATAGACCTGGCAATGGCAATCGTCATTTATGTCGTGGGTAAGTTTGTTGTGAAACTGTTAGTTGCCGCGTTTGGTAAGTTATTAGCCAAGTCAAAATACGACGAAATGCTAATCAATTTCCTCAAGTCAATCGTTAACGCGGTGTTGATGCTGTTTGTTATTATTGCGGCCTTGAATGAACTGGGTGTTGATACTACTTCCCTCGCTGCCATTATTGCTGCGGCCGGTTTAGCAATTGGTCTGTCTTTGCAAGGTTCTCTGCAAAACTTTGCAGCGGGTGTCATGCTACTTGTCTTCCGTCCTTTCAAGAAAGGTGACTTTGTTGATGCGGGTGGTGTAGCTGGTTCTGTAGTCAGTATCGGTGTTTTCTCTACCATCATGAATACACCAGATAACAAAGAAATTATTGTTCCTAACGGCAATATCTACGGCGGAAACATTATCAACTTCTCTGCTAAAGATACTCGTCGTGTAGACATGAAATTTGGTATCGGCTATGGCGACGACCTGCTTAAAGCGAAAAAAGTGTTGGAAGAAATGGTAGGTGCAGATGATCGTATCTTAGCTGATCCAGCGCCAACTGTTGCAGTTGCCGAGCTTGGTGATAGTAGTGTGAACTTTGTTGTTCGTCCTTGGGTCAAATCCGGTGATTATTGGGGCGTCATGTTTGATTTCACGGAAGCCGTCAAATTGCGTTTCGACAAAGAAGATATCTCTATTCCATTCCCACAAATGGATGTGCACGTCCAGAAGCAAGACTAAACTGGATTTGTATAACTAGAGCTGCTTTTTGATAAGCGAGTGTTAGCCGCTCTTATAGATTAAAAACCACCGTTCCTAGTTCATTTAGGACGGTGGTTTTTTTATGCTGAGAGAGCCTCTCTCATTCTATCTTGCACAACTTCGACGAGTAGGTCTGGTTGGAATTTAGATATAAAGCGATTACAGCCTACTTTTTTCACCATCGCTTCATTGAAGCTGCCACTGAGAGATGTGTTTAAAGCAATAAACAAGTTACTCATTCTGGGATCTTCTCGCACTTCCGCGGTGAGGCGATATCCGTCCATTTCTGGCATTTCAGCATCGGTAAACATCATCAGTATTTCGTCCGTTACTTTGATCCCGTCATCGGCCCATTGTTGTAATCTGCGCAGTGCTCGTAAGCCATTTTTTTCTTCGATAATTTCTAAACCTAGCTGTGTGAGCGTTTGTCTGATTTGCCACCTGGCGGTAGCAGAATCATCGACCACTAAAATCTTTTTGCCAACGAGGTGCTTGGCAATATCTTCATCTAAGAGTTCTTCGTTAATAGTAGTGTCGTAGTCGACAATTTCGGAAAGCACTTTTTCAACGTCAATAATCTCGACTAGCTCTGATTGCCCATCCTGCTCGTAGTGAGTGATTGCTGTAAGGTAATTGTTTTTACCTGCAGTGCTTGGTGGTGGTTGAATATCGCTCCAACTGGTGTTCACAATATTCATGATTTGGCCAATCAAAAAGCCTTGAACGCTTCTGTTGTATTCAGTAATGATGACGTTTTCAGGTTTATATGCGGTATTGTTGTTTGTCATCTGAATCGATGAGCGTAAATCAATAATAGGAATAGATTTACCACGGTAATTGGTCACGCCAACGATATGATAGTGTGAGCCTGGCATTTTATTCATTGCAGGTACGGTAATAACCTCCCTGACCTTGAATACATTTAATGCGAAGGTATGCCTAGACCCAAGTTTAAACATAAGTAGCTCAAGGCGATTTTCACCTACTAGCTTTGTTCTTTGGTCTATTGACGACATTAAGTTGGACATATTTTTACTCTATTTATCGCACCACGCTTAAACGTCAGCGAGGTGCGTATTTTAACACTGTATGCGTATGCAAAACCGAGTTGTAATTAATGCTAATTGCGATACAAGTATTGTCGGCCTATAGAGTTAACGGCCAAGTTCCTTTTGTCTTTACACTAAGGCCCACATTTCGGACGGTTTACTGCACTTTTATAAGTGACCAACGCTGCGTCCATTTTACTTTGTAAATCTTCGATACGTGTTGTAGGGCTTGGGTGAGTCGAGAAAAACTCTGCTTGGGATTCTCCACCACTCGCTTTGCTCATATTTTTCCATAACTCGACTGACTGTTTGGGATCAAAGCCCGCCTTGGCCATCAAGTCTAAACCAATTTCATCAGCTTCGCTTTCATGGGTGCGACTAAATGGCAAGGCGACAGCATATTGAGTAGTTAAACCCAGGCCCGACATAATCAAACCGCTATTGGACACTTCGTTTGCTTGCAGTACTTGGTTTACAATTTGTTGGCCCGTGCCAATCACGGCGTTTTGAGACACTCTTTCGTTACCGTGATGAGCGATTACATGACCTACCTCATGTCCGATAACAGCAGCAACTTGATGTTGGTTTACTGCTACATCTAATAAGCCTGTGTATACGCCTATTTTGCCGCCAGGTAAGGCGAAGGCATTTACCTGAGCATCATCAAAAACGACGACTTCCCATTCGCCATCAAATACCTCTTTAGACACGTGCTGAGTGATACTTTTAGCAATACATTGTACATATTCATTTTGCACCGCTTTATTAGATATTTTGATATCCGACTTCATCCCAGCGAATGCTTGTACGCCCATTTCGCTCAGCTGTGACTCTGGAAACAACAATAACTGAGAACGGCCTGTTGGCGACGTTGTGCAAGCGACAAGCGCTACACTCAGTAATGCAGCGGAACTGACCATGATAAATCTGCGAAGCATATTAATTCCTTATAAAAAAACGCCCCCATACAGGAGGCATTATTTGAATCTCAATGTACCGATTGGCACTCTGAACCTAAGCCTTGTGAACTATTATAGCCCAGCAGCTGCTCTCAGGTCATTGGCTTTGTCGGTTTTTTCCCATGGAAATTCATCTCTACCAAAGTGCCCATACGCTGCAGTTGCTTTATAGATAGGGCGCTCTAAGTCGAGCATAGTAATTAAACCATAGGGACGCAAATCAAAATGTTCACGCACTAAATTCGTTAACACATTATCACTGACTTTGCCTGTTCCGAAGGTTTCGACAGAAATAGAAGTCGGTTCAGCCACACCAATCGCATAGGAAACTTGAATTTCACAACGATCAGCAAGACCAGCGGCAACGATATTTTTAGCCACATAACGACCAGCATATGCCGCCGAGCGATCAACTTTTGACGGATCTTTACCTGAAAATGCACCGCCGCCATGACGTGCCATGCCACCGTAGGTATCGACGATGATTTTACGACCCGTCAAACCACAATCACCCATTGGACCACCTATAACAAAACGACCGGTCGGGTTAATGTGAAATTGCGTTTGTTTAGTAAGCCACTGAGCGGGAAGCACTGGCTTAATGATTTCTTCCATGACTGCTTCACGTAACACTTCATTACTGACTGAGTCACAGTGCTGGGTTGATAGAACCACTGCGTCGATGCCTACAGGTTTGTTATCTTCGTAAACAAAGGTGACTTGACTCTTAGCATCTGGACGCAACCAATTAAGCTTGCCGCTTTTTCTCATTTCCGCTTGCTTATGCACAAGACGGTGGGCGAAAGTGACTGGCGCTGGCATTAAGACGTCGGTTTCATTACTCGCGTAACCAAACATTAAACCTTGGTCACCCGCGCCTTGTTCCTCTGGTGAAGAGCGATCAACACCTTGATTAATATCGTTCGATTGTTTACCAATAGCATTCAATACCGCGCAAGAATCAGCATCAAAGCCCATATCAGAATGGGTATAACCGATTTCTTTTACCGTTTTTCTTGTTAACTCTTCTATATCGACCCAGGCTTTGGTGTTAATTTCACCGCCAACCAAAACCATCCCCGTTTTGACGAAGGTTTCACAAGCGACGCGCGCTTTTGGATCTATTTCTAAGATGGCATCTAAAACGGCATCTGAAATTTGGTCTGCAATTTTGTCAGGATGTCCTTCAGACACTGACTCTGATGTAAATAAATGGCTAGCCATGAATTATCCTATAGTTACAAACCAAGGGACGCGTTCTCAATAATGAACACGAATTGGCCCTTGGATTTTCGTTGCTTCAGTTCAATATCGACATTGTAGTCGAAAAAATGAATTTTACCAATCTTTACTTCTAGACGTCTAAAAGTCTAGTCGGGTTTAGGGCTGATACGGCTTGTCGAGAATTTTGGATGTTTAAAAATGCGATTAAAGCAAAAAAATCAACACAGAAACGCCGAATAATGATTGAACAAAGTCGCTCGGTGTATGAGAATACGCCCTCAGTTTGAGGAACCGCGGTCAAGCCCTCGGATTCTTACAGCATTATGTAATCGAAGTATCAAGGAGAGCTCATGCCATCACGTCGTCATTTAGCCAACGCCATTAGAGCGTTAAGTATGGACGCTGTTCAACAAGCCAAGTCAGGACACCCTGGCGCCCCGATGGGAATGGCCGATATTGCGCAAGTTTTGTGGACAGACTTTATGTCGCACAACCCGAACAATCCTAACTGGGCAAACCGTGATCGTTTTGTGCTTTCCAATGGGCATGGCTCGATGCTCTTATATTCTCTATTGCACCTCACAGGCTACGAACTGCCAATTGAGGAATTAAAGCAATTTCGTCAATTACACTCTAAAACCCCAGGTCACCCGGAATATGGTTATGCGCCAGGCGTCGAAACTACGACAGGTCCTTTAGGGCAGGGCATAACGAATGCGGTTGGTATGGCGATCGCAGAAAAAGTGCTTGCTGCGCAGTTTAATAGAGACTCATTCAATGTTGTTGATCACCAAACCTATGCTTTCTTAGGCGACGGCTGTTTAATGGAAGGCATTTCCCATGAGGCATGCTCTCTTGCTGGTACCTTAGGTTTAGGTAAATTGATCGCATTTTGGGATGACAATGGTATTTCTATCGATGGTGAAGTTGAAGGATGGTTTAGCGACGACACACCGAAACGGTTTGAGTCCTATGGCTGGCAAGTGATTGCAGGTGTTGATGGTCACGATCCTGAGCAAATCGCCGCTGCAATTGAAAAAGCGAAGGCAGAAACCTCTCGTCCAAGTTTGATTTGCTGTAAAACAGTGATCGGTTTTGGTTCGCCAAATAAGCAAGGTAAAGAAGATTGTCACGGTGCACCACTAGGTGACGATGAAATTGCATTGGTCAGAAAAGAATTGGATTGGCCGCATGCTGCGTTTGACGTACCTGCCGACGTTTATGCAGGGTGGGACGGCAAAGCCAAAGGTACTGAAGCCGAAGCGGCTTGGGATGCTATGTTTGCTGAATACCAACAAGCTCATCCTGAATTGGCACAAGAATTTATTCGTCGTAAAACCCATGGCTTGCCAGAAAACTGGGGGCATGACGCAAACAAATACATCAGAGGTTTGCAAGCAAACCCTGAAAACATCGCTACGCGCAAAGCGTCTCAAAATGCATTGAATGCTTTTGGTCCATTGCTACCTGAGCTCCTAGGTGGCTCAGCTGATTTGGCGGGTTCAAATCTGACTATTTGGTCTGGTAGCAAAGGTGTAAGTGCCGATGATGCTTCAGGTAACTATTTGTATTACGGTGTTCGTGAATTCGGCATGTCTGCCATGATGAATGGTATTGCACTTTACGGCGGGTTTAAGCCTTATGGTGCAACATTCCTGATGTTCATGGAGTATGCTCGAAATGCTGTGCGTATGGCAGCATTGATGAAGCAACCAGTCATATTTGTTTACACCCATGACTCGATTGGTCTAGGTGAAGATGGCCCAACACACCAACCAGTTGAGCAAGTTGTGGCTTTGCGTGCAACACCTAACTTAGACAACTGGCGCCCTTGTGACCAAGTTGAATCAGCCATTTCGTGGAAAGCTGCAATTGAACGCACCGACGGCCCAACGAGTTTGATTTTCACTCGCCAAGGTTTGCCTCAGCAGGCGCGTGATGCACAGCAGTTAGCCGATGTTGAACGTGGTGGATACATATTGGTTGATAGTGAGGGCACGCCTGACACTATTCTTATTGCGACCGGTTCAGAAGTTCAACTTGCTGTTGAAGCCGCTGCGAAGCTAAATGCAGAGGGCATTGCAACGCGTGTTGTCTCAATGCCATGTACAGATGTTTTTGATCGTCAATCTGCAGAGTACAAAGAGACAGTCCTTCCATCGTCTATTTCTAAGCGAGTTGCAGTAGAAGCGTTGGCGAAAGATACTTGGTATAAATACGTTGGTCTTAATGGCGCTGTTATTGGTATGGACACTTTCGGTGAGTCTGCACCAGCAGGCCAGTTATTCGAACACTTTGGTATTACTGCAGAAGCGGTTTATGCTGCGGCAAAAGGATTAAACTAAGGTTTGAATATCAGCACTAGCTGCTTGCTCATTGTTTTTAACGATGGGCAGCAGCCTGTCTTCTCTCGAGGTACATGCTAATGTTGCGTGTTGCCATCAACGGTTTTGGCCGCATTGGCCGCAATGTTCTGCGCGCTCTATATGAGTCGGGTAGACAATCCCACATCAAAGTCGTTGCTATTAACGAAGTCGCCTCTGCCGAGGGGGTCGCACACTTATTAAAGTATGACACTGCACATGGCCGTTTCAAAGGCACAGTAGATTACACTGATCAATGTCTAATCGTGAACGGTGACAAAATTCCACTTTATCAACAAAGCGATATCCAACAATTAAATTGGGCAGAACAAGCTGTTGATATTGTGTTGGAATGCACAGGGGTTTACAGCGCCAGAGAAGATGCACAACAACATATAAAGAACGGTGCCAAGAAGGTCTTGTTTTCACAGCCTTGTGGGCAAGATATGGATGCTACTATTGTTTACGGCATTAACCATCAGAGTCTTCAGCCGAGCGATAAGATCGTATCCAATGGCTCCTGCACTACCAATTGTATCGTCCCCATTATTCAAGTATTGGACGAAGCGTATGGTGTCGAGAGTGGTACAATTACAACAATCCATTCCTCAATGCATGACCAACAAGTTATCGATGCTTATCACCCTGATCTGCGCCGTACTAGGGCTGCTAGCCAGTCTATCATTCCGGTGGATACGCGTTTGGCTGCTGGCATTGAACGCATATTACCGCGCTTTGCAGGCAAGTTCGAAGCGATTGCAGTTAGGGTGCCCACCATTAACGTAACCGCTATGGATTTGAGTGTCACTTTACGAGAAAAAGTCAGCGTAAATGATGTAAACACTGTCTTGAAGCATGCGGCTCGTGGCGCATTGAAACAGATAATTGATTATACTGAAGAGCCACTAGTATCTGTGGACTTTAACCATGATCCACATTCTTCGATTGTGGATGGTACGCAAACAAGAGTGAGTCATAAGCAATTAGTGAAAACACTTGTTTGGTGTGACAATGAGTGGGGATTTGCAAACAGAATGCTCGATACTGCATTGTATATGCACCAGTTGGAAGAGCAGGTGTAGTTCGCAAACAGCAGGTACAACTTTTAAAAATGAACAACTAAGTGATCGTCTGAAGGAGAAAATGATGCCTATTCGCGAAATGAAAGAGTTAGATTTACACGGGAAGCGAGTCCTGATCAGACAAGACTTAAATGTGCCTATTAAAGAGGGGGTTGTTAGCTCTGACGCACGCATTCGTGCATCGCTACCCACGATTAAACTTGCTCTTGAAAAAGGGGCAACAGTATTGATTATGTCTCACCTAGGCCGACCCACTGAAGGTCAAGCCGAAGCTGAATTCTCACTTCAACCCGTAGTGAATTACTTAAACGACGCTTTAGATGGTGGTGTTGAGTTAGCCAGCGATTATTTAAATGGCCTTGCATCAACAGGTGCAAAAGTCACGGTATTAGAAAACGTTCGCTTTAATGTTGGTGAGAAGAAAGATGATGATGCATTAGCGAAGCAGTATGCTGCTTTGTGTGATGTGTTTGTTATGGATGCATTCGGCACCGCACATAGAGCGCAAGCCTCTACTCACGGTGTTGCTAAATACGCAGATCAAGTCTGCGCCGGACCTTTACTCGCAGCTGAACTTGATGCTCTTGGAAAAGCGCTAGATAATCCGAAGCGTCCATTAGTTGCGATAGTGGGTGGTTCGAAAGTGTCGACTAAACTCACTGTACTAGAGTCCTTGGCGAGTAAGGTTGACCAACTTATTGTTGGTGGCGGCATTGCCAATACATTTATTGCGGCTCAAGGACACCAGGTTGGAAAGTCCTTAGTTGAAGAAAGTTTAATTCCAGAGGCAAAACGCTTAATGCAAGCGGCGAAAGACAATAATGGTGAAATTCCAGTGCCTACCGATGTTGTCACGGGTACTGAGTTTTCAGAGACCACCCCAGCGAGTATCAAGCCAGTTGATCGGGTTTCTGATGAAGACATGATCTTCGATATCGGTCCTGAAACTGCTCAGAAACTTGCGGGTATACTGAAGGATGCAGGCACAATAGTCTGGAACGGACCTGTTGGCGTATTCGAATTTGATCAGTTTGGTGAGGGAACGAAAGCCCTAGCAATGGCTATTGCGGATAGCGATGCCTTCTCAATTGCGGGTGGTGGTGATACTTTAGCCGCAGTAGATAAATATAATATCGAGAATAAGGTATCCTATATATCAACGGGTGGCGGCGCGTTCTTAGAATTCTTAGAAGGTAAGACTTTACCTGCTGTTGCAATACTCGATAGACCATAATGTTTGGTTTTCGATACCAAAAATAATACAAAACGACGTGTGGGATGCACAACTCACCCAAACGGCGGGATATAAAGTTGGACACAAAACATAGCTTATATGAGCAGAAACTCTGCTCTTTAATACGAAAAAAGGAGCGTTGAATGACAACTCAAGCACAGCAAGACATGTTGGCGAAAGTCAAAAATGAAGTAGGCTTTATTGCCGCATTGGATCAAAGTGGTGGTAGTACACCTAAGGCACTGAAGCTATATGGTGTTGATGAGTCCGCTTATACCAATGATGAAGAAATGTTTACTTGTGTTCATCAAATGCGTACACGAATTATGACGAGCCCAGCCTTCAACGGCGAACGTGTGTTAGGTGCTATTTTGTTTGAAAATACGCTTGATCGTGACGTTAATGGCCTTTCTAGTGCTGCTTATTTGTGGCAAGAGAAAAATGTCGTTCCTTTCCTAAAAGTTGACAAAGGTTTAGCTGATGAGGTGAATGGCGCACAGTTGATGAAGCCTATGCCAGGCTTGGATGAGTTGTTAGCAAAAGCGAATGCACAAAACGTTTTTGGCACTAAAATGCGCTCTGTTGTTAAGCTAGCGAACAAAGAAGGCATTGATGCGGTTGTTGCGCAACAATTTGAAGTGGGTAAGCAAATCATTGCTGCGGGTTTAGTTCCCATTATCGAGCCAGAAGTGGATATCCATAGCCCAGAAAAAGCGGAAGCAGAAGCATTATTAAGGGCTGCGATGATGGCAGAACTCAATGCCTTGTCTGCTGACCAATTCGTGATGCTGAAATTAACACTTCCTGAAGAAGCTAATTTCTACTTAGATTGCATTAATCACCCTCAAGTTTTAAAAGTTGTGGCTTTGTCGGGCGGTTACAATCGTGATACTGCGAATCAACGCTTAAGCGAGAATAATGGCATGATAGCGAGCTTTTCACGTGCATTAACCGAAGGTGTCAGTGCGCAACAGTCAGATGACGAGTTTAATGCAACACTCGATAGCGCTATTGAAGGCATTTATCAAGCATCCGCAAGCTAAAGCTAAGCGTATTTGATACCCCAAAAAAAAAAGCGCCTTTAGGCGCTTTTTTTAACGTATTTTTATGCTGTAAGGTGTACTTTCTAGGTACGCATTTTCCTGTTCCAAGTCAGCCAATAACAGAGGCGATAAATCAAACCAATTGTCCGGAAAATTTAACACAATTTTATCACTCGACAAACTGACGCTAAATTCAGGCAGTTGTGTCTCTTGACGGTTAATATTCAACAAAATACCCAAGCGTAAAATAACCAATAGTTTCATCACGGTGGCTTCGTCATAATTCACGAAATTGGGCAGTTCAGCCTGTTTGATCTTTTTACGGTGATAACGGACTAGCGTCGATAAGAGTTTTTGTTGTTCTTGGTTGAACCCGGGCAAATCAGTTTGTTCAATAATATAGCTAGAATGGCGCTGCACGCCTCGCGAGTTTATTTGTAAACCCACTTCATGCAATAGCGCAGACCAAGCCAGTAGATGGCGTAAATCCCAAGTGTTGATGCCCCAGTTTTCAGCGGTGCTTTCAAAAATTTGAATGCATGTTGCCCACACTTTTTTGGCATAGTGCGTATCGACATCATAGCGAGTGGCTAAACTCTGCGCTGTACGTTCACGAATACTCTTGTTATTTTGTAAATCTTGGATTTCATATAGCACACCCTCACGCAGGGCAGCGCTGCTTGTTTCCAGTTGAGGAATATTAAGACTTCTAAATATGGCGATTAAAATACTTAGGCCCGCTGCAAACACAGGTCTGCGATCTTCACTCAAGCCGGGCAGGTTAATTAAATCAGTGTGACCAGCATCAACACAATGTTGCATCAATTCATTCAAACCTGCTTTGGTGATTGGCACATCGTTTTCACTTTCGGCAACGGCACTTAATACTGCGCATATAGCCCGAATAGTGCCCGAAGCACCTATACTTGTGTCCCATGAAAAGCGCTTTAAGTTTCCAACAACCAACTCAATTTCTTGACGCGCGGCGGTAATGGCTCGTTGAAATGCTCGCTTACTGAGTTTGCCTTCGGGGAAATAGCGTTGCTGATAACTGACACACCCCATTTGTACGCTTTTGCATATACTAGGTTGTAAGTCCTCACCAACAGCAAACTCTGTAGAGCCACCGCCAATATCAATAATTAAACGATGACCTTGGGTTTCGGTAGTATGAGCAATGCCAGCATAGATTAAACGCGCTTCTTCTGGGCCAGAAATCACTTCAATAGGAAACGGAAATACTATTCTGGCCTTGGCCAAAAAGGCCCGAGCATTTCTAGCTCTGCGCAATGTATGAGTTGCCACGACACGAACATGCGAAGGGCTTAAGCCTTGCATACTCTCAGCCATGCTCTCAAGTGTGTTCAAGCCACGTTCCATGGCTTCGTCAGACAACATGTTTTTGTCATTGAGGCCGTCGGCAAGACGCACTTTATGCTTAATTTTTTGCACTGTCTGTAAGGAGCCAGCAACAACTCTTGCAATGACTAGGTGAAAGCTATTGGAACCTATGTCCAAAGCCGCGTAAGAGTTAACGTCGCGACTTTCGACATCTTCGAAAACATGTTCTAAGGTTTGCAAGCTACAATGCTTCCTTTTTAGTGAGGTAATTGTAAGTTTCAATTTGTGAACGCAGCTTCTTTCTATTGCCACGCTTAACATAATTGTTTACTTGATGTTCGTCGATGATACGCGCCTTTAAGGTATCTTTAAACTGCAGGTCGAGTAAATCCTCTATCATCTTGATCGCATCGGGATCATAGACAGGGCAACCAACCTCTACGCGGTGGTCCATGTTCCGTGTCATCCAATCTGCTGAAGACAAAAATACTCGCTTATCACCACCGTTTTCAAACATCATAATACGTGGATGTTCTAAAAAGCGGTCGACAATACTGATGACTTCGATGTTTTCACTGAGCCCTTTTACGCCGGGGATCAGCGAGCACATACCACGAATAATCGCTTTGATTTGTACACCGGATTGACTCGCATGGTAGAGGTTATCGATAAGCTCCTTGTCGACTAGATTGTTTATTTTCAGTGTGATCAAGCCTTTGTGACCTTCTGTCACGCGCTGGATTTCTTGGCGGATCAAAGACTGGATCTTACTACGCGCATTAATCGGCGAAAGCTGTAAGTGCTGGAACTTAAGCTTTCTAAAAGGATTCTGGATCATGTCGAAAACTTGAATACATTCAAGCGCAAGCTCTTGATTACACGTAAATAAACTTAAATCAGTGTAAATTTTCGCGGTCTTTTCATTGAAGTTACCGGTACCGAAGTGAGCATAATGCTTGGTCACACCTCGTTCATCACGAGACACGACACAAAGTTTACTGTGGATTTTCACATTAGGGTTACCCAGCACCACTTTGATCCCTGCGTCAGTCATACGTTTGGACCATGCAATATTGGCTTCTTCGTCAAAGCGAGCGCGCAGTTCAACCACCACGGTCACCGACTTACCATTATCAACGGCATCGATAAGTGAATTGATGATGCGTGACTGTGACGCAACGCGATAAATATTCAGCCTGATGTGTTTCACTTGTGGGTCAAACGCAGCTTGACGCACAAACTCGGTAAAATGCAAAAACTCATGGTAGGGGT
Organism: Brumicola blandensis; assembly: GCF_031846165.1. Lineage (NCBI taxonomy): Bacteria > Pseudomonadati > Pseudomonadota > Gammaproteobacteria > Alteromonadales > Alteromonadaceae > Brumicola > Brumicola blandensis. Next base: position 312,692 of record NZ_JAVRIE010000004.1, read on the forward strand.
AATACAACAAGATATCTTTTGCTGCAATTGCCTGAAAAACGGTATCATGAGTGGCAAAATCTTTGTTGGTAATCTCTTGCAGTGCCTCGTTTTCAAGATAGTTTCTACCCACATTTGGAAAGCCAATAAAGTCTTTAAAGTTACGGTAATGACCGGCTGATTGAATCGTATCTTCAGACGAAATTCTCAAGCGTTTACGTAAATCTTGGATCATGTCGCTAGGCATGCCGTCATCGTGAATGATACGCACAGGCTCCGCAATAAGTCGTTGCTTCATACCTTCAGACATTTTTTCTACGTAACTTTCATCGATTTCATCGTTAATCGAATACTCAGCATCCCGAGTGATTTTGAAAGAATAAGCATCGGCGGAATCGAATTTTACGAAGCCTTTGAAAATGTCGGCAAGACATAACTTAATCAGATCATCTATCAGGATGATTTGCTTTTTCTTTTTGGTCTTTTCAGGGGGTAATACAATGAAGCGGCTAATAGAACTCGTCGGTATTTCTACCACTGCATATTTTGTATTTCGACCTTCGCGTCTTAAGGCGACATCTAAATAGACAGAACTATCATTCAAACGCTGTATCAGTTGGACTTTACTATCCAACAGTATCGGTGCAACGTGCAACAGGACTTTACTATTAAAATAACGGCGTGCCCAAACAAGCTGCGATTCGCTGAGTTCATTGTGCTGTAAAATATGAATGTTGTAGCGGCGCAGCGTTTTAGTCACGTTTTTGTGAATTCGGTCAAAATGCTGTGATAAGTCGTGTACTTTTTCTTGAATACGTTTTAGTAATTCTTCAAAGACAATAGCTTGCGCTTCATTGCCATCATTATGAGAAATAGTAATTTGACGTTTTACATCAGCAAAGCGAACACGATAAAACTCATCTAGGTTATTAGAGTATATCCCGAGGAAACGAATTCTCTCGATAATTGGGTTATTTTCATCGGCGGCTTCTTGCAGCACTCGCTCATTGAATGAGAGCCAACTCAACTCTTTTGGGTAGTACAATTCAGTTTCATTTATCATGACAATATATTTTCAATTTTCTCAGTATTAACAAACAGTGACGAAAGGCGTCTTTATGCGACCTTAAATCATTGCATTCATCCATGACAATCGTATGACTATCTTATTGCGATGGTAAGACGGCAATTTCAACCATCACATCATCAGTAATTTCCTCTATGGCGTCCTGAACTTTGTCTAGGTCCAATTCGGGTGCTGCAGCAATGGTGACTCTCGCTGTGAATAACAAATTCCCCCAATTCGGTGCGCTTTCACACGTCGTGGCCATCTCTGTAATATTGATATCAAAGGTTTTTAAGGTTGAGGTAATATCGCTGACAATCCCGCGTCGATCGTTCCCAGTCACTGTAATAATGGCTGATTTCTGCGCAGATTTGTCGGCTTGGCTATGCAAATCAGCTGAGGGAACAAGCGTGATTTTTAGATTAGCCAGCTTGTGGCAAGACGCGACAAGCTCATTGTGCATTTCCTGTGGTAGCATCACTTCTATAAAGCCCGCAAACTGTCCAGATAGCTGACAAAAACTGCTACGCAGCCAATTACCCTGGGCATCAGTAATGCACTTTGCAATTGCGTCCACCAAACCCGGTTGGTCATCACCCACAATTGTTAATACCATTGCTTGCATAATAGATTCTTCCTTAGCTATTGATTTGTTTTGAGTATAGTGCTTTAGTAGCGCCAAGTCATTCGGTGTTTTCATCCCAAATTTATAAGCTAAATGAATAATCAACAAAGAGAATTTAATCAAGAGCGATTTCGTAAAGATTGGATTGCTCGACAAGTCGTTACCGTTTTTGGCTGGCTTGTCTTGGCTACCTTTTTGTTAATTATTTGGCATATTTTTAGTAACGCCTTCCCTTTATTCAAAACCCCACAAGCCGCGCTCAGTGAAACTTATATCTCGGATACCCAAGCGACCAGCTCTCGTTCTGCGCCCCAAGAAACGACACTGAGCTTTCATAGCATGTTGGAGTTATCCAATGGCTACCATACTTTGGCGGTAGATAGTTGCGACTTAGTTGTTTATGCCAATGCACGGCAAGCGACACCGACTTTTCTGTCTGCTGCCCGTATCGCTGAAGCGACTGCATATCGCAGCTTGCAGGAAGTGAAGCGAGTTCCCTTCTCCTGCCAGCATCAATTTGTCTTCCCAAGCAGTGGTAATTTCGATTATACCGGAGTGATTACGCCCAGTGGTCTATTTGAATTATATAAGTTGAGATATACCGGTTCTGCCTATGAGTTTACCCTGGAAAGCTCTATCGCTTTGCGTAAAGAACATGCTTTTGGCAAAGTGTTTTCACTTTCCATCTCGAACAACTACGTGATGCTAGGGTCACTTGATAAGACTCAATTGCATACCTATTGGTTTGATAAGCTGCACCCTGAACGCTTTGAGTATCGGACATTTGACAATGTTCAGCACTTTCAGTTGATATCCCGTTCTAGGCAGTTGGTGACCATAAATGAGAACGTTTGGACCTTATATGATAAAGACAAGCAACAGCTTGATCTTCAAATATTACGCGCTCCTATTCAGCAATTAATCATGGCGCCGAGTCAACGAGCAATGTTCACCTTGAATTCAAGAGGCGAATTCAGTAAGTGGCTGATGCAAAACCAAGGTGGCAAGTTTGTCTTTACTGAGAATGTGAGTGATGTAGCAGACTTGGATAAACGGATCGCAAGTATTGCATTTGATAGTAACTCAAATGCCGCATTGGTCTTTTTTGAAGACCGATCGCATGCCTTTTTGAATCGAGTCACCAATCAATTATTCGGTGAACAAAACTTGGGCGTCAATGCGGATACAAGCTATTGGTTCAATGAGTCGGTCTATGTCGTCGTTTCAGATCGCGTGTACGAGCTTACTATCCGCGATTTGCAAGGAATTACCACAGCCAAAAGCTTATTCGCAGAAGTGTGGTATGAAGGTCATGCATCGCCAGAATTTGTTTGGCAAACCAGTAGCGCGACGGCGCATTACGAGACCAAAATGAGTATTGTGCCACTCATCATTGGTAGCTTAAAAGCATCGTTTTTAGCATTGTTCGTGGCTATCCCCTTGGCTCTGGGGGCTGCTGTTTATACGTCCTTTTTTGCTGACCCAAAAATAAGACACTATATTAAACCTGCCATTGAAATGTTAGAAGCCGTGCCGTCAGTCGTCATTGGTTTTATTGCTGCCGTTTGGTTGGTGCCGATAGCTGAAGAGTTTCTTTTGTCCGTTATCTTGTTCCTTATTTTACTTCCAATTGCATTAGTATCTAGTGCAATGTTACACACTAAAATAAGCAATCTGATAAAAGACAGAGTAGGGCAGCAATGGGAGCTAGCCTTTATAGCTTCGGGCGTTATTCTACTTGGATTGTTTTGCTTCTCTTTAAGTGATGTTTGGCGTTTGCTGCTGTTTGGCACAGAGGCCTTAGCTGAATCGGGCTCAAACTCGGCGCAAGTACTGAATATTTCGAAAACAACTATAGTGGTTGCGATTGCACTTGGCGTTGCAATATCACCCAGTATTTATTCTTTGGCCGAAGATGCTTTGTTTGAAGTCCCGGATAGCATTAAACAAGCATCATATGCGCTTGGGGCGACCAAATTGCAGACCTTGCGAAATGTTATTATTGCTGTGGCGTTTCCCAGCATACTATCGGCAATTATGCTCGGCTTTGGTCGTGCCTTTGGCGAGACGATGATCGTGCTTATGGTCACTGGCAATACAGCTATTAGTGATTGGAACATATTAGAAGGCTTGCGCTCGATGACAGCGAATTTAGCCATCGAGCTGTCGGAAGCCAGTAGTGATAGTAGTCACTTTAATATTCTATTCTTGACCGCAGGTATCTTGTTTATTTTTACCTTTATCGTCAATACAGCGGCTGAAATTCTCCGCAATCGACTCAGGCTGTTGTACAACTATGCTTAAGTTTACACCCCAACAGAAGCAAAATATTACCAGCTTTGGCACTGGTTTAAGTGCTGCTGTATTGCTCATTGTTTTGTTCAGTTTAGTATTTTTTATTGTACTTAAGGGAAGTGCCTACTTCTGGCCTTCTCAAGTGTTTAAAGTGACCACTTACGAAAGTGACGCTGAACTAGGAAAGCCTGTTGATACTGGTCGTTTTGTGCGAAGTGCTAGTGATATTGACGTCTTTAGCCAAAGCATTGTTGATAAACTAGATGTTCAGTTCGCCAATGCCACATTAGCCATGCCTCAGGTCGTAGTGGAGAAGGTGGAAGATGTGTATCAAATTAATATGTATTCTGGCGCCGCTATGCATGGATTTTTTGAGTACATATCGACCAATGAAAATACCTATTTTTCTTTAGATGCGCTGAATGATGTGCAGACTGATGTGGAACTCTTACAGGAGGAGCTGAGCGGTATTCAAAATAATCATTTAATTCAATTGCATCGCAATATTGCAAGCTTAAACCAAAATCAGGTCTCTCAAGATGCACCAGCACGCATAAAAGAACAGGCGGACTTCGACTATTGGCAGAGTCGAGCTGATATTTTGAATGAAAAAATTAATGCTTATCGACTTGTGTTTACCGATGCTATGGGGCAGCGTTTTTCGCTCTATCTGAAAGACATTGAGCGCTTGTTTAAACCCAATCAACTGACTTGGGTGGATAAATTTTCCTACGCTGCGGAAAAAATGGTGGCATTTGTTAGCGAGTCACCCAAACAAGCATCCACCAGTGGCGGTGTATTTCCTGCGCTATTTGGCACTGTACTGATGGTCATATTGATGGCGATCATCGTCGCGCCTTTTGGCGCGATGGCTGCCATTTACTTGCATGAATATGCACCAAATAACAAGACAACATCGGTCATCCGTATTTGTGTTAGCAATATGGCCGGTGTCCCATCCGTAGTATATGGCGTGTTTGGTCTAGGCTTCTTTGTGTATACTTTGGGCGGTTCAATTGACGAATTATTTTATAGTAGTGCCTTGCCTTCCCCCACCTTTGGTACACCTGGCTTGTTTTGGGCTGCACTTACCATGGCGTTGTTAACCTTGCCCGTGGTAATCGTGTCCACTGAAGAGGGCTTACGCAGAGTGCCAAAAGGTCTGCGCTCTGGCAGTTATGCACTTGGAGCAACAAAAATTGAGACAATCTGGAAAACCGTATTGCCCATTGCTAGCCCAGGTATTATGACCGGTGTCATTCTCGCCGTTGCAAGAGCGGCCGGTGAAGTTGCCCCCTTGATTTTGGTTGGCGCGGTGAAATTTGCGCCAAGCTTACCGATAGATGGAGAATTTCCTTTTATCCATTTTGAAAGACAATTTATGCATTTAGGTGTCTTTGTTTATGACGGCGCATTTCACAATCAAACGAATACACAGGGTTCTTCTATGATGTTTGCTAGTTGTATGCTCTTACTATTGATTGTTTTTGTGTTAAATTTATCGGCGATAATTGTGCGTAACAAACTACGTGATCGCTACCTTAGAATATAGTGGAAAGGCACCCATTGACTATCAGAATTAAGATGTACGCATGTTGAAATTATTTGAAAAAGAAACGCTCTCATTAGATAAGTTGAGCGATGAGCAAACAGCTCTAGATGTCAGGGACCTATCGGTTTGGCTGAATAATAGTCGCGTTCTGAACAACATCAATATGCGCATTCCTAAAAATAAAATCACAGCGATGATTGGTCAGAGTGGCTGTGGCAAGTCGACTTTACTGAGTAGTTTCAACCGCATGAACGAGCTGAATCAGAACTATGCCTACTCGGGTGAAGTACACATGGATGGGCGCAACATATATAATAAAAAAGAGAACGTTGCTAAGTTACGAACGCAAGTGGGGATGGTTTTCCAACGTCCAAACCCCTTTCCAATGAGCATATATGAGAACGTTTGTTTTGGCTTACGCATTCAGGGTAAAACCGAACGTCGCTCGTTAGATGATATCGTCGAACGATCGCTACGAAATGCAGCGCTTTGGGATGAGGTAAAGGATCGTTTATTTGATTCGGCCCTATTACTCTCAGGTGGGCAACAGCAGCGCCTTGTTATTGCCCGAGCCTTGGCCTTACAACCAGATGTGTTGTTACTAGATGAACCAACATCGGCATTAGATCCGTTGACCACTTTGCATATAGAAGAGCTTATTAATCAGCTCAAGCGCACGTGTACTGTCGTTATTGTTACTCATAACATGCAACAAGCTGCGCGAGTGTCGGACTATTCAGCATTTTTACATCAAGGTGAATTGATAGAGTATTCAGACAGTGACTCCTTGTTTACGATGCCTGAAAAGAAGCAAACAGAAGATTACATTACCGGTCGTTACGGATAATAAGCGCTCACTGAGAAGACTATGAAACGCAATATCGAATTAAATACACATATCTCCGGCAAGTTTAACCAAGAGTTAGAAAAGCTTACCAACTCAGTGTTAACGATGGGCGGTGAGGTAGAACAGCAGTTAATCAACACCATCACTGCTGTTAGAGAGAACAACCCAAGTTTGGCTGAACGGGTATTGTTGAACGATCTAAAAATTAACTCGATGGAAGTTCAGATTGACGATGAGTGTATGCGGATAATAGCTAAGCGTAATCCAACCGCCAGTGACTTGCGATTGATTATGACTGTGTCGCGAGCGACAACAGATATAGAGCGTATAGGCGATGAAATATGCAGAATTGCAAAACTAGTGACAAAAGATCGTCTTCCTCCTTCAGATATTGTGCTCAGTGGTATGTTAATGATCGCTGAAAAAGTCGTGTTTATGATGCGAGGTACCTTTGATGCCTTTGCGAGACAGGATGAGCGTTCAGCGGTGGCAGTCTATGAGCAAGACAATAGTATTGATAAAAAACACAAAGAGTTGCTCAAACAAACCGCAAAAGAAATGTCAGAGCAAAAGCACGATATGCAGGCTTGGTTCGACGTACTGTGGGCTATTCGCTCGCTTGAAAGGATAGGTGATCGCTGTAAAAACCTGTGTGAATACGTACTATTTTTAACCTATGGTAAAGATGTTCGCCATAGTTCGATGAAAAAGACAGTAAAAAAGCTCATGAAATAAGCGGCCAATAAAAAAATCTGCTTTTCTGCTATTGCGATCATACTCTCATGTTGTACCATACTGTCGTCTCAATAATGAAGCTCGGCCATGATTATAAGTTTGAAAACCCAATTCTTCTGCAATCATCACTTTGCTCATTTCATAGGCACGGAGCGCATATTCCATGCTTTCAATGAACTAACCCGTTTTTCAGCTCTAGGCAAAATACAAATATGGATTTAATTCAAAGTTACGGCTTTTTACTTGTAGTAATGGCCGCTGTTGTAGGTTTTGTGATGGCCTGGGGTATTGGTGCAAATGACGTTGCGAACGCAATGGGCACCTCAGTAGGCTCCAAAGCAATCACCTTGAAGCAAGCCATCATCATTGCAATGATTTTCGAGTTCGCCGGTGCCTATCTTGCCGGTGGCGAAGTTACATCAACTATTCGTAAAGGCATCATTGATGTCTCCTATTTTACCAACATTCCTGAGTACTTAGTGCTTGGCATGATTGCGTCATTGCTAGCCGCGGGCATCTGGTTGGCGGTTGCTTCCTACTTTGGTTGGCCAGTGTCAACGACGCACTCTATTATTGGTGCGATTGTCGGTTTTACAGCAATTGGCGTAAGTCCTGACGCAGTAGAGTGGAGCAAAGTCGGCGGTATTGTAGGCAGTTGGGTAGTGACGCCTGCAATCTCGGGCATGATAGCGATACTCATATTCTTAAGTGCTAAAAAGCTCATTTTTGACCGCGCCACTCCACTTATCTACGCTGTAAAGTACGTGCCAATTTATATGGGTATGGCCGGTTTTATTATGTCCCTCGTTACCATTAAAAAGGGCTTAAAGCATGTTGGACTTGGTCTTCCTACTGAGCAAGGTTATTTGCTAGCCATTGCTATTGGTGTCTTGGTTGGCATTATTGGTATGGTTTTGATTAGACGTTTACATGTTGAAACATCGTCAACACAAGAAGAGCAGTCTGCAAGCGTAGAGAAAATTTTTGCTATTTTAATGGTATTGACCGCTTGTTGTATGGCCTTCGCTCATGGTTCAAATGATGTTGCCAATGCTATCGGTCCGTTGGCTGCAGTTGTCAGTGTCGTCAGTAACGACGGTCTGATTTTAGACAACTCGCCGCTAGCGTGGTGGATTTTGCCACTGGGTGGTGTTGGTATTGTGGCGGGATTGGCATTGTTTGGCCATCGCGTAATGAAAACAATAGGCCAAGGTATCACTCACCTAACGCCGAGTAAGGGCTTTGCCGCTGAACTAGCTGCAGCGACGACCGTATTGATAGCGTCTGGCACAGGTTTACCTATTTCTACCACACAAACACTCGTGGGTGCCGTATTGGGTGTTGGTATTGTCCAAGGCGTTGCCGCATTGAACATGAAAATAATTCGTACAATAGTCGTGTCTTGGGTTGTTACCTTACCGGCAGGTGCGACACTCTCAATTATCTTCTTCTTCATCCTAAAATTTGCATTTGGGGTATAGTGGAATCGAAGGCGTAAATGAAATTACCTAATTTAAAACATTTACATTACCTCACGGTCTTGCATAAAGAGCAGCACTTTCATCGTGCTGCTGATAAGTGCAATGTCAGCCAATCTACCTTAAGTGCGGCAGTACAAAACCTCGAAGATAGCTTGGGCCAGCAACTCCTAGAGCGCGAACATAAAAACTTCGTGTTTACAGACTTTGGTGAAGCATTAGTCGAAAAAAGCAAAGCCTTACTGAGCCATACTCATGAGTGGATCGAGTTCGCCGAATCAGCTGGAGATTGGAAGTCGGGGACTTTACGAATTGGTGTTATTCCCACAATTGCGCCTTTTTTATTCGAAGGTCTAATAAGAACGATTAACCAGTCCTTACCCGACATCACATTACAGTTACATGAGGATACTACGGATAACTTGCTAGCCAGACTAGAAGAGGGCGAGCTAAATCTCCTTATTTTAGCTTTACCAATGCAAACGCCTGGCTGTCGACAATTACTGTTAGGCCACGATCCATTTCATTTGATTGCGCATAGAAATACTGCAATGGGTTTAGAGCTTGCGCCAGACGTTGATTCCTTACCCAAAGATAGTATTTTTTTGTTGCAGAAAGAGCACTGTCTCACTGAGCATGCGGTAAGTGCCTGCGGCTTGAAGCATAAGGAACAAGTGAGTTCTCTTACTGCCAATAGTTTGCATACACTGGTTTCTTTAGTGAACAGTGAGATGGGTTATACCTTTTTGCCGGAAATGGCTTTGCAAAAAAATATACTGGCAGGTACCGATGTTGTGAGCTTACCCGCAGAGGATAATGCATTCAGGGATATTGGCTTAGTTTGGCGAAGCGGCACGACCCGTGTACAGTTATTTCGACATTTGGCAAAAGTGATTGCTCCCTTGATTCCCCAAGCTGCAGAAATACGGTAGTTAAAGGGGGGGAGAGTACATATCTACTGCGTTCAATGCATTTCATCGAGCCCAATTCTCACGATATAACACATATAGGGTTCATAACACGATCCCCACAGTTTGAGAAAGCAGGCAGAGGTAAGGGTTTGCGTTGACATTTTCTGGCCCGTTTAATGGTGAGTATTCGTTGATTACTATTTGAAGCAAAATGCTTCAAGCCAGACTTTCATAAATATGTCACAGTATTTTGTCACCATTTAGTGAGAATAAATCCAAAAATTCGATGAAAATCGGCTAATATGGTGTTAATTTAGGCACATCAGGTTGGCGACACGAATCGTTAACTCTAACAATCATAAATAATAAAAATTTGAGGGAACAAGTAATGTTACAGTCAAAGTTTAAAATCAGTCTTTTGGCAATCGCCTTGGGCTTCGTTTTAAGTGGTTGTGGTCTTGACGGCGACGACGGCGACACCGGCGAAACAGGTACTCAGGGGCCACAAGGCGATCCGGGCGATGACGGTAACGACGGTCAAGATGGCGCCGATGGTGAAGATGGCAGTGATGGTACTGATGCCTCCACTGGCGTATCGATGTCATTGGTTGCACGCGCGGCGTTGGGTGCACAAGGCTCGGCTGAAATTGTGCAATACCACAAAGCAAGTCAAACCATTTACGCGACCAATTCAGCAAATAATACAATCGCCATTATTGCGGCTGATAGCATTACGTCAACTGAACTCTCTAACCCAACCAGTTCAGTGAACTTAACTGTATCGAGTATCACATTACCCACCACTGCAAGTGGAGTGGATTTAGGTGGTTTGACCAGCATTGCTATTTCCAATGACTTACTCGCCGTAGCAATGCCTGCAGCTAATAAGACAGATAATGGTTTCATTCTTTTCTACACTGGCTTAGACAATAGCTCGCCTGCTTTCCTTGATAGTGTCGAAGTTGGTGCATTACCAGACTCAATCGCTTTCACTCCGGATGGAGGGAAATTAGTTGTTGCCAACGAAGGTGAACCAAATGATGATTACTCGGTTGACCCTGAAGGTACCATATCAGTGATTGATATCCTTGCCAGTGGCGAACCTGAAGAAACTGCTGAGACGGTCACATTTACGGATTTGAATGGCACCCAAGCTGCTTTAGAAGCGCAAGGCATGCACTTCCCGAATCCAGATGGTCGCACCATCAATGGCAACGCGATTACAACGACAGTGGCTCAAGACCTTGAGCCAGAGTATGTGACTACTAAAAATGGTACCGCTTATATCACTCTGCAAGAAAACAATGGCCTAGCTATTCTTGATCTTGAAGACCTTTCCATTCAGGTTGTTGGCCTTGGCAGCAAAAACTGGTCAGGACTCGATTTTGATGGTCAAGAAAATGCGGCCGTTAGCTTTGGTCAGTATGAAGGCCTACGTGGTGTGTACATGCCGGATACAATCGCTAATTATGATTGGAAAGGCGCTACATTCTTGGTGACCGCTAATGAAGGTGATGCGAGAGAGTATTTCTTTGACGTAGCTGACGAAGCGGCGTGTACTGCTGCTAATGGCCAGGCATATGACGCAGATGATGGTTGTTTAGCATATAGCGACGAAGTGAAAGTAGAAGACTTAACAGCAGAAGCGGGTTCTGCACTTGAAGCGCTCCAGGCTGATGGGCGTTTGAATGATTTGCGAGTGACCAATGTCCTAGGCGACAGCGACGGCAATGGCGAATATGAAACAGCCTACACCTATGGTGGCCGTTCATTTACCATTTGGGATCAAAATGGACTTGTCGTGTTTGATTCAGGCGATGACCTTGAGAGAATCACAGCATCTATCCATGGTGCGCAATTCAATAATGGCGATGATGAGAACGAAGGTGATTCTCGCTCAGAGAACAAAGGTCCGGAGCCAGAAGCGTTAACCGTGGGTCAAATTGGCGACCGTAACTATGCCTTTGTTGGGACGGAGCGAATGGGCGGCATTTTTGTTTATGATGTGACTAACCCATTTGACGCTTTCTTCGCTGATTACGTCATTAACCGTGATTTAACCGAAGGAAGCACCGTAATTGATGGGATTGGTGATTTAGCACCAGAAAGCCTGCTATTTGTCGATGCCGTCGATAGTGCTACAGGTCAAGCCTTAGTCATTGTTGGTAATGAAGTGAGTGGCACGGTGAGTGTGTACGAAGTGACACCAAATTAATCACACAAAAAATAATAGTAGGCTTTATTGAAATATTGTCACAATATTTTAGCTTGAGTATCTAATGAAGAAGCGCAATCATTGATTTGATTGCGCTTTTTATGTTTTTACCGCCCTGTTATTTTTTCTTCATCGTCGCTTTTCGTATAATGACAAAATTGTAATAAAGCGCTAAGCTTGGTTCAGCAAAGAGCAACACGCTCTAATAAAAAATAAGGCTACACACATGACACAAAACGTCGTTTTGAGCGGCACTGGCTTATTTACGCCGGAGCACAGCATTAGCAATCAAGAATTGATTGCTAGTTACAATGCATATGCAGATAAATTTAATCAAGAAAATGCGGCTGAGATTGAAGCCGGTACAATCATCGCAAAACCTCACTCTAGCGCAGAGTTTGTAGAAAAAGCATCCGGTATTAAAAGCCGTTATATATACGAAAAAAACGGTGTTTTAGATATCAACCGCATGCGTCCGATTATTGCAGAAAGAAGCGATGATCAAATCTCTAATCAAGCTGAAATGGCAGTTGCCGCAGCAAAGGAAGCCATGCTCGCTGCGAATAAAACAGCGCAAGATATAGATGCAGTCATCGTTTCTTGCGCTTATGTTCAGCGCTCTTATCCGGCGATTGCTATCGAAGTGCAAGCAGAGTTAGGTATCCAAGGTTTTGGCTTTGATATGTTGGTGGCTTGTTCAGCTGCTACCTTCGGTATGCATCGCGCATATGAGATGATAAAAGCTGAAACGGCTCGCTGTGTGCTAGTGATTAACCCTGAGCTCGTTTCTCCGCAAATTAATTATACTGACCGTGACAGTCATTTCATTTTTGGTGATGTGGCTACCGCTGTTGTGCTTGAAGCCGAAGAGACGGTCACAAGTGATAACGCCTATAATGTACTGAGTACAAAAGCATTCACTCAGTTTTCTAGTAATATTCGTTCAAATCACGGCTATCTAAACTACGCGAATGATACTGACCCGTATGGACCCGATAAGCTTTTTCACCAAGAAGGTCGGAAGGTTTTCAAAGATGTCTGCCCACTAGCTGCCGAGCATATTCGTGAACATTTGAGTAAGCACGACCTAGGCCCAGATAATTTGCGTCGTTGGTGGTTACATCAAGCCAATATCAATATGAACACGCTGATCAGCAAACGCTTGCTAGGCAGAGAAGCAAGCCTTGAAGAAGCGCCTATTGTGCTCGATCGATATGCTAATACAGCGTCTGCGGGTTCTGTGATTGCGTTTCATCTTTACAATACTGACTTGGTTAGTGGGGATTTCGGTATTCTGTGTTCATTTGGCGCGGGTTATTCAATTGGTAGTTTATTAGTACAAAAAAGATAAATACGGATGTTTGGAAGTTTAGGATATGCCTTAGCTGCCTTCGGATATTTCGCGCTTATACTGCTCCTACTGACAGGGCGAAAGTCGGGGATAGCAAAATATTTACTTATTGCTGCGAGTTTAGTGACCTGTTTATGGGCGGCTAGCCATATTGGGGGCCTAGGTTGGCAAAAGAGTATTGCTCACTTTTTTGCGGCAGATGCTAGTCGGCAGTGGGTTTGGATGCTGTTCCTCGCAGCTTGCTTACGTTCTGACTTCCATTCATTCAAACAAATCGTGTTGCGGCCGATTACGCTGTCACTCTTGGTTTTACCTACCGCGGCATTGATTGCTGCTATTACGTCTTCTTTGCCTAGTTTATGGCAATTCTCATTACATACCATTGTCGCTCTGCAGATGCTAATTGTACTGGAGCTTGTTTACCGCCAGGCTGGCGAGCAGAAGTGGGCGTATAAGCCGCTAGTACTTTTCTTAGGTTCCATGAGTTTATTTGACTTTGTAACCTATGCTAACGCGACCATGATCAACCAAATTGGTGAAAACTATATTTATGCTCGAGGGTATATTTATTTCTGCTTATTACCTTTCTTAGTGCTAGCAATTAGACGAATATCCTATTGGGGTGTTGCTATTTTTGTTAGCCGTGACGTGGTCTTGCACAGTACACTTTTATTGGTTGCTGGTGGCTATCTGTTCTTTATGGCCTTGATTGGCTATTTGGTGAAGTTTCTTGGTGGCTCTTGGAGTTACCCTCTTCAGTTGGTCTTAGTCGCGGTGTCTTTGGTCTTATTGATCAGCTTGTTTTTATCGCATAATTTCAGGACTCGTATAAAAGTCTTTATTACCAAACACTTTTATGCAAACCAGTTTGATTATCGTGTGCAATGGGTAAAGTTGACTGAAAGCATTAGTGGGCAAGACCAATCTTTACATGATGTCTATCAAGCCTCTTTGCGTGGTATCTTAGATGCAATGGAGTATGAGAAAGGCGTTCTACTGAAGCACAGCAAGTCTGGCTTAAGTGCGGTTGCCTCTGTTAACACTAGCGTTGAGAATGACCTCGACTTTGGAAAGTTAGCTTATCTTACCCAGTACTTTCAGCATAAAGAGTGGATTGTCGATATTTCTGAGCTGCGTGTTAAGCCTCACCAATATGAGGAATTAGACGATAAAGACTACTTCATGAATCATTTCGGTTTTCAGCTCATCATTCCTTTGTTTCGTCAGGATGAGTTCTGGGGGATGGCAATTATTGATGCAGATAATGAACATGGTAAATCTCTCAATTGGGAACTACGTGATTATATTAACGCGGTAAAAGCGCAAGTTGCGAACTATATTCTGCAATTTGAAGGTGCTTATGCCTTGGCCGAGAATGCACAATTTGCGGCCTTCAGTAGGATGTCGGCATTTGTATTACATGATTTGAAGAATGTCATGGCACAGATTGATTTGATACTTGCGAATGCTCAGCAGCATAAATCAAATCCAGAATTTATTGATGATACTTTCGAGACGCTAGAGCACACCAAGTCACGCATGGACAAAATGCTGAAACAGCTAACAGAGAAGAAAGTCGCTGAAACCCAACGAAGTCGGGAAATTGACCTTTGTGCTCTAAGTGAAGAAGTACTTCGCCAACGTTGTCAATCCATTCTGCCTTTGCCGATGTTGAAGGCCGAACACACACTGTTGCTAGAAATAGATGCCGATAAATTTAGCAATGTCATGTATCATTTAGTGAGTAATGCGCAACAAGCCACCTCGGAAAGTGGTAAAGTTGTGGTAGAAATTGAAAAAGAATTTGACGGACAGAGTCATTGGGCCGTCATTAAAATTATTGACGATGGCCAAGGTATGAGCCAAGATTTTATCAATACTCGCTTGTTCAAGCCTTTTGATACCACTAAAGGCAATGCGGGAATGGGCATTGGCGCATACGATGCGAAGAATTTTATTGAAGAGCTCGGCGGTACTATCGACGTTGATAGTGCACCTGATGAAGGAACGGTATTTACTTTAAGAATACCCATGATGGAACAATACAAGGCAGAGTAATGGACAAAGTACTAGTAGTCGACGACGATCTCGGGATCCAAAAACAACTGAAGTGGGCATTATCGGAATTTGATACTGTCTTCGCAGACGATAGAGCTTCGGCTATTGTGCAGTTGCGTCGATTTGAACCGACAGTTGTCACTCTCGACCTTGGTTTGCCGCCTGACCCTGCTAATGCATCAGAAGGCTTAAAAACACTGCAAGAGATTATGGCCTTGCTGCCACGCACTAAAGTCATCGTGGTTACCGGAAACAACGAAAAAGAAAACGCATTGAAAGCAATCAGCATGGGTGCCTATGATTTCTACCAAAAGCCCATTGATTCAGAAACTATCAATATTCTGATTAAACGTGCTTTGAATTTAGCCGCCTTAGAGCATGAAAATCACCTATTGAGTTTATCGAACCCGTCAATGGGGCGAATTATTGGAAATAGTGAAGCGATTCAGTCGATCAGTCGCAAGGCTGAAAAAATTGCCTTAACTGATATATCGGCACTGCTGCTTGGTGAAAGTGGTACGGGTAAAGAAGTGTTTGCTCGCAGTATTCACGAACATAGTCACCGTAAAGCCAAACCCTTTGTTGCGATCAATTGTGCTTCTATTCCAGAAAACCTACTTGAGAGTGAGTTATTCGGTTATGAAAAAGGCGCGTTTACTGGGGCAAACAAAACCACCTTAGGTAAAATTGAAACAGCACAAGGCGGTACCTTGTTCCTTGACGAAATTGGCGATATGCCAGTTGGTTTGCAAGCCAAAATGCTTCGTTTCCTGCAAGAACGTGTTATCGAAAGGGTAGGCGGGCGCAGTGAAATCCCCGTTGATATTCGTGTTGTATGTGCAACGCACCGTAATCTTCAAGATATGGTGCAACAAGAAACGTTTAGAGAAGATCTATTCTACAGGGTGGGTGAAATTGTTATTAGTATTCCGCCATTGCGAGATAGAGATGAAGATGTTGTGTTGCTCGCGCGGACTTTCTTAAATCAATATAAAGAAGAATATGGCAACAAGATAAAAGGCTTCAGTGAAGACGCAATAGAAGCCATGCTATCGCATCCATGGCCTGGCAATATACGCGAGCTACAGAATAAATTGAAATCGGCTGTGGTGCTCGCTGAGGGTAATGTAATCACCGCCGATGACCTAAGCCTGTTAGCCAAGAAAACTGAAGAAGAAACATTAGTACTGAATTTACGGGAAGTCAGAGAACAAGCTGAAAGTAAGGCGATAAGACGTGCTTACCATCAGTCGGAACAAAATATCTCGAAAACTGCAGAGCTCTTAGGGGTCACGAGACCAACTCTATACTCACTGATTGATAAATATCATTTAGAGGATCTTAAGAGCAATGCATAAGCCCAATTGTTACTGCTAACATTAAGGCCTATGCGAAACTGACCACGTTGTCCGTCATTCCGCTGTTTGGTTTATTGACAAGTGTCGAAAAAAGCGCGCGCAGTTCTTCCGCCGCTTTTCCCTTAGGCTCTTTCTCAATAACCGACAATCCGCCTTCCTCACTGTCGTCATAAATATGCCTTTCATGCAAAATTTGTTCAGCGACAGAGATGTCATATAAATCAGCCATTGTTTTTGCTTCATTGACTCTAGACTGTTGGTTTGGTTGTGAGGGGCATTGGGTAAACACAATATGTGCAGACAGTTGTTGGTTCACCATTTTACAACTGTGTACCATTTCATCGAGATGAGATAAGGTTTTTAAATCGCGTCTTTTTGGACGCATGGGCAGCAGCGCAACATCAGCGGTGGATAAGGTTGATCGCAAAGCAAGGGTATCTTGAGCGCCACAATCGACGATCACGTATTCATACTGGCTACTGTATCCCAAAAGTTGGTTTCGAATTTTGCCATTCAATTGAACGCAATCGATGGTTGTTGCATCTGGGTTGTTGTTGCGAGATTGGATCCAGTCCACTGTCGTACCTTGAACATCACAGTCCACAATTAATACGCTCGCATTTTCTTCCACTGTCAACATTGCTGCTAAATTTTGTGCAATACAACTTTTGCCGCTTCCGCCTTTTTCACCGCCGACTAAAACTATCATTTACTCACCTTTATTATTAAATTTAGTATCTTCTGATATATGTAAGCGAAACCACTTTAAAGCGTATAATCTTCACTAACTTGCCCCAACCCAATTAAAATTACTCCTATTGCTAGTAATCTTGTGAATATCTATTAATATTTAAGCATACTTCTAAATACGTTAAATTAAGGAACAACATGGCACAACCAAGCGCTTTACCTAATCAAGAAGGCAAGAGAGTCCCCGAAGTTACTTGGCCAGTGAGAGTTGGCGAAGACTGGCAGCGTATGTCGTCTAAAGAACTCTTTGCAGGAAAGAAGGTGGTGTTATTTTCACTTCCTGGGGCATTCACTCCAACCTGTTCGTCTACTCATTTGCCAAGATACAATCAGCTAGCGGGTGTGTTTAAGAAATTGGGTGTTGATGAAATCTGTTGTATGTCAGTAAATGATACCTTTGTAATGAATGCGTGGTTAGCAGACCAAGAAGCCGAAAATATCACCGTGATCCCAGATGGAAACGGTGAGTTTACAGCTGGCATGGAGATGCTCGTTGATAAAGATGATTTGGGCTTTGGCAAGCGTAGTTGGCGTTACTCGATGTTGGTGAATGATGGCGTTGTCGAAAAAATGTTTATCGAACCCAATGTACCAGGCGACCCTTTTGAAGTGTCCGATGCTGATACGATGCTAGCTTATTTAGCGCCAGGTACGAAAGCACCGCAAGAAGTGTCGTTATTTACCAAACCAGGCTGCCCTTTCTGCTCGAAAGCGAAAACATTGTTAAGCGATGCTGGCTATGAATATGAAGAGATTGTGTTAGGTACTCAAGCATCCTTGGCATCATTAAAAGCGATTTCTGGCCGCGATTCCGTACCTCAAGTTTTCATTGGCGGTAAACATATTGGTGGTAGTGACGATTTGGAAGCTTTCCTGCAATCGTAAACCAACAGGATACTCTGTAGAAAGCTCACTTCGGTGGGCTTTTTTTATACATATATTCTAAGCGATGATGATAGCAAGAGATAGAGATACTAATGTTTGCAGATTTCGTCACAATATTACGTTATTCTTTGGTTTTACAGATTGAGTTAGGCAAGTATGAACGTCATGGAACGCGACACCTTTGGGTATCACACTCGTACCGAAACAAAAAGTAAGGGCTGGCAGGCATTCCCTTACCTAATGGTTTTAACAGTCTGTTGTGCCTTTTCCCTTCCCGCTTTTTCTGCTATGCAAAAAGGGTCAGAAAACGCCCTAGGTATACCGATCAGTTTGTTCGAAGGGTTTTCCGATCTTTACCGTCAGGAATTAGGCAGCATCCAAGGTTGTGAGGGTAATGTTGCAGCTTTAGAACATAAGGTGTGTTCTGAGCACCTGCGCAACGAGGGGAATGCCCCCTACATTTTGTACGTTAGAGGCTCGTCTGAACCGGCGCCGATAGTCGTACTTTTCCATGGTCTCACTGATAGCCCTTTTTACCTGCGCGGCATCGCCGAACATTTGCAATCTAGAGGTTATACAGTTGTCGTCCCGCTAACCCCCGGGCACGGCAAAAAGTTTGCTGATGCAGACATGGAAGATCCAAAATTAAAACAACGTTGGTATCAGCATGTGGATGATGTCATGGCACTAGTGAACCCTTATTCAACACAGCGCTTTATTGGCGGATTTTCAACAGGTGGCACATTGGCAACACGTTATATGCTGCTGCATTCTGAAGAGGTAGACGGATTACTTCTCTTTTCTGGGGCGCTAGCGCTATCTAATAGTGCTGAGAATCTCGCTAGAATATGGGGGATGAAGTCTTTGGCAAAACTGTTTGATGGCGATTTTGAAACAGGTGGGCCGTATCCTTATCGCTATCCCGATGTTGCGGGTTACGCCGGTCTTACCCTCGCAGATGTGATTTTTGAAATTCGCGATATATTAGACGAAGGTAACTACACAAAACCTATATTTGTTGCTCATTCTATGGCGGATATCATTACGCCATTTCGTGGCGTCGAAGATTTAATTCAGCGAATCAATGGGAATCATCAGGTCTTTACGATTGATAAAAGCTATGACACATGTCATCAAGACCTTGTCATGTCCTCATTTATGATGATTGATTTTAAAGTGGACAAGCGTCAACTCCGCTTGGATGAGCGTTGCGCAATACCGAAGCCAAACCCCTTATTTGGAAGCATGACATTAATGTTGGATTATTATATGAAGGGCTTGCAGAAAAAAGAGCGCGAGTAAACTCACGCTCTTTGATTGTTACGACTCTCTAGCTACTTTTTCAACTTCGCGCCAAACTCTTAATACGTTTTCATTAAGGATTTTCTTAATGTCACTCTCGCTATAGCCTCTATCTAGTAAACCTTCTACCAAATTAGGGAAGTCTGACACGTCTTTGAGGTTGACTGGCAATGAGTCGCCCACGCCATCATAGTCAGAGCCTATGCCGACATAGTCGATACCCACTAAGTTAACAACGTGATCAATGTGATCTAAAACGATCTCAAGCGTCGCGAAAGGGTACGGACTGTTGGTATTATACTTCTCAATAAAATCAGCTAGTTCTTGACTGTCTTGACCAAAGGTTGCCGCTATCTTCTTAGTTTGTTCTGTGCGGTTGTCGCGCCAAGCTCTCGCAACGGGGCTGACAAAGCCTGATCCGAAGTTAATCATGATAACGCCCTGATTTTCAGCTAATGCCTTCACCATTTGGTCATCCATGTTTCTTTCAAACCCTGGCGTAAACTGACGTAGCGATGAGTGAGAGGCAATTACTGGCGCATTGCTTAATTCAACCACTTGATAAAAGGCATCATCTGACACATGCGAAATATCGATGATAATACCAAGCTTATTCATCTCACCCACGAGCTCTTTGCCAAATGGACTCAAGCCTTTCCATTGGCGACGCAAATCATATGACGAATCACTAATATGATTGCTTTGGCTATGTGCTAGGGTGATATAGCGAATGCCGCGCTCGTAAAAGGTGTTGAGGTTGTCTAGCGAACCCTGAACCGGTGAGCCGTTTTCCATGCCCATCGGCAATGAAATTTTATTAGCGAGGAAGTTTTTTTCGACATCTTCAACGCTGTAAGCCAATGCAAACTTGTCTGGTGCGCGACCCACTATAGCTTCAACATAGTCGATTAGTCGGTGAGCTAAGGCGGTGGACTCAGGTGAGTCATCTAAGCTGGCAGGGACATAGATAGACATAAACGGGGCATTTAACCCGCCCTCAACTGCACGAGGATAGTCGAAATCGCCACCTGAAGTACTTTTTGTCACATCTACCCATTGATTTTGTATGCGATAGGGCACATCTATATGTCCATCGACAATAATATTTTGTTGTGTAATTCGTTTCGCAGCCTCAGCATGATTCTCTGTTGGTGTTTGTGTCGCGTTACAAGCACTAAGGCTGAACATCGAAAGTAACATGGCGATGGTAGTTGGTTTGAAATGCATCTTGAGTCCCTTATTGAATAAATGAGATTAGCCTTGGCGTATCGTTGTTTAATTTATCATCGTTGGCAAGTTTGAGCTACTCAATGATGAACAAATTTCGCCGGCTTACTCACGCGTAAATTATTGATTCACATAGCGTTGATTCTAATCATGCGATTGTGTTTTGTAAAACCAAGTTACACAGTGACATCGAGCGCCGTTTACGCAATAATGCTTGTTTTGCTGTTGCCGCTCACCGGCTTTTGTGAGTGTGTCGGTAAATACGAATTTTCATCGTTATGAATGCAGTCGTTCTGCTTTCATAACCCAAACGTGCAGCGCTACTTTATAAAATTGGCCGCATAAAAAACTTAAGTAAGAGAAATATAACAACATGGCTATTAACTACATTCCTTTAGATAAAGATAAACACCAAGATATAAAGATCCTTCCTCAGTTGGACCTTGGTTTTTCAAAAGAAACACATTTGGCAGCAGCGACAATTCGTGAATTTGCTCAACTAGCGTCAACGATGCCAGTGGTTTTCATTGAAGATCCTAGCAACAAAAACGTTCACACAGTTGCCATGCTGGGTCTTGACCAGAACAAAAATTTGTTTTGGGCAGAAGACAAGTGGCAGGGACCTCATGTTCCTTTGAATATTCAACGTTACCCATTTGACATTCGTCCTGACGGCGAACACTTAGGTGTTTTCTTTGATGAAAACAGCCACTTAGTTGCTGAGCAAGGTGAAGCTTTATTTACCGAAGCCGGTGAGCCGACTGATTTCTTGAAGAATCGTCAGCAGTTCTTAGCAGAACTAGCAAACAGCGAAATGCTGAACCAGCGCTTTATTAAGCGCGTTGTAGAGCTTGATTTGTTAGAACAGATCCAAATTGGTATTCAGTACCAAGACGGCACTGCTCGTAACGTAACTGGTATCATGAGCATTGATGAGAAGAAGTTAAATGGCTTAGATGATGCTGTTGTAGTAGAACTTCATAAAGCAGGCTTCCTTGGCGCAATGTACGCTTTGATGATGTCTCTTGCTCAATTGAATCGTTTAGTTGAACTATCGAACAAAAGTGACAAACCTATTCGTACTGTGCAAATTCGTCCAGTGCCGAAGGAAGGTGAAGAAGCTAAAGCAGATGCTTAAAATGTAAGCAACTAATAAGCATAGTAAAAACCACCTTAGGGTGGTTTTTTTGTGTCTGTATTCTGGCCTAGGCCTGTGTTTATGTACAGTTATGGCAAAAGGACTAATTGTCATTTTTACACGAAATTAGCTTGACAGGGGGGCATGGTGGTACATAAACTGTCAAAAGTGGGTCAAAGTGGCGAAAAATGGTTTTTTCAGTCAAGTGCAACCAGCTAATAAAAATAAAAATAATAAATATGAGCTAACAATAAAAATAAAAGGCTAGGGGAATGTTCCGCGGCGCTAACGCAATTAATCTGGACAGCAAAGGTCGGCTAACGATACCTACACGGTATCGTCAGTCGCTGTTGGATGATTGCCAGGGACAGCTGGTCTGTACGATTGATACTTCCCAAAACTGTTTGCTACTTTACCCACTTCCCGAATGGGAAGAAATTGAGCTTAAACTGAGTAAGCTTTCTAGTACTAATCCTCAAGAACGTCGTCTTCAACGCCTACTTTTAGGGTATGCGATGGAAGGTGAGATGGACAAAAGCGGTCGAATACTGATCGCACCAACTTTACGCCAGCACGCTGCGCTCGATAAACAAATCATGTTGGTAGGTCAATTGAATAAGTTCGAAATATGGGATGCCGACGTTTGGCAGAAACAAATCTCTGAAGACATTGAAACGGAAAAGCAAGGTCAATTCGAGCTTACGGAACGTCTTCAGGATTTCTCACTATGACCCAAGAGACTTTTGTCCACCGTTCGGTACTTTTACAAGAATCCATATCTGGCCTAAACATTCAGCCAGACGGCATTTATATCGATGCGACCTTCGGGCGTGGCGGTCACAGCGCCGAGATTTTAAAGCATTTATCTAGCAAAGGACGCCTAATTGCGCTTGACCGCGACGATACAGCGATAGAGTCTGCTTTGCGTTTTCGCGATGATCCCAGATTCAGTATTCACCATGTAGCATTTTCAAACATTATAGACGTGGTCAACGAACTTGAGTTGATGTGCAAGATAGATGGTGTGTTAATGGATATTGGGGTCTCGTCTCCACAACTAGATGATGCCTCTCGAGGCTTCAGCTTTCAAAAAGATGGTCCTCTCGATATGCGGATGGACCGTTCATGCGGTATCAGTGCCGCTGATTGGCTTAACACAGCTGATTTAGATGAAATCACGACGGTACTTAAAACTTACGGTGAAGAGAAGTTTGGTAAAAGAATTGCCCATGCAGTGCTTGAGCAACGAGTTATAAAGCCACTTGAAACCACCGCAGAGTTTGCCGCGTTAATTGATAAAGCAGTACCCGTTAAAGATAAGTTTAAACATCCTGCAACAAGAAGTTTCCAGGGTGTACGCATATTTATTAATGGTGAGCTAGATCAATTGAACCAAGGTTTAGAAGGTGCTGTCAAAGTGTTAAAGAGCGGTGGAAGGTTAGCTGTCATTAGCTTTCACTCTTTGGAAGATCGCGTCGTTAAGCGATTTATACGAGGCCTGAGCAAAGGCAAAGTCGTTCCGCATGGTTTACCTATTTCGCAAGCCGAAATCGACGCTGATAAAGTGGTGAAAGGCGTAGGCAAAGCAATGAAACCCTCCGCCGAGGAAATTGCACAAAATGTGCGATCTCGTAGCTCGGTATTAAGAGTGGCGGAAAAATTATGAAGATGCCTAGTACCAACTTCAATCTATTGCTATTGATGACCGCCGACTTAGGACGCAACCTGCTTAAGTTGGTGCTATTTATTGCTGTCATCGCATCTGCGATCGCAGTTGTTTTGAGTGCCCATCATAATCGCCAGCTTTCCATTGCTCACGAACAACTCATTCAAGAAAAAGACTTTTTAGATGTGGAATGGCGTCACTTAGTGATAGAGCAAAGTGCGCTAACTGAACACAACCGCATTGAGCAACTGGTCAGTGAAAAACTAAACATGCGCCGACCTGGCCCTGAAGATGAAGTTCTAGTACGAGGAAAACCGAATGGCAGCTAACGCGAATAGGCGTTCGACTGTGAAAAGAGGTTCCAGTAAAGATCGCCAAGCGAAACAAAATATCTCTCCCATGTTAATGCAATGGCGTTTTTTAACGGTATTGTTTAGCGTATTCTTGGTGTTTTTTGCACTTGCCACAAGAGCTGCATATATACAGGTGATTGAGCCTGACGTGCTTATTCAGCAAGGTGACAACCGTACTATTCGGGTTCGAGATAATCCAAGTTATCGAGGCTTAATTACCGATCGCCATGGTGAACAACTCGCAGTCAGCGTGCCTTCTAAAGCAATCTGGGCTGATCCTAAGGTTGTTAACGCCTATGACAGTGAGACTGATACAACAGAACCCTTAGACGAGAGACGTTTCCAAGCGTTAGCAAAGGTACTCGGAAGGGATGTAGAAAGCCTTTACAAAAAGGTCAGTAACCCGAAAAGACGCTTTGTATATATCCAGCGCCAGGTGACACCGGCTATGGCAAAGTATGTTGAAGAGCTTGCTATCCCAGGTGTTTATTTGCGTAACGAATCAAAACGTTATTACCCAACCGGTGAAGTGTCCGCTCATGTCATTGGCTTTACTAATGTTGATGACAAGGGCATTGAAGGCATAGAAAAGCTATATAATGACTGGTTAACGGGCACACCGGATAAACGTAAGATTCGTCGTGACGCGAAAGGTCGGCAAGTTGAAATCATTGAGCAACAAGAAGGTGAAAAAGCGGGAGATTTAACGCTGACCATCGATCAGCGTATTCAAGCTCTTGCTTACCGTGAAATCAAAGAAGCGACCTTATACTACAAAGCTGCTTCGGCGTCAGTGGTGGTGGTTGATGTGCATACGGGTGAAATACTCGCCATTGCTAATACGCCATCGTACAACCCTAATAATCGAAAAACAGTGTCGAACCATCGTTTGCGTAATCGCGCGATTACTGATGCATTCGAGCCCGGCTCATCACTTAAGCCTCTCGCAGTGCTAGCCGCTCTTGAATATGGTACGGCGCAAACCGACACAATTATTGATACCTCACCAGGCTGGATGCGTTTAGGTGGCAGCAGAGTTGAAGATCCGCGTAACTATGGAAAGCTCAGTTTGCAAGAAATCATTAAAAAATCGAGCAATATGGGTACGTCAAAACTTGCGTTGTCGGTTGATAAAAATTTCCTGATGGATATTTATTACAACATGGGCTTAATGAGCGACACCGGCACGAATATGGTTGGCGAATCGAACGGTATTTTTCACGAGCGTTCGCGCTGGTCTGAGCATGAGTTATCCTCATTATCGTTCGGTTATAATATTTCCGTCACAACTATCCAACTAGCAAGAATGTACGCCACCATCGCTAATGGCGGCGTGAAAATGCCCTTATCGATTATAAAAAGTGATGAGCAGGCTCTGGAACTACCAGAACGAGTGATCAGCCCTGTGAATGCGCAAGCTATTATCGAGATGATGGAAAGCGTGACGCAAGAGGGCGGTTCAGGTATCAAAGCACGCGTACCTGGATATCGAGTGGCAGGTAAAACCGGCACAAGTCGAAAAGCTGTTGCGGGTGGCTATGGCGAAGAGTACGTGAATATTTTCGCAGGTATCGCGCCGGTCTCTGATCCCCAGATTGCAGTCGTTGTATTAATTAACGAGCC
Source organism: Brumicola blandensis (assembly GCF_031846165.1). Taxonomy (NCBI): domain Bacteria; kingdom Pseudomonadati; phylum Pseudomonadota; class Gammaproteobacteria; order Alteromonadales; family Alteromonadaceae; genus Brumicola; species Brumicola blandensis. The sequence goes on from NZ_JAVRIE010000004.1 coordinate 338,106, forward strand.
TGGTGGAGATTTATATCACTCTGGCGATACCGCAGCACCAACGTTTTCAGCGATTATGTCAGGTACTCTGCAAATGTTGAATGTGCCGCCTGACGATGACAGTACCATCGCGAATATGTTTGTTGGAGGTCCAGATGACGTTCAATAATCCATTAACGACCCGCCCAATCGCCGAAGTACTGGCGATTTTTGACATTGCGGCGGATGATCAGCACAACGACCTAAAACTCGCTGACCTGCATATCTCCAATATCGTGCTGGATAGTCGAGAAGTCAATGAGCATTCATTATTCATCGCTCAAGCTGGTACTCAAGAAGATGGTAGAAAGTATATTCGTGATGCCGTTGAGAGAGGCGCCAAGCTAGTTCTAGCGAATACCGATAAAACAGAAATGCACGGTGAGATTGATGCGATGGGCGAAGCCCTGATCATCCATTTCTTTGAGCTACCTAGACAATCTGGGTTTATTTGCAGCGCTTTCCATCGGCACGTCTCAAGTAAGTTACAAACGATTGCAGTAACCGGTACCAATGGCAAAACATCGGTAACCCATTTGTGCGCGCAGTTATCGGCAGCATGTGAAGAGGCGGCTGGCACTATCGGTACTATGGGCGTCAGTCTATATACAAAAGAGTCTCAACATACCGGCAGAAAACTGGCAGAAACAATAAATACGACTCCGGATGTTGCTTCTCTGCACCACTTTACACATCTCGTAAAACATCATGGTGGCCAACGAATTTGCATAGAAGCATCATCTCATGGTCTTGATCAAAATCGCTTAAGTGGATTTAAAGTCGATACTGCAGTGTTTACAAATTTGACCCAAGATCACTTGGATTATCATGAAACACTAGAAGCCTATGCCAAAGCTAAACGCAAACTATTAAAACAAGAAAGTTTGCGCTGTGTCGTTCTCAATGCAGATGACAACGAAAGTCAACAGTGGGCTGCTGAACTACCTGAGCATTTATCGGTATGTTTATGTTCTATCAAAGCAAGTGATAAAGCCTCTTTGTTTGCTGAGTTTTCATCACATCCTCACCATTATAAGTATTGCATCGCGAAAACTTTAAGATTTACACCCAACGGATGCGCTTTCGAAATTGAATCCAGTTGGGGAGAAGCATCAATCAGCTTGCCTCTGATTGGTATGTTCAATATTGCTAACTTGTTGTCAGCTTTAACAGCCCTGCTCATGCAAGGTTTGAATTTCGAACAGTTGGTTTCTGCCATTGCGCATTTGCGCGGTATTCCGGGCAGAATGGAAGTGTTTGAGTCACGTAAACATGCAAATATCATCGTCGACTATGCACATACCCCAGATGCATTACAGCAAGCTTTAATGGCTGCGCGACAGCATGCCTTAGGAAACCTGACTGTGATTTTTGGTTGTGGTGGTGACCGCGACAACTCTAAGCGAGAGCAGATGGGGCGCATTGCTGAAAAGTGGGCAGATGAAATAGTACTGACTCAAGACAATAGCCGCAGTGAATCACCAGAGAATATTGTTGCCGACATCATGCAAGGCATGCAGGGCAAATCAAATTTAAAAATAGAACTAGATAGAAAAACCGCAATAAGGGAAGCCTTTTTGAACAGCCAAAATGATGCCTTGGTTTTGGTAGCGGGTAAGGGCCATGAAGAATACCTCGAGTTAAACTCAGTGCGCGAGTATTACAACGAGAGGGAATACGTTAACCAATTAACCTTGGAGTTAAAAGGATGATTTCCGTTTCATTATCTTGGATTGCTGAAAAAGTAGAAGGCACGTTAAATACAAAAAGTGTCGAAGAGCTAGATATCAAAGGTGTGAGTACTGATACAAGAGAGCTCAAGCCCGGTGATTTATTCATCGCACTTGTTGGGCCTAATCATAATGCTCATGACCATTTATTCAAAGCCCTTGAAAAAGGGGCTGCGGCCGTCATTGTGAGTCAAGCTGTGGATTGTCCTTTACCCACCATTATGGTTGACGACACAAAGACCGCACTTGGAAAACTAGGCGCTGCAGTAAAAGAGATGGTTGCCCCGAAAACGGTGGGTATCACTGGTAGTAGTGGGAAGACAACAGTAAAAGAAATGGTTGCTTCCATTTTATCAGTAAAGGGCAAAGTATTAGCTACCAAGGGTAATTTTAACAATGATATCGGCGTTCCTCTCACTCTATTACGCTTAGAGAAACAACACGAATATGCTGTCATTGAAATGGGCGCAAACCATTTAGGGGAAATCGCTTATACCACCAACTTAGTCAAGCCCGACGTTGCTACGATTGTAAATGCTGCAGCTTCTCACCTCGAGGGTTTTGGCAGTTTATTTGGTGTCGCTAGAGCAAAAAGTGAAATTTTTAAAGGCTTAGGAACAAGCGGTACGGCACTGTTGAACAAAGATAGCCAATTCTATGCATTCTGGGAAGGCAAAACCTCTCACCTTAACTGTCAGACATTTTCTCCTGAATCAGATGAAGGCGACTATCGCGCTGAAGACATTGCTATGGGGATGGATGGTTGTGCTGAATTTGAACTGGTTTGTCCAACCGGCAGAGCAGCTATCCGTTTGAGCATTCCGGGTACACACAATGTGGGTAATGCACTACTTGCTGCTGCTCTAGCGATAAATGTAGGTGCAAACTTAGAAGATGTGCAGTTGGGTTTATTTAATATGCGTGAAGTTGGTGGTCGCTTAAATGTGAAACAACTGACCAATCAAATTCGCTTATTGGATGATACTTACAATGCCAATGTTGCGTCGGTGAATGCTGCAATTGATTTATTGGCAACGTTTCCAGGTAACAGAGTTTTGGTACTAGGGGATATGGCTGAGCTCGGAGACAAAGCCCGTTACTATCATGAACAAGTGGGAGAGTATGCTAAATCAAAGGGGATTACATCGATTTATTCTCTTGGTGTATTGAGCCAGTGCGCAAGTTCAGTCTATGACGAAAATGGCTTCCACTTCGATGACAAAGAAGCGTTAGTGAACATGCTTAATGAAAATTTATTCTACGAGCAACGTGATATCAGTATTTTAGTGAAAGGCTCAAGAAGTTCAAAAATGGAATTAGTCGTGAAAGCAATCGAGGAAAGCCCTGTGGGAAAGTTCGAAAGGCGTAGGGAGCGCATAGCATGTTAATTTGGCTAGCCGATTGGCTAATGCAATTTGATGCTAGTTTTGGTGTATTCAAATATCTCACCCTGCGCGCAATTCTCAGCACCTTAACCGCGCTATTGATCGCAATTCTGATTGGACCAAAGATGATTCGATGGCTCCAGAATATGCAGATTGGTCAAACGGTACGTGATGATGGTCCGCAAAGTCACCTTTCCAAAGCGGGTACACCTACCATGGGTGGCTTACTGATTTTGGCAGCAATAGTGACAAGCGTTATTCTATGGGCTGACTTAAGCAATAAGTATGTGTTGGTAACACTAGTTGTCATCGTTTCCTATGGTTTAGTTGGCTTTGTTGATGACTATCGAAAAGTTGTGCGTAAAGACCCGAAAGGTTTGATTGCGCGCTGGAAATACTTCTGGCAATCCGCTATTGCTATCTGTGTTGCCTTCTTTTTGTACTATACGGCTAATCCAGATATCCCAGCAGAGACATCATTGTTGGTGCCTTTTTTCAAAGATGTCATGCCACAGCTAGGTGTGTTTTACATCATTATTTCTTATTTTGCTTTGGTCGGTACAAGTAATGCAGTGAATTTAACCGATGGGTTGGATGGCTTGGCGATTGTGCCTGTTATTTTAGTCGCGGGGGCATTTGCTATCTTTGCTTACGTTACCGGCAATATTAATTTCTCTGCTTATTTGAATATTCCCTTTATCCCCATGACCAGTGAACTGGTGATTGTATCAACAGCCATTGTTGGTGCAGGTTTGGGTTTCCTATGGTTTAACACGTATCCAGCACAAGTTTTTATGGGTGATGTTGGCTCCTTATCTCTTGGTGCAACCTTAGGATTGTTGGCAATTTTAGTTAGGCAAGAAATTGTATTTATTATCATGGGCGGCGTTTTTGTGGTTGAGGCCTTGTCGGTGATTCTGCAGGTGGGATCGTTCAAAATGCGTGGCAAACGTATTTTCAGAATGGCACCTATCCATCATCATTATGAATTGAAGGGATGGCCTGAACCAAGGGTGATAGTGCGCTTCTGGATCGTTTCATTAATTCTTGTCCTGATCGGACTGGCAACATTGAAGTTACGTTAAATGAATCCTCATCTCGCACATCAGTCTATCGCTGTTGTGGGCTATGGCATCACCGGACGCGCTTGCGTCCGTTTTTTGCTTTCTAAAACAGCAAATGTCACGGTGATTGATAAACGTGAAGATCTTGCCAATCAAATCTTGGCAGATATGCCGGATAGCGCTGGAAGCATTTCAATTCTTGGCTTCCGCGATGATATGGATTTATCTTCGTTTGATTGGGTGATCCTTAGCCCCGGTGTCAGTCCACATCAGATCTGTTTCGAACGCTACAAAAGCAAGCAAGGTCGACTGATTGGTGATATTGAGCTGTTTGCCTTATTTAACAAAACGCCATTAATCGGCATAACCGGTTCAAATGGAAAGACCACTGTTACCGATATGCTCGGTGAATGTTTACGCGCAGCTGGTTTGCATATTGAGTTAGCAGGGAATTATGGTAAATGTGCCCTCGATTTGCTACTTGATTACCCAAAAGAGAATGGCGATACACTCGACTTCATCGTTCTTGAGCTCTCTAGTTTTCAGTTGGAAGTCTGTCAAAGTTTGCGTTTAGAAGTGGCGACCATCTTAAATATTACCGAAGATCATATTGATCGTCATGGTAGTTTCGAAAACTACAAAGTAGCAAAACAAACGATCTTTGATATGACAGAAGCTATCGTGGTCAATCTTGGTGAAGATACCAGTATGCCTGCGAATCAAAAAAAGATTAGTGCTTCAGTGAGTCTTGATAATCCAGTGGCCAATTTTTACCTAGACCAAGAGACCGGTGCTGTCTTACACCATTCCAATAGTGAGCAAGCGGCACAGGCTTTGTTTAACGTGAATGATATGAAGTTGGTGGGTGCTCACAACTACATTAATGCAATGACGGTGTTGGCAATTTGTCATCATCTCCACATTGACCTCTGCAACCCTATCGAAGCATTAAAAACATACGGAGGCCTTGCCCATCGTTTTGAGCTAGTCTCTCAAAATAGTAAAATCACGTGGATAAATGACTCCAAGGCTACCAACGTTGGCGCTTGTCTAGCGGCCTTGAAATGCTTTGAGAATACGCATGATGAACTTATTTTGGTGGCAGGTGGCGATGCCAAAGGGACTGATTTACATCCCTTGAAAGAAGCACTAAATAATCGAGTCAATCAGCTGATTGTATTTGGTAAAGACGCCAAACAGTTTATTCTTTTGTGCCCGTCAGCGATTGTAGTTAACACGCTAGAAGCTGCGGTATCTATAGCGGCAAGCCATGCCAGTCAGTCATCTGCAGAAAAGGTTACGGTGCTTTTGTCTCCCGCTTGTGCAAGCTTGGATATGTTTGCGAATTATCAGCAGCGTGGTGACGTTTTCAGAAAGGCGGTATTGGAGCAAGAAGCACAGAGGAATGTGGCAAATGGCTAATGCAGAATTTAAACAAGATAATCGCCTGTCAGCGTTGTTCGCCGCCAAGCATGATGAAACGACACAGATACGTCCCTACGATCTTACATTAGTACTGATTGCACTCACGCTTTTTGCTATTGGTTTTGTCATCGTGACTTCAGCATCAATGCCTATTGCGGAACGCCTGCACGATAATCCTTTTTATTTCGCGATTCGACATGCTATCTACATTGGCTTAGCAGTGATTGCCGCAATGATCGTACTGAACTTGCCTATGAATTTCTGGCGGGTTGCAAACCCTTACTTACTCCTGTTTGCCATTGGCCTGCTGATTGCGGTGCTGATTATTGGGCGCACCGTTAACGGCAGTACACGTTGGATTGTCATTGGACCAATTACTATCCAGGCTGCCGAACCTGCAAAATTATTTTTCTTCTGTTACTTGGCCGGTTATTTAGTGCGGCGCTATGAGGAAATAACGGAAAATTTCAAAGGTTTTATCAAGCCCTTGGCGGTGTTCTTTTTGCTTGCGCTTTTATTGTTAAATCAGCCTGACCTCGGCACGGTGATTGTGATGTTTGCTACCACAATTGGTCTGTTGTTTTTGGGCGGTGCAAAGTTATGGCAGTTTTTTGGTTTGGTATTCACTGGCGTGCTAGCGGTTGTGGCGCTTATCTTGTTTGAACCTTATCGAGTAAAGCGTGTTACGGCTTTTCTTGATCCATGGGCAGACCCGTTTGGATCTGGGTATCAGCTCACGCAATCTTTGATGGCTTACGGGCGCGGTTCGTGGTTTGGCCAAGGTTTGGGAAATAGTCTACAAAAACTCGAGTTTCTCCCAGAAGCACATACCGATTTTATCATGGCAATACTGGCTGAAGAAATGGGTTATGTTGGCGTGTTAGTGGTGCTAGCACTGATTTTAAGCTTGGTTGCCATTGCTTTAAAGATTGGCAACAAAGCGATGTCTCAAGATCGGCCTTTCGATGCGTTCTTAGCGTATGGTATTGGTATTTGGTTTAGTTTCCAAACCGCAGTGAACGTGGGGGCGAGCTCTGGAATATTGCCAACTAAAGGCTTAACACTGCCTTTGGTCAGCTATGGTGGTTCTTCACTGATAGTGATGTCTATAGCGGTTGCCATCTTATTGAGAATTGATTTTGAACTTCGTGTTGATGGTGTTCAAGCACTAAAGCGAGGAAACAAAGCAAAAGGCAGTAGTAAAGCCACACAACAAAAAGCGACCTTAAGTGATGGCAGTAAAACCAGAAAAACCCGAAGAACCAAGGTCGTCGACGATGAATAGGCCCTTACTCGTTATCATGGCCGGCGGTACAGGAGGACACGTCTTTCCGGGTTTAGCGCTTGCTCATGAAATGCAATCTCAAGGTTGGCAAGTTGCTTGGTTCGGCACAGCCGAGAAAATTGAAGCAACTCTGGTTCCTCAGCATGGCTTTCCAATTCATTTTATCGATGTAAAGGGCGTTCGTGGTAAAGGCTTAATAACCAAGTTAAGCGCGCCTTTCATGCTTTTATCTGCGGTGCTCCAAGCGCGTTCACATCTGCGTAAACTTCAACCCAGAGCCGTATTGGGCATGGGTGGCTTTGCCAGTGGTCCCGGTGGTATTGCCGCCTGGACACTAGGAATACCAGTGTTGGTGCACGAACAAAATGCGGTATTTGGCATGACCAACAGATGGTTAGCAAAAATTGCTAAGCGGGTGTTTTGTGGGTTTGATTTTAAATCAAAAGCACCCAACAACAGCGTGTTTGTTGGCAATCCGGTTCGCGCTGAATTTTTCGATATTAACAAGCAAAATGCAACGTCGCCGTTTCGTATTCTGATAGTGGGTGGCAGTCTAGGTGCCTTAGCTTTGAACCAAATTGTACCTGCAGTACTCGGCAATTTGGCGAATCGATATCCATTGCAAGTTATTCATCAAGCTGGCAAAGGCAAAGCTGAGCCAGTACGTATTGCTTATGATTCAATTCAACATAGCGCAGGCAATGAGAGCGAATTAACCGCATCTAGTTTTGAGGTGCAGGAATTCATTGATGATATTCCAAGCGCTTTTGCGAGTGCGGATATTATCATTTGCCGAGCGGGCGCATTAACCGTTGCAGAGGTTGCAGCGTCTGCTTCGTGTGCCATTTTTGTCCCTTTACCAATTGCTGTCGATGATCATCAAACTTACAATGCGAGATCTCTTAGTGACAATGACGCGGCCATTTTAATTCAACAGAAATCGCTCTCTACAAAACTTGAAGATAGCCTAGAGAATTTGCTATCGGATCCGAGCAAAATTGAAACGATAGGTCGCAACGCCAGACAGTTAAGTATACAAGATGCCACCCAACGGGTTGCGCAAGCTTGTATACAAGAAGGATTAAGGAAGAATAGTGAGTAATCGAGATAAGGCCTCGGCTAATAAAGCAAGTTTACGCCCGCATAAAATGAGGCGCGTACAGCGATTGCATTTTATTGGTATTGGTGGCGCTGGAATGGGCGGTATTGCCGAGGTCGTCTTAAATTTAGGGTATGAGGTGAGCGGTTCTGATGTGAAAAGCAGTGCGATGACCGGTCGCTTGGAATCCCTTGGGGCAAAAGTGTATTTAGGTCACGATGCCTCAAATATTCAGGATGTTGATGCGGTTGTCGTTTCAAGTGCAATTAACCCTGAGAACCCAGAGATAGCGCTAGCCACCGAAGAGCGTATTCCAATCATCAGAAGAGCTGAAATGCTCGCAGAATTAATGCGTTTTCGCTATGGCATTGCCGTCGCAGGAACGCACGGTAAAACAACAACAACTAGCTTGATTGCCACTATCTTTTCGCAAGCGAAACTAGACCCTACTTATGTTATCGGTGGCTTACTCAATAGCGCTGGCACCAATGCAAAACTGGGAGATAGTAAGTATTTGATTGCGGAAGCTGATGAAAGCGATGCGTCATTTTTACATTTGCAACCCACAGTGTCGGTAGTCACTAACATTGAAGCTGACCACCTAGAAGCGTATCAAGGCGATTTTTCAAAAATGAAATCGGCCTATATTGAATTTTTACATAATTTACCTTTCTACGGTTTGGCTATTGTTTGCGGAGATGATCCGGTCATCAATGAACTGCTTCCTAAACTCGGTCGCAAATACATTACCTACGGACAGCAAGCGCACAATGATTACCAAGCTGTGGATGTGCGCTTCGAACTCAATTACAGCTACTTCATCTTGAAACGCAAAGGACTTTGCGATTTGCCCGTTAAGCTGAGCTTGCCAGGTATTCACAATGTTTTGAATGCCAGCGCGGCGATTGCCACAGCCTGTGATGAAGGAATAAGTGATGCAGATATTCTGCTCGCCCTCGAGAGTTTCCAAGGTATTGGGCGACGCTTTCAAGTCTTGGGCGAATACCAGAATGACTATGGTGAAGCCATTTTGGTAGATGATTACGGGCATCACCCAACAGAGGTTTCGATGACAATTTCAGCAGCTCGAAACAATTGGCCAGATAAGCGTCTTGTCATGATTTATCAACCGCATCGTTACTCTCGAACGCGAGACTTGTATGAAGACTTTGTCGAAGTCTTATCACAAGTTGATACTTTATTATTGCTCGATATCTACGCAGCAAGTGAAGCGCCTATTGAAGGTATTGATAGTAAGTCACTTTGCCGTTCGATTCGTCAACGAGGCAACTTGGAACCTATCTATGTGAGTTCACAAGATAACTTGATGAAGATACTTGCTGATGTACTGAGTGACGGTGACGTAGTTTTTGCGCAAGGCGCGGGTAATATTGGCGATATTGCACAACGGCTTGCAAGCACTGGCTTAGACAAGACAAATTTACTTGCTTCGATGAAAGAAATACAGAGTGGTGAGGTAAGCGGCTAATGACGAACGCAAATCTAGGGTTTGACAATAAAACCATCCAGCCAAGTGATTTTGGTAAAGTTGCAGTCCTGTTTGGTGGCCATTCGGCGGAACGTGCAGTGAGTATGGCTTCAGGCTCATGTGTGTTAAGCGCTTTGCAAGAGGCGGGCGTGGATGCACACAAGTTTGACCCAGTCGAGTACCCCATTGGCGAGTTACTTACGCAGGGTTTTGATCGTGCATTCATTATTTTGCATGGCCGTGGTGGAGAAGATGGCAGTATGCAAGGTGCATTGCAGACTTTAGGTATGCCTTACACCGGCACCGGTGTCTTAGGTTCAGCCTTAGCCATGGATAAAGTTTACTCCAAGCAAGTTTGGTCGGCCTTGGGTTTACCCACGGCAAAATACCGCGTGGTGAGAAAGTCGGATATTGCTGGGGGCGCTGGTGTTGCAAGCTTAGATTACGATGAGATTCTCGCCTATTTAGGTGGCGTTGCTATGGTCAAGCCTGCACGCGAAGGTTCTAGCATTGGCATGGCTAAAGTGTCTGACCAAAACGAATTGTGCGCTGCGATTGCTGAAGCGTTGAAATACGACGACGATGTATTGGTAGAAAGCTATATCGATGGACCAGAATATACGGTTAGTATTCTTAACGGTCAGGCTCTTCCTTCCATTAGGATGTCTACACCCCACGTATTTTATGATTATGATGCAAAATATCGAGACTCAACAACCGAATACTACTGCCCAAGTGGCTTAGACGACAGCACAGAAAAAGCCTTGGGTGAATTGGCCCTTTCTGCCTTTTCCGCGCTGTCAGGAATTGGCTGGGGCAGAGTGGACGTCATGCGCACTTCGGATGGGAGTTTTATGCTACTGGAGTCAAATACAGTCCCGGGTATGACAGAAACCAGCTTGGTGCCGAAAGCAGCAAAACAAGCTGGGATGAGTTTCCAAGAACTCGTATTACGAATTCTAATGTCGAGTTTGGAGCGGTAACTTGGCAGAAAAACGGTCGCTTCAACGTACATCAAAACGGCAAGAGTTGCTTGCCGCTGATCCCGCGACCAGTAAACAAAATGAACTCGCTGCCTCGGATGCGCCAGATGAATTGGAAAGAGAGTCTGACGCTAACCGATTGAGTGGCTTTATCTTTTTCCTTTTAGTGATTGGTGGTTTAGTTTTTGGCGCGATAAAAGTGCAAGCATGGCTGCAAGATGAGCAGCAATTACCGGTTCAGCGGATTATCTTCAGTGGTGAGAGGAAAGTGCTAGAGGATGCTCAAATGGAAGCGTCGATTCGTGCGTCGCAAAAAGGCAGTTTCTTTGCTCTCGATGTTAACGAAGTTCACCTCTTGCTGGAAGATATGCCGTGGGTGTATCGGGCATCGGTGAGGAAGCGTTGGCCAAGTAGTTTGCATATTTACTTGATTGAGCAAGTCCCCGTCGCTTCTTGGAATGATGATTTGTTGCTGAATACCCAAGGTGAAGTGTTTGATGGTGGCAAAATGTCGGCGGGTTTACCAAAGCTTTTTGGCCCTGGTGGAAGCGAAAAAACGGCGCTTGCGGGATTCAATGCCATGCAGTCATTGTTAAGTGAAACTGGTCTGTCGATTGATGAACTATTTTTGAGTGAACGCTTTGCTTGGAGAGTCAAATTAAACAACGGAATCAAGCTAAATATAGGTCGCCAACAGTTTATCGATAGGTTACAGAGTTTTATTGATATTTTTCCCTTATTAAAGGCACAAAATAAGGCGATTAATTACATTGATTTAAGGTATGATATAGGCCTTGCTGTAGGTTGGCAAAAAAATGATGAAAAAGTACAAGAAATTACTGATAATAATGATTAAAATGAGTGAAGAAAAACATGTCTAAGACAATGGATAGAGACTTAATTGTTGGTTTAGACATAGGCACCAGTGTGATTAAAGCCATTGTTGGCGAATTGCTAGATGATGACAGTATTAGTATCATCGGTGTAGGCACACATAAATCCCGTGGTATGGATAAGGGTGGTGTGAACGATTTGAACCTAGTGGTTCAGTCTGTTCGACAAGCGGTTAATGAGATGGAATTGATGGCCGACTGCAGCGTATCTTCAGTATTTATGTCAATTTCAGGGCGTCACGTACAGTGCCAGAATGAAAGTGGCATGGTGCCCATCAATAATCAAGAAGTCACCCAAGATGATGTCGACAACGTCATCCATGCCGCTCGCTCTGTGCCTATGGCTGCAGAACGTAAATTATTACATGTTTTGCCACAAGAATTTGTTATCGATGTACAAGAGGGAATTAAAAACCCCATTGGTATGTCTGGCGTAAGAATGGAAGCAGCCGCACACATCATTACGTGTGCCGACGATATGGCAAAGAACTTAGTGAAATGCGTCGAGAGTTGTGACTTGAGCGTCGACCAAACTATTTTCTCAGCATTGGCCTCAAGTTATGCCGTGTTGACAGATGATGAAAGAGAGCTAGGTGTTTGCGTCGTCGATATTGGCGGCGGCACAATGGATATCGTGATTTACACTGACGGCGCTATTCGACACACTGCCGTGATTCCATTAGCTGGTAATCAAATTACTAGCGATATTGCTAAAATATTCCGCACGCCAATGAGCAATGCGGAAGAAATAAAAACGAATTATGCATGCGCACTAAAAGATATGGTCAGCATGGAAGAAAGTATTGAGGTACCAAGTGTTGGTGGAAGACCAGCTAGAGTCATGTCACGCCATACTTTGGCAGAAGTGATTGAACCTCGATACCAAGAATTGTTTGAACTTGCTTATGAACAGATCAAAGCGAGTGGCCTTGAAGAGCAGATCGCAGCGGGTTTAGTTATCACTGGCGGCACTGCTAAAATGGAAGGCGCTGTTGAGTTTGCTGAAGAGATTTTCCAAATGCCAGTAAGAGTAGGAAATCCTCATTCAGTGCGTGGATTAGCAGAATATGTGGACGATGCCTGTTTTGCTACAGCGGTAGGTCTGTTACAGTATGGTAAACAAAATATAAATAATAAAAGAACGTCTTCAAAGAAAGGCGAAGATAGCGTGTTAAAACGCATACAAAGCTGGTTTAAGGGCGAATTTTAGGGGGCCTTTAAGAAAGCGCTAAATCAATATGAAACCGAAATAAAAAATATAATTAGGTTTCAGTACACCGGAGAAGCAGAATGTTCGAGCTAATGGACAGTCAAAGCGACGAAGCCGTCATTAAAGTTGTTGGCGTCGGAGGTGGCGGTGGTAACGCCGTCGAATATATGGTCAAGCAAGTGATTGAAGGCGTAGATTTTATCGCCATGAATACCGACGCCCAGGTATTAAAAACATCATCTGCACATACAAAATTACAAATTGGTAATGAAGTTACCAAAGGGCTTGGTGCGGGTGCCGATCCAAATGTTGGTCGTGAAGCGGCACAAGAAGATCGTGAGAAAATTCGTCAAACTCTTGAGGGCGCTGACATGGTCTTTATTACTGCCGGAATGGGCGGTGGTACAGGAACTGGCGCAGCACCAGAAGTTGCAAAAATTGCCAAAGAAATGGGTATTCTAACGGTTGCTGTTGTTACCAAACCGTTTCCTTTCGAAGGTAAAAAGCGTTCAGACTTTGCAAACCAAGGTATTACTGAGTTATCAAAGCACGTTGATTCATTGATCACAATACCAAACGAAAAGCTACTCAAGGTTATGGGTAAGGGTACGCCTTTACTTCAAGCTTTTAGTGCAGCAAATGATGTACTTCGTGGCGCAGTTCAAGGTATCGCCGAACTAATTACTCGCCCGGGTTTAATCAACGTCGATTTCGCCGATGTGAAAACTGTCATGTCTGAAATGGGTACAGCGATGATGGGTAGTGGCATTGCTTCTGGTGAAGACCGTGCTGAAGAAGCAGCTGAAGCAGCGATTGCCTGTCCATTACTTGAAGATATCGACCTTTCAGGTGCACGCGGTATTCTAGTTAATATTACTGCCGGACTTGATTTCGCTATCGATGAGTACGAAGTTGTGGGTAATGCGGTGAAAGCCTTTGCTTCTGAAAACGCGACGGTTGTTGTCGGTACGGTTATCGATCCAGAACTTAGTGATGAAGTTCGTGTTACTGTCGTTGCAACGGGTATCGGCGCAGAAAGAAAGCCTGACATTACTTTAGTGAATGATAATGCGCGCGTTAATGCAACGGGACGCGATTATGCATCTAGCACTAATGAAGTAAGAAGTTCTGGTGGTACTGATGGTAACCAAGCCTTAAAACTTGACGATGAAGCACAGCCAGGCAGTGAATTAGAGTATCTTGATATTCCAGCATTTTTGCGAAAACAAGCAGACTAGGGCGTTCAACCCTAGTGCTGTCGCTATTTTGCTACAGTGGTCTGAACAGTTTGTTTTTTGACAAAAAAAGCTTGAAATATTGTAACTCTTTGACATTAAAGGGGTGAGCAAGTATACTGCGTGCCGTTTTTCTGTTTGGTGAACAAAATTAAATGATAAAACAACGTACTATCAAAGAATCTGTTAAAGAAACAGGTATCGGATTGCACAAAGGACGCAAGGTAACCATGACCTTGAGACCCGCGCCTGCAAATACCGGTATTGTGTTTCGTCGCGTTGATTTACAACCTTATGCAGATATCCAAGCCAAAGCTGATTCAGTCGGCGATACTATGCTATGCACATGTATTACGAATGAAGATGGCCACTCCATACACACAGTTGAGCATTTAGCTTCTGCACTGTCTGGACTTGGTATAGATAATATTATTGTTGAAGTGGACAGCCACGAGCTTCCAATCATGGATGGCAGTGCGTCTCCGTTTATCTTCCTACTCCAAAGTGCCGGTGTGCAAGAGTTGGATGCCCCTAAAAAGTTCATCAAAATAACCAAAACAGTACGCGTTGAAGACGGTGATAAGTGGGCTGAATTTCGCCCGCATGATGGCTTTAAAGTGAATTTCGAAATTGACTTTGAACATCCAGCGATCGCTGCAAGCAGACAGAAAGTCCAACTCGACTTCTCCACAGACTCCTATGTCGACGAAGTTAGCCGAGCGAGAACCTTCGGTTTCATGAAAGATTTAGAACTCATGAACTCTATGAACCTCGCGTTAGGCGGTAGTATGGACAATGCCGTTGCGTTAGATGAATACAGAGTATTAAACCCTGAAGGTTTACGATATTCAGATGAATTTCTAAAACATAAGATACTAGACGCTGTTGGTGACCTTTATTTAGGTGGCCACAGTCTTATTGGCGAGCTTGTTGCATATAAAACAGGGCACGGTTTGAACAATAAGTTATTGAATGCAATACTCAATGATGCGAGTGCATGGGAATACGTTGAGTTTGAAAATGAAGAAAGTTTGCCCATTCGTTATATTGAACCTTCACTAGCTTTCTAGCAAAGGTTTTATAAAACAAAGGGTAGCGCTACATTTCGCTACTCTTTTTTGTTGGGTATTATATAAGATAACTAGGTGTCTTATAGAAAATTCACTTGTGCCGATAACCTAGGTAGACTATAAGTCATAAAAGTCGCCATCAACCTTTTTGTTGGCGACACCAAAATGCCGATAATGGCTTTTTATAAAAACGAAGCGATAAGCTTTTATCCTTCAAAGTAAACATATTAAATAGGTCGACGAGAGTAAAATGAGTTTTACCATCTTATATAAAGGCAAGAATCGCCGATTTGCGAAGCGGATATCCGCTCGTAAGTTGTTGAGCCTTTCTGTGATGGCTTCTTTACTCTTCCTTATTTCTAGTCGCTCTACAGAATCAGTCTATGAAAACCATGTGAGAGTCAACGTGGTGAAGACGGGGCTTGAAGAACAAGCTAAGCTGGTTCAACAACTACATACAAATACTGAGCAACAGTTAGGTGGCATTGTCAATCAGTTGGCTACCTTGCAAAATCGCATCAATCAGATGGAGACGCTCACTGCTACGATGGCAGAAAATGCCGGATTAAACGCAGAAGACTTCACCCTTAGCGAAGAAATGAAAGCACTTGACCTCAATGAGGTGTCGCTAACAAATCAGATTGCGAAGATGTCTGATACTCTAGATTTTAAAATTCAACAACTCACAGCCCTTGAATCTTTGATGATGGGCCTCAATATAGAACAAGAGAGTGAGTTAGGCGGACGTCCTGTAGGTAAAGGATGGCTGTCATCTTATTATGGCGTGCGAAAAGACCCGTTTACAGGTCGACCAGCAATGCACAAAGGCATCGATTTCGCAGGCAAAGCCGGAGACGATGTCATTTCTACAGGTGCTGGCGTAGTAACTTGGTCCGGCGATAGATATGGATATGGCAAATTAGTAGAAATTGATCATGGTAATGGTCTTAGAACAAGATACGGACACAACGCCGACTTAACTGTTGAAGTAGGCGATGTAGTAACAAAAGGTCAAACGATTGCAGTCGTTGGTAACACAGGTCGCTCTACAGGTGCACATGTGCATTACGAAGTCTTGAAGAACGGCCAGCAAATCGACCCACTTCCGTACGTTTACCGCTAACAATCCCCCTATCGAACATTATTGTTCAAATGCTGGTCAACTACATACAAGCTCACCAACTTGCGCTTAGCTAAGTGGCATAGAACGCAGAAAAAGCGCTCTTTTGTTATGGATAGCCTAGGTTTTATAGTTTATTCGTCTCATAATTGTTATTATGTCGGCGTTTTTTATTTTAGTCATTTTTGGAAAATCAAATAGCATGTTTGCAAGCATTTTTAAGAAAGTATTTGGCAGTCACAACGACCGGTTACTCAAAAAATTAAAAAAGACAGTTGTGGTGATAAATGGTTATGAGCAAGCATTTGAAGCCCTATCTGATAACGAAATACAAGCTAAAACCACTGAATTCAAAGAGCGCCTAGAAAAGGGTGAATCTCTTGAAAAGATTGCACCAGAGGCCTTTGCTATCGTTCGAGAAGCGAGTAAGCGTGTATTCAACATGCGTCATTTTGATGTTCAAATGAAAGGTGGTTTAGTTCTACATCAAGGCAAGATTGCTGAAATGAGAACGGGTGAAGGTAAAACCTTAACGTCTACCTTACCAACGTACTTAAATGCGATTACCAATAAAGGTGTTCACGTAATTACCGTGAATGATTACCTAGCTAAACGTGATGCTGATTGGAGCAGACCGTTATTTGAATTCTTAGGTTTAAGCGTTGGCTGTAATATTCCGGGTATGAATCCAGCTGAAAAACGTGAAGCCTATCAATGTGATATCACCTACGGTACTAATAACGAATTTGGCTTCGATTACTTAAGAGACAATATGGCGTTCAGTCCACAAGATCGTGTACAACGTCCGCTGCACTATGCGGTGATCGATGAAGTAGATAGTATCTTAATCGATGAGGCGAGAACGCCGCTAATTATCTCTGGTGCAGCTGAAGATAGTTCAGAATTGTATCGAGAAATTAATAAAATTATTCCTGAGCTTCAGCAACAGGAAAAAGAAGACGAAGAAGACAATATTGGCGATGGTCACTACACCATTGATGAAAAAGGGAAGGACATACACCTGACCGAAACGGGTCAAATCTATGTAGAAGAGTTGCTCAAGAAACACAAAATGCTGGAAGAGCATGAGTCTTTGTTTGCAGCAGCCAATATCTCCCTGTTGCACCATATTAATGCCGCATTGCGCGCCCACAAGCTGTTCTCAAAAGATGTTGATTACATCGTGAAAGGCGACGAAATAGTCATTGTCGATGAGCATACTGGTCGTACGATGGAAGGTCGTCGTTGGTCGCAAGGTTTGCATCAGGCAGTTGAAGCAAAAGAAGGCGTTAACATTCAAAATGAAAACCAAACGCTAGCCTCCATTACATTCCAAAACTATTTCCGCTTGTATGAAAAGTTAGCTGGTATGACAGGTACCGCCGATACAGAAGCGTTCGAATTTCGTCATATTTACGGTCTAGAGACGGTTGTTATTCCAACTAACAAACCGATGATCCGTGATGACCGCGCAGATAAGATCTATTTAACGGCAGCTGAAAAATATGACGCCATTGTGCAAGATATTTTGTCATGCGTTGAACGTGGACAACCGACGCTTGTAGGTACCGTATCAATTGAGAACTCTGAGTTACTCTCTTCAGTGTTAAAGAAAGCGAAGATTGAGCACAAGGTACTCAATGCAAAATTCCACGAACAAGAAGCGGATATTGTAGCAAACGCGGGTTTACCCGGCGCGGTGACAATTGCAACCAACATGGCCGGCCGTGGTACTGATATTGTGTTAGGTGGTAACTTACAAGCTGAAATTGATAAGCTGAAAAAGCCTACCGAACAACAACTCGAGCATGTCAAAGCCGAGTGGAAAAAACGTCACGATGCTGTTTTGGCTTCCGGTGGTTTGCATATCATCGGTACAGAGAGACATGAGTCACGTCGTATCGATAACCAATTAAGAGGACGTTCCGGTCGTCAAGGTGACGCAGGTTCATCACGTTTCTATCTTTCTCTCGATGATGCTCTTATGCGTATCTTTGCCTCTGAAAAAATGGGCAACATGATGAAGCGCTTAGGCATGGAGAAAGGTGAGTCGATTGAACACCCTTGGGTATCTCGCGCTATCGAGAATGCACAGCGCAAAGTAGAAGGACGTAACTTTGATATTCGGAAATCTCTGCTTGAGTATGATGATGTTGCTAATGATCAGCGTAAAGTTATCTATGAACAACGTAACGAACTGCTTGACGAAGGTGATATTGGAGCGACCATTGCTAACATCCGCAAAGATGTTGTCTCTGACGTTATCGACCAATACATTCCGCCACAATCCTTAGACGAAATGTGGGACATCAGCGGTTTGGAAGAGCGCTTAAGAAGTGATTTTTCAATCGATTTGCCAATTCAACAATGGCTTGATGATGACGATAAATTGTTTGAAGAGAAGTTGCGTGAGCGTATCGCTGAAGACGTAGACAAAGCCTACGCCGAGAAAGAAGAAGCGGTAGGTGCAGATGTTATACGTCAATTCGAAAAAGCGGTAATGTTGCAAAGTTTAGATAGTTTATGGAAAGAGCATTTAGCCGCCATGGACCATTTGCGTCAAGGCATTCATTTGCGTGGTTACGCGCAAAAGAACCCGAAACAAGAATACAAGCGTGAGTCTTTTGAGTTGTTTTCTCAAATGCTTGATACCTTGAAGCTTGAGGTGATCAGTATTCTTAGCCGCGTGCAAGTTCAACAGAAATCAGATGTAGAAGCGGTGGAAGAGCAACGCCGTGCAGCTGAAGTTGAGAAGAAGTTCGAGCATGAGTCAGCGAGCGCTACCGAAGAGAAACCGCAAGCTGCAGTGCAGCGCTCTGGACCTAAAGTAGGGCGTAATGATCCATGTCCTTGTGGTTCGGGGAAAAAATATAAACAGTGCCATGGTAAGTTGTCGTAAGACACTTGCCTAAGTATCTTTTGACTACGATAAGAGAGCAGAAGTGAAACAAGTTCATGTAGCAGTGGGTGTCGTTTGTAGAAACGACACCTTTTTTGTTTGTAAGCGCTCGGTGGAACAACATCAGGGCGGTAAGTGGGAATTTCCCGGTGGTAAGGTTGAAGCTCATGAAAGCGTCGAGGAGGCACTCACGCGTGAGCTAATGGAGGAAATTGGTATTCAGCTAAGCTCATCCGAAAACCTTATCGAAATCGCACATGACTATGGTGATAAGCGAGTATTATTATCTGTGCTGATAGTAGATGCGTTTACAGGCGAACCCTATGGAAAAGAAGGCCAAGACAGTCAATGGGTAGATTTATCTGGCTTGGCAAGCCTAGATTTCCCTGAGGCGAACCAGGCAATTATTCAAGCGCTTGTTGAGAGAGCCCAATCGTAAACTCAATTTTAATATTCAAACACTGAGTGGAGTCTGTCATGGTAAAGAGGAATGCGGCTATCGCGTCGCTCATCGTTGGTTTATTGCTAAGTGCCCTAGCTTACTTGTTTTACGCTAACTCTCAAACCTACTTATCTACCGCGAAACAGGCCACTGGGTTTGTTACTGAAGTGCAAGCATTCACTGAAAAAGACGAGTTGTCTTATAAGGTCTATGTTACGTTTGACTCAGAAACGAGAAAAGACGTGCGCTTCGTTTTCGACATTGTGAAAGACAAAGACGCATTTACGGTAGGTCAGAGTATCGACTTAGTCTATAGCCCACATGTTAACGAAACCGCCGTCGAGACCTCACTTTTCGACTTATGGGGTTTCGCTATCTTGTTCGCTAGCATTGGCTTTATCAGCTTACTCGCTGGCCTCTTTCTGTTGTTTTCCAGGCATTCTGAACAGTAAGCTATAAAGCACGGGCACAACGCCCAGCGTTAGCAACGAGCCAATACCAAGTCCAAAAGCTAAGGCAGAGGCCATGCCAAAAAACAGCGCATCTTGGCTAATAATTAACGGTAACAAACCTAATATGGTGGTGACTGTCGACATGACGATCGGGCGTAGTCTGCGCATACATGCCTCTACCAAGGCTTCATACTGATCGTCCTGCTCTTTCCTTTCTATATCAATGCGGTCTATCAAAACGATGGCATTATTCACAATAATACCAGCCAAAGCATATAAACCTAGGATGACCATAAAGCCAAAGTTAGCTTGCACCGTGAGCAAACCAAGCACTGCGCCAATGAGAATAAGGGGAACAGTTAAGATCACGATGCCAGCCCGGCGTAAGGAGTTGAACTGTGCTATTAATACCAGCATAACAACAGCCAAGCATAAGGGGAGGTTAGCATTTAGTGAGGCTTGAGATTCTTTTGAATCTTTAACTACACCGTCAAATTCAAGGCGATGAGCTGGAGGTAGCTTGGCTCTAATTTCGTCAAACTGTGATTCAAGTAGCGGAACCATATCTTCTGCGGTCATGTACAAGTTTTTAGCTTCGATAGTCACGGTTCTGAATAGATTCTCTCGAGCAATGCGCGCATATTGCGGGGTAAAACGAATATCGGCTACTTGCTCTAAAGGCACGTTAATATTGCGTTGTGCAGAATACACATTAATGTCATAAATACGACTCAAATCGAAACGGTCTTGTGCTTCACCACGGATCAGGATCGGGATAAGATCGTCACCTTCTCTAAACTCAGAAATAACACGACCAGAAAAGAAAGTTTCTAATGATCTCGCGATATCGGCTGAAGTGAGACCTGCTCTTTTTGCTCTAGCTTGGTCAATTTGCACATCAAGCTGAATCACCTTATTTTCCCAGTCATTCTTAATTTCAACAGTACCGTCTAGCTGTCTAAATATCTCCTGAATTTCAAGTGCAGTTTTATAGATGAAGTCTTTGTCTGGACCAATTACCTGCACATCAATTTTATTAGAATCGCTCGGACCTAAGAACATCTTGGTCACGCGCGCATTCACTTGAGGAAAGTGTTCAGCGAAGTCTTCACGAAGTTTCGCAATGATTTCATCTTGGTAACGCCTATCACTTAAATTCAGCATGATGAAAGACTTGCTGGCTTCGGGTGTGATTGGTGTGAGCGATAAAACAAAACGAGGCCCGCCAAAACCACCGTACGCAGCATAATTATCTACATGAGAATAACGCTCTTTATTATCCAATTTCGTGAACACGTCATTCAATACGGCTTCCGTTTCTCGCATCGATGAACCTGCAGGCAGATCAATATACGCGAGTACTTGTGCTCGGTCTGAGTCAGGGAAGAACTTAACGGGAACGGTGCTCATCGCCGCCCCGGCACCAATAAAGAGCAGCACCGATAATATGATGGTGAATGCCCGATACTTCAGAACAAAATGCAGAATACTTTTATACGCGGGATTAAGTAAATCAAAGAAGCTAGCGACTTTGGCTTGCAAAACATTTGGCTTTTTAGTCCCTTTGTCCCTGATAAATAAATAACACAGAAAAGGAGTGACCATTAAGGATAATAACCAAGATGTGAACAAGGAATAGATAATGACAATAGACACCGAACGTGTGTATTCACCTGAGTCACTTTCAGCCAACATTAATGGCAGAAATACCAACATGGTTGTTGCCGAAGAGGTTAATAAAGGTATCGCTAAGGAACTGCCGATATTCGACACAATGTCTCTGCGCTTTTCACCATTCTCCAAACGCTTCTTGAAGTCTTCTGCAACTACTATCCCATTATCGACGAGTAAACCCAATGATATGATTAAGGTTGCTAAACTCATGCGTTCTAGGGCCATACCGCTGAAGTTCAATATGGCTAGCACAATTAATACGACGGCAGGAACGATAGCACCAACGATGATCCCAATACGAAAACCTAAAAACAAGATAACCACCCCAAGGACGATTGCGAGGGTTTGAATCACGTTCATGGATACACCATCGACAGCAGCATTCACCTGGTCTGCTTGCCGGGTGATCACATTTAAGTAGATGCCGGCTGGCATCTGCTGTTCAAGCTCCTTAATCATGGCTTCAAGCCGAGGACTGAATTCAGTGACGCTGTAGGTGTTATTCTTTGCTACCGCAAGCACAATTGCTCTCTTGCCATTAAAATAAGCGGTTTGAAAAGCTGGGTCTTGAGTTGTTCGGTATACTTTTGCAATATCTTCAAGGTGAATGGTACTGGTTGAGTTGGGTAGGGTGAAAATGACTTCGCGCAAAGATTGGATATTAGAGAAGTCACCGCTAGGCACTACATTAAAACTCTTTCCACTTAAGTTGATGGTGCCGCCAGAACGCAGCACATTCTGCTGTTGCAATGTATCTATCAACTGATTTGGTGACAGCCCTAGTTGCGCCGCTTTCACATCAGATACTTCAATCACGATGTTTTCTTGTTGCGCGCCCAGAATATCGACTGATTGGGTGCCCTCTACGGTATACATCATGTCCCGAGCATGTTGCGCCATGTCAAACATATCGCCCATGGAAATACCATCATCGGCCTGCAGGGCAACCGTCAAAATAGCAACGTCACCAAAATTATCATTGATGATATGATCTTGCGTGCCGTCAGGAAGTTGATTTTGAACTTTATCTAATTCATTTCTTACCTTGTCCCATATTTGGTCTAGGTCAAAAAAGCGGTCATATAAGTCAACATAGACAACGGAAGTTCCCTGCATCGAAATAGACCGAATCTCTTCAACTTCATCAACATTACGCACGCCTTCTTCCACCGTCTTGGTGACAAGCAGTTCTATCTTTTCAGCGGGCATACCGGGGAAGTTAGTCGTAATCACCGCTTCACGGATTTTTATTGAAGGGTCTTCCTGCGCAGGCAATGTAAAATAGGAAATGCCACCAAAAATCATCAGTGATAAGACTAGAGTCATAATAAGTCGGTTGTATTTCAAACCAATGTCGGAGAGATTTAACATACAGCTATCCCTTATTGGTTATATATACGGGTTTCGGTCTCAACTACGGAAACGCGTTGTTTGTCGCGCAGGAAGTCTAAACCAGTGCGCACAATGCGTTGTTCTGCTCGCAAGGGCGTTTGGACCTGAATACGGATCACTGCGCTATCAGACTTTAATTCCATAATATCGATAAGTGTTTTATGCACTTTTAAGTCATTGGCTTGGTTCTCTGTCGGCTCAATGAGATAAATAAACGATTCTTTCCCATCGGTACTAAAAGCACTGAGCGGAATGTCAAAAAGCGCTTCATTGTCATAATCAGATTTTACTTGCAGTATCAGTTCAGCCGACATGCCGGGATAAAACCCTTGATGATTTTCATCAAAGGTAACCGTGATAGGAAACGCATTGGCTACAGACGCTTGTGCGCCAATTTCGCTCAATGTTGCAGGGAAGCTTTGCTTAGTATCGATTGATGGTACCACAACGCGCACTTTATCAAATAAACTCACTTTACCAATTAGGCCTTCTGGGATGGCGGCACTGACTTCAAGCTTCGCATTGCCTTGAATACTTAATACAGATGAGCCAGCTACAATTTGTTGCGATGGTTCAACCATTCTCGCAGAGACTCTGCCCGCATAAGGAGCATGCAGTTTTGTATCTGAGAGGTTTTCCTTGGATAGGGCTAAAGCACTGCGTGCTACTTCTACTCGTTGCTGTGCAATGTCGTAGCTGGCTTTTGCATTATCTAAAGCGGCCTGGGCCACTAAACCTTGCTTTCTTAGCGTATTATTTCTCTCGAAGGTTTGTTTAGCATCAGTGAGCGCCGCTTCAGCCTCACCTAAGTTGCTTTCATTTTGTTTAACCGCTAGCACATAGACAGCAGTGTCCAACTCAGCTAATAACTGACCCTGTTCAAATGATTGGCCTAGATCGACATGCATTTTGGCAACAACCCCAGTAACCTCAAATGATATTGATACAGCATCGGCGGCCTGAATCGTTCCGGTTAAGTGTCTTTTACGTCCCTCAGAGGCGGGCACTAAAACAGTTGACCATACTTTTTTTCCAGCAGGCACATCTTCACCAGCCGATGTCGACTCGCTAGCGTCGGTCTCAGATTTGCTACATGCCGATAACACCATCACCAGAATGACCACTACACCGAAACCCATTTTAATTTGCATGACTACGCCTTTTATCATCTCCAAGCAGGAAAATAGAGCCTTCTCGGACAAATTTATAAACCAACATTTGCACTTTCTAAAAGTGTACTGTACTGTACAGTACCATCTATTTTGATGAATGTCATGAGAATCAAAAATTTTAATCACAAGCTCCTATTGGGGTTCTTAAAAGAGGAAGAAGCGTGAATGAGCAGTAGAACAGCGCAAAGTAGAATTTTAGAGACCGCACGCACACTATTTCTTCAGCATGGGGTTGCTGCGGTCACTACTGATATGCTGGCTAAAGCCGCTAAAACTTCAAAGATGACACTGTATAAGTATTTTCCGAATAAAGATGAGTTGCTTGAGGCTGTGGTCGAAAAGGAAGTGGCTAGAATTTATGAGCCTACAAGGGTCGAAATTAATAATCGTCAAGATTTTAAAAAGGTTTTACACTCTTTCTGCACTAATCTCTTAGATATTATCTTTGACCCGCAAATTGTGCGTTTTGACCAGTTAATGATCAGTCAGGCGCTAAGCAATCAAGAGATGTCGAAAGCACACTACAACCGCTGTTATTTACCTACAATAAAAGAGCTTGTTCGTTTAATAAGCGTTGGAAAGAAGCAGGGTTATATTACGAAAAAACAATCATCGAATGTGCTAGCAGACATTGTTATTTCGTCAATTTCTGGCTTAACTTACACCCGAGGCTTGATGGGATTTCAAATCGATAACGAAGATGTTGGTGTGAAAGTCAAACAGGTATTGGATACGCTGTTCGACATTTAGATTAAATCCGAGTGAGCTTGGCTAAAGCGAACGCGATATTAAGGTGATAGTAAGCTGCCTCTCCAATAAAATGTGGGTATACAGCATCTTCACCCTCCCATAATATTTCTTGATGTTCAAAGCTCAGAAACGCAGGTGAGCCGTTACTCAGTTTATGAAAGTCTTTCCAATGGAGATCCGGGTGAATCATCGCCGTTTTGTTGTTTTCATCGTCAAGTGGAAACATCACTTCTTCGCTTAAGCGAAAAGCGTCAACTTCAGGATTCTCAACATTACCGGCCTGAGTGTTCCATGTTTCACAAAATGCCAAGATAAGACGTGTCATTTCTTCTGTTTGCAAATAAGCGTCTGGGCATAGTACCCCTTGAGCTTGTGGTCCCACTTCAATCATCAGGCCGCGTTTGCCCACCGTGCACAAATAGGCATGCTGTTTCATTGGACATTGGTCCTCAATGAGGATTATCGCTTCAGGCATATTGATTTTAACAAAGCGAGCCAACTGAGTATGGAAAGCATCGCTTTCTAATATAATGAGCGTTGGGCCCATATTGCTTGTCGTGTTATGAATATCAATGATTAAATCAATGCTGGATTCGTGTTTTGGGCCGTACTTAGTATTAAACTCAATTGCCAATTGATGCTCTAAACTCTCACCGGCGAGCCAAGATAACTTCTCTTGACTGAATTGACGGTTGAGGTCTTCTTCAACATAACGCGTGCGTTTGGCCACTGCCATTTTGTTCACTATTAAGGTGTCTATACTCAATGTTGTCGGGTTTGCAAAAACCTTCTCAGCAATTGACGGCTGTCGCTTGATATTGTTTAGCAGTTCAATGCCGGACAATTCATTGCCATGCGTACCAGCGGTAATGAGTACTTTTGAGATCGGTTCAAAAGGAGATGAGTTCATAGTGATGATGGGCTGCTCTTAATTATTGAAAAAGTCTTTTTCTTGTTTAGCGATCATAGCTTCGATATCTTCAATATCGATTTCTGGTACCGGAGCTTCAGCATCTTTATTGGCTCCGCTTGGAATTGCATTTTCTTCGTTTGCCCATTGACCTAAATCGATCAATTGGCATCTTTTCGAACAGAAGGGACGGAACTGGTTGTCGCTTACCCATTCGACGGTTTTCTTACAAGTGGGGCAATTTACGTTCATGCTTACTCTTTTTTATTGCTACTGATGGTTGGTTAACAGCGGACGTTATTTTTATAATAATAGTTTTTATCACTAACAACACGCAATTTCAAAATTGATATTATCGCTTACGCTACCCGAAGAACCTTCTTCCGGAACTAAGTGCATAAATCGAATGCCGTAGCGATATTTATTGCCGCTCAGTACAGGGTAATAGCCCTCGCTATTGGCACATCTAAGGCGAATTAAATCAATTTTATCGGTTACCACGCCTTGATAAAAGCCGTTGTTTGCAACGACCTGTTCGTATTGATTCCGCTCTCTCAAAAATTGCATGAGTAAGGTGATATTTTGGCGAACTAGACCGAGTTGCTGCACCCACATGTGAATATCTTTCTCGCGGACTGCTTTGGCTTGTTTCAACCAGCAAAATAAGTGAGGCAAATCAAAGCTCATGGCGCCACCAGGAATTGAGAAACGCTGGCGTATACTTGCTAAAAAACGGTCATCTTTTAAGCTTGAGCCGAGCTTATTAGTGCGCTTTAACTCGGATAGCAATTGGTGCAGTTTTTTTAGCGTCTGTTCTAAGGCTGCGCTGTCGATGTTGGGATGCTTTGACCAATGGACAAGGTTTTTTTCATGCACATCAATATCGCGAATGAAATCAGTTCGGATATCGAGTCTTTCAAGAAGGTCGAGCAAGGTAAAAAGCACGTCAAAAAAATAAAGGCTTTCATATTCACTATCGAATTCAGAGGTGTGATCGAGTTGCTTAAAAAGCTGTTCTAATCGCAAATAATTTCTCACCTTTTCACAAAGTGGGAATTCGTAAATTGCGATTGGCATTCAGGTCTCCTTTAAGCTCGATGTCCGTTTAGACAGAGTTTACAGGTTTTTGTTCATAATGTTTAGACAATGTTGCTCGAGAAAGAATGTATTTTGCATTGTCTATTATGCAATTGGACAATGCCGAGATACTCAGTATGACCTTTGCAAGCGTGTTAATAGGCCAGTTGCAGATAGTATTCGTGCAACTGTTTGACTTGTTCCTCTAAACGATAGATATCTTTGTCATTATAGATAATGTCATGGGCGACTTTGAGTCGTTGTTCACGAGTCGCTTGGGATTGCATAATGCCCTCGATGACAGACTTACTGCTGTTGTCACGAGCCATGGCTCGCATCAACTGTAATTGTTCGTCAATATCGACTACTAAGGTTCTATCAACAATTTCATCCAACTTATTTTCAATCAATAAGGGGACGCTTAAAATACAGTAGCGTGATTTTGCTTGTGCAGTTTGTGCCAGCATTTGCTCACGGATCATTGGATGTAGGAGGGCATTCAACCAAGCTTTGTCTTCTGGCTGAGAAAATACGATTTCGCGCAAAGCTGGTCGGTTAAGTTCGCCGTTTTTCAGCAGTATTTTGTCGCCAAATCTGGCAGCGATTGCTTGTAACCCTTTTGACCCTAGCGCAACAACGTCACGTGCAATCACATCGGCATCGATAATATCAATCCCCAGATCTGCAAACATATTACTGACAGTCGTTTTACCTGAGGCGATGCCGCCAGTTAATCCGATAATTAGCGAACTCATATTTAGTCTGTCCCTGTTAGCCTAAATTCTACTTACGTAGACTATATTACCGTGTGCCCTAATTACCTAGCAATGATTCTCTTGTTGCTGCCTTAGTTTTGGCCTTGCGAATTATACAAAACTCGATAAGTACCAATCTGCAATCGCATCACCATATAGCATGGTTAACCATCCTGCGGCAGCGAGATAAGGGCCAAAAGGAATTGCAAGATTGCCATCTTTGCGTTTGATGAACATTAAGCTAATGCCCACAATCGCACCGACAACAGAGGATAGTAGAATGACGATAGGCAAGTGTTGCCAACCAACAAAAGCACCGATGGCGGCGAGTAATTTAAAATCGCCGTATCCCATGCCTTCTTTACCGGTGAGTAATTTAAAACCCCAATACACTGACCATAAACTCAAATAACCGACCATTGCGCCTATGATTGCATCTACGGGGCTGATGGTTGATTCAAAACAACTAATGCCTAAAGCTACCCACAACATCAATAGAGTGAGTGAGTCAGGTAAGAGCATTTTATCTAAGTCGATAAAAGTCATTGCCACTAATAACCATGTAGCAAAGATAAAGGCAAATGCGGTTAAGCCCCAGCCCAGTTGAAATGCAACTAAAGCGGAAAGGACTGCGGTTAGCAGTTCTACAGCCGGATACCTCGCTGATATTGGCGTTTTGCATCCACTACACTTTCGGCCAAGTGCAAGCCAACTAATTACCGGGATATTTTCCCAAGCGCGGATTTTGTGCTTGCAGTTCGGGCAAGTTGAATCTGGTTTGATAAGGTTGAAAGTGGCTTGTTGACTAGGCTCTTTATCTGGGTTTTGCGTGAGTTCTATATCGCGTTGCCATTCTCGCTCCATCATAATAGGGAGGCGATAAATAACGACGTTCAGGAAACTGCCAACCAGTAGGCTCACAATAAAGGTGCACACAATGAATGCTGTAGGTGAGTCGGCAATCAATTGAATGATAGCAATATTTTCCATGAATAAATTCCAGATAGTAAATGATTTGTGCCAGTTTTAGGTAGTTGCTCTGACGGGCTTCTAAACAGTATATCGCCTGTGCAGTGCACTTACATTAAGGATTTTTATATTGTGAGTGTAATGGTTTGGTCGAAAATAAAAAACCAGCACAAGTGCTGGTTTTTAGATTCCAAATTTGTGACTTATACCACGTTACCCATTTCGAATATGGGCAAGTACATTGCCACAATCAGACCACCGATGACCACGCCAAGTACCGCCATGATCATAGGCTCAAGTAGGCTGGTTAAGCCGTCGACCATATCGTCAACTTCCGCTTCATAAATGGTAGCAATTTTATCTAGCATGCTGTCAACCGAACCAGATTCTTCACCGATGGCTATCATTTGCGTCACCATATCGGGGAAGATATTTGTTGCTCGCATCGCGACGTTCATTTGTAAACCGCCCGCTACTTCTTTTTTCACGAATAAAATCGCATCACGAAAAACTGCATTACCCGACGCGCCAGCAGCAGAGTCAAGTGCACCAATTAAAGGAACACCTGCAGCAAAAGTAGTTGACAGTGTACGTGTGAATCTAGCAACCGCTGCTTTTCTCAAAATCTCACCAATGACAGGGATCTTCAGAATCATTTTGTCGACTTTATCTCTTAGGTCAATTGACTTCGAGTGGGCTTTCTTAAAGAGTACTGCGCCAATAACAACCGCGACTCCGACGAAGGGGCCATAGTCTCGCATCATGCCCGATAGACCAATTACCATCTGGGTAAATGCAGGTAATTCAGCGCCAAAACCATTAAAAATTTCTTCAAACTGCGGTACCACAAATATCAATAGAATGGTGGTTACGATAAATGCCACGACCAAAACGGCGATAGGATAAAACATCGCTTTTTTGATTTTCGATTTCAGCGCTTCTGCTTTTTCTTTGTATAGTGCTATTCGATCATAAATCGTTTCTAGTGCACCGGATTGTTCGCCGGTCTCAACCAGGTCACAGTATAAATCATCAAATTTGTCAGGATGCTTACGTAAAGCGGAAGATAAGGGGTTACCTGATTTAACCTCATTGCCAATACTGTTCAGCAATTCACGCATAGAAGGATTGGCATGGCCTTGGGCAATCATGTCAATACTTTGAATAAGGGTAACACCTGCGCCAAGCATGGTCGCTAGCTGACGGGATAATACAGCAATGTCTTGTGCGGTGATTTTTTGCTTGCCACCAAACAAAGGTTTGGCAACTTTTTTTACTTTTGTGGCTGAGACACCTTGTCTACGAAGTAAGTTTTTTGCTTCATGAAGCGAGCCTGCGGTAATTTCACCTTTACCAGACTTTCCGCCCTTGGTAGTGCCAACCCAAGTGAATGTTTCTGCTGTTTTCGCCATGGTAATCTCTACTTGTGGAGTGTTGAGACAAAAAAGCCCAGTTAAACTGGGCTTTGAAACTTAGTTACTAGCCTTTGATTAGCAAAGAGTAGTTGGGTTACAGGTTGATACCCAAGTCACTTTACCGTTCGCATATGTTGCGTCTAGTAAGAATGTAGCTGGAGTTGAACCGTCTGCTTGGTAAATTTTAGAATTTACAGAAGCCGTCGCAGTGATGTCACCGTCAGTAGTTGTCATTAGTACACTGTCATTTGTCACGCCAGCACCGCCAGAAACGATGTTAGCAGGGATGCCTTCAGCACCACCGTCACAATCTGTGATTGCGCCATTGATTTGAGCACATACTTCAACAGCTGATTTTGCTGCTGCAGTTGCATTCGTTACTTCAGTGAACTTCGCTTTCTCTGTGTAACCTTGGTAAGCTGGTAACGCGATAGCTGCAAGAATACCGATGATTGCTACAACGATCATTAGTTCGATTAGTGTAAAGCCTTTTTGAGCTGAATTTTTCATGTTAAATCTCCGAGCGTGGTCAACGCGTTTTAAATATTTGTTTATGATTAGTTAAAAAGGTAAGTGCGGTAATTGCTTACCTCCTTAACCTCGAGACCAAGTATAAGAGGAGAGATTCATATGTGAAGTATGCAGGGGCATACTCAAGTCTTTGTTCCTACACATCCAAATATACCTAACAGTGACATGAGGGTATTTTGAGGAGCCTTAACTATAGGTGATTAACGATAAATCTATCGCGTTAACGTGCTTAGTTAATGCCCCTGAAGATATATAATCCACGCCTGTTGCAGCCAATTCTTGTAGTCTTTCAATCGTAATATTGCCAGACACTTCTAGCTTACATCTTTGTGCATTAATAAGAACTGCTTCTTCGATCAGTTTTGTTGAAAAATTATCTAACATGATGGTGTTGACACCCGAATTTATCGCTTGACGAAGTTCATCAAGATTTTCAACTTCCACTTCAATTGGTAGGCCCGGGTACATCGATTTTGCTTTGGAGACCGCATTCTCTATACCTTTGCATGCATCAATATGGTTTTCTTTAATGAGGAATGCGTCGTAAAGACCCATTCGATGATTGACACCGCCTGCGCATGCAACCGCATACTTTTGTGCTTGACGCATTCCTGGTAGGGTCTTACGAGTATCTAAGAGCTTGGTTTTACTGTGTTTTATTGCGTCAACATATAAAGCTGTTGTGGTTGCAGTTGCGCTTAAGGTCTGCAAAAAATTCAAAGCGCTGCGCTCAGCTGTCAAGATGCTTCTTGCGTTTCCAAGAATGTTAACTAAGGTTTGGTCGCATTCTACGCGCTCACCATCTTTGCATAGCCACTCTAATTGCACAGAGGGGTTAACTTGTCTGAATACTTCATTTGCCCATTCTACACCACATATTACAGCTGGCTCACGGGTGATGATTTTTGCTTGCATCTGTGTGTCTGCATCAATCAACATTGCAGTAATATCGTTTTGAGCATCAATTTTCCCGCCTAAATCTTCTAGCAGAGCATCGGTAACTTGGCGTGGAATATCGATTTGAAATTGTTTAATCAGTGACATATGGCTTCTTTTATTCTTTTTTTGGATGCGTTAAGCGGGTTATTGACGTAAATAATCAGACTACAATGTGGAATATTACTTGTTTCATCTTTATAAAGGAATATAAGTGCGCACTTTCTTGTTAAACATCTTGGCACTTATTTACTTGGCTCATATACTTACTTTAGTTCTGCTGATAATAGTTGTCCAATAACGCAAGGATATCCAATGACACTGATTTCACTTTTGATTGTAATGGCACTTGAAAGGGTGACTTCTAAAGCACCCGAATGGCACGTTCATGCTCTAGTTGGCCACTATATTCAGTTCTTGCAATCGCGCTCATGGTTTAGTCAAACTGCTTCCTTATTAAATGTATTGCTAATAATAGCGGCTCCCGCGGTGCTATTAATACTGATCGATCACTTAATCAATAATGGTTTCTTCACTTTTTTGCTACAGCTACTCACCTTGTGGGTTTGTCTAGGCTGTCCTATTACCCGTAAAAATTACAAGCGCTATTTACAAGCGGCGACAAGAAAAGATTTTGAGGCTTGTTCCTTACACAGTATTTCATTGGGAAATGAAGACGGCGATCTCACCAAAGTAGGTCGGCAACTCGTATTTATTAATTATCGCCAGTACGCTGCAGTTATCATTGCCTTTGTCATTTTCGGCGTGCCTGGTGTCGTGTTTTATTCAATTGCAAAAGAACTCCAAATATTCATGCATAAAATGAGTTCGTGTAACCCAGATAACATGCTTGAAGAAATTGACGACGAAGTGTTGGGCGAATGCAAAAAGGATAACGCTGAACTCGCAATCGATAAAGTGATGCATGTGATTGATTGGGTACCCGTTCGCTTAACAGGTTTAGGTTTCTTAATTGTGGGTCACTTCTCACGCGCACTTTCATTATGGCTTCCTTTATTGGTAGATACTAAAACCACATCTAAAGATGTTTTGGTGAGCGTTGCTGTTGCCGCTGAAGAAGTGGAACCTGATACACAAAACTGTATTGATGAACCGTGTATTTTAGTGAGGCTGGTAAAGCGAAATGTGATGTTTATGTTGGTGGGAGTATCCTTGCTCACAATGGTCGGAGCAGTCGCATAAACAGCATTTTGTTTCTATCATTGTAGAATTATATAAAAGCAAAAGTTCATGAATAACAATGACTTTTGCTTTTTTTTTGCCTGCAAGTTACACATTTAAAAAGCGTTAGCGTAAATAAAAATAGGCACTCAACAGTCTATTAGTTGCGACAGTACTTGTTCAAATGCAAAAAGTTGCTTACACTAGTTTGGTTAATTGGTATTACCATTGAGTGTTTAGTAACATTTTTATTTACATATCAATTCAACAAAACACGACTAAATTTGGCCACGAGGCGAACACTTGCACACAAGCATTAAACAACAAAAGCTGTCTGATGTTATTACCGAACGTTTAGAAACGATGATTCTAGACGGTACATTGGTGGCGGGTGAAAAGTTATTGCCAGAGCGTTTGCTCGCTGAAAAATTTCAAGTTTCTCGCCCTTCTTTGCGAGAAGCTATTCAAAATCTCCAAGCTAAAGGTCTTATCGAACGCAAACAAGGTGGCGGTACTTTTATCACTCAAAACCTGAGTGCGAAAATGACTGATCCCTTATTAGCACTCGTTGGCAGTAGACCAGAAACGCAATTTGACCTACTTGAATTTAGACACGCACTGGAAGGCATGGCTGCCTACTATGCTGCACTGCGTGGTCAGCCAGAAGATTATCAAGCATTGAACAATGCCTTGAATAGCTTACCGAATACATCAACAGACAGTAAGCAAGAAGCCATAGCGCTAGTTGAGTTCTACTTAACCATGGCAAAGGCTGCCCACAACATGGTGTTATTACATGTGATGCGCAGTATGCAAGGAATGCTGGTGGAGAACATCCAACGTAACTTAGAAATGTTGCGAGGTGGTGCCGATGTTGAAGCTCAAATAAGAGAGCAACGTCATGCCATCGTGAAAGCCATCAGTGCTCAAGACCCTGAAGCCGCAAGAAAGGCAAGTAATCAGCACTTAGGGTTTGTTGAAAGTACTCTTTTGGGTATAAACCAACGAGATATCAAATTACAACGCGCTATGCGCAGAATTGCAGTAAAAGAGAGCGGTGACATCGCGTCATAAATCTCTGATGAATATAAGTTCCGGTCGATTGGTTATTTGCGACTAAATAACCGACGCTCGGATTTTTTATAGGTAGTTAAACGGGAAGTGGCTCAAACGAGTTACTTTCAAAGTTAAAACATAGAATAGGAAAGCACCATGACCGATGTGATGCATCCAGATGTGGATCCAACAGAAACGCAAGAATGGTTAGACGCACTAGAAGCGGTTTTAGAAGAAGAGGGCGTTGATCGTGCTCATTACTTACTTGAATCGTTGATTGAAAAAGCCAGACGCAGCGGAGCGCACTTGCCTTACGATGCGACAACGGCATACATAAATACCATTCCAGCTGGCCAAGAGCCTACCATGCCTGGTGACCAGACTATCGAGACTAAGATACGAAATGCTATTCGTTGGAATGCAATGATGATGGTATTGCGTGGCTCAAAAAAAGATCTTGAGCTTGGTGGACATATCTCTAGTTTCGCCTCTTCAGCGATGTTATACGATGTTGGCTTCAACCACTTTTTCCGTGCACCAAATGACAAAGACGGCGGCGACTATCTATTTGTTCAAGGCCACGTTTCTCCGGGTATTTATTCTCGTGCATTTATCGAAGGTCGTTTGTCTGAAGGTCAATTAGACGGTTTCAGACAAGAGGTTGATGGTGAAGGTTTGTCTTCATACCCGCATCCGAAACTCATGCCTGACTTTTGGCAGTTCCCAACCGTATCGATGGGCCTGGGCCCAATGCAAGCGATTTACCTTGCGCGTTTCTTGAAGTATCTCACAAACCGTGGTTTGAAAGATTGTTCCGACCAGCGCGTTTGGTGCTTTATGGGTGACGGTGAAGTCGATGAGCCAGAATCATTGGGCGCTATCGGTTTAGCATCACGTGAAGGCTTGGATAACTTGACCTTTGTTATCAACTGTAACCTCCAACGTTTAGATGGTCCTGTACGTGGTAATGGTAAAATTATCCAAGAATTAGAGGGAACATTCCGTGGCGCAGGCTGGGAAGTATTTAAGGTAATTTGGGGTCGTTATTGGGATCCATTACTTGCTCGTGATACTTCAGGCAAGTTGTTAGATGTCATGAATGAAACCGTTGATGGTGAATACCAAAACTATAAATCAAAGGGTGGCGCTTACACGCGTGACAACTTCTTTGGTAAATATCCTGAATTAAAAGATATGGTTGCCAATATGTCAGACGATGATATTTGGCGTCTGAACCGTGGTGGCCATGACCCAGTTAAAGTCTATGCAGCTTATAAACGTGCAACAGAAACCGTTGGTCGTCCACAAGTGATTCTAGCTAAAACCGTAAAAGGTTACGGCATGGGTGAAGCGGGTGAAGGTAAAAACATTGCGCACAACGTGAAGAAAATGGACGTTGAAGCGGTCAAGCATTATCGTAATCGTTTCAATATTCCTGTATCGGACGAGACCATCGGCGACTTGCCGTATTACCGTTTTGACGAAAATAGCCCTGAAATGAAATATTTGCGCGAGAAGCGTGAAGCACTTCATGGTTATATGCCGGTCCGTTTGAACAAGAGCAACCACGATCTTCCAGCGCCGCCATTGAAGTCTTTTGAAGCCATTACCAAAGGCTCGGGTGACCGTGAAATTTCAACCACGATGGCCTTTGTTCGAGTACTCACGGTGTTGCTGAAAGACAAGCAAATGGGTAAGAACGTTGTGCCTATTATTCCTGATGAAGCACGTACGTTTGGTATGGAAGGCTTGTTCCGCCAAGTTGGTATTTACTCAAATTCAGGTCAAAAGTATATCCCTCAAGATAAAGACCAAGTCGCGTACTATCGCGAAGATAAAAAAGGTCAAGTATTGCAAGAGGGTATTAACGAATTGGGCGCTATGTCGTCATTTGTTGCTGCGGGTACTTCATACTCAACTAATGACTTGCCGATGCTGCCTGTTTACATCTACTACTCAATGTTTGGTTTCCAACGTGTTGGTGACATGGCTTGGGCGGCAGGTGATAGCCAATGCCGTGGTTTCCTTGTTGGTGGTACAGCGGGTAGAACAACGCTGAATGGCGAAGGCTTACAGCATCAAGATGGCCACTCTCACGTTCAGGCTGGTTTAATTCCTAACTGCATCAGCTATGACCCAACTTATGGTTATGAAGTAGCAGTCATTACTCAAGACGGTACTCGCCGAATGTTAGAAGAACAAGAGAACGTGTTCTATTACCTAACTGTAATGAATGAGAACTACGTACAACCTGAAATGCCAAAAGGCTGTGAAGAAGGCATTATTAAAGGTATTTATAAATTGGATACCGTCGGCGACAAGAAAGCGAAATTAAAAGCGAAACTCTTGGGCTCTGGCACGATCCTAGTGCAAGTGCGTGAAGCCGCGAAGATACTCGCCGAAAAATACGACGTTGAATCAGAGGTCTACAGTGTCACTTCGTTTAACGAATTGACTCGCGACGGTATTGATTGCGAGCGTTGGAATATGCGTAATATCGAGAAAAAGGCGCGTGTACCTTACATTACCCAAGTGCTTGAAGACGGTAATGACGGCCCAACAATCGCGGCAACAGACTACATTAAGGCGTACAGTGACCAAGCGCGTTCATTTGTTCCTGGTAGTTATCGTGTCTTGGGTACTGATGGTTTTGGTCGTTCAGATTCTCGTGAAAATCTACGTCGTCACTTTGAGGTTGATGCAAACAGCGTGGTTTATGCCACTTTGTATGAGCTTTATTTGGCCGGTGATTTTGAGAAGAAAGCATTGCTTAGTGCAATGAAAGATCTCGATATTGACCCAGATAAAATCAACCCGCTATACGCGTAATAGGGAGAATTAATATGGCAAATCTAATTGATATAGTTGTTCCTGACGTTGGCGACGATGAAGTTGAAGTGATTGAAATCTGCGTGAGTGAAGGTGAAGAGGTAGAAGCTGAAGCCTCCATCGTCACGGTAGAAAGTGACAAAGCAAGTATGGATATTCCTTGTACTGATGCTGGCACAATCAAATCATTGAGCGTGAAAGTCGGTGATAAAATTAAACAAGGTGATGTGCTTGGACAGCTTGAGTCTGGAGCCGACGCGAGTGAGTCTTCTTCTGATGATGCTGCAGTAGAGCCAAAAGAAGAACCGAAAGCTGAAGCCGCACCTGAAAAGAAAGCTGAGCCAGCAAAATCAAGTACTTCCACAGGCGGCAGCAAAACAATTGAAGTGACTGTCCCAGATATTGGCGATGCAACGGACGTTGAAATTATCGAGTTGTTAGTTGCTGAAGGTGACAGTGTTGAACCAGAAGACGGTTTGATTACACTCGAAACAGATAAAGCGACAATGGATGTTCCTGCGCCTGAAGCCGGTAAAATAGTTAGTTTGGCAGTAAACGTGGGCGATAAAGTATCAGAAGGTTCGCTCGTATTGACGCTTGAAGTTGCCGGTGGCGAAGAATCTGAGGCTTCAGCGCCTAATGAAAGTCGTTCTGAACCTGAGTCGTCTTCTTCACAAAGCAACGAGGCGTCAAGTGAAAGCAAAACAATTGAAGTCATGGTGCCGGATATCGGTGATGCTACTGATGTTGATATCATTGAAGTCTTGGTTGCGGAAGGTGACACGGTTGAACCAGAAGACGGTTTAATTACCTTGGAAACTGACAAAGCGACCATGGACGTGCCTGCAGCTGAGGGCGGTAAAGTCCTGAGCTTAGCGGTGAAAGTGGGTGATAAAGTGTCGGAAGGATCTTTAGTTCTGACACTCGAAGTGGCAGGTAGCAGCGAATCTCCTACTCCAAAAGCTGAGTCAGCTCCGAAAGCACCAGCCAAATCTGAAGCACCTGCAGCGAGCAGGCCTGTTGCAGATACACCAAAAGCGCCGCCTGTTCCTCATCATCCATCTGCGGGTGATAAAGGGAAAACAGGTAAGATTCATGCGTCTCCATCGGTAAGACGATTGGCACGAGAGTTTGGTGTCGATCTTTCTCAAGTAAAAGGTTCTGGTCGCAAAAACCGTATTCAGAAAGAAGACGTTCAATCGTACGTTAAATATGAGTTGTCTCGTCCGAAAATGAATCCGGGCAGTTCTGCTGGCTCCGGGACCGGTGGTGGCTTGCAAGTGTTAGCGCAACCAAAAGTTGATTTTGCCAAGTTTGGTGAAGTTGAAGAGGTGCCATTAACACGTATTCAAAAACTATCAGGTCCGAATTTGCACCGTAACTGGGTAACCATTCCACATGTTACGCAGTTTGACGAAGCTGACATCACTGAGTTAGAAGAGTTTAGAAAAGAACAAAATGCAATTGCAGAGAAGCGTAAGCTCGGGGTGAAAATTACACCTCTAGTGTTTATGATGAAAGCCGTTGCTGATGCACTCAAAGCTTATCCTGCATTCAATAGCAGTCTATCAAGCTCGGGTGAATCATTGGTCATGAAAAAGTATTATCACATCGGCATAGCAGTAGATACGCCAAATGGTTTAGTTGTGCCAGTGGTGCGTGATGTCGATAAAAAAGGCATTATGGATATATCCAAGGAATTGATGGACATCAGCGTTAAAGCACGAGATGGAAAACTCAAATCTGCCGATATGCAGGGCAGTTGTTTTACTATTTCAAGTCTTGGTGGGATCGGTGGTACGGCGTTTACGCCTATCGTTAACGCACCAGATGTTGCTATTTTGGGGGTTTCTAAGTCAGAAATAAAACCAAAGTGGAATGGTAAAGACTTTGAGCCTCGTTTAATGTTGCCATTATCACTGTCCTATGATCACAGAGTCATCGACGGTGCTCTTGCAGCGCGATTTGCTGTCCATGTCAGTGGTGCATTATCAGATCTACGACGCATATTACTGTAATAGAAAACGAGGGCGCACTAGCGCCCTTAAAAACAAGTTAGCGAAAACTTTGCAGCTTGGCGCTGGAATCGGTAAGATCCGCGCATTGCATGCACTTAACCATAAATTTTTGAGGTCAGAATGAGCGAGATTAAAACTCAGTTGGTCGTACTAGGCGCAGGTCCTGGTGGATATTCAGCGGCATTCCGCGCAGCCGATTTAGGCATAGATACAGTAATCGTTGACGTACGTGAAACCCTTGGTGGCGTATGTTTGAACGTGGGTTGTATCCCTTCAAAGGCACTTCTTCACGTTGCTAAAGTGATTCAAGAAGCAAAGCATCTTTCATCTCACGGTGTGACTTTCGGTGAGCCGACCTTTGATTTGGACAAAATTCGTGGTTGGAAAGATAGTGTTGTAAGCCAACTGACTAAAGGCTTAGCCGGTATGTCGAAAATGCGCAAAGTAAAACATGTGCAAGGCTATGGCAAATTTACAGGTCCAAATACGCTAGAAGTAGAAGGGAACGATGGTAAAACCACAATCACTTTCGACAATGCGATCATTGCTGCTGGCTCTGAGCCAGTAAACTTACCGTTTATTCCAGATGACGAGCGTGTTATAGACTCCACTGGCGCATTAGAAATGCGTGACATCCCAGAGAAAATGTTGGTACTAGGTGGTGGTATTATCGGTCTTGAAATGGGTACCGTTTATCATGCGCTAGGCTCTAAGATTGATGTTGTTGAGTTCCTTGATCAACTTATGCCGGCAGCGGATAAAGACATCGTCAAGATGTACATGAAAACAATCAAAAACAAATTCAACACGATGCTTGAAACTAAAGTGACCGGTGTTGAAGCAAAAGATGATGGCTTGTACGTAACCTTCGAAGGCAAACAAGCACCATCTGAGCCAGTTCGTTACGATCGTGTTTTAGTGGCAGTAGGTCGTAAGCCAAATGGTTCTCTAGTGGCGGCAGAAAAAGCTGGCGTAACCGTTACAGACCGAGGCTTCATTGACGTTGATAAGCAAATGCGTACTAACGTTGATAACATTTTTGCAATTGGTGACCTAGTGGGTCAGCCGATGCTTGCTCACAAAGCTGTGCATGAAGGCCATGTTGCTGCTGAAGTGATTGCCGGCAAGAAGCACTACTTCGATCCTAAATGTATTCCTTCAGTTGCTTATACTGAGCCAGAAGTCGCTTGGGTTGGTTTAACCGAGAAAGAAGCGAAGGAACAAGGTATTAATTATGAAGCAGCTACTTTCCCTTGGGCTGCATCTGGCCGTGCTATCGCATCAGCTGCTACTGACGGTATGACTAAGATGATTTTTGAAAAAGATTCTGGTCGTGTTATTGGTGGTGCCATTATCGGTACTAATGCTGGTGAAATGTTAGGTGAAATTGGCTTAGCGATTGAAATGGGTGCTGATGCAGAAGATGTTGCATTAACTATCCACGCTCACCCAACGCTAAACGAGTCAATTGGTCTTGCTGCTGAGATTTTCGAAGGTAGCATCACGGATATGCCAAATCCGAAAGCGAAGAAAAAATAAAGTCGCTACTTAAGACGCAGCTGAATTTCAGCAAAAGAGTCTAATAGAATGAAGCTTAAAAGCCGATACTTCTCATGTATCGGCTTTTTTTATGCGAGCTTAGGTCCTATAAGTCGCTTGAAATTCGCATATAAACAGTCGAAATGTTGGTTTTTTAAGATTTCAAGGATAGCCGCTTGCTAAACGCTATTCTGAAATCATATGATAGCAGTCCAATAGGCGAGCAGTTTCGTATATGAAGAGACAACAAAGCAAGCTATCTTGTTTTTGAAATTGAGGCACACAACCACGATGAGCGACATGCAACAACTCGAATTCTTTGCAATTCCCAGTCCGTGCATTGGTGTGTGCCAGTCTGGGCCTAGGGGTTATTGTAAAGGCTGTTTTAGAAGTCGAGAAGAGCGTTTACATTGGTTAAAAATTGACGATCAAACAAAACGTATAATTGTGAAAGCATGTAATCGTCGCAAACAATCTTGGTTGAAAAAACAGTCAGCTAGCAAACTTGTTGGCGCTAGCCCGGAGCAACAAGACCTTTTCTAAGGTATGGATAGGCTTCAATAGGTATTATCCTCACAACCTTATCGATAACTTTATTTTGTATAATCACTTCAATCCCATTTTAGAAGATGAAAACCCATGTCAATAAAGCCGCTCGTTAAATTTGCCTCCAAGTCATTTACGCTTCCCGACACCTGTGTGAATTTAAGAGCTGCCCTAGATGACCCTAAAAAAGACTTAAGTGACATCGCTCAACTTATCTCTGTTGACCCGTCATTAAGTGCTAAGATTTTAAAGCTTGCCAACAGTGCTTTATTTCGTTTCCCCAGTCAAATTGAAACGGTCACCAAAGCCTTAAATGTTATTGGTGGTGAAGCGGCCTACAATATTTCCATTGCCGAAACCGCAAATATTGCTTTTAAAACGTTTAACACGCCGGTGATAAATTTTGCCGAGTATTGGCACAAAGCGGTGATGTGCGGTGTTATCGCAAAAAGTATAGCGCAACAGAAGCAGTCACGTGGTAGTGAGCGATTCTTTGTTCTTGGTATTCTGCAAGGCTTAAGTGAGTTGATTGTGGCGAGTAAACATACCGAAAGCTACACCAAATATATCAACGACCAGAGTTTTGTTGCGCCACTCGCGAAGCAACAACGGCATTTTGGTTTTACTTTTCCTGAGTGCAGTGGGCATATCATTCAAGAATGGAAATTACCGGATTCTTTAGTGCTACCGCTACAAAAGCTCTTGCACCCTGCGTCACAAAAAATGAGCTTAGAAGAGAGTATTCTATATGTTGCAATGAGCATGGTGGCTTGTGAAAGCATTGAAGGTGAACTGGAAGATATGGCTAGTTTCAACCAACAAGCCCTAGAGACTGTTGGATTGAGCGATGAAGATTATGATATGATTCTAAGTTATTCGCGACTTGAAACATCAAAGATAGCGAATGTAATTAATTCGTAAGTTCAAGCGACGCTTTTGGCCATTAGATAAACCGCTGGGCGAGTCACGAACCTAACAACAAAAATATTAGCCTAGTTAGAAAATTTACTCATGTTACCAATAAAAACAACGATCACTTTTATTGTATTTTGCTCTCTTTTCTTCGCTCCTCCGTCTGTATCGGCGTCCAATGATTTGCTGAAAATGCTTTATCTCAAAGAGAAGAAAAAGAAAGAGAAGGATGAAGGAATCAATCTTAGTGGCGAATTTGGCGTCCTAGCTGCCAACGGTAACACCAACACCACAACATTCAAAGCAGCCTTGCGCTCCGAACACGAAACCACCCATTGGAGCAACAACTATGGTGGTGAAATCACTTATAAGCAAAACGAAGTTGAGAACGACATCATTGTCAGTGCACAACGTTTATTGTTGAACGCTCAGTTAGATTACAAACTACCCGCAAAAAATAAGCGTCTGTTTGTCTATGCTGAGTATGAAGACGATCGCTTCAATGGCTTTCGTTATCAGTCTGCTTTAGCAACAGGCTGGAGCGCCCACGCTTGGAAAGAAGAAAACAGTCAGTTGCGCTATAGCATTGGTCCTGGATATAGCTACTCCGAGAGAGAAGTTGTTGATGCAGAAAATCACAAGTCATATGACATACTCAAAGAAGTGATCGTAAGAGCTTCTCTTGATTATCGTTTTTCTTTCAATAAAAACGCAAAGTTCAGGCAGTTCTTAAGTACAGAAGCCGGGCAAGAAAGTAATCGTTCACGCTCAGAAACGAGTATCTCTGCCAATTTGGTTGAGACATTGGCCATGAAACTATCCTTCGTGATGTCGTATAACGACGGG
The DNA here is from genome assembly GCF_031846165.1 of Brumicola blandensis. Taxonomy (NCBI): domain Bacteria; kingdom Pseudomonadati; phylum Pseudomonadota; class Gammaproteobacteria; order Alteromonadales; family Alteromonadaceae; genus Brumicola; species Brumicola blandensis. The sequence continues at coordinate 380,414 of NZ_JAVRIE010000004.1, forward strand.
ACCTTGCAACAGAATGAAGATCTAAGCACAGAAACCAGTATTTCTCTGGTTTACCAGTTTTTTTAGTTTGTCATTTTATAATTTCGCGATACCATATGTAAGCGCTAACTGAGGGTTATGCATTTCGCTGTTTCTAACCTTCATCATTTTTAAATTTTATGGGATAAATTATGAGACTTTCAACTATATCTGCGCTTGTCGCTTTAGGCTTGTTTGCGTCTGCTTCACAAGCTGAAGAAGAGCAAGGATTTACAATGGACGGCGAGTTTGGTTTTATCGTTACCTCCGGTAACACAGAAACGACCTCTGCCAATGGCGCGTTGAACGCCAAGCATGAGCTTGAAATGTGGAGTAACGAATACACATTTAAAGCTTTATACAAAAAGGATGAAGTGGATGGTGTTGAAACTACTTCAGCAGATAAAAAGTTTGCTTCTGCTCAAGCTAACTACAAGCTAGATAATCCAGATCATCGTCTGTTTGGTTTTGCCTCGTATGAAAATGACCGTTTTGGTGCGTTTGATTACCAAGCGACTATCGCAGCGGGTTGGAACCAAAAAGTGTGGAAAGATACTACAAGCAGCTTTGAATACAGTATCGGTCCTGGTTATACCTTCGCTGACCGTTTTGAAGTAGATGAAAATGACAATATCATTACTGTTGAAGAAAACAGTGCAATTCTTCGTGGTGCATTTAACTACGCTTACACGATTTCAGAAACAGCTAAGTTTACGCAGACCTTTTCGACTGAAATTGGTTCTGACAACACAAAATCTCGTGCTGAAAGCGCAGTGAGTGCAAAAATCGCTGGCGGTTTGTCATTAAAGGTCGCGTTGAAGTTTGACCATAACTCAGATGTTGCTGATGGTCGTGAAAACTTAGACACAGAAACGTCTGTGAGCGTTGTTTATACTTTCTTCTAAACAGAGCTGAAGTAGAAGCCAGTTACGGTAAAGATAACTGGCCATGAAGAGCTGAGTCGACTGCGTCGCTCAGCTTTTTTGTTTGCGGAGGGAATCCCTGACTTTACCGTTTTCTTGTCCCCAGCGGTCGCTCATTGTCCCTCTGACGTCCCACAACTCAGGAAAGAACTGCTGGCGAGCGCCAGTTTGCAGTATTTCGACAGGTCTGCCTTTCAAAGAGTTAGCGTCAATACCTATTGAACGTCTTATTAAGAAAATATGATTCCAACGGAATTTTTGCATTAATTCGTCAAACTCAATCAAGCTTTCAGCAATCGCGTAAGCATCACAATGTGCAAAGGCTTGGTCATAAATATCATTGACGGTCTGCTCTCTTGCCACTAAATAGTGCTTCTCAAACAAGTGCCAAATATCTTTAGGCATCTTAAGCAGAGTGACGAAGCCTGGAGACTCTTGACCGCTGCCATTACCTAGTTGCAAGCGAATTTCTTGGTACTCTTTAGGTGACATTGTTTCGAGTAAATCGAGTTGCTGGATCATCAGGCGCTGGATCATATGAACCCGCTTCATTTGAGATAAGACAGCGATAGACTTTCCTACACTGAGCTTTTCCATCACATCAATGAGTGTGAAGATAATTTGCTTCATCCATAATTCTTCCACCTGATGCACTAATTGAAACTGCAGCTCATCATGGGTAGCCAATTCATCTAGAGGTTTTTGACAAGATAGTAACTTATCGCACTGCAAGTAAATGCCGTAATCAAGCATTTGCGGATTGTTTAACTCATCAATGTACTTTTTTGTAAACATACGTTCTACGCACCTTATTTCTTGTTTATTTGATGGTGTAGTTATCGTGATTGGTCAATAATGGTATTCTGTTTTTTGAAAAACATTGTTCTTTATGTTTTTATTATCTTTTTATTAAGTGAACAAATGGCGCAAATATGTCAAATAATCAGAATATTGTTTTAAGTGATGTTGATATTCAAATCATGGCGTTACTCGTGCAAGATGCCCGTCAATCCTTCGCCGTTCTTGGGGAGAAAGTAGGCCTAAGCAAAACACCTTGCTGGAACCGAGTGAAGCGCCTCCAAGAAGCCGGCGTGATCCAAGGCTATAGCGCAAAGATAGATCAGGCTAAATTAGGCTTAGAAATAAGAGCGTTGGTGCATGTTGTTGTCGAGTTTTCAGAATACAAAGCGTTTGAAGCCGCTGTTCAGGCGCACAACAGTATTCATTGGTGCCATGCTATTACGGGTGAGTTTGATTATGTAATGGAGGTGCTGTCGTCAAATATCACAGAGTTTGATCACTTACTCAGAGCTGAGTTGAGCGGTTTACCGGGTGTACATCGCTTTACCACCTCAATATCAACAAGAGTTATAAAAGCGGCGTAAAAGCGGCGTATTGGTATACGCCGCTTTCTGTTCTCATCTCAAACCATTTATTCTATTGGGCGCGGTTGAGACTAGTTTGGAACAATTTGACTTAGTGCAACAAACGGGTCTTAATCGTGCCTTCAATTGCCTCTAATTGTGCAAAAGCATCGTCCGCGCGATCAGCTTCGACATCAACGACCACGTAACCAATCTCTTCACTGGTCTGAAGGTATTGCGCAGCAATATTGATATTTTGATCAGCAAACGCTTGGTTAATTTGTGTTAAGACGCCAGGGCGGTTGACATGTATGTGCAACAAGCGTGAACGGTCAATATGTGAGGGAAGTGATACTTCAGGGAAGTTTACTGCTGACAAAGTTGAGCCGTTGTCACTGTATTTTGCTAACTTTCCAGCAACTTCGATACCGATGTTTTCTTGGGCTTCTTGAGTACTCCCACCAACGTGAGGTGTTAAAATGACATTATCAAAAGCACGTAGAGGCGATTCAAACTCTTCTGAATTCGATTTTGGTTCCACTGGGAAAACATCGATTGCTGCACCATTCAACTTGCCAGACTCCAGTGCGCTGACTAGTGCATCAATATCGATGACTGTGCCACGCGCGGCGTTGATCAAAATAGCACCGTCTTTCATTTGCGATAGTTCTTTTTGACCAATCATATTTTGCGTATGAGTTGTTTCAGGCACGTGCAAAGAGACCACGTCGGACGTATTCAACAATTGCTTTAATGACTTCACTTGCATTGAGTTGCCCAACACCAGCTTGTCTTCAATATCATAGAACTGGACTCGCATACCTAGGTGCTCAGCAAGAATACTCAATTGAGTACCAATATGGCCGTAACCAATAATACCCAATGTTTTGCCTCGCGCTTCATATGAACCGATGGCAGATTTATCCCATTCGCCGCGATGCGCTTTTGCATTTTTAGCTGGAATACCACGCAATAAAATGATGATTTGTCCTAAGACCAACTCAGCCACTGAACGGGTATTAGAAAAAGGGGCATTAAAAACAGGAATACCGCGAACCAAAGTCGCTTTTAAATCGACTTGGTTAGTACCAATGCAGAAACAGCCTACAGCAACAAGCTTCTGGGCGGCATCGATGACACGCTCGTTCAGTTGAGTTCGTGAGCGGATCCCAACAAAATGAACGTCTTTGATTTTTTCGATCAACTCGTCTTCTGGAAGTGACGTTTTTAAGGTTTCTATATTGGTATACCCATTGGCTTGTAGGGTTTCAACCGAACTAGGATGGAGGCCTTCAAGTAATAGAATTTTAATTTTTTCTTTCGGAAGTGACACTTTAGTCATGTAGCTGAACCTTAAAACAACAAATTTATTTCACGTGCCTTCTATGTCAGCAACAGAGCTTCCTCATAGAAGATTGATTTACAATGGGTTTTAGATAGCCTGATGATACTGTCTATTAGCGTAATGCAAATAATTTACCATCAGACATCTAGACGTCCAATTCAAGTATCGAAATATATCAGAATAAAAACCCAGTGCCTAGCGTCAGATTGCGTTTAGCAATTAATTTTTTACCACGCCGTTTTCTGTTCCGGTCAACACAATGTCGGCGCCTCTGGCAGCGAAAAGCCCGTTTGTGACAACTCCGACGATATTGTTAAGCTTGTCTTCCAGTTCAACTGGGTTGAGAATGTCGAGATTGTGAACATCTAAAATTACGTTGCCATTGTCAGTAACAACGCCAGAGCGGTAAGCGGGGTCGCCTCCCAGTTTCACAATTTCTCTAGCCACATATGAACGCGCCATTGGGATAACTTCTACTGGTAGTGGAAACTTTCCTAATACCGGAACATGCTTTGTATCGTCGATAATACAAATAAATGTTTTGGCCACGGCGGCAACGATTTTTTCACGAGTAAGCGCAGCGCCACCCCCTTTAATCATATGCTTGTGTTCCGTAATCTCATCTGCACCGTCCACATAAATATCAAGTGCATCGACAGAGTTCAGGTCGAAGACTTCGATACCAAGCTTTTTTAAGCGCTCGGTAGAGGCGTCAGAACTAGAAACAGCACCGATGATGTCGTTTTTCTTTGCTGCTAAAGCATCGATAAAATAGTTAACAGTGGAGCCGGTGCCAACACCGACGATGGTATCAGCTTTTACATAGGCTAGTGCTGCATCAGCGGCTGCTTTTTTCTTTTGATTTTGGTCCATGACAGAGTTCCTTAAAGCTTGGATAAAATTAGGTTTTGAGATTTGGCGTTGTTGTTTCAGATAATGGAGACAGTATCGCAGATAAAGAAGGACTATGACGGTAATATTTTTAAATATTTATTAAGGCTTGTTCTAAATCAAAATTCATACAAACGCGAGGGGGTTAATACCGCCGGCAAGGGAATATCCCATGCCTCAACCGGCAAAGTCTCTGATAACTGTAAATTGTGGGCAAGGCCGACTATGCGAGTTTTCGAAGAATCATTCTGAAGTAAAAGGGAGAGGGTTCGATCATAAAAGCCTCCGCCCATACCTAGCCGATTTCCCAGCTTATCAAAAGCAACAAGAGGAGTGAATAAGATGTCTAATTGATTGCAAGGGAGTGTTGCAGTGACATCTAGCTTGGGTTCATTAATCCCATATTTGTTTCGAATCATTTGAGTTTTGTCAGTATATCTTTGAAAAAGTAAATGACCGGAACTAAAAGGGTGCAACACAGGAATGTAGACTTCAACGCCTTTATGCCAGCAACTTTGTATTAGAATGTTGGTATCAAGTTCGCCGTCGAAGCTAAGATAGAGTCCAATCTTCTTGGTGTCCGCTTGAAATACAGTTGAGTGGGCTTGTTCTGTTATTTCTTTTGCAAACTGCGTTTGTTGTTCAGTCGACAGGGAGAGTCGCTTGCGTCGAAACGACTCTCGAAGTGCTTGCCGAAGTGTTGATGTACGCATCATCAATTTTTATTTTGAATGCAGCAGTTATAGTGCGTAGGTATCAATAAACATTTGCGTTAAACGTGGATGGTCAACTTTCGTTGCTACATTAATGCTCGCTGCATTTGTCCAGTCTGGACTGGCTGTTGAACCATAAGGGGCAAAGATAGTTTGCCCTTTGTTTAAACTGTCTGTCGACACCCGAACATTTCCTTCGGTAAGTTCAAATAGCGAGGGATCAACAATATAAGCAATCGGAAATGCATCGTGGAAGAAGCACTGTCGAGTCTCCTTTCCTTCAGAATAAAAATCTGTATAAAACTCTGAAGATCGCTCAACAAAGCCACCTAATGTTGGGTTCTTTTCAGCTAACACTTGAGTAAAGTTAGGTGGGAACGGTAAATCGTAAGTTACGTCTAAGCCAAACATATTCAGTTTCCAATCTGCAGCAAATACAATCTCTGCCGCATAAGCATCATTCCATATATTCGCTTCGGCTACCGGCGTAACGTTACCAGGAACAAAAGCGGCTCCACCCATAAGATTGACAGCTTTTAAAAGCTTAGGAAGTTCAGGTTCTAAGCGTAGTGCCAACGCTAAGTTGCCTAGCGGCCCAACAGCGACTAAGGTAATCTCACCAGGATACTTGCGTGCCATCTCAACGATAAATTCAGCTGAACTTCTCGGATCCAACTGGCCCTTTGGGGCAGGATGATTAATGTTGCCAAACCCATCGTCACCATGCACAAAGTGCGCATAAGTGGACTCTGGACCAACCCAAGGCATGGCCACACCTTTACATACAGGAATATCCATATTTGCTAATTCACATAGAGAAAGCGCATTTTGTGCGGCCATTGTTACAGGAACATTGCCATACACTGTGGTTAGACCGAGCACTTCAATGTCCGGAGACTGAAAGGCAAAGAAAATAGCCATAGCATCATCGATGCCCGGATCGGTGTCTAAAATTATCTTATGAGTCATGTGTTTCTCTATGTTTAATTGATTTTATTAATTATTTCTGTGATATCAAGAAGTCGTGTACTTCTTTTGCACTGGGTATTGATGGGGCTGCCCCCGCTTTTGTAACCGCTAAGGCTGAGGCTGCACTCGCATAACGTAAGGCTTCTTCAGCACTTTCTTGACGTTGGAAGGCAGCCAGAAAGAAGCCAATAAATGTATCGCCAGCTGCGGTTGTATCTACCGCTTTGACCTTAAACGCCTCGCAAAACGCTGAGGTTTCTTGGTTTATATACCAAGCGCCTTGTTTACCCAAAGTAACTACAAAATTGGTCGATGGATAGGCCGCTAACAATGCCTGTTTCATTTTTTCAATGTCATTGAAACCGGTCAATTGCTCAGCCTCAATTTCGTTCACGACAAGTAAACTCAATTTTTGTAATGGGAGACTTTTCACCGACTCCGTCATTGGGGCAGGATTGAAAGCGATATTTAAGCCAAGTTCATGTGCTTTATCTATGATGTCTGCAATGGCATTCGTTTCATTCTGCAATAATACCCAGTCACCCTGTTTGGCCGTTGCCAAAGCAGTTGCTATGTGGTCATGGCTTAAGGTTTGATTTGCACCGCCGAACAAAATAATGCTGTTTTCAGCGTCCGGTGTCACTTGAATTATCGCATGGCCCGAAGCAACGTCACTCATTTCTCTAATATGCGCACAATTGACGCCTGCACTTTTCATTTGGGTGATGAACGCGGCATCAGAGCTGCCAATTGCGCCAACATGAAATACGTCATTCTCTGCTTTTGCTAGCGCTACTGACTGATTTGCTCCTTTACCACCTAGAATAGATTGGTAATCTTTGGATGAGAGCGTTTCGCCAGGTTGAACAAAATGAGGAACAGAGTAAACGTGATCAATATTGATCGAACCGAAGTTGAACACTGCCATGATATTTCCCTGCAGATCTACTGTTTGAAGAATTTAATTGGTGCTTCCCAAAATGCCGCTATACATTTTTCGTCCGTGTGCCGACAAGGACACGGTGGAGGTATCTACATTGCCTCAGGTTTCTCGATACGGGTCGAGCATACACAATAGCAATAGTGTCAACTTCCTAAGTTTTAAGCATCGGCCAGGAACATGAAATGCACGTGCAAACATTCCAGGAAGCGCAGAACCTAATGATATTTTCATCAGGGGGAAGCGATATTACATGAATCTGGACTCGCATTGAAGTGTTATTCGGAACAGTTGTTTAGAAAATCGATTGAAAAATTGATCACAATTATACGAATTATTGTCAGATTTTTTTACATGTATAGGAATTTGAATAGTCAATATATCTATAAGTATCTGATATTATTTGTATATATTCTTTTGGTGTAATAATTGCTTTGTTATGGTGATTGATACGAAAGTATTTCGTGTCATAACAAAGCGCCTGTTTGGTACGTGAATAAGGTCAAACATGCACTTGATAGAGACCACATAAATTGAATGACTCAATTGTTTTATATGGAATATGTACTATGAAGAACTTCGCAAAAACCAGCATTGCTCTGGCCTTGCTCAGCACGGTTTCACTGCACTCCAAAGCAGAGCTGATAACTTACAGCGTAACTGCCACGAGTGAGACAAAGAGTTACTTTTTAGGTGTGTCAGATGGTCCAGTCACCGAAACCAATCAAGCGGGTCAAACTACAGCTAGCGCGTCAACATCGGTTGGGTCGTTTATTCCCGGAGATAGCGACGAACTAAGCCAAGGTATGCAGAGTATCTTGCCAGTTGATGCTAGATCGGATGCGATCGCAGGTGGAGACAACGGTTTTGTTCTCAGTTCGGTGGGCTTCGGTGATTATTATACAGAAGCGAACGTCACTCAAACGTATACGATTGAAACGGGCAATACTGGAAACAGTTTTTTATTCGACTTCTTAATTGACCAAGGCTCACTTTCAGCGTTTTGTTCTCCACTTGAAGAAGTTGTTTTGGTCGAACAAGAAGGCCCATTTGATAATGCTGGTTGCATCACACAAAACGATGCTTCGGCCTCTGCTGAATATCAAATCGATATTACATTCGGTGGCATGAGTATTTTCTCGAGTTTTGCTAGGTTTGAGACGCTTGGCCAAAATAACTTCCAACAACTTGTGCCAAATCAACTGACCAAAACGGGAGTGTCGTTGAGTGATGATGATGCATCCGATGGCCTTTATTCATGGTCTGAATTAAGCGTTGAAGATTTTAACCTTGGCTTTATCGGTGCTAATGAAACCGTAGAGCTTGTGTACAGTGCAACGGTAAAAAGTGAAGGCTTTTTTGGCTTTAGTCCAGATGGCCCTAGCTTAACTCTGGCTAACTCTGCTGCTCGATTCGGCGATCCTAGTAATATCCGCGGCATTTCTAATGTGCGAGCTGTCGTTGAAGCCTCAGCACCTGGAAGTATTCTTTTCCTTGGCATTGGAGCACTTGCTCTTGCCTTCAGAAGAAAGCGCGGGTAAAAGTAAAAACAATAATCAACGCGCTGATGTAAAAACAAGACGCTGAATGACAAAGATACAAACCATGTTGAGCAAAAGCCACTTTCTTCGATTGTGGCTTTTTTTTATGGTCACTTTTTGATTTCAATACCTCTGGCTTATTTCCCTTTGCTTGCTGCTTTGGTAGGATTGCAGCAATTGAATTGTGGGATGGATCTGTGTCTAAAAACGAAATAAGTTATGAAACCTTCAGTGCGATGCTCTCGCAAAATAATATCATTGTCGATGCGTCAGAGGTGCATGGAATATTGTGCGGTATGCTGGCGGGTGGAATGTCAGCGAACGACCAGTCTTGGTTAGAGGCATTGAGTGATGTTATTAATCAAGGCGATGGCTTTACAGGCACTGCCAAAACTGACATCACCGATCTGTTTAATGAGATCTGTCAGCAATACCTTGACGCTGATTTCGCTCTCCAACTCTGTTTACCTGATGATGCCGCACCAATCAATGAACGCGGCGCCGCATTGCTCGTATGGGTACAAGGGTTTCTGCTAGGCTTTGGCCTACATCAAGCGGACCTTACAGCTTGCTCAGCAGATGTGAAGGAAGCCTTGGAAGACTTCAGCGAAATAGCTCGCATGGATGAAGAAATGAATGATGATGAGGAATCAGAGCAAGCTTTATTTGAGGTGATGGAGTATGTGCGCATTACCGCAATGCTTTGCTTCAATGAGTTAGGAAAACCGCTCATTGATGACAACACCAGTTCTACCTCTGTGCACTAAATCTAAAAAAAGGACATCTATTCATGGCGATTAGCGCTGCTGAATTTTCTGAACGAAGACGAGCATTACTCTCTCAATGTGAACCCAATAGTTTGTGCATCGTGGCAGCCAACAGCTTGGTGACTCGTAGCAATGATACTGAGTATCCGTTTCGGCAGAATAGCGATTTTTGGTACCTGACCGGTTTCAACGAGCCTGAAGCCTATTTGCTATTATCGAACAAAGGTACCTCGGACAAACAAGCTGAAACTTCATATATGTTTGTTCAACCCACTGATGCATTTGCTGAGGTTTGGCACGGAAGGCGACTCGGTGTTGAAGCGGCTAAAAAAGCTCTTCAAGTCAGTCACGCTTTTGATGTTGAAGAAATTGATGAGTATCTTGCAGACATTATCGATGGACATCAGCATTTATATTATTCCTTTGACGATAGACCTGCGGTTGAGTCGACTATTTCGTTAGCATTGGCTGAATGCCGCAATGCCCCAAAACAAACGAAACTCGCACCAAATCATGTACACGATATCCAACCTTTGATTCATGGTATGCGGCTAATCAAGTCAGACGCAGAAATCACTGTCATGCAAGAGGCTGCTAGCATTTCTTGCCTAGCTCATCGCCGTGCAATGCAATTTAGCGCACCGGGTAAATTTGAATATCACTTAGAAGCTGAATTGCTTCACGAGTTTGCTATGAACGGCGCTCGCTATCCGGCTTATGGAACTATTGTGGGAAGCGGTGATAACGCCTGTATTCTGCATTACACTGAAAATTGCAGTGAGTTGCATGATGGCGATCTAGTGTTGATTGACGCCGGTTGCGAACTACACGGATATGCTGCGGATATCACGCGTACCTTTCCGGTGAATGGTAAATTTAACGATACACAAAAAACACTCTATCAATTAGTGTTGGACAGCCAAAAAGCAGCGCTTGATGTACTTATACCAGGTAAAACAATATCTGAAGCGATGCAAGCCTGCGTCAGAGTGATAGTTGAAGGTCTACTAGAACTGGGTATTTTGAGCGGCACACTCGAGTCAAATATAGAAAATGAAACGTGGCGAGTTTTCTTTATGCATGGACTAGGTCACTGGCTGGGCTTAGATGTGCACGATGTAGGTATTTATAAAATTAACGGTGAAGATCGTCCCTTGGAAGCGGGCATGGTGATGACAGTTGAACCAGGATTATATATTCCAGAGTCGGCCGACGTTGAACAGAAGTTCAAGGGGATAGGTATTCGTATAGAAGATAATATCGTGCTGACTGAAACAGGCCACAGAAATTTAACGGAAAATGCGCCCAAAGAAATTGATGACATTGAAGCGCTGATGGCGAAATAAGTGACGAAAACTTAATGACAAAGCAAAGCTATGACATTGTAATTGCAGGTGGCGGCATCGTCGGGTGCGCCGCCGCTTTGGCTTTGAGCAATCATACTGGCTACTCAATCGCTGTCGTGGAAGCATTCGCTCAAGACACGCAAGCAAAACCACTAGAAATATCAAGCAACAGTAAGGTTAAAACAAGCTCAACTGGAAATCAAACTCACCCCAGTTTTGATACTCGAGTCGTTGCTTTAGCACAAGAGTCATATCAACAGCTGTTAGCGTTCGGCATAGATATGGACACAATCACAAGCTGTCCAATAAAGCATATTCACGTCTCAGATCGTGGACATCTTGGACAGGTTCAGTTAAGAGCTCAAAATGCTATTGGCGCTTTGAATAATGATGAGGCGAGTATGGGGCATGTTGTCTCACTGGCTGATATGGGCACGCATCTTTTGAAGCTAATTGAATCAAGTCGAGTTGATTATTTAAGCCCATTTAAAATTACTGAGTTAGAAAGAGGCGAATCGTCGACCAGCTTGACCTTAATTAACAGCTCGTTTGAAGACTTTGATAATACACCAGAGCAAAAGGCGAGTAAGCAGACACTGCTGCTAGAAGCGAAGCTAGTGATTGTTGCTGAAGGTGCTCAATCGCCAACACGGGGCTTGTTTAAACTTTCTCATGAGGTTGACGCCTATCAGCAAAGTGCCATTATAGCCAACGTGCTTTGTCAACGTCCTCATCATAACCGTGCGTTCGAGCGTTTTACCTCGCAGGGTCCTATCGCACTGTTACCGATGCAAACGGAAGGCGGCAATCAAATGTCCTTAGTTTGGACTGCTCAAACAGAGAATGCCAAGCAAATCACGGCGTTGAGTGATAAGGCGTTCTTGCTAGAATTACAAGGACTCTTCGGTGACAAGCTAGGTAAAATAGTAGCAACATCACCTCGACATTCTTATCCTCTCATGCTCGTAAAAACACCGATATTCGCCTCCCACCGCGTAATTTGCATGGGCAACGCAGCACAGAGCTTGCACCCCATCGCGGGACAGGGCTTCAACTTGGGGGTAAGAGATATTGATGGTTATTTACAGTGCATCCAAAAACAAGATGCAATACCGCCTGACCCGGGTACGTTTGAAATAACACATTCGTACAAGCAACTGCGAGAGAAAGACAAAAGTAGTGTTATTCAGGCAACCGATGGCTTAGTTCGTATTTTTTCAAATCAGCATTTCCCCTTCGTTGTGGGGAGAAACATCAGTTTGTTTGCGTTGAATCATGCGCCGGTGTTCAAAGATAAGTTAGCCTCCTTTGCAATGGGTAAGCGCTAGAATGAGGTTAATATAAAAATGTTGAGTGTAGATGTTGCTATTGTTGGCGCAGGTATCGCAGGTCAAACACTGGCTTTAGGCTTGGCTCAAGCTGATTTTAGTGTGGCAGTGATTGATGCAGCGAAGCTTGAGTCAGTGCCTGAAGACGCTTTTTCTCCACGAGTCAGCGCAATCAGCAAAGCAAGTGAGCGTATTTTTCGAAATCTCGGCGCTTGGGAGCACATACAACGCATGCAAGCGTATTCAGCTATGCATGTGTGGGAAGACCAAAGCTTTGGTGAGATACATTTCTCAGCAAGTGAAAATCAGATCGATAACTTGGGTCACATCATCGAAAACACTGTGATCACGCAAGCTTTGTTTGAAGCGGGTAAATTACTACCTAATTTAACGGTATTAGAAGAACAAAAAATCCAATCTTTGAACCAAGGAGATGGGCAGCAGCTTATTCAACTCGAAAGTGGCGAGATGGTGATGTGTAAATTGCTGGTGGGCGCTGACGGGGGAAATTCCTTCGTACGCAAACAGGCAAAATTTGCGGTGACCTCATGGGATTATGACCATATCGCGATTGTTGCCAATGTGAAAACTCAAGAAGCACATCAACTGGTGGCTAGACAAGCATTCACACCCCATGGACCTCTGGCATTTTTGCCTCTCAGCGACCCAAACACCTGTTCTATCGTTTGGTCACAAGATACTGACGTTGCAGAAGATTTGCTCGCGCTAAATGAAGAGGCTTTTTGTCAATCCCTACAAGTAGCCCTAGATAACCACTTGGGTAAATGTGAACTCATTACCCCTCGTTTTCACTATCCGTTGAAAATGCAATACGCGCAACAATGGGTGAGCGACGGTATTGTTTTAGTTGGAGACGCCGCCCATACCATTCACCCACTGGCGGGGCAGGGGGCGAATCTTGGATTACTTGATGTTGCGTCATTGGTTCAGGAACTGACCCGTTTAAAGGCTGAGAATAAGCCTTTTCATACACTGAAGTCTTTGCGAGCTTATGAGCGCTGGCGAAAAGCAGAAGCAATGAAGGTGATCGCGACGATGGAAGGCTTTAAGCGCATGTTCAGCGGTACGTTTGCTCCGCTTAAATTAGCCAGAGGGCTGGGTCTTGCTGGTGCAAACTCTATTCAGCCGATTAAACACTTCTTTATTCAGCAAGCAACGGGCAGCGCGGGTAAACTGCCAGACTTAGCAAAGTAGGAAAAATACACGCGGGGCCAACTATATGCCAACTTCAGTACGTTTAAACATAGCGACTTTACCCATCGCAACGGCATTCCCAAAAAGAACAATGAGCACACCAATAGCCGATAGAAGCGTCCATTGATAGCCCTCAAATAGCGTCGAAATAGCCAAGGCGACAATGGGGTAAACTAAAACTACATACGCAGCCTTATCGGAACCTATTTGCTGCAGAAGCTTCATGTAAGCTCCAAACGCAAGTACCGAGCCAAACATGGCTAAATAAAGCAAGGCATAGTAATAACTTGGCGTAGTGGGCAATGTGAAATCGGCGCCACTAAATAAAGCGAAACCGAAGGTAAAACTTAAACTGTAGCTCATTGCATAGAAGTTCATTTGGATGACGGGGGTTCCGGCGTCGAGGATCTTTTCCGAAACTACATTGCCAATACCCGCACTCAAAAATGAGGCGGCAGCAAACAACAAGCCTATCATTAAGCCTTGGTTTACACTCAAGGCTTCAAACTCTGGAATAAATATCATAAAGATACCGGATAAACCAAAAGTTGCGCCCACCACGACTTCTAATCGCATAGGTTTTCCAAGTAGCAAGCGTCTTAATACTACATTGATATAAATAACGCTAGAACTTAGCAGGGCGAGTAAGGCGCTAATAATGTGTTGTTGAGCAGCGTAGAGAAAAGAGTAGTCGAGGGTGTAAAATAAGACGCCCACTAATATAAGTTTCTTGTGGGTTTGCCAAGAAAGGCGCATGGGGAGTTTTTTTAACCAGCACCACGCACCTAAAATACAAGCAGCAATCGTAAATCTAAAAGCCACCGATACCGCTGGATCGATGACATTAATTTGATAGTTAATTGCTATCCAAGTCGAACCCCATATTAAACAGGTTGCAACAAATAATAAGGGGTTGGACATTCTCTTTATTGACTCTCTTGTGTTGAGTTTTCACTTGCTTTCGCCGCTTCTACCATCGCTCTTACATCGGCAAGTAATGCTTTGGCGTCATAGACAATGCCGTCTTTGATTGTGTAATCGACCCCACCTGAACGAATTGGTTGATTATCTTCATTCAAACGATAGTGCCCAGTGCCGTACAACACTTTAAAGTTGCGCAAAGGGTTTTCTTTGATGATCAGCATATCGGCTTTCTTACCAATATTGATTGAACCAATTTCATCTGCCATACCCAAAGCTTCTGCACCATTCAGTGTGGCGGCTTGAATAACTTCAAAAGGGTTGAATCCAGCTTCGCGCAAAAGTTCTAGTTCGCTGATGTAACCAAAGCCATAAATCTTGTAAATATAACCCGAGTCAGAACCCGTTGTGACGCGACCACCGTGATTTTTAAAATCATTTATAAACTGCATCCAAAGACGGAAGTTTTCTTTCCACTCAATTTCTTCATCAGTTGTCCAATCAAACCAGTATGAACCGTGTGCATAACGACTTGGCTTAAAGAATTCCCATAAAGTCGGTAGCGTATAATCTTTATGCCAGTCAGCATTTCGTTCACGCATTAAGTCACGGCTGGCTTGATAAATTGTCATGGTTGGATTGATCGTGAAATTAAGATCAATGAGTTCATCACGAACAGCATTCCACTTTTCTGAGCCATAGGGCGCAGCTTGTTTCCAAAGCTTCCCAGCTTCAGCAAAGCGGTCTTGTTCGTTATTGTAATTATAGGTTGCTGGGTAATTCTGTATGGTTTGCGCCTCAAATAATGCTTCCGGCAAACCATACCAATGCTCCATTGTGGTTAAACCTAAGCGAGCGCTATCTAATACATTCATGCTCATCACGTTCAGTTGCGCGTGGTGCATCATAGTACCAATATTTTGTTTTTTAGCTTCCTCGAGTGCAGCGGTCATTACTTTTGGTGTCGCACCAAAGAACTTAAGACCCTTTGCACCTTGTTTTGCTGCTTTCTTTACCCAATCACGCGCTTGTTTTGCAGTGAAAATAGGCTCTTTGCTACCCATACCAAAGCCAAGGTAAGGAACAATGCGTGGCGCAACGATTTGGTTTTTCTCACTGCGCTTAGCATGATCAAGTACCCAGTCTAAACCGTTAAAACTGCCTGGTTCTCGAACAGTGGTAATACCGTGCCCTAGCCATAATTTAAAGACATATTCAGCAGGGATATTGTCAGCTGAACCACCGATATGGCCATGCATATCAATAAAGCCGGGTAAAACATAATAGCCTTCCAACTCTAAGACTTTGTCACCTTCTTGAATTTTAGGGCGTTTATTCGCCTTAATAGGCACACCAGGGTGACCGACACTGACAATGTTAGTGATGCGATTACCTTCAACCACAATATCAACAGGGCCCATAGGTGGCGCACCTTCACCGTTGACTACGGTCACACCACGCAGGATAAGGCGTTCATAAGGCCCTTCTCCTTCGTCGCTAGCTTTGTTTGGCGCTTTGGCGCCGGGAGCTGCATGAGCAACCGAAATAATCGATATGGTAATGAATAAAAATAGGTACTTGCTTAGGAGTTTCAACATGTTTCCGCCATTCTTGTTTTTTTAGCAGTATACGATGAAATATCGAGATCTTCACCGCTTTGGCAAGATTAGTAGACAATTGTATGAAATATCACCACAGTGTATTGATTTGAATGACATGAAATCCTCGACATGTCACAAAATCCTACTATCATTTGTGTAATATCGCGCCATAGGGATTTCATTTTATTTATGGCGCTCAATTCTTTTTATTAATAGTTTTCATGGAATTAAAGGATTTTTAAGGATGAAAAAGCATCTTGTCGCTGCCTTGAGTTTTTTGTGCCTGTCTGCTGCATGCTCTTCCGGTACAGCCCCATCATCTGACGATCAAAGTGAAGATAGTGTATTCACGCTTGCATTTGCATCCTGTGCAAATCAGTATGAGCCTCAAGCCGTTTGGACCGAAATAGCAAAGACTCAGCCCGATGTATTCTTGTTTATTGGTGATAATGTTTATGCTGATATCTATATGGTCGATGGCAAACGCAAAAAAAATCCAGCGCAATCAAAAGAACGCTTCGAAGAGGCTTATGCTTTAGCTAACGCGATACCTGAATTCGCTGCTTTCCGTAAACAAGTACCATTGATGTTGGGCACTTGGGATGATCACGATTATGGTGCCAACGACGCAGGAAAAGAGTTTCCACTGAAGAAAGAATCACAAGAAGCGTTTCTCGATTTCTTTGAATTTGCCGAAGACGATCCTATCCGACAGCAAGCTGGCATTTACCACTCTCGCATGCTTGAGGATGCAGGGAATCGCATTCAAATCATTGTATTAGATACTCGATATCACCGCGACCCACTTAACATGAATCCGCAAGGTAGACCGCAGAACAAGGGGCCCTATTTACCGGTTACGGACAAAAGCAAAACAATTTTAG
This sequence comes from Brumicola blandensis, assembly GCF_031846165.1. Taxonomy (NCBI): domain Bacteria; kingdom Pseudomonadati; phylum Pseudomonadota; class Gammaproteobacteria; order Alteromonadales; family Alteromonadaceae; genus Brumicola; species Brumicola blandensis. The sequence continues at coordinate 397,180 of NZ_JAVRIE010000004.1, forward strand.
GACTAGAGCAATGGGCTTGGCTAGAGCAGGAGTTGCTTAAGCCTGCCGACGTTCGTTTTATTGTCAGTAGTATTCAATTTGTTGCTTACGAGCATTCATGGGAAGGCTGGGGGATCTTTCCTCATGAGCGTGAAAGAATGTATCGCTTGATTGGCGAAACTAAAGCTAACGGCGTTGTATTTTTGAGCGGTGACCGACATTTAATGGAAATTTCCAAAGATAGCGGTGAATTGGGATCAGAAGTGCCATATCCAATCTGGGATTTTACCTCTAGTGACATTACGCGACAGTTTACCCCCGTGAATGAAGGCAATACATTCAGGCAAGGTTCTGTGGTTAGAGACACTAATTTTGGTGAAGTGAATGTTGAGTGGGCTGATGCGCTTTTGCAGTCCAAAATTATACTCACAGCAAGAGACAGAGAGGGTGGCATCTTGAATCAGCAGAAAATACAGCTGAGTGAACTTCAGCATTAATGAATGAGTGAGAACATCCTAGTATCAAATAAATGTGTTTAGTCGTCATGGAAAATAGATTGTCCGATATTAATATAAAAGTACCTTACAACAGTCAACCAATACTCATCAAAGCATTACTAACGACACTGTTATGCGCCTTGTTTGGTGTGTTAGCTTGGTTCGACTATGAGGCCATTAAGTTAAGCTTTCGTTTTGTTCTGTTGGCAATCAGTTGTTCTGTATTTTTCGCTATTTGCTGCGTTTACTGGTTGAAACTTCTATTCACTCGACGTAATTCGCTCAGTATTGACGCTGAAAGGATCACGTGGGTGAATGATTACAAAAAAGCCAGTGTGAAATGGTCTTTTATTCGAGAGGTGAATATTGTTGAACTAGCGAAAGCTGGACGTTCTAAGGCGACAGTCTATGACTTTACACTAGATGCTCGTGAATCTAGCCTGCCTAGCCCAGTTTCGCTTTACGCCATCGATTATCACATCTCTCATCCGCAGTTATTAGAAGTGATAGAGCAAGCAGGCAAGGAGTACAATTTTCAAGTGATTCTTGACCGAATGTAGTCCGCCAAAGTCAGGCTGACTTGCGGGTGTTGTGTGTCTTGGTTGAACAAACAAATCTTGATCTTGCCTAAGGGCGGAAGCCGTTTATTTTTGATGATATCTAGCTCTGGCGGCACACTGCTTTTTGCCAATGCAGTCACACCTAAACCTTGTTTAATAGCCGCGATCAAGCCGTACAAGTCAGCATTGGTGTAAGAAATTTTCCATGCTTTGGTTTGTTGTTTTAACTGTTGAATGACTCTCGAACGATACACGCAGCCGTCGGGCGCCAACACCAGTGACAGGTTGTTCGTGTTCATCACTTGTTTGTTATCACCCACCCAAACCAGTTCATCCTCAATCAATAGTTCTCCTTCCATAGGTTCGTCTGGGTTAACCAAGGCCAAAATAAGGTCGAAGTCATTGCGCTTATTGTTGTTTAATAATTGTCTACTCAAGGCTGACGTCACATCGAGTGATACGTCTGGATAACGAACGCTGAACTCGCCGATAATGCTGGGCAACAAACGAGATGCAAATTCGCTGGGAATGCCAAGACGCAGACGACCGCGCAAGGTATCTTGTTCTAAGTGTCGGAAGATGTCGTCATTGATCGCTAACATCTGTTTGGCTTCTTCAAATAGCCATTGGCCATCGGCATTGGCTTGGTAACGTTGACCGACTTTATCAAAGAGCTTCTTGCCGAGCTGACCTTCTAGCTTTTTTATCTGCAGGCTGATAGCGGGCTGTGAACGACCTAATAACTCGCCTGCTTTATTGTAGCCACCTAGCTCGATTATGGTCACAAAGGTGCGCAAATTATCCAGTGATAGTTGTTTCATTAGTTTTCCTTTGTGATATTTCAAAGCTTAAAAAGCTCAAAAGCTAAAAAGCTAATAAAAGCTAATAAAAGCTAATAAAAGCTAACACACTTAAAGCACGGCATGTAGCAAAGGCGCTTCAAGCCCATCCATGGGTCGCTTGGCAATCGGCGTCCTGCCGATTGACACTTTGCTACATGCCGTGCTTCAAGTGCATCAGCTTTTCATCGCAGTATGATGGTCACAAAGCATGCAGCAAAGGCGCTTCAGGCCCATCCATGGGTCGCTTGGCAATCGGCGTCCTGCCGATTGACACTTTGCTACATACCGTGCTTCAGGTGCATCAGCTTTTTACATCGCGGTTTTTATCAGTAGTTTTAATGCATTGTAGTGAATACATTTAAAAAGTAAATGTATTCATTAGGACTTTTAATTAGAAAAGTAGGGGGGCACTCCATATACTTTGATGCATTAAATCGATAGCGAGAGATACAAATGAACACGACTGCACTATACGACGCGCATATTAAAGCTGGCGCTAAAATGGTTGATTTTTTCGGTTGGAATATGCCGATTAATTACGGCTCACAGATTGAAGAGCACAATGCCGTTCGCCAAGATGCGGGTATGTTTGACGTGTCGCACATGACGATTGTTGATGTGATTGGTGCAGAGGCGAAAGCTTATTTGCGTTACTTGTTAGCTAACGATGTTGAAAAGCTACAAGCCAAAGGCAAGGCACTTTATAGCGGCATGCTGAATGAAGCGGGTGGTGTTGTTGATGATTTGATTGTGTATCACTTCGAAGCAACGAACTATCGCTTGGTTGTGAACTCGGCAACCAAAGAAAAAGATTTAAACTGGTTGAACAAGATTGCAGATGGCTTTGACGTGACCATTACTGAACGCGATGAATTCGCCATGATTGCTGTTCAAGGGCCAACAGCTCAAGCAAAAGCGCAAAGCTTATTCTCAGCGGCACAAAAAGAGGCGGTTGCTGACATGAAACCTTTCTTTGGTGTGCAAGCTGAAGACTTGTTTATTGCAACGACGGGTTACACCGGCGAAGCAGGATACGAAATTATGGTTCCAGCAGCGCGAGCTGAAGAATTTTGGGATCAGTTGCTTGCTGCTGGCGTTGTGCCTTGTGGTTTAGGTGCCAGGGATACGCTTCGCCTTGAGGCTGGTATGAACTTATATGGCCAAGACATGGATGAAACAATATCGCCTTTAGCGGCAAACATGGCTTGGACCGTTACATGGGAACCAGCAGAGCGTGACTTTGTTGGTCGTAAAGCGCTTGAAGCTCAAAAAGCTGCAGGCCACGATAAACTTGTTGGTTTAGTGATGACAGATAAAGGTGTACTGCGTGCTGGTTTGAAAGTAATTACTGCGAACGGTGAAGGTGTTATTACTTCTGGTACCTTCTCTCCAACATTGGGCCACAGTATCGCCATGGCGCGCGTTCCGGCTGGCACTGAAATTGGTGGCACGGTAGAGGTGGAAATGCGCAAAAAATTGGTTACAGTTAATGTAGTAAAACCAAGTTTCGTGCGAAATGGAAAAAGCGTGCTATAGCAAACGACTGTTTGCAATATGCCTAAACGAATAAGAACAACTGACTAATAGCTAGGAAAGATTATGAGCAATATACCAACTGATTTACGTTATGCGAGCACTCACGAATGGGTTCGTCCTGAAGGCGATGGTGTTTTCACTGTCGGTATTACTGAACACGCCCAAGATTTGCTTGGTGATATGGTGTTTGTTGATTTGCCAGACGAAGGTGATGCGGTAACTACCGGTGATGACTGCGCTGTTGCTGAATCTGTAAAAGCGGCGTCTGACATTTATTCTCCTCTTACAGGTGAAATTGTTGGTGTTAACGAGCAACTAGAAGATTCGCCAGAACTGGTTAACTCTGACCCTTACGGTGATGGTTGGTTATTTAAAGTAAAAGCAGAAGATCCTGCTGAAGTTGAAGGCCTAATGGATGCAGAAGCATACGAAGGCTCAATCGAAGAAGAATAAAACGCTTCTTTAGCGGACTTGGTTTTACTGAACAACTCCGCAAACAAACATATAGGCTGCAAGCCTTGACTCAAGACGCCGCTTTTTCAGTGGCGCTTTGATTTCTATTTTCAAATTTGTTTTTAGGTCGCCAATTTATGAGTACATCAAATACCCCAGTTTCTTTGCTAGATTTAGAGCAACCAAACGACTTTATTCGTCGTCATATTGGCCCTGGCCGTGACGAAATGGCGTCTATGTTGGATTTCATCGGTGCGGATTCATTAGATGATTTAATGCAACAAACTGTGCCGGCCGGCATTCGTTTACCTGAACCTTTAAAAGTAGGTGAAGCGCAAACTGAAGTGAATGCCTTAGCTGAGCTAAAAGCCGTTGCCAAAAAGAACGTCATCAATCGTTCGTTCATCGGCATGGGCTACAGCAATACGCATACGCCTAACGTTATTCTTAGAAATGTACTTGAAAACCCAGGTTGGTATACGGCGTATACACCTTACCAGCCAGAAATTGCGCAAGGTCGTTTGCAAGCGATCCTAAACTTCCAGCAAGTGACAATTGACTTAACTGGTTTGCCATTGGCATCTGCTTCTCTGTTAGATGAAGCAACGGCTGCCGCGGAAGCAATGGGTCTTGCTAAGCGCGTATCTAAAAACAAAAAGTCAAATAGCTTTTTCGTGTCTCAAGGCGTTCATCCGCAAACACTTGATGTAGTAAAAACACGTGCTGAAATGTTTGGTTTTGAAGTGATCGTTGGTCACGCATTGGAAGCAGCAAACCACGATGTATTCGGTGTGTTATTGCAGTATCCAAGCTCAACTGGCGAAATTAAAAATATTTCCAAAGTGATAGCTGACGTTCAAGCAAATAAAGGAATTGTTGCCGTTGCCTCAGATTTGATGGCACTTACCATGTTGACACCTCCCGGTGAGCTCGGCGCTGATGTCGTACTTGGTAGTGCGCAGCGTTTCGGTGTACCAATGGGTTATGGTGGTCCACACGCAGCATTCTTTGCAACTCGTGACTCTTACAAACGTTCATTACCGGGCCGTATTATTGGTGTGTCAAAAGACACGCGCGGCCGTCCAGCGTTGAGAATGGCTCTGCAAACAAGAGAGCAACACATTCGTCGTGAGAAAGCCAATTCGAATATTTGTACGGCTCAAGTTTTACTAGCAAACATGGCAAGCTTCTACGCGGTATATCATGGCCCGATAGGCTTAAAAACAATAGCTAATCGCATACACCGTTTTACCGACATTCTCGCTGCGGGCCTAGTTCAAAAAGGTCTTGAGCTTGCTCACACAACTTGGTTCGATACCATCACTGTGAAAGTAGCTAACAAAGCAGAAGTGTTAAGTAAAGCGACTGCAAAAGGTATGAACTTCAGAGCTGATTTGGACGGAGCCGTTGGTATCAGTCTTGATGAAACCACTACTCGTACTGATATCGATGATTTGTTCGCTGTTCTGGTAGGTGACAACCATGGTTTAGATATCGCAGCCTTGGACGCAGCTATTGTTGAAAATGGTTCTGAATCTATACCGCAAGAACTAGTGAGAACATCTGACTTTCTAACGCATGAAGTATTTAACAGCTATCATTCAGAAACTGAAATGTTGCGTTATATTAAGTCGCTTGAAAACAAAGATCTTGCACTTAATCACAGTATGATTTCATTAGGCTCTTGTACCATGAAGCTCAACGCAACAGCCGAAATGATTCCTGTGACGTGGCCTGAATTTGGTCAGTTGCACCCGTTTGCGCCAATTGATCAAGCCCAAGGTTATAAAGAAATGATTGATGAGCTGAGTGATTGGTTGATTGATATTACTGGTTACGATTCACTATCAATGCAGCCAAACTCTGGTGCACAAGGCGAATACTCTGGCCTACTAGCCATTACTCGTTATCACCAGAGTCGAGGTGAAGGTCACAGAAATGTGTGCCTGATCCCACAATCTGCTCATGGAACAAACCCTGCGTCTGCACAGATGCTGAGCCTTAAAGTTGTTGTGGTTAACTGTGATGCAAAAGGTAACGTTGACTTAAACGACCTGCGCACTAAAGCGGAAGAAGTCAAAGATAACTTGAGCTGCGCGATGATCACTTACCCATCAACGCACGGTGTTTACGAAGAAACGGTAAAAGAAATTTGTGACATTGTGCATGAATTTGGCGGACAGGTTTACATGGATGGTGCCAACATGAACGCTCAGGTAGGCATTACTTCTCCTGGCTTGATTGGCTCTGATGTTTCGCACTTGAACTTACACAAAACCTTCTGTATTCCACACGGTGGCGGTGGCCCGGGTATGGGACCTATCGGCGTTAAAGCGCACTTAGCTCCATTTTTACCAAGCCATTCTGTTGTTGGTTTAGAAGCCGGTGGTACAGGCGAAGATTTAGCAAACAATGGCGCAGTTTCTGCTGCACCATGGGGCAGCGCGTCAATTTTGCCTATCAGCTACATGTACATCAAAATGATGGGTAGTGAAGGTTTGAAAAAGGCATCAGAAGTCGCGATTTTGAATGCAAACTATGTGGCGAAGAAATTAGAAGGTCATTACCCAGTCTTGTATAAAGGCAATAATGACCGTGTTGCTCACGAATGTATAATCGACCTACGTCCATTGAAAGAAGCATCTGGCGTAACTGAGATGGATGTGGCCAAGCGTTTGAACGACTATGGTTTCCACGCGCCAACTATGAGTTTCCCGGTTGCTGGTACATTGATGATTGAGCCAACGGAATCCGAAGCTTTAGCTGAATTGGATCGCTTTATTGAAGCGATGATTTGCATTCGAGAAGAAATCGCAAAAGTAGAAAGCGGCGAATGGGACGCAACGGATAATCCATTGCATAACGCACCGCATACACTAGCCGATATTTGTGACAGTAACTGGGACAGAAGCTACGACAGACAGCTAGCTGCTTATCCAGTTGATGCTGTCGCAAAAGATAAGTTCTGGCCAACAGTAAATCGAATTGACGATGTGTATGGCGATAGAAACTTGATCTGCTCATGCCCTGATTTGGATAGTTATCGGGATTTTGCTGAGTGATTGACCAACTACAATTAAAATTGTGAACGCGACAATTAAGTTTGTGAATTCAATTAAGATTGTGAATGCGTAAATAAATAAAAAAGGCGAACCGACCGTGGTTCGCCTTTTTTATTTGGTCATTTCTTTTTGAAGTCTCGACCACATCGGTTTCAACTGTTTCTTTATTGCGCTAGATTGCATTTCTTTTGCAGCCCGGTATCCATAGGTGAGGAAGTTGCGCTTACCGAGGTGAGAATAACGCTCGTATAACTTCTTTTTTCGCAACTGTTCAGATGGCGGAGAGCCATTTTTTAATAGTTCTGAATTTGTTCTTCTCACGGTTTTTCGAGCAGAGCGGACTCCAGCCTTCATTCGGTTTGAGAACTTCGCAAGCGCAGCGGAGCGTATAAGCTTTCTTTCTCCATCGAATGTAAAACCAAGATATTGCAACGACTTTTTTCCCTTACATCTTAATTGGCCACCGTAGCGATAAAAGTCTCGAACTTCAGTTTTAGCAGCATTGATCTCTAATTTTAATCTTTTAATTTCATCTAGAGCGAGTGTTTCTGCCTCATCCCTCAAAGCGGGCTTAGTAATAAAAAGCATATCATCGCAATATCTAAAATAATGTCCCCCCTGACTTTCTAATGCTGCTTTCATCTTTGAGTCGAAGTCCAGCATATAGATATTTGACAGTAGTGCGCTTACTGGTGAGCCTTGTGGGATGCCAAAGTCGTTTTGATTTCGATATATAAGTCCCCCGTTTCTGACTTTTTCTCTAAATTCTTTTGCGGTGCAAGCTCTATGGCGGTTGAGTTTCGGATTATTGATCGATATGCCCAGTTCTTTGAATAGTATTGTTCGGTCAACATAGGCATATTGAGTGAGTGACTTGTAGACTGCAAAGTGATCGTCTGGGAGTTTTTTTAATCCCAACAAATTAGACCACACTCTCTTCAAAACCTGATGATCCAAATTGTCAAAAAAACCTGTTATATCTAGCCCTACGGCACTACATCGTCCCTTCTTCTTGATGATTTCGAATACGTCGTTAGCAAAATCAATATTGTTTTTACCTAAACTTCTGAAAGCTAGTACGTTTTCATGAAGTCCTCTACGTTGTACTTCTTCTTCGTAGCGTTTTCCGAGTAACCATGAGTAATAGGCATAAATATGCGAATCTAAGTGCGCAGCATATTTAATTTCTCTCGTTTTCCACTTTGGCTCAATCTCGCCAGCAGCGTTTAGCTTTACCTTGAAGGATTTAATACTGTAATGTATTAGAGGATAAAATGAATGCTTAGATACGCGTTTAGGACTGTTGACTAGCTTTTGAGCTTTTTTGAAAGATACTGGGGAGTCAAAGTGGAGATAGCCGCGTCTTTTAAACCAAGCATGCTTTTTAAGATGCATACACCCTCCAGCTAAAAGGGTGCAAAACCTGAAGAAGTGTAGGATTGTGGCCTTCCAGCATCTCCCTCAGGCTTAACAAACGTATCTTACTACGTATTCGTAGTGCGCAAAGCACAGGGCCACGAATGTCAGATATGATGTATAATATCGTAATCACAGGAGTCTTAGGTATGAAACCATTAGTTACCTGCGGCTGCTCAAGACAGTTAGTATTCCAGATTGTTTGGAACTTTCTGCTTGACAGCTTGTGATATACCTCACGCCCTAAAGACGTGAGCGTGTTTGATATTACGGCAAAACCAGAGTCCATTCAATTACTTCCTTTTTTCACGCCTTATTTGGTACTGACAGTTACTTGACCATTCATAAGCATTGGTAACAACCAATCTCGTAGTTTAGTTAACTTACTATTTTCTTCTCGATTAACAACTATCTTCGATAAAATTGAATCGAAAAAAGCTCTTTTATTTTTCATTTGTTCAGATCTAGGGATTAGGACCTTCAGACTATTAATGTCTTTAGCACTCAGATGGCCGACGGTCGTCCTCGAAACATTTTTTTCTCTGGCCTTTATATAGGGCTCTATCTGAAACAGAGCTTGAAGTTGAGATACGCATGAATTATCAACGCTTCGTATTCGAACACATCGTTGATTTAGATAGCACCCCTCTTTATCCCAGAAATTTAGGTGGAAATTTCCATCCATGCCTACTAATAGGTCTCCAGTTTTCAACAAATATTTATCATCTACTTTTTCTGTAGAAAAAATAGATATGCTGTTATCTAAAATGTTTCTTATCCTTACAACAACTGCTCCTTCTCCATGTGCGTTGAATAATTTAGTACTAAAAGGGTATCCATACTGGACGTCCATCTCCTCCGTAATAGCTTTGAGCGTCCACCCCTCCGGTATCTCACGTTTAAGCTCTTCGTTGTAAACCATCTTGCCGCCGGAAGATTTGTAGGGCTTGCCGCTTGCGTCGGGGAAGTCGAACTGTACGAACCAGTAGTCGTAAATTAGCTTAGCCATGGCTTCTAGTTCAGAATTGATTTTGTTGTTGAGTTCTATTTTTCTATCTAATGAGGAAAGAAGTTGACCTATTAATATTTGCTCGTCTAAGTGGGGTGCTCTTACTTTTACAGGGTATAAGTAATTTCTGTTCAGTGACGGTTGGGCGCTACCTGAATTTAATGCTGAAAAGTCCAAAGTTTTAAGTAAATAGAAAACAAAATCAACGTCATTTCCATTGAAATCTGTTACGTACATAGCCGTATTATGTGGCCAAAAGCTTTGCTGCGCCACATAGTGAACTTGACCAAAAGAACCACCACTCCGGCCGATAACTATTCCGGGACCATTAACTTTTGATTCATTGTGATACCCGTTCTGACCAGCAGCACCGTACACCGGGATATTACCTGTGTTTCTGTCTTTGCTTGTAAGATCGTATCCTCTTTTAACGGATATTAAATCTCCGATTGTTGTCATCTTCCAATTACTTTTCATATTTTAGATGACCCAAACGCTGTAAGATAGTGGTTTCTAACGTTTTAGACTCCGAGAACATATTTCTAAGAGAGGTTTCAAACCCCTTAACTTTTGAATCGAACTCTTGTTCAGTAATATCCACATATTCAATCTTAACCTCAAAATACTGTCCAGCACTAAGCGAGTAATTTTTAGTTGCAATATCGTCATAGCTAACTACCACGCTGAAATCATCTACCGCTTCTTTTTTATTAAAAGTATCGATGATCTGGTCTTCTTCGGCGTGAGTCAGAACAGTCTTCTGGTTTTTACCATCTTTAATAGTCTCGCCAAGGTTTGAGGCGTCTATTAGTACAACGTCACCTTTGTTGGCTTTGTCGATGAATAGGATTGAGACGTTCGTGCCTGTGTTAGCAAAAATGTTGGACGGCATGCTCACGACGCCAGCCAGCATTTTTTCATCAATAAGCTTTTGACGTATCTTCTTATCAATACCGCTTTGCGCTGTGATGAAGCCTGTGGGTACTACTATTGCAGCTTTACCATCATCTTTTAGCGAATACATGATGTGTTGAATGAACATCAGGTAGATGGCCATCGACTCTTTTTTCTTGGCTGGGACTTTCGGAATTCCCGCAAAGAAACGCTCTTGATTCGCTTTTGTCTCAAGGTCAGCACTGAAGTCAGAAAAATCTAGTTTGAACGGTGGATTGGAAACGATGTAATCGAACTTCTCTAACTCACCATTTGCTTGCTTATGATACGGGTCGAGTATCGTGTTGCCTTTGATGATGTTATGGATTGAGTGAACAAGGTCATTCAACACAAGGTTCAGGCGCAATAAGCTAGATGATTTTTGAGAAATGTCCTGAGAGTAAATAGTGCATTTATCTTCACCGATTTGGTGAGCCAAATTCATTAATAATGTGCCTGAACCTGCTGATGGGTCGTAGCAAGTAGCATTGTTTACTTCACCGTTAACCAAGCAACGGGCCATTATTTTTGATACCGCGTGAGGGGTAAAATATTCCGCGTATTTACCGCCGCTATTGGTGTTGTAGTCTTTTATCAAGTATTCAAATATTGTGGCATAGAAATCGAATTTTTCATCAAAGATGTTTTCAAAGCTGAAATCAACTAGCTTATTTACGATTGCTTTGCAGAATTGGTCGCGGTTATCAGTAACGTATTTACTGAGGTTTTCGAAAAGAACTATTTTTTCGCCACCTTCGGTTAATACCGAGAATATGTCGCTGTTGTCCTTAGCAATATCAGTCAACGTAGTGTCGAAGATTTCGGCAAAGTTAGGCTTTTCCTGACTATTAAACAATGAAGATATGAAGTGGTCTGGTCGTATCTTGGCCACACTTGGCTTCAAGCGCATATTCAGCTTTGCTACTTCTTTCTCAGAGAAAGTCGCAAATACATCTTCCCAGTTATCAACATCAGAAAGTCGCTTATCTAGTTTTTTCAGCTCAAAAACATACTTGTCGTTAAGGAACTTATACAAGAAAACTTGCGTAATTACCTTGAACTCATTTCCGTCATTACCTAAGCCAAAATTCGCACAGACCTTCTTTATATTGTCTATTAACGCTTTAGTTTGCTGCTCAAATTGCTGTGTTTTTGTCATATTATTTCTTTAAATTATTACAAATTTGTCGCTTATTGGTATCCCGATAAGCCGTGATATTCGTTCATATATTCTCTGACAACGAGCTGATTAATCATGTCAACAGAATCAATCTCAAGCTCAATGCCCTGCTTATCTTCAAATTCATCAAAGATAATGGGTGGGATCATCTGTTTGATAAAATTTTCATTATCTAGCATTTTTGAGTTTTGCTGTATCTGGATATCGACAGCAGTTTTTAAACCTTTTAATGCTTCAAATAGCTTGCTCTCACTGTCTGTAAGCGGGTCTTTTTCCATCAAACGTTTATGCAGGCGTGCATACTTCTCGTCATTGTCATACTTGGCTTTAAGTAACTGATTTTTACGCTCCAGCTCTTTTGCTCTATTGTAAATGGCGTTAAGAGCTGCAATGTTGCTTTCCATTTGCTCTTTGGAGACTTCGTTCAATTTTTTCTTTTTAAACAAACGCTCAAGCTCTTGCTTGAGTGAGGTAAATTCTGGATCTTTGGGGTCAAAGTTTCCACCAAGCTGTTCACGAGTTTTCTGGAGCGTATTTTTTAATGCATCTGCTAGAACAAGCTCTTCTTCTTTCACTTTAGTAAATGCAAATACAACATCTTCAAGCGCAACATTAAGCAGATTGGTTGTATCTACGCTATGCTCTAACGCTTCTTTCGTATTGATTAATGCCAGCCGATTATTCGCTTCTCTAGAGAGTACCGTCAGCTTTTTAAAATCCAGTTTTTCCAGCATTTCATAGTCGCCAGATAAGCGGATAAGATTATACAAGCTTTTGGCATTGTTTAACGCCTGAGTGACTTTGAGTATTTCACCGCGAGAGTCTATCTGGCTGATTTGCGCAGAAAAGTTTTCTGCATTTTGCGTATCGAAGTGAAACAATACCTCTTTAATTTTGCCGATTTCTTGTTCGATCTCTTCTTTAGTCTTGAACAAATTGCTGTAGTGTTCAATTTCATCACCAAGCTCTGATTGCAACTCTTTAAAGTAGTCTTTGTTGGTTTTTTCAAACTCACTTTGAATATCAGCAAAATCGACAACATAACCGTAGCTGAAGTTTTTGTATGTGCGGTTTACACGGGTGAGCGTTTGTAGCAAGTTGTGAGAGCGTATTACACGACCCAAATAGAGCTTTTTAAGGCGTGGTGAGTCGAATCCGGTCAGCAACATGTTATAGACAAACAGAAAGTCAATCTTGCCTTCTTTGAACTCTTCAACAAGATCTTTGCGCTCTTGTTTAGTACCTACATCATGCAGAATGAGTGCTGCATTAGTAACACTACTGTTCAGTTTTTTAAAGGCGTGATAACTCTTAGATTGCTCGTTAATTCCGTTTATTTGGTCTGCCATAGGCAGAGCTGAAGCGTATTTGTGCTGAAAAATCTTGTACATCATCTTTGCTTGATCAGATGAGTCGCAGACTACCATGCCACCGATTGAATTAATGTTCATTGAAATACGGGCTTGCTCAAAGTCTTTTACGATGTAATCAAGCATCGGTTCAACGAACTTTTCGTGTGCGTACACGACTTTTTTGTCAGCGTTGCCCTTGAGGATCTCAATTTGTTCTAATGTTTTCTGCAAGTTCAGTTTGTAGCTGGTTTCAATATCCTCACGGATGAGTCGTAAGGTGTAACCGTCTTTTATTGATGCATTGTAGTAATACTTATGAATGTAGCCGCCAAAAAGTGACTTGGAGTCATACTCATCACCTAGCAGTGGGGTTCCTGTAAGTCCTATCTTGATAGCGTTGGTATCAGCTTGCTCCAGATTGGCTAAAAAGCTTCCTCGCGGATTATAGCTGCGATGCACTTCATCTAAGAAAAATACACGTTGTACATTCACTTTGTAATCAAGGTTTTGAATAACCGCCGGGTCGTCTTGGAACTTTTGAATATTGACGACAGTTATTTCGCGCTGGCCCGATGCGTTGTGCACGGCAGCGGTTTGCTTGATATCAGCAGCGAACGCGTCACGCGAATCGATGTTATGAACTTTTAAGCCTCTTGCTTTGAACTCTCTGCCTGCCTGAATTAATAGGTCAATTCTATCGACGATAAAGTAGAACTTAGCGATAACGCCCTTATTTTGAAAATAATCGGCGAGGTGCTTCACATTGTAATAGGTAAGGGCCGTCTTACCACTCCCTTGCGTGTGCCAAATGATCCCCTTCTTCACACCCTCATTTAGTTTGTTCTCTATCGCCTTTGTTGCAAACATCTGTGGATAGCGCATTACATGCTTTTGCAAACCTTTGCGCTCTTTCACATAAGCCAATGCATATTGGAGAACGAAAGACAGTCTTGAGCGTTGTAGAAGAGACGTACAAATACGATTAGTTGGGGTTAGGGGGGATTTATTCTTCGCAAACTCGGGAGACTGTTTGATAGTAAGCAAATTATTGTCTTTTAGCACAGCTTGTTCGTCTGCTTCAGATATTCCTGATAACAGGGTTTTTAAATCAAACTTTTCTTCTTCTCGAAAGTAGTTAAAACCGGGTTTTTGATAAGACGCAGTGGCATAAAATGCGCCCTCAATCGGTCGCGGAGAGCTATCATCGTATTCCATATTGTTTGAAAAAATCATCAACTGCGTGATGTTGACAAAGTTTCTGAACTTCGAATTTTCAAAACGCGTTTGAATTCGTTTGTGTTCAGCGAGTACGCCATCTTTGTTGTTAGGGCGTTTTACCTCTATAAACACCAATGGCATACCGTTGATGAGCAAAATGATATCAGGGCGAAATTCTTCGTCGTCTTTCTTGTAGGTCAGTTCGGTGACTACATGAAAAGAGTTGTTATTAAAATCTTCAAAATCGATGAGCCGAATACCAGAGATGGCGATAAGCTTTTCGTAAAACGCTTTGCCTAAATCTTCGTTTTCTAAACACAGCGACACATCGTCGTGGCATAGTTTCACCTCAGCATCTGTCATAGACGGATTGATGCGTTTAATGCTGTTGTTAAATATGTGGGTGAAAATATTAGTAGATTCGTCCCACGTAACAGCAGGATCTTTTAGAGAAAGGTATTTATAACCAAGCTGCATCAGATGCAGAATAGTAGGGATCTTGACGCGAGAATCCTCATTGAATTTCATAATTTACAACATCCTTATAGCACGCAGAGCCTAACTAATGAGGTAACAGAACACCTTAAAAACACCTCAATTACAATAACATAAACGAAAACACACTACGAAAGTATACTAAAATTATGGATAGGTAAACCAATCAATCGCTAGTTTAAAAAATATACGAGATAGACCGCTACCTTTGCGCATTACAATGCTGCTTAGAGATAGGCTGAGTCATCAGTATTGATTGAAAATTAAACAACTAGTGCCTGTGGCACAAAAACTTTTGGGTAATACCTACTTTTTCATTATTTTTTTCCGGCTAACCTTAGCGCCACAACAAAACCTTTGTTTTCGCTCAAGCAAATCAATCAGTTATAAAGTCACCACAAGCCTCACCATTAATATAATCCAATTTATATTGGGAGCAATAAGCCAAAATAACAACAAAAGTGTTTTTTATCATGTGGTTAGCTGTTTTTGGTGGCTTGATTTTACCTCCCGTTCCGATTTCTAATACGCGCTGGAAAAAGTGTGAAATGGAGAGCGCATGAAGAAGTTAACGTACTTAAAACTGCCCAAAACAGTGAAAAAATACAAGCAATGGACTGATGATATTGCCAATGGCACCTACCGCTCTTACTTGACGGTGAGAGATGTGAACAAGGTAGGCCGTCGGCATTGGATGTATTGCGATAAGCAAAATCGTGAAGTGCACCTATTGTCCGACGGTGAAAGGCGTATGTACATGGAGCTGCTTTACAAGCCAAGCACCGTGGCCGTGTTTGAGCAATATGCCCTCGACCTAGACGAAACACTGGATATCGCCGTTGAGCTTAACATTATGCACCCGCGAAATTGGAAGACATATGAGGCCTATGTCATGTCGACTGATTTCTTAGTCGAGAGCTTATCGGCTGACGACAATACCACGCAGCTCACAGCTTACACCTTTAAATATTGGGACCAAATTTACAAATTAAGCTGGCTCGATGAGGTTGAGTACAAAAGCATGAGAACCTGGCAAAAATTCGCGATTGAGCGAGAGTTTTGGCGCCGTCGTGGTATTGAATATCGCGTGGTGACCGAGCGTGATGCCACCAAAGTGCACTATCACAACAAATTGTTCTCAGAATCGGCCAAAGATTTGAAAGTCTCAAACGAAACCCTTACTGCCTTTTTAGCCTGTTTTTGTGAGTCGTGGCAGTGTGCGCCTTGGCGACAGTTACAAGAGTTGATTGCCCGGGTGAGTCATACACTGTCAATGTCAGATGGCGATGCCCGTCAGCTATTTAGATTTGCCCTTTTATATGGCTTTCTTCCTGTTTATGAGGAGTGTGAAACGCACATGGTTCGCTGGTTTCGACCTGTTCATCTCATGCAGGATGAATTAGGGATAGCCGCATGAGGTATGAGGGCGAACATTTATTTACAGATGAACTAGACCATCAACGAGAGCAAGTTATCTTGCGCACGTCCTTCCGCATTTGCCACATCAGCCAATGCCGTGAGTTTTATGCGGTGGCCGACATGCTACAAGCAATGAAGGTGGCTAACCCTCCCAAGCCAAAGGTGTTTAACAAGGTACAGTTGGCACAGTTTATTAAAAAGCACGGTCTTAAGACTGGGCTAGCATATGACTTACCGGAAACATTGAGCACGTCTGACACGGCGCTGTTAAAACAAGGCTACAAGGGTTGGCTTGCCAAGCGAGATGATAAGTTTCGTAAAATCGCGTCGTTAACGGCCCCGCACTTACTTGAGCAATATCTTTACGGCAAAGGGCTTGGGGAGGAGATAGCGTCGTTAATTGCAACACCAACGTCTACGTGGAAGTCGAAAGGGGCCTATCACAATGCGCTGAATCGCTTTATCGTTTTTGGCATGGTGCCTAACGCGCTGATTTCTTTTAAATGGAATGAGATAGGAAAAAACTACCCTGTTGCTGACACCCCGAACGACCCAATCATCAAACGAGGCAGAGGCGGTAAGCATAATCAAAATAGCCGTAGCGATTTTCGGGGCATTACCGTGCGCGATAAAAAGAATATCGAAGATGTGGTAAAGCAGTGGATACGTGAAGGTAAAAAGCTGAGCCGACGAAAAATTTTTGACCGCTTTCAGGATGCATTTGAAGTAAGCACGGTGGTGAGGCAGGTCGGGCAGCATGAAATTTTTTACCATGACTTACTGCCACCGGAACAGCGTATATCACCGCGTATGTTCTACTACCATTTTGACCGCATTTTTAGCCGTGCCGACCAGCTCAGAATGGAAGAAGGCAGTTTCAAATTTGAAAAAGACCATGCCGCCCGACAAGGCACTGCGCTAGATGGCATCATGGGCGCAACGCACCGTTATGAGGTGGATGCGACGGTCTTAGATTTGTACGTCAACTACCCCTACATCAAACACGCTCGTTACAGCATGGGGCGCCCAACGCTGTACTTCGTTATTGATGTGTATTCCACCATGATAGTGGGGTTTTATTTAGGCTTTGGTGCGCCGAGCGCTGATGGTGTGGCGCAGGCCATGGTGAATGCCTGCATGTGCAAAGTCGAGATCGCAAAGCGTTATGGCTTAGTGCTCGATGAGGCTGACTGGCCCGCTTCGTTTATTCCCGAAGAAGTCACCATAGACAACGGCACCGAATATCCGAATAACCTTATCGCCTCTATTTTAAAAGCCATGCTTGGCATTAAGGCATTTAATTTTACAGCGGTATATCGCGGTGATGCAAAAGGGACGGTTGAAGGTACGTTTAATACCTTTAATGGCGAAGTTGCACACTTTCAACCGGGCTCAATATTTAAAGAGCGCGACCGCACCGAGCAACATCCATCACATCACGCGGTGTGGGACTACGATAGTTTAGTTCGTAAAATCATCAACTTCATCATCCTGCAAAACAAGTCAGCCAAGCGCCTTGAGAAATGCGGCTACGAGGCCATGGTGGATGACATTGGCATGTCGCCCGAGTCGATATTTCTTCATAGCCTAGCTAACGATATGAACGGCGGGCGTAAAACCGCACCCAGTGACGAAGCAAGGCTACGCTGGGCGTTCTTGCCAGAAGAAGAGGCGATAGTTCGTCCAAGTTGCATCTACTTTAAAGGGCTTGAATACTTAAGCAATGACAATCGAGTCATAAGGTTACATCAACTCGCGGCGTCAGAGGGCACATTTCCTATCATTGTGAAACGGGTGAGGGACTGGACGAACCATCTCTTTTACCGCGTTAAAAGTCAGCGTAATCCGTCGACCTTCGAGTACATCAAGCTGTCACTGAAAAACCACAATAACAACTCACCCTATTTAGGCATGCCCTGGGAAATCGCCTTGCATCAACTGGAGTGGCTCAAATTAAAAATTGTGGCGCATGAGGAATATGCGGCACGCCTGCGTCAACATATGCGCAGTATGGATGAGCCCGAATTTGACAAGTTAATGGGGCAAATTGCCTTGTTACCTGAGAACGAGCGCAAAGCCATCGTTCCCCGAATTAAAGAATTTCAAGCTATCGGCAAGAAACTAAACACACTGACTCATGCCCGAGATGTGATGGTCGCATTGGGATTTGAAGGCGAGGAAGTGGAATTTGAATCAACAGACACACTCACCACCACGGACGGTTTTTAATGAATTCACATATACAAGCACACTACACAAAACACCCTGTATCGCAGTTTAATGGCAATCCGCTTACCGAAGCCTTGCCCACGCCACTGCGCAGTAACGAGATATTGAGTCGAGCGGGCAGAGCGATGCAGTGTGACACCGACTTCTGGTCGTTAGACTCACTTTATCAACGGGCTATTTTGCAGGGAATGGGCGACACCCATATTCCGTCGGATAAGTTCATTACGTTTTATCAAAAGTGCTGGTCGCTGCTACTGCACTCTTATGCGTACAGAAACCCCCTTGAGCCTGATGCTATGGCGCTTAAGATGGGGTTGGCCGCGCAGTACCGAGAAAAAGTAGAGCGCCCTGTTAAGTGCAGTGTGGCCAGTCATAAAACCACCGCGTCGAGCGTTTTGGTGACTGGGTACAGCGGTGCAGGCAAAACCACGATGATACGTAGTGCGTTATCCCTTATCCCGCAGGTGATTTACCATGTTGAGTTTGAGGGCAAACCTTATCATCAAAATCAAATTGTGTGGCTGTCGCTGGATATGCCTTCTACGCCCTCATTAAAAGCCTTGGCACTGAATTTCTTTCGGGCAGTGGATGATGCTACAGGCAGCACCGATTATTTTGAACAGTGGGACTCCCGTAATCGAGAGTCAGTCGACAGGCATTTAGCGGGTATGCAGCTGGTTGCGGCCACTCATGAAATTGGCTTAGTGCACATTGATGAGCTTCAGTTTTTACTGGCTTATGGTAAATCGGATAGAGCGCCAACCTTGACCATTCTTGAAGCGATGTTCAACAAAATTGGTATTCCGATGATTATCAGCTGCACAGATTCGGGGTTGCAGCTGTTTTCCAAACATGTGCAAGTGGGCGGCAAGTCCCAACCTGAAATTACGACGCTGCGCCGGTTAGTGAATGACAGGGAGTTTCGCTTAGAGACGTATTCAAAAGACGGGAGTATGTTTTTGAAAACCTTGCAGGCGCTTTACCCTGAATGGTCGTTACTTAATTGCACGCAATTATCCACCGAATTCGTTGCTACGTTCTACGAGCACACGTGCGGACTGCCCGCATTCATGACCCGGCTGGCGCAGGTGCATCAGGAGTATCTGGTGTACTTATCACAAGAGAGCAAGTTGGAGCCTGACGCGTCGACCAATACCATCAGTTATTTAAACACTGTGTTTGTGAGTCAATTTCAGCTTTATAAAATGGCGCTAACGTACCTGAAGAGTAAAAACATACGCGCTTATGAAAGTGCGATTGCGGCGGCGCAACAAGCACAAAACACAGAGGCTGCATCGCCAATAAGTAAAACGCATGCTAAAGCACCTCGTAAAGCATCCGCTAAACCGTCGACATCAACATCAATTGCAAGCTCAAGTGCAAGTACAAGCCCGAGGGCGCCGATGCTGGCACCTGTGTTAGAAGAGGTCACGGCTTCAGGCCCTAGCATGGCGAGTTTTAACACAGGCATTAAGGACTAGCTGATGGCGACAATGCACTTTTTCTTACCACTGCTGCCTGATGAACATTACTATTCGCGCATTGCACGTATGGCGGTACTGACACCCACTAAATCGATAACAGATTTTTACCACGCGTGGCTGGGTGTGAATCGGGTGTTGAGTCCTTTAAAAGATTATGAGGCTATTCGTCATGATGTGGCAACGACTACCCATGCGAATACCAAAACGACTGCCCGTGAGGACGTGCTTTACCGGCACACGAGTGCGGGGTTCTATCGCCATTTTCTAAATGTTGAGCAGCAAAGAGCGTTGCTCGATGTTGCATCAAAAGACAAACGTAAGGCGTTTTTTATACCGTGGTTAACGAAAGTGCGACATGCACACTGCTGGCAAAGCTGCCCGCAATGCATAGAGGACGATATCACCAAGTTTGGCACGAGCTATTGGCATGTGGCGCATCAGTTACCCACGGCGACCACGTGTCATAAACATAGATCGCAAACACTGATGACCAGATGCAATCACTGCGGTTGGCAGCAGACTGATTTGCGAGAAACGCCGCTGCCTGATATCTCATGCCCTGAATGTGAACACGACATGTCAGAGAACTTACCCGTCGCTAATGCGGCGAACGCGGCTATTCAAAAAATAGGGTTAGCGCTTCATTTAAGCAGTGATACAAGCCAACGGCCATCACATAAGCCTCAAATACATCGCTTAGTGGAGTATGCCTTTGGCGATACGATAAGAGACCGACAGCAAGCCTATTGGGAAACAAAAGCACAGATAGAGCATGCGTTCTGGGATTGGGTTTGGGAAAACCGCATTGATAGCTATTTTGACGTCAACGCAGACGAAGAGCTGCAAAATATTCTTTGCCTAGAACCGATAATGAATACTCCCACTAAGGTAACACCACTGGCCCACATCATTTGGCTAGCGTTTTTTCATCACATAGGTCAATTCGACCATGCTCGGCTTTCATCCGCCTCTTGAAGATGACGAAATACCCTACAGTTGGTTAGTCACGTACTGCCAACTGTCGGGACTGCCCTCTGCACGAGTGCTTTTAGAGCAGCTTCATATTGCCCATTATCAATTAGCCTCACAATTCCCAGGCTTTGTTCCTTTCATCTGTGCACACGCACACGTATCGGCACATGAGGTCATACATGAGCACACGATATTACCGGTGTTTCGGCCTTTCCTGCATTCCAAAACCTATTCCAGCGTATTAGCGAATCTTGCAACAGGATGTGCCAGCAATTTACATTCTCGAATGTCGCTGGTAGCCAATAGGGTAAACAGTGGCACAGTATTAAGAGCTTGCCCAGCGTGTGTTGAAAGCGACGCTAAAACGGTCGGGCGAGCGTGGTGGCATGTTCAACATCAACTGCCCGGGTGCTCGGTTTGCCTAAAGCACAGCGAGCCGCTATTTGAGGTGCCCGTGCAGCGCAGAGCGTTAATTCTGCCGAGCCACATAGACATTCAACACAATGTTGAGTTACAGAGCGTGGATGTTCAACTTACAAGCTTAGTGCATGATGTATGGCGTAGCAGCACCGCTTTACTCGCTTATCAACACATAACGAGTCGCTACCGTCATCGGTTGGTAGAGACGGGGTTTGCGTCACACATCGGTGCTATTCGCCAAGATAAACTGCGCCACGCATTACGTGCATATTGGGCAACGAGCGCTTCGCCTACGGTACAACAATTATTGCTAGATAACTGTTATCCAGAAAGCCTATTTAGGGCCAAGCGCGCCCAGTTTCACCCGTTAAAACATTTATTGCTCATTGGCATGTTATGGCATTCATGGCGGGAGTTCTGTGAATACAAGCCTTGTGAATGTGTTACCCCCGACCGTGTAAGTGATAACGTGTTGAATGAAGGCGAAACAGATGCAGACATTGTATGTTTGCTTCAACAAGGAAAGTCACTAAGAGCCGTATCTAAGCAATGTAAGCGAAGCGTTATCTACGTCAAAAAGCTCGCCTTACAAAACAATATCTCCGTTAAAACGCGCGCGAAGCGAATATTTGGTGCAGATATAGCGTTGATTGTTGGGCTGCTAAAAGATGGTGTTAAAACGCAGCAAATCGCGAATGAGGTCGATTATTCTGTGGGGACGATAGAGCAGGTGCTTTCTCAACATCAAGGCCTTGTGAAGCAACGGCATCAAATGCGTTTTAACGCGCAGTGCCATAAACATCAAAGCTGTATTTTAAAAGCGTTGGCAGAGCACCCTGAATACCATCGCAGTGACTTTCAGCGAGAATTCAGAGCAAGCTACAGTTGGCTTTTCAAGCATGACAAAGAGTGGCTCTATAGTGTACTGCCTGCTGCTATACCGAGATGTAGAAGGCGGAGTGGTGAGTGCAACTGACGGTAAGGTCTAACATCACGGCGATTTTGCACTCTTAGTCATCTTATGACAACGACATATGCATTAGTTTTAAAAAAAGAAGAGCATTGTGATAAAGTAATGAAAAAGCTGGAAAATCAACCAGCAACTTACTGAAAACTCAATACAACTCAGCTGCTCCTTTTGATATTTTCGTGGAATTGTAAACCATTCATCTTCAAAAGAACGCCCTAGCACGAGTCCGTTTAAAGTGTTTAATTATAAGTTTATAATCGTTTAAATTAAGTTCAAGGACGAAACTATGAGTAATAACAAGATTGCTGAATTTTCCTTTGATTTACACAGTGCTCTTGGAGAATACGAGACTCCCGAGTTAGATTACCTAAAGCAACTAGGAATGGCTGCTACGTTGGCTGTGCACATTCGAGGTTTAGGGGAGATAAATTATGAGGTACTCAAACTAGCTTCCTACCATTACTTCAAAATACCCTCTCTCGGATTGGATAAGGTAATTGAGATTTTAGATGACCTAGAATTTATTGATGTAATTGGTTCAAAAAGAAAAATTAAGTCAATTATTCCGAAGATTCCACATTTCCAAAGCATTTATTCCGTTATAGGTGATTACGCTGTAAACGAAGACTTCAATGAAACTGAAGAAGTTATGTTAGCAATCTTGAATCAGGTATATGAGAAACCCGAAAATAAACAAAAGCTTATAAATAATATTGGTGCGGACTCGCAGCTAATGGACACCTGTTTAAATTACAGTAAGACGGGCGGTCTCGTGAGAGTTCATAAAGCTAGAGGACGAGAAATTGTTTTAAGTCCTTACTATTTTGCAGATAATTTAGAGGGTCTCGCCGACCTAACAGCCAAGTCAGGTTCAGCTAATATAAGAAACGTTTTAAGTAAATTGAAGTCGAACCAAGGCTGGCCGTTATCCCTAGTAATGAACCGCAGCGAAATCGGTGGTCAAAGCTTGAGTAACGTGGAACTCTCTTTGCTCGAAAATATGGCATCTGAAGGGATTTTAAAGCCCCCTTCTATAAAATTTGGTGGCGGTGGTTCTGAACAATTTGTGTTTACACCAAACCCTGGTTCTGCTCGTTTGAACGCTGCAAATAGAGAAATCTATGAAAGAGCAATGGCCCTAGTATCATGTGTTAGAAAGGGGCAGTTAATGCCTGCGCAGTACAGAGTCAAATATCCGGTTGCATTATTAAGAAGCTTTAAAAATAAAGGTTTTATAAATAGTAATTCCGAAGCCAATGTTCAATATCAAAACCTCGTGTTTATGAAGGTTGCAACTTTAGAGCACGTGATCGGAGATAGGTACAGGCTAAAACTGATTAATGCAGACGAAAATATTCGAGCCTTAGACATTGCTATTAATCTCTTGGCAACGGGCCAAGTTGCTAATCTTGAGGTCAATGATGAGGCCAAACTCTCGTTTTCAAAAGATGAAACTTACATTCAGTCCATTGTCTCTGCATCTGAGATGAGAAAAAGAAAACAGGTCAAAATCACTGAAGAAGCAAAATACGAAATGGACCAATTACTACTGAATTTAGATGTGTAAATATGAGTGTATTAGATAAAGATATTCATCAAAAAGCAAAAGCTATCCGTTATTGTATATCAAACGGGATACTACCGTACCTTGAGGTTATAGTTGAAAATGTACGGGAAATCAGCGACATCAAAACAGTGATAACAGATCTGGATGTTTTGGGTGTTGAGTTCTCACGCAGAGGAACTATCAAAAGAACTCTATTTGATTGTAAAACAGTCAATAAAATGAGTGCTATTAATCGTTCCTTTTGGGCGTCTGGGATTATGAGTTTTACGGGTTGCTCAGAGTCCTATGTAATATTGTCAAAAAAAGCGTCAGAAGCTCACCGAGTAAGTGCAAAGACTTTAAATGTGCATCTATTTCAAGAACAAGATTTTGATTCTTATGCTGCATCTGCGAACATTAATTTCCTTGATAATCATTCTTACTATCACGATATTAATAATTGGATTGCATATTACAAAATATTTGAGAACTCATCTCAAAACATTAAAGACATTGGTGAGTTCATCAACAATAAATTACCAGTAGAAGAAGATTTTGCTAAAGCCCTGAGAGAATTGGTAGGTGTGATTAGAGCAAACCGAGGAGAGTTAGACCCCTCCAAAGAAAAGCATATGGCAATCTACTGTAGCTTTATACTTAGTTTTATTTTTGTAATGACCCCAATCTCAGCTCAACTAGCCGATGTACATGAAACGGACTGCTCCCAAGCAAAGTATGAGAAAATTCTAAGATATTATGTTTGGGGTGGAAGAGAGAGTTATGTTCAAAGACGAAAACTAAAAAATGCAATTCAGGTCGCTTCAGGAAACAAGGAGGGCGAATTAGAACTGCCAGGGTGGGAAGATTTCGTGCAAGTTTCGAGATCTTTTATTGATGCGCCCTCGGAACTAAGAAGTTCGCTTTTACCGTGTAGAGGACTTTCACTGAGATATGTGAGTGAGCAGAAGCAGCTTATGGATCAAGACTTAACTAAAAGGTTGACTGCTTCCAATCGAACAAAACAATTTTTGATGGCAGCTTCAAGTTATATATACAAAGCTACTGGACTACCAAAGGACTTTCATACTAATTTAATTTCCGAAATTTCTGACTTAGACCATGATGAGGATTAGGTGAAAATCCACTAAATAACTCAAATATATTCCGATACTACTAAATCATTGAATACAAATTTCGCTCGGTTGGGTCTATAAACTGCTCACCTATTATATTCACAAATTTAATTGTAAACACCGATATGTGCATTAAACTCAACTTGCCGTTCATTCACAATTTTGTTTGTAAAAATTAGTTTTGTAACTTTTTGATTTTTAGCAGGCGCTATTCACAATTTTAATTGTTGTTCTCCAGTGATTGACACTTTCGAATTAAGTTTGCTACTTTAATAAGGTTTGGAAGTAAAAATAGCGAAAGGCGAGCCAATAGGCTCGCCTTTTTTATTTATATATGACGCTCAATGAGTACCTTTGAGCGCTTACGTTTAACATCGGTGCTTTATGATGGTTTATGGTTTGTTAAAAATGGTCTACAACTATAATTGCTGATCATATCTGGGTCGGCTTTATATAAAAGCGAAGGAAGGGAGTTACCTACCACATGGCCATAAATCTTAGAAATGTGATCAAATCTAGACTGTTTTGGGCAGCAATGGTTTTGACGGCAATCATTGTGGTCTTTTGTGTTCCTATTGCATTTGATATTCGACAATTAGACGCTAACACGCCTTTTCTCTCACCATTTGAAATTACCAAGATATCAAGAGTTATTATCTTTATTGTTTCTTCTTATTTTGTTGGAGTATGTTTTTTTCTGCTTTTTCTCAAAAGAAAAATCAGAATTATTTTATTACTGAATATCTATTATTCTGTTTTTCGATACTACTTATCACTTCTTTTAGTGTTGGATTGTTTAGAAAACTAATTCTGGGCTCTGGGACGATAGTAAATTTCGAGACGATAGGAGGTGTCACTGCCATAGGATTATGTATTCTAGTCGATACCTTGAGGAAGAAAAAAAATGGGTTTAAAAAATAGCGTGTTTTTAATTTGAGTAAAAACAGTGCTATTAAGCATCAGTCAATCTTTCGGAAATTTCACTAGCAAATGTTTGAAAAGAAACGACAATTGAAAGCTTAAATGAGAATTAGTATGACTAAATCGAAATATTTACAAATAGGCATTTTATTCGCTATCTTAATTTTCTTTGGGTCGAATTTTTTACGAGTCATGAATATTGAAGAAAAGCAAATTCAAGAGGCAGAAGCATTAGATTCTATAGCAATTATATTTTTGAAAGAGAGAGTGAAGCTTTTGGAAATTGAACATCAATATCTAGAGAAAGAAATTAGCTCTAATATACATGTCGATCTTTGCACACCAAATTTAGTGTCAGACTTAGAAAGTGAGAATCCTTCAATATGGTTACAAAAGTGTCTTTTTCTAAGCGATATTGGATTTGAATCAGTGTCTCTGGACAAAGAATTTGGCGAAGTGATTTTTAATGCGCTCGATACTATCTACACAAATGAAGATGGTGAAATGGAGGGGTTTTTTATCGTACAGATAGCAAGGAGCAATAGTAAGTTTTTAACGGATTGGCGAAAGTTTGCTTTAGATTCGCATGTGGATTCGCTAGAAAAAAGTGTAGATGATGAATGGTCAGTGATTGCGACTTGGCAAGGGCATTGATCCTTATTTCCCGAGGATCTCTAGTGATATCAAGAAGGTTTAGTAATGTTTGAGTTATCTGTGGTGTTCACCTTGTTGAGCAATGGTCGACTAATACCCAACAAACCTGTGTAACCTTTTGTTTTCGCCTTCACGCTCAGTGACTAGCAACATGGCTTTGCAATATGAGTTGCAGAATTTTTTCAAGCTTAATTAAAAAAGCGATGGTTCGTGAAAGGTCAACACTGAAAAGAAAGTCGAATATCATCCGCGGTATATATTTTTAATAGTCATCATCAATAATGTAGAGTTGGCACTCAGGAAAATTATATATGTATAAAATGTTGTTTGCTGGGATGTACTACCATTTTATCAAGGTTGAGGGGGGACAAAAGTTAGTAGTCAGAAGTTACTTTGCCAATGTTGCTGTATACGCTATGACCGCGAGTCATGCTTTGTTTATTTTTGGTGCGGCATTACTTTTTTTCTTGGATGATATGAAAGGCATCAGTTGGAGTAGCTTTCTTTTGAGTACGATGGCAATAAGCTATTTGGTATTTCATTATTTATATTTGCATAAAGAAAAGTACCAAAATATTGTGAATGCCTATTACAAGTCAGCTTCTAAATACAGGGCTTGGTCGTTGAGTTACCATATCCTTCTCATTTCTGTGTTTGCTGTAGCGGCTTTAAGTTTGATTTTTAGCGTTGACTAACGGCGCACGGAAACTTTGTTTGAAATCGCTGTGCATACTCTAGAATGTAGGCCGTTTCTGCATACTGAACGCTTGCTTAATTTAGTAAGTTTTTCCTTGTTTCGTCTAGGTGAAACTTTTTTATTGTAGATTAGTACCGATCCACGGAGGAGGTTTAGAGTATATTACATTATCTTTTTTGTATAATTTAGACATCTAGACGTCCTAAATCCAACATGGTAACATGCACTCCGTCATTAAGAGAAAGTCGCCAGACTTCACCAACCTGCTTGCCTTTATTGGCGAGTAAGGTGGTTTCTGCCGCATCAGGTAGAATGAGCCCGTAAATTTGAGCAACAAATTTAATTTATGGGAATGGTTACTTTCTTCATTGCTAACCATAGATGGAGAAATTAAAAAATGGGTAATGATTTTAACAACCTTTACTTTATTAAAGACAAACGCAACGAACAGTTCCAACCTTATCTCTTTGTAGAAACTTATTTTGAGCGCAAACGCGAGATGGTTATCGCTATTGCATTCTGTGAGGGTCAACGCCGCATAAAGCTCTATAGCAGAGTTGAGCAGATGAAATTCGAAGTTCGCCAAATAATAATAGGTGAAATATGCGCGGTGCATTACAAAGCATCAAAAAAGGAGCTTCCTATTTTTGGTAGCATTCAGTGCTACAAATACTTTTATCAACCAGATAAAGCATGGGTATTTGATGTCGCGGGTAATTTCATTGAAACAATATCAGAGGCTGAACCCGACAAAGCAACTGCTTCGGAAGAGTTGGAAATAACATAAACAAAACTTATTTAATTACGATATTACTCTATTTTATTGATTTTAACTTTCTTCTTTTACATCGACGCGCGCCTTTACTATGCAATTTCTTTGACCATTCAAGTAGTGTCAGGTAGCGCGTGTTCAGCCATGACCGTAAAGGCCATTTATGAAGAGCGATTGGACAATGTTATTATGTGGTTTTCACGGCTTAACTGGCCGTTAAATTCCCATAAACGAAAAGAACCAATCCCGTAGCAACTTACTGTGTCTTTGATTAAGCAACAAAACCATCCCAGCCTTTCATGTAAGTCACAAACTGATCGCTCAAACCCTCTTTCTTCAAATGAGCCTCACTGACTGGCAATTCAACAGGGGAAAAGTTTGAGTCTGCTATCACACGTTTTGGAAAATCATGGTGCAAGATCGCCGAACGTCCAATTGTCACAAAGTCGACACCGGCATCCATGACCGCACTTACATCTGCGCCAGAGGTGATTTTTCCCGCGACAGTGACTTTTACGTCTTTAAAATCGAGTTCCATGAAATGTGAAAGTAGTGTTTTTCCTTCATGCTCAGATTCATTCGGTTGTTTGAATACATCCCATAAAGATAAGTCTAAAAAGTCGATATTATGCTCGTCAATTAACACTTGGCATAAGGTTTTTATTTCTGAAAGGGCCATGCCAAAACGCTCTGGCGACAAGCGTACGCCGAGCAAAAATCTATCGCCGCAAGCATCGCGAATGCCTTTGATTATTTCAAATAAAAGTCGAGCTCTATTTTCTAGCGCTCCACCATATTCATCGTCCCGTTTGTTTATGTCAACACTCAAAAACTGAGTCAATATGTACCCATGCGCTCCATGCACTTCAACACCATCATAACCCGATGATTTTGCGCGAACGGCGGCGGCAATAAAGTCATCACGTAATGTACGAACCTCTTCTAAAGACAAAGCTCTGGTGTTGTGCTTTTCCACTGCCGATGCTGAAACGGGTTGTTCTCCTATTAAGTCTTCAGGAGAGCGCATTCCAGCATGGTGTAGTTGGGCAACAGCGATGCTGCCATGGGACTTGATTTCTTCGGCTAAACGCTTGTGCCCCGGAATATGTTCATCCCCGTAAATCCCCAATTGGCCGGGAAAGCCTTGGCCTATTTTCTGTACGTGAGAAGCGCAGGTCATGGTGAGCCCGAATCCGCCTTTAGCGCGCATAGTTAACCAATGAAACTCATCATCAGATAGCGTACCATCACTGTGACTTTGTGTGTTTGTGAGTGGTGCGAGCATAAATCTGTTTGGCATTTCATGGCCACTTTTGAACTGAACAGTATCGTTGGCTTTGATAGAGTGAGTTTGCTTTGACATAGGTTTCAATAATCGATAAATAGTGCTCTTAGCATATAACCACCTACTCAAAACTACGAATTGATAGTGTTTATACACAGATAAAAGTGCTGAAAATATCGATACTTTGGCCGCTAAATCCAAGCGCTTTTTAACTCTAAGAAAACGTCGCTACTGTTGGTTAATCTCACCATAAACACAATTGCTTTCAGATTTTTTCACCTCTTTTTTAATAAACCGCGTATAAGCCTTATCACAACAGACAAGATTGAAAAAAATATGCGAATTTTTGGTGCAAAACTGCTAACAATAGCAACCATTTCTACCATGCTGACGGGTTGTTCTCTGTTTGGAGACAGCGGCGTCGAGTCCGCGCCTTATGAGCTAGTAATGGCAGATGAAACGAAAGAGATTGAAGTACGTAATTACGAATCGATGGTTTTAGTCTCTGCGAGCATCGATGGCACGAGCGACAACAGTGCATTTAGAAAACTATTTAAATACATTACGGGCGCAAATGAAGGTGCAACAGAGATTGCGATGACGGCGCCGGTGTTTATGGATGAAGATCAAAAAGGTACAGAAATTGCCATGACAGCGCCTGTATTTATGGCTGAAAATACAAATGAACCTTCTATGTCATTTGTCATGCCAGCTAGCTTTACGCTTGAGAGCACACCAAAGCCGACTGATCCCAGCCTCACGGTCAGCGAAGTCAGCAATTATAAGGTAGCTGCGATTAGGTTCAGTGGCACACTTAGCGATAGTAACGTTGATGAGCACACTCAGATCTTACTCAATTGGATGCAGAGCAAAGGTCTTAAGCAAGTGGGTGAGCCTGTTAAAGCTGGATACAATGGGCCGTTAACATTGCCGTTTTTAAGACACAATGAAGTATTGATTGAAATAGAGTGATGCTTTACCAGGGCCAATCGTGTCTAATCAGGAGGGCACTTAAGGCTATAGTCATTCAAACACAAGTGAAAAGTGTTTTTAAAAACAAGACTATTCGTGCCCTACTGAATATCGTTTATTTGCTTTAATATCTTTCATGATATCTTGGCTACCATCTGGCCATTGTATTGTTATGTGATCCACGAGTTCGGCTTTGCCTAAGCCAAAATATACTGCAGATTCACTATGGGACAAATAGCCTTTTGTCGGCATCATTCGTTTCTTTTGTTCGACACCGTTATACTTTATCGAAATAGTTGTTCCAACCGTCGAGTAAGTCTTAGTTTTTGAATAGAGTGTAAATGCAATCCAGTTATTTTGGTTGTCAGTGTCATTTCTATACAATCGCACTCTTTCTTGAATTGAAGATATCGCAAAGTCTAAATCTCCATCATGGTCAATATCGGCATAAGCGATTCCTCTCCCTGCTATTGGATTAGAGAAATCACCGAGTTGGCTAACATCTAATTGAATAAACTGCCTCTCGCAACTCCCGTTACACTGCCAAAAAACTTGTGGAGATTGCCTATATCTTAAGTTGCTTTGTACTTTTTGAATATCAGGTTCTACATTACTATTTATTTGAATAAATTCATCTTGTCCATCAAGATCTAGGTCTGCAAAAATTACTCCCCAAGTAAAGGAAGTACGTGTTGGTCCTCCGATACCAATGAGAGGAGACACATCAACAAAGAAACCATGTGAGTTATAACGATAAAAAGAGGTCATCTCGTCTGTAAAGTTACCCATAGCGATGTTGAAGCTCTTATCACGGCCCAACCATGCGCCATCCATACCCATTGCTGCAGTGGGCAGGCCTAAGTTATTGTAAGACAGCCCTAAAGAGTCAGCCTGCTCAATAAACTCACCATTCCCTTGGTTTATAAAAGCGAAATTTTTAATAGAGTCATTGGCTACCACAAAATCGATTAAATTGTCATCATTTAAGTCAACAGGTAACACACCTAGAGCTTTTGTTAATTCTTCTTTTTTGCCAAGATTCAATTCGGTGAACGGTTGAGGGAATTGATTAATATAAATCTTTGAAACAGATCCGCTGAAAGAGTTGGGGTGAGGGTACATTCGATTAGCGCCATCATAGTTGATGTCTAGTTGCTCGTTTTTATCTATACTCCAATTTAAATAGTTTCCAACAAACAGGTCCAGATCCCCGTCGTTGTCAATATCAACGAAACTCGCAGCAGTTGAAAAGTCTCTCTGGTCACCACCAACTTCCATTTCGTCAGTTATGTCTTTAAACCCTTCACCTCTTTCATTTTTGTACAGTCTATTCATTCCGAAAGCAGTGATATACAAATCGTCATAACCGTCGGCATCGAAATCTCCAACTGTCAATCCTTGCCCATACCCTAAAAACATCAAGCCTAAATCTTCAGTTACATTTACAAAACGCTTCCCCTCTTCATTTTTGTAAATAGCTATATTATTACTTTTACTTTCTGCGGCATTCTTAACAGAACTACCCGCTACTGCAACAAGATCTGCAAAATCGTCATTGTTATAGTCAATAAACCCAATACCTCCCATCATGCTTTCAGGAAAAAGTTTATCTCCCTCTGCACCATTAGTGTGTATAAAGTCGATACCATAGACTTCGGCAACTTCTTTAAAGTTTATAGTAGGCGAATTCAGTTTGTTATTTGAGCTTTTCTGGATTTCAGGTTGTGACGGTAATTCGAAGTTTTGCTTTTCTTTTTTTGAACACCCATTTATTGCAACTATTAGCAAAATAATAAAGGTGAGAGTAAAGTTGTTTGACGAATATTTATTGCGCATTTTCAAGCTCTATCAATTGAGTGAATAAATTACTACGGCATTGACGATTTTATCAATATAGGAGTCTTTTGCTCGGGCTAGGGTAACAGCACTAGATTCTGAATGTTCGTCCAGCTTATATTTTTTATATAATGTTGAGTGATAATTTGCCTTATCACTATCTCCTTGAGTTCGGGCTATATTAGCTATACCGAAATGTGCGCTTGCGTTTTCAGGATCAAGACTTAATAACCTACTATAAATCGTATTAGCTTCATTGATTAAAGAGTTATATTTCAATATATCTCCTTCGTTTATTGTTGCATATAAAAATAAGGTTTCTGCTAACTTAATTAATAGGTCGTAATCTTTAGAAAAATCAAATCCTCTTTCTTTCGCAGAAGGCCAATTATCAATATTCATTAGTTTATTAAGCGACTGTATACCTTCATTTATAAAACCGTTGTCAATGCTTATTAGCGCAGAATACCACTCTGCTGACCAACTATTGTCAATGCCAGTGCTGTGAAGAGAATCGAGCTTTTTAAAAGCTTTCTCTAGTTGCCCTTCGTTGTAATAGAGTCGAACTAAATTCATCGTTCCTTGGGCTTCTCCGTATTGCTCTACCAACTTAAAGATCTCTTCTGCTTGTCTATATTGCTTTTTACTTGGCTTGCGTAACAGACCAATACCGTAATCATTTAATCTTTGAGGTGGAGTTGCTTTCGCACGACTGTTAGCAATTTTAACTTTGTCACCTACTATAGATACTGAATCCTGAGAAATAATTGTCGTTGGTAATGCTTGCTCTAATAATCCAGCAGCCCTAAAGCTCTTGTTAGCATAATCTTTGTCGAATTTTCGATAGTTGAGTTTTGCGTCTATTCTTAGTTTTTCTGAATAGCCCGCGGGTAAAGTGAATTTGAAATGAACGACATCAGCCGCTCCAGGTGGGATTTGATGGCTTTTTGCTGATGTAAAAATGTCTTCGACATTTCTCTCTTTGATTCGTTCTCCTTCAGCGTCCACTAAAAAGTTTTTAATGAAATGTGTTTCTAATTCAGGTATTTCGCCTGTTGCAAGTGGCTTACCACTGCTTCCAATCTCTAAATCCTCATCAAATAATTGTAGTTGAACCCATAGCTGATTGGAATCTGCTGTACCATTTGTAAACAGATGACCCAAAGTTTTGGTTCGTATAACAACTTCTATCAGATACGTTTTGTTTGCGGCTAAGTTGACATTACTTTCATTTTGAAGAAATTGAAATTCACCATTGATTTTTCCATCTTCTCTTATGCCGACGATATCTAACGACACGGATTCCTCAAGAAGATCCTTATGCCTCTGTATAACACTGTCACGATCATAGCTCAATGTCGCTGCAATCGCAGTGTTGCCGCTCGCAAATAGATGGTCTCTTATAGAAAGCTCAGAGGAAATGCTTTGCATTTTTGCACCGCTATCTTCGTCTGAGATTTGATAACTCATATGACAACTGTTGCAATTATTCTTCGCTTGCTTAGGATAATAGAAACTGTCTACATTATGCCCACTAACTCCGCTTTGCAGAAAAGAATCATAATGGTTTTGACCTCTCAACCATCTATACTTATTAACCTTCTCCGGTATATGTACTTTATGACACGAGCCACAAAACTCTGGCGTTTTATGCAGTGGTTTTAAAAATGTTTCTTTGTGAAAATCCGGATTCGATTTAAGTAAAACATTACTAAATGATTGAAGTAAATCTGAATCACTAAATGCAAATGGATAATGAGTGGGTTTTTGTAAGGTAAAATCAGCATTTCCTTTTGTCGAATCAATACTGATAACTGAGTGGCATACGGTACAAGTTATGCCTGCTTTAGCAGACTTTTCGTTATTAGTTGGAAAGCTAGGACTATCGAAAACGCCCGAAATTAGTGGTAAAGGATCATGACATCCAGCACAAAACCTAGAGGCAACAACATCTCCATCTCGCTCTAACATATGCGCCCTTGTGTTGTTCACAGAGAAGCTATAGAACGGATTGTTGAATGATGAAAACTTATGTGCACTACTAGACCATTGGTTATGAGTATCTTGATGGCAGCCTTGGCAATATTTATCGAGCATAAATGATTCAGAATTAATGATGCTATCAGTTTTCACTTTGAGCAAAGAAGGCAGAAAATCTAAGGTCTGCTCATCTTCGTCGAAACTGATTACACTAATGCCAGTAAGCGCAATCAAAACTAGCGTAGAGGCACTCAGTTTTGTCCAGAACCATTCTATTTGAATGGGGTGGCGGCCGTTTTTTCGGTGGCGAAAATAGAGCAGTATAGCTAGCAAAGGAATTATAATATGCGCGGCATAAACCAAGTTTCTCAACATGGATGCATTTAGTTCAAAATCGAATACACCGCGGATCAGAAGTGCGCCAGTTAATGAAGTTAAAACGACACTAAGAGACAAGTATATGCC
Source organism: Brumicola blandensis (assembly GCF_031846165.1). Taxonomy (NCBI): domain Bacteria; kingdom Pseudomonadati; phylum Pseudomonadota; class Gammaproteobacteria; order Alteromonadales; family Alteromonadaceae; genus Brumicola; species Brumicola blandensis. The sequence goes on from NZ_JAVRIE010000004.1 coordinate 431,467, forward strand.
TGCTGTCCGTGCACGGGTATTTCTAATATGTTTGATGGCAATTAAATGGGACGTTAGATACAAAGCAAATAGAAGAATAAATGGAGCACTAACTAATAGGTGTATAGCAAAGACATATTGAAAGTTTGCTTTTTCAAGGTTTTCTCCTAAAATTCCTTCCCACACCGAAATGCCAGTAAGATATATTCCACTTATGAAAAGCAAAACTGCAGTCACTAATAAAGTTTTAGCAAGTCTTTTGCCTAGACTCGTATTCACGTCATTTCTTGGGGAGATCATTTCTGCGTTGCCAAGCGGGTCAACCTTTCTTTTAATTGGTTTGGAATATTAAACCCCAGTTCTTCAGCTTTTTCTAGGTGAAAAAAAGCTTTTTCAAACCTACCAAGGTCGGCATTTACTCTCATTAAGTCCATTTGAAAAATAGGATTGTCTTTCCATAACGCTGCAGCTTCGTTCAATAGGGAAAGCGCTCGTTCAAACTCTCCTTTACTTGCAATAATTCTAGCAATACCTTGTAATGACCTGGCTTTGTCGTTATCTGATTCCTGCATAGACAGAGCATTCTCATAATGCTCTCGCGCCAACTCATACTTTTTTTCACTTAGCGCTATATCAGCAAAGCCAAGATGGAATGTCGACGAACTAGGAAACCTGTTTATTGCTTTTAGGTAAGTTTTTTTAGCTTCATTTAACCTTCTCTCAAAAGTTAAATAATGTGATAGTTTCAGAAAATCATCTTCTTGAACGCGATCGTTGTAATGTGTAATTAGTAATTTAAGGTACTTAATTGTAGCTAGACTATCCTGTTTGCTAATTGAACGATTTATGTTAAATCTCAAATCGTTCAAAGTCCGTCCTTCAGTCATTACCTCCTCATAATAAGGATGCGGTAAACTTAACTGTGCCTCATTGTAGGCTAAATTTTCTGCTGGAATATCGATACTAATATCGACTATTTTTGATAGTCGAATCAAGTATGCTCTCGCAATCGACGACTGTGGTGACAATTGCATTGCTTTTTCCAGATAGTCGCGACTTTCTTCATATTGCCCCATATTAAACAATAGCTTTCCAAGGGCAAAATTGCTCTCAACAATGTTAGGAAACTTAGAATATACAATTTGGTAATAGTGTTTTGCTCGTTCGTAATTTCCTGTTTCTTCCATTAGTCTAGCTTCAAAGAAGAGAGAAGCTATATGGTCGTCATTTAACTGGTTTGCCTGCCTTATGTAATCTAGGGCTTCTTCTGTTTGCCCCAAATTGTAAGATGTTACTGCTAACATTGAAAACCACTTATGTCCCCTAGGTTCTATTACAGCCAAAGTCATATACGCATCTTTCGCATCGTTGTAAAAGTAGTTTATAAACAATGCGTCTGCATACCTAGCAAAGGAAGCTCTATTATCATCAGCTTTCTTAGCCTCAATAAATAAGTATTGCAAATGCTCTCTAACAATGTCGGTAGAGTTAGTTAGATCTGGGAGGGTGAAACTTTGATTCAGGTAAGGCTTGCTAGAAGAGTTAGATTTGTTTTGGTTTACATCAGGCTCAACAGCTACGTGTTCATCACAACCGCTTACTATTAATGAGATGATAACGAATAATAATAAGGTTGCGTTGTTGGGCATACTAAAAGCCAATTGGTTGATAATAAAAAAGTGGGCTAATAAGCCCACTGTGTTTAGATGTACTTAATGTCGTAATAGCTATGGCAAAATATTATTTACGCTCGTTTTCTTCGAGCTAAAAGGCCAAGTAAACCAATTGATAAAAGCACTGCGACGCCTGGGGCTGTTACCTCATCATAAGTATATGCAACAGAAATATTACCTCTCCAGTAAGCGTCATTGTACCCATAACAACGGTCTCCATTATCATTATTGTCGCAATACCCTGTCATAGCCGCGTTTATGTTAAAGGAGAAATCTAAATCATCAGATCCAATAAAATCGTTAAGAGAAAACATACTTGTATCTAGGACGCCATTGAATATACCGTCGTCATTAGTTCTGTCCGAACAAGTAACATAACCTGAGGTGTTGTAGCTGCGTGAACAATTGTCATAATTAGAATCGCGTGTAGCGGAAGTTGATTGGAACGGGTCTGTCAAAGATAAAGAGAAATCTGCAGACGAAGTCATGTTCACGAAGGTATCGTTACTGTATCGATAGTATGTTGAGCAACTGCCCCACCAATTGCAGTCTCTGTAAGAAGTTCTTTCTGAACTGTTATCGTACGCTGACGCATAGGAAAAATGGTCCCATTCACTAGTGAAGCTGATTTCTACATCAGTCAATGTTCCTAAACCTGAATCGAATCTAGCGAGCGAGAGAGATGAACTGGTTATGTTAGAGTCGCCAAACGAATATCCATATGTTGTATTATAATTGGACGTGTTATTCGTAGAGAAGTTAGAGTTGTACTCAATAATGGCAGCATGACTTGTTAACGACAAACCACCAAGCAGCACTGTAAAAGATATCGTCTTCAACAATTTACTTAGCATGATATGTTCCCTCAGTTAATTTATTTTTGCAACAAACCAAAAAAACAGATTTGTCGTGTAATGTTTCATATACACTAAGCATAAAGTGTTCCATTTTTAAATTTGCATACTTATTAAATGGTTACGTAATTTTCATTGGCTGATAATATTTTTTTGTAAAAAAATCTGACATTTTAAAAGCAGTTTGAACCACATTAATTAGACAAAAAGAAGCTAGGTTTACTTGTCTTTCACTAAACTCATGCAGTTGAATAGTCAAACTTAAAAAAATTGTGATCAAATAGGTAGTCTGTGCAGAAAGCTAGAAACCTCGAGTCTCTTCGATCAAGAATAGAGCTGACTATAAAACTCACGAATATACGTTAAAGGGATCAGAATGAGCTTATGGAAGGCAGCATTAAAGACAATATTGATTTTCATCGGAATATTCATATTGTTATTGGCCGGTTTAGCAAGTTACATATTTGTCGACTTTAGCCCAAACGAACCGGCAATAAAGCGCTCGCCCGAATGGGTGAACGATATCACTCAGCTAAATCCCATTCTGGTTAATAATGTCCTTGCCCCAACAACTATCGAACAAATCAAAGATGCCATTATGGCTTCTTCTGGCAAAATATCCATTGGCGGAGGTCGTTTTAGTCAAGGTGGACAAATTGCCTTAGAAGAGTCCCTTCACCTCGACATGAGGAACTTTAACAAAGTACTGTCGCTGGATTTTGAAAGCCAAGAAATTACTGTGCAAAGCGGTATTCGTTGGCGAGATATCCAAGAAGTGATCGACCCCGAAAACCTGTCGGTTAAGATTATGCAATCGTACGCTAATTTCACTGTCGGTGGCTCGCTAAGCGTGAATGTGCACGGAAGATATATGGGTGAGGGCCCAATCATTCGTTCAGTTAAGTCTTTCAAATTAGTGCTTGCTGATGGTTCGTTAGTGGAAGCTTCGCCACAAAAAAATTCAGAAGTATTTTATGGTGCAATTGGTGGGTATGGTGCTTTTGGTGTCATCGTTGAAGCAACTCTAACCCTTGTATCGAATACTAAGATCGAACGTCAAAGCGAGGTGATGTCACGAAGCGATTACCCATCATTTTTCGCTAAAAACGTAAAACCGAATACCGGCATTGTGTTTCATAATGCAGTGATTTATCCCCCTGAGTATCAAAATTTGCGCAGCGTATCTTGGATAGAAACAGAGAAAGTACTCACTATTGAAGAGCGGCTTATTGACCATAATACCGACTATTGGTGGCAACCGAAAGTGAGTGAATTTGTTGCCGATCATCGAATCGGAAAATGGTTACGACAGTATGTTTTGGATCCATCTATTAACCATGGTGACGTCGTTCAGTGGCGCAATCGCGAAGCCAGCTTAAATCTATACGAGCTAGAGCCAAATAGCAGGAAAGACACAAGCTATGCCCTTCGAGAATACTTTGTGCCTGTAGATCGTTTTAACAGTTTCGCGGAAAACATGGCTGAGATATTTCAGCGCTATGAGGTAAACGTGCTCAATGTCTCCATTCGTCACGCTTTGCCGGATACCGGTTCTTTGCTTGCCTGGGCAAGAGAGGAAGTCTTTGCTTTTGTGGTTTATTACCGACAGGGCACCAGTGAAGATGACAAAGCGAGAGTGAAAGTGTGGAGCCAAGCACTCATTGATGCTGCCATTGCGGAAGGAGGAGCTTATTATTTGCCTTATCAATTGCACGCAAGCACCGGACAATTTCATGCCAGCTACCCTCGCGCGAATGAGTTCTTTAAGTTAAAAAAGCAGTTTGATCCAAACAATCGATTCAGTAATAAGATGTGGGAACAGCATTATCCTTCTAACAAAAATGCAGAGAGCGAAAACTAAGGCAAAATAAAGATTTGCAGAATTGGATTGCGCAAAAAT
>NZ_JAVRIE010000005.1:0-336297 GCF_031846165.1 Brumicola blandensis
AGAAGATGATGTTGAAGACGACGTAGAAGATGATGTTGAAGACGACGTGGAAGATGATGTTGAAGACGACGTAGAAGATGATGTTGAGGACGACGTAGAAGATGATGTTGAAGACGACGTGGAAGATGATGTTGAAGACGACGTTGAAGATGATGTTGAGGACGACGTTGAAGATGATGCTGAAGACGACGTAGAAGATGATGTTGAAGATGACACAGAAGACAATATCGAGGATGATGCAGAAGACGATATTGAGGATGATGTAGAAGATGATGTTCAGCTAGATAGTTTGCTTGAAAGACGTTTAGAGAATATTGATACCTTCGAGCAACATGCTAGTCGAGGGTTAGAAGTGGCTATCGACCAATTAACCGATATGAATAATCAAAAGATCTTCAGCGACGACTGGTTGATTTTGAGCGAACCTGATGAACAAGACTCCCTGATTGCTAAGGGCTATTCGGTTATTAGTACGCAGTATTTATCAAGCTTAAATAAAGATTTGATACGCGTAGAAGCGCCAATTACTTTTAAAAGCGATGTCGACAGCGAAAAATTACTATTGAGTCTAAATGACGCGCAAATAGCGGCAGATTTAAATCATATCTATCAGCTTTCGGCTCAAAGCACTCAAGCCTATAATAATGAGCTCTTACCGCAAAAATTGATGGCGATTCATTCTCCTGCCATCAGACAACGAGTCGGTATCATTGACACTCAGTTGCAACCGACCCATCCGTCATTGCAAGCGGTTAATATTGCAAGTAAAGACTTTTCAGAAAATACGCCCATATCAAGTAGTTCACATGGTAATTCCGTGGCGAGTATTCTCGTAGGAAATAGCACAGACTATGCTGGTTTATTGAAGAACGTTGATGTCTTTGCCGCGTCGGTGTTCTTTGATGACGGTGTTAATGGTCAGATCACAACAACAGAGAGTTTAATCAAAGCCTTAGACTGGCTTGTATCTGAAGATGTAAAAGTGATTAATATGAGTTTGGCTGGACCACCAAATAACATCCTGTCTGCTGCTATTGATAAGTTTTGCCAACAGGGGGTGATTATTGTAGCGGCTGTAGGAAATAATGGTCCTCACGCAAAACCTTTATTCCCAGCTTCTTACGATTGCGTTATTGGTGTTACGGCGATCTCTCAAAACAACCAAGTCTATCGTAGAGCTGGTAGAGGCGAGCAAGTTGATTTTGCTTCCTATGGTGTAAATGTGCGTGCAGCGGATTTCGATAACGGGTATTCGAATGTAACTGGAACCTCTTTTGCCACTCCGTTTGTCACTGCGCAGATAGTCAGTCTCTTGCCTGCGGAACCTCTTAATGCTGCCTCACAACAAACGTTAATAGAGCAATTGATTACCTTTACCGTTGATCTTGGTGAGCCAGGAAAAGATGATATTTATGGCTTTGGAGCACTTATACAAGCCAATGATGTTGCTCTGCAAAACTAAAGACAGTTAAGCGGGGATACCAGAGGCAACAGTTAAACTCTGCGCTTATTTAGAATTCGTATGAAATGCCGCTCATCACTTCTGCACCACTAAATTCGGCTGCAGACAAGTTTGAGTTATTCTTAACATAAGCCACTTCTGTATTCCAAAAAAGATTCTCGATGAGCTCTACCTCATTCAAAACCCTGAATGCCTGTCTTTTGTCCACACGCATAGCGCCTATAGTTGGGTTCAATACACTGTCAAATTCTCTGCTACGGTATCGAGCATCAAGTGTTAAACGAGAATCAAAGTCAATGAGCTGATATCGTCTTTTATAAGCCAGTCTGATTTGGTAACTGTTAAAATCAAATACAGTATTGAAAGCATCTTCTTTTCTCACTTTTACTGAGCTGATGAAATATTCACGCAATCCACTTTTAAAAAAATAGTAGTCAACGCTATATTCATTGCTCTGAGCATCACGAGCGGGATTGTTCACTAAATCCTTATCAATACTGGTATATGCTAGACGCATAAAATTCTGTTTATTTACAAAAAATGAAACGGCTGGCGATACTTGGGTCAGAACCATAAAGTCATTGCCGCCAAGCTTTGCATCTGCTTTTCTGTAGTCTAGGTTAAAGCTTAGCTTGTCATATTTGAATTTATATCCTAGCGTTGAAAGGGTAGTTTGTAGGTCGAAATTAGTCGCTTCGGAGTAGCTTTTATCACTATACGATATGGCCGCTGAGAGACTATGATTAGCATCAAATGTGTAGTCTAGATCAAACTTTGTTTTGAACGTGAAAAAGGAATCGTTGTTTGAAGTGCTTAAATCAATCTCTTCCACCACAACGCTGTTATCACCGCCCACGAGTGCTTCTAATTGCCCATCAAAAGAGAATCCATGCTTTTCCTCACTGGCAACAAGCTTTGTGCCGTCAATCAAAAATAATGTCATGCCAAGTAACAAGGTTAAAGATGATATAGAGATCTTTGGGGCCATACTATTTGCTCCTTTGCGAGATAAATGGCACTTCGGTTTCACTTAAGTAGTGCATCCCAAAAACTCTTACGGCAGCTAGAAAATGCATTGGGATCACTCATCATAAGGTTTCTTCGATAAGTACACAAGATTGAAGTTTTGGTCTGTGTTTTATCTTTTTTTAGTCCTGAAAATAGGAAAAACCCCAGTCGGTCAAAGTGTCGACTGGGGTTGTTTTCGTTACGAATTAATCATCAGAGAATTCGATTTTTTCAGCCATGAAAATATTGTTTTCATTGATGAAACCTTCTATCTCGACTTCAGCTCCAGCGACAATATCTTCAACAGTGCCATCTTCGAATATTGTGAATCTATCGTGGCGGACCGTGATGTTGCCAAGGGTAAATTGATTGTCACTTAATATTTGACCAATCGAGCCCTCTAAGTCGTCGCTTTCAGTCTCTCCAATCTCTATTTCATCGGCTATTAGTTTTTGCTCATCGTTAAAGCGTCCTTCGACCTCAACGTAAAGCCCAACTTCAAGACGATCGCTATTTCCATTTTCGAAAACGGTGTTATCGGTTATCACTATTGTCACGCCAGCAACAACCAACTCGCCATTATCTAATAACTCGGTAATAACGCCTTCGATATCAACGTCACTTTGCTGGTCGTTATCGTCAAATTCAATTTCAGTAGCAAAAAGCTGTCCATTTGCATTTATTGTTGCTTGAACTTCTACAAGAGCGCCTTGAAGTAAATTCGCAGCAGAACCATTTGAAAACAGGGTGCTTTCGTCAAACATAATTTCTTGGTCGTTGATAACTATCATACCGTTTGCAGCATCAGCGTCTAAGATGCCTTTAATTTCGATATCATAATCGTCATTGTCGTCCATATCTTCAATTTTGACTCGAGTTGCTAAAATGTCACCATTTTCCGCTTCTCTTCCATAAATTTCTACACGAACGCCATTTGCCAACATTGAATCAGCCATCGCTCTGAAAATTGTTCTCTCATTGGTGGTAACCAAGCGTCCATTTACGGTGAAAGATTCGATAGATATAAAGTCAGTGATAATACCTTCAAACTCTACATTCCCAGACTCATCATCGCCATTGTCACCATTTGAGCTACTTGTTTCTATTTCAGTTGCAAGCACGCTTCCATCTGCTTGCATGATGCCTTCGACTTCAATCCAATCACCAACCACAAGCTGAGCGAAGAATGTGTCAGAGGATACATCAGAATCACCTAATTCAAATTCGGTAAACTGACCTGTTGTAACGGTTACGCCTTGTAACTGCAGCGTAGTACCATCGATAGCGACAACGCTTCCTTTGAGTTTTACTTCTCCACTGTCATTGTCGCTTTCGCCAGCCGCTTCTTCTCGCTCTAGTTTTTTCACTACCAGCATATCTCCGCTAGGAAAAGCTTCAACTTCCAGTAAGTCCCCAACATTGAGTTGGTCCAATCTAAAGCGTCTTATGTCTAAGTCAGAATCATCTTTTAGCTGACTGTACTCATCTACAACAAACTCGGTGTCTAAAATTGTAATGGTGCTGGTGTCAAGATTGACAGCTTGCAACAATCCTTCAATCTCAATTTCGCCTTCTCTATCAAAGCGTATGCGGTCAGCTGAAATGCCGTTGTCTGTTCTAACACCTTTTACCTTTACTCTTGCTCCAATAGCAAGCTCAGCGCTTGTGCCTGCTACAAAGTTTGTACTTTGACTCCAATTGACAAGTCTTCCGCCAAGGCTGAAGCCGTTCTCGAATACATCAGTAATAACACCATCAAGCTCTATTAGCTCAGAATCACTATCATCGTTGCTATCGTCCATTTCGACTTTATCAGCGAGAAGAACACCATCAACGGTTCCTTGGTTTGATTCTACCTTTACAAAAAGGCCATTAGCGAGTTCAGATTCAACTTCTGCTTGAGAGTAGTCAACTACGACACTTCCTATCGCGAAGGTTTGTGCGGTTTGATCAAGGCTCGAGAGTTCACCTTTTAGTTTGAAGGAGTCTTGACCATTTTCCAATTCAACATAGGTTGCAAGCCAAGAATCGTCGCCATTTTGGATAGCATTAATTTCGACAACATCACCAACTTGCAAGCTAACTAAAGTAGTGTTCTCAAATCTAGTTTGAGAATTGAGCTGATATACCTGACCAAATACGGTAAGTTGATTGTCTGCCAGAGAAATAGCGTCCAACGGGCCTTCCACTTTGGAATAGTGGCTAATATTACTAGCGCTGCTAATAGAGCGATCGTACGTTTGGCGACCTTTCACAGAAATCAGCATTCCTACTTTAAGATCATCTTCGCTTGCATCGCTCGAATCATCCGTCTCTACTGAAACATCGTCAGTAGAATAGCGAACTCCGTTTACATAAACGCTACCAAAGTTAGAAATAACACCTTGGCTTGTTACATCGGTCATATATACAAGCTCTTGAACAGCAGTATTGTTAGCACTAACATTTAGTGTGAATGTTGCGGGCATGACATCGAACTCGATGTTGTCAATCAATACTGGGTTAGTGGTGACGGTATAAGACCCAGGTGTTAAATCCGATAAGAGGGTTGTTCCGTCAATACTGCTGGAAAAACCATTTGGCCCTGATATAGAGATTGTTGACGTAGTGCCATCTGGTAATCCGACGATATTAAGAGAAAGCTCACCGTTTGCCGGCGAAGGCTCAGAATCTGGAATTTCTTCAGTCGAACTACCAGAACCCCCACACGCATATAACAATGAGGAGGCAAACATTGCGCCGATCATGTATTTGTTTTGAATTTTCATCTTGTAATCCTTATAAACTTTTCATGTGAAAACAATAAGAATGCTCGTTACTACGTGGTGCAATTCTATTGAATAAGCATCATGTCTAAATTAGTCATAGTTGAGCACTTTTATAAGCGTCTACATCACTAACGTTCCATAATCTTATTTATTCCATTTTTTTTAATTTAATTTTTATAAGGAAGTGCAAAGTCCCCTCAAGTGCTTAAAGGGCTTAATATTTAGGTCGATTTACCTTAGCTCGAGCCTCGCTCATCGATAATGTTTTGAATGGCTGAATTATAATTGCGACTAACTTTCAGTTTAATATTGTCGCCAAGATCAACAATACTCTGGTTATTGCGCAAAGTTTCGATGCGCTTAATTCGATGAATATTAACTACTGTCGATTTGTGGATGCGCTGGAAAATTCGTTCATCGAGTTGGCTAGTTAATTTCTTCATCGTAATGCGCACTATGTAGTTTTCACTTGAGGTGTGCACACACATATAATCGCCCGCAGCATCTATCCAATTGATATCATGCATTGGCACAAATACGCGTTGGTTGTCAGAATTTTTGATCACTAGTTCTTGCTTTAAAGCGCTAGGCAATGGGCCGTCAGTGGCAAGCCACTCCTCTAACTCAGAAATGGGTAGGCCGGATGTTTTGCCTAATGCTCGCATGAGTTTGAACTTTTCTTCTTCACGTTCATGAGGTGAAAGACGCTCTTTAATGCGCTCGATGGTTTGTTGGAGTCTGCCGAGATTCGCGGGCTTGAGAATATAATCAATTGCATTCAGTTCAAATGCATCCACGGCATACTCGCTGTGAGCGCTGACAAACACCACAAGCGGCATAACATCCGCCTGAATAGCCTGAACCACTTCTAGGCCATTAATTCCTGGAAGTTGTAAGTCAATGAATAGCACATCAGGTTCTAATTCTTGGCACAGCGCAATGGCTGCGTCACCGTCTTGCGCTTCACCGATGACGTTTATTTCAGGAATTTTCTGCAGGCGCAGCTTCAAGCCCTCAATGGCGAGTGGTTCGTCATCTACAATGACTGCGCTTATCAAATTCTCACTCATTAGTATCACCAACGACAAATGGCATGCTTAAACTGACTTTGGTACCAGTATTGGCCATTTCATTAATGCTGACATTGCACTTCGTATTGAACATAGTATTTAGTCGCTCTTGCGTGTTTTTTAAACCTATACCGAATCCCTTTGATATATCTAATTTATTTTCTGGACCATCATCAACAACTTCAATTATCAATGTGCCTTTTTTTTTCTTGGCACTGACCACAATGTTGCCTGGTGACTTTCGACCCTCGACGCCAAACTTTATTGCGTTTTCAACAATGGGCTGTAGAAACAAGCCAGGTACTTTGGCTTTTCTGGTTTCAGCATCAATGTTGAAAATAACGTTTAAACGACTCTCAAAGCGCACTTTTTCTATTGATAAATAAAGCTCAAGTAACTCTAGTTCTTCTTGTAGAGTACTCTTCTGATCACTCTTTGAGATCAATGAGTAACGGAAAAAGGAACAAAGTTTGTCCAACATTTCGTTTGCTTTATCGTTTTCATTCTTATAGATCAAAGTTGAAAGGGCATTTAGCGTGTTGAACATAAAGTGAGGATTTAATTGATAGCGGAGCATTTCCAATTGGGCCTCTTTTGCCGAGGTTTGCGCTCGCAATAGCATTTCATGCTCGTTCTGTAGTCGGTTGTTGTACAACATAATGAAAAAGATAGCGGTAAACACATACATAGTCGCTACGGAAAATAATAACCAACCACCAAATTCAAGCATATCAAGCTGCTCGTACCATACTTGGTTGTGAATAATTGATTTGTAAGAAGCTAGCTTGATGACGTTGAATACGCAGCCCAGTATTGCAGCTAACGCAAAGCTAAAGAATAAAGTCAGTCGTAAAGGTAAATGGACTATTTTTCTGAGCATAAGCCACTGAACACTTGATAATGCAAAGCCGCTGACGGTTTCAATAGCTAAGTTGATAAGTTGCCCACTGAAGTTGAAATTTTCCTGTTCAAACTGAGGATGAATAATGGCTAAAAACACCACAGCACAATATCCTAACCAAGCACCAATCTGGAGTGTCCAGAACTGCTTGTTAGGCTGCGAGTAGTGCAGAGAATCGGCGGGTAGTGTACTGTGTTCTGCAATTTGCATGATATCGTCTATTTCCAATCTCAGAGTTGTTTTGACCTTGCTCGATAGGCTGTTAGATACTACGACATAAATTCTCGCTTTCCAAACGCTTGTCTTCGTTCATGGCTACTTAGGCTGGCAAGTCAGTTGACGCGCTATGCGACTAGAGGTGATACTTCTTAGTAGATTCGCATCATCAACATTGGAAAATATAATGAAAAAATGGATTGGCGGTATCTTTTTGATACTCGTGTTGGCGCTTGGCGGTGTTTGGCTTAGCCTTGATAAAGACACGAAAAACTTACTGATGAATCTACCCAGTGACCAAAACGTCATGTTTTGGAGCGTACCTCAGCGCGATGCAGGTTTCAGGGCTATCGATAAACTGCCGATTTTGGCATACAACACAATCGAAAAAGGTGAAGTGGTGAGTGAGCTAGCCGTCGGCGATCAGATGCCAATGAGCTCACAAAGTATAGATGCCTATATGCAGCAACAACGTACGGCTGGTATTGTGATTTTACACAAAGGCAAAATCAGATTGGAGCGTTATGGACTTGGCTTCAGTAAGGAAGGCAAGTGGACAAGTTTTTCTGTTGCAAAGTCATTTACCTCTACCTTGGTCGGGGCAGCCATTAAAGATGGATTCATCAACAGCATCAACGATAAGGTGACAGACTATATTCCTAGCATGCTTGGTAGTGCATATGATGATGTCACTGTGGAGCAATTGTTAACGATGACATCTGGCGTGCAATGGAATGAGGATTACAGCGATCCCAATTCTGATGTTTCTCGCTTTAACTTTCACGTACCGCCTGAGGGCGTTGATGTTAGTGCAAGTTATCTCAGGCAGTTACCAAGAGCCACTGAACCGGGAACACAATGGTTGTATAGCACTGGCGAAACTAATTTAATTGGATTGCTGGTTAGCCAAGCAACAGGCAAGCAACTGTCTCAATATTTATCAGAAAAGGTCTGGCAGCATATTGGTAGCGAACAAGATGCTACTTGGGTGCTAAATGGAACAGGGCATGAAATCAGCGGTTGCTGCATTCAGGCCAGTACTCGAGATTTTGCACGTTTTGGCCAATTCATCATGCAAGGTGCAGTAGTCAACGGCGAGAGTATTGTGCCTGATGACTGGTTCGACTTTGCTGTGACCAAACAAGCTGATACGGGGTCTTCTAATTCGGGCTATGGCTATCAATGGTGGACGAATAATGACGGTAGTTTTGAAGGTAAGGGGATATTTGGACAAGGTATTTTTATTGATCCTAATCGCGAATTAATCATTGCAACTAACGGAAATTGGCCGAAAGCCGTCGGAAGCGAGTGGACGACCAAGCGTGCCGCATTTTATCGTAGTGTACAAGCAGCGATAGATGGCGAGTAGTATTCGCATTATTGCGAATACGCTACCATTCCACTGATACTTACCCTCGCTAGTTTGTCATTCGGCACTCTAGCGCAAGCGAGCGAATTGCACGTGCATCCAATCGCGGTCCTGCTCCCGGCCTAAAGAGACCGCACCTTCTTCTTCCCAGCAATTCCACCAAAAATCATATTCAGGTGCAGCAAGTGTCGCTTTTTGCTTATTCCAACGCAGTTGATTGTTTGAAGGATCCCAATCTATAGATGTGCCCCAAGCATGCGTTGACCATTTGCTCCCCCCACGCATCTTTCTGACATTTAACGCTCCACCCCAGAGATCTAGCCGCAGTCTTTGAATTTCTTCTAATCCATAGTGGGTGAGTACTTTCTGAAGCACTCTTTCAATTGCTGGCGCTACTTTTTCGTGGCAGGTGAATCGATTCACTATTTTATTAGTTTGCCATGCAAGTTTTAGAGGGTAGGGTGAGTTTGCTTTGCCCTGATTGGTCCCTACTTCACCATAAAAAGCATTCATCGCTGCTTCATTTTGAAGTGGCCATTGCCCTTCACTACTGCCAGTGAATTCATCTTGGCGCCAAGGCTCGGGCAAGCGGCCGTGTTCTCGCTTATAAGAAAGATCAGCATATGCACTTTCGGTTTGAGGACCCCATTTTCCGTCAATGGCACCTGCGTCGATGTTTTCCATTGTGGCAACATATTGAATGAGCCCCACAATCTTTCGTTTTGTATTCCACTCGGTGGGTAAAACAGTGACTCTGTGTAAGGCTGCTTTTGTATTTTTTCCAGCGATACCATCAACGCCAATGTTGGCATGGAAAAGCCGGTTAAGTTCTGATTGAGCCAATTTTATTATATTGCTATTCATCATATTTCCTTTTTTATTGAAAACCATATGATGCATAACTGCTAAAGCTAGTGCCCTTGTAGAAGACATGCTGCCAGCTTCAATACGCTGCATATTGTGTGTTATTTGTACACACCAGCAGAGTAGACTGAAAGCGCTAGTAACGCAATAAGTGGTGGCTTTTAGGTTTCTGCCTGCGCAGAAATGACAAGAAATGCCTGGGATGACAAGAAATGCCTGGGATGACAAGAAATGTCTGGGATGACAAGAAAGAGACGGGCATAAAAAAAGGATGCTATTGGCATCCTTTCTAGGTGTTTCTTGAGGTTCTACTTAGAAACGATAGCTAGCACCAAGTGTGATACGTCGGTCTGTTAGACCTTGGTAGCACAGTAATGCACCTTCATTTACACAGTATTGTGTTACATCAGACTCTGTTAAGTTAACAGCTTCGATGCCCACGTTTAATTGCTCATTTACGTCATAGCTTACACTAGCATTCAACTGGCCTCTGTCGTCTTGAACCACTGGGAAACCCCAAGGGAAACTAGACGTACTACCGAAGTCTGTTGAGCGATAAGCTTCACGCCACGTGTAACGCATACGCGCTGACAAGCCATATTTCTCGTAGTATACAGTGAAGTTATAAGCATTTTCAGACAAGTCGATTAAGCCTTGTACAGCAGTTACATCTATATCAGCAACGCCAGTAGAAAGTGCAAAAACACCGTCAGCTCGGCTGGTTGCAGAGTTTTCTGCTGACCCGCCAGAGAATTCTTGCTTCGTGTAGTTAGCTAGGACACCAAAACCTGATGCCCAACCTAGTTCATCTTCGAATCCAGCTAAGTCATATTGAACTGCGATTTCAATACCTTTCTGAGTGGTTTCACCAGAATCGTTGATCTTCGTTGAAGTAGGTACACAAACACCTACACCACCATCAGCACCAAATACGTTTACGTCAGCAATTGGGTTGAATATACCGCCAGCTTCACATGGCGCTGTAGTATCGCGGAAACCGGTGACTGGATCTTCAAACGGACTGACTTCTTGGTTAACAAATAAGTCTTTACGTTTCTTATGGAAGATACCCACACTGAGCACGCTTGCTTCGGCGAAATACCATTCAGCAGACAAATCGAAAGAAGTCACTTCTTCAGGCAACAAACCAGGGTTACCGATAGCCACTGGAGGGTTTGGACTGGTTGAGAAGGTCACTGACGTAGATAGGTCATCGAAATCAGGACGACGAATGTCTTTGCCCCAACCTGCTCTGATAACAACATCATTCTCTAAATCAGCTACCAAGTTAATACGTGGTAAGAAGAAATCGTAGCTACCTTCAGTCACAACTTGTGAAACCAATTCGTTACCAGCATCATCTTCAGTAATTGAGTTACCTAGTGAGCTAACATCAGTTTCTAAATAACGGACACCGAAGTTACCGCGGAAAATGCCGTGTTCAAAGTTTGCTTGTGCATATAATGCGCTGGTTTCTTCTTCTATGTCGAAGAAGCCTGATGAACTTGAGGTCGGTGCATTAATACTGCGCGTTCCGCCAATTTGGTTAATTGCATTTTGTAATGTCGCTAGAACGCCATCTGGATTAGATGCAACTTGCTCAGGGTCGATGAGCAAGAAGTCACGCACAAACAATTCACGTCCGTCTGCTTCGTTAAAGTTGTTTGGGCCTGCAACTAATAGGTCTGCGAATAAATTACCACGTGGGCTGTCAGACAGACTTCTTAGACCAACACTTGAGCTAATTTGGTCACGTAAGCTATTCGTTTTGCTATAACGGTAACCCACATCTACAGAAGTAATCGCATTTTCTAAGTAGTAAGTAAAATCTACACGAAACGCGTCTTCACTGTTCTCTGCTACGTTTCTACCAATGTTAACGTCACGTAAAACAACGTTTGCTGGGTCAAGAAGTTGAGCACTTGATGGACCAAATGGTGCATCTGAAGCAACACCAAAGGTTAACGCGCCGCCAGACAAATCATAAATGAATGGTGTGCTGTTATCATTCGCGCCACCTGGATCAAGTGGTGCATTAGGGTTAATGAAGTTCAGTGTTGTATTGAAACTAGGCGTAGTAGTGTCAGAGCTAGAAGATGAAATTTCCGCACTCACTTTATAAGTATCACGCTCATATTCACCACCTAATCTGAAAATTTCACTTTTGGTGATACGTGAGTTTGTATCGCTTGAGAAACGCAAGTTAGGATCATCATCATCAGTACCAAGGTCAACAGGAATAACGCCACTTAATGCAGCCTCTATAGAACCTAGGTTTGTACCGCCTAATGAACCAAAGTTAATTGTTTCAAATTCATCTGGCACAGCAAAGTTACGCAAACTGCTCACGCCAGAAGCTTGAATTCTTGAACTCTCTTGTAGTCTTTCTTGATCGTTGATCACTGCGTCAAAGAAGAACTTCAGTTCATCACTTGGCGCCCATTCGATAGTACCGGCAAGGTTAACTGTTTCATATTCAAAGTTATCATAATCTTGTACGAAGAACTGAATAGGTAAGAAGTTGAAAGACTGTGCACTTGCAACGCCACTATCAGATGCAATAGAGTTATCGCGGTCAGCTCGTGGACGGAAAGCGGTAACGTCTTGTTCTATGTAACTGGCACTAATAACGATGCCTACATCACCGTTGTCTGTTTCCCAGTTATCACCGAAAGTACCAGAAAGTCTAGGAGTAAATGTGCTATCAGTGGTCAGGCTACTATTTTCACCCTGCACTCTAAATGATGCCAATGTGCCATCAAGCTCTAGTGGACGAATTGTTCTTAGGTTGATAGTACCACCAACAGAACCTTCGATTGTTTTAGCCGATGGCGCTTTAGTCACTTCAACAGCAGAAATAATGGAGGCAGATACATCTTCGAAGTTAATACCACTACGACCTGAACCTGAACCTACAGTAGAAACACCATTAATCTCTGTTCTGTTTGCGTTAGTACCTCGAATTTGTACGCCAGTTCCCACACCGGCGGTTCTGGTAATCTGAACACCAGTGACGTTTTCAAGTACCTCTGCCAAGTTCTGGTCAGGTAGTTTACCAATATCTTCCGCTTGGATAATTTCAACTAAGTTGTTTTTATCACGCTTTTCAGCCAGAGCACTCGAAAGTGAGCTGCGGATACCAGTGATTTCAATCACCTCTACGTCGGTTGCCGCCTCTTTCTCTTCTTCTTGAGCGTGAGCAGCCATTGTCATGCTCATATTGATTGCACCGGCTGATAACAGCGCTAAGGTGACCTTTGATAGTTTATGTCCCATATGTCCTTCCCGTGTGTGTGTTGTTGCTTGCTTAAAAGTGTTGCTAAAAATACTTGCTGTTTACCATCTATGCTTTATTGGTAAGTTGGCTTCGCCCGTTCTGAGTTCTTGCCATTATTACTCTTGTGAGTGATTTATTATTACATGGAGTTTACGATATATTTACAATTTAAAACATAAAGGTCAACCTTTTGGTAATATGTTGTGGTAATTAATTTGTTAGATGTTTGTATTACCAATATGAAAGGTTTCTTTAATTATATGATTAATACGCCTAAAGTCTAATTTTTATCAAAGTGAATAGTACGAGGTTTTGCCCATTCCACCTTGCCTCTCTCCCTATTGTTTGCCTGCATTTCAGTATAATTATTAAGCGATTAAAAAATTTTTTTCGCTTATTTTTGTCGGTGCTTTTTGTAATTCTTGAAATTGGTTAACCAAAGTGAGTCTGTTTGATTCTTTTTTCATAAAACTTATTTTTTTGAATGGGTGTTTAAAAAATGAACGTTTTATGACGATTTGATGATTGGCGTGTAAAGAAACATTCATTTTTTTGAAAGCTTAACGTCACGGATTTGTCACAAGCCCCTCCCAAACTAAAAAAGCCAAATATGGCATCTCGAAACCGCCGAGTCGCGTCGGCTTTCAATCAGGCAAAACAAGAATGTTTCGCCATACTCAAAAAACTGGGAACGACAATGAGAAACAAACAGCAAACAACACTCAAATTCACGGCACTCGCACTGGCAGTGTCTCTAGGCTTATCAGGTTGTTTTTTAGAGGGTGACGACGGCGCTGATGGCATTAATGGTGCCGATGGTGCACAAGGTCCGGAAGGCGCAGAGGGTCCTGCAGGTGGTCAAGGTCCAACGGGTGATCAAGGTCCTTCTGGCGAAAGTTCAGGTGTCTTAACACGCATTGCAACAGTACCAGACGGTGCGGAAGTTACGGGAATCTTCCTAACGGACGAAGGCGACCTATTTTTCAATGTTCAGCATCCTTCTGGCGCAAATACTGCGACAACAGATCTGAGTCCATCGCCAATTAACACAGGGACTGTTGGGGTACTAGCGGGTGTCAATTTTAACAATTTACCTGCTACCTTGATTGACTCACCTGTTCCAACGAGTCAGGAAGAAAGAGAAACGGTAATGAGTGCCTATGGCCAGTATCAAGTGTTAGGCCAAACAGGTGATACCTTTGATGGTATGTTGCCAGCAGGTCTAGGACACATCTACACTTTAGACAATGAAACCTTAATTCTTGAAAATGACATGCCTGATTTCAATGGTTTTGTTTCAACTGGTGATGGTGAAGGCTACTTATTCTCCAACTGGGAAGAACTGCCAGGGGGAATGAGCCGAATGAAAGTCCAAAAAGATGACAGGGGTATTTGGACTGTTAGTGAAGCAATGATGCTAGATTTTTCTTCAGTATGGGGTACTGCTGCTAATTGCTTCGGGTCAATGACACCTTGGAATACGCCTTTAACATCAGAAGAGTGGGTAGTTGATTCAAGCGTTAACAGCACCACTGATGCAGATTGGAACGATCCAGATGAAGTCGCAAATAATAGCCGCTTAGGGCGTATGTGGGCAATGACCGCGCCGGACGCACCAAATCCTTATAACTATGGTTATATTGCGGAAGTGACCGATGCTGTTTCGGCTGCACCTGTTATTGTAAAACATTTTGCCATGGGCCGTTATGAGCATGAAAATGCTACTGTTATGCCAGATGGAAAGACGGTATATCTGTCGCAAGATGACACTGGAGGTGTATTCTTCAAATTCGTCGCAGACACGGCAGAAGATCTATCAGCAGGCACTTTATACGGTGCAAAATTAGTTCAAGACGTTGGTCAAAATGATCCTGCAACAACGGGCTTTGACGTGACATGGGTTGAGATTGCGTCAGGCGACAACACCACCATTCAAGCTTGGATCAATGAGTATAACGGTATCGGAACTGATGACTTCGTCGAGGGCCAAAGTTCATATATTACTTTAGCAGATGTTCAGGCGTGGGTTGATGGTGACGCAACATATCCGACAGAAGCTGATGGTGGTAGCGCTGTTACTGCAGGTGATCCGATGGATGATCGAGTGGCATTCCTAGAATCACGTGCCGCCGCTAAATTAAAAGGTGCGACAGCAGAGTGGAGAAAGCTTGAGGGTATCAGCATTAACCACGACCGAGCAAAAGAAGCTGTTGAGGGTGTTGACTTAATTGCGGACGAAATAGTCACCGATGCATATCTGTATATTGGTATTGCTGATATTGATAATACAATGACCGACGATGAAGGTGATATGCAGTTGTCTGCGCGAGTGAAAGATTGTGGCGGTGTTTATCGCGCTCGTTTAGGCGAAGGCTACAACATCAGTCGTATTGAACCGGTGGTAATGGGTTCTACCTATCGTTCTAGTCTAACGGGAGCAGAACGTTGTGACGTTAATAACCTCTCTCAGCCTGACAACGTGATAGTCATGAAAGACGGTCGTATCTTGATTGGTGAAGATGGTTTCCAAGAGAACAATACCCTTTGGATGTATCAACCAGCCGCTGATTAAGCTAAATACAAACTTAAGAATTGGATTGGTAGCTGAGCACTTTTATCTTGCTTTCGGTTTAGAAAGCCTTGTTAAAAGTTGCTCAGCAATACAGCCAAGACTGAAATTACTAACACAAGTACGTATTGAGATCCTTTATGACTATCACCTATTCCGCTTCGAAAACGCTAAGTTATTTATTCATTATGGTGCTTTGCCTTAGCGCTTGTTCAAACGAATCTCCCAGTATTACCTATCCATATGCAGAGGGAGATGACATTCCAGCCTTAGCTTATATAGAGCACGATGAAATTTATAACCCAGAAGCGGTTATCCCTCCTCAATGTTATACCAAAACAGAAGGGGTCAATAACCCTTGCTACGCTTGTCATCAAAGCTATGACAGAAGTGAGGAACGCCCGAATCAAATGGGGGATGGTACCTTGCAAGGCAACTATGAATTCTCCGAGGTGGGCCTGAAAAATAGTTGGAAGAACTTATTTATAGATAGGCGAACTTTGATCAAGGACATCCCAGACCACCAAATCGACGCTTGGGTAGCACAAGATAATTACCAAGTGGCCTTGGAGCAATCAACAGCAGTCTTGCCACAAAATATGCATTTGGCTAATTTAGCGGAGCCGGCGCTTGCGTTTTCAGATAGAGGGCTTGCTAACGATGGCAGCAACTGGGTAGCTTACAATTATAAACCTTTTCCAAGTACCTTTTGGCCAACGAATGGCTCATTTGGTGACGCTATGATCCGACTACCGGATATTTTTCGCCAAGTAAACGGTAAAGAAAACGAAGATATTTACTTTTTAAATCTTGCGGCAGTAGAGATGGCGATTAAAGACCTAGCAAGTATCCCTATTTTTCCGTTTGATGAGCAGCTATATGGTGTTGATGTCGATGGCGATGGCCATTTATCAAAACACCTGACTCGTCTGAAGCGACCGACTCACTATTTTGGTGATGCGAAGCACCTTAAGCTAAGCCACATGCTGTATCCAGAAGGCAGTGAATTTTTACACACCGTTCGCTACTTGGCTGAAAATGAAAACGGTGAACTTGTTCCGTCTGCTCGCATGAAAGAAGTGCGCTATATGCAGAAGCATTTATTCAGGACTCGAGAGAGTTTAGCGTCAGCCTATTATGCTGAAGCTAAAGACAAGCATTTCGAAAAGTTACCACAGACTCGATATTTAGGGGAGCGCGGCATCGATAACGGATTTGGCTGGACAATTAATGCTTTCATTGAGAATGAGGACGGTGAACTACGACCACAACATGAGCAAGAACTCGCTTATTGTAACGGTTGTCATAAATCAGTGGGGGCGACCTTTGACCAAACATTTTCATTTGCGCGTAAAGCACCGGGTTCGAAAGGCTGGGGTTACATCAATCTGAAAAAACTAAAGGATACTCCCAATATTGGCGAAACCGTTGGCGAGTACCTTACTTACATGTCTCGTGTAGGTGGTGGCGATGAGTTTAGACAGAACACTGAAATGCTATCGATTTGGTTCGATGAAAATGGCGACCTAGATAATCATAAAGTTGCACACACTGACAATCTATATGAGTTGATTGTGCCTTCACAAAGTCGCGCAAGAGATTTGAATAAAGCCTATTTTACGATCGTAAAAGAGCAAAGCTATTTATTTGGTCGTGATGCGACATTGACTAAAGCAAGCAATGTCTTAGAAAATATCGACGCTGAACAACCACCTTTACTTGATGAGCATCAATTTCAGTGGGATATGCGATTGGACTGGCATGTGGACAGCGATGTGACGTTGGCGAAGGAAGACTAACATGGATGTTTCATTAATAGATTTTAGCTTTGCTTGCCTGTTAATGGGGATTGGCATCGGAACGGATGTGGCACTTGCAACGCTGGCTAGAGCAAATCAACTCAAATCGATGCGAACTATTTTGGTATGGGTCATTGGCGTGTCACTCACCCACACACTGTTTCCAATGTTGGGTTATCTGATGACGTACTTTTCTGTACAAGTCTTGCCTTTTTTAACGCCAATTGTTGGTATTATTGCGGCAACATGTATTTTCTGGTTTTTGCACAATGAGTTACGCTCACTTAGTGGTGATGGCAATGCTAGTGATAACTCGGGGGACAATCAGCGTTTACTGATGTCTTTAGGCTTGATTCTGGCTGTGAGTTGGGATGCATTATGGTCGGGTCCAGCGAAGTCTGCACAAGTTATCGGTTGGCCAGAGCTACTTGTCTGGGTGTCTTTTATCTTAGTGGGAGTTGCCGTTTCGTTATTAGCGATTTCGAGTGTGGTTTTTTCTCGGGTGCTTGAACCGATCATGTTGAAAAGCCAAAAAATACATCTTAGCTTGTTATGGCTGCAATACTCCGTAATTGCTTACTTTGGTTATTTAGCAATATTGCGATACACCTTCAACATCAATCTACCTTGGTTCATGATCATGTTGTTGTCGCTTGTAAGCATTGGTTTGCTGTTGAGCAAATATCACTGCATGGCTCAAAACGATGAAATAGAAACGAGTGTGTGACCAGCGTTATTCATCATTGTGGCGACTGCGCATCCTGCTCTAGTTGTTTTTGGGCTTTGCGCTTTTTCTGCAATGCCGAGGGAACGAGCGGCCAAAATAGCTGTTCTTGCCACTGCGCTTTAAGCATTCCTTTTACGCCATAGCGCTCAGGGTAACGTCGCGTGATCTTTGCAGTACCAAAAATGACATCCCATAGAAATAACAAATTGCCGTAATTTCCCTTGTATGTGGTCACCCCATCTTCGTCATTGTAACCATGATGTGCACTATGGGTTGATGGGGTAGATATCAGACGCTCAACTACCCACATAAACTTACTGGTATATTTGTTTTCATATAATGGTCTATCCCATTTCCATTCTGAGTGTGCGCCAATAATCACGGTCAATTTAACTACTAAGTAAAAGGCATAAACCCAGCCTAGACCTAAATAAATAAGTGCGCCTGAGAACCACAGCGAAGGCATCATCGCGTAATAGAAAAAGTTATTGCGGAAAACGATACGAACACTCATGTATTTGGCATTGTGGTGAGCGCGATGAAGGTTATACAACCACATGAATGTATGGCTAGCGCGATGCCACCAATATTGCATCAAATCATCAAAGATGAGCAGCAACAGTATTTGCAAGAAAATCGAGGTGTCTGCAAGCGCTCCTTCATATTGAGGAAATGCCAAGCTCATCAAAAAAGCAGCGCTGAATAAGGCAAAAGGTTGAGAAACAGCAAATAGAAGTACCGTACTTATTGCCTCAACAATACTATCCGAGCTCTCTTCCGTCTTTTTATTAAATAACCCACCATTGATGGCTTCTTTCAAGGCAAAGAGAATAAATACAGCAAGAATGACAATTTGGTAATTCATTTTGTGCACGGACTTTGTTAACAGAAAATTAATATAGCAAGGAGATAATACAAAGTACAAACATCACGACAAAATGCTTGCTAAACGTTAGAATAAGTAGCATCAAAGAACCACGCGATGGACACTTTTCACAGCGCGTGAAATACATCGAAATAAAATAAATAATAGGAATCAAAATGCGAGTAGTATCTTGGAACGTAAACGGTATCAGAGCAGTATTGAAGAAAGATTTTGCCACTTCCTTTAAGCACTTGAATGCCGACGTTATGTGCTTTCAAGAAACTAAGGCGCAATGTGATCAGGTAGCTGAAGCGATAGGCGATATAGAGGGTTTTCACCTTTTATCTCATTCCGCCGTGAAAAAAGGCTACTCTGGCACTGCTATTCTCAGTCGTGTAGAGCCTGTGTCGGTGAAATACGGGATTGATATCGAGGAGCATGACCAAGAGGGGCGAGTTATTGCTGCAGAGTTTGAGCACTTCTTCGTGGTCACTGTTTATACGCCAAATTCAGGCAACACATTAAAACGCTTACCTTATCGACAAGAGTGGGATGCTGCTTTCCTATCCTATATAAAAGGCTTGGAAGAAACTAAACCCGTGTTGGTGTGTGGCGATCTTAATGTTGCTCATAAAGACATTGACTTAGCAAGACCAAAGCCGAACTACAATAAAAGCGCCGGTTACACACAGGCTGAAATCGATGCGATTGATAATTTTGTCGACGCAGGTTTCACAGACACCTTCCGCTTCCATCATCCTGAAGAAGTTAAATACAGCTGGTGGAGCTATCGAGCGGGTGCTCGCGAACGCAACGTGGGCTGGAGAATAGACTACTTCCTAGCGTCTAAAGACATGATGCCAATGGTACAAGATGCGCACATTCATAATGACGTTTTTGGCTCGGACCATTGCCCAGTTTCGGTAGATTTATCTGTATAGTCAATTACTGGTCTATTCCAATCACACCGTTAACCGGATAGATTTTACCAGCACCTAGTTGATGAGATTCAAATAAACGATTATCGACCGAACTAAACAGCTCTTCAGGCGATCCCCCGCCTGCTGGAGCAGCAACAGCATAGCTGACTGTGCAGCCAAGATGACTATTGGCTATCTGCTCATTTTTGAATAAATCTTCAATTTGTTTAGCCTTCATTGCCGCCCCATCGTGCCCACAATCTGAGAGCAATATAGCGAATTCGTTGTTTCCTAAAGTGGCAACTAAATCACCTGGACGATTACCAGCTGTAGACAGCGTAGTCGCGACGGCACTCAATACAGCGAAGTAATGATCATTGCCTTGCATCTCTTGAATATTCTGTATCTTTTCTACACGCACAATGAGCAAAGTCATGTGGTGCCAATAACGAGCGCATCTTGCCCATTCAATTCCTAGTACCTCTTTGAACTTAGCTTCGTTCGGAAGATGTGTCAGCGGATCAATGAATATTAAGGATTCTAGCTTTTTAGTTTTGCGATATAGCGCGATATGCCGATGAAGCCGCGCTATCAATTCAGTCATCATAGGAGGCTTGGTAACAAAATCTGCACCACCGAGTTCGAACGCCTGTGATTTTACTGAGGGACCGGTTAATGAGGACACAAATATAACAGGTACGTCTTGGATAAATTGGGTTTCTTTGATTCTGTTACATAGATTAAGGCCATCTTCATTTGGCATCATGATATCGAGAATAATTGCGTCAGGCAAAGGAGCGCTATTTAGCATTTCCCATGCAGTACGAGCATTCGGCGCGAAAGAGACGTCGAAGTGTTTACCTAAGCCGTTGAAGTACAACTTCAGTTCCATTTCATTGTCGTCAATGACAAGAACTCGCTTTGTTGAATTTTCCATATCGCTATCTACTTGCAGTGCGCTACCCATATCGATTGTCCTCGTTTACCCAAACGTGAAATGACGACAGTAGTATATTTTCTTCTCAAACAACTCAATACTGTGCGCAAAGACGAAGGGCATTTAAGTGCCAGATCAAGCATGTTACTCTGTTTAACTGCTAAATAAATTTAACATTGGTATAACATTAGCACTGAAACTGCTCAACTACTATACAGTTTTTTTTATTTACACAGCGAAATTGTTAGTCAGGAAGCTAAACTTGATTATAATACGCCGCCCCCGAATGTGGGTGGGCGAATTTTTTATTTGAAGCGTGAGTAATAGGGTGCGGATATGACAGAAAATAAGGTCGAGTGGTCAATTGACGATGCTGAGCGCACTTATGGTGTCTCAAGCTGGGGTGGCGGTTATTTTAGTATCGGTGAAAATGGCAATGTAAAGGTATCTCCGGATCCTAAAAATCCAAACGTACGCATCGATTTTAAGTCGGTGATTGATGAGATTTCACAGGAAGGCATCCAGTTTCCTGTGGTAGTGCGTTTTCACGATATTCTTCGTTCTCAGGTCATTGGTATTAATGAAGCCTTCAATCAAGTGATTGCAGATGCCGGTTATCAAGGCCAATACAATGGTGTGTACCCGATAAAAGTAAATCAAATGCGTGAAGTGGTTGAAGAGATCGTTGACGCAGGGGCACCATACAACTACGGCCTTGAAGCTGGTTCTAAATCTGAGTTACTCGCTGTATTGGCGTTAAATACTAATCTCGACTCTCTCACGATACTCAATGGCTATAAAGACGAAGAATTCATTCGTTTGTCTTTGCTTGGCAGAAAACTCGGTCGCAAAGTGGTCGTTGTCATTGAGAAGTATTCTGAACTGCTGATGTTGGTCAAAGTATCTAAAGAATTAAATATTGAGCCGATCATTGGTCTGCGTTCAAAAATGACCGCCTTGGGTCGCGGAAAGTGGCAAGGCTCCAGCGGCGATCGCGCAAAATTCGGTTTAACAGTACCTGAAATCATTAACTCTGCGCGCTTCCTCGAACAGGAAGGCATGGCCCACACGCTTAAACTTCTGCATTTCCATATTGGTAGTCAGCTCCCTGATATCCGTGCAATTAAAGACGCGGTAAACGAAGGTGCACGAATTTATTCAGAGCTACACAAAATGGGGTTCGCGCTAGAGTATGTTGATGTAGGTGGCGGTTTAGGCATCGATTATGACGGCAGTAAATCAACTAACGATTCTTCTCGTAACTACAGCTTAGCCGAATACGTTGCCGATGTTGTTTACGGCATGAAAGAAGTGTGTGACTTAGAAGGTGTTCCTCATCCTAACTTAGTGACTGAAAGCGGCCGAGCCATTACCGCGCATCACAGTTGCGTGATCACAGAGATTGTTGGTGAAATTAAAGCTGATGGCGCGAGGCTCGACACCACGGAGGTGGAAAATGAGCATGTACTATTAAAAAACATGCGTGAACTCTATTTGAGCTTAGACGGTGCCAGAAACCTACAAGAGATATACAACGATGCGTCTGAGTGGAAAGAACAGGCTGTATCAGCGTTTAAACTACGTGTTATTTCTTTAGAAGAATTGGGTAAAATTGAAACCATTTACTGGCAAATTTTACGCTGGGTTCAAGTTCAATATCGTGATGTGGAATTTGTTCCTGAAGGTTTGCAGCATCTCGACTTTTCACTTTCTTCACAATATTTGTGTAACTTCTCTATATTCCAATCTGCTGCAGATACTTGGGCAATCGACCAATTACTGCCGGTGGTACCATTAACTGGCATGGATAAAGCACCTGATATCAATTGCTCACTAGTCGATATTACTTGCGATAGCGATGGCAAAATTGATCAGTTTATTGTTGACCGCAATCTACAAAACATCATGCCTATTCGCCAACTTGAGAAAAATGAGAAAGCCCATTTAGGTTTATTTCTAACAGGCGCTTATCAAGACGTTATGGGCGATATGCACAATTTGTTCGGGCGACTAAATGAAGTGCATATTTTTAGCTTCGATGATGATCCTGAAGACTTCTATATAGAGGAAGTCGTGAAAGGTTCGTCTGTAGAAAATGTCTTATCTATTATGCAGTACCATCCGAGTGCGATGGCAATGGATGTGAAGCGCCAGATAGATAAGCAAGTAGCGAACGGTCAAATTCCACCGCGCGAAGGTGTGAAATGGACTGATTTCTACGAAAATTGCTTAGAAGGGTATACCTACCTTAAAACAAGCTAAACTCAAACCAAAAGCAGGGCAAGGGCCTTGCTGTTCCCAAGTGAATATCAGCCTCTTTCGTTGAATGGAACGAAAGAAGGAATAGTGAAGCGCTCTCCTCTTAAAAAGCGTCACTCGGCAGGACGCCGAGTGTCGAGCGTGCCATGGATGGCCTTGAAGCGACTTTTTAAGGGGAGAGCGCTTTGCTAGTTCTTCGTCTTAATTCAACAAGTGTACAACCACAGCAAGGCCCTTGCCCTGCTTTAGGTTTGATTAGTTTGCGTTGTTTTTTGCGCGGTAGGCCTTTATTTGACCTTTCCAGAAATCAGCGGTGATTTCATTAATGAGGTTAGATTCTGCGTTCATCAGCATGGCATAGCCCACACCTAGCTCAGGCGAAAATGCTACGTCAGCGCGGTATCCTTGCACCCAGCCGCCATGATAAATAATCTCAATGTCATCCACATTATAAACACGCCAACCCAGAGCGTAATGGGCGTCTTTAATGACTTTTCGCCATTCACGACGATACATCTCACGTTTGGTTTTCACACGTGGAGTGGTGATCGCCGTCACGAGGTCTTGGTTAATGATTTTAGGGTATTCAACTAGCATGGCTTTTAGCCAAATCTCCATGTCGGCTGCGCTCGCATTGATGCCAGCAGCAGGGTTATATTTATAGTAGTTATCTTTCACCTTTACGCTTACCCAGCGATTCTTATCTATTGCTGCGTGTGGCTTTGCCCATTTTTTAGATGCCATTAAGGCTTCCATACCCACACTGGCAGTTGGCATTTTTAGCGGCTTGATCAGGTTATTTGTAATTTCGTCTGCAAAGCTGGTTTCTTTGCCTCGATAGTATTCTTCAAGCACGCCAAAAAAGGTGTTTTGGTAGGTGTAACACACGCCTGGTTTACATAAGGAGTCGAGTTTTTCCAAATGTTGTAAAACGCGCGGTAATTTGTAGTTGGCTTCAATGAGGTTGTCGTAAGCGTTTGGTATAAAACCAGTTGACTGACCGATAAGGTGCTCTAAAAGAATCGGGGTATCAGCGTAGTTATCGAATTGATAGTCGGGTAATAAGTCTTGAAGGCTGTTTTCCCACGTGAATTTATTTTCTTCAATTTCTTTTGCTACGAAAGCAGCAGTAAACGTTTTAGATACAGACGCTAAACGAAAGACGGTCTCTTTATCAATTGGGGTACCGTGACGATCTGTTTTGCCATAGAAGGTAAATGTGCTCTCTTGGTCTCTCTCAACCATGACAAAGGCGAAGCCAGGCAACTTTTTTTGCTTAGCTTGAGCCTTTATTTCTTGGGTGTACTTGGCTACCCACTCGCTCTGCGCAGCGGGTGCTACGAACGAAATTGCTAACAGAGTAAAGGCCAAGGATTGCTTTAATAGAGACAAATTAACTACTTATTTTTATTATTTTCCAGGCCGTATTATCCTCCATATGCCCTGGTAAGTTCAAGCCATGTTCGTTCTTTGTGCAGATGCATTGATGATGTCGTTGTTCTTTTCCTTATTCGAATAATTAATGAGCAGTTCCGAAAATGACGTGTTTTTGATCTTAGACGCGCTACACTCTGCTCATTGCAATTTAGCGGTATTATTTATGTACATGCAAAACCTGAGTATTGAACAAATTAGAAAAGCGCGTGAAGCTCGTGATCCACGCTTTGATGGTTTGTTTTTTATAGGGGTGAAAACAACAGGCATTTTTTGTCGTCCGATTTGCAAAGCGAGAGCGCCGCTCGAAAAGAATGTGGAATACTATGATACTGCTATAAATGCTATTAAACATGGCTTTCGACCTTGTTTAATGTGCCGTCCAGACAGTGCGCCAGGTTCATTTGCTTGGAAAGGCGTCGAAACGACTGTGGAACGAGGCGCGCGTTTATTGGCTGAAAATTTGGATTTAAGTATTGCCGATATCGCAGAAAAGTTGGGAATATCGACTCGATATTTTAATCAGCTTTTCAATGAGCATTTGCAGGTGGCACCCAAAAAATATCAGGTTTATCACCGCCTGTTGTTTGCTAAACAACTGCTGCATGAGTCAACTCTTCCTATCGAAGAGGTTGCTCTAGCGAGCGGTTTCAATGCTGCAAAGCCAATGCAAAGTCATTTGAAACAACATACGGGTTTGTCACCAAGCCAAATTCGCAAAGCCAAATCATTCAGTAAACATAATGACGGCGAGACAATCACGGTGCTGTTGAGCTATAGACCGCCTTACAATTGGGCGTATGTTCGAGACTTCTTCGATATAAGAGCATTGCAAAGCAATGAAATAGTGACGCAAAATAGTATTAGTAAAGCCTTAGAGATTGCTGGCAAAGCAGTGCGTTTTTGCGCGGTGCATGAAGGAGAACATAATCGCTTTAGGGTTTACTTTGATCTATCTGATATTTCTGTACTAAAGGCCAGCATTCGAATGGTTAGGAAGATGTTAGATTTAGATTCTGATGCTACTTTTATTCAACAAGGCATTAAACAATCGGGAGTGCCTGAAGGCTTGTTGACTCATGGCATTCGTTTACCAAGTATCATTAATCGCTTCGAAGCAGGCTGCCGTGCCATTATTGGTCAACAGGTAACAGTAAAAGCAGCCATAGGACAACTTAATTTATTACAACACAATTTATTGGGCGAATTTGAGAATAGTAATGGTAAGGAAAGCGATGCTTACAAAGCTTTACGTCCATTTGTGAGTCCAGAACAGGTAGCGAATGCCGATTTATCGTTCTTAAAAATGCCGAATGCACGCAAAGCGACATTGAAAGCATTTGCACACTTTATGTGTCAGCACTTCGACGCGGATATTAAAGAATGGCTGAACATTAAAGGTATCGGTCCTTGGACGGTAAATTATGTTGCTATGCGAAACTCAGACTTTCCCGATATCTTTTTAGATACTGATTTGATTATAAAGAATCGTATAAAAGCCTTAGCGCAAAGAGGTGTCGAAATTAACTCGATGGCTGCTGCTCCGTGGCGCAGTTATTTGACGCTAAGTTTATGGAATATGGAGTTATAGGGACCAATGAATACACAATTAGAAAGTAGTAAATACCCACAATACGACCATTTGTATAAAAGCGTTGTGACCAGCCCCGCGGGTTCGCTGACCATCTTTGCTGATGAAATCGCTGTCAAAGCTATCGATTTTAGCGACACACACCCAGCTGAAAATGAAAATAGTGTTTCTAGGCTTGCAGCTCAGCAGCTAAAAGAATACATTGCCGGTGAAAGAACTGAGTTTTCACTTCCTCTCGCGCCTGACGGAACCGATTTTCAAAAAGCGGTTTGGGCGAGTTTGCTTGAAGTAAAATTTGGCGATACAGCAAGCTACTTGGATATAGCGAAATCGATAGGGAACGTGAAGGCTTGCAGAGCAGTCGGCGCAGCAAATGGTAAAAACCCCATCCCTATCGTAATCCCTTGTCATCGAATTATTGGCTCCAATGGCAAATTAACAGGCTATGCGGGTGGCTTGCAGCGTAAAACATATTTGTTAGCACTAGAATCTAAGGGTGACATTGAAGACTTCTCACTTACTTGAATTATTGTTATTGGGTGCCATTTGGGGAGCGTCTTTCATGCTGATGAAAGCGACCGTGCCTTCCTTTGGTGTGTTCGCGCTGGTAGAATTACGAGCAAGTTTAGCTGCCCTATTTTTGTTGCCGGTGGTTTATTTTACAAAGCAATTTGCTGATTTAACTGCAAACTGGGCTAAGTTGTTGTTTGTCGGTGCAGTGAATACCGCAATTCCTTTTTGCTTATTTTCCTATACAAGCGTTCATTTAGACGCAGGTTTAACCGCCATATTGAATGCAACGGCACCTATGTTTGGTGCCATTATCGCGTTCTTTTATTTACAAGATCGTATTGGCTTGCATGGTGTTATCGGCATTTTCCTTGGATTTTTAGGCGTTGTTGTTATCAGCCAAGACAATCAATCCACTACCCCCGTGACGTTGATTCCAGTTTTGTCTGCGCTGGTTGCGACATGTTGCTACGGTATTGCTGCGTGTTATATGAAAAAACATTTGAGTGGTGTTAAGCCGTTTGCCATCGCCGCTGGAAGCCAAGTTTTTGCTGCTTTACTTCTCATGCCATTGGCAGTTTACACCTGGCCAAGCGTTAGTCCTGATCTCACCACATGGGGAGCTGCCCTCATCTTAGCCGTTCTTTGTACTGGCGTTGCATACATCATGTACTTTGATTTGATTGCTAAAGTTGGCGCTTCTCAAGCAATGACTGTGGGTTATTTAGTACCAGTATTTGGCATATTTTGGGGCATGGTTGTACTGGGCGAAACACTGTCTGCGTATGCGATTACGGGAGGTAGCATGATAATACTTGGCGTGATGATCACGACAGGGATCGTCAGGCGACGCCGGAAGATCCCTTCGCTTTAAAAGTCGATTGGTGGTGCAGTGGTTTTTGCCGTATCAATGTTGTCGAGAGCGGGTTTGAGTCTCAATATTGCAGATACAAAGTTGTCGTCATTTTCTAACTTCACTTTACACGTAGAAAACTTCAACATCGCCTGCTGTTTTTCACACTCTGATTGAATGGTCGCTAGACCATGTCTCACATTTTCCATAAATAGTGAGGCTTTGTCGGCATTGGTGTTTTGGAGCAATATCAACCATTGGCTCTCATTCACCTTTCCTAAATAGCCTTCGGTACTGAATTTATCCAGTGACTCAATTAAAAATTCAGATACTTTGGTGCCGACACTACTGAGTGCAGGTATACATTCTGCGGTAAGTGGTTTTTGGTATAAATCGTTTAACTGAATTAGTGCTATATAGGCATCATCAGAATAGGACTTCGCGTCGATAATATATTTGATTGTTTCATCCGATGGCATTTTACAGTAAGGCAATACAATGGCATCGCTCTGCAGATCCTTGCGGAAATAGAAAAGTAAATTGTAGATAATTAAAAACAGTATGAAGATCACGGCCAAAACCGAGATGACTGAAAAAATGAAGCCTCGGCTGATTTCGGTTTGTTGTTCTTCGAGAGGTGACATCAACAGTAGCGTCCAATCGAACAAGTCCAGGTTTACTTGTGCAATAAGCACATCTTCTTCATTTATGGTAATAAGCTGGTTATTGATATCTATCGGTCGAGTTGTGGTTTCATCTATTGGTTCTGAACTCTCAGCTAGAAGCGCTTGATACCAGCTTAAATCTTGTAGTTTATTGAATTTGGACTGACTCGCATTTAAAGCAGGAGCGGAAGAAAGCATGATCGTGCCTTCAGGGTCGACAAAAATAAAATCGTGGCCGTATTTGGCTTTATGTTGTTTGAATACGTCAATGAATTTTTCAAGGCTTTGCGCGACACCAAAGAAGCCAAGAAACTCACCTTTTTCGCTAAATATTTTGATATCTATAAAAAAGTGCGTGTCTTCCCATTTACCAATGTCACCAACTGAAAGCTCAGGTCTGTCTCGATATTTAAAATACCAACTTACCTCACCCTCGACCAACTCTAAGGTAGTGCCATCTGAGTTGAATTGTTTCTTTTGTTTCTCTAGGGCAACAAAAAAACCCATGTCGAATTCACGTTCTAGGCGACTCAGGGTTGAAAATATTTGGGTTTCATTTACGTTTTCAGAAACTGCCGAATCTCTCACAATATTGATAAGTTCTTGCGATTGGCTAAGTGTCTCGGCAACATGAAGTGGCTCTATTACTTGCTCTACAACTAAACGTACTGCAGGTGAGAGAGACGCCTGGTGAGCTCTGCTTTGCTCAGCCACTATTTTGGTCATACTGAAGTGCACAAGGGTAATGATTGATATCACGACCACGGCGAAAAGAATAAGAATACTGCGATGTAGCGTACGAAAAATGTTCATTTTTTCAAAGTAAAAAACGTCCTGTAAATTTAGCGCGCATGATAGCTTAATATTTAAACAAGGTCTACTGACAAGGTGTGCCCACTCAGTTACACTACTGCGCAAATCAAAAAGGAATGTTACATGTCACTATCCGTTATTATCCTAGCTGCCGGTAAGGGTACTAGAATGAAATCTTCGCTCCCTAAGGTCTTGCATAAAATTGCAGGGAAACCAATGGTTGAGCACATCATCGATACAGCAAAAGAGCTCGATTGCCAAAGCCTTAACTTAGTTTATGGTCACGGTGCTGACCTATTAAAAACGGCGCTTGATCACCACCAAGTAAATTGGTGCTTACAGGCTGAACAATTGGGTACAGGTCACGCTGTTCAACAAGCAGTTGAACACATAAAGGATGATGAAGATGTGATGATCTTAGTGGGTGACGCACCACTAATCAGTGCAGATACTCTGCGTCGCTTGGTTGATGCAAAAGCTTCTGCAGATCTAGCACTGCTTACAGTACATCTTGATGATCCGACCGGAATGGGCCGTATCGTTCGTGACGGTGACAATATCAAAGCGATTGTTGAACACAAAGATGCAAGTGACGCACAACGAGAAATAAAAGAAATTAATACAGGCATGATGTTGATGGCTGGTAGCGATTTAAAACGCTGGTTAGGCGCCCTATCCAACGACAATGCGCAAGGTGAATACTATTTAACTGACGTTATTGAAATGGCAGCTAATGAAGGGCTGACTATTCGAGCTGCACACCCAGTATGGGAAAGAGAAGTAGAAGGTGTAAATAACCGTGTTCAGCTATCATCTTTAGAATGCGCTTATCAATTACGCAATGCTGAAGCATTAATGATGGAAGGTGTCAGCCTCGCTGACCCACACCGCATTGATGTGCGAGGCTCACTGACGGTTGGACAAGATGTGACAATAGACATCAACGCCGTTTTCGAAGGCAATGTCACTATTGGAAATAATGTATCCATCGGGCCAAATTGTGTTTTGAAAAACTGCACAATTGGCGACGGTTCAGTGATTGAAGCATTTTCATTAATTGAAGACGCAACGGTTGCAAATAGCTGCACTATTGGCCCTTACGCTCGCCTACGACCTGGTGCAGACCTACATAATGGCGCCAAAGTAGGAAACTTCTGTGAAGTGAAAAAATCAGTCATCGGAGAAGGTTCAAAGGTCAATCATTTGACCTATATCGGCGATGCTGAAATTGGCAAAGGTGTGAACGTAGGGGCGGGTACGATTACTTGCAACTACGACGGTGTCAACAAATTCAAGACGATCATTAGTGACGGTGTGTTTGTTGGTAGTAATAGCTCGCTGGTAGCGCCAGTGTCTATTGGCACGAATGCAACTGTCGGCGCCGGTTCTGTGGTTACTAAAGATGTAAATTCAGAAGAACTGGCTATTGCTCGTGGTAAGCAGCGCTCGATTGCTGGTTGGGAACGACCTAAGAAAAAATAAACCTACCCTAGTCAACCTAGCTATATGAGGCCAGTAGAATTCATTTTACTGGCCTTTTTTGATCTTTACGTTCACTAAACACTACCTTTGATATATATTAGGTTTATCTAATATAAGGTTGTGTATGCTAAACGAATCTCAAAACACAAAATTAGCCGAAAATGCTAAGCAAGCGGAACAGTTCTTGAAACTGCTCGCCAATCAATATCGACTTCAAATTTTATGTTCATTAGTAGCAGGGGAGCGCAGCGTCGGTGAGCTAGAATCCCTTCTGAATATTTCGCAATCAGCTTTATCACAACACTTGGCGAAGCTTCGCGAATCCGAAGTAGTCGCAACTGAGAAAAAGGGTCAGATGGTTTACTATCGACTCGCAAGTATTGAAGCCAATGCAATTCTATCAACCTTGTACTTGATATATTGTAAAGATTAGATATTAGGTGTGCCTAATGTCTTTGTCAGTAAACAAACTGGGGTAACTATGAAGTTCCAAAATATCGATGCACTACAAGTTAAACGCTGGCTAGACAGTGAAGATGCTATTTTAATTGACGTGCGCGAGCCAGCCGAGTTCTCCACTAATCATATACAAGGAGCCACTTTATTACCCTTGGGTAAGATTACATCGAGTGATTTACCGCAAACTGAGCAGAAAGTGGTTATATATTGCCAAAAAGGGGCACGGGGAAATTCTGCTTGCGTTAAAGTGACGGATCAAGATGAGTCTGTCACCGTCTATAATTTAATGGGTGGTATTGAAGCATGGCAAAATGCAGGCTTTGATACTCAAATTGGCGAAAGTTCAACTTTACCCCTAGACAGGCAAGTACAACTGACTATCGGCGGTTTTGTTTTGTTGGGAAGTATAGCAACGTTCGCTATCGACTCTGCATTCATTGTAATTCCGGCACTTTTGGGTGCAGGTCTTCTGTTCTCTGGCGCGACTGGCAAGTGCAATCTTGCAATGATCATGGCCAAACTGCCTTGGAATAAATAGGTCAAAGCCAATACCCCCTCCACTCCTTTTTATCTTCAAGGGTTTTGGCTGCGAATTTGCAAATCGAAAGAAAATAACTATAATGCCTTTCGATTTGAAATTTAAGGCCTTGCGTTTTGCAAAAAAGAAACACTCAACAGCGTCGTCGTGCGATCATTGAACGCCTTAATGAGCGCGGCGAAGTAGCAGTTGATGAATTAGCAAAATACTTTTCTACGTCAGAAGTTACGGTTCGTAAGGACTTAGCTGAACTAGAGAACAACGGTTTGTTGTTGCGGAAGTTTGGCGGCGCAGTTTTACTGCCTGCTGAGTCTTCAGAGCTTTCAAATGAAAACCTTTCGAGTCGAAAGAAAGCAATTGCTGCTTTAGCGGCAAGCTTGATCAAAGATCATAATCGCATCATCGTTGATGGTGGTAGCACAACCTCAGCACTTCTCCCTCATATTCTGAAAAAACTAGGCTTGGTCGTTATGACTAATTCTTTACATGTAGCTAATGCCTTGCTTGAAGCAGAGAATGAACCTCAAGTATTGATGACTGGCGGTACATGGGATGCGCAGTCGCATTCTTTTCAAGGCCAGATGGCGGAAAACATGCTTAAAGCCTACAATTTTGATCAAGCTTTTGTTGGTGCAGCGGGAATAGACGTCGAGCGCGGCACAACGACATTCAATGAACTGGTTTCACTTAGCAGAACAATGGCCGATGTAAGTACGTCGCTCATTATACTGGCCGAGTCAGAGAAACTTGAGCGCAAGATACCGAATATAGAGTTGCCTTGGAAAAGTATTTCAGTGTTAGTGACTGATAGTTCAATTCCCCCTGAGGCAAAAAAACGAATAGAGGCGCATGGCGTTACCGTTATGTGCGCAAAGGTTTCAGCAGAGTAATACTGAAACCAAATAGAATTTAAGACAGATTAGGACAAAATTATGTGTGGAATTGTTGGCGCGATTGCCGAAAGAAACGTGGTAGAAATTTTATTGGAAGGCCTGAGACGCCTCGAATACCGTGGATACGACTCGGCAGGTGTTGCATTGCTCGATGGTGATGGGAATCTGCGCAGAGAGCGTCAGGTTGGTAAAGTAAAAGCGCTCAGTGACGCAATTGCAAGCAACCCAATAAAAGGCTCTACCGGTATTGCTCACACGCGCTGGGCAACACATGGTGGTGTAAACCAAAAGAATGCGCATCCACATTTCTCCTCTGAGCGCATTGCCGTTGTACATAACGGTATTATCGAAAACTATGAAGCCTTGCGCAGTGAACTTCAGGCGAAAGGTTATACTTTCGGCTCTGATACAGATACCGAGACGATTGCTCATACCGTGCACGAAGAAGTGAAAAAAGGAAAAGATCTACTCCAAGCCGTTCAAGACTCGGTGAAGCTTTTCCATGGTGCTTACGGCACAGTGATCATGGATAAAGAAGACGCCGAGCGTGTGGTCGTTGCTCGTTCAGGTAGCCCGCTTGTGATTGGTTTGGGCATTGGTGAAAACTTTATTGCGTCTGATCAAATGGCGCTATTGCCAGTGACGCGTCGTTTCATTTTCCTAGAAGAAGGTGATGTTGCTGAGATAACACGAACGTCGGTTTCTATTTACGATGAAAACGGTGACAGTGTTGAACGTGAAGTCTTTGATTCAGAATTAGAGCATGACGCTGGCGACAAAGGTGGATATCGCCACTACATGCTAAAAGAAATTCATGAGCAACCAACGGTTGTGCGCAATACCTTGCAAGACCGCTTAGGTGAAACCGATATCGTAAGTGGTATTTTTGGTGCTGGCTCAGAGGATATTCTAAAAGATATTCAACATGTTCAGATTATCGCTTGTGGTACGAGTTATCACTCTGGCATGACGGCGCGTTATTGGCTTGAGCAGTATGCCAATGTTTCATGTAACGTCGAAATTGCATCTGAGTTTAGATACCGCAAATCAGTGGTGCACCCGAACAGCTTGCTAGTGACTATTTCACAGTCGGGTGAAACGGCCGATACGCTGGCTGCACTTCGCCTTGCTAAAGAACAAGGCTATATGTCTAGCTTGACCATTTGTAATGTCCCTGGCTCGTCATTGGTCAGAGAATCTGACATGTCTTTCATGACGCTAGCGGGTGCTGAAATTGGTGTGGCGTCAACTAAGGCATTTACAACTCAGTTGACGGGTTTCCTAATGCTGACATTGGCTTTAGGCCGATACAACAACATGTGCCCAGAAGATAAAAAAGCCATTATCGATGGTTTGCATAGTCTGCCAAGTAAGCTTGAAGAGACTTTGACCCTGACTGCTGGAATTGAAACCTTAGCTGAAGAATTTGCTGATAAAAATCACAGCTTGTTTTTAGGTCGCGGCGACCAGTATCCGATCGCAATGGAAGGTGCTCTTAAGCTAAAAGAAATTTCATACATTCACGCGGAAGCTTATGCTTCAGGCGAGCTGAAACATGGCCCACTAGCGTTAATTGATGATGAAATGCCTGTTATTGTCGTAGCGCCAAACAATGAGTTATTAGAGAAATTAAAATCAAACGTAGAAGAAGTGCGCGCTCGTGGCGGCATCATGTATGTATTTGCAGATAAAGATGCACATTTCGCAAGTGACGAGACTATGCGCGTCATCAACGTACCGCATTGTGAATCGCCTATAGCACCGATTATTTATACTATCCCACTACAGTTATTATCTTACTATGTGGCGGTAATTAAAGGGACAGATGTCGACCAGCCTAGAAACTTGGCGAAGTCGGTTACAGTAGAGTAGAGAGACCTACTTTAAAAAGTAAACATGTGGATGAGTAATAAAGTTGTTTACATAGTAATAAAGTAGATAACTGAGTAATAGAGTTGTTTACTAAAACCATCTGAGCTAATCTGAATTCAGACTAGCTCAGATGGTTTTTTTATGGCCAAAAAGAGATATTGGAATACTGAAGCTAAAAATGCTCGCTGGATTAAGCAACGGCGCGGGCAAGGTGTAGGTTCTGAATATAAACCCTGGCTTAGTGTAAGAGATGTTCCATCCGAAGGTCGGTCTCATCGTGTTTTTG
The DNA here is from genome assembly GCF_031846165.1 of Brumicola blandensis. Taxonomy (NCBI): domain Bacteria; kingdom Pseudomonadati; phylum Pseudomonadota; class Gammaproteobacteria; order Alteromonadales; family Alteromonadaceae; genus Brumicola; species Brumicola blandensis. The sequence goes on from NZ_JAVRIE010000005.1 coordinate 34,408, forward strand.
GCCATCTAACCCAACGAACCCATCATCTTCTATCTGATTTAGAGCTAGCAACTTTTCTGCTATTGCAATGGAGAACGTCAACGCTCGATATCAGAGAACAATTTCCTTTAGATATTACGATTACAAAGCAACTTTGTAACGAAACAGGAATACTGCACCCTGCCATTAATGGCGTACCACAATTTATGAGTACAGACTTTGTTGTTAACTCTAAAGAAAAAGACAAGGCGTTATTTGCCGTACAGGTTAAAGACAGCTCAGCGCTTAGGGATGCGAGAACTGTAGAGAAGCTAGAAATTGAGCGCCGTTTTTGGCGAAAAAAGAACACTCCTTGGTATCTCGTGACTGAAAAAGAAATACCAGCCGTAGTCTTCAAGAACATTGAATGGCTTTATAGTCTTCAAAGCCAGGAATTGAGCTTAGATGATGAATCACAATACTTTAATTTCTATTCAAAGCAAATTGCTGAAAACTTTCAACTAACAGTCATTGATATCTGCAAAAAAATAGACATCGCTTACCGTCTTGAATTGGGGGAAAGTTTGTTTCAGTTGCGCCTTTTGCTTGCACGACGGTATTTCCATTTTGATATTTCCATTCCTTACAGCAAGCTTCGTTGCAGTGATTTGCTGTCAGAATCTTTTGATACGGTAGTAGAGGTATTGCATGTATCAGGTTAATGAAGTTCTTTGCCTTGATGATGAGTTATTCAGAGTTCTCAAAATAGCTGGGAAAGATATTGTATGGATTGCCCTGGATGACAAAAACGCCTTTCCTTCCCTCGAATCTCTAGATTCTTTAGAGCAGTTGGTTCTCGATGAAAAGCTAATACGGGAAAGAGATCCCTTTGCTTATTTACAACAGGAAGCGCCCGAACCGGGCTCAAAAGCAGCAGCAATTCGCGATAGAAACTTCAAAATGCTGCAACCTTTAATCGAAGAGCCACTTTTTTACATACCAAAGATACGTTCGAAAGTATTCAAGTCGATACTTGAAGTAGAAGACATTTCTAAACCCTACCTGTACCGCATTGCAAGGCAATATTGGAAGCGCGGCCAGATACCAAATGCACTCTTGCCTGATTATCCTAATTCAGGAGGAAAAGGTAAACGCCGTCAGGCAAAAGACAAAAAACTGGGTCGACCAAGAGTTCATATGGAAGGTGTGGGGGCGATCATCGATGAAGCAACCGAAAAGCTTTTCCGCATTGTAATCGATAAGTACTTGTTAAAAGAGAACGAATTTTCACTCCCCTTTGCGCATCGTCGATTAAAACGATTATATGACCAACTCTTTCCAAACACCCCTGAATCAGAAAAGCCGACCAAATGGCAGTTGAAGTACTTCTACGATCGGGAATACGGTTTTGAAGAAAAAATAATTAAGAAAACGCCCACTCAACACTATAAAAAAGATATCAGACCATTAACCAGCACAGCGACCATGCAAGCCTTTGGCCCAGGGGCGCGCTATGAAATAGACGCAACCATCGCAGATATTATCCTGGTTGATGATAATGACCGAACACAGCCAGCGGGTAGACCAATCTTATATATTGTCATTGATGTTTTTTCCCGTTTTGTAGTTGGTTGGTATATAGGCTTTGAAAATCCATCCTATGTAGCGGCGATTCAGTCTCTTCATGTTGCTATGACAGATAAGAGCGATCTATTTTCTTCGCTAGGAATTGAGTGCTGCGAAATGGACTGGCCTTCATCAGGTCTACCTGAATCAATTCTTGCTGATCGAGGTGAACTGTTAGGGCATCAGATTGAGGGGCTTGAAGAAGCTTTTTTCGTGAGAATTGAAAACACACCTCCTTATCGCGGAGATGCCAAGGGAATTGTAGAAAGGAATTTTCGTTCTTTGCAGGCAGAGTTTAAACCATATGCTCCAGGCGTTGTTTCAGGAACGACCGTAAAAAAACGCGGAGGTAAAAACTATTGGCTGGATGGAAAGCTAACAATTTCGGAGTTCACTGAAATTCTTATTTCCTCGATTATCATGCACAACTTTGTCGACCCTATGGAAAAGTATGATCGAAGTGAAGACATGCCTACAGATCTACCAAATGTCCCAATTCATTTATGGAAGTGGGGCTTACAAAACCGCACAGGTCGGCTCAGAAAAGGCGATGAGGAAAACCTTCGAGTTGCACTCTTACCTAGAGAGCATGCGACAACCTCAGAAAAGGGCGTGTGTTTATTTGGTTTGTATTACTCTTCTCCAGAAGTGCTGTCGTCAGGCTGGTTACATCGGACAAAATCTTCTAACAGGCCTGAGAAAGTGGTAGTTGCATATGACCCTAATGTTGCTGATAAAATTTACCTTTTATATAAACCAAATAGCCGAGATTATTGGGTGTGCAAACTCACTGACTTGTCACGAGAGTACCGAAACTGCTCCTTTTGGCAGGTTTGGCGCAAGCAAGATGAACAGAAAAAAGAACTTTCCAAACAGAGACTAGCTGCTGACAAAACGAGAGCTGCCCACGAAGAGCGAATAGAAAATATAATTAGTTCGGCAGTCAAAGATACACCAAGGTCTTCCAAAACCAACACGGAGAGAATGGCCGGAGTAAGTAAAGCTCGTGCAGCCCAGTTAGAAACCGAGAGAACCCACAGAAGGGCTTCAACAACTTCTTCAACGCCGTCAGCTAAGATTATCAGTCTGCGCGAGAGTTCCGACGATGATGAATATCCTGATTATGAAGACGAACTATTCGATGGTGGGGATGACTAGTGAATCTTCCAAAAAATTACGTAGTTGCTGAATACAATGACACGGGTGTACCGCAATACGGCGATAATCCATTTATCGAGGCGCTACCGCCAATACTCTCGGTCAAACAAGCTGGTACAAACTTAAAAGGAAGAATTCTTTACAAGCCCTCGGACAGAAATGCCGATGCCAAAGCTAGAATGCATATGGTGGTTTCTCTGCTGGATGATTACTTTCAACCCTTGTCGCAGCATGTCCTTTTAGAGGAGCGTATCAGCATGATGATACGCAGAGGATATGTCGGTAGAAATTTAAATGATGGCTCATTGAATAGAAAACTGCAGGAGGGTTATGAGCTAATTAAATCTGATGGAACGCAGCCAGTAAATTTTGCTACTGAAAAAACTACTGCCCGGAGTATGTCACTGATTGGTATATCCGGAAGCGGTAAAAGCAGCTCCTTAAATCGAATACTAGAAACTTACCCTCAAGTTATTTTTCACGAGGCACGCAATTTTATTCAAACTACATACCTCAAAATCGAATGCCCAAGCAATGGTGATCTGGAAAGCCTATGCCTTAATTTTTTCAGCGGTGTGGATAACATTCTTGGGTCTGATTATGAGAGGCGGTACGCGAAGCAGCGTTTGTCTTTGCCGAAAATGTTAGCCTTGATGCGTCAAACAGCTAACAACCGGGCTATAGGTGTTTTAGTTATTGATGAAATCCAACGCTTGAGTCAAGTGCGGTCGGGTGGCAAAGAACACATGTTGGAGTTTTTTGTAGAACTGGTGAATCAGGTCGGTATTCCAGTAGTGCTTGTGGGTACGCCAAAAGCACGACCGATCCTCGAACTTGAGATGCAATCCGGTCGACGGAGTTCGGGGATAGGATCTATTTATTGGGAAACTATTCCGCAGAAGATAGATAAGGCAGGCAAAGGTCTAGTTGATAATCCAAATTGGATTCGGTTTACCAATGATTTGTGGAAATACCAGTGGCTGAAACATGCGGATGATCCTCTCACTAACGAAATTAGAGATTGCTGGTTCGACCTTTCACAGGGAGTACTCGATATCGTCGTCAAGCTGTTTGTACTCTCTCAGCTTCGAGCTATTGCGAATAAAAAAGAAAGAATAACCGAAGGGATAATGAAGTCAGTTTATGAGCAGGAACTTAAGCCAGTCCAGCCGATGCTTGATGCGCTTCGTTCTGGAAATGCTGAGCTAATCGTAAAATATTCAGACCTGCGTGGCTTGGATATCGAAAAGCGCCTTATAGAAATCGGAAACCAGATTATCGCCTCGCGTCAAAAAGAGGAACAGGGCCTCTTTGGCGGTAATAATGAAGCTCTTCATTTGTATAATTTGATGCTTCAACTCGATGAAAATTATGATGAAAAGCTCTTGGTACCTTTGGTAAATAAGGTATTTAAACAGTACCCAAACGCTCAGTTTAAAGAAATGCTCCCTATTCTGATTAAATGGTATTCAGAATGCGAACAGGATGAGCCTCCTATCGCTCAGAAGTCTATGAAGAGAAAAGATTGGTGTGACTTGGAAAGCGAAGACTTGCGCTATCTATTCGATCTTTGCGATACAGAGAATAAAGATCTTCATGAAACCTTGGACAGAAGGGGGATGTTTTTTAACTTGGAAGACTGGGCAGCAGGTTTTTAATGCTTGGATTTCCTACCCCTTACCCTAATGAGCTGTTGTATAGCGTCATTGCTAGGACTGGGGTCCATGAAGGAGAGACATCACCGAAACAGCTATTAAACTCGGTGTTTGCAAATAAAAAAGTTATTGCCACGGTAGATTTGCCCAGCCATGTCGGGCGTATTGCTGATCAGTATCCAAAATCGTTGAGCTTATCTGCATTGGATCTAATAGAAAAGCATACTCTTTGGCCGATCTATGCCCCTTTTCTGCCGAATGACCGAAGGAAGTCGGTTGAAGAATGGATGTGTGATAGATCGCAAGGAGCTGCGCATTTAGCGTCTGGAATCGTAGCATCGAGAGTTCTCGCTAAGAGGGTAATGCTGATGTGCCACTGCTGTCTTCAGCAGCATGAGCAAGAATATGGTGAAGCCTTTTGGGATAGGCGATGGCAAGTCCCCGTAGTCGATTGTTGTCCTATTCATGGGGCGCTATCTGAGACCGATATAAGGAAAAATGGTGAGCATCGACATGCCTATGTTTCGGTCTTACAAAGCAAAATTGTTGGTAGTCATCCAGAAACAGAATCAAGCAAGCGCTTTAGTGAATTGGTTTATCAGTTATTTGATTCGTTCGTAAAAAGCTCGCCTAGTTATCAACAATGGACATCCTTTTATCGTAATTTGGCGTTTGCAAATAACTTTCGAAACGGTAAGCGAATCGATCATCAGCTCATACGAAGCCAATTCATTTCGTATTGGGGTAAAGACTGGTTGAAAAAGAAGAACCTGCTCCCCTCCACAAGTGATACCTCGTGGTTAAGAAGTATTTGTCGAAAGCACCGTAAGGCGTTTAGTTTTGCAGAACATATAACGGCCATACGATCCTTATCTCAAGGCCAAATGTCGACAGTACAGGCGCTCGAGAGAGCTTTAAATATAAATGAGAGGTGCGAAAAAAAGAAGGCAAAGATAATAGCCGAAATTAACACGCTGACGGTAGATCAGAATAAATGGCTGTCACTCGTGCTTGAATATGGGCCAAAGAGTGCAAGAAATGCACAGCCTGCACTATATGCTCGCCTGTATAGAAACAACCATGACTGGTTAGTCAATGTAGATAAAAAACATAAGTTGCCTCCGGTGAGTGTGAATCGCCGTGTCGAGTGGTCTGCACGTGATAGTGTGGCTGCCAGAGCATTACTCGACTTTGTTCGGAGGGTAGAGAATGACTTGTCTGTGCCTCGGTTAACACAGACATTTTTGGTACATCAATTAAATAATAGCGCGACAATAGAGAAGAATTTATGCCGTTTGCCGCGCTGTACCGCCATTTTAAAAAGATACACTGAATCTGTTGATGAGTATCAGATAAGGCGTCTGACTCGAGCCTATATCTCATTTATCGAAAGCAATACGATGATAAAAGAATGGGTATTGCTTAGAAAGTCAGGCTTGAGTGAAGTGCGCATGTCAAAAGTTGTAAAAGAGTTCTTAGGGGAGATTGTCAGGGATGGCAAACAATGCAAAATATAAGCACATTGAAGATGACTCGAAAATAAGTGCAATTGGTTCGTTATTTCGAGGCGTTAATAATAAGTTGTGGGCGATAAATCTCGACTTTTCGAACAAACCTTCCAAGAGTGTTCAATTCAGCGCCGCGCCCATTCTTGTTCGACGGAGAATATTAAACTCGACGAGTGGTAATAAAAAGTTGGGTTTACACCGTCACCTGACGATTGAAAATGCACATCATTGGCAGTTAGCTAAACTCGACGACTGCCCTGCATATAACAAAGCTCCCAGAGGACGAGACCACGCTCAGTTTTGCTTTGTCGCGGATGCTGCTGACAGGAAGATTTATATTCCTCAGCTAGAATTGGCCAGAGTACTTTTCTTTCATGACCCCTTCTTAGCTAGATTAAGTTTGCAGCATAACGCTTTGGCCGAGGACTTCTTTATAGACTTAAACAATGATAGGCAAACCATTTATGTCCGTGAAGGAGCAGAGTATCCAGTACATTATTTCAACGGAGATGATAACAGGCGCTTTCTGAGCTGGGTTTTAATGGACTCAGATGCACGGCAGTCGTTTGAAAGCATCAGTGCCAGTTTATTGCTTAATCAAATCCGAAAGGGAAATTACGATCACTGGGATTTTTCCTTTACTCCTCCTTCATTAGGTGGAGTAGAGCTAGAAATGACAGGTTGGGATGACCGTGATTCCGGAACGTTTTTCGTGTGGGAAATTCATGGAATCAAGGAGCTACCCTCTGAGGTCAAAGGTGAAGTCGACTTTGTGCACCCAAAATATGAACGTAAGGTAGGAGGCAAGCCAGTAAAAGGTAACGGTTCTAAAGGAGAGGCCCCAGAGCAATATGAGTTGAATGATGATGAGCTGTCGGATACCGATAAAGCCACTATGGCGCTAATCTCTGATTCGGTTAAAACCAGTTTTAAGACGCCATTTATTACCAACCGAGTTCCTAAGAAGCTTAAGCCCGTCAACAATATAATCGGTAACGGCGATAAAGAAGTGCTAGATAAGAACCTAAGTGCCAACGAAAAGGAAGAAACGGGTGATCTTCCTGGTGGTGCTTGGAACAACTTAGATGACCAGACAGATGATACTCATCTATATTTGTCGAAGTTCAAGTCATTCTCAGACGCCATAAAATGTTTGGAAACACATCACCAATGCAGAATCGTCACTCGTGAAATTTTCAAGCTACCAAAGCGAGACAACAGCAGAAAAGACCTGCATATGTTGGAAGATACGCATAACCCAAGATGTATGAATTTAATAGAGGTAGAGTATAAAGGTAGTCCAATAACGTTACTTGAGATAGATACTTCCGACGGTGCAGCAAAACTCTCGACAATGATGTTAAGAATAGGTTTCAGTGGATGGTTGTCAGATAATATGAGTCGAATATTACAGGGGATCATGAAAAAGTCGTTGGGTTGGCCAACTAACATATTTATGGAAAAATTTGATCAATCCGATTTTTCCGGTATCCACCACCCTAAATCAAAACACTCAGGTCGCATAAAGCCAGAAGAGATACCTCCATGGGCTCAGAGGTTTGTCAATTGGATGTCTAGGTAAGTAGATTGGTAAAAACCTATTACTCAGAAAGGCCATTTGCATTCTAAGTTTGTAATCAGTATCTCTACCAAGCAATAATAAGACTCAGTTGGTTGGAAACTGGAGTTTAAGAGTCGGCATTGTACGAGCGGACCTTGGCGCAATAGTTGCGAGCGACAGACAAGAGGCGAGATCTGTTTTAAACCAGGCACTCAAAGCCAGCCAAATTTCGGCAACAAGTCCAGTAGCGAAGTATTCAAGATTTCTGCAAACTATGCAAAAAATTACTGGTACGGGCGCCATTGCTAGTATCTCCCACTCATTCCTATCGACGTCACCGTCCCGAGCAGACATTACTGTATCAACTTGTTGAGCGACAGTACCCAGAATTTAAAGAAATGCTGTCACATCAAGGTAAATCATTGCCATATCATGTTGAAAAGGAATTTGATGAATTTCTTAAGTGCGGTCGCCTTGAACACGGATTTTTGCGCGTAGTATGCGATGACTGCAAGCATCAGAAACTGGTCGCTTTTAGTTGTAAAAGAGAGGTTTCTGCCCAAGCTGTGGCGCTAGACGTATGGCAGAGAGTGCGAAACTGTTGGTGGATGATGTTTTACAAGGTTATCCTGTTAGTTTACCTATCCCTCTGCGTTTATTACTCGCTAGGTATCCAAAAGAACTCAGCAAAGTGATGCAAATCATTCACCGCGCTATCTCAACGGATATCATAAACCGCGCAGGTTATCTAAAAAAACAAGCTAAGACAGGGGCTGTGACTTATATTCAACGATTTGGTAGTGCACTGAATCTCAACATCCACTTCCATATGCTATTTCTCGAAGGCGTCATCACACAAACGCAAGGTCAACCCGAATTCAATCAAGTCAAAGCTCCCAGCCATAGTGATATGGAGCGGGTAGTTAACACCGTCAGTCATCGCATCGCAAAATATCTAGAAAAAGCAGGACTGATCCAACGCGACATAGACAACACCTTTCTAAACTTACCGATTGATGATGAAGATAGTTTGCCGCAACTTCAAGCATCATCGGTCAACTACCGTATTGCCGTAAGCAAGGATGCTGGTAAAAAAGTATTCAGTCTACAAACATTGCCAGCCAAAGATTACGACAACTATGGACACCTAGCAAAAATAGCTGGATTTAGCCTACATGCAGCCACTTCGTGTCGAGGGAATATTCGCAGACGCAGATCAAGCAGACAAACTAGAGAGGCTTTGTCGCTATATCGCAAGGCCAGCGGTGAGTGAAAAACGCTTAAGCCTGACAACCACTGGCAACGTCAGGTATGAACTTAAGACACCCTATACAGACGGAACTACACATGTATTTTTTTCACCGATTGATTTCATAAGTAAACTGGCAGCCTTGGTGCCACCGCCTAGACTCAACCTTACTCGGTTTTATGGGGTGTTTGCGCCAAACAGCAATTTACGTGCGGAGGTCACGGCCTCACAACGTGGTAAGAACAGCCCTCGTTTAGCAGAACATCTGAAAGATTCAGATAAACCCTACCACGCCCGCAGCATGTCGTGGGCGCAAAGACTTAAACGCGTGTTCAACATCGACATTACCGAGTGTGAGTCTTGTGAAAAGACCAACGTCAAAATTATCGCTTGTATTACCGACCCAGCGACCATTTACAAAATAATAATGCATTTAGACAAATTAGACTCTCTGATTACCGCCAATACTTGTCGAGCCCCGTCGGTTTTCGAACCCGTACAAACCTCAGTGATTGACGACTACACCATCCAACGAGATTTTGACTTTGGTGCATAAGTTACAAAACATGCGAAAGCTTGAGCATGCAATATGTTGAGGCAAGAACTTCCACAAATCTCATTTCGAATTTCAGTACTACAGTTCAGTTCACTTACTTATCTTGACGACAACTCATTTCATATTTTCTTCAAAACACCTATCTTAGTTTTGCTCTTGGTAATAAGGCCCATTTAAAAAAATTCTATGATCATTTGAAGTCTGATACAGTAAACTGAACGTTGGTTCATTTACCCTGACTTAAGGCGCTTTAAACGATAAGCCATATGATTCAATCGATACAATCTATAGGAAATGCAAAATGAAAATATTTAATAGCATAGGTCGCAGTTTCACAGTCGCGGCAATGAGCCTTGCATTTGTTAGTGGTTGTGCTCAAGTTAGCAATCAAGTTGATTCTGCGCAATTAAGTGTGGATGTGGATGGCATGGTATTGCAACCTGAATATTTACCAACCTTAGTCTACGTTAGACCTGATGCCCCCACGCTTGAAAATTACACGCAGTTTATGATGATGCCGATCGCAATTAATGACGCTAATCCGAATATCAAAGCGGTTTCAGTTGAGGACTTAACTGAAATGCAACAATATTTTGAAAATGTAATGGCGACAGAATTAAACAAAAGCGGCTATCAATTGGTGACCGAAGCGTCTAAAGAAACCATGATTATTGCCTTTATCATTACTGATATGAAAATTCCTACCGCAGCAACAAACGTTTCAATGTTAGTGGTTCCAGGATTATCCACAAGTGTAGGGGAAGTTACCGTAGAAGCGATACTCTCAGACTCCATGAGCAATCAAGTTAATGCCGTTGTGCTTGAGGGGAGCAGAGGTAGTTATATGTTTAATGGGAACCCATTATCGACGACCAGTGATGTCAAAGCTGCATTTGATAATTGGGCTGTTGGATTCACAAACGCCCTGAATATCGCTCACGGTAAAAAGTGAACTGAGTTACTAGAAAGTAGGAAAATTTTCTGATGAATAAACATACCGTACTGTTGTCGATAGCATGCTTTTCGCTTTTATCTGTTTCTGCTAACGCCGCAGAGAACAATTTTAATACCTGTGTCACCGAAAAAGCCCTCAATGGAGCTGAAACGTTAACGCTTAAGCAGATTCGGGAGCAATGCACGCAGGCGATTGAAACGAAGAATGTAGAGGTAAAGCCGAAGTCAAACGATGGTTTAGTCACTAAGCGATTGGAAGAGGAAAGATCAACACAGTTTTCAAGTTGGGTTATTACGCCACATAGACCCAATTATGTTTTACCCGTTATTACAAGTAGTGGTATTAATAAAGAAGCGTATCGTACTTTAGACGGCAATGAAGATAATCTTGAAGACAATGAAGCTAAGTTCCAACTCAGCTTAAAGGTGCCACTGAATACTGGCGATATGCTGGTAGAAGGTGATGGTTTGTATGTGGGCTTCACATTGCAAGCATGGTGGCAAATCTACGCTAGCGGCATATCAAAACCATTTAGAGAAACAAATTATCAGCCAGAGCTTTTTTATTTAGCGCCAACTTCATGGCAGCCATTTGGCGGTAATACTGCTGTTATGTTAGGTATTGAACATCAATCAAATGGTAGAGCACAGGACTTATCTCGAAGTTGGAATCGAGTCTACGCCAACTTTATTTATGAAAAAAACGATTTTGCACTTTCGTTTAGGCCTTGGTACCGCTTATCTGAAGACGAAAAAGAGTTTGAGTTTGATCCCAATGGAGACGACAACCCAGATATTAAAGACTATATGGGTAATTTCGAATTGGGGATGGTATATAAATATAACGATCTAGAGTTTGGCTTTCTTGGCCGACAGAACTTCTCAACCAGTCGAGGAGCAGCTGAATTATCACTCAGCTTTCCCCTTTACGGAAAATTGCGAGGATACGCAACCGCGTTCAATGGCTATGGTGAGAGTCTAATCGATTACAACCATCATCAAACCAGAGTCGGGGTTGGGATATCACTAAACAATGTTCTCTAGATTGGATGAATACTAGATAGGTTAACTATTTGGGCGCTCGCGTACCGCTCAACTTTATGATCAATCTGCATCAGTCCTTACTTAATGAACACTAGTTATTATGAGCCGATTAAATGGCTATTGTGATGCTTACTGCTATATTTAACCCTAAACAATTGAAGACAATCGTTATGAAACGCCATCTTTGCATGTTATCTCTAGTTTTAGTTGTTCAACTCTCTTACGCAGTCGATTCAGATGGCGAAAAGGATTTAATCGTTATACAAGAAACTGCTTGGGCTCAGGCTTTGGTCGCTGGAAATATGAATGCGGTTGATACGCTCATGCACTCAGACTTTCGACTGATCCGTACCTATTCAGACGCTCCTCCAATCGATAAAGCGGCTTACCTTGGGATGACTGGCATGAGTACAACTTCGGTTGAAGTTACGTCTGTTCGCGCTGAGGTTGTTGACAATGTTGCCACTGCTCAAGCGACTTGGTCGCTCGATTGGCAACGTGAAGGTGTGGGTAAATTGCCCCCGCACTACAAGGTTACAGACATATGGATTAAGGAGACTGATGGTATCTGGAGGATTATTTCACGAGTCAGCCAGCTAGCTGATGCGCCGCCAGCAGTTTAAAAATCGACTCCCGAGAGCCGTATATATTTAGATTGAAAGTGACCGCCCGCAATTCGCTCATCGCCTTCGGTTAGAGTACCTCGACAATCATAAAACCTTAGTTCCACATCAGGTGCGAGCTACTACAGTAAAGCGGCTACTGCCAGCTTCCACCAAGCGCTAGGTTTAAATCAACAAATTGACTCAATTGAGCACGATCGATCGATAATACGTTGCGTCTAGCGCTAAACACTCTTTGTTGAATTTGCAGAACATCCAACAATGCTATTTCGCCTTCATCAAATTGCAAATTTGCAATTCTAAGTGCATTTTCCGCTTCGCTTAGTGATCGCTTAAGTGCAACTTGACGTTGACTCAAAATCGACCCCTGATCGAGTGCAGTTTCAACATCTGCAAAAGCCTCTAGCGCAGTTTGTGCATAGCTCGCTATAGCTGCTGTTTGATCCGCTGTTGCCGAATCCACGGCAGCGTCTAGACGCCCGCCGTCAATCAAAGGAGCAGCAATACTGCCTAGTGCTTGCCATGCAAGGTTCGCAGGGTTCAGCAAGCGGCTTAGGTCATTCGACGAGCCGCCTATATTTGAAGACAATGATAAGCTGGGAAGTTTTGCGGCTTTGGCTTGATCTAAGCTGTTAAATGCAGCTGCGACTTGTCTCTCTGCAGCAATAAGGTCTGGTCTACGTTCTAGCAACTCAGAAGGCAAACCAACCGGTACACTGGTCGGGGCACTAGGTAAGGATTTTGCCACCGATAGCTCAGCGCTGGGATATCGACCAAGTAACAGTTCTAGAGCACGTGTTGCATCGCGTTGTGCGCCCCGCGCGGTTATTAATGCGTCATCAGCACTGGCTAGCTCAGCGTTGGAAAGTGATACGTCTTGTTGTGAAGCAACGCCATTATTGAACTGAACACCAACAATTTTAGTGGTTTGTTCGATTGCATCGTAAGTTTGTTGCGCGATAGCTAGCTGTTGTTGTGCCTCAATGGCAACAAAGTAAGCTCTGGCAACGCCTGCAGCTAAAGAATACTGAGAGAAAACATACTCTGCTTCTGCTGCGGCTAGACTTTCTTGGGCAGCCAGTGTTCCGGCTTCAATTTTGCCCCATAAATCGACTTCCCAGCTTGCTTGTAATGCTGCATTAAAACCGCCACGCGAGCGACTTTCCAACGCCCCTCCATCAGATGCGCCGGCGCTTAAGCCTAATTGAGGTGATAGCGCTGAAGCGGCTTGATCAGCCAAAGCTCTCGAGGCGTTTACGCTTGCCGCTGCGGCTTGCAAATTCAAATTATTTTGTAGTGCTTCATTTACCAATCGAGTCAATAAGTCGTCATTTAATTGTGCTAACCAACCGGCTTCGACTGTACCAAGTCGCTGCTGTATACCAGTCCACTGAGCAGGAAGTTCGCCTACTTTCTGAGTCACAGCAGTTTTAGCCGCCGCGGAGTTGTCTTGACCAGTGCTTCCGCACCCGGCTAGCGCTAACGATGTTAGGCCTAAAATCACCGCAGTTCTGATGGCTTTTTTGTTGTTATTCAATTGCAGCATAATTAGGCCTCTCTTTCGTCATTTTTGATTTTGAAGAACACTGCATATAGGGCAGGTACTACTACTAAGGTCAATATGGTCGCGAAAGTTAACCCAAAAACGAGTACAACGGCCATAGACTTAAAGAAGGCGTCTGCAAATAGTGGAATGACACCTAACACAGTTGTCAACGCTCCCATCATCACAGGGCGTACTCTGCTCGCGGCTGAATCGACTACAGCATCGAATCGTGCTTTCCCTTCCGCTATTTCTACATCCATTTGGTCAACAAGCACGATCGCATTTTTAATTAATAATCCTGATAGGGACAATAAGCCTAAGATGGCCATAAACTCCATAGGTGTGCCAGTCACAACTAAACCGAATACCACACCAATAAGCGCGAGTGGCACAACTAACCAAATCACCAAGGGTTGCCTCAGTGCGTTGAATAAAATCACCACGGTCAATACCATTGCCAACAAGCCTAGAGGCAAAGTACTCGCTAAATCTTCGTTCGCTTCTGAGCTGTCACCTTGCTCGCCCCCCCAACTCAGTGTGTACCCAGGTGGTAACTCCATCGCTTCGATTTGAGGCTTGAGACGTAAAAACAAATCAGACGCTAAGTCACCGGCAATAGGGTCTGCCTGTGCTTTGATTCGCCACACTCGGTCTTCTCGTTTTAGCAGTGAGTCGCGCCATATAGTGTTGATACTTTCAACAACTTGATTAACCGGGACTGCAGCACCCGTCGCCGGTGAGATGATTTGAACTTGTCCGATTGAATTAGGATCAACCCTCTCTGACTCAGGTGCCCGTGCAATAATTGGGATCATTGAATCACCTTCTCGATAGACACCGACAGATGTTCCAGAGAAATTTTGTTGTAAACCTTTGGACAAATCTTCGCGGGAAATACCTAAGCGACGCCCTTGAGCGGAAGAGTACACCGGCTCAATAATGCTTACCGGTTGTCGCCAATCATCTTTAATCGAAATGGTTCGCCCGTCCGCGCGCATTATTGCTTTTGCTTCGTCCGCTAATCGGCGCAGTACTTTAGGGTCCGAACCGCTAAATTCCGCTTCTATTTTTGAACCGCCACCTGGGCCTAATTGGAACTGCCAGACTTTAGCTTGAGCATCGGGGTAATTGCTGTCTAGGGAAGCTTGAATAACCGGTACTAACCCTGCAATCGCCTCATAACTTTCAACCTTTAATAAGAATTGGCCATAAGAAGAGTTATTACTCTCAGGACTGTAAACCAGCATAAACCGATTCGCACCCTGACCGATAAGAGTTTGTACTGCCTCAATACCGTCTAGCTCTCGCAAAGTATCCTCTATTTGCAACATATCGGATTTTGTCTGAGAGATGTCGGTACCTTCAGGTAACCAATAGTCAACCACGATTTGCGGTGTTGTTGACGCAGGGAAAAACCCTGACTTCACAAACTGGAAACCCCACACGGCTGTCAAAAATAACGCGATTGTGACACCGATGGGCAACCAACGTTTTGCCAGCATTACACGCATAAATGACTTATATTTCGCCATTAATTTGCCTTCAGCGGCTAATTTAGATCCTGGCGGCGCTTGTTTAAATAGCAAGTCACCAAGGAAAGGCACAACCGTTATAGCAAAAATCCAGCTGTACATTAACGAAATCATTACCACCCAAAATAAGTGCCCTGTGTATTCGGCCGTTTGTCCCGGAGCCAAACCGATAGGCGCGAATGCGATGATGCCAACTAAGGTGCCGCCTAGCAGAGGCCATATGGAGCGTTCAATAATTTTCTTGGTAACCGCATGCTTGTCTTCGCCTTTTTGCGTGCCAACCAATATTCCTTCGGTCACAACGATTGCATTATCTACCAGCATGCCTAATGCTATGATCAAAGCACCTAACGAAATCCGGTGCATGGGAATGTCGATTAAATACATGGTGCCAAGTGTGGCAGCGATAGTAATGAGCAATACTGCACCTATAATCAGTGCAGACTTCAGCCCCATGAAGAAAAACAGCGTTACAAGCACGATTGCCAAAGCGGCTGCAACATTCAGAGCAAAGTTAAGAACAGCCTCATCGGTTATTTTACCTTGATGATAATACTCATGAATTTCGATACCAATCGGTCTTTGATTTTCTACTTCAAGCAGTTTTTGGTCTATTGCATTGCCCATTGCAACAACATTCGCACCTGTAACGTTTGAGATACCAAAACCGATTGCCGGTTTTCCGTTGTATCGAATTTCATCACTTAACGGCGTAACATACTCGCGCTTAACGGTTGCAACATCGCGCAGGTAAACAAGGGTTCCACTATCAGTAGACACCACCGTGTTCTTGATATCTTCTACAGAGTCAATTGAGCCTGAAGGTTGGATGATCAGACGCCGATTCCCCGCTTTTAAATTACCCGCCGAGGTGACAGCATTTTGTTGGCTTAAGTCTTGGACAATATTATTGACGGATAACCCTAAGATAGCCGCGCGTTCTCTTGATATCTCGACATAAATTGCTTCCCGCTGCAATCCAGATAAAGACACTTTGGCAACGCCATCAACCGCAAGCACATTTGTGCGTAATTGTTTAGCATACTCTTCTAACTCTTTATAAGAATAGCCATCGCCAGTCAGTAAAAAATAAACACCGTAAACGTCACCGAAGTCGTCATTAACGATCGATTCATAGGCATTCGACGGCAAGCTTGATTGGGCATCCTGAATCTTATTTCTTAGTTTCGACCAAATAGACTGTAAAGAGGCTTTGGTGGGAGAAAATTCATATTTGATGTTGACATTTATACGAGATAGCCCAGCTGACGAGGTCGATACAATGGAGTCAACTTCTTGTAACTGTTGGATAGCTGTTTCTAATGGTTCAGTGATCTCATTTGCTACCTCTTCGGGTGTAGCACCCGGATACTGAGTAATAACAACTGCGGTTCGAATCGTGAATTCGGGGTCCTCGAAACGAGGCATGTTTTCATAAGCAAACCAGCCACCATATAAGGAGGCAAGTATGACTATCATGGTGATCAAGCGATTTTTTATCGCAAAGATGCCTAAGTTCATGTCTATTTCCCTATTCGGTTATTGGTTCAGAGGTCTAATTTTAAGACCTTCATTAAGGTATGAAGCACCCGCACCAACAATTACATCACCGGCATTTAAACCTGACTCGACGACAAGTGATTCGCCCACACCAGCTCCGACGGAAATTTCTCTTTTTGAAACCCGCATAGTTTCTTGGTCAACAACCCACACAAATTGACCGTTGCTATCGGTAACAATTGCATTTAGAGGAACCGAAATTTGTCCAGCGTTCGCAGCATCACCCGCAAAAACTAATCTTGATTTTATCGTGCCTGACATACCCGGCAATATGACTAATGACTCGGGTGGTGAAAATCCAAATCGCACATCAAAGGTTTGTGATTTTTCGTCAGCGATAGCGGAAGCTGACACCATTTGAGCTGGTATTGCCACATCTGGTGCTGCGTCTAATGTGATAATCGTTTCGATAGGTTCAATTTGCTTTGAGCGTGATACTAGGCTGGCGGGAATTTTCACCAGCGCCTCGGCCGCGCCTTCAGTTTGAATGGTCACTATCGCCGTGCTTGGGCTAACTGTTTCCAACTCTTCGGCTTGTTTTAGTGCAATCACACCATCAAAAGGAGAAGTCAGGACGGTATCTTCTAACGCCTTGTTTGCTGAATCTAATTGTGCACTCGCAACGTTAAGCGCAGTCAAGCGCTGATCATAGACGCTACGAGAAATGGCATTTTCAACAATCAAGCGCTCAGCGCGATCAAATTCAAGTTTTGCTGAATCAAATTGTGTTTGCGCTGTTTCTACACTATTGCGAAAATCTCTTTGCACGAGTGTTGCTATAACCTCACCTTTTTTGATCTCTTGCCCGGCGCGAACATTCAGGGTTTCAATTTGGCCGGAAACTTGAAATGTCAGCTTTTTTGACGTTAACGCTTCGACTACCGCGGGGAAATTAAATAGTTTCTCGTTGCTTGATGCTTGTATTTCTATCAATTTCGCCGGCCTAACGATCTCTTTAGTTTCGACTTCAACTTCTTTTGAGCATGCGCTGAGTAGTAATCCGCTAAATGCTACTATCAATACACTTTTATTTGAGACCATATTCAGGTTCCTTTTAAAACTTTAATTATTGCACTATAAGGCTAGCGCAAATTGAATGATGAACGCATTGGTAACATCAACAAAAAATGCGGCCACCAATGGTAATATAATAAATGCTGTCGGCGCGGGGCCATGAGACTTAGTCACGGCGGTCATATTGGCAATTGCTGTAGGGGTTGCGCCTAAGGCAAACCCGCCAAACCCAGCACTCAATACTGCGGCTTGGTAGTTCCTTCCCATCAAAGGAAACAGTACAAACAAAATAAACAACACCGCGCCGATTGTTTGAAACAACAGAATAATCAAAAGCGACCCTGCAAGTTCAGCAATTGTCCATAATTGCATGCTCATCAGTGACATAGTCAAAAATAAGCTCAAAGAAAAATCGGAAACAATCGCGAG
Organism: Brumicola blandensis; assembly: GCF_031846165.1. NCBI lineage: Bacteria > Pseudomonadati > Pseudomonadota > Gammaproteobacteria > Alteromonadales > Alteromonadaceae > Brumicola > Brumicola blandensis. Next base: position 52,381 of record NZ_JAVRIE010000005.1, read on the forward strand.
TGATCGGGTGCGCGCAGGCCAGTGTAATTTGGGGAGTAAATAAGGAACGGTGTTGGACAAAACAATCCCAGTTAGCAGACAACTCACAAACAGTGGCAGTTTTAGCCCTGCTTGCTCGAGTACAAGGTTCAACACATAGCCGATAATAATACTAATATGCAAAACCAAAATTACAGACATAAAATTTAGATGATTAAAACTTTCTTCATCCGCTTTTTTATATTCGATACCGATAGAGGGTTCCGTATCTCTAGAACCTGATAAATTATGTTTAGCCAATAGAAATTTAGCTATTGGCCCGCCAACTAGACTGGCAACAACTAATCCTAAAGTCGCTGCGGCGACACCAATTTCTAATGCGTTTTCAATTCCACCTTCCTTTATGTCAGGCGCCCAGGCTATCGCAGTGCCGTGTCCACCAATTAAAGATGCTGAGCCCGCGAGTACACCGATAGCATTGGGTAAGTCGAGTAGCATAGCACTGCTAATGCCGATGACATTTTGAATGACAATAAACGATAAGGTCAACACAAGCAGAATAATCAGCGGTTTACCGCCTGATACCAAGTCTGAGAATCGAGCATTTAAGCCAATAGCGGTGAAGAAATACACTAGTAGTTTGTCCCTAGTGCTTAAATCAAACCCAATTTCATTGCCCGTAACAATAAAAAACACACTAATTGCAATCGCTGCAATTAAGCCGCCAGTAACGGGCTCTGGAATATTAAAATCGCGTAGAAAATTGATTTTTTTTGTTAGCCAAGCGCCTATAAAGAAAACCAGAATACCGATGGTGTAGGTTAAAAAGCTGTTTACTGCGATGTTTTCCATATTAGCGACCTTGCTCGGCTGTGGTCCTAACGCCGTTGACCTGAGAATGCCTTATTCGCGACAACGCCTCCACTAAAAAAGCAGTGTTGAGTCCGACCAAAATTAAGCCGTTCACAGCACATAAACTACCTAAGATTCGCCAACTATCTGTTAAAATAAGGTCACCATATCCCAGCGTTGTAAATGTAACGATAGAAAAATAGAGTGCGCTCTCTAGAGTCGTTAGTACATCGAGTTGCAAAAACATCAGCGCCCATACCCAGCAACATACTGTCAGGCCCATTACTAGCCAAATAATAAGTAAACTTAGTGCTAAAATAAATTTAGCGCTAACTTGACCTGATCCAAGCCATGAACCAAATCTAGTTAAGGTAGCAATGCTGACAGCGATAAAAGCCACTTGGATTAACAAAGTGGCTACTATCATAAGGCTACTAAGACTTAATTGGAGTAGCATTTAACATCCAAATTATGTTGGAAAATCAATTGCCTGTTGGTAAAAAATCGATGATATCTAAACAACTGATCCACACGCTAATGCGCGCTAAAGCATTTGAAATTTCTAACACTTAAGCGCCAACTCATTGACTACTTTATTCATTATCAATATAGTGAATGAACGTTCATTCATTGTCAATTATCCATTGCCTATCGTATATGTCTGTTAAGCGCGAACAGCTGCTAGATGCAGCGAACATACTACTGGCCGAAAAAGGTTATCATGGCTTTTCTATGAAAGAGTTGGCACAAACAGCGGAGATTGCCGTAGGCACAACATACTTATACTTCAATGATAAAAAGGATTTAATTCAAAGTTTACATCAAAGGAATTTACACACGTTAGCTGAGAGTATGTTTGACGGCTTTGATGCAACATCCAGTATTTTTGAGCAATACTCATGTATCTGGCGAAATTTTTGGCAGTATAGCCTCAACCACCCGGAGGCAATTTTGGCAAAAAGTCAGTTTGATCATTTACCTTCGATTGTGCAGCTTCGCGAAGAGTTGTTAGCGAAAGAACTTTTTAAAGAAGTAGGTATCATGCTACATGTGGGCGTTGAAAAAGAAATTTTTAAACCTTTACCGATAGACGTCCTTGCTACATTGAGCATTGAAACCTGCGCAAATTTAGCGAGAAAACATATCCTAGGTATAACGAGGATTGAAGGGAAACTACTAGACGATGTCATTCTAGCGTGTTGGAATTCAATCGCATTCAAACCGGAATCTACAAAATGAAACTTAATGTTTGCTCAGTGATTGCACTGGTACTGCTAACTACTTCCTGCGCTGCGCCGATTCGCAGCATTGACAAAGAAACGCTTGTTTCAAACGCAGCTAACTACTCTGATAGCTATAATGCAGAGTTGAAAGAAATAGGTCGCAAAAGCGAATTAAGAATAAAGTCGGAATATGCGCGTTCACTGCGCAATAAAAATACGGAAACCTATGACATATTAGTCTTGTCGGGTGGCGGAGCGTTAGGTGCGTTTGGTGCCGGTTTTTTACAAGGTTGGGGAGAAGTAGAGCAAGAGGGAATCAAGCGACCTAATTTTGATAGTGTCAGTGGTATAAGTACTGGCGCACTTATCGCGCCCTTTGCATTTGTTGGCACTGATGAGGCTTACGAGACTATTGTTGAATTGTATCGTAATCCCGACCCGCAGATGGTTATTGCCAAGCTTTTGGTATCTTTATTGTCAGCGAACAGCGCAGTTTATGATGCGACAAAGCTGCATGAGCAAATTAAAGAAAGCATAAGTCCTGAATTGATTAGCGAAATTGTAAATCGCTCCAAAGATAATAAGACACTCTTAGTAGGTGCAACAAACTTAGATTATGGTTCTATGCGCGTTTGGGATTTAGCGAACTTAGCTGCCAATAATTCAGTGTCAGTAGCCCAAGAACTGATCACCGAAAGACTTATTGCCTCATCAGCTATTCCTGGGGCATTTCCCCCCGTGATGATTGACGATAGCCTTTACGTCGATGGTGGCGCCTCTATGCAAGTCGTTAGTGGAATCGATGACCGCAGCTGGTTGTATGGAGAAAATGAAGATATTGGCTTGGACAATATAGACAATACAAAGCCAATTCAGATAAGAATCTGGATTGTGGTGAACAACAAGTTAGTGATGGATCCTGATGTAACAACCCCAACATGGGACGCAATTGCAACGCGTTCATTGGTTTCACTAATGCGAGGATCAACATTGCAGACCATACAAGATGTTGAAACATTTTCGCAGCTTATAAATAAACGGCCAGATTTCAATGTTGAAATGAATTACGTTGCCATTCCACAAAGCTATGTGATCCCTGAAACCACTAATTTATTTGATAAGCAGAAAATGAGGGGGTTAGTTGAGCTAGGTCGTGAATTAGGCCGTGATCCCTCTAGCTGGAGGCAAAGAGCTTTGCGGCCAGGGGCATCGATATTGGATCTAGATTGATTAGCAAAGCTCATCATGCTGAGAGTAATCTATCTGCCAATGACAATGTGACCAACATAGATCCATAACTACTTTATCCTTTAATTAATTGGAGCAGGCCATGAAAATCTACAGTTGCATCTTCTCTCTGCCAGTAGCCCAACATAACTTGTGGGCCTTTAACCGAGATTTGACCTTCTTCACCGTCAGCAACTAGCTTATCGTTGCTATCAAGCATTTGCACATCGGTGTCCAGCAATGGTGTGCCAACTTGTTCTGCTCCAGGTTGGTTGAAAGTCACTACTGGTGCAGTTTCAGATAAACCGTAACCTTCGGTGATATTACATCCTGTGGTTGCTTTCCAAATATCGACGGCAGCGGAGGTTAATGCTGTACCCCCCGACATGGTTAACTTAAGTGCGGAGAAATCGAGCTTTTTGAACTCAGGATGCTGACCAAGGCCTACAAACAACGTATTGATGCCCGCAAACGCCGTAAACTTAAACGGTTTCAATGCGTTGATGAATGCATCCGGATCCCGCGGGTTGGGGATCAGTATAGTTAAGCAACCTTTGGCGAAAAACGTCATCATGCACACAGTAAATGCATAAATATGATAGAGCGGTAATGGGCAAACTACGATTTCTTTACCTGACTGAAAGCTCTCTCCTAAGCGGTCTAAGGTTTGCACGCGGTTACTGAGGACATTGCCGTGTGACAACGCTGCTCCTTTTGAAACTCCGGTAGTGCCGCCAGTGTATTGCAGCATACATAGGGTATCCAAAGTTACTGGATCACGCTTAAAAGCGGGTAGTGACACTCCTGCAGCGATGGCAGCACTTAAGGAGATTCGACTGTCATGGCTTGGGGCCGTGCTAGAGTCGAGCATTGAAGGGCGCTAGTTAACAACTTTATTACTAGATAATGAGTCCAGCAGAGAGGTTCTAGCGATTAAGTTTACAACTATATTTTATTTGGCGTATTTTGAATGAACGAAAAATCAATAGGTTAGAGATTGAACAGTTAACAACTTTATTACTTTCTTACAAAACAGTAACCAATTATTATATTGAAAATATTCTTTATTATTAGTTGGTTACTTACTTTTCTCTTGATGAAAACCGGTAAACAATAAAATTATCTAATTCTTCATATGGAGACGTACTTTAAGCGTAAACATAATGAAGTATGAATTACGAAAAAAGTAATTTTTTGACATATTACTTTTACACTGATTAAGATGAATAATAATTAGAATGACTAAGAAACGGTCGAAATGGCTTTGTCAGATTTACTTCGACTAGTTCGTAAAGAAAGATCATGATGAAGCCTTGATTCTGATCTAAATACTAGAATTAAGCCTTCATTCTGATCTTATATTTCACTTCTTTATCAGCTTCAAGCAGAACTAGCGACTCAACAGTAACATATAGCTGGTTTTGAATGTTATGAGTAAAGTAAACGGTCGTTAATTTGCGATTATAACCATGACACGATATACGTCTCAATTAGCTTGCCTAAACGTAAAACAATACGTAAATTAATCAACGTAAAATAAACCTACCTTTGTTTTTAGGATTATGATGAAAATAGGCTATGCACGAGTAAGCACGGACGTACAATCTGAAAGCGCTCAATTAGATGCCCTAAAGGCGGCAGGCTGCGAGCGTATATATCAAGAAAAATGCAGTGGTAAATCAAAGCAACGACCAGAGCTTGAGCGTATGATAGACGCGCTACGTGCTAACGATGTTGTAATCGTCCAGCGACTAGATAAGCTTGGCCGGAGTTTAAAAGACTTAATTGAATTACTTGATGGCTTTAAATCTGAACAGGTTCAGTTTATCAGCCTCAATGAGAACATAGACACAACAACGGCTGTGGGTGAGCTAGCGTTTCATATGATCGGTTCGATAGCTCAATTTGAACGCAGATTAATATCTGAACGAACTAAAGCTGGACTTGAAGCGGCGAGAGCTTGGGGTCGTCGGGGCGGTCGAAAAGCTAAGCTAAATAAATTAGATATTAAAAAAGCAAAAGCTATGTTAATTGACCCTATGATGACCAAAGCTGAGGTGGCTAAGTATTTTAACGTAAGTAGACCCACTTTAAATAAAGCATTGTGCGCAAGCGTTCAATAAAGCATAGGAGGTTGTATAGTTATTGAGGTTTGCTCCTGATGATTTTTATCGTGATTGTACAGTTAAAGAGGTATGATAGCTTCATACTGGGGAGATCCATATTATGGCCAATGCAAATCAATTAAAAGCGCTACTAAAATCGCATTTAGAGGGCGACGATAGCCGTTTTTATTCTGTCGCAATGCAAGTAGCCGCTCATGAAGCCAAGCGAGGACATGGCAAACTTGCGGAAGAACTGCGCACGTTAGTTGATCAGGCCAAAGCTAGTCGAGTAATTGAATCGAAGAGTAAAGCTGTTCCTATCAGTAAACCTAGAGGAGAACTAGCTAATCTCCTAAGTGTGAGTTATCCCAAAGCTCGACTTGGCGATATGGTGCTAAGTAGTGATCTTACTAAGCAATTGGAACGAATTATTCGTGAGCAACGTCATGCAGCCGAGATCCTATCACATGGTTTGTCTCCTCGGCGTAAGCTTTTGTTAGTCGGCCCACCAGGAACTGGCAAGACAATGACCGCGTCTGTATTGGCTGGTGAACTAGGTCTGCCATTATTTCAAGTGCGTCTAGATGGTTTAATTACCAAATTCATGGGTGAAACTGCTGCCAAACTGAGGCAGATTTTTGAATCCACCCATCAGGCTCGTGGAGTCTATTTTTTTGATGAATTTGATGCAATAGGCTCTCAACGAGGATTAGCAAACGATGTTGGTGAAGTACGACGTATCCTTAACAGTTTTTTGCAAATGATTGAACAGGATGATTCTCATAGCATCATAATTGGCGCCACTAATCACCCGGATATTTTAGATAATGCCCTATTTCGTCGTTTTGATGATCTGCTGCACTATGAGCTACCGGATGAAGTGCACATTGCTAGCGTTCTTAAATCTCGGTTATCACGCATAGCAATTAAAAATACATCTTGGAAACGATTGTCTAACAAAGCCATCGGATTAAGTTACGCGGAATTGTCCCGGGCAGCGGATGAAGTGTTGAAAACAGCATTGATTGAGCGAGCAGAAAAGATATCAGAAAAAGATATTACTCTGGCATTAGAAGAACGCCGAAAGCTATCAATTAGGTTGACGTAAAAACAATTAACGATAAGGACGTTGTATGGCAGAAAGGGAGCAAAATAATCATCCGCACTTTATTTTTCAAAATAGTGCACATTCTGAACAATTCACCTCGCCATTGAAAGGCGGCGCAAGTTCACCAATTCCCAATAGAAATCGAAATAAACATGGAGGAGCGTTACTTGGTAAGCTCCAGCAATTGAATCCTGTTTTGAATGATGCAACTACGCAGCAAAGGTTGGCTGGTGCTGATGAAGGTTTTGGTCTGCAAATTGAATTTGAAAGTTTCCCTGATGTTGAACTGGCTTTTGAATCTCTGGCCCGGGAGCGCTCAGGCATCGAACTGCGAAATGTCCGTTACGACGATAGTAAAACCTTTGCTACTGTATTTGTGCCTGATGGTAAACTTGTGTTTTTTGAAAAACTCATCTCTGCTTATCTGGACGAAGATAAGGACAAAAAAAGTGGTCCTGCACACAGTAAGTTATTGAATGCAGTATCGGACATTCGCGCGGCTACTATACAAGCATTATGGACCGATTCTCCCGAAACTATGCCAACTTCTGACGATGAGCGTCTATGGTGGGAAGTTTGGTTGCCAATACGTGGTGATAGACAGGCTACAGTGAACCAATTCCGAGAAATGGCCGAGGGATTAAACTTTCGGATCGCTCCCGGTGAGCTCTATTTCCCTGAACGTTCAATTTTACTGGTCTATGGTTCAGTAGGCCAAATGAAGCGTTCAATGATGACATTAAACAGTATCGCAGAGTTACGACGAGCTAAAGAAACAGCAGAATTTTTTGATGACTTAGTACCCGACGAGCAGGCACAGTGGGTAGATGAGCTAACTGCGCGATTATCAATACCCGAAGAAGATGCAGATGTACCTTATATAAGCCTATTTGATACAGGTGTAAACAATGGGCACCCTATGCTACAAGAATCTATTTCTAATGTTGATAAACATAGTGTAGAACCCGCTTGGGGAGTTGATGATATCGAAGGCCATGGAACAGAAATGGCCGGGCTTGCCTTACTTGGAAATTTAACCGACTTACTTGCAGCGAATACGCCAGTAGTAGTTTCGCATCGTCTTGAATCAGTTAAGCTCATTCCAGAAGATGGTGCTAATGGTGGAGACCCTCAGCTTCACGGATTCCTGACTTCCGAAGCGGTAGATCGTCCTTCCATTGTAGCCCCACATCGTAAAAGGGTTTATAGCATGGCAATTACAGCCAGAGATAACCGTGATCGTGGGCGACCTTCTGCATGGTCATCGACTATCGATAGGCTCGCGTTTGATGCTGACGAACAAGGCGAAACCCCTAAGCTGTTTGTTCTATCTGCTGGAAATATTAAAGACCCAACTGCTTGGATGGAATATCCGCAAAGCAATACATCAGATGGCATTCATGACCCGGCGCAAGCATGGAACGCTATAACCGTGGGTGCAATGACTAATTTGGCAAGAATTACAGAAGCCGATGCGGAACACTATACACCTATTGCAAATGTTGGTGGGCTAAGTCCATTCAGCACAACGTCTCAGACGTGGCAATCACATTGGCCATTAAAACCCGATGTGGTTTTTGAGGGGGGCAATGCAGCACGAGACGGTTTAGGCGCAGCCTGGATGAGTAGTTTGAGCTTGCTAACAACTCATTTTAAACCTACTGAGCGGATGTTTACAACGAGCAACGCAACAAGCGCCGCTTCAGCACTTTGTTCCCAAATGGCCGCTCGTCTAATGGCAAAGTACCCTGAATTATGGCCAGAGAGTATTCGTGGCCTGATAGTGCACTCTGCTCAGTGGACAGATGCTATGAAAGGTATGTTCCTTCCCGAAAAAGGAGAGCCGACTAAAGCGCAAACGACAACGTTGGTAAGGCATTGTGGATTTGGTGAACCCAGTCTCGATAGAGCCATGTGGAGCGCGGATAATTCTTTAACCATGATATGTGAGGAGTTTTTAACCCCGTTTAAACGCGAAAAGGGAAAAGAGCCTCAGCTGCGTGATATGAATTTACATCGCTTACCATGGCCTTTGCAAGAACTTGAAGCACTTGGTGAAACACTTGTTGAAATGCGAGTCACATTATCCTATTTCGTTGAGCCCAACCCCTCTGCACGTGGTGTTACATCACGTTATAGGTATGAGTCTCATGGTCTTCGTTTTGATGTAAAACGTCCCTTAGAGAGTGAAGCGGATTTCCGAGCTAGGATAAATGCTGCGGCCAGAGATGACGAAGAGCGGGTAAACAGAAATGAGAATGACCCAAACTGGTTGATTGGTAAAAAGAACAGACATAAAGGCTCTTTACATTCCGATACGTGGAAAGGCAGCGCAGCAGAGTTGGCAAGCCGTGGTGCCATTGCAGTTTACCCATCACTTGGGTGGTGGAAAACACGGCCTGCAACTGAGCGTTACAATCAGCGCGTTAGGTATTCACTAGTTGTTTCAATTAGTGCTCCCGATATCGATGTGGATCTATATACGCCTATCGTCAATCAAGTTGGTGTTCCAGTTGTTATTGGATAAATAGACAGATTTTTGAATTTAGCTTAAGTGCAGTAGCTGTATAACAAACAACAATTGAAGGGAAGGAATAAATGGCCTTTAAAAAAAGAACAAATAGAGTTACTGCATCTGCGAGCCCGGATCAACTTTTTAGAGAGTTACCACGGCGTAAATATCCAGATGTGTTGCCTCACCAAAAGTCTATCATGCAACTATATGCTGAAGAAGCGGAGAATGTTCCAGATGTAGCTTTACAGCTACCAACGGGAAGTGGAAAAACTCTTGTTGGGCTCCTCATCGCTGAGTGGAGAAGAAGGAAGTATGGAGAAAAAGTTGTTTATATCTGCCCGACTAAGCAATTAGTGAATCAAGCTGTTGAACAGGCCGATGCCCGTTATGGGCTGAGTGTTTTGGGTTTTACTGGCAAAGCTAAGGATTATGATCCCAGCGATGTTGCTAAATACAAGCAAGGTCAAAGTGTCGCGGTTACAACATACAGTAGCGTTTTTAATACAAACCCATTTTTCGAAAACCCAGATATAATTATAATCGACGATGCTCACGCTGCGGAAAATTACGTCTCGAAATTGTGGTCTTTAGAAATTGAAAGATTGAACACATCTCACAAGGCTGCGTTCGATGCTATTTGCGGCCTAATTAGGCCTTACTTAAACCCTACAAATTTTTCAAGATTAACAGGTTCTTGGGAAAGTCCTCTTGATAAGACTTGGACAGATAAAATACCGGTACCAGTATTCGAACAATTCAGATCTGACTTGATCGGCATCCTGGATGAATACACCTCAAGTAGTGCATTGAAGTTCGCTTGGTCGATGCTAAGGGGAAATCTGGATGCTTGTAGCATGTACCTATCAACAAAAGGTATTTTGATTAGACCACTTTTACCGCCTACATGGGCTCATGCACCTTTCACTGGCGCTAAGCAACGTATCTATATGTCTGCCACGCTAGGTGAAGGTGGAGATCTCGAAAGGTTGGTAGGGCGAAAGAATATTCACCGGCTAGCCATACCTGAAGGATGGGATGTGCAAGGCGTTGGACGTAGGTTTTTCATTTTCCCATCTCTATCTCTAAAAGAAGATAAGTGTGTTGATTTAACTATCGAGCTTTTTAACAATTCATCACGCAGTTTAGTGCTTGTTCCTAATGATTCACTCAGCGAGCAAGTGAAAAGTGCTATTAATGATAAAACTTCCTTAAAGGTTTTCGGTTCAGAGGACATTGAGGAGTCAAAACAAACTTTTATTGATACTGATGGCGCGGTAGCTGTCGTAGCAAATAGATATGATGGTATAGACTTTCCTGGAGATGAATGCCGATTGTTAGTTATCGAAGGGCTGCCTAAAACTGTGAATGCTCAAGAGCAGTTCTTAATGTCACGAATTGGAGCTAATGTTTTATTTAATGAGCGTATCCAGACTCGCGTAATACAAGCGATTGGACGTTGCACAAGATCGCTTGAGGATTACTCAACTGTAGTTGTAATGGGTAGTGAATTGGTCGACTTTTTAGCTGATACTAAGCGTAGAAACTACTTCCATCCAGAATTACAAGCGGAATTGGAGTTTGGTGTTGATCAGTCAATAGACTCTACTTTCGATGATTTGAAAGAAAATTATGACATTTTTATCAAGAATGGTGAGGACTGGGAAGACGTTAACGCTGAAATTGTAGATATTCGATCAGGTAAAACTAAAGCAAAGTTCCCTGGCATTGGTGAACTTGAGCAGTGCGTATCTAGAGAAATTGATTATGTTCAGGCCCTTTGGAGTAGTGACTTTGAAACAGCTCTCGACAATGCAGAACAGATATTGGGAATATTAAAGTCGAGTGAATTAAGAGGGTATCGAGCATTATGGGAATACTTGGCTGGATCGGCTGCCTATTTAGCAGACAAGAACCAATTTGATGGATATAAAATAAAGGTCAGGGATCACTACAATCGCGCAAAACAAGCGGCAAAAGATATTCCTTGGCTTATTGGACTTCATCGATATGCAAGTGTACCTGTCGACTCTACAGAGCAAGATGTTTCCAATTCAAGGCTAATTTGCCAAGTGGAAGGGATCGAATCATTGTTAAACTCTATGGGCAACATGCATGATCGAAATTTAATAAAGCGTGAAAAGAAAATCCGAGAAGGACTTAATAGTAGTAATCAATTCGAAGAAGCCCATAGATTACTCGGCGAACATATAGGGTTCAATGCTTATAAAGTTGAAGAAGACGCATCACCTGATCCATGGTGGCAAATTCAGGACATATGCTTTGTTTTTGAGGACCACGCCAATGCTGAGACAGATACCTTCTCAGCAAATAAAGCGAGGCAAGTTCATACACATCCTAACTGGATAAGAGCAAATGTTGACTCTTGTAAGTCGGATTCGGTAACTATATTACCTGTTTTAGTTTCGCCTGTTACTAAAATGAAAGTAGGGGCTGAACCTCACTTAAAGAATGTAGCATTTTGGAGCTTGAATGAATTCAAAGCTTGGGCTGAACGAGTCTTGGATTTCATTCGAAGAGTACGACCATCATTTCAGGAAGCTGGAGATCTTGCTTGGAGGGCTGAGGTTGCGCAAATGCTAGTGGAAGCACAGTTAGATGTAAATTCAATCAAAACCATGTTTGAGAGCAATCTATGCGCGAAGCATTTAGAAACTGTTGAGTAAATGATCAGAGTTAAAACGTAAATAAATAATACTTTTTAAACACTGAAAAGGACTTTTTGTTTACATTTTTCTTTTGTGAGTAAGCTATAACTATTAAAAACGCTTATGGTTCTTGGTGTGTAGAAGAAGTTTACAATCTATCGAGTCTCATAAGTGGAGTAGAGGCCACATAGCGAGTCTGCAAAGTGCGCCTATCACCATTATTAATAAGGATATTTAATGAGATTTACAAAATTTATTCAGGCTATAACAGTCATTATTGCCATTTGTACAATAAGCGCATGTTCCGCCTCACCACAGATGAGCGGCACATTGACCTTACCCGCTTCTAAATTGGGTCTTGCCGCTGTTAACGATGATCGCCTTGTCTATGTCGTGGGGGGCTCTGGTAAATCTTTATATGGTGACATTGATATCATTGACCCACAGTCAAACACCATAAAAACGCTCAAAAATAAGCTTACCCCAAGACGTTATCATAGTGCTATTTTTGATGGTGATGAATCTATTTACATATTGGGTGGGGTTGGCTTAAAACAGGGGCGAATGGGTTTGGTTACCGAAGTCGAAGTGTTCAATACCCGAACGCATGAAGTGACTACGATACAAAATTTACAAGCAGCAACTAGGATCAACACCGCAGTTTTCCATGAAGGTAAAATCTATGTGATGGGCGGCAGTTATCAAAGTAGGCAAGGTTTACGATCAACTGCGACCATGTTTATGTACGATACAGCTAGCAATAGCTGGTCTAGGTTAGCCGACATGCCTAGCGCTAAAGACACTAGGGCATTTGTTAAAGATGACTTTATTTATGTTGTAGGTGGTTATGATCATAAAATCAGTATGGCGGTTTTTGAACGCTATAGTATTGGTGAAGACCGCTGGGAAACACTTCCACCTTTGCCAAAAGGTATTAGTTCACACTCATTAACCGTTGTGGACAACAAAGTATTCACCTTTGGGAATTATGATAATTTGGGTGAAACATTTGTTTATGACTTTGATACTTCTACTTGGCGTGAGATTGATATCGGTTATTTACCTAGCCGACACAATGCAGCTACTACCATTAACGGTGTGACTTATGTTGTAGGTGGCACTACACGTACCTCTAAAGGTAGCCTGAATCTGATACAAACCTTCAAATTGGGTGAATAATATCAATCCTGCGATGAGGGTAGCGGGTCGAATATCTACCAGCTGTTGGGGAAGCCTGATAACTCAGGCTCCACTCCTCTTATTCTAATTGAAAAGCGAAAATACATTACTCAACGTTCGCTGAAACCAATTCATAGGTTGAATAGTGAATTTCTCAAACTCCATTCTTTTGGATTTAGGATCCGCTTTCAAGGCATTATAAAGAATAGCAATATCTTGTTTTTGTAACAGTAAGTGCGCTTCGTTTGGTTGATAGGTCGAGCCGATCGGATACAAAACAAAAGGCTCTTTTGACATCTCAATATGTCCGCCGAGAATAGCCGCAACCTCGTTTTCCTCAGAAAATGCATAAAGCAGATTGATTGACTGCTTATAAGCGTCCCAGTTTTTTACGTAAATAAGTCCCGGATACAGTGTGTCTCCCGTCAGCAGGATTTTATGCTTCTCATCATAAATGGTTATTGCGTCAGCGTGATGGCCTGGTGTGTGAATCATTCTAATAGAGCGATTGCCAAGAGTGAATGTTTGAATTTCGCTAAGCCCATTTTGAAACCCAAGTTGTGTAGCTGCTTTTTTGACGTCGCTTGAAACGACTGTCACTGTCTTATTATTAGCAAACTGCTTATCTCCAGCCTTATGATCAGCATGCCCATGGGAATGAATGACGATAAGAGGTAAGGCTGGATCAGGGCTATATTGTTGTATCAGCCTTTCTATTTCCATTGCGACAGGCGAGATATTTGCGTCCTCTATTGCACCAGTATCAAATAGCATGGCTTTATCGCTGCCCAATAGCAGGTACATAAACGGTGCTTCGAAGGTGTCGCACTTATTTTGTCGTAATATGAAGGTTTGCTCATCTAACTTAAGAATATCCATTGGCTTTGCACTATCGGCATTGCAGGTCATTGAACCGTGAAACCATTTCTTGTTCTCAATGATAGGAACGATAGAAGTCGAGTCATTTATTGGTGATTTGTCAGTTGTCGCATATCGTTGCTCGGCGATAGAACAACTGGATACAGCCATAATTGCAATGATTAAAAACAGAGAATGCCTCATTATTTTATTTCTCCTTGTCTGCTATTAGGCAGCTTTTTTATGCGCGCAGAGATGGGCTCATTCTCAATAGCTTGGCAAAACCCAAATAATACCTCCATTATCTGAACGCTTTGCTCCTTGGATATTTCATTAATGACGCTTGCTACATCCTTTGTTATGCGCGTTAATTCAGCGACGTCATCAACGCCTAGTTTAGTTAAGGTAAATCGCTGACATCTTCCATCATTTAAATCTGTGTGCCGGTATATCAGCGATAATTTTTCTAAGGCACTGACTCTTGATGCGGTTCGTTGATGAGAATAGCTCAACGCTTTAGCTATTTCGGCTATAGAAGCGCCCTTTGATTGAGCTAAAAACATAACGAGAGAAACATCCGTAATAGGAGTGACAATGGAGCTGTCTTTTAAAACTTCTGAAAATTCATCATTAATCATTTTGCTTAATCTGCTGGTCATATTTGCAAAAAATGCTGCGGAGTAGTCGAGCTCATAAAAGAAAGGTTTTTTCATATTGTCATCATTAATACAATCAATTGTACAAATGATTGTATAGTTAGTTGTTGGTATGTCAACTAATCTTTGTTTCTGCAAATTTGTTCTTTAAGAAATTGTGTTAATGAATAGATGAGAGGATTCTAATGAAAGGATGGATTACTGCTGTTTAGAACAGGAATGAGGCAGTCTTCCCCTATTCGATTGCAAAGAACTTCTTATATTGCTAGTTTCAATACCCTGAACTTTTCTATGCGTAGAACATTTGTGTGGGTGAATATTTAATACTATGGACATCATATTTCGATTGGCGACAACGCAAGATAAACCAGCACTAGACCACTGCCTGCAGCAAATCATAGAGGCGGAGAGACCAATGGATGAATGCTTGGATGATGGATTTATTGAATATTATGATCCTGTAGACTTCATTAATAACGAAAATGCCACCTTGATCGTTGCTGAACAAGGAGACGTGATTATTGCCTGTGGCGCAGCAAAACTAAAGAACGCCAAACACTTTTACCATTACGATAAATCGCTCTACTTAGCCATGATGTACGTGGCCGATGCTTATCGAGGAAAAGGAATAAACCGCGAAATCATGCAGCGACTATTAAGCTGGGGGAGTGAAAAGGATGTCGTCAATGCCTCCTTGACTGTCTACCCTCAAAATGCTTCGGCAATCAGAGCTTATGAGAAGTTAGGGTTCGAGCCCGCCCTTTTAGAAATGCGGCTAAGAGATAAGTCTGAGCGCTAAACCTGCACTACGACTTCTACTCTTCACATTGCACAACAAACTAGTGTAAGGTGATAGTCCATCACCCTAGCATGCTCAATTTTATCGATTGAACAAGGAGCTTACTAACATGAAATTACTTTTCGGGACTGCCATTGTTTGCATCGTTCTATTGTCAGGCTGTTCAAAACAAGAACTAGCGCCACAACCGCCAGTTGTAAGTGCCCAAGAGCAGGCCGTTGCAATGCCAGATCAATTTGCGGCAGATGTTGCTATGCAAATTATGGACGCCGGTGGTAATGCAGTCGATGCAGCCATTGCGGCGCAATTTAGCTTGGCAGTGACATATCCGGAGGCAGGTAATATTGGCGGTGGTGGTTTTATGCTGACCTATATGGACGGCAAAACAAATTTTCTAGACTACCGTGAAACGGCTCCTTCAGGCGCATCAAGAGACATGTATTTGAATGAGCAAGGTGAGGTAGTTAGCGATTTGCCTGTCTATGGTATTTTGGCATCAGGGGTGCCTGGTACTGTCGCTGGCATGTGGGCTGCTCATCAAAAGTACGGTAGTTTGCCTTGGGAAGACTTACTTGCGCCTGCCATAAAGCTTGCCGAGGAAGGTTTTGAGATGCCAAGTCAGTTATTTGAGCGCATCGAAGGCTATCAGAGCTCTGTATCAGAGAAAGATATTAAGGTGAATTTCGCAGATTATTTTGACGGTGTTAAGACGGGTGAAAAATTTGTACAACCGGAGCTAGCAAGCACCTTGAAGCGGATACAGATGCAAGGCGCAGATGGTTTTTACAAAGGTGAAACGGCGAAGCATATCGTCGATTTTATGAATGCAAAGAATGGCTTAATAACCGAACAAGACCTAGCTGCTTACAATGCGAAATGGCGCGAGCCTATTATCACGCAATGGCGAGAATTCACTGTCGTGAGTGCCTCACCACCAAGTTCGGGTGGCATCGCCATTGCCCAGTGGTTGCAAATGTACGATCGAGTGAAAGCGCGCTCAGGTAAAATTGAGCATAATAGCCAGCAGTATATTCACGTTCTAGCAGAAATAGGTAAACGGGTTTTTGCGGACAGAGCGGAGTATTTGGGTGATCCAGACTTTTATGATGTACCTAAAAGTGCTTTATTGGCCGCCGATTATCTCGACTCACGAGCAGCAGAAGTCAATTTAGAAGAAATATCAAATACAGAAAATGTTAAACCAGGTTTAGATGAAAGCCATGACACAACACACTTTTCAATCGTGGACAGCTTCGGCAATGCTGTATCTAATACAACCACGATAAATTTGAGTTTTGGTAGCGGGATGGTCGTTGAAGGCGCGGGCTTTTTACTAAACAATGAAATGGATGACTTCAGTGCTAAATCAGGAGTCGCTAACTCTTTTGGCGCAGTCGGCGGGGATGCGAACGCCATTGCCCCGAACAAGCGGATGTTGAGTTCGATGAGCCCAACAATTCTTTTAGAAGATGACAAAATCAAGCTGGTAACAGGCTCGCCTGGCGGTACGACTATTATTTCTTCGGTTTACTTGAGTATTCTGAATGCTATCGAGTTCGATATGAGTGCCCAGAAAATTGTCGATTCTCCACGTTTTCATCACCAACTACTACCCAAAGACATGATCTATTATCACGACACGCTAGCGGACGACGTTGTCACTGCTCTGCAAGAGAAAGGTTATGTGATGCGTGCCGGCAACTTTGGTGATTTACAAGTAATAGTGAATACTAAGAAAGGACTAGAAGCAGCGTCGGAATCTCGAAACCGAGGTAGCGCTGAAGTCACTCCTGCGGAATCAGGAATTTAGATTCCCGCCGTTGCGGGAATGACTGAGTTTCGCGGGAATGACTGGGTTTCGCGGGAATGTCTGGCTATCGTGTGTGTAGAAAACTAATTCGGTCTTCTACATTCTGCCATCAATTGATTTTACTGCTTGTGTTGATAAGTAATTTTACCACCCACAATAGTCATTACATTCTGTGCCGTTAAAATATCTGCTTCTGGGGCTGTCATAAAATCTGTATCAAAGATGGTAAAATCCGCGTATTTACCGACTTCGACAGAGCCGCGAACATTCTCTTGAAATGCCCCATAGGCGGGCCAAATGGTAAACATCTTAAGCGCTGTTTCACGACTCACTGCTAACTCTGGATGCCAGCCTTCGTCAGAACTGCCGTCTAGTCTTTTGCGAGCAACAGCGGCATAAAACTCTATGCGCGGATCACCAAGCTCAACAGGCGCATCTGAACCGCCAATAATGATTGAGCCTCGGTCAATCAGTTGCTGCCACGGGTAAGCATAGGCAAGGCGTTCAGGGCCAAGTCGGTCTGGCGCAAAGTTTAAGTCGCCAATGCCGTGGCTAGGCTGCATAGAAGGAATAATCCCCAGTTTTACCATGCGATCTTGTTGAGCGGGTGGGATAACCTGAGCATGCTCTAGTCGCCACCTTGGTTCGGCAACGGCTCGCTCACTCACTGGAACAGCATCAAATGCTTCCTCATACCAATCTAACAGCGTTTTAACCGCTCTATCGCCTATGACGTGAGTTTGAACTTGCAAGCCTTCACGCAAGGCTTTACGAAGAATGGGCTTTAATTCCTCTTCGGTCGTTCTGTTCATAAAACCGTTGTGAGGTGCATCAGAGTAATTTTCGATCAAAGCCGCACCACGTGAGCCTAGAGTACCGTCGATATATACCTTAATTCCCCGCAAATCAAACAAGTCATCCTCCGTCTTCATTCTGCCGCGAGAGAACATGGTTTCTGCTTCCTGCACATTTGCTGCCGCGTAAATACGCGTTTTCATTCCGCCCTCAGCATGTATTTCTTGCATAATGTCGACATTGATAAAGGGCATTCCGGCATCTTGCGTTGCTGCCCAGCCGAGTTTCGCATTTTGTTGCATGCCTACTTCTAGGCTATCTTTAATATATGCCTTCGTTTTTGCTGGAATAAGTTCGCGAAACACATTCATTGCAGTTGCAAGTACATAGCCAGTAGGCTCGCCATTTTCATCGCGCTCAAATTTACCGCCCTCAGGATCCGGGGAGCCTTTAGTAATACCAGCCATTGCAAGTGCTTTAGAGTTAACTAAGGCTGAGACACCGTCTGCTCTTGGCATAAACAAGGGTTTATTTTCGGTAAAAGAATCAACGTCATGCTTAGTCAAGAATCGTTTTTCATCACTCCATTCGCGCTCAATCCAGCCTCGCCCTTGCACCCACTCACCTTCCGGCACGTTTTGTGCGAAAGCTTCAATTGCATCACGGGTCTCTTTCAAAGTCGGTATCCCGAATAGGCTAAGCGTCTTAGGACGCTGACCTACGCCTTCAACATGCTGATGACTGTCGGTAAAACCTGGAAATACAAATTTGCCCTGCATATCAAGCTGTCTGGCGTTACCGCACAAATAATCCTTTGCGCCTTCGTTAGAGCCAACAAAAACGATTTTATCTGCTTTTACTGCCACCGCTTGCGCTGTGGTTTTTGCATCATTGGCTGTATAAATTATTGTATTGTGTAGCACTAAATCGGCGTCCAAGCATTGGCTATCGTCAACTGCCGACACACTTTGATTGTCAGAGCAGGCGCTGGATAGACCGCCAAGCAATATTAGGCCAACTAGTTTGATTCGATAATTTTTCATGAGCGCTTCCTTAATTTTGTTGCTTCCGAAAAAAATGCCGCTTTGAACAACAAGCGGCATTTTGGGTTTTATTAAGCTAATGACTTAACTTAAAAAGTGTAACGAGCCTGAACATACCAAGTCGCACCGTTGAAGCCAAAAGGACTGGCTTCTGAGTACAACTGGCCACTACCGCCAGCGCCCGGGTTTTCCTCTGGATAAGCATCTAACAAGTTATCAATACCTGCAACTAAGCGAGTTTCATCATTCAATTGATAAGATACTTGAACATCCAATAGCACTTCAGCGCCGATACCATTCACACCATTACCAGTATCATCCCAACCACCATAGTAGTTAGCACGAACTAAAGTACTGATATCGCCGTGAGAATGGAACCATGAAAGGTTTCCTCTCAAGTTTGGTAGCAAGTCTTCAATTGCTGCAACTCGTCCTGCGTCGATTGGGTTGACCGTACCAACACTGTCGACCTCAGTTTTGTTGTAGTTTGCTGCAAGTGTTAATCGAGAATCTCCGCCCATAAAGTCGAAACTATAGTTACCAACCAAGTCAATACCGGTCGTAGTCGTATCAAAACTGTTTGAGAAGAATCTAAATTGTGACAAGTCGTCCAAGCCGACAAACTCACCGCGATCAATCGTACCGTTTGCATCTAGGGCAGTTAGCGCCGCTGATACTGAAGCGAAGTCAGAGCCTGCTCCACCAGCAAAATTAAGTGCATCTAGGAAGTTGATATTACCTCCTAATGCAACACGATCAGTCAGTTCAATATTGTAGTAATCTACTGTCCAGCTAGTGTCGCCGATATCGAACGCGGCACCAAACGAGAAGTTTCTTGCATCTTCTGGGCCAAGCGTTGGTCTACCGTTGCCTTGGCTTTCCACGAAATCAGCAGCAATTTGTCCTGCCGCTGAGAACAATGGCAAAGTACCTTGGTCAATCAACACACCTTGTACGTTCTGTGTTGTCACGTTCGTGATGTTCGCTTGACCTGCAGTTGGCGCATGGAATCCAGTAGAGTAGGCTGCACGCAATCTAACCGTATCAGATACGTGGAAAATACCCGCTAGCTTGAAGTCAGTCGTGTTACCAAACTCACTGAAGTCTTCAGCTCGTATTGCCGTTTGGAGCGTTAAGTTTTCAGTAACATCTGCTTCTAAATCAACGTAAATCGCTTTACTGTCCTGCGAAGCGCTGGTATTCGCCGGGAAACCACCAAAACCGTTCGAGCTTGATGAGAAGCCTTGGCTAGCCAAAGGACCCAAGGCAAATGACGCTGAATCACCTGCGAATAAGTCAAATTCTTCTTTTCTGTATTCCGCACCAAATGCCACACTAAGCTCAGAATATAAGCCGGCATCCACCGCATATACAAAGTCAACGTTCAAGAGCGTTTCAGTTTGCTCTTGGCCACCAGGTACAAAGTCTCTTGGTGTATCTGGACCAAGCGAAGCGTTGATTGTGTTTTTGATGAAGAAGTCAGTTCTGTTTGAACCGCGCTGAGCACTCACATCGTAAGATAAACCGGTACCAACTGCTATTTCACCACGGACACCCACAGTGAATGCCATATCTTCATTGGTCCCGCCGAAGCGAGGTACGAAGCCATTTGGAATGGTTTCAATAAATGAGAAACAGTTTGCGCTGGCTTGAACTTGTGCAAGTAATGTTGGATCAGGGAATACATTTCCGTTTCCGCCAATTGGGATACCATCGATACATGAATCAGTATTACCATCCAAAGCACCAACGAGTACCGAGTGAACGCCGTTCTCATCACGTAAACCTGTGAGTGGATCAACCAATGGGCCAGCATATACACCGCCACGTTGGCTACCTTCTGTCACTGGGTTACGATAGAAGAAACCACCTGTTACTTGTCTTTCACCGTAGTTACCAAACAAATAAAGCTCAGCATTGTCACTGATCTCAAATCCAGAGTTGATGAAAAGCTTAACGTCGTCTTCAACATCGGGTTGTCCCCAATACTGTGGTACTTCACTCGTGTAAGTATTAATACCGACGAAGTCGTCAGAAGAGATATATCCCGCAGCAACCATGCCCGCTACGTCATCTCTAACAACCGATCTTACTGTGCCTTCAACATCTCTAATTTCAGCTGTGACGTTGATAAAGCCATTTTCACCAGCTTCAAAACCGGCGTTTGCTGAAATTGTGTAATTATCGCCATCGCCTTCAAATGTAGAGCCATAACGCGCGTTTACTTCAAAACCTTCTGAATTATCACGCAAAATAAAGTTAAGCACGCCTGCAATGGCGTCTGAACCATACTGAGACGAAGCACCATCACGCAATACTTCTACTCGTTTCAACGCCATCGACGGTATGGCTGAAATATCGACCCCTTGTGCACCATCAGAAATACCACCGCCAAGGAAGGATATAATAGACCCTCGGTGACGGCGTTTACCATTCACCAAAACCAACACATTATCCGGTGATAAACCACGTAAGTTAGCGGGTCTTACGACTGTCGCTGCATCACTAATGGGTTGCGTATTTACGTCAAAAGATGGCACTGCTGTGCGCAACATGTCTTGAACATCAGTTGATGAGTTTTGGCGAAATTCATCACCAGAAATAACATCTACCGGAACAGGTGAGTCTGCTGCAGAGCGATTTGATAAACGAGTACCCGTAACGATGATTCGTTCAGCATCGCTTTCGGCTTGCGCATCAGTGTCTTCTTCTTGAGCAAACGAGTGGAGTGGATAGGCAGTAGCGATTGTCGCTGCGAGTGCCATCGTGATTGTATTTATTTTGTAAAACTTACTTTTCATTTGTATCTCCCAATATTGTTGTAAGCGGATTTCCGTCGTGCTTAACTGCCGGTTTACTCTAGTTATCAAAAGAGATGCCCGATCTTATTATTGTATGGAGCATTGGAATTGAAGTAAGGCATTGTGCATATTCGGTTTTATTATTGTTTACGCACAAAAACATCAAGACACTATCGTGTTTTAGCATATGTGTATAGGGTGTCAAGGATAATATGGTGTTATCAAAACAGAGACTTAACAGTCATCGGTTTGTACAATGATTCTGGGCTGAGTGCCATCTTCAGGATTATCGTAAATTACACCGCATCGATCGCCCCACTCGTAGCCCTTTGGCCATATCTTGGTCAGGAGTCCTGAAGTCGTAACAGGTCCGGCCACGCTGGTTTGATTGCCTCGACCACACCAATCCACAGCGCAAACAACACCAGGGTTAGTAAAAGTGATGGCATCCAGGTTGACTAGAAATTTGACAGCAAGATTTAAATTCCCCATAGGATAGCCAGAATTTGTTCTTATTGTTTGCCCACCGATATCAATAGTGGAGTCAATGCCCGGTTGAGCTATATTTTTTATAATTGCAGAAGCATAAACTAAGTCAGAAGTGCTTTTTAAATCGGATGCCAGTTTCGTCAATTGAGCTTCTCTTGCGTCTTCTGTGAAATCAACAAACCTAGGTATGACGATGACACTTAAAATCCCAATAAGAACAATGACAACAATGAGCTCAACGAGTGTAAAACCGGTTTGTGATACATTGTTTGCTGCGGTACTTCTCTTCATTCATCCACTACACTATTAATATCTTTTAAGCCAATAATTATCGCGGCGCTTTTAAAAAACACGCCCTGATAACTGATTAATATATTTGCCAACTAAGCCATACTGAATGCGAGACTCTATGACTTCATCAAACTTACCACAGAAGAGTAAGATTACGCCATCGATGATTAAACAAGTGAAGCTCAAACAAACTGCATTGGTAATGGTGTTGAAATAAAGAATCAAGGTTTAGAGTGCCATCATTTGCTCGCGACTTTATAAGAGCTGTTTACGCGTATGCATAGAAGATGCTATTTAAAAAGGGGGTCCGTTATTGTCACAAAGGTAAAAATAGCAGCGTTGAATAGCATTATTATTGGTGGTAATTTGGTAACTGTCGAATGATTCTATATTTAAATTTTTTCGTCAAACAAGTTATCTAAAGGAATAGATATATGAAAGCACACTCAAAAAGTATTGGTAAATACAGTGGACTGCTATTTGTCATGTTCTGTTTGACCGCCTGTCATAGCATTATTGCTTCACAAATCACTAAACCACTCACACCTGTTTTTAGTAAGCTATCGGAAGAAGAAACTAGATTTTTTGGTGAGTTTTTTCGTTATTGCGATTCGAATAAAAAGTGCCTCGATTTATTTTTGCGCCAAGCGCAAGAGGTCGACACAGAGCGAACTATCAAACTCAGCCTGATTCAAGGAACAGAGAAAAAGGTTTTCAATGTCGATTTGAACGAGACCAACAGGTATTCGTCTGAACCCGGAAAATTGATTGTTATTTTTCCTGGCTTTGGGATCGATAGTCGCGTTTATTCCGGCACTTTAGCACCATGGTTAAACCACTTGTCTGGTAATGATGTGCTCGTAGCTCCAGCAGCTAATCAAAATGCAAACTTTAACTTTGGCTTAGATTCTGCCTCTTTGATTGCTGAATACATCAAGAAATCGGCTTATAAGAAGGTATCCGTATTGAGTTTTTCAATGGGAGCGGTAGCTGCAATCCACCTAGCTTCATTAACGGAAGTTGAACGCAATGTGATGATAGCGCCTATGCAGGACTTTCCTCTTGCGCTCAAGACTGTCGGAGGAATGCAATATCCAAAGCTATCTAAATTCTTAAACGATGACGATTATATTTCGATTGCCAACGAGGTTATTTTAAATAGTAAAGTTGATGCTAATACCCTGGACTTGCGTTCGCGCTTGCAACAATACCAAGTGCAGGATACTCGCAGAGTTCATTTATTTGCGAGCCGCGGCGACAGAATCAGTCCATTTCAGTATTGGAAACCATTGGCAGAAACATCAGTTTGCTTGAAACAAACCAACAAACTAAACCATACACATTTGATGGCATTAATGGATGAAGATTTGAGAAACGAAGTACTTCTGCTGATGAGAGCGCCACTAAGGAGAAATGAATGCATCGCGGAGAGTGATGTGGCTATTTAGACTTCGATATAAATGCTTTGACTGGCTTTTGTGTGGCTGGAGATTCCTACCTGCGCAGGAATGACGTAGGAGGTATTGGCTATGGCTCCTTGTGGATGAGGCCAGAAATACAGTGACCGATGTTTCTCCTGGCAAACCAATGTTTGGAAAACCTTCGACTTGCAAATAAACATCGATGTAATCATTCTCCTTAACGTGGCCTGCCCACCAAACCAGCCACTTTCTTCGCTCAAAAGTAGATTCATCATTTAACATCTTTATCTCTCGGTCTGTGGAAGTGTGGCTTTTCTATGTATGCCAAGCACTTGGAACTTGAATATTTTCAATTAAGAAATCGATAAATACTCGTACTTTCGCCGTTAGCACATTCGATTTTGGATATACTAACCAAACAGCTGCGTTATCATCATATTTGTAGTCGGGCAGGACCCGGACCAAACTTCCTTCTTTTAATTCAGTGTGTACGTTCCAAATAGAGCTCATGCAAATGCCAAGACCAGCTTTAGCTGCAATGCGAATACTTGAGCCATCGTCACATATTACTCTCGATTTTACTGGGTGAAGCGGAAAGGCATAACTTTCTCCAGCTACGGTAGAAACGAGCTTTCTTGTTTTGTTGCTGTCGAACAAAATTAACTGGTGTTGCTCTAAATCGCTTGGTTCTTTAGGTATACCGTACTTTTTTAGATAGTCTGGCGACGCACATAAAATACGTGTGTCGTCAGCTAGTTTTCGACCTATAAGACTACTATCTTCAACTGCATAGTTACGTAAAGCAAGGTCATAACCACCATCGATAAGGTTCATTTGGGTATCGGATAGCTTTAACTCAAGGTTGATTTGGGGATACTGGTCGGTGAACTTTGGTAAAATTGGTGCAATAAACAACTGCGCAAACGTACTTGATGACGCGAAGCGCAATGTGCCGCTTACCTTTTTGAATGGCAATGTTGCGACAACAGTATCGATGGTAGAAATAGATTTAACAGCAGCTCACTTCAAAGGCCTGTCGCTACATGTTGTGTTTATGTTGATCCCAATGCTTCACAATCACAGACGTGAAGAGCATGCTCGGATCTTAAAAGCCTTGAGTGAGATTGTTGAAGCAGGCGCCTTAAAACCAGTTTTGGATGAAACAGAATACCAGCTTGCAGAGATTGGTAAAGCACATGAGCGCTTAGAGAGTGGCCAAGCAATGGGTAAAGTGGTAGTGACGGTATAGTTGTTCAAATCAAGAGCTAAAGTAAATAGCTGGGGTGTCTATGTGGGCATCTCAGTAAGATTTAATCCGGGGTTTTCTTCTCCCCCTCATATTCACAATATTACTTATCGCGGCATTGTCATTGAAGGCTTGCTACACAACGACGATCCAACAGCCGAATCAATGTGGCTGCCCGCTGGTTCATTCTGGACTCAACCGGCAGGAGAAGATCATATTACAGCTGCAAATGCACAATCTAATATGATTTATCTTGAAATTGATAGCGGTCCTTACTTAGTAAAGCCCTCTACAGAAAAATTTGATAGTGGTGAAAGGCCAGTCAATATTCATAGCGACAACATTGTCTGGTTATCGGAAGATGAATCTACCCTAATTAACGGTGAAGCGATTAAACTTGCTAACCTTTGGCAAAATAAGACTAACTTGACCCGAGGCATGTTAGTAAAGTTGAATAAAGGTGCAAAAGGATATTTGTTCGGTCAAAGTGACGGCAGTCCAGAATTCAAAGCTGTGGTTATTCAAGGGCTAGTCAGCTACAAATCAGACGAAACAAAGCAAGCTGTTAAACTAAATGCAGGAAGCTTCTTTAGCTCTACAGGAAAATTTGAGCACGAACTATCAACTGAAAGTGACACCATTATTTACATTAGAACTGACGCAAAACTAAAAGCCGAATTCTAAAACTAAAGGTGGCGTCTTGCGCTTTGGACGCCATCTGTAATCGCTAATATATATGTTTCTGGCTTGCTTAATTCTGCTTTTTGCGAAGCATGACAACGCCCATCCATATAAACCAGACTATTTGGCTTAATCCAAATGCATCCTTAAGTTCTGGTAGCCCTTGATAAACAGTGAGTATACCTAGCATACCAACGACAACTCCAAATACACATAAGGCTTTAGTGATTTGCTGAGTTCGCAGCCCAACAATACTTAGTAGAAATACCCATAATCCGCCTACTAATTCGATTCCGCCTCCTAAAGCATTTGCAACTGTTGCGTGGACAAAGTACAAGACCTCAGCTTGCTGTTGATCATGAGCGTGAAGACTGGCCATAGTATTCATCCCAACAAGTGCAATCATCCCTGAGCACATCAAGAGTACCACCCAAATAAATCCAAATGCACTCGCAGTATTGAGTATATTTGATTTGTTTTTTGTCAGCATAACGTGGCTAGCTTGAACAACAATAAGCAACAAAATCCCGAAAACCAGATAGCCGGCTATATAGGCACTACTAATGAGCTCCTGGTTTGCGACTAAATAAGCAATTTTTTCCTGAAGTAAATCTGTTGGTGGGATACTGAGCATGACACCAAAAACGATAAACATCCACACATAACATAGCGGCATCGTAAGCAGCGATAGAGCTCCGTAGCGCATCAATTGACTGTTTTTATTTGCGGTAGTATTTGCTTCTAAATTCATGGCTGACCTTATTGCTAATGTTAAAAAGTTAAATTATATTCAAGCCGCTATCATAGTATTGTAGTGTGCTTAAGTCGTCCGAGTTAGTTGGGAAGGACTTTTTTTTCGAAGTTTTTACTCAACACAGGTTATTTCTCTGCTCATCATGTTTGATATTTTTATTTCGACCATAGCCATGTCGGTAGCATGCTTCTCTTTATTTTTGCTTCCGAAAGATCATCCAACGAGAGCCTTGTCGCTTGTGCTTATTTGTTTGGTCTTTTTGTCTGCGGGGTCTGTTGTTTTTAATCTACTGCCAGCACTTACCCAAGTTTATGTTAGCTTGATTCCGAGCATTTTCTTTCTTCTTATTCCCGCATTTTGGTTGTATCACGATGCGCTTATTTCAGTGAAGCCGTGGTGCTGGGATAACAAATTGTTAAAACACTTTGTTACAGTTCCTATCGCAATGCTGCTTAGTATAGCTTTGTTGGTCCTTCCTGAAGAGGATTTTAAACAAATGTTTTTCTCTTCTGAGCCAGTAAGCAAGTGGTGGTTAAGCTTATTGTCAATGTTATTTTTTATCGGTGTTCTTAGTTGGTGTGTTCTCAGTTGTGCCTACGCTATTAGTATTTTACGCCGCACAGCAAAATATCAAAAACGAATAAAATTAGTCTATGCAGATAAATCCGGGCGAAACTTAAACTGGATCGTTATCACTTCAATTCTCATTGTTTTCACTTGGGTTTATGGCTTGATTGTTTTAGCGCTTGAAGATCAATTGCTCGATTATGGGGTATCAGAAACCGGCACATTGATATTACTAGCAATTGTCGTTTGGCTAGTTGCACATAATGGTATAAGACAAAGGCCGGGCTTTGTAGAGATACAAGATGAACCAAATGCTCTGAATGACCAAACAAATAAGAAGCCTTATGAGCGCTCATCGTTAGGCCAGAATGACTTGAATCGGATATCATCAAAGTTGTCAGTAGCAGTGGATAGGGACAAAGTGCATTTTGATTCAGCATTGAATTTACCTAAGCTCTCAAAGCATATTGGGGAACCTTCCCAATACATTTCACAAACCTTATCTCAACAACTGAATACAACGTTTTTCGACTACATTAATACTGCTAGAATAAATGAAGCAAAGGAATTACTACTGGGTACAAGTAATTCAATATTGGAAATAGCATATGCTATTGGTTTTAACTCAAAGTCTTCGTTTTATAAAGCTTTTCGGCAAGATATGGATATGACCCCTACGCAATATAGGAAATCACACCCAATTCGTTGATAGACACGTTGAGCAACATCAAGTGCTAAGCGGCTTTTGTAGACGCACCAATGCGTTCGATGTCCAACTCTGAAACAGTAGCCTGATTAGTATAGGCTACCCAATCGATAAGGTTGAGATTGCCTTCGCTGTCTTCCACCAAGGCCGAGCAATTTTCTATCCAATCACCATCATTGACGTAATGAATGCCATTTACGGTATCTGATTCTGGGTGATGAATATGACCACAAATGACACCATCTAGTGATAAATCTTTAGCGCGTTGTGTGGTGGCATTCTTGTATCGTTCGATAGCCTTATTCGCACCTTTTACTCGCTGTTTAATGTAGCCAGCAAGACTCCAATACTGCCCATTTCGCCAACTGCGAATATGATTAAACCAGCGATTAGTAAAGAGTAGCGCGTCGTAAGCTTTATCGCCTATCCATGCATGAAATTTACCTAAAGTTACGTCACCGTCGCACTGGTCACCATGTAGCACTAAGTAGCGCTTATTTGCTGCAGTATGGTGTACGTATTGTCGTTTTATTTCGATATCGCCAAACTGCATGCCTGAATATTTTTGCAAAGGCGCATCATGATTACCCGGTAAGAAAATCACTTTAGTCGTGCCATGACTCAAGGCGATGATTTTGTGCATGACCTCGTTGTGCGAATCTGGCCATCTAAATTGCTTACTCATGGACCACATATCGACTATATCACCCACTAAATAAAGACGATCGCAATGCATATTATTGAGAAAATGAAGTAAAAAATCGGCTTTACAATCTTTATTGCCAAGATGAGTGTCTGAAATAAATACGCTTCTGAAGTGTGGTACCTTAACCATAGTAGTTCCAAGTAATCTCTTTACTTGGACCACTACTCTAATCTTCGTAATTGACAGTTAGTTTACACCTTAGTGAAGATACCGTGACACCAAGGTTTTCTATGACGTGGCAAAAACTAACGTTTTATTTTGGCCCCTGTTGTGACAGGACATTCACCTTGATGCTTTTAAATACAACAATCAGCCAAAAGCAGTAAAACTTGCATTTTGAGAAAATGCGGTTAAATTATATACAATTAAAAATTAGCAAATTTTTCAGTATTGCCGTTTTTATTACCTTCACGCTAATGGTAGGAAAAACAAAGTGCATTCGGAAGCCACGAAATCAACCTATGCAGCACCCAATCGAAAGTTATGGGTCTATGGTTTATTAGTGGCTACAGTTTTAGGCGCCCTAGCTTATTTTGGCCTTCTTAGTCAGAAAGACCGCTCGGTCAACCACGACTACTACCGGGTTCTGTACGAAGCATCTAACACCTTCAATGAAAATTTACTCAAGCTAGATAGCATGCATAAGTACAAAGAGAGTGTGTCATCTATCCGCTCACTTTTACCCAGCTATTCCCGCACTTGGAAAAACAAAAACGAGAAAGGCTCGGTCGACGCCGAGAGTCTAAAGACCTTCCAGTATAAAGTCGTCGGTACATCTTTGTTTGTCACTTCACCAGAAAACGAATCCTTTGAAGCCAAGCTGGCTATCGGTGATATTTTACCTCAACCTAAAAAGGGCTTTAGTCAGTTTTTGTTTGCAAACGAAAATGATGTACTCGCCATGGTCGGCGCAGAACGGACCATTTCTATCGTTGAACTCGACAGTATCAACAAACAAATTCAAGCTAAGAACAAACAATTTCAATTTAACTTTAGTGACACAAAAGCCAGCGCTTCGAAGAGTGGACCTGCGCCTTTACCGACCTACAGTAACCATGTTGATATGAAAATATCTTACGGTGAATTTCGCGTTTATATTTTTCCATTTACTTTAAAAACGCCATTACATCAGGGCGAATCAGGCGAAAATAGTGCTGCCCTCGATCGTTTATATTTAGTGGGTTTGCTGCCTCAAAGTAAGCTTTCTAGTCGTGGTAGTGGTGATTGGAATATGTCGTTGTTGATAGTATCACTCAGTAGCTTGTTGTTTATGTGGTGCATGCTTCGGCTTTATTTACTTCCCAAAAACCAGTCAATCACTAAAACCTTTAGGGTTCTGGTAGCCGCTTCCAGTTATTTGTTTTTCATTGTACTTATTGCCTTAGTCTTGGCCTATTTTCAGAAAACCGTTTTGGAAACCAAGAAGGACAACTTGGCCCTTCATTATGCTAAGAATATCGAAACCAATCTCGCAAGAGACGTGCATAGCGTATTTTCTGACTTAGCAAGTTTTAGAACCTTCTACTACAAATTGATCAGTGCTATTTATGTGATCCCAAAAGCGCAGCAAGAGAGCGGAGAGTTTACCGACAGCCAGATTACTTCATTTAACAGGAGTGTGAAGGATGCCTTGCTGAGTTTGCATGACTCACCTTGCAAGGATGATTCAAGGGGGACGAAAATAATACGTGACCGTATGCCAGGAACGGCAGGCACAGCCATGCAACAATACAATATTACTTACGATTGTAATTTAAGCCCTAAGGATGAAGGCTTTGTTAACATTGAGCTTGATAGTAAGGCTATATTAACCATCATTAATGCCAGCAAGTCTTCTAAAGATGGCCAAGCAACGCTTGATTTTTATGCTAACAATCAATCCCTAAAATTAGTCAGTAATGAGTCGTTAGAAACATCAATAAAACCAAGCTTCGATCGCACAAGCCCAAATAAAATCCTCTCGGTTTTCGCATTGAATCGAGAAGGTAATTCTGTGCTGCCATCAGTGAATTATCAAGAAGGTAACTCATTGCCAGAAACGTTTAACTTGTCACACCGAAACTACTACAAACGAGTTCGTGATCACAAGGGATGGGATATTACTATTCCCAAAGAATATTTGGCTGACCAAGATAATCCACCGCTAGCAGATGTCAGCTACAAGAATATCTACATGCAGCGCTTGTTGAATGTTAATAATGGTACGCGTGGCACAACCATTTCAATGCCAATTGTTGAACCATCTCTGGATAAGCGAAGCACGAAGACCTTAGATTACATTATGGGCGCAGATGTCTTATTGCCCTCTTTATCTTTAGGAAAAGCGCCGCCATATGATTTTGTCTATATGGTTGTCGATCGCAGTTCGGGGGAAGTGTTATTCCACAATGATAGTAGCCGCAGTTTGGTTGAAAACCTTTACTTTTCGGGTGATACAAAATCATCTTTGAGTAAATGGTTAAAGGCCGGTTTAGACCATTACAAAGAGCTATCAAAAGGCCTTATAGAGGGTGTTTATCATGGGCAGGATGGTCGTTTTGCAGTATCAAAAACAATCGTAGATAGGTGGGCGGTTGTCGTCTTCTATCCAAATGATAGCCTTCAAACGTTTATGACCAATCAGTTCTTGTATATCGCTACCACGTTTGTCGCGATTATTGGCTTTATGGTCTTAGTTATTTTTACTGTGCGCCGCTATGTGTGGACTAGCACTCTGAAGCGTAAATTGCATTTGCCAACTAAGCTGAATGTGCGTTTGATCATGTTGGTTAGTTCGCTGCTATTCGGCGCGGGTTATTGTTTTTATATTGTAGGCTATAACCTTGAAACTCTCATTTTTGAGGGAACGACTGTACCGCTCTCGCTGATAGTGCCTTTTGTCGGCCTAGCTATAGCCACATACGCTGTTTATGTCGGTTGTTATAATCACTTTTGCTATCCTTTGAAAGGGATGAAAGATAAGTTGTCTCAAGCGTCGAATAAAACGGCTAAGGAAGGCTCGAAGCGATTGATTGCTGCGGTATTAATTGCTGTCGGTGTTCACTTTATTTATTTGCAGCAAACGGCTGATGCACCACATAAAAGTTTAGACTTTCATTATCAACAACTGGCTTGTAATTGGCTGAACTATGAGCGCGAAGAACTAACCTCAATCGGTTTGAGTCGTTACCCTAATAGTATTACGTCTAGTCGAATATCACCTTTGGACTTACTGCCAATAGATGACTCGTGGCGGAAACGCTTAAAAAGGGATATGCCAAGTTCAAATTCTTCAATAAAGGCACCGGACAATGCGCAAACGGTCGCAGGCAGTTACTGTGATAATCACTCGTCACAAGTGCATCCAGATGACTATCCAAGCCTAAGTTCGGTGTTCGGTGGTACTTATTTGTGGCAGTGGATAAACATTTACATACTGGATAAAGAGCTGGCCGTTGACTATGTGCCATTTTATCAGATAGACAAAGATACACAGTCCGACATTAGTGTGTCTTCGAGTTTATTCAACCAAACACTTCTGTTTTCATTCCTTCTTGGGATCATTGCGATCATGTGGTTTCGTTTTAACACTAAGATCGTATGGAATAAGATGTATTGCCCCGAACGCTTCCTGCAACATATTCAGAATATGACACGTTCAGTGCATCAGCTAGACTTTGAGGAGCGCGCCACTAATCTGGTTATTGAATGTGACACCATTAAGCTGAATGGTATCGGCTTGGCCCTACTTTTGAGAACGATGAGCATAGGCAAAACTCATCATGCGAATAATCTACTTGATGGTTTTGATGAACTTTTTGAGCTCAGTCCCTGTTTACAAAAATTCAGTGCAGATGGCTTATTCTTGCCCAACCTGAAACTCAATATAATGAGGGGAGAGACTGCCAAAGACATGGAAATAGAATTGTGGGATATCGAAACTTGCTTAGAAAAAAGTGAGTTTAGACAGCCTTTGTTAGATCTCATTATGGAACTCAAGTCTTTGACCCTATCGCAACAATTGGCAAAGTTTACGATTTTCACAGGCTTCCACAGTTTACAACGGGTAAAAATGAAAGACCCATTAATGACAGAGAAGAACACGCTACTTGACCATGCGGAGTATCTCTCTTGGGCCGAATGTTTAATGGACTTCATGGTGAGTGTGCCTGATAGCTTTATGCAAGGAATCGACTTTGCGTTGCTAAAAGAAGAAGTTGACCATTTTCCTGAGTTGGCGTTTATTGCAAAAGATGTCGCTGAAAAACCCCAAGAGGATGACTGGGATGGTGTATTCAAACGTGATGAAGATCTTCTTCTCGAAAGTCGATGGGCAACGATTAATTACATCTTATTGAACGCAGAGGCGCTATATCGATTTAAATGGGAGTCTTGTTCAAGTGCCGAAAAATTAGCTTTGATTAACCTTGCGAAACAGCAACGGATCAACCCAGCTAACACTCAAATGATCGAACACTTGGCATTAAACGGATTGATTACGGTTCGCAAAGGTAATTTGGACATAATCAATCGGAGCTTTGCCCACTTTGTTCTGCATGCTGAAACCGCTGAAACGCTGAACCAATTGATTGCTGAAGGAGAGGCAGGCGTTTGGAAGAACTACAAACTACCATTGGGTTTATTGATCGTTTTAATTATTGGCGGTATAGCGCTCACCTCTGGTGAATCGATTTATATCATCGCGGCTTCGATGGCAGGTATCCTGGGCACCATTGCCAGTGTGACCAATAGTGCGAATCTATTGCGAGGGCAAGTGCAGGATTAGGAAACTCGCGAGGTGCTAGTAATCGTGTTATCTTCGCAAATTATGCTCTTGTAGCCATCTGTCCAATTACTAGCCCAAAGAAGTATTCGTTTAAAATGAAATTAATCCAGATCGATAAAGCCCGCTATCGCAAGCATCTCAACTACGTCATCATTACCTGTATTGCTAGTTTAACCGCGGGTAGTTTGGGTATAGCGCAAAGTTTAATTGCTTTATTTCCCGATCCAAGCGGAAGCCATTTCCATTGGAATTTAACGGGAGTAATCATCAGTGCTGTCGTGATTGGCCTCGTGTTAAACAAAATTAAAAACAATCATTTTATGACCGAGGTGACTTACGTTTGGCAACTGAAAAAAGTGCTAAACCGCATTAATCGTAAAATGATGAAACTCAAACCTGCCTCTGAAGAGGGGAATGTAAACGCCATGATTTGCATTCATTATAGCTATGCAGGCTCAAGGTTACTGTGGGAGCTAGACGACAATACCATCATTATGGAGCAACTCGCCCTAGATCAAGCTGCCCTTGATGGTTTAGCTTCAAAGTACAATGTAAATCTACAAGCAGAAGACTTTGAAGCATCTATGCTCGATCAATTTTAGTCATTAGAAAAGCATGATACCAGTTTATCATGCTTAGTCTGTCGCATCTAAAGACAGTGGGTGCTGAGCATCCCCATTCCACTTCGGTTGCTACTAAGTCAGTAAAAAGTTCCTACCATTATGAAAGATTTACTGAAGATCACTATTAATTTGGTCACTAAATCAGCGTACAGCCCATAGAATACGCGTGGGCTCTTCATGGCTCGCTTTTTGCTCCCAGCATAGTCATGTGTGCGACGCACAACAAGTGCTTCTATTGTATTCAACACTTGTACCGCAGTGAGATATTTCGAAACCTATCTGTGGTTAACTGCGATCGCATTCTCGTTAACTTGAACTACGGGAGACTTTTATGTCGACTTCAAAACATGATTTTAATTCTTACTTTATTGCGTCAAATGTCCAGTCTGCAGTTGATATTGTCGATGCGATAAAAGCCGAATCAGTAAGTGAAAACGATATTGGAACAGTGAGTCGAGATCCTCAATTTAAGGTGGCGGAATTGCCACAAGCCGACCTGAGTGACAAATCTAAATTACCGGAAGCGCTCAAGCGTGGAGCTCTCCTTGGTTCAGGCTCAGGATTGCTAGCAGGATTATTGTTAACAAGCTTTCCCGTTGCTGGCGTTACCGTAGGTGGTGCGGCCATATTAGCAATGACTGCGGGTGGTGCTGCATTAGGCTCATGGTCAGCAGGCATGATTGGAGTTAGCGAAAATAGCGAACTTGTGCAGCAACTTGAAGATGCACTGGAGAACGAAAAAACAATCATTTTCACGAATATTAGTGACGCTGAGAAAGAGCGGATCCTGATGAGGCTGCAACCCATTGCTGCGGCCGGAGAGTTAGAGTTCGGGAAGATTTAATGTCAGCTCAGTTTTTTGAATATAACTACAAGGGGCCATTGTGAGAGATGGCGTCTTGTTAGCTGCAGTAGCAATAGCAAAGGAGTATTAAGGTTATGACTAAGTTACCTCAATCTATTTACATCGCTTTTTATCTGTACCTCATAATGGTTTTGGTGCAATGGGGTGTCGCCACATTTTCTAAGGCTAAACAGCCTAACGCTGTCCCTGGAAAAGTTGACCAAGACTTATCGCACGATAGTTTTGTATTCCGAGCACATCGTACTTTCCAAAATACACTGGAAAACAGCTTATTGTTCGTTGCTACAGTATTGTTTGGCATTGCTATAGGCCAACAGGGACTGTGGTTCGGAGTACTGGTTTGGGTATATGTCATTGCTAGGATCATACATATGGCTCTTTACTACGCGATAGCGACTGAGAAAAATCCAAGCCCTCGCAGCTATTTCTTTATGTTGGGCTTACTCGCCAATGTGGCGTTACTAGGTTTGCTTGCTTACTCGCTTTTCATCTAGCTGCGGTAAACCAAGATAATAAACAAAATAAGGATAGGAATATGAGTAATTCAAAGATTATTTTAATCACCGGTGCGTCAAGTGGTATCGGTAGAGAAACTGCAAGAGTGCTCGTTGAACATGGGTACAAAGTTGCTCTTACAGCGCGAAGCGAAGACAAATTAAAGGCGCTAGTTGATGAGCTGGGTGATAGCAATGCTTATTTCGTTAAGGCTGATGCGTCAAAGTTAGATGAGCTAGAACAAGTGGTCGAAAAAAGCGTCGCGCACTTTGGACAATTAGATGCGGTTTTTGCAAATGCAGGCATGGGCGTGAGTGCAACTGGCACCGAGGGTGGAGACCCGCAGGAGTGGGATAAAATGATAGATATCAATATCAAAGCACTGACCTACACAGCAAAATTGACTATGAAACACTTACGTAAAACAGAAGGTCATTTCATTATCACGAGTTCGATTGCAGGTAAGATCACGCTGAAAGGGTCTATTTATGGTGCGACCAAATGGTTCGCTTATGGCTTTGGTAAAAACCTATCAGCAGAAATGAAAGAGTGGGGCGGTAGATGCACCACTATTTGTCCTGGCATGGTTAATACCGAATTCTTTGATGAAGCTAAGCCAGATAAGCTGGATCCGCGTGACATCGCGGACGCTGTGCTCTACTCGTTAACAACAAATGAACGATGTAATATAGACGAGATAACGTTGATGCCTACGAAGTAGTCTACACAGCAAGGTTATCGCACTGATCTTTAGGTCAGTGCATTTTCTCAAAAAATTATGCTCTTTTTTGCATCAACCACCAGAGGCTAGGGCTTAGTGGCAACGATAGATCTAACAAAAGCAGATATACGCAACGCAATAGTCAAACAAAGTACACCTATGCTACTTGGTATTACGGCGGTATTTTCAATTTCACTTGTAGACACTTATTTTGTGGGAAAACTGGGTACCAAAGAGCTTGCTGCTTTAAGTTTCACCTTCCCTGTAACCATGGCAATTGCTAGTTTATCCGCAGGACTCGGCGCGGGTGCTGCATCGATTGTTAGTCGAACCATGGGGGAGGGTGAACAATCACATGCTAAGCGCCTATCTACCGACAGCCTTATCTTTTCTTCACTGTTTGTGACATTGTTGGGTACGATTGGCTTTTTTACTGTTGATCCGCTCTTTTCTTTATTGGGTGCTAAGGGAGAGACACTCGCATTAATTAGCCAATATATGAAAATTTGGTATTTATCTATGCCGTTTTTAGTTATTCCCATGGTAGCAAACGCGGTTATAAGGTCGGTTGGCAATGCCAAGTGGCCCGGGATAATTATGGTGGTCTCTGCATTAATCAATATTGGCTTAACGCCTCTTTTCATTTTCGGTTATGGACCTGTTCCTGCTATGCACATAGAGGGAGCGGCCATTAGTACTGCTATCGCGAGAATTTTCACATTCGTGCTCGCCTTATATGTTATCTACAAACATGAAGACATGTTGTTGATATGCTTGCCTTCTCTCTCTCAATTTATTAATTCGGTCACTAAAGTCATTAAAATAGCGCTACCAGCTGCTGCAGGTAGCGTGGTTAATCCTCTAGCAATTGGGGTCGTTACTGGATTATTGGCTAGCTACGGGGATAATGTTGTCGCTGCATTTGGTGTAGGCACCAGAATAGAATCTTTTGCCAGTATTCCTCTACTCGCACTGTCAGCTGCGATTGGTCCCATTGTTGGACAAAACTGGGGCGCTGACCAAAAAGGGCGTGTTATTAAGTCGATTAAGTATTGTTATAGTATTACTCTGATTTGGGCATTTAGTGTAACCGTTGGGCTCTATTTCTTAGCGCCATCGATCGCTAGCATTATCGCTTCAGATAGCTCAGTTGCCGACATTGCTAGCTCATACTTGTTGGTAGTGAGCTCAAGCATTGCCGGGTATGGTTTTGTTATTATATCGGCGGCGGCATTTAACGCGCTTGGAAAATCAACGACAGGCTTGGCGCATTATCTAGTGCGAGGCTTCGTTTTGTATGTACCGCTCTCGTGGCTCGCAACGCTTTGGTTTGACTATCAATGGGTATTTTACGCGATAGCGGCTTCTAACATTGTCTCTGGTATTTTTGTGGCAACATACACCCTTTATTGGTTAAAAGTAGCCAAAAAAAATGACTGCGAGCCAAATGCCTTTAGTTTCCAATAATTGGCACATAGACTCTGTTTAACCTTTATGACTTCACGCTAGTTTAAACTGCCCTTGATGCTTCTATGCTCGACCAATTTTAGTTATTAGAAGAGCATGATACCGGTTTATCATGCTTAGTCTGTCTCATCTAAAGGCAGCGGTTTGCATGGCGCAGTGGGGCTAAGATTAACGCTTGGATCCCAAATTCGATCCCAAATTTTACCCACTGACGCAAAATCTGGACGCGCACTCACTTTTTTCGCATTTATAGCCTGAATACCTTTAGCGTCCGTTTGAGCAACCACAAAGTTAAATACGTAATTACACTCAACGCCCATTCGTAAGTCAGACATGATGATATTGTCGTCTTGTCGCTTTACTGAATAAAGTCCTTTCGTAAACCACGCTAAGCGATTGATTGCCCAGTTATCACTTAATGGATCGAGGAGCATGGGGGAACTTGGATAAGCTTGGAAACTCACTTCACTTGGTTCATCGAAGACTGACGCATAAATTTCATGATATTTGGTGATATTGCCAGATTCTGACACAGCGACGACTCGCCACAATAAGGTATTTAGTGGAGCAGGAGTGCTGACATAGGCGATAGCATCTATTCCTTTTTCCCCCATTGCTATTTCGACTTTTTGGTCGATCATTACCTTGGCACTCAAGCTCCATGCAATGTATGCCGTGCTAGCAATTATGCCGAATTTATTTGCCCTTATCGCGCTAATACTTGGTTGTTTGAGTGCTAAGGCAAAGCCCAAACCAATCAGTAGTGGCAGAGTGTATAAGGGGTCAATGATAAACAGGTTGGAAACGCCATACGGATATTCAGTCAGTGGCCACATCAATTGCGTACCATACACAGTAAAGCTGTCTAATAGTGCATGCGTGCTTAAAGTGAGAAACACCAAGGCGAACCACCGTAGCTTTAAATGTGCAGTGTTTGGGTGAAACTTACTTAATAGCCAAGCGATGATTGGACTGACCAACAAGTGTACCCACAGTGAATGACTGAAGCCACGATGATAAGTGAAGGATTCAACGTCACCAGCGTAGGGTATTAAAACGTCTAAGTCAGGGAGAGTGCCTAATGCAGCCCCGTACAAAATCGCCCTACGGCCTATTTTATTCCCTAATACCGCATACCCGACTGCTCCACCAAGCGCGATTTGAGTTAATGAATCCATAATTACTACTATTGCTTTATTTTTGGTATAGCCTTGATACTAGAGGATGCTAGGAAATAGACCACATCATTCTGATTTAAATTTATGTTTGTAAGGGGATGCTAGATCGCAAAACTTGCAGACGGATACTTAATTGAATCGCAGTTATTAAATTTAGCAAAGCGCTCTAGCTCTGCTATCAGTTTAGGCATAAAGCCTGGCATCTCGTTGTTTGAGCTTGCTAGCTGGCCATTCTCAAGGTGCAGACTAATAACTTCTAACTGCTTTAGCTTTCTGTGGGCCTTGCAATCGATGCGCGCGACAAAGCGATCACCGAATAATACAGGTAGGGTGAAGTAACCATATTGTCTTTTAGCTGGTGGAACATAACATTCAAGTTTGTAGTCAAAGCCAAACAAGGCGTTCAGGCGGTCTCGATGAATAAGTACATTGTCGAAGGGGGAAAGTACTTTGACCGTGTTTTGAAAGCGCAGACTTGCTGCCTTATTTTCTATGTGATGATAAGTATCGGGGTGGTTTTTATTTTGAATGGATTCAATTTCACCAGATCGTAGTTTGGTGTCGATAATCGCTTGCATAGCATCGCGAATAGGTTTGCCGGTTTTTAAATGGAGGAGTTGTTTCTTGGTGAAAATGCCATGGGCTTTCATAGTATTTTCGAATAGGTACTTGGCATACTCTTCAACACTGGGCATTGATAAATCAATATTGTCTGGCAGGCAGCGCTCTCGTAAGTCGAATACTTTCTCCATCCCTTCGCGCGCGCAAATCATGATATCGCCTTGCATAAAAAGCCGCTCAAAGGCTCTACGACTTGGGCCCATGTTCCACCAGTCACCGGTATTTTCATTCTGTTTTTCGATATCTCTCAAGCGGGTTGGGCCGTGTTGCTCAATGCGCGCCAGTATCGATTTCAATAAGCTAGGGTCAGTGCCGTTATAATAACGATTCTTGTTGTTGCGCAAGTCTTCCATAGCAGGTAGCGCAAAGCGATAATCACGCATTGGTAAATAAGCCGCGGCATGATACCAATATTCAAACACCTGCTTATTGGCGACTAATTCATTTAAATAAGATGGCTGATAATCGGGCACTCTGCTCCACAAAATGTGGTGATGAGCTCGCTCGATAACAGAGATGGTATCTATTTGTACATAGCCTAAATGCTCTATTGCTTGAAGTGTTCCTTGCAAACCTTTCGAAAATGCGGGTTTTCGCGCTAAGCCCTGTGTTTGCAGTGCAAGCCGTCGGAGAACTTTGGTCATCGCGGATTTAATCCAATCTGCTTTCTGTATCGCCGTTCTCGACTGAGCATACGGAACAAGTGGCGTTTGGCTTTACGCCGATGCTTTGCCACTGCGAATTCATAGCATCGAAAAGGTGAAGCTGATTGATGTTTACCTTGCCGTACGAGGTAAGCAATTTAATGGCTTCAAGAGCTTGGTATGCGCCAATGAGTCCAACCACCGGTGACATCACACCTGACTCTACACAAGTTAATTCTTGTTCTCCGAAAAACTGACTAATACAGGCATAACATGCTGAATTCACTCTGGGCGACACGCAAAAGACTTGGCCTTCCATCCGAATCGCGGCACCAGAGACCAGATCTGTTTTGTACCTATAGCAAAGGCGGTTTATATCATTGCGTGATTGCAAATTATCGGTGCAATCCAAAACCAGATTATGTTGCTCAATTGCTGCCGATAAAGCGTCGGTGTCTAGGCGGTAATCTATCGTGTTGAGTTGAACACCTTGATTTATTTGTTCTAGCGTCGATTTTGCAGATGATACTTTCTTTTTGCCTATATTGGCTTCAAAGTGGAGTACTTGCCGCTGTATATTGGACAGTTCAACAATGTCATCATCAACAATGGTTAATTCGCCAATGCCAGCGGCGACCAGATATTGGGCTGCAGCGCAACCTAATCCGCCAGCACCAATGATCAGCACTTTACTATTTAGTAACAATTCCTGCTTTTCCAAATCAAAACCTTGCAAGGAAATTTGTCTGGAGTAGCGCATCGCTTCTCTAGTGCTAATACTTTTTGTCATTATCTACGCCTTCTCAATCTGATGACTGAATGAGTGAGCTAAACGGCAGAATTGTGAGGTTTTCACCAATCTCTACACGTCCACGCTCTTGCTCAATCAGGGCATAACAATTGCTGTTAGAGAAGCAAGACAATACACCTGAGCTCTGAGAGCCAGCACTTTGCACACATAAAAGGCCTTCATCATTGGTGAAGAAGGTGGCTCTTTGGTAGTCGGCACGCCCAGGTCTTTTTCTAAATACGGAGTTTGCCTCGGCTTGCAACTGAATGCCCGAAGAAGGTAGTTGCCCAGCCATACATTTGAGCGCTGGTGTGGCAATTTGGTCAAAGGTCACTGCGCTGGAAACTGGGTTACCAGGCAAGCCGAAAAACACACTCTTTTTTAAACGCCCAAATGCCAATGGTTTACCGGGTTTGATAGCGAGTTTCCAAAAATCAATATCGCCATATTCATCCAAGACTTCTTTAGTGTAATCCGCTTCACCCACTGACACACCGCCACTCGTAATAACGCAATCTGCTTCTTGGTCGGCTCGTTCAAAGGTTTGTTGAATGAGTGCTCTATCATCGGGGATAATCCCCAAATCAATGACCTCGGCTCCCAAGCTTGTCAGCATTGCTTTTAGCATTGGCCGATTAGTATCAAAGATACGATCGCTGCGCGCCGCTTCGCCGACCGAAAGTAATTCATCCCCCGTAGAAAACACGGCAACTTTGATTTTGCGATACACTTCAACTTTGTCACAGCCTAAAGAAGCAAGTAAGCCAATATCAATAGGGGACAGCTTTTTACCAGACTGAAGGACACTTGCGCCTTCTCGAATATCATCGCCTTTGGGACGCACGGCCTCACCCTTATCAACCGCCACTGTGAATGATACGGAGTCTCCTTCGACTTCGGCATTTTCTTGCATAATGACGGTGTCTGCACCCTTTGGGAGTTCCGCCCCAGTCATGATCCTTACGCATTCACCAGGCTCAATACGGTGCGAAAAAGCGTTCCCGGCGAAGCTTTTGCCAACCAACTGAAACTGAGAAGTGTTGGTCAAGTCTTCGTGTCGTAGTGCGTAACCATCCATCGCAGAGTTGTCATAAGCGGGCACATTGATTGGAGATGAAACATCCACAGCAAGCACACGATTAAGAGCATCATCTAGTGAAACCTCTTCGATTTCCTTCACCACATTAATGGCGCCTAATATAATCTCTTTTGCTTTAGATACGGGCAGTAAACCGTCAGTATCACAATTCCACGCCATGCTTCGTTCTCCTTTTTGGCAGCACTTTTTTTGCTACGTTTATAGCCGTCTAATATGCCCGTTTAAGCAAATAATTTCATCTGCTTTCACCCATGTTTCTCAGGAGAACGTACTGGCTTATCGATATATGTAGATTTTTGCCGCCCGTTTAGCAACCAACCAATCGGAGACCATGAGACAAACAAAACATAAGTCAGCATACCAATCGCGATGGTGCCAAAAGCACTGATGGCAAATTCGACTAGCATCGGTAGATCGGTATCGAGTAGCAAGAACTGTAAAATCCATACCAAGGGTAAATGAATGATATATACCCAGTAAGACGAGCGTGAGACAAATTGAGCGACCTGACTCTGTCGGTCAAAAAAGCGCTTTCCTACCAATAAAACCGCTAGCACCGTATACATAGACAAGTAGGCTTCTGCGCTGGCTTTTATTGTTTGATTCAAGTCTACATCTGGACTGTTTGTGAGGTTATGCATCGCATCCATAATAGTGAATGAACTCGGCATAAATGAATAGTAGATGATGTAGTAGGCCAGTCCAATGATCAACAAAGGCCACATAAATGGCTGAATAGCATCTAGCACACGGGGCTGATTATAAATACCCCAACCTAGTACAAAGAAAACCCCATGGAAGCCAAAAGCCCAAAGTGCCGGACTGAGCTGCTCAGGTGCTGGTAAGGGGGAAAATTGGGTCAACATTGAAGGAACGAGCACCAAAGGTAGCAAGAGTAAAAATACAATGGGGTGCTTTATGACAGGTGTATGCCAATCAATTGCTTTAAGATTGAGTTTTCGATAAACGAAAAGAAACATCAAGGTCAGTGCATAAAACCAAATCAGATAATATAGAAACCATAAATGCATAGTGCTAAGCGGCGGCTTTGGCGCATCTGGATTATTCAGCATACCGGTAATTAACCCTAACATTGGTGAAGGGTTCGATACCGATTGTGCCGCCCATGAGAATATGGTGACAACAGCAATAGTGATCAGAGGTAAAAAAATGATAAGAGGTAGCGCTATACGCAGACTTCGGTTTTTGATTACAGCGCTTGCGCCTCGCTTCTTATAAAGTAAGGCGCCGAAAAAGCCAGCAACCAAGAAAAACAAAGGCATTCGCCAACCATGTGTATAAAAAGCAACAAAGTCGATGTAGCTTGCATTGTCAGTGCTTGCCGACATCCATACTTGGCTCATTAGAGGGCTGTATGCCAGAGATGCATGAAAGAAAACACCCAGAAGCATTGCAAATGCTCTGATGTTATCCATGTAGTGAATTCGTGAGTTAGAGACCGGTCCCATAAGGGGTTCTCCTTTTAATAAAAGTTATTGGTCGTGCAGGTAGTCAGTCAAGTCAGACCGCTTACTCCGACGATGATAATGTTAAACATCGAGTCAACTTCAGGTGAAATGTCGACATTTGTTTCATACATTGATTACATAACTTTTACTGAATCATGGGCCTTCTCTCTTAGGTACTAAGACGCGTTTGGTTAATTACCCGCCTGTTGTGATAAGTATGCACAATCAAATCGACTTTGCATAGTATTGTTAGTTTAGCGCTAAAGAATCAACTATATTTGCCGCTAAAAACGTAGGCATAACTTAAACTAAAAAAACTCCATGCAATCATATTCAAGCTATAGCGAACCGAGTTCAACGAACGATGACCCAACTGTTAGTGCAGAGTCACGCGAAATCATAGCGACATCTTCCATAATAGACGCACTCATAGAGGGCGATTATTCGATTCAGGCCGATACTTCAACGGCGCTAGGCCAAAAGTTACAAAGACTTATCGAAAAGCTGGGGGAAAATGCTAGGAATGATTTAAATAGGGTGGTTGACCTTTCAATTAATAATAATGAGGCTTCAATTGCAGCAGCCCAATTACTTTACGATTTAAAAAATGTTGCTGCGTTCTCTCAAAGAATTGCCTCTGCTGCGGAAGAAATGAGAGCCTCTGTTGGTGAAGTTAAACAATACAGTGAGAGTATTGATCAAGGCACAACGAATTCATTTAATGCGGTTGAAAAAGTACTAGGAACTCTCGGTAAGGCAGTTGAAACATTCGACGAAATAAAGGCGTCTGTTGCTGAAAATAGCGCAAAGCTGACTGGGCTGACTCATTTTACAAAACAAGTAAGGGATATTTCCGACCAAATAAAAGGCATAGCATTTCAGTCTAATATACTGTCAATGAATGCTTCGGTTGAAGCCGCTCGCGCTGGCGATCAGGGGCGTGGATTTGGTGTTATTGCACAGGAAATTCACTTGCTCTCAGGTCGTTCTGAAGACGCCACCGCTCAAATTACTAAATTGATCAATAATTACGAAAGCGAAGTTGCGGGTATTATGAAATCTCTTGGACAAAGCCAAGCTATGGTGGAGGAGGGGCAAAGCTCTATCAACCTAGCTGATTCCGAAATGAATACAATGGTTGATCAGTTCAAAGCAGTGTCGGAGAACACATCTCAAATATCATTAGCGCTAAGCGAACAATCACAAGCCTCGGAAGAAGTAGCGAAAGGCATAAACACTATTGCTATGCATTCAGATAAAAGCGTGGCAAGTACTGACAACATTGTTGAATCAATTGAGTCAATCCAGTCGCATATCAAT
The DNA here is from genome assembly GCF_031846165.1 of Brumicola blandensis. NCBI lineage: Bacteria > Pseudomonadati > Pseudomonadota > Gammaproteobacteria > Alteromonadales > Alteromonadaceae > Brumicola > Brumicola blandensis. The sequence continues at coordinate 96,915 of NZ_JAVRIE010000005.1, forward strand.
CAAGAAATTCTGGCCGTTTCTGAACTAAATATTCGCGGAAAAATAGTTAAACTGGCCCAGTCTGATCATGTCATATGGAAAAAGCGTTTGGTAAATATGATTGCGGGTAAAGAAGGTTTGAGCTCACATGAACTGGCAGATCATCACAGCTGTAGACTTGGCCTCTGGTATGACAAAGTGAATACACCTGAACTCCGCTCCCATCCGGCTTTTGCTCAACTGGAAGAGCCACATCGCTTGGTTCATGCTCATGGTAAGCGTTCTGTCGATTTGTATAATGCAGGAAATATTGGGATGGCTTTACAAGAAATTCAAAAAGTTGAGCAAGCTTCAAGGCACGTTTTAGCGCTATTGAGGAAACTTGAACATGTCTAGTGATTAGCGCCATGAAAACTGTTCATAACAACCTAATCTGCAGTACCTTTCAACTCAAGCGACCCCCGTGGTCGCATTTTTATGGCGCTTTGACTCAGGTCGCTTGTAAAGCAAAGAATGCCAATTTAACATCGTTTTAACAAAACCCTTCAGGCTTCGGCAGTGTAGAAAACGATGAAAAAAAATCTTGTTAGATTAGGAGCCCGTGTTCTGCTGGCTGGCAGTATTTACTTTTTAGCTTCAGCAAAATCATACGCTGGTTGGGAAGTGTCTTGGATTGATCGCTTTGACGGTGACAGTGTCAATTGGGACAACTGGACCGCACAAATACAAGCCAACTATAACAATGAAATACAGTGTTATACCGATGATGATAGTTCAGCGTTAAAAAACTATGATGTATCCGATGGCACGCTTAAGATTATTGCGCGTAAACAGAATATCGACTGCCCGGGTCAAAGTGGTGCTAGTAGAACGTGGACATCGGGTCGCTTAAACAGTAAAGACAAAGCTGAGTTTTTATATGGACGTTTGGAAACGCGGCTGCGATTCTTAGAGCTCCGAGGTGGAACTTGGCCTGCTTTTTGGATGCTAGAGAATCGGATTGCTGAAAATCCGATAAAAGGTGATAACGACAATGTTAATTGGCCGAACCCCGGGGCAGGTGAAATTGACGTTTGGGAGTGGTTTTCTAACTCTGGTGATTCATACATAACCAATTTCTTTAACGTTCACAACTGCGGAGGTGAAGTTCGTCCTGCTTATCCTGGCGGCGCTCCAGATGTGATGGTGTTTAATCGCTACGCGATAGAGTGGACTGCACAGGACATCACCTTCTATATGAATGACAACGTGGTTGCGCAACACAACCTAAGTGAATGCCCACAGTACAAAGAACCTATGTTTGCCTTAATCAATGTTGCTGTCGGTGGCAACCTTGGAGGGGCGGTTGATCCTGAACTTACCAGCGCGACTTTAGAAGTTGATTATATTGCACACTGCGTTGCTTCAAGCGCAAACGAAAGACAATACTGCAACGAAAGCACACCAGTAGCGCTTGATGATGACGGTGACGGTGTCGTTAATGCTGATGATTTATGTCCAAATACAGAGGCAAATACAGAGGTTGATGCAGATGGATGTGAAGTGCAGCAACAACCCAACGAAGCGGCTCCAGAACCGTCTGAAGAGTCAGTGAATGTGATTTCCTTATTCAGTGATAGTTACCAGAATATTGCGGATATAAATTACAATCCTAACTGGAACCAGGTGACGCAAGTTAGCCAAATTCAGATACAAGACAATACGGTTTTGAAGTACCAAAACTTGAACTACCAAGGCACGGACTTTGACCAAAACAAACAAGATGTTTCTAACATGGCTGAATTTCGTCTGGACTATTGGACCAAGGATGCTACTCAGCTACGCGTTTACTTAATCAGCCCTGGTCCAGTTGAAATTGCCTATGATATTGAAATTGAACAGCAGAGCTGGCAATCAGTGGCTATTCCAATTTCCGTTTTTGATGGCGTTGATTTGACCAACCTTTTTCAGTTGAAAATAGAAGGGAACGGTACAGTGTTTTTAGATAATCTACTTTTTGTCGCTGAAACGCAAACCGCTAATCCACCGCCTGCACCGCCAGCAACACCGCCTGCACCGCCAGCAACACCGCCTGCAGTAGAACCTGAGCCATCGCCAATTGATACTGAATCGAGTGGCGGCGCGACATCACTCTCTTTGGTTTTATTGCTTACTTGTCTTGCTTTGATTCGCCGTCGAACGGCACTGACTAAAGACTAGTTCTGAGTTTTGAGGTAAGTTGACTAAAATAACAATGTTTATTTATTGTTCTATACTTTGCTTGGAAATATTCCAATAAAGCAAAGGAGAACGACATGCAAAATCCAGTAGGTTGGTTTGAAATATATGTTCAGGATATGGCTCGAGCAACTGCCTTTTATGAAAAAGTACTACTAACAAGTTTTGAATCAATTACTGACCCGACAGATGACTCGGTACAGATGATGGCTTTTCCATCTAATTATGAAACTTATGGTGCCAGTGGCGCGCTGGTGCATATGAAAGGTGTTCCGTCTGGTGGCAGCACGATGGTGTATTTCTCGTGCGATGATTGTGCCATTGAGCAGTCTCGAGTACTTGATGCTGGTGGCAAAATTGAAAGAGAGAAAATGTCTATTGGTGAATATGGTTTTATCTCCTTAGTGTGCGATACTGAAGGCAACATGATTGGACTGCATTCTCAAACATAGCGCATTTACACAAGGAACTGCAATGCAATCGCCGAATCTAGTCTAGGCTTCATCTGGCGATTGCTAGACTGATGCACCTTCGTGAAAATGGTGAAAGCGCACATGCTTTTTCTTTTAAAAGCAACTTCAGCAACGGTCAGTAGAGAGTCCTCAGTCAAGTGAGCAACCTGCAAAACCCTGTCAAAAATTAGAAGCCAAGCATAAACACCGATAATAAAAACTTGCCTAAGGTGTGTTGGTGATGTATAACACTATTAAGTATTGGTGTGTTGGTGATGTATGACACCTAGTTTCGCTTCTATCACTTGTGTTGAACACTTAACTATAGTCGGTAATTAAAACAACTATGACGAGGAAAGACCTATGTCTAAACAATGGGATAACGATATCCCTATTTACATACAACTTTATCAGCAAGTCATTCGTCGGATTCTAGATGGCAACATTACTGAAGGTGAAGCCTTACCATCTGTTAGGACAGTGGCTGCAGAATATCAACTTAATCCGGTCACCATTTCTAAGGCATATCAGATGTTACAAGACGAGCAAATTGTTGAAAAACAGCGTGGTTTAGGCCTATTTGTAAAAGCAGGTGTTCAAGAACTCATATTGGCAAGAGAACGCAGTCACTTTTTAGAAAAAGAGTGGCCTGTCGTGTTAGAGCAAATTGCTCGTCTCAAACTATCTGCTGAACAACTGCTGAGCGCACAAAAGGAGGGGAAATAATGGAAGCCTTAATTAGAATGACCAGGCTGAGTAAGAGTTACGGTAAGAAACCGGTATTGAAGAATCTCAACCTTTCTGTAATGCCGGGTCAAATTTTAGGTTTAGTTGGGCCTAATGGGGCAGGCAAAAGTACTTGTCTTCACGCTATGTTGGGCTTAACAAGCTATGAAGGCGATATAGAAGTCTGTTCTTTTAACCCGCGAAAACAGCGTATCAATATGTTGAAAGACGTCGCCTATATTTCTGATGTTGCTGTTTTACCTTCTTGGTTAAAAGTTTCCGATGCGCTGAGTTATATGGAAGGTGTTCATCCTAACTTCGATATTCAAAAAGCCAAAGCATTCATCGCAAAAACGAATATTAGTTTGTCGTCTAAAGTGAAAACGCTATCCAAAGGCATGGTGACACAATTACATTTAGCCTTGGTCTTGGCTGTCGATGCGAAGGTTTTGGTATTAGATGAACCAACACTGGGGCTTGATATTCTTACTAGACGCCAATTCTACACCCATCTTCTGGAAGAGTTTTACACCGAAGAAAAATGCATTGTAGTGACCACGCATCAGATTGAAGAGATTGAAAATATTCTGACTGATGTCGCTTTTATCCGCGATGGCGAAATTGTGTTGGCTGAAAGTTGCGAAGACCTAAATGCTCGCTATCAATTGTTAGCCGTCGATAATGAACACTTGGCTACAGCGCAAAGTTTAAAGCCACTGTACTCCACGAGCATGATGGGGTTGCACAGTATGTTAATCGATCTCAATCAGCTACCAGAAAATCATGTACCACTTTCAGACTTGGGTAAAGTTCAAAAAGCGTCGTTAGCCGATATTTTTGTTGGTTTGATGTCGAAAGAGCAAGTTGTTGACGAGAAAGAAGTCGAAGGAGAGAACGCATGAACTATCAGCAAATAAAAAGTAGCTTTCAACGCGAAATCTGGGAATCTCAGAAGACCTTTGTATGGACCCCGATTGTCATGGCAGCCTTGTTCTTCGTGCTGCTAGCATTTGAACTCCTTACGGCAAATGACTACCAAATGGAGAATATAGGTAACTTAATTAAACTGGCGCAATATCCTGATGCTAGCGAACAACTTGATCGTTTTGGCTTCCTTCTTGTTCAAGTTGTGATGGGGATATTTCTATCGATTGCTGGCCTATCTCAGCTACGCTATTTCTTATCATGTTTGTTTGACGAGCGACGAGACTTATCGATTTATTTTTGGCGTTCGTTACCGGTTTCAGATTTGCAAAATATCATTGTGAAATTCGTCACTGGTGCTCTCGTTATACCCATCACTTTCATTTTGGCGGCTATGGCTTTAATTTTTGTTGGGTTTAGTTTCTTTCTGATCCTAATGTCGATTACCCTATCAGGCCCTGATATTGGCGTTTGGCAGTTTGCGTCATCGGTGAATTTGCTCACTCCAATTATGAGTGTTTTCTTAAGCATTATTCCAATGACCTTGTGGATGTTTCCAATATTTGCATGGTTAATGTTGGCATCTATGATTGCAGGTCGAGCACCGTTTTTATGGGCGCTTCTGCCGATTGTATTCGTAATGCTGGCTGAAGTCGTCATAGTGAAAGTGTTCAATAGTGGCGATTTCTTTTTTGTTTATGCATTAAGAGACTATCTTTCGATTAGCCCAGAATTGCTTGCTGAGAATGGCATACGATTTACGTTTGAAAATGACGGTTTTACACCTGATTTAATTCCAAAAGCGATTATGAGTAAAGTGGGTATGATTCCCTTGGGTTTAGGTGCTGTCTTTATGGGCGCAACGTATTGGTTGAGAGTGAATCGTAGCCACGAGTAGAGAACACAGTAAAACAAACGTTCTAGCTTGGCTCAGCTTGCACTCATGCAATCTGAGCTACAAGGCCCACAGTCTTTTAAATTCGCTGGTTTGTCTTTTGGAAATAATCACCTTCAGGCCGTTTTTCAGTGCGACCTGAAGCGAGCCATTCTCCATTGCGTCTATAGATTCTATAAAGTGCGTATTGACTAGCCAGCTCCTACTCGCTTTAAAAAATAAATCGTGATCTAAGCGTTCATGGATAGCACTGATAGGCCGGTGAACGCATGGTGATGCTTTATCAAAATAGACTTTTGTGTAATTTCCTAAAGCCTCAAAAGCGAAGATCTCGTCCACGCTCACAAAATAACATTCGTCTCTATCTTTAATAAAAATACGTTTTTCAGGACTAAGGGTCTCCTTTTGGACTCGTACTTTTGACAAAGCCTTTTCCAAGCGTTCTTGACGCACGGGTTTTAATAAGTAATCGAGCGCATTGTATTCAAATGATTTGATTGCATGTTCATTGAATGCTGTCACGAAGATCACTTGTGGCATTTCTTGGCACTGCTCCAAAATATCGAAACCGTCACCATCAGGCAAATCAATATCAAGCAAGAGTAAATCGATAGTGTTGTGCCTCAAAATCTCAAGTGCATCTTGCACGTTAGCAGCCTCAGCAACAACTTCAACATTGCCTATCGCCAGCACTTGCTGTTTTAGTTCGAGTCTTGCCAAGCGGCTGTCATCAACAATGGCAATGCGCATTTATTTCTTTTCCTCAAATTGTTCTAAGGGAAGAACGATACTCACAGTAGCGAAACCATTATCGTAGGACAGTGATAGTGACGGGGACACTACACTATTTTTGGGATATAACAGCGCTAACCGTCGGCGAATATTCTTTATTCCGATGCCTGCGTTCGATTGAGTCGAGATATTTTCATTCACTTTTGGCAGCGGATTACTGACATGAATATGCAGTGCGTTTGCTTGCTCGATTGTTATTTTAAGAGAAATAACACCGCCATCGACCAAGCGCGCTACGCCATGCTTGATTGCATTTTCAACACACAACTGTAACAGCATTTTTGGTATCAATGCGCATTGAGCCTCGTCACTTACCTCACTCTCAAACCTTAATCGATCTTCATATTGTATTTTACATAAGGCGATATATTCCTGCAGAATCTCAAGCTCTTTCTCAAGGAGTACTTTTGCACTTTGGTGCTGCTCCAATGAATAACGTAACATGTCCGATAATTGAGCGAGTGAATCTCTAGCTTTGTGAGGCTCTTCTAAAATACTGGCGCGTATGTTGTTTAAGGTATTGAACAAGAAGTGCGGGTTCAATTGTTGCGACAATACTTCTAATTGACTGCTGGCTAACGCTTCTTTTATCGCGTAAAGCTGGCGAACTTTTGTCAGCAAAAGGTACACTACTGACCAGAACAACGAAGCGCCAAACATATTATACCAATTACCCCAAAACATCGTTTTAATAGCGAACCAATGCATACCTTCAGGGATAGGAGGCACTGAGCCAAAGTAGATGAATAGCAGGATGCAAAGCACCATAAGGGATGTACCGAAACTCGCTCCCAGCATCGATTGAACGATGAAGTATATGACTTGATAAAATATGTTTGCAGTGTTCAAGAAGCGTCTGAAACCATAACGGCTGACGTAAGAATAGAGACCGGTTCCAAAAATCAGAGTGATCGCAAAATAAATTTCTTGGTGGGCCAAGCCTCTAGTGAAGTGAATACTACCTGTTATTACCGAAAATACCGATAGCCAAGCTAAGAGCTGATAGTAGTGTACATATCTGCTTTGCATTAAATACTCTGCAGAGATTTGTCACGAGTTAGTAGTTGATGCGCTTTTTGGTCAAAACTACTCGCTTGGTTGTTCAACATGATAACGGCTCTTGACCCATCCAAATAAAAGCCCATGAAAGTACTGAACCCGCCTGTCATTCCGTTGTGCCAAGCATATGTTTGTCCTTTATCGTCTTTCATAAGCATCCAGCCTAATCCTTGTTCAAATTTACCGGCGGTGGGCGTGTAGGGTGTGAATAGCAACTTGGCAAGTGCGTTCTGTTCCGTCGACATCAGCATCATATATTCAGCGTATTTAATCATATCGTCAAGACTTGAAACTACTGCACCTGCACCAGACGCAGCACCCAATGTCCATTTAGGCACGGCTAAACCTGAGGCATTATGACCTTGCGCCATACTTTTTGCCGGATTATTTATCTCAGGAACAGTGTCAACCGAGAGGTAGCTATTGTCCATTTTAAACACGTCGAAGATATGTGTTTGCATTTCATTAGCGAGATCTGTATTGCGGTTAATCGCCAGTGCCTCACCTAAAACAGCGAAGGCGAAATTAGAATATTCATGTTTGTTTTCTTCCGGTAAGTACGTTGGCGCAAGCAAATCTTCCTGCAACATTTCGCGCGTAATATGCTTGAATGGGTTTTGTGGATCCATGCTTTTTTGTAGGCTAGGAGGATTGCGCTCCAAGCGGCTCGTATGAGTCGCTAGTGCTTGCATAGAAATAGGAGACGCATTTTCAAAAAAACGGTCAACGGTGGTTTGTAATTCGAGCTGGCCCTCTACTACTTGCTTTGATAACAGATACGCAGTGAATGTTTTACTAATTGAGCCTATTTCATATTGTGTCGTTGGGCCATGCTCACCCCAAAATCGGGTAGTGATCTTGCCATTTTCTATCACGGCTACGCTTCCACCTTTTTCACCAAACTCAGCAGGCTTAAATTGCAAATGAGCATTTTTATCATTGACCTTACTCAATGTAAGTGGCATTGGCATGCCTTGCACGAAAGTGCCTACGTAGCCTTCACTACTTTTCGTGCTAGAAAATTTGGCGCCTAGAATCTCTGACGTAAAGCTTAATTTTTGCGTATCTATCGATATTTCGTTTATTGGGATCCCAAAGCTATTTTGTGCAGGGCTATCAAGCGCTGCAGAATAGCCGTCTTTGATCACAGCAATATGCAAAGCTAGGGGAAGCGTGCTGCTTGCATTGATTTTTAAGTCGCCAATGTACTTACCTTCAAATGACATTCTATTTAAGTCGTCTTTAGATAACTTGTGAAGCACTAAAGGCATCGTTTTGCCTTGAGTAAAAGTGCCTTCAAGTTTGTCGTCAACTACTTTACCTTCAAAGGTCGCACTTAAACCCTCGTCAAAGAAAGAAATACTCTGACCGTCAATAGTGAAGCGGCTTGGATCTCGGTCATGCATTCCTTGATTGGGGCTATTGATGGTGAGTGTTTTATTGTTCTCACTAATTTCAATACCTATGGCAAGTTTAACCCCTTTTGATATTTGTAGTTCGCCTCGCCACATTCCATCATATGTGTTTTTTTCGCTAGCATAAGTAAGTGGCAATGCCATTAATTGGATGGCAAGCGCAAGAATAAACAGAGATGCTATCTTAGTCACTTTCTTCATTTCGATTCCTTTTTCTTTACTGGACGCTATCACTGTACTCAAATATTTTGATGAAGAAATAAAAATATGACCAGCGGTCAATAGAAGTGACAAACGGGAAAGCTTAGCTTAGAGTATCTTGATTAGGCTTATTGATGCCATTTAACACTGTGTTTAAGGATAGTTATGAAATCCATTGTTTTGATTTTACTTACTGGGCTTTGCCTTATATCAACAGCAAATGCTCAGCAAGGCAGTGATATCTATATGGGGGAATTACGAATAGGTGAAGAGGCAATTGTCTCAAATTTGCAAGCTGTAACGAATAACCCAGCTTACACAAATCAGCCTTATTTTTTTAACGCTTCCAGTTTGTATTTTACGCAAGAGCTTAAAGGCGAAGAGGCGCAAAACGGACAAATGGATATTTTTGTGTATGACTTGCCTTCGAAAAGCGTCCGGAATGTAAGTCAGTCTAGTGAAAGTGAATATTCACCTACACCAACGCCCGATGGAAATGGTTTATCAGTTATTAGGGTTAATGCGGAAGGTAAGCAAGAACTTTGGCAATTGGGCTTTTCAGGTGAGCCGCTTCAGCACTATGTGCCTGCAATAGAGCCGGTGGGGTATCAAGTATGGATGAATGAAAAAGAACTTCTTTTATTTGTGCTAGGCGAACCGCATACTTTGCAAAAAGTAAGTATTGATAAGCCTAATAATAAAGGCGCTGTAATTGACGATAATATCGGTGCAAGCTTGTATCGGGTGAATAACAGCGATTGGTTTCTTTATTCGCGAGCAGCTGATAAAACGGAATTAAAGGCTTACCACCAAAAAACACGCGTGAAAAAAGTCCTCGCTGAGCTTCCTAAAGGTAGTCAGTACTTCTCAGTGAGTGCGAATGGAAATGTCGTCACAAGCGATGGTAATAGTTTGTATTATACGGAAGTAAAGTTAGCAAATGACGGCGACTTAAGTTCAGAAGGAGAGTGGTCAAAGGTTACCGTCGAGCATGCAAAATGTGGCTCGGGCGTTTCTCGCACTGCGATTTCTCCCGACGGTAAAACCGTAGCCCTAGTTTGTCCGCACTAATGGCTAAGACTGCTTTTGCTCCTCTGCCTCTGCCTCGGCTTCAGCCTCAAGCTCTTTTTCTACTTTTTTGAGCTTTTTGATATCTGCGCCCAGTGAACGCTCTACTGTTTTCCTACCTAAAAATGCAATAGGACCGTAAGGGTATTTACGCTTGAAAAATTTTTTAAAAATCATGATAAATCCTTTTTGAAAAATGAATGGATGTAGGTGCTTAGGAGATTTGCTTTTTTGCACTGACCTAGTGCCTATCATCCGGATTGCTGGAAATAATCGGAAAAACGTCTTAAACAGGTCAATATCCTTTTGATGTTTAAGATTTAAGGTCATATTAATGCATTTTACCGGTTTTGTCATTTTATTGTCATACGCAGATATAAAAAAAGGTTTCTGATAAGCCGATAAAAAAGGTAGAGTAATGAAGAGCTTTGAGTGGTCGATATATACTAAATGAGCAAGCATGAGCAAAGTATGAAAAAGACAAACAACGCAGCAGTCAGAGATTGGCTTGTGTGTGCTCTCTTGTGCCTGTCTGCGATTGGCTTAAATGCCTTTGGTAATATAGCTATTTATGGCACGATCGAGCTTTATTTCGGCAGTATTGCTGCTCTTTTATCGATTCTTGTATTACCACTGCGCTTGAGTCTACTAGTTCTTTTGGCTAGCTTAGGTAGTTTCTACTCACAACTTGCCAATTTCTATTTTGTTGGGGTGCAGGCTCTCGAGTATTTCTTTGTACTAACCTTAGTGCGGTTGAAAATAAACTTTCTTGTGGCCGTGTTCTCTTTTTGGTTATCGATAGGCTTACCAAGCACCTTAAGTATCCTGCATTTCTTAAGCGATCAGAACCTGCGTTCCTCGTTATTTACTGGGGTTACAATTAGTTTAAACGGTTTTGTGTGTGGTATTTTTGCCTTGTTTGCCTATTGGTTTGTACCAACGGTTAGCCAGTTCAAGCGTTTTAATCCAAAAGCCCCACGCTTTTCAAATGTTGTTTTTGAATTGTGTATCGTCAGTGTCATTTTACCTACCATACTGGTCACGCTCGTATTTACTTGGCAATCTGCTGATGAAACAGAGAAGCGTATTAGTAAGGAGCTTGTTAGCGCCTCTTTGCAGTTCGATGAAATTATTACTGACCGTATTGAGCATAATCTACACACTGTTATTTCGGCAGCAGAAACGATTCAAACGCTGCCATCCCTAAAGAACAAAGGGGCCTTATTAAACGCGGTTGCCAATTCAAATGACGACATTGAGAGTATGTTGGTGAGTGACGCATTAGGCAATGTGACAGTAGTCGCCCCTGAAGCTTACGCAGATATTTTCTCTAACCTAGAGAACTTAACTATTGCTCAGCGAAATTATTTTCAACAAGCTAAGACAACGCAGGAAGCGTTTATATCAAAGGTGTTAGAAGGACGGGGTTTAGGTAGTTTAGACATTGTGGCTATCGCTGCTCCTATCATGCGTGATGGTGAGTTCATCGGTATTGTGCAGGCAGCGACAAAGCTTGAACGAGTAGTGAATTTTGATGCATTGGATAGACTAGAGAATAACGGAATTGACGTCATTGTGACGGATAATGCAAATGCTATTGTTTATAGCTCGCTGAATTTAGAGCTGGATCGGAAGTCACTTTTCGAAGTGCAGCGATCATTTAACCCCTTTTTGAGAGATACGCCGGTACTCGATATCTCTGGTACACCTTTCATGTATGCCAGCAGTCAGAATCGATATGGATGGAATATTTATACATTAGCGCCACCGTCTAAGGTATTCACCAGCATCGTGAATTACTTTTTGTATATTGGTTTGACACTACTCGTTTTACTTATTTTGATTGGTTTAATGGCGAATAGGTTGGCAACAAAAATCACTCGCCCTTTGGTCAACTTAGAAGGCTTTTTAGAGCGCAAAATTTCAGTCGATAAACTGCTACCAGAATCTACCATTAGTCGGGAAATGGAAGCTGTAACTCACAGTTTAATTACGGCTAGAGAAGTGAGTGAAAACTTCCAAAAAAACCTAAAGCAGCAAGTTGATGACAAAACGAAAGCGCTTGAGGAACTAAACCTTAAATTGCTCGAAAGCTCTCAACGGGATGCGCTGACAAACTTGTATAACCGAGGTGCTTTTGATCAACTGGCACTTGTTGCCCATGAGAGCTTGGCGAGCCAACAAAGACCCTTCGCGCTCCTGTTGGCCGATATTGATTTTTTCAAGAAGGTGAATGATACTTTTGGCCATCAAGCGGGTGATCAGTGCATTATTGAAGTTGCTGAGGCGTTGCAAGAAATGTGTCACCAAGAGCATGACATTGTTGCGCGTTATGGTGGTGAAGAGTTTATTATTCTGATTGATTGCGCTGATAGCAAAGACCCGGTGGCCTTTGTTGAAAGTATCAGGCAGCGTATTGAAGTGGGTCACGTCCAGTACAACGAGCATCGAATTAAATTTACCATGAGTTGCGGATTAGTCTCTGTTCAGGACGATTTTTCACTTCCACTAGACCGCCTTATCACTATTGCAGATGAGCAGCTTTATACAAGCAAAAGAAGCGGTCGTAACCAAACTACTATTAGGGTTGTTTAGTTCCAGATTGACTCAGACTCAGCTTTGACAAATTGAATTAGCTGGGGATAAAACAGCAAAAAATGTGTCGAAAAAAGCGTTTTATTGTTTTGGACAAACTCATTCGCAGCCTCTGCAAACACTACTTTCCCTTTTAATCTTTTTTCAATTTGATAGTACGCGCGTTCACAACTCGATAAGGCTTGGTAATCACTGAGCCAGCGATATTCTAAAAGCCCTTTTCTAACTGCTTGAAAGCGACCCTTTACTGGGCTATCGAAATTCGCGAGTTTGCTATAGAAACGACTTAATAGATCATCCAGGCTCTCAGTTTCGAAGCTTTGCCAATGCTGACATAACAGGTGATCGAAATGAATATCGATAACCACACCAGACATTCTACGAAGCTCTTTTGGAAAGCTTTCTCTTAAGTTTTTGATACTTTTGTGATGATCAGTAAAACTATCGATTCTTCGATGCAGTTTAATGCCATGTTGGTGCTCTTCGTCTAAATGAGAAAGCTCACTTCCTTTAACAAAGTCGCCGAGGAAGTTACCGACCATACTGGTTTCGCTTAGTTTGGCCAGATGGATGTGCGCTAAATAATTCATACTATGTGTATGTGGTGTAAGTGATTAAAAACAAGCTGCAATAGCATCCAAGTCTTCAATGTCATTCATGATATGCAAAGACAAGCGAAAAATGTTTTCACGGCGATCAAAGTGTATCTTGGCGCTTTTTAGCTTTCCTTCTACTTTATCCATATCATTCGCTCCCACACACAAGCTACCTCCTTGCTGCTCAATGTCTTTCAAGGCTGGTAGAATAGACACGGTACTTTTGGCTTGTAAGCGTTCAATTAAGCCTGCTTTGAGGTCCCTGTTGTAAGCGATTATGTTGTCGATACCAATCTTCAACATTAGCTCTATAGATGCACTTGCCATCACAAAGGGTGCTATGCTGGGCGTACCTCCCCAAAAGCGCTTTGCTGAGGATGCTGCTCGATAATGAAGTATATCAAATTCAAATGGATTTTGATGTGAAAACCAGCCAGTGATATCTGGCTCTAGCGTGTCAACTTGATCTTGTTTCACATACATGTAGCCAGCGCCGGGGCCTCCGCAAAGCCACTTCACACATGATCCGAAAAGCGCGTCAACACCCCAATCTTGAACATCAATTTTGCTGATCCCTGCTGATTGAGCAACATCAACTAAGGCATATACGCCTTGTTTTTTGGCTAAGTGACCTAAGGCTTTCACATCTGACTTTTGAGATGTGTTTGAATGCACATGAGTAAACAGACAAGCCAAAACATCATGAGCCTTTAGGGCGGTATTCCATCCGTCTATGTCGTTAGGTTCGCAGTGGACGAGTGCGAGTTTTAAGCCATGGCTTTGTGCTAAACCGCTGACCACAAAACCCATTGAGGCAAAAGCGTCTTTATGCATCAATACAGTGCGACGATTTTGGTTTTTATCTAACTTCGCAATTGCTGTTAAGTACGCTGAAAAGCCCGAGGCTAGATTAGTTTGGGGGCAGATCACACTTTCATCAGCGTTAATCAGGCTTCCTACCTTGACACAAAAGTCATCAATGACTTCTAGCCAATGTGGCCAAGCATCGCCCCCCAACTCAGCCCAAGGATTAAGGTAATGTTGCTTAAGTGCAGCTTCTGCAACTCGTGGTAAAGGCCCTACTGAATGGGATAGAGCGTAGGTTCCCTTGGTTGGATAAAAGTGTTCTTTATACCCTTTGGCGTGGTTCTCAAGGCCTAGATCAGTTTTCAAAACTCATACCTTTATGTTGATTTTGGTAACGCAAAGTCGTACTGCTTTGTTATCCTATTCTTTCAGGATTGTATTTTTGCATAGAGTGAATAGATAAAGCACATTTTATTTTTAACTCGGCAAGCAGGATGTGATTGAAGTATTGATATCAAACATAGAGAACAGCTACATAATGAGAGCACAAAAAGGCTTTACCCTTATCGAATTAATTCTAGTGATTATTCTTTTGAGCATTCTCTCTGTAGTCGCTATTCCGCGTTTTTTAAACTTTGCTGAAGATGCTAATCGCGCTGCGTTTAAAGGTATCGCCTCAGCATTTAGAAGTGGTGTAGATCAGGTTCATATCGCATGGTTAGTCCGAGCTAATGGGCAGGCAGTGCAAGATTTCATCCCAATCAGCGACCCAGCAGTGTTAGGCGACTTATCTGTCAACAGCTTTGGGTATCCAGCCGATACGCGTGGTACCAGTCTTACTTTAAATAGCACCAATGATTGTTTGGATGTGTGGCGTGCAGTATTGTCGACACAAGACGCATCAGTAAATAACAATAGCAATCAAACGTTTCAAGGCGTTTACCTTGGCGGCGGTTCATGTCGTTATACATATAATGCAGAGCCAAGCTTTACTGTGGTATACAACTCTATCACCGGTGAAATAACCATAAACGACTGAGCTTGACGGGCAACCCTCAGCTACATCCTGCTTCACTAGCGTATCGCGTGAACGACTTTCTTATGTTACCCATTTAACATGCTATTAACTTAATCGTTTAAGGTGTTATAATTAGGGCTACTTCATAAAACACCTCGTTTTCAAGGAGAGCTACATGCGGTTTCTAATATTATTAAGTTCACTGGTGCTGGTTAGTGTCAGCGATATTGCTCACGCAAAAGATGTGCTAGTAGAGTCGCCAAACAAAACGATTCAACTAGTCTTTACTGATGATAATGACCTTGCTCAATATAAGTTAATCTATAAGGGCAAAGAGTTAATCAAACCAAGCAAGCTTGGTTTTACATTCGTAAAAGCCCCTTCATTTTATCGTGACTTTTCATTAAGTGAAGTCAGTCGCAACGCTGTCGATTTAACTTGGGAACAACCTTGGGGTGAGCAACGTTTAATCCGTGATCACCACAATGAAGTACTAGTGTCGTTTACCCATAAAGTCGACAAAAACATATCTTTCTTGGTTCGAGCTAGAGTCTTTAATGACGGTATTGGGTTTCGGTATGAAGTGAAAAACCAAGGTGAGTTAGCAATCACTCGTGAATTGACCGAGTTTTTCTTACCCGACTCTCACGCCGGTAAAGCCTACTGGATCCCAGGACAAGGTCGAGAGCGCTACGAGTATCTTTATAATGAAACACTGTTGAATCAAGTGGCAACTGCTCATACACCGATGACAGTTGAATATCCAGATGGAACCCATGTTGCAATCCACGAAGCAGCCTTAGTTGATTTTGCGGGCATGAGTTTGACTAAACAAGAATTAGGTAAGTTTACTGCGGATCTCGCTCCAAGAGCAGACGGTGTGCTTGTGCGAAAGAAAGGGGATTTTACTTCTCCCTGGCGCACAATTACGGTGGGTGATAGTGCCGTGTCATTGATCAATTCTTACATATCATTAAACTTGAACGAACCAAATAAACTCGGCGATGTAAGCTGGGTTGAACCCGGTAAATATATTGGTATTTGGTGGGGAATGCATATCGATAAATTTAGCTGGGGTTCGGGCGAAAAACACGGCGCCACAACCGAGAGAGCTATTGAATACATGGATTTTGCGGCGAAACATGGATTCGATGGTGTATTGGTTGAAGGTTGGAATACTGGTTGGGATGGTGATTGGATTGCTAACTCCGAACTTTTTTCATTTACACAAAGCTACCCTGATTTCGACATAAAAAAGGTGACCGACCACGCTAAAAGTGTTGGGATAAAACTCATTGGACACCATGAAACTTCAGGTGGAATTACCAATTATGAAAGCCAAATGGAAGCCGGTTTTGCACTATATGAGAAAGTCGGTGTTGCACAAATTAAAACAGGTTATGTTGCTCATGGACAAAACCTAAAACGTCGAGACGAAAACGGCATCATGCGCTACGAATATACCGATAGCCAAGATGTGGTTAATCATTTCATTAAAAATGTCAGTACCGCAGCAAAATATAATTTATCTATTAACACGCATGAATCAGTCAAAGACACCGGGCTTCGAAGAACTTACCCGAACTGGATATCTAGAGAAAGTGCTCGTGGTCAGGAATACAATTCGGGCTGGGCAGCACCGAATCCGCCTAGTCATATTCCACTCTTGGCATTTACTCGCATGTTATCCGGCCCAATGGACTTCACGCCAGGCATATTTGATTTGGATTATGAAAGGGTCAATGAAGGCGGCCCAGAGTGGGGAAATAAAGAATTCTTACGACCACTGAGCACAATCGCTCGCCAGTTGGCACAATATGTTGTGATTTATAGTCCCATTCAAATGGCCGCAGACCTCCCTCAAAATTACGAAAATAAGCCTTCTCCCTTTCAGTTTATTAAAGATGTGCCAACGGATTGGGAAGAAACTCGTGCCTTGCAAGGAAAGGTTGGTGACTATGTTGTGATTGCGAGAAAAGAGAAAAAGCATCGTCAGTATTCCGGTAACGACTGGTACTTGGGGGCTATTACTGATGAGAAAGAGCGAACCGTGACAGTCGCACTCGATTTTCTATCAGATGATGCTACTTACGAGGCACAGATATATAGAGATGGCGACAAGGTAGATTTCAAAACTAACCCATACGACATCATCATTGAAACGAAGAAGGTGAAAAAGGGTGATCTTATTAAACTTAGGTTAGCTGCTGCTGGTGGCGCTGCAGTGCGTTTTAAGCTTCTATAAACCATCACATTAATGAATGTAATGCATATCGATATATAAATATTATTGTGTTCTGATTCTTCGTATAGTTTCACTATTCAAGATGAGCCTTCGGAGAGTTAGAATGAAATTGTGCAATTTTGCAAAAGTAGCGAAAGAAATAATCTTAAGCGGTTTACTCGCTTTGTCTTTATTTGCTTTGCTAGCAGGTCAAAGTGCAAGGGCAAATGTCGAGCAAGATGTGCCTGTTGAGCTTGAAAAGAAGATTGCAACAAGCATTGCTACATTGACTGTTTTGGAACAAGCCTATTTTGAAGAGAAGCAGCGATTAAGTCATATAGAATTAGCATTTCAAAACAATGAAAAGGGAATAGCGGAAGTTTTTGAGCAAGCTATTGTCTTTCATAATTTAGAGGATGCACTAATAACAGTGAGAGCAAGTCTGGTTAAAGAGCTTCTGCTTTTGAAGGCTTCGCAAGTTTATGAGAACGGCACTGCCGAGACAAAGAAAGCCCGTTTACTTTAATAGTTCATGGTCTTCAGGTAACTGATGCATTATCCAGACAACTAAGCGACGCTTTAAACTAGCTAAGTCTTCCTTATCTTCTGGAAGCGCTGTTATTAACTTATCATGCACTAATAGGCGATATAGACTTTCAATTTTCTGCTTGGCGGAATCGGTTGCGGAAAAGCCATTGTACCCTCGTTTCTTTGCATAACCTTCTGCGATGAATAGGGCCTTCTTAAGCAGTGCTGCTTCGTTCTTAATTTTTTTCATTCAAGCCTCCAGCTTCTTTTCAACAGCTTAACCTAAGTTAGCCTGACATTCACCATTTGGCTTTCTCTTCGCTTTTGTAGAAACGCCAAACAAACGCAGCGGCAATAGAATAAGTGACTTCCTTTTCAAATAATGGACTGTCCTTATTAGCTGCTTGGCTATGTAGTTGTACTGAGCTCCCAATGAAGGCTCTGATGTCTTCACTCACTCTAAAAGAGACTCCCAAAGAAAGTTCAGAGCCTAGGTACCCAGATTTAGCATTGAATGCGGGTCTTTCAGGTGTGGCAAACTCAGGACTGACCTCATAGAAATAATCGTGTGTTCTTTCCGTTGCAAAAATGGCACCGAACGACACCGTTATAGCGGTATCTTCGTGTTTGAAGCCGCGATGTTGATAGGACAATTGCGGCTCGAAAATAAAACCACGATCGTCGATACTACCAAAGTCTGTTGAGAAAACCGCTCGCGCTTGCAAGCGCAGATCCAAACGACCTTTACCTAAATTTGTGCCAGTACTTTTACCTTGCGTATTTTTATCAAAGTCATAATCGCCCAATTTAAATATCATTTGAGGACCAATCTCAGCTAAAAAATCGAGTTCTGGCATGCCTTCTCGAGCACTATTGTCCTCACTGTCGGCAGGCAATGCTGCACCAAAAGAGAAGTCTATTTCAAAGTTTTCATTTTCAACGACCACTGCTCTAGCGCCACCCCCGTCCCCAATGCGAAAGGTTTCGCCGCGATAAACAACGAAAGGTAAGACCAATCCAAAAGACCGACTATCACCAGATGCTGGATACTTTGGGCTATAAAAGGCCCCGCCGCCTGCACCAAACTCCCAGAGTGATAATTCTTCGTTGAGGTTTTCGAAACCGGTTAAGCTTCTTTCCATAGGGAGATCAGCTTTAGCGACATCATCACCTAAGGAAACACGGTTCTTTTTGTCATTTTCAGCATTGCTTTCGATTTCATTTGCTGCATGTGCACAAAGGGACGAGAATAAAAGAACGCACGCAATAAAAAGAGGTTTATGCGTGCGTTTTTTGTTTGGCTTGGTCATATTTGCTCATTTAAAACTTTCGGTCATGAGGCTTATACGTACTTATACCTTAAAATGTTTATTAACGGGTAAATCGCGTATGCGTTTGCCAGATGCTCTAAAGATGGCATTTGCCAAGCTCGCGGCTACCGGTGGTGTTCCTGGTTCACCAACGCCTCCTGGTAAGTCATCGGAAGCAACAATATAGGTTTCTATTTTTGGACTTTGAGGCATTCTCAAGACTTGGTAGTCGCTATAGTTTGATTGTACTACTGCGCCGTCTTTCACAGTGATTTCGCCCATGAGCGCTAGTGATAGGCCAAATATCATAGAGCCTTCTTGTTGGGAGCGGACTCGATCAGGGTTCACTACCGTACCTGCATCGATGCTTGAATGCATTTCTAATACACTCACCTTACCATCTTTCACGCGTACTTTAGTTGCAACTGCAACATAGCTTACAAAGCTGCGATGGGCGCTTATTCCCCAAGCTTCACCTTTAGCAGTAGGTTTATCAGCGCCCGACTTGGCGACAACATCATCAAGCACATGCTTTAAACGCTTAGTATCAATAGGGAAGTTATCTAAGGGTTCGCCATAGTTCCCATATTTGAAGCCCTCTTTTGTGGGGTCAACTTTACGATCCGCACCGATCAATTGATGCCACATTTTTTGCGGTGGCATATTGGCCGCATCTGCGAGTTCGTCGACGAAACTCCCTTGTGCAAATGCATGCTGAATATTACTGACTGAACGTACCCAGCCTATACGAATATGTGCAGGGGCTTTGTGAGTTTCACACGACATATTATTGACCGCAAAAGGAACATCGCCAAAGCCAAGGCTCAACTCTCCGTCTGACGGTTCGTCGGTGGTGCCAGTAAAGGTCCAAGAAATACTGGGGAATGCTGTACGTTGAATCCACGCATCCACCGAATTATTTTCGTCCATACCTGCAGCAAAATGCTGTGAGCTAATTGCATGATAATAACCTTGGCGAATATCATCTTCTCGACTCCACACAACTTTCACTGGTTTGCCAGTATGTTTTGCCAATAGTGCTGCCTCAACTGAAAAGTCGGGTTTCGATTTTCGTCCAAATCCGCCGCCTAATAGTGTTACATGCACAGTGACATTGTCTTTTTCAATACCTAGCGCCCCTGCCACATTTTGTTGCGTACTTTGGGGTGTTTGTGTACAAGCCCAAACCTCGCATTTGCCGTCTTTGACGACTGCGGTTGCTGCTGGCGGCTCCATAGGAGCATGCACTAAATAGGGCATAGTATAGGTGGCTGCGACTGTTTTACTTGCGTTCTCTAGCGCTTTATAAGCATCGCCTGCAGAGCGAATTGCTTTGCCTTTAGTAACAATTCTTTCATTGAGTTCACCCAAATAAGCGGCTGAATCGTGGCTGTCATGTTCGCTCTTACCCCACTTTACTACTAGGGCTTTTCTACCCTGCAATGCGGCCCATGTGTTTTTAGCAATAACGGCTACACCATTCATGGGATTAAAAAGCACAGGAACAGGTTGTTCTGGCATTTGATAAACATCGACAACACCCGTTGTGGACATTGCCGTTTTTTTATCAAAACCTTCTACCTTTGAACCAACAACAGGGTTCCGTTCTATGCTCGCGTGAAGCATACCTTCAAGCTTTACGTCCTGTCCAAATACAGTATTTCCGGTGACAATATTCGGCAGGTCGACAATCTGCATCGACTTACCAATGTATTTGAAATCTTTTTTCGATTTAAATGTCAGGCTATCAGTTGCAGGTGGTGAGACTTTCGCTGCAGCATCGGCTAAGGAGCCAAAAGATATTTTTTTACCGCTCTCTTTGTTGATAACAAAACTGTCTTTCGCATAAACGGCCGCTAATGGAACACCCCACTTGTCGGCAGCAGCTTGCTCTAACATGGTCCGTGCCATTGCCCCCATTTCGCGCATAGTAGTGTAGAAGCGTCGAATTGAGCGAGAACCGTCAGTGTTCTGACTTCCATACTCCTCATTAGCTAAACCCTGCACTACATTCACATCTTCCCATGCTGCACATAATTCGTCAGCGACAATTTGTGGAATACCAGTTCGTATCCCTTGACCCATCTCACTTCTGTGACAAACAATGTTGATTTGGCCATTGTGTTCTACGCTCACAAACAAATTGAGTGCGTTGTTGCTATGGTCACCGGTATGCGCCCAAGCTGGCAGACTGATTGGCAACATAGAGCCTAAGACTAAGCCACTCGCACTAAGGCCAGTGAGTTTTAGAAAATCTCTGCGACTAACCGGCTTCGCATGTTTCGTTTGGGTATTTGATGATGCTTGGTCAATGGGGTTGTGCATCATAGAATCATTGGATTTATTCATGCCTGTTCTCCCACATTCTTACCTAGATTATAGTTGTAGCTCGCGGTCTGCTTTTTCGCAGCATCTTTTATTGCAGCTTTAATTCTAGGGTAGGTACCACAACGGCAGATATTGCCCTGCATTGCTGTATCTATCGCTGCATCATCTGGATTCGGATTACTTTCTAATAGCGCTACAGCACTCATAATTTGACCAGATTGGCAGTAACCACATTGTGGTACGTTATGTTCTAACCACGCTTGCTGAATAACGTGACTCGCATCAGATGGTAAGCCCTCAATTGTTTTGATCTTTTTGCCTGCCACTGCTGACAAAGGCATGACACAGGAACGAACCGCATTACCATCCATGTGTACCGTGCAAGCTCCGCACTGAGCTATTCCGCAGCCATATTTTGTGCCGGTCATATCGAGGAGATCTCGAAGAGCCCACAAAAGGGGCATGCTTGGATCTGCATCTACTTCGATGACTTTTTCATTCAAGGTAAAACTAATCATGTCATTATCCTTTGCGCTTTCATTTGTAGCTACTTGCCAGTGTTGCCAAGTAGGCGTTTAATTCTATTTCTGTATCGATATCGATTGCAGCTTCCGGTAAATCTATCTCGATGACATCATCGCTATTTTGCAATAAATCTCGAGCACCTCGGTCGGTGTCCAGCTCAATAAGCTGAGAGAAGAATGTACGAGGGAATATCGCTGGAGCACCTCGTCTTCCGTTATATCTACTTGCAACGATTCTAGTTCGCTGTTTTCGTGACTCTTCAACTAAAAGGTTACAGTGCTTTGTGTAAATTTCCACCTGATCAGCTAAACCAATGAAAAGATGAGTGGTTTTATCTGGCAAGTTTTCAACACCTGCGGCGATACTTTTACCCATACCTTGTTGCCAATGCTGCGCTATCAGGACATTTGTATCTGGGGGCAATAACTCTTTGATTTGTTCTGCACGTGCACCTAGAACAACAGTCAGTGTATTGAATTTGGCTGAACTAAAATGCGACAAGGCTCGCAAAATTATGGTTTGCTCCTGTATTTGAGCGAGTTGCTTTGCGCTTCCAAACCGTTTGCTTTCGCCTGCCGCTAATAGCAATGCGTGAATATGGTAGGGTACTGAATCTGATGGACTCAAGTTTTTCACACCAAAATATGACTAATTGAATGGCCATCGCACCCTTCAAAATGAGCATGAATCTCAGCAATGATAGATAAAGCAATTGATTCAGGTAACTCCCCCCCGAGCTTTAAACCAATAGGGTTGGCCAAAGGTACTTTTAAGGTCGACAGCTCAAGCCCTTGAATCGAGAGCACTCGCTCTGTTCGGTGAGTTGGACCTAGCATCCCCACATAACTTGCTGAGCTTTCTTGAGCTGCATTGAGGGCGTCAGCATCAAGCTGAACATTATGTGTCATGATGATGATGGCATCGATTTCTTGCAACCATGGCATCTCGTCTATATTGCAAAATGGCAGTTTTGAAATATGTGTTGCATCGGGAAACTCGTTTGATCTTGCATAGCCTGTTCGGGGGTCTGCTATCGTAATCTGCCAGCCAACATTGGCAGCGATTTTAGCAACCGGTATGGCATCCACTCCACCACCGAAAATTGCGATATGTTTTACTGGGGCAATTGTTTGTTTGAATTCACCGTCCGTTAACTTTGACCTTATCGCTCTGGTTTGGTGTTTGCCCTCTGGTGAACTTTCAATAAGCTCGTTGTGAGGGACTGTTTCTGTTAGCTTCTGAATATATTCGCAGCTTTGATTGCGATTAATATAATGGCGAAGAGTATCTAGTTGTAAGTAGTTATTTTCTTTATTTACGGCCTGCAACAAAATTCGAACTAAGCCACCACAACCAATACCTAATTGCCATGCAATATCTTCCTCTTCACGCATGTCATATTGGATAATATGGTTTCTGTCCGACTGCCAACATTGTCTCGCTTGGCGCATAATATCTGACTCTAAGCAGCCACCGCTTAGCAGACCATGATACTTGCCCATACTGTTGATCATCATCATAGCACCGGGCTTACGATAAGAAGAACCGTCGATTTCTATGATCGTAGCCAGAACCCATTCCATTTGATCACGCTGCTCGTACCACGTGTTCAGCAACTGTTGGATGTGGTTTGCCATATTAAACTAGGCTTAAAGTTTTGATTCGATGAGTTCTAGTGCTTCAACGAGAATCGTCGAAACGGCCTCACGAGCTTTGTTGGCGTCTCTGCTACGAATGGTGTTGAATATGTCGGCGTGTTTGTTTACGTCAGCGCCAGGAACGCCTTTGATTTTATTTGTATAGCGAATACTCACGCGTAAGGCCGTGCCGATAAAGTCGGATAGCTGAGCAAAAAACCGGTTTCCGCTAGCTTCTAAGATTGATGTATGAAACTCAATATCGGCTTCTAAAGGGTCGTCCAAGCCCATATCAGCGTCAGCCATACGGGCGAGAGACTTTTCAATTTTTGCTAGTTGTTCGGCACTGGCGTTCTCTGCTGCCAAAGCAGCGGCTTCAGGCTCTATAGCAAAACGCATTTGGGTGAATTCTTTTAATAGAGATAAAGAAGGTTTACTGCTTAGAATCCATGTTAGTACATCGGTATCAAACATATTCCAGCGGCTTTCAGGAAGCACCCTAATACCCTGTTTAGGGCGCGAGGAAATCAATCCTTTGGCAGATAGCATTTTTACCGCTTCGCGGGTTGAGCTGCGGCTCACATCATATTCAGCACACAGGTCGGCCTCGGAAGGCATTCCTTCTCCGATAGGGTATTTACCGTTTACGATGGCAATGCCTAAATCGTGAGTTAACTGGTGTGTTAAATTATGCCTTTGAGGGCTTTTCATGTTACAAATTCCGTTAAATGATAAATCAGTTATATCATATTTATTTTGAGGATTGAATTATCAAATTGAATTTTTCGCTTTATAATACCCAGTAATCTACATTTTTGCTGTACAACAATTAAGCAATTAAACTGCCTATAAAGTGTTAGCAATGAAAACGGAGTTTTGCGTGACAGAATCTAGCCAAATGCACACCACATTATACCCGAGTTTACGCGGAAAGGTTGTTTTCATTACAGGTGGTGCTTCAGGCATCGGGGCAGCAATGGTAAAAGCGTTTGTTCGTCAAAGCGCACAAGTTGCTTTTGTCGACATCGATACGAATGCATCGGATCATTTGAAAGAATGCATTACCGATATCGATAAGGATGCAAAACTCTGGTTTAGAAGTGTTGATGTTACGGATCCCGAGGCCTTGCAACAAGCGATAAGCGATGCCTCTAAAGACCTTGGCGGTTTACATGTGCTGGTGAATAATGTTGGCAACGATGCTCGCCAAGATGTCGAAAATATTTCTGCCTACGATTGGCATAAATGTATGCAAGTTAACTTAGATCCGGCATTTTTTGCCTCCCAAGCAGCCTACAAAATTATGCATGAGCAACATGCAGGAAGCATTATTAACTTCAGTTCCATCAATGCTTTAATTGGCCCACAACAAATGACAGGGTATGTCACCGCAAAAGCTGGACTCATGGGGATGACAAAATCCTTGTCGCGTGATTTTGGCGTCGACAACATTAGGGTCAATGCTATTTTACCAGGCTGGGTCGCCACAGATCGTCAATTAGCAAGTTGGCTGACAAAGGAAGAAGAAGAAAAGTGGACTGAGGCTATGGCCTTAAAGAAGCGAATTGAACCCCGTGATGTAGCAAATTTAGCCTTGTTTTTAGCCTCGGATGATTCAGCCATGATCACAGGGCATGGTCTCAATATCGATGGTGGGAGAACATAATGAACGACAGTTCTTATTTTATCGCTGTTGATTGGGGCACATCGCGTTTACGCGCATTTTTGTGTCGGATACGCGAAGATGGCTCTCTCAAATTAGTGACACGGTCTGCTGGACTTGGGGTGAGTAAATCTCCGCTGAGTTTTGAAGACACACTGATGCAAAGTATTGCCCCTTGGGAGTTTGAATACGGTAAGTTGCCGATTCTCATGTCTGGGCAGATTGGTTCAAGTATTGGTTGGAAAGAAACGCCTTATTTACCCTGCCCAATATCACCGCAAAAGTTAGCGAAGTCGTGCATCAATTTTACCTGTAATGGCTACGAGATTTCTATCGTACCAGGACTCAGTTGCCAACTTGAAAATGATAATTACGATTGTATGCGGGGTGAAGAATTACAGATCTTAGGTTGGTTGCAACTTGATCCTGCTAATCGTGTTGGTCGTCACTTATTGTGCTTACCAGGTACTCATACCAAATGGGTGCTGGTGGAAGATGGTAAAATAAAACTGTTCAAAACGGCGTTAACTGGTGAGCTTTTCGACTTGATTGTGAACCACAGTGTACTTATTCAATCCAAAGGCCCAGAGTTTAACTTGGCGGCATTCGACCAGGAGGCCTTTGATAAAGGCGCAGCCTTTACATTGAAAAGTGAGCAAGGTAGTTTTATGCATGGGTTGTTTAGCGTAAGGTCAAAACAATTATTTGGACAGCTAAGCCCTGAGGAAGCAACTTCCTACTTGTCAGGCTTGCTAATTGGCAGCGATATCAGGGCTGCTGTGAATGCCACGGAATGGTGTTTAGGGTCTGTAGATCTGGTGAGTATCATTGGAGCTCCGCATTTAAGTAGAAGCTTTGCTCGCGTGTTGGCATCTCAAAATATCAAAAGCGACATTTGTAAGGTTACTGCAACAACATTGCTTGGGTTTAATTCCTTATATCAGAGCTTTTTAGGGTTAAGTGAAAAAAGTGCCTGAGCATCAACGGCCAAAGCATGTCAAACAAGGTGTTGGCGAGTTACTGTTCACGATTGATTCCCAGTGCATACTAGCTGAATGTGCTTTGTGGCATGCGCCTGAACAAGCTATTTATTGGGTCGATATTGTCGGTGCAAAAATTCAGTCCTATCAACCTAGCACCAAACATCTCGTAACTTACGAAGTACCCCATCGCATTGGGTGTTTTGCGTTTACTGAAATTCCGAATCAAATCATCGCCGCTTTTGATATTGGTATTGCACGATATCAACTTGATACAGGTGAACTTGAATGGTTAGCCCAACCTGAAAAGCACATTTCTCATAATCGTTTCAACGATGGCAGGGCGGATCGCCAAGGGCGCTTTTGGGCAGGAAGTATGAGTGAGCTTGATGACTTGCAATCTGACAAGGTCGTCAAAGGCGCACTATATTGTTTATCATCGTCATCATCAGATACCGTTTCTTGCCAATCAAAAGTACAAGAAGTACTTATTTCTAATGGCTTATGCTGGAGCAAAGACGGCAAGACTATGTATCATGCAGATTCGCCAGAGCGCCGTATCTATGCCTACGATTTCGAGCCGCAAAATGCACTCCTGAGCAACAAGCGAATTTTCGCAGAAACCACGGGACATTGCTTTCCTGATGGTTCAATTGTCGACGCTGATGATTATGTTTGGAACGCGCAGTGGGGAGCCTCACGCGTCGTGCGCTATACACCTTCTGGCAAACTTGATTTATGTTTATCATTACCGGTTAGCCAGGGTTCTAGCGTAGCAATTGGCGGTCCAAATATGGATTGGCTGATTGTGACAACGGCCAAGCATTCACTCGCTCCAGAACGTTTGTTAGAAGAGCCTCAAGCTGGCAATATTTTTGTCTATCAATTACATAGTATCCGTGGAATTAAAGAACCGATATGCTTACTGTAAAACATATCGGTGGGTCTTGGGTTTAACACTTTAGAAACTACAGCTTCTGTCTAGGATGGAGTGATTTTCCAAGGATGTGCTTGTCATCCCCAATGATTTTTGACGCATGCTTAACAATCGCAGGATCTGCACCAGTAATGACTTCAGTATTTTTATTCGGGTAAGGTAAGCTATCTAAGAAGTGATGCATGCAGTTCACTCGGGCTCGTTTCTTATCGTCTGACTTCACCACAATCCATGGGGCATCTGCAGTGTCAGTATAGAAAAACATTGCTTCTTTAGCTTCTGTGTAATCATCCCACTTTTCAGTTGCCAGTTTATCGATTGGTGAGAGCTTCCACTGCTTTAAAGGGTCAATTTCACGCTTAGAAAAACGTACTTTCTGTTCCTCAGCGGTTACCGAAAACCAAAACTTAAAGAGGCGAATACCGCTTCTTACTAGCATACGCTCTAGATCAGGGGTTTGGCGCATAAACTCTAAATAGTCATTTGGTTGGCAGAAGTCCATCACTCGCTCAACGCCCGCTCTGTTATACCAACTGCGGTCAAACAGGACAATTTCTCCTTCTGTCGGCAAATGCTTTATATATCGCTGAAAGTACCATTGACCTTTTTCAGTTTCGCTAGGCTTTTCCAGAGCAACAACGCGACAACCCCTCGGATTCATGTGCTCCATAAAGCGTTTAATTGTGCCACCCTTGCCAGCTGCATCTCGGCCTTCGAAAAGAATAACTACCTTTTCACCACTTTCTTTAACCCATCTTTGCACTTTTAAGAGTTCAACCTGAAGTACCTTTTTAATGGCTTCATACTCCTTTTTCGACATTTTGGTAGAAGTGTCTACAGTCGCTACTGAAGCGTTTGTTTCAGGTGATTCATTCGGTATTGAAGTGGTGGATATTTTCTTTGCTACTTGCGCATCAGCAGTCATGACTAAGCCCTCATTTTTGATTGTCTAAGCTTAGTGTATGCCTTTCATCTTTTGATTTTTTGATCTGGGTCAGTTTACAATTCATTGCTGACCCAAATACCTATTTGCTCGGTTGTTGTGGCTATAAACCTTAACTAATTACACGGCTGTTAATTCAAAAATTAAACTAGTTTGCGGAAAGGAAATGGGCAACTGCATACCCATGTCACTTAGCAGCTGACCATTGAAAACTTTACCTTCAATTTGGCTAAGAATAGAAGGTGAATATTCCTTCAATACGGTCGGCCAAATCAGATTCAGTCGGTAATTGGTACTCGGATTCAAACCTTGAAAGCGATACTTCTTTGGCATCGTACGTTTGGTTTCAGTCACGCTATTGTAGGCATACAAAGCCTGAGTTTGAGCTTCATTAACAATACCAAAATCAACTGAGTTCCCGTCAGTATCCAATCGTATTAAATTGCCCGAGTGAATCAGTGAGCGGTGTTTTTTATGCAAAGCTATGACTTGTTGTAGGGCGGTGACTTCATGCTCGGTCAGTTCTCGAGGATCCATTTCCAAGCCCATATGTCCAAAGAAGGAGACTGCAGCTCTCATTTCAATACTAATGTGGCGTCCGGTAATGTGGCAATCACGAGGACCAACATGTGCACCCATTACTTCCGATGGGAAAAAGAATGAACAACCGCGCTGAATATTGAGTCTGTCGAGTGCGTCATTCGAATCAGAGGTCCATACTCTGTCGGTATGACTCAGAACACCATAGTCAACACGCGCGCCGCCGGAGGAGCAACTCTCAATTTCTACATCGGGGTGAGCTATACGAAGATCATCAATCAATTTGTATAATGCATGCGTTTGCTGACTCACTGCTGGCACGCCAATCGCGTTCCCAGCATGATTAATGTCTCGGTTCATGTCCCATTTGATATATCGTATAGTCGGATACTCTCGCAAAATATCGTCAATGCATTTGTATAAGTAAGCGACAACTTCTGGGCGAGTTAAATCCAATACCAACTGATTTCTAAAACGCAGTTGTTCATTCCCCTCGGTTTGAAGAACCCAATCGGGGTGGGCTCGATAAAGGTCGCTATCAGGGTTCACCATTTCCGGTTCAAACCAAATACCAAATTCCATCCCCAACTCATTGACGTGATCGATGATGGGAGACAAGCCATCGGGGTATATTTCGTAGTCTACAGTCCAGTCGCCTAATCCAGCATTGTCGCCTCGTCTGCCCTTAAACCAACCATCATCCAACACAAAACGTTCAACGCCAAGTTTAGCAACTCGGTCTGCTAAGCCTTTTAATGTGTCTACGTTATGGTCGAAGTAAATACCTTCCCAAGTATTGTAATGAACGGGGCGTGCTTTTGATTGCTGTTTAGGCGTTAGTATGTGCTGGCGCACAAAATTATGGAATTGATTGGATAACTGACTAAAGCCTTCTTTCGAAAATGAGCAATAGAGGGTAGGAGACTGATAGCTTTGACCCGCTTGCAGAGTAACTTCACTCGGCATTAATAGTTCGCCCATTTGCACATAAGTTCGTTGCTCAGGAAGTAATTCTACTCGAGTACGGTGGTTGCCACTCCAGCCTAAATGAAAACCATAGCATTCACCTTGTGATTCATTGGTGTATTTGTCATGCAGAACAGCGCCTGGAAAATTATCATGCGAGGTTTTGCCTTTACGGTTTTCGCGCAACACAGCGCCTAAGAAGAGGTCAACGGTATTGCGATGGAATTCATTTGACCAACGGCCTTCGAAGCTCATTAACTTTGTTATATGGTCAGGTAAAGGGATTGTTGGTGCGGCGCAATAGCCAACATTGATAGTGCTGTGACTTTGATTTTTTAGCTCTGTTGAAGCACTGAGCACATTGGTCTCGGGGCACAGCACCAAGCGATGAATTAGGCTGATACTGCGAACGGCATCGACCGTCTCAAATTCTACTTCTTGCGCGTTGTTTTGCTTAACGCTACGTAGCTCGCCGCCCATAGACCAGACATTATGATATTCATGACTCGATAATTCGATCCCTGGTCCACCTGTAAATCCTTCGCCCATGCTAGGTGATAACGAAATTGGGGCTTCGACCACTACAGCACATTTTGCCTCTTGACGAGTACGTAACAATTGAATCATGTTGAATGGCGACTGTTTATTGAGCTTACTGCCAAAATAAATAACGGCAGGTGTCTTGCCACTGCAATCGATAACGATACTGACATCGCGACTCTCTAATTGAACAGAAGCTGGTAGCTTCATGTTGGGTGTCGTCGTCATAGCTGTTTCCTCTCTGTGCCACAGACTCAAATGGGCAGATAATTTATTTAGGTCTAATTTTTTGCAATATATCATATAAATATGTTTAATATAAATATCGATATACGAATTTTTAACATATAATCTCCAATAATGAGATTTTAGTTTTTAAGTGCGTTCGCAAAAGACATTAATGCACCTCAAATAATAGGATATTTTATGCTAGGTATTTGCTATTACCCAGAACATTGGCCAGAAGAAATGTGGGCAAACGACGTTAAAGAAATGTGCGAATTGGGGCTAAAGTATGTACGTATTGCTGAATTTGCTTGGTCAAAAATGGAGCCGAGAGAAGGGCAGTACGACTTTGCATGGCTAGACAGAGCTATTGACGTAATTGCCAGTGCGGGTTTAAAAGTGATCATGTGCACACCCACGGCAACGCCGCCAAAATGGTTAATCGATAAATATCCTGATATTTTACCGGTCGATGTCAATACAGGCACAGTCCGAGGTTTCGGTTCACGTCGTCATTACGATTTTTCAAGTGAAAACTATTTCAACGAAGCGATGCGAATTACAGAAGTGCTTGCTAAGCGATATGGTGAACACCCTGCCATCTGTGGTTGGCAAACTGACAATGAAATTGCTTGCCATGATACAACACACAGTGGTTCAGAGAACGCGAAAGTAGCATTTCAAGCTTGGTGTGAACGTTACTATGGCGATATCGATTCATTAAACAAAGCGTGGGGAACCATCTTTTGGTCAATGGAGTATCAAGACTTTTCACAGATTGAACTGCCTATTCTTGCTGTTACTGAAACGCATCCTTCACACAACTTAGCTTATCGTCGTTTTAGTTCTGATCAAGTTATCCGCTTTCATGATGAAATGATTCGAATAATAAGAGCGCACGCGCCGGACCGTTTCGTTACGCATAATTTCATTCCTATGGTCGACACCCAAACAGACAATTATGCCTTAGCAAAAAATTTAGATTTTGTTTCTTATGATAATTATCCCTTAGGACGAACCGATCTGTTTTTTGAGCATATGTCACCGGAAGAATTTAAACCTTACATGCGCACCGGTCATCCTGATTTTTCGAGCTACTCGTTTGATCAAACACGCGGTGTGAGTAAAAAGAACTTTTGGATAATGGAACAACAGCCTGGCCCAGTAAATTGGGGACACCACAACCCTAGGCCTGAAAATGGTATGGTTAGACTATGGTCATGGCAAGCCTTTGCTCATGGTGCTGAAGTTGTGTGCTATTTTCGTTGGCGACAAGCACCTTTTGCGCAAGAGCAAATGCATGCGGGTGTGAAGCGTAATGATAACTCTAAGTCGCAAGCATGGTATGAGATTGAGCAAGTACGTGATGAACTAGCGTCGGCGAATATTGATACTTCGGCACCTGTAAAAACACGAGTAGCCATTGTCACAGGTACTATAAATCAATGGGTAACCGAGATAGAAAGACAAGGTGACAGCTACAATCATCAGCAAGTGGAGTTTACATATTATACCGCATTGCGCCAGTTGGGTTTAACGGTAGATTTCGTTTCTACTGACTGCGATATATCAACTTATGATTTATTGGTAGCACCTTGTTTACCTATCGTCGAGCAGGGCTTTATTGATAAATGCAAAGCAGCTAAAGCTCACGTCGTGTTTGGTCCTCGCTCAGGTGGTAAAACAAGTGAATTAAGCTTGGCTTCGCAATTGCCACCAGGTAACATTCAGCAGCTCATCCCACTCAAAATACATTCAACCGAAACCATTCGTCCCGATTGTTCTGAATTGATGAGCTTCAACGATCGGCAATATGATAGTAAGTTATGGCGAGAAGAAATTGTGTTCCCAGAAACCGTAATGACCATAGCTAAATATCATGATGGTCGACCGGCGGTCGCTCGATTCGAAAATACGACTTATATCGCCAGCCTGACATGCGAAAACTTTCTAGTAGACTATTTTGAAGTGGTAGCCGCCGAGCTTGGTTTAGACGTAGTGAAACTGCCAAAAGATGTGCGGATCGTGGATCGTGGTAGTGTTGTTTTCGTGTTTAACTACGGACATCAAGAGCAGCGATTCACTGCGCCGCAAGAGGCTAATTTTGTCATTGGTAGCGAAGTCCTCGCACCTTTTGATGTGGCGGTATATAAACGCTAAGACTCATGTGCCTTAGCGTTTTGATCTTGCTCTCTTTTGACCAATACAAAAGTTAGAAACATTTTTGTGGGTAAAGAGAGCGCCATGCCAATAGCAACGCAAGCAGCGCTGATAATAATCCCATTCACGCCCATCTCTTCGATAGTTGGGCTGAATAGGTGAAAATATACGCCTAGTAAAATCAGCGAAATACCCACAGTCATGACAATTTTTAAGATGAATATAAGTTTACGATCATTCATATCAGGCTCCTAGTGAGGATACAATCTTGTAACTGAAACCATTGTAAACCTCGGCTTAGAGCCAAACTTTGATCTAAAGCACCATAACGCATGTTGCATACAAATAATCGATAAATTATCTTATGCAAAGCGTCAAGACTACCTTCGCCTTATCTACATCTCTGCAGTATTTGCCCACGAAAATACCGGCTTTTGTTTGAACACGAGTGCATTCACCAGCAGTGCTACTGACACACAGGACAACAATGTAATAAACATCAAGTGAATATAGTGTAAGCCAAAAGGAGCATGGAGTGGAGAGAACTCAAAGCTCATTGCGCCATAGAACAATACACCAAATATCACAGCGGTAATCGCCGCATTTGCATGTACATTCTTAAACAACAAACCCGCTGCGAAGACCGAAAGAATAGGCATACTTAATAAGCCATACAATTGTTGGATTAGATTAATAATACTTTCAGCGCTGGCATAAACTGGTACTAATGCAAGCGAAACAACCGTTAATAAGGCAGTCACTAAACCACTGAGCTTAGGTACGTTTGGTTTATCGTTGATGTAGGCTTGGTGAATATCACAAACATACAAAGCCGTTGCTGAGTTTAGGTTACTGTTATAAGTCGTGAGAACTGCTGCCGCCATCGCTGCAGCAAAAACACCTGAGAGGGAGGGGTCGAGTAAATCACCCACGATCCGACCATAGGTTGCATCACCGATGTCGCCGTAAAGTTTAAATGCGATGATGCCTGGTATCACAATGATTGCTGGTACGATTAACAAGCGAATACCTGCAGCAGCGAAGACGCCCTTTTGCGCCTCTTTTATATTTGGCGCTGCCATTGCTCGTTGAGTAATAACTTGGTTTGTACCCCAGTAGAACATTTGAATGAAGATCATGCCAGTCAGTAAGGTATGCCAAGGAATAGGTGATTCATCATCGCCAATCAAGGTTAAACGTTCTGGTGGAATGCCGGAAAAATCATAGTCAATGGCTTGCAATGCAACAAAGACAACGACTAATGCCATGACGAGCAACAGGACGCCTGAATATGTATCTGACACAGCAACCGCTCGTAAACCACCGAAAATAGCGTACATAGCACCGACGGCAGCGAAAGCCACTGCAACCGTCATGATATTGACCTAGAGGTCAAACATGTTGATCATGAATAAAGAGCCACTGTAGATGACAGCAGGGCAAAAGATGAGTGCGCTTCCGAGGAAAAATAAGGTACTGATAACAGCTCGAATGTTTTTATCGTTATAGCGTCTTTCTAAAAGTTCAGTTGTCGTGGTGCAGTTGTAGCGGTAGTAAACTGGCAAAAATACCTTGGCTAGAATGATAAGACCAACAACCGCAGAAAACTCCCAAAGAGCTAAAAGCGCCATCTGATTGCCATTCATACCTACAAGTTGGTCGGTACTA
Source organism: Brumicola blandensis (assembly GCF_031846165.1). Classification (NCBI taxonomy): domain Bacteria; kingdom Pseudomonadati; phylum Pseudomonadota; class Gammaproteobacteria; order Alteromonadales; family Alteromonadaceae; genus Brumicola; species Brumicola blandensis. The sequence continues at coordinate 130,833 of NZ_JAVRIE010000005.1, forward strand.
AGATTAGTCAGCGTGATTGAACCTGCGACGAAATACCAGGCTAGACCGCCGCCCGCTAGGAAGTATTCTTTAGTTTGATTCGCTTCACGGTGTCCTTTCCCTTTACAGTGAATGTAAGTTAGGACGGCGATTAACAATGTAACGCCTAGAAAAACCGATATTTGAATAATACCTTCGGACATAATACTCCCTCGTCTCACGCGCAAAATACTTATTGGTGAGTTTTATTGTTATTTTATTTAATGACTCCGCTAATGTTGCGTTAGCGTGAGGCTGACATTCTTTGATATTGCGATGGCGCCCAGATGCGAGCGCCACATCTTACTGATTTAAGCAATGGCTGTATCTTTTGCTACTTCCATTTTAACTTCTACAATTTGCGCTCTATCAACGACTTCGTTGCTGAGATTAATCAACTTATTCACTTGCATGATAGAAACCAGCATGGCGTGAATAGGCATCAAGTAACCTTCCTTACGCAACTTATCGAGGTCTTCCAAACTGAGACTTTGGAATTTATCTTCGTCGATAGTGTGCAGGCCTTTTAGCTTCTGAATTTCGCCGCTTAAGAAACGAATGTTCATATCAATTGGCTTAAATAGGCCCATTTGGTCTAATACGGTACTGAATTGCGCAGTTTGAATATCTTTCTTCACGTCCGCTTCTAGTATCTGCATACGTCTTTGTGTTGCTGCACTTGGCTTTCCGTCATCTTCAAACATTGCTTCCCCAGTTTTTTCCGAGAAGTCATCACCACCGTCAACAATACCCACTGTGTATGACTTTTCGTCTTTTGGCGAAACCATAAGATATAGGGGGTAGGTTTGAATGCTGGTCGGGCGGTATATCGCGTCGAGTTTGCCGTCTTTTACAAACAAATTCATATCTGGCACGAAACTCGTCATGGCAGAAAAGCTCCAAAATCCGTTGTGTGTATTCTTGGTAGCGAATACTGGATAACAAGTGGCAGCTTGAGCAATCTCAGTTGCACGCAAATTCATTAAATGTTGTTTTGCAGCAAAATTGATCACAGCATTGTTTTTTATCTTTAAGTTTTTATGCGCTGTGTTACTTAGTTCAACAAGAGTTAATTTTTTCATATGTCCGTTATTTCATTTGTGCGCTAGCAAGCCACTTCTCAATATATTCTCTATGAGGCGGAAGGGTTTGTAGCATCTGTTCTGTAATTTTCTGATTTCTCTGAATAATCATTTCAGCTTGTTGCTTGTCTTGATAAAGATGAGCTTGCTGAGAAAAATCAGGTTTGAAGCCCATGCCATAAATCACGTATTGATAACTGGCGGCTGGAAACAATTCTATCGCACTTTCGAAGTCTCCGCTCGTTGGGCCTCGATAACCCCAAATTGCAAGATCTTCCTTTAATGAGTCAGGAATATTGTCTGGGTTGGTATGGTCTTGCCAATATGGCTCTGGACGCTTTGTTAGCATGTAATGCAACTTTAAAAAATCGATAATTCGAGTCCAGCGATAGCGCATTTGTTGATTAAATCGCTTGGCTACTGTCGGCATTATGGTTTTGCTTGGCGGTAAATTTTCAGCAATATATCGTGCTGAAAGTTCGACCAACATGATTGCAGTCGCTTCTAATGGCTCCACAAATCCAGCTGCCATGCCAACCGCGACGCAGTTTTTCTCCCAAAAGCGCTCTCTATGACCGGATTGATAGGTAATTTTTCGGGTAGTCAAACCTTCTCCCGCTTTATGTTTTAGTATTAGTGAAGATATTGTCAGCGGCGAATCACATTGGGGTAATTATGTTCGTGCAGTCGCTTATGTGTTCCGACGCGAAGGCTTAGCGCTACGTGGATTCAACATGTTGATTGATAGCGACGTTCCTCAGGGAAGTGGCCTCTCGTCTTCTGCAGCTTTGGAAGTCGCGATTGGTGGTGTGTTTAATCATGCTGGGAACTTAGGCTTGAGCAAGGAAAAGATAGCATTACTGGGTCAAGCAGCTGAAAATGATTTTATCGATTGCCAGTGTGGGGTGATGGACCAAATGATCTCGGCATGCGGAAAAGAAGGCCAAGCAATGCTGCTGGATTGCGAGAGTTTAAAAACCCAAGCAGTGGCTATTCCTAAGGACCTAGTGGTTGTTATTGTTAATTCAAATTACCCTCGAAAACTCGTCGATAGCGAATACAACCAACGTAGAATCGATTGCGAAAATGCGGCAAAAAAAATGCAGGTTAATTCCTTACGCAAAGCTGACATGACTACCTTAGACTCCGTGAAAAACCTACTGACAAAGAATGAATACAAACGCGCCCATCACGTGATTAGCGAGAAGCAACGCGTACTCGATGCTGTTGATGCATTAGCCGAAAACAATATGACAGAGTTACGTCACTTAATGACAGCTTCTCACATATCACTGCGTGATGATTTTGAAGTAACGGTGCCCGCAACTGATGGCTTAGTTGAAATTTGTGCTGCGGCCTTACAGGACCGTGGTGCCGTGAGAATGACTGGCGGTGGTTTTGGTGGCGCAATTGTTTGCCTTTGCCGCGAAGAGGATATTTCCTCAATCGAAGAGGCTCTTGAAGCTCACTATGAAGAAAGGTTTAAGCTGAAAGCCAATATATACGTGTGTAGCGCTGGTGACGGGCTCCTTGTGAATGACCTATAAGGACGATTCACGATTTCGCTCAGTATGCGCCTAGATTATCCTTAAAAAACAACTATGATTACAGCTGCTTTTTAAACAGAACTTGTCAAAAAACTAAGGATATATAATGTTGAAATGGGGTGTAATAGGGTGTGGACATATCGCCAATACCTTCGCTGAGGGTTTAGCCTGTTTGAATGAAGGCGAGCTTATTGCTTGTGCATCAAATTCTATGCAGCGCGCGAAAGATTGGGCAGCAAGAAACAGTGAAAAGCATCAAATTACCGAGATATATGATAGCTACGATAAACTGCTCCAAGATTCGGATATCGATGCGGTGTACATTGCAAATACGCACAATTTTCACTACCAATCCGTCAAGCAGTGCCTGCTAGCCAATAAACATGTTCTTTGCGAAAAGCCTATTACACTCAACGCCAAGCAGGCCACAGAATTATTTGCTTTGGCAAAGGAGAGGTCATGCTTCTTAATGGAAGGAGTATGGACACGTTTCCTCCCAGCGATAAGAATGTTACAGAAGGTATTGAGCGATAATATCATTGGTGATGTTCTGTCTGTGCGCGCGGATTTTAGTTTGAATCGTGTATTTGAAGAAACGCATCGTCTTCGTAATAAAGAGTTGGCCGGTGGCGCATTGCTCGATTTAGGGATTTATCCTATCACGTTCGCTTACATTGCTTTTGGTGAGGCTCCAAGCAAGATACAAAGTTCAGTTGTTCTCGACACAACAGGTGTTGATCAACGCTCATTTTACTTATTTGAATATGAGGATGGTGGTCGCGCTAATTTGTCCTCAGCTTATAGCCATGTTGCTCCAACAAGCGGCATTATTGCAGGCTCTGAAGGTTATATTGATGTACCTCATTTCCTTGGTGCTCAGGGGTTCGTCGTTCATCGAGAAGGTGAGTCACCGCAAACACATTCTTACCCTTTTGATAGCAATGAAAACTTCAGTTTCGAAATTCAACACATGCAAGACTGTGTTAAGCAGGGATTGTCAGAAAGTCCTATTTTACCTGCGAGTGAGAGTATTAGTGTCTTACAAACGATGGACGAACTCAGAGCCCAGTGGGGTATAAAGTATAAAGATGAGAACTAAGGACGGCTATTGAGTCTGACGTTTATCGAAGGAAGCAAGGAAGTGTATCGTGAAGTTCGGTGAAGTCTGAGCTTGGCGACAATCATTAATAATAAAAAGGCAAAATCGATAATGGTAAAAATAACGCAAATCCAACACGAGAGAAGCAAAAACGTCTGGCTGGGAACAGCCCTACTCAAGAGCCTAGCAATACTCGCCATAGGTTTGTGTGTTGTGATGCAGTTTAGTGCTTTTGCTATGTCTGAAACAGAAATAGAAGCACAGGATCTATACCCGGTGACTCATCCAGACATGCAACCTGAACTAGCAAGCAAGGGAAAGTACAAAGTTGGTGTGCGTACAATGGATATTAGCAATAAGAGCTATTTTAACCTGCTAACAAATACTCAAGAGCCACGGAATCTTCGCTTGGAGGTTTGGTATCCAGCAACAGTTGACGTAAATAGCGCCAAGACAAGTTACGAAAATGAAACTCGCTTAGCTAAACGCTTTAGCATCAAAGCTGATGCATATAGAGATGCTTCGCCCTTAGCGAATGGAGAAAAGCATCCTGTTGTGATTATATCTCACGGTTACACTGGCTATCGCACCATTATGTTTTATCTAGGTGAACACTTGGCCAGTCATGGCTACATAGTTGTAGGTATTGACCATACCGATTCAACCAACGAAGACGTGGATATGGTCAATGGCCCTTTTAATGGTTTCCCGAGTACCTTGATCAACCGAAGCCGAGATCAGCAGTTCACCCTAGATTACATCACAGAGCAAAGTCACTTCCTTAGTGATCTTGTCGACGCAAACAATGCGGGACTTGTTGGTTACTCAATGGGGTCCTTCGGCGCGATCAATACAATTGGTGGTTGCTATAATTTTAGCCCGGTAGCCGCAGGCATGTTTACCGGTGTGCAGGACCCAAATATTGTACCGATGATACAAAAAGCCTTAAACAGCTGTGCAGCAGGCCAATACGAGAACCCTAAAGTTGACGATAAGTGGAAAGCGGCAATTACCTTTGCTGCTTGGGGCGGTCAACATCAATTGTTTACCAAAGAAAGTTTGGCAGCGATTGACGTTCCAAAACTATTTGTTGCTGGCAATTTAGATGATATTTCAGGTTATGACGGTATTCGTAGTTTGTACGATAGTATGTCATCAGAAGACACCTATTTGCTGACAATGATGAATGCAAGGCACAATATTGCACCTCATCCCACGCCAGCAGAGGCTTGGGGAAGTGAAACTGACTTCGGTCACTATTACGAACCAGCTTGGTCAAGTGCAGTTTTGAACGATATAAACAAACATTTCAGTTTGGCCATGATGGATTGTCATGTGAAGAAAGTCAGCAGCGCTTGTGATTATTTAGACTTGTCTGAAAGTTCTGACCAGGCACAGGTAAATGGAAAATTAGGTGAGCCTTGGAAAGGCTTTGATAGTCGCTTTTCGACAGGACTTCGCTGGGAACAAAAAGCAAAAAACTCTGAAAAATAAGACAATAAGCGCTTGAAGAAATGACGAGTAAGGGCTCGTCATATCTTTGTTTGTTAAACGGGAATATGAAAGCCAAGCATGTTAACTAGCTTATCTACTCAGCAACTGTTCTCGTTTAATTATTGCGCTTCAACTGGTGATAATATTAGCCCAATTTAATACGGCGTTTAGCAAAAACAAATGCAAGTGCCATCAGGCTCATGGCGCTGAATGCCCTAGGGCTACTCGCGGTGATTACCTCACTTTCTTTGCTATCTGTAATCAAGTCACCGCTGATAACAATATCATCAAATGCGATGCTCTCTTTTGAGGCATTCGTAAAAGCGTCGAAGTGTAGTGAAAATACGTCAAAATTAAGACTAGAAAGGTCGTAGCTTACAGTCTGAAAGTCTGCGTTAAGTTCAATCGTATTGTTCAAACCAATACCACCAAAAAAGGAATCAATTAGTATTCTCTGCTGATTAGTTGCCGGAAGTGCAGAGGCATTACTCGAACTGAGGTCCTGCGCATAAATTGCGAGATAGTCACTGCTTTCTAAGCTTCCAGACGAAGCTACGCTCATCGAAAGGCGGGCATTCTGATAGTGACTGATATCTACACTATTAAAGCTTAGTGTGCTGGGTGACGCGGCGCTTGAGCCGTTTTCGTCAAGGTTTATGCCCGTCCAAAAATCTTGACCCTGGAATCCTCGATAGAAATTAGTATTATTGGTGATGTTGGTTGAGTGGCGCTGCCAATGCCAATCTCTGGCTGTTCTTGGGCCATCAAAACTACCAGCGTTCACTGCAAAGTATGCGGTATTTAGCCCGTCGTTTTCAAAGTCTTCACCAATGATAACTGCAGCGTAAGCGTGATTAAGCATTGATGCGCAGATCAAAGCCCCAACCAGACCTAAGGCTGCACAAAAGCGCTTTGAGTGTTCAGCGATATTGCTCGCTTTGATATTTTTCATATTACCTTCCTTGGTATGTTTAATTACTTGTAGTACATAATGGCAAATTGCAGTGAAAAGAAAACTGATCTTGAGTAGGGTTTTACTTTATCTACGACACGCTAAGATAAATACCAATGCATTTACATCACTCTAGAATGACAATATGGTTCGAAGGCCGATAATCTGAGCGGTGGAGATGTCTTGGCCCGATGGATTATCTATCCATTGATAAGTAGGCTGGACCGACAAATACTCTGTTACTTTCATTAGGTAAGTCAATTCGATATTCAATTCACCACTTGTTAGCGCAGTCATATTTTCTGTCAAATCGAAGTCAGAAGAGCCTTCTGCATACGCAAAAGCAATACCTATGGCGTCATCAGGCCTTGTTGATAATAGACCTGTTTTTACCAAGCCGGCACTGTAAAATCGTGAGAATGCATTAAGTTGCTCACTGCCTGAGCCCAATCTAGCAAACCCTGTAAGCCCCTCGAGCTCTTGAAACTGATGCTCCACACGCAGGTACAGTCCTGTATTACTTTGTGTATTTGGAAGATCATCACGCAAGGTGTTTCTTGAGTATTGCCAAGTACCGAGAAGCCATTTACTGCCGTCGCTTAAATACTCAAATTCTGCAATATTCAGGTAACCTTCGCTTGATGATAAGTTCAAGCCTGTGACATCTGGATGCTGACTATCACCTGGTACACCGTCGGTGATCACAAATCGAAAAGACAGGTGTTCGTTTCTATACTGATAACGCAGTGAAAGGCCCGGGAAAGGGTAGGTTGATGGTCCGTTTGTGCCACTGGAACCGAGTGTATTTCCCATACCGTAAGCTGCATTGACGAATAAATTAGCACTATCGAGTACATCAAACTCTGTATTCGTATCATAAAGACCCAACAACATTGAGTGGGATTTGTTTGATAATTGTACATATGCTTCATGCACACGTTTCAGATTAACGCCAGTTTCAATACCCGATGCACCTTGAATATCACCTGATTTGGTCGTACTGAACTCAGCACCATTGGCATAAATCCCCGACACGAATAAATTCAATTTTTGTTCTTTAGCAAAATCAATCTGATGACGTAACTCTATTGTCGCAAAATCAAGATACGCTGAGCCAGACTCCTTACCACCATTTAGATTGGAGAGAAAATCACTGCTGTAAATCACACTTATATTTGTCTCGTTGTTTATTGTTTTTTCAGTTTCCGAACGCAATGGTGACGGGACTGTAAAAAGAATGAAACTGACAATTAAGAAGGTGGGGACTTGCGCCGAAAGGCTAAGAGAGAACATGTAACTCCTAATGACTAAAGGCCTGATAGAATATCCCAATGACTGTGGAACTACAAATTACCAAATAAAAACAAGGCTTAAAGACGTGTTTTCGAGACTAAATTAAGGTGGTTTGACAATTTAACAAACAAAAACGGCTTCTGAAAGAAGCCGTTAAAAAATTGCTTTTGACTCGACTGTGAGCCAATTTACTCGATTTCTTACAACAGCGTTACGAGAAAGAATACTTGGGATACGAGCCCTGATGGGCTTGTTATCGTTACACTTAACGTTGCATCTGTAGCCGGATCACCTGCAACCAAACTGTTAGTTAATCGGAAGCTAGCGCTTCTGCTACCTGCTTGGTTTGTTTGCGGCATAGTAAAGCTTGTTTGGCCGGATAAAGTACCAGCATTGGTATTCACCGATATTGTTGAGCCGCTAGGAATGGGTTGATTTGCCGTATCGGAAAACGTAAATGTAAATCCTAAGCTCTCTTCTCTGACAATCGATGCAACTGGTGTGTCCGAGCTTGGCGTAGAGTTGTTAGCAACTTCAACACCGCCAGTGCTTACAGAAATCAGTGCTGCGCTTCGTGACATCACTAATACCTGTGCACTTCTCACGTGCAAGCTAGCTTCGCCACAGGCACTACCTGTGCATTGAGGACCATCAAATAGACCATTTTGCCCTTCAAACACGCCTGAATTGTCGAAGTCCAAAAACACTTCATTGCTATCCTTTACACGGTTTTCATTGTCATCTCGCCACGCTTCGCTTAAATCGACAAAACCTGATCTTGAAGGAAAAACGAAATCCAAGCCACTACCGTTGTTACTAGTAATAGCTGCACCATCGGCATCGTCATATACATTGTTACCATTACTATCAACTAGTGTTTCATGACCAATCGCGGTGGCTAGAATAGTCACTCGACCGTCGCTCGGTCTTGGATTTGAGCTAGTCCAAACGACACTGCAGACGCCACTTGTTGTTAAGCAACTTGGTTCAATAGAACCGCCTTCAGTAGTGAATGAAACTGCCGTTCCATCAGGTACAGGGTTGTTAAATGTATCAGCTAAACTTGCCGTAACCGTTACCTGCTCGCCATTCTGGCTGAACGCCTCTGGATTCAAATTGCTGAAAGATAGAGAAAAACTATTTTGATCAGGTAAGCCAGTATTCACTGTGAGCAGGTCAGACTGAGTCTGCAATGTTTCGGTATCACTGATATCAACTTCTGCAGTGACACGAACAGAGGTAGGAACGTTACCCGCGGTGACTTTCACACTTACTTGCCCTTCAGAATTAGTTAGGCCTGTCGCTGGCGATAAACTCAAGTCACCGGTACTAGTGTTTAGACTGAAGCGTACTGTTTGTTGCGCCAATGGATTGCCCTCAGCACCATTTACTTGAAAGGTCAGTGTGGAAACGGATTCACTACCTTGACCACCCGTGCCTTGTAAAACAATGCTCTCTGGTGACGCGGAAAGAAAGGCAATAGAGCCCACGGATTCGGCTGATAAACTCAAATCCCGTGCTACGGTTAATGTTGTGGAATTAATGGTGACACTGGCTGCAATGGTGTCATCGTTTCCAGCACCACCGGCACAACTGATATCTTTATAGGTAGCATTTGCTGTACCGTTGATTGTATTGACTGTATCATCTAACGTTGCTTTGTCCGCCTGAACACATACCGAAGTGAAGGTCACCGGCGTACTTAAGTTGATTGCTTGATCGTTCTCATCGACAACGTCAACTCTCACTCCAAGCGTTGCCCCTGCGCTAATAGTGACGTCGTCCGAACTAGTAGTACCTGCGAAACCTAATACATTTTCAATGAAGACGCCATTTTCAAAATGACCAATACGCACAATAGAATCGTTCACTGTGCCAGCGGCTTGAACTTCATAGTTTACTGAATCAGTTATCACTGTGTCATTGTCGTTGAAAGTAACGCTTAAGCTTGCCGCTCCGAGGTCAGACTCGCTTGGCGTTAAAGAAGCTTGGGCAAGACCATTCGCATTTGTAAGTGCTTGGTCAACAGATAGCTCTCCAGATGAGGCCTGAAAACTAACAATTTGATTTTCAATTGGATCAGCATTGCTGTCTAGCAATACAGCTCGAACCTGAACGACGTCGTTAGCTTGAAAACGGGTAATTGGGTTCCCTTCACTGTCGAGAAGATTAACACTGATACTTGATAGAGTGGCGTCAGTTTCTTGAGCAGATAAAAACTCGTAGTTAACAGAGCCAACAGCGCCGTCGAAAGTCGCTGATAATGCACCAGCACCTACGTTAGCGTTGCTAGAGTCGAGTGTAACTTGCGCGATGCCATTCGCATCGGTTAATTTAGTCGCCGCAGATAGCTCACCGATATCGGCGCTAAAAGCGATTATTTCACCACTAGTTAAGACATCATCTTGCGTCAGTGTTGCTTGTACACAAACAGTATCTCCGACCACGAAGGCGTTCCCATCAACAGCTTCACAATTGCCATCAAGGACCTCAACTATGATGGATGTAACAGGTGCTAAATCTTCTAGCGGATCGGTTTCTTCATTGTCGCCTGAAGCGCCGTTACAAGCGGCTAAGGTACTAGCAAGAAAGGCTATACCAAAAAGTTTGGATAATCGTTTTGTCATGAAAACTACTCTTCAATGTTCTGCTTTAAATACTGAAAAATTTCGCGTGCAGCTTTAGGTGGCTTTTCAGTTTCTCTCTGTTTAACGGCCTGACGCTGCATTTGCCTTAATTTTTGTCGGTCTAGTTGTGGATGTTCATTCAATAACTCTTGAATTGCGCTGTCACCCTTATCCACAATTTTATCTCTTAACTCTTCCAATAGGTGAAAGTGCGTATTTGACTTTAGGTGGTGGGCGCGTAATTTATTAATGGCTGATTCAATCTCGGCCATATCGCGGCTTCGCAGTAGTTTGCCAATCAACTGTAATTGACGACGAAAGCCGTCTTTTTTCTTGTTTATGCGCTGAGCAAGTGCGATGGCATCAATTAGCTCATCGTCCAAAGGGATCTCATTTAACTGCCCAGGAGTCAGATCTACTAGAATGCCGCCTATTTTTTTTAAGTCTTCGGCTTCTTGTTTTAACTGCGTTTTGCTTTTGATTGGATCGCCATTCTCATCTAGCAAAGGCTCATGACTCGGTTCGGTATTCATATAAAGTTTTTTCATTTCTTTAGTGGTAGAATTAGCGCAGATTGTAACCGTCACACTATTGTTTGGACAGTAAAAATAAATTATGGAATCTGAAAAGCAGTTAGCAGAAATTCAAAATGTCGTTGATGACGCGTTGCGCTTGGCACTAAAAAAGGGCGCGACGGCTGCAGAAGCAAGCATGTCGAAAGTTCAGGGGATTGCAGTATCATCTCGCATGAAAGAAGTTGAAACCGTTGAGTTTACAAATGACGGCGGCCTAGGTATAGCAGTGTTTGTAGGCCAAAAAAAGGGCAGTGCATCAACCGCTGATTTGAGTCCAGAAGCGCTAAAATTGACAGTTGAAAAAGCGGTAGAAATCGCAAAATATACCAACGAAGATGAGTGTGCAGGCATCGCTGATAAGGAATTTATAGCGACAGAAATTCCCGAATTAGACCTATACCATCCTATAGAATTAGATACCCAAGCAGGAATAAAACTCGCGATTGAATCAGAAACGGCTGGTTTGGACTATGACTCAAAGATAGTTAACTCTGACGGCGCTTCATACAACGCTAATTTAGGGGTAAGAGTTTATGGAAATACGCATGGAATAAACGCAGGCTATGCGAGCAGTCGTTATAACTTAAGTTGTGTGTTGATCGCTCAAGACGGCGACGATATGCAGCGTAACTACGCCTACACAATCGGTCGTGAAGCGCACAAATTAGATGTCCCTACTATTGTGGGTAAAGAAGCAGCAAAAGAAACCTTGAGTCGATTAGGTGCCCAAAAGATTAACACTGCCAAGGTACCAGTATTATTCCATCGCGATATTGCGAGCGGTTTGTTTGGTCATTTTGTTAGCGCGATCAGCGGTGGTAGCTTGTTTAGGCAATCGTCATTTTTACTCGATAGTATCGGTACTAAGGTATTCCCTAACTGGCTTACGATCGAAGAAAAACCTCACTTGCTAAAAGGCTTAGCGAGCTCGCCGTTTGATAATGAAGGTGTTCGTACTGAAGACATGACAATCGTAGATTCAGGTGTGCTTCAACATTACCTATTAACGAGTTATTCGGCCCGCAAAATGAAGCTCAAAACAAATGGGCACGCAGGTGGAATTCACAATTGGTTAGTAAACTCGACAGGTGAAACAGACCAAGAGCTGCTTCAAAAAATGGGTACAGGCCTAATTGTTACTGAACTCATGGGGCAAGGTGTGAATATTGTTAATGGCGACTATTCTCGTGGCGCGGCTGGTTTCTGGGTCGAAAATGGTATCATTCAGTACCCAGTGCATGAGATTACCATAGCGGGTAACTTGCAAGATATGTTTAATAATATTGTCGCGATTGGCGCCGAGACCGAGGTCCGTGGAAGTATACAAACAGGCTCTGTTTTGATTGAATCTATGCAAGTCGCTGGGGCTTAATTTTTACTTAATTTTAGTAAGAGAAGTGCACCTACTGATAGTATGAAACACGCTTTCCGTCATCCATGACCGCTCCCAAACGGCGTCCTGCCGTTTGAAGGTTGCACAGTTTACAGGGACTCCCTTCACTTCTTGTATAGTCAAACGCGCAATAAAAAACCCAATCAAATGATTGGGTTTTTAATGAATTAAAATATAAGTTGGTGATTAATCAACTTCACCGCAGAAGCGGTAGCCTTCACCGTGAATGGTGACAATCAACTCTTCATCGTTCGGCTCTGACTCGAAGTGCTTACGAATACGACGAATCGTTACATCGACTGTTCTATCGTTTTGACGCAATTCTCTGCCCGTCATTTCCATGATGAGTTGTTCGCGAGTTAGTATTTTACCTGGGTTGCTTAAAAACAAATGCAGGGCTCTAAATTCACTTCGTGGCAATCTAAACTCTTTACCTGCTGGTGAGATTAGGCTGCGGCTGTCGCCGTCTAAGGTCCAACCGTTGAAGCTAACCTTGCTTGGTAAATCATCATCTTCAGATGCACTGCTAGTGCGAGACAATAAGTTACGGGCACGAATAGTTAATTCGCGAGGGTTAAATGGCTTGGTTAGGTAATCGTCGGCACCGATTTCAAGACCTAGAATACGGTCTACGTCATTGTCGCGACCAGTTAGGAAAATAAGGCCAACGTTTTTTCTGTCGCGCACTTCGCGCGCTAAGATAAGGCCATTCTTGCCAGGCAGGTTAATGTCCATAATAACCAAGTTAATCTGGTTGTTTTGGAAAAAATCATGCATTTCTTCGCCGTTTTCAGCTTCAAAAACATTGTAACCTTCAGCTTCGAATAAGCTCTTAAGGGTAGTCCGTGTAACTACTTCATCTTCTACGATAAGGATATTTGGCGTTTGCATTGTTTACACTCTGTTAACATTTCAAATTTGAGTTTATCAGAATATTGATAAATTTCAGTCGTTTTCTTTGAAAATTTTTCGATTATTTAGCTTGTTGCGACGACTTCATTCTATTTTTGTACGCGAGTTAAAAATGCAACAAGTTTTAAAAAATTACAGAATATGTAATTAAATTACATATTTCATAGAAGAGTATATTAAAAATGTAAGCAAATTGAAAATAGGAAATTAGTACTAGACCACAATTTTTACTTCCAATTTAATGTTTTTAATGACTTTTTAGGCCAGAATAAACTTCAGAATACTTTTCAGCGGCTTCTTCCCAAGTGAATTTTTGTTTCATTCCGCGTGAAATCAGCGCTGAAAATTCTTTCTTTGCTTCCAACCTTACCAGTAGAGCCTTCCTGATCACCGATAATAAGGCTTCTGAGCTAGGCTCTTGGAACACAAACCCGGTGCTATTCTCCTCGCCATAATTGATGATCGTATCTTTTAAACCACCAATACCTCGCACAATGGGAACGGTACCATAAGCCAAACTATACATTTGATTCAAACCACAAGGCTCGAACTCTGATGGCATTAGAAAAAAGTCTGCTCCAGCTTCTACTTTATGTGCGTAATCAGGTTTGAAGTCTTCAATGAACACGAACTGCTTGGGATGTTTGGCTGCTATTCTATGAAGCTCATCAGTAATATCTTTCTGCCCAGTGCCAACCAACGCCAGTTGAACATCATGATCTAATAAGCTTTCGAGGATCGGCATCAAGTAACCGAAACCTTTTTGCAATGTGGTCCTACAAACCATACCCAACAATGGTGTTTTGGCGTTTTGACGAAGTCCAAAAGTACGTTGCAGATCTTTTTTACAAGCCACTTTTCCTTGCATGTCTTCGCTGCTGAAATGCGCAGCTATAAACTCATCAGTGCTCGGATCCCATTGCTCGTAGTCACAGCCATTTAAAATACCTTCCACACTATTAATACGTTGTCGAATGACATCATCGATTCCGTGACTGCCTAATGCTGTAGATATTTCTTGAGCATAAGTCTGACTAACGGGACAAATTTTATCAGCGTATAAAAGGCCAGTTTTCAGCATATTAATATGATCATTTTCAATATACATACCCGGTGCTTTCGAGTCTAAGCTTGGCACTTTCAAAGTCTGTTCAACGCCTTGAAAAGCCGCGTTATGAACAGTTAGCACCGATTTTGTATTAGCGAAGTGTTCATACGAGAGAGGTGAATGCTTAGCAAAGTAGCAAGCCATCGAGGTATGCCAATCGTTTGCGTGTAAAACATCTGGTTTGAATCCAATAGCTTCGGCTGTTCTCAACGCTGCAAGAGAAAAGAAAGTAAACTTTTCGGCGTTACTTATGCCGCTCTCATCGTACAGTGCGCCGCTATTAAAATATTCAGGGTAATCCACAAAGTAGACATCAATGCCGTTGAAATTTAGATTTTTCACATCAAAAGCATAGGGCTTATCGTTTACATAAAGAATTTGTTGGGCAATACAATTTGACAGGTTTAAAGTGTCAGATGCGGCCTTATAGTAGGGCAGTATAATTTTAACATCATGGTCTAATTCAGATAACGCTAAAGGCAGCGCTTTACCCACATCTGCCAGCCCACCTGTTTTTACGATGTCTTCTACTTCCGAAATTAAAAACAACACTTTCATCTGTTTTTTACTTCCTTAAAGGCGGCACAGCAAGCAACTCAGGTTGTTTTACCGTGTTATTTTGCAGCCTCATAAATATTAAATTTGTTGGTGCTAACCAAAGTCTTCGCACGAAAATACACCGCATTCATCGCCTCACTGTAGGGCAAAAACTTGTTTGCAACAATATCCAAAGTTCCTCTGGGGCGCGTTTGTTTGTGTGCTTGAGCGATAAATTGTTGAGTGATTGTGTAATTGGTATGCACACCCGTGTGGAACGGCGGGTTACTCACTACGTGATCAAACGTACCGTCAACTTGCTTCATGCCATCGCTAGCAATAACTTTACCTTCAACTGAGTTTAAGGACAGAGTTTGCTCTGCACAATACACCGCAAGTGCCGAAACGTCGCTCATTGTTACTTTCACTTTTTGATTCATAAGGGCGAGATAAGTACCAATAATTCCGGTACCGCACGCAAAGTCGAGCACTTGTCCTTTCAGGTTTAAAAGTTTATCGGAACGGGGCTCAAATTGCTGAAGCAAGAGCTGCGTACCTGGATCAAATTGCTTGTGTCCAAAGACACCCGGAAGTGAAAATACTTTTAACTCTTTACCGTTAACCGAATAGGTGCGCACAACACCATATTTCTTAATATCAAAAGGCTTAGCTGCTTTCTCGGGGCGTTTAACTTCGACACAGACTAATCCACAGTGTTTAGCACCATCGATTTTATTGACATTTTCGCCCACTTTCTCAAGTAGTTTCCCAACGCTTTTGATGCCGGCCTTATTTTCACCCACAATAAGCAACTGCCCGCCATCAACAATCATCTCGGCAATGTTTGCAATAAGCATTTCTAATTGCTGCTTGGCTTTTGGCAAATAGATGATTGCCCCATTTAAAGGCGTGTTGCTTTTGAGTTGTTCTAAATTAAAGCTTGGCGCAAACACCTGTTGAAATTTACTGGTATTTTCACTCTGCGAGTACACATCGTGAAATTGGTGTAAGCCAGTGACAGTAAACTCTCGCAATTCAGCAAAGATTTCGCAATCTGTCGGATTCACTAGTGCCCAATGACCGGCACTAAAGAGGTCGGTGTTACGCAAAATCAGTTGACTCGGCAATGACAGCATCTTAGCTCACTCGCTTAAATATAATGTCCCAAACGCCATGTCCAAGCTTCTGACCACGTACTTCAAACTTGGTTATTGGTCGGTATTCAGGTCGTTCAACATAGCCTAGATCGCCTTGGTCCGACGTGTTTTCAAAACCATCGGCTTGTGTCATCACGGCCATCATGTGTTCAGCATACGGCTCCCAATCAGTTGCCATATGAAAGGTACCACCAATCGCTAGCTTGTTTCGTAAATTTTGTACGAAGTCGGGTTGCACTATACGACGTTTATGGTGGCGTTTTTTATGCCAAGGATCAGGGAAATAAAGTTGCAGGCGAGAAAGAGACTCGTCAGCGATACACTGCGCTAAAACTTCAACAGCGTCATGTTCAAATACACGAAGGTTACTTACGCCAGCTTCTTCAGCGTCAGCGAGGCAGGCGCCAACACCAGGGCGATGTACTTCAATACCAATAAAATTATTTTCGGGTGCGGCCGCTGCCATTTCAACCAGTGACTTACCCATACCGAATCCGATTTCGAGTACGGTTGGGGCTTTACGTCCGAAAACCTCATCGAGGTTTAGTAAACCTTGTTCGATACTTAGACCCATGCTTGGCCAATTGTTTTCGATGGCGCGAGCCTGCGCATTGGTGAGTCTGCCCTCACGTTTTACAAAGCTCTTAACTTTGCTGATATATACGCCCGCAGCGCGTGCTTCTTCTTCACTGTTGAATGACTTCATTTACCCTAGGATCTTTTATTTATGGATGATTCATGAATAGACGCGCCGAAGAAAGTATTCGATAGATTGGTCTATTGCTACAAAAGTTCGGTATTATAATCCATTCTTTGACTGATGTGCGGATAATGTGACTTCCAATAGCTTTTCTTTTTCCGATGCCTTGCTGCAATGGTTTGATAAACACGGGCGCAAAAATTTACCCTGGCAACAAAATAAAACGCCATATTCTGTTTGGATCTCAGAAATTATGTTGCAACAGACTCAAGTTGCAACCGTAATCCCTTACTACACCACCTTCATGCAGCGCTTTCCGACAGTAAACGATTTAGCCAATGCACCAGTAGATGAAGTACTGCATTTGTGGACAGGCCTTGGTTATTACGCACGCGCTCGCAACATGCACAGAGCGGCGCAAAAGGTCCGTGATGAACACCATGGTCAGTTTCCCCAAACCTATGACGAGGTCATCGCGCTGTCAGGTATTGGGCGTTCAACCGCAGCCGCTATCTTGTCCTTATCACTCAATCAAGCGTTTGCCATCATGGATGGGAACGTTAAGCGAGTACTTACGCGGTTTATGGCTATTGAAGGGTGGCCCGGAAATAAGAAAATTGAAGATCTCCTGTGGCAGGAGGCAGAGGCGCTCAAACCTCAGGCGAAAAATGGAAGATACGGTGACTATACACAAGCCATAATGGATTTAGGGGCGACAGTTTGCACCCGCTCAAAACCGAAATGTGATGAATGCCCAATGCAAAGTCATTGCTTGGCTTATGCCCAAGGAAAACAAACAGAATTTCCCTTTAAAAAGCCCAAGAAACAAATTCCAACGAAATACACCACAATGTTACTTCCGTCATACCAAGGCCAACTATTGATGCAGCAGAGACCCACGAGCGGCATATGGGGCGGTTTATGGGGCTTCTTAGAAACTGGATTTAATGAAAGTGAACAAGTTACCTTGGATGAGGCAAAGATACTATTGCGAGACAAGTTAAAGTCTGTTGAGTTGGCGAACAGCAATGTGATTGAATTAGAAACTTTTAAACATACCTTCAGTCACTTCCATCTGGTTATAACACCGATACTCTTAGAGCTAGAACAGCCTCCATTATCGAGCGTAGCTGAAACACTACCACTAGATAATAATCAAGTACCTGCTCAGCTTTGGTACGATATGCATCAACCAAGTAAAATTGGCCTTTCAGCACCAACAATCAAAATATTAAATCACTTGAAAACAAATTTTTAAACGCCACTACTCAACTAATGGCGAATGAGCTTAGACAATCAGCTATACTATGAAAAATTATTTAGAAGGAACATGTAATGGGTAGAACGGTTAACTGCGAGTATTTGAAAAAAGAAGCCGACGGACTCGATTTTCAGTTATATCCTGGTGAAGTGGGTAAGCGCATTTTTGATAATATTTCGAAAGAAGCCTTTAGTATTTGGCAAAAGAAACAAACCATGTTGATCAACGAAAATAAGCTCAACATGATGGAAGCAAACGACCGCGCTTTTTTAGAAGAAAAAATGGTCGATTTTTTGTTTAAGGGTATCGAACCTACAATTGAAGGTTATGTTCCGCCTACAAAATAACCGTTTGAACGTGTTTTGCTAATTAAAGTCATAAAAAGCGCAAAAAATATTTGACTTGAGAGGGCAAAATCCGTTTAATACGCACCCACAGCGAAATACAGCGTGTAAACGCAGTCGCGATTGCCTCGATAGCTCAGTTGGTAGAGCAGCGGATTGAAAATCCGCGTGTCCCTGGTTCGATCCCGGGTCGAGGCACCATTATTCCAAGAACCCTGAACAGAAATGTTCGGGGTTTTTTCTTTTCGGCCTTAACAACCATCAAGCTCAGATTCAATAAGTGGCAGCTCGCCATTTGCTAAAGGTTGTGAATAACGGATTTCACATTCATTCGCAGCATAGTTTGCGTTAGGACGAATTCTAATACCCGGTCTGCCTGCAGATGTGAATGAAGTGATTTCAAACTGACCACCGTCATCGACATCCGAGATATTAATCATTCTCGCGATACCTGCAGTGGTATGTCTTGGATAACCAAAGGCTAAGGTTATAGACTCGCCTTGAACTGTAATGCTGTTTCCCAAGCCATTTCCCGTAGCTGGTGGAGCGCTAGCATCGCATGTAGGTTCCGTGATGCATTTTGAAAAGGCCAATTGCTTACCGTCGTTAATAGCACCTTGAACGGCCCGCATAGTGCTAGCGTATGCATCACCACTTAAGTTCAGTAAACGAGGTGCAGCGGTGACAGCTAAAATCCCGAGAATTACGATTACAATGATCAATTCTACTAAAGTGAATCCACGGAAACTTGCATGTGGCATTCGAATACCTCTTTATGACTACAATTCGCGAATAATAGCGTTTTTTAATCAAACTTAATACACATCAAAAGTATACAAAACTTGCCCACAGTTCAGTTTTCACCGCCCGTTTCAAGAGACATAATCTATACCAATTGATAACAATCAAAGCCAGAAGTAGAAGCTGTTTTATCTGGCGGATAACGAAGCATACAAGGTAGGAAAAATGACTAACTATATTCTCTCTTCATTGATTGCAGTATCACTTCTAGTGATCACTGCGAAAGCAGAATTTACGCCATCAGACCGGACTTGTACTGGCTTGGATAAAAAGATAAAAGCCGTTGTGAGTAAGATGCGGGCGGGTTATAAAATCAAGCAAGGCGAGAGGTATCGAGCTAAGTTAAAACAGTTTAAAAATCACCGTTATCAGTGTAAGCAAAAACGATTTGATGTTAATTAGTTGTTTAACAGACGGCGCCAACTAAGGAGAACTGGCGCCACCGAGAGTAACTTTAGCCTTATTGCGACACAACCACAGGTAAAAGAGAGATCTCAACTCGACGATTTAATGCTTTACCTTCCTCTGTGTTATTCGGAGCTATAGCTTGAGTTTCGCCAAAACCAATGACTTCTAACCTATCACGCAAAATCCCTTTGTTAGATAGATAGTCGGCAACTGACTGAGCTCGACGCTCTGATAGTGTTTGGTTCATTGTTGCAGCACCCGTGCTGTCTGTATGACCGCCGACGACAACTAAGGTTTTGTCATATTCTACCAAGACTAAGTTTACCGAATCTAAAACTGCTAAAAAATCAGTATTGATGTCAGCACTGCCTGATTGGAAAGTAATGTTCCCTGGCATGATAAGGTTAATATTGTCACCTTCACGTTGTACGCTGACACCTGTACCACGCAATTGTTTTCTTAGCTTGGCTTCTTGTGCATCCATGTAGTAGCCAATGCCGCCACCGATAGCTGCGCCGCCAGCTGCAGCCTTTAGGATCCTTTCGTTTCGCTTGCCCGCATCCTCGTCTTTGTTGGCTAGAAAAGCAATCACTGCTGCGACACCAGCGCCGATCCCTGCGCCTTTACCGGCGTTACTGACTTCTTTCTCACCCGTATATGGGTCATATGTGGCGCATGACGCAACTAGAGCGCATGCCAAAATAGAACTGGTTATTTTCAAAGACTTCATTTGTATAGATTCCTTAAGCGAAAAATGAGGCGATATGGTAAAGCATAGACCATGTAAGCGATAGCCTGTTCCGTAAATATTCAAAGAAAAGGCCAAAGTCATTAAGTTATCGAAACATAGGTATTCTTTCTTGTTTTAAATCACAGCAATAGCGATATTGTCGGTCTCCCACCAGGTAACAAGTACTAAAAAGGATTAACGGTGTAACCATCTTGTTGAAGTAAAGCATGGGCCGTCATTGCTGATAGTTCAACTTCGCTTCCTTTGACAAGTTGTGATAACTCGATATCGTATGCTACACCGGTTTGTCCGCATAAAATAACTCTGACTCCGTTTTCCATCAGCGCTTGAAGAAGTGGTTTGTTTGGATTGTCTTGCTCATGTAATTTTTGATAGGACGGGTTGTTTAGCAGGTCGAAGCTTGCTTTCCCATGCACTACTAACGCAAGTTGGATGTTCTCTTTTGGCACACCGGCCGCGACTTGCATATTGATGAAGCGCGCTAAGCTGTCAAATTTACGGTTGACCTTTCCGGCATCTGCTTGTGCGGCAACATCAAAAGCTACTTTCATTTTAGTCTTTTTATCGACGGTTGCAGTGGCGACAGGGGCGTATTTACCAAAGCCTTTTATAACAGTACCATCCTTGAAATCATCAAGCTTTGCAAGTGTGTTGGTACTAACTAATAGAAGGGTGCCAGCAAGAGCGAAAGAAGTGCGAATGGATATCATGATAAACCTCAAATGATTACGTTTTAATGTGAAGGGCTAAGAACTAATGACTAACTTTATCGCGATAAGGAGCAAAAGCAAGGCTCCTATGCTGTTCATATATTTACTACTGCCTTTACCGACACTGATATTAACCAGTTTTCCTAGGTAGACACCGCTTGCGCTTAGTAAGCCAGCGCTCAACCCAATGACTAAACACGCTATGTAGGGTTGCAAGGTTAAGTGAGGTAAAGAAAAGCCGATCGCTATTGCATCCACACTGGTAGCAAATGACAGTACAAGCATTGTGGTATGCGATATAGTTTTGGGTATATTAGAAGCAGTATCTGAAAGAGCTTCGTACAGCATTTTGACTGCCACTAATACCAGTAGCACGAAGGCAATATACTTCGCAGTTTGCTCTAGCCAACCGAACAAATGAAGGCCACCCCAATTGCCAATGTATGGCATGGCGGCGTGAAATACTCCGAAATATCCCGCAGCGATTAGTGCTAACTGAGCGGTTTTCCTATTACTCTTGCTGGCACTCAAAGATAGGGACACCAGAAAAGCGTCTATACTCATAATGAGCGCGATAAGTATTATTTCAATCAGCGAAAACTCCCCATGTCTTATTTTTAAGACTGTTCATGGTTGGCGCTAAGTAGCATTAGCAATCTATTCAAAAATGTTGCATATTACACGGTGACTTACTCAAAAAGTACAAATTTATTGGTATTTTTATATCATAAACAAAGGAATGTTTTGAGATGAAACTAATTATTATCTGTGCGCTATTGTTTGCTAGTTCGTTTTCTTTTGCTGATGTCGAAGTAGGGGATGTGCCACCCTCTTACTTAGGAAAAAACAGGAACGGTGACAAAGTGCATCTGCGAGAGATGACGGGCAAAGTCGTAGTTGCGACATTTTGGGCTTCTTGGTGTCCGCCATGCCTTAAAGAGTTACCTATTCTTGAAAGTATTCAAAGACAAATAGGCAAAGACAAGCTGGAAGTTGTTGCCATCAACTACCAAGAAGACAAAAAGGTATTTCGCAAATTAAAAAGCCAAATGAAAAAGATGGAAATTACTATCACTCATGACGCAAGAGGGACTATCAGCAAGCGCTTTGGTGTAGACTCTCTACCGCATATGTTTATTATTGATCCTAGAGGCAAGGTTGCCAAAGTTCATATTGGATATGGTGAGTCCTCACAACAAAAAATTGTTGATGAACTGAATGAACTTCTTACCACTGATTGGGCAGTTAAAGAAGAAGCGACGAGTGAGTAAATTAACTCTGCCCCCTTTTTGGGTTGCTTAGCAAAGCTGAGTAACAAGTACTACTACAAACCAAACTAATTCGCTATTTCAGTTGCTGTTTGAATTTGTCCTTATAGCGACGTGAAAGTGGTAGGCTTGTGCTTTCGTCAATGTACACTTTCCCATCGCCAGAACTCATGCTTTCAATGCTCTGCACTTTGTTTATATTTACAGCAAATGAGCGGTGTATTTGCATAAAGCCTCTTTCGGCCATACGAGGAATTAAGCCCGAAAGCGTTGAACGTAATGGGTAAATTCGCCCGGCAGCGTGCAAATTAACGTAGTTTCCAGCTGATTCTAGGTAATCAATATCAACGACCTTGACTAAAAATTCCTTATCTAGTTTTCTGACTAGGAAGTGTTCAGGCGAATCAGGTTTGCTTTGCTCTTGGTCATTAATAAAGCTAGCTTCGCCCTTGAGTCTCGAATATATAAACCGGTATGCATAATAAAGGCCCATAAAGAAAAAATAGCCCCATGCATCTTTTCTGTATTCGTAGAAGAACTCAGAAGCGATATCACCAAAATCGTAGTTTCCACCCATTCCCATATAGATGATTTCACGAAACAATACCATTAAGCCGACATGCAGAGCTGAGTAGATGACTGTTGCCCCCAAATGTAGGACCAGAAAGCGTTTAAAATGGGTCAGACTTAAAGGGACGAGTTTGAACCACCAGACTAAAATAGGAATGAGCAAAAGAGTACTCAATGCGCTGGTAATTTCCCAAGCAAAGGGTTCCCAGAGGCTGAACTCTGGCACTGCATCGTCCCGACTCGCTTCCATCCAAACAGAGGTCGCATTTATCGTATTATTAATTAAAAAATAGAGCGCAAGTAAGCATAAAAGATAAACGCGAGGACGTTTATCAAACTGGGTGAATAAGCTTACTTTCGTGTCTCGTGAGATCTCGTTCAAAAATTCGTCCCTGTCATCCACCGTTCGTCACAGAAGCCTGTAAATCCGTCATTCTTGACTAGGTTTGTTACTCAATAAAGTTAGGCTACCACTGAGCCAATAAAATGCAAGAACAGTGGAGAGAGTATATGCAAAGTCATAATAACGGAGCTATTAAAAGGTCAGATACAACACCCAGCAAAGACAGCAATCATATCACTCAAGATGTGCGTCGCTATGATGTGGATTGGTTAAGAAACCTCGCACTAATGTTGCTGATTTTGTATCACCTTGGTATGTACTATGTCGCTGATTGGGACTGGCATATTAAAAGTGAGCAACAAAGCGTGCTTCTGCAAAACGTAATGGTGATGAGTAATCTTTGGCGTATGTGTTTATTATTCTTTATATCGGGCATGACACTCGCTCTTATCGACATGAAGTATTCGGTGGCTGCCTTGTTACGGACGCGCAGCCAGAGACTGATGATCCCTTTGTTATTTGGTATGGCAGTGATTGTGCCGCCGCAGCTTTATTATGAGTTAATTGAACAGCAACAATTTTCTGGGACCTATTGGTACTTTTGGACAGAGTATTTGATTTCAGATCCGAATACAGATGTCGCCCCCGATCGGTATTCAACTATTGGCCTGTGGACGTGGAATCACTTGTGGTATCTCATCTACCTCTTTGTATATACCTGTGTGTTTCTGTTGCTTCGCCCTCTGTGTCGAAAACTGGTTGTAAGTACTTTTTTTAAAAGAGTGGGAAACGTGAAGCTGATTGTCCTTTTCGCAAGTATCTTACTCATTGCATGGGTTCACGTGCGTCCGGAGTTTCCTACAAGCCATGGCCTAACAGATGATTGGTGGAGTCATACAAAGTATTTTCTAATCTTGTTGATGGGCTACCTCTTTGCCTCTAAACCAGCCCTATGGCGAGCAGTGATTAATAAGCGCAGATTGTTACTCACCCTCGGTTTGTGTACCTATGGACTCGTTGCCATGGATAGAAATGGTGCTTTCCCATTTATGGGCGAGGCCTTTCGGAATTACTTAGTTGTGCAATATCTGTATGGCGCAGTGATCATTGCTAACTTATGGTTCTGGATGTTGGGCTTAGTTGGTTATGCAGGTCGCTACTTGAACAAGCCATCTCGTTTGCTGGACTATGCAAATGAAGCTGTTTTACCTTGGTATATTTTTCATCAGACTTTGATCATCGTTTTAGCGTTTAATCTGCGTCGCCTAGAACTCCCCGCTGGATTGGAAGCCTTAACCATATTTATACTGACCATTCTAGCCTGTTATTTGCTATTTGCAGGCATTAGACAGGTGAACATATTGCGCTTTTTGTTTGGGGTAAAATTAAGACAGTTTACTGCTAACCGCAAAACTCATAATTGAAATTGCCCAATCAATATTGATAAATGCGCACTCAGTACTACCATAGGTAACACTGTTTTCTGTGTCGGTTTTTTATTTCACTCGTGCTATGTTAAGGCTTATACAAAAATAAGAATAAATACAATTTTAGAATGGCAGAGAAAATGCACTCAGTAGTAATCATTGGTACCGGTTTTGGCGCAATTTCGGCCGCAATCGCCCTGCAGAAACGAAATATTATTGACTTTGTCATGTTAGAAAGGCGTTCGTTTGCGGGCGGTACTTGGCTGCAAAATGCTTATCCCGGCGCAGCAGTAGACGTGCAATCTCCCCTGTACAGCGTCTCTGGCGAGCCCTACCCATGGTCGCATTTATTCGCTAAGCAAAATGAGCTAGCTGATTATACTGAAGCCCTTATTGCTAAGTTCCTACTTTCAAAACATATTCGATTAAATTCAGAAGTGATAGAAAGCCGTTGGCAAAATGATCATTGGCAGATAACAACGGCAGATAAAAATGTTGTTCACGCCAAAATAGTGATTAATGCAACCGGCCCCTTGAGTACTCCCGTTGTCCCCGATTTTAAAGGTTTAGATAAATTTGAAGGCCAACACTTTCATACCAATGATTGGCAACACGATGTAGATATAGCGGGTAAAACGGTCGCTGTTATTGGCAGCGGTGCCAGCGCAGTCCAAGTTATTCCGGCGATTGTTGAGAAAGTGAAAAAATTGCATGTTGTACAAAGAACACCGCATTGGTTGCTTTCCCGTTTGGATTGGGCCTTTCCTTCCTGGCTAGCTAAGATCCTTGCTTTTAAGCCTCTCTATACTTTGATTCGCTGGTGTATCTATTGGTCACTTGAGTTACGAGTTATCGCATTTAAATACAGTCCATTCCTATTGAAAATGCTCGGCTACTACCCTGCAATGCGGCACCTGAAAAAGCAGGTAGGTGATCCTGAATTGCGACAAAAACTAACACCTGACTTCACTATTGGTTGTAAACGGATCATTGTTTCAAATACTTATTATCCCGCACTACAACATAGAAATACGGTGCTGCACGATGCGAGTGACTCATTGCAGCACTTCACTAAAACCGGCATTGTTTTTGAACATTCAGGAGAGCAAGCAATCGATGTTGTGGTTTTCGCAACAGGTTATGACGCTGCTGACTCTATGATTTCATATTCGGTTATTGGGAAAGGCGGGGTATCGCTGCAAGAACAATGGCAAGATTTTCCAAGGGCCTATCTGGGCACCACCATGCCGAACTTTCCAAATTACTTTGTGGTAACAGGGCCAAACACCGGTATCGGACATACGAGTGCTATTTTTGTCATTGAATCGCAAATGAAATACATCATGCAATGTATTGAAAAAATACAAGACGAAAAATTACAGAGCATTGAACCCACAATTCAAGCTGAGCAAGATTATACCCAGATGGTTCATCAAGAAATGGAAAAAACAGTTTGGAAAACGGGGGGCTGTTCGAGTTGGTATCAAAATAAACAGGGTAAAGTGATCGCCATGTTCCCTGGTTTTAGTTTTGTTTATAGACAGATGTGTAAAAAGTTCAAAGACAAGCATCACGTTTTTGTTCTGCAAAACAGCACACCAGAACAACCCACCAGTAAGAAAACAGCAGGTTAAGCATGAAAGAACATAATTCAACGCCTCTTAATGATTACGTAGAATACCCGCCAGAGGAAATGTTGCAGCGCTCTGAAAGTTTCTACTTGGATATTAAACGGCGACATAGCATTCGGCAGTTTAGTGATAGAGCGGTGCCTAAAGCGATTATTGAAAATTGTATTAAGGCGGCAGGAACTGCGCCCAATGGCGCTAACCATCAGCCTTGGCACTTCGTTGCAATTCATTCATCAGAAGTTAAAAAACAAGTAAGAGAACAAGCTGAATTACACGAGCAGGGCTTTTATTCTGGCCGCGCCGGAGAAGAGTGGCTGGAGGCTTTACAACCCTTAGGTACAGATGCTCAAAAACCTTATTTGGAACATGCTCCCTGGTTGATTGCCATTTTTAGCCAAAAGAAAGGTGGCGTAAACCCGGGTGAAAAGCATCAGAACTATTACGTTCATGAGTCTGTGGGGATTGCTACTGGGTTTCTTATCAACGCGCTGCATAATGCCGGTCTCGTAACTTTAACGCACACGCCAAAACCTATGTCGTTTTTATCAAAAATCTGCAAACGACCTGATGACGAGCGCCCTTATATGTTATTAATTGCCGGCTACCCAGATGACAATGCGACAGTACCTGACCATGCTAGAAATAAAAAAAGCTTAGATGAGATTTGCACCTTTTTATAATACTGAAATCATGTACTATGCGCGCCAGTCGATACAGTCGACAGAACATCTTTATTAACCTTAGATAGCAGCAGAGAGCATCAATCTTGGAACAGCAAGAATTTCGACAAATACGCCGTTTTATTGTGAAGCTAGGAAAAATGCTGCACAAATATGGAACCCCTGCGTTTCGATTGGAAGCCTATTTACAGGAAGTCTCTACTTATCTTGGGGTGCACGCCTCTTTCATCGCAACACCCACATCGATCACTTTTGTCATTTGGAGTGATAAACACGAAGACGAATACACACATGCCGCTCGCCTGCAGCCCGGCGATCTTGATATGAATGCCTTATCCCTGACCGATGAGCTTGCTAATCAATTATTGTCTGGAGAGATAGGAATAAGCGATGCTGATACACGCTTAGATGAAATTGATTTAATGCCAAGCCCTTACGGCAAAATTATCACGGGTTGCGCATTCGCGTTAGCAACGGGCTCATTTTCCATGCTAATGGGAGCAAGTTGGGCCGAAATATTTTGGACTGGCTTATTAGGGCTAGTGGCATATGTTTGGGTGTTGTGGGCGCAAAAGTCGAAACGTGTTAATTTGATGTTGGAACCGGTCACTTCATTTGTGGCAGGCATACTAGCCTGTGCAATCAGTCGATACTTTGACCCTGGCATTAATATTCCACTCATGGTGCTATCGTCTGTCATTGTTTTGGTGCCAGGCTTAGCCCTGACCATGGGCTTAGCAGAATTATCTTCGCGGAATTTGGTTTCTGGAACAGCAAGAGTTATGGATGCGATAATGCAGCTATTTAAGTTGTACTTTGGTGCATTCTTAGGCGTTGCTGTCGGTTTTAGTTTATTTGGCCAAAACGAATTTCAGCCCGCCTCGTCCTTACCTTACTGGGCAACATGGTTAGCTGTCGTATTACTGTGTTTTGCGCTTGTTCCAATATTTCGAACAAGACTAAAGCATATTCCATGGGCCTTAGTGTCTGCGCTAATTGCGTATAGCACCACTGTCTTTAGTTCGATATACATGGACCAATCTTTCGGTACTTTCCTAGGAGCGTTTGCTCTCGGTGTTTTTGCCAACGTATTTACGCGTATTGCTAATCAACCCTCTACTATTGTTGCTATGCATGGTTTGATTGTTTTGGTTCCAGGCTCAAAAACGTATATTGGCTTAAACTCTTTTATTTCGGGCCAAGACTTCGTTCAAGCGGACCACGTTGGACAAGAAGTATTTTTGATTTTTATGTCTCTTGTCGCAGGTTTGATCTTCGCGAATGTTGTTATGCCCACTAAAAAAGCCTTGTAGCTTTTTCTGAAGCTGAAATTTGTCTTTTGACTGCTGTAGCTTTGCTGCAAGCAAACCTTCAACCGCCCGAGCTTTACTATTCACCAAAATAAGGAACATAGATTCGCTAAATAAAGTGTTTTGCTTTGTTTTCGAGTTTTATAGTCTGCTCACTAACATAATATAGTGGAGCAGCAGTGTGCATACACTTCGCTATTCAGTATTGAGGAATACAATGATGAACGATAACTATGCGGGTAAAACAACACTGATTTCGGGCGGTGCTGGTGGCATTGGATTAGCGCTAGCGAAGGAGTTTGGTTCGTTAGGCATGAATGTTGTGATCGCTGATATTGATATGGTGGCCTTGGGCACTGCAGAAAACGAGTTGAAGGAAGCCGGTTTGAATGTGCTAGCTTGCCAACTTGATGTCACCGATTATCAGCAGTGGGAGCAATGTATAGCAGCGGCCCAGAAAGAATTTGGTAAGTTACATATGGTCGTCAATAACGCCGGCGTGGGCGGCATTCCGGGCAAGATTGAAGATACCGATCATGCAACTTGGCGTTGGGTCATTGATGTTAATTTAATGGGTGTACTTTATGGTACGCAAGCGGCGACACCCGCTATAAAAGCCCATGGTGAGGGTGGTTGGATCATAAATGTAGCGTCTATGGCTGGGATGATGGGCGTTCCTTATTCAAGTGCCTATGCGGCCACTAAAGCTGCGGTTGTTTCAATGACCGAAAGCTGGGCAGTTGAACTAAAGCCACACAATATACATGTTTCTGCTTTGTGTCCCGCCTTTGTCAAAACTCGAATTCACGAGTCTCTGCGAAACAAGCAGGAGAAGTATCAAACAGTACCAAGTAAAGAAAAAGTGATCGACAAGGAAAAGCTCAAGAAGAACTTTAACGCGGCGGCGGCACTTGTTGAGTCTGGCATTTCAACAGAGTTATTAGCAAAGCGCGTTGTTGAAGCACTCAATTCAGGTCAGCAATATATCTTTAGTCATCCTAACTACCGTCAAGCCACCTCGTATCGAGCAGCACTAATTGATGGCGCTTTCGATGATGCTCAACAAAGTGAACTGGTTAAGCACCTAATTGATGATGAAATAGCCAGTCTCTAGGCTGGCTGTAGGGAGGGTAAATCTGTGGTCTTTATTTTGGTAATAATTAATTTAAATATTGGTTGACAATTTAATGGCTCGTGGTTAGCCTTAACACCATATTAACAAAAGCTATCAATTTGCGGCAAACTCAATCCTTGCGCCGTCTACATTTGATTGTACTAGACTACTGGAGATGCTCTCATGTCAATGTCAGGTAAAACAGCTATCGTTGCTGGCGGCGGGAGAGATATCGGTGCAGCGTGTGCAATTGAGTTGGCAGCTCGTGGAGCAAAGGTCCTAGTCACTTATCATGCAAGCTCTACAGAAGCGCAAAAAACAATCGCAAAGATTACTGATGCTGGCGGCCAAGCAATGGCTATTCAAGCTGACCTAACCGATCAAAAAAGCGTCAGTGAAACAGTACAAACAGCGTTAAAAGAGTTTGGTAGTGTTGATTGCCTCGTTCATGTTTCCGGCGGCTTGATAGAACGAAAAAAGATCGTTGATATGGATTTAGCGCACTGGCAAAAAGTACTCGATGTCAATCTGACCTCCTTGTTTTTAATGTCTCAGGCGGTTATACCGCATATGAAGCCAGGTAGTTCCATTGTGACTTTTTCTTCGCAGGCGTCACGCGATGGCGGCGGTGGTGGTGCAATTCCATATGCAACATCAAAGGGCGCAGTCAGTACATTTACTCGAGGCTTAGCCAAAGAGCTTGGTCCTGATATTCGTGTAAATGCGGTTTGTCCTGGCATGATTGCGACTGGCTTTCATGACACTTTCACTGATGACAATGTTCGCTCTAATGTAGCTGGAGCAACATGTATCAAGCGTGAAGGTAGCTCCGAAGAAGTGGCTAAGCTGGTCGGTTTCCTTGCTAGCAGTGACTCGTCTTATATGACGGGAAATAATGTCGATATTAATGGTGGTTTGCTGTTTTCATAGCAAGCGACTGTTTCAAAGAATTCGGTAAGTGGTTGTGCGCTTAGCGGATGTTGTAAAACAAATTTAATTATTTGTGTCCTAACTTTTCGGGCCTCTTTATGGGGCCCGTTTTTTTTATTCTTTTCTAAATATTTCTCAAAAAAACATTAAAATCATCCATTTATTTTTGGTATTACCAAATATGGCATTATTGGTAATAATAAATGTTAATGCGTGGTTGACATAGTGTTGTCAGATTGGTTACATTGGGCCATCGGTTTTTAATTTTGTTAACATTTTAATATCCCGAGCCAGTGACAGGTAAATTATGTATGACTATATACATAGTGCCAACCAGAGCCCTTTGCGCAACTTGGCATAGGGCTCTACTTATTTTAAAAATGGAATTAGGTAGTTTTTCATGTTTGTAAAAAGTTGCTCCTCTACGATCATATTTGCCATCACTTCGCTGTTTTTTTTAACAGCCTGTGAGCCAGCTTCTCAATCACAGAAAACAGATAGTGCAGAAAAAGCTGCGTTGTCGGTTGATGGCAGGCTTATTCGCACTCAACAAGAATACGTAGACGCATTATCAACTATAAAGGCAGGCGATACTCTCGTGCTTGCCGATGGTGTTTGGAATGACTTTGAAATACTACTGAAAGGCGAAGGAAGCGAAGAGCAACCTATTACGCTGAAGGCCCAAACCAAAGGTAAAGTGATTTTATCCGGCCTGTCTAACTTGCGCCTAGCAGGTGAATATTTACATGTGGAAGGCTTGGTATTTAAAAATGGCTACAGCCCAACAGGTGAAGTCATTTCTTTTAGTGAAGATGCAGATACCTTAGCTTATCATTCACGCGTAACGGAAGTTGTTATAGATGGTTTTAGCAATCCGGACAAATTCAATGCGGACAAATGGGTCGTGCTCTACGGCAAGCATAATCGTTTCGACCACAATCATCTAGTCGGTAAAAGTAATGCCGGCGTCACAATGGCAGTGAGATTAAACTCTGAAGACAGCCAAGAAAATTATCACCGCATTGACCATAACTATTTCGGTCCACGACCTATTCTTGGTTCCAATGGCGGCGAAACGTTGCGTGTTGGCACGAGTAAATACTCACTCAGTAACTCTTTTACAGTAGTGGAAAATAATTACTTTGATCGTTGTAATGGTGAAGTTGAGATCATTTCCAACAAGTCTGGTCAGAACAAGTTTTTGAATAATGTGTTCTTCGAAAGTCGCGGTACCTTAACTTTACGCCATGGTAACGGTAACCTAGTTGAAGGGAATGTGTTCTTCGGAAACGGCAAAGATCATACTGGCGGTATTCGAGTGATCAATGCGGACCAAACTATTCGCAACAACTATATGGAAGGCTTGACTGGCATTCGTTTCGGTGGCGGCTTTACCATTTTGAATGGCGTACCTAATTCTAAAATAAACCGCTACCACCAAGTAAAAAATACAAAAATTGAAAACAACACAATAGTTAATGTCGATAATATCAACCTTGCTGCGGGAAGCGACGCAGAGCGCACAGCGGTTCCAATCAACAGTAGCTTTTCAAATAACTTAGTTATCAATAGCAACGGTCAGAATCCGTTTAAAATATTCGATGATGTCTCAGGTATTACCTTTGCTGGCAATATTGCGAATCAAGCGCCACAAGAAGAAATTGCCCAAGGGTTTAATTTACAAGAAAGTGATTTGGTGAGAGGCGATAATGGCCTACTTCAAAGCCAGACAGCCCAAGCTGCTGAAGTCGGTGCTCCGGCGAGCTTAAACCCGATCTCCAGAGATGACACTGGTGTTGCTTGGTACCCTAAGTCTGGTGACGCAGTGGCATTTGACTCAGGTGAAGTGGTGAATGTTGAAAGTGCTTCAGAGTTAATGCAAAAAATTGCAACAGTAGCACCTGGCTCAATAATTACTTTGGCGCCAGGTGACTATGATATAAACAAGCAACTCCAAGTTAAAACAACGCTCACAATTAAAGCTGAAACGCCAAGAACAGTCACTTTATACCCTATGCGTTCACTTACTTTTGAAATTGAAGATGGTGGCAGCTTGAAGCTTGATGGACTGAATATCTCAGGCGTAAAGTCACCAGACAATGCAGGTAATGTGTTAATTAGAAATACGAAGTTACCTACTTTATTCAACTATCAACTGCATATACACAATACGCAGATTACTGATTTAAATGTAAATCACTCAGCACACGTTTTCGATGCAGGTTATCGCAGTATGGCTGATCACATTCTAATCACTGAAAGTGTGTTCGAAAACATTACAGGCGACATTTTGCGTCTTGATAAAGAGCAAGACGACTTAGGTATTTACAATGCCGAATATGTGACAATTAAAGACTCTAGCTTTTCCAATATCGAGGGTGCCGTTGCAAAAATTTACCGAGGTGGCACAGACGAAAGTACCTTTGGTCCTCATTTTAGAATGAGCAATAGCAAAGTACAAAAAGTGGGTGGTGGTAAGCGTAACAAAACAGGTTCATCTATCTTTTTGTTGGGCGTGCAGCAAACGCGTTTAGCCGAGAATACTTTTTCAGTTGCTAAAGTCGTAACTATTGATCACACAGTAGGCGAGCCTAGAACACAGATAGTAACGAATACATTTACCAATACACCAATGCCTGTAGTAACAGAGACCTTTGCAAAAGGCCCATCTACCGCCATCGTTGTAGGAAATATTGCAAAATGAAACTAGCTAACACACTACTTTCTGTTTTTTTGCTTTCTAGTTTTGCTTGCTCTGCTCAGCACCTACTTGAAACACCT
Organism: Brumicola blandensis; assembly: GCF_031846165.1. Classification (NCBI taxonomy): domain Bacteria; kingdom Pseudomonadati; phylum Pseudomonadota; class Gammaproteobacteria; order Alteromonadales; family Alteromonadaceae; genus Brumicola; species Brumicola blandensis. Next base: position 163,656 of record NZ_JAVRIE010000005.1, read on the forward strand.
GAGCAAATTGAAGCGATGCAAATGGCTGCAAAATCGGATGGCAGTTTTGCTGATGAATTTGAAGCGCGCAAAGCCAAAATAGACTTGGCATTGACTCAAAAATTGAATGTACCTTTACCTGCTGATGCGGGCGGTGGATATACACACGAAGTTCACAAAAGAAATTATGCAACTATGCGCGATGCTGGTCGTTTGTATTTGATAACGAATGAGCAAAAGTATGCGAACTTAGTACGAGACATGTTGTTCGAATATGCTGAGATGTATCCAACGCTACCATTGCATCCACAGCAAAAAGAACAGTCGCCGGGTAAGTTGTTTTGGCAAAGCCTAAATGAAGCCGTTTGGTTGGTATATACCATTCAAGGCTACGATGCAGTGAAAGACGCATTGACCACTGAAGAACGCAACACCATCGAGAATGGCGTGTTTATCCCAATGGTAAGATATTTATCAGAAGAGTCCCCGCAAACTTTCGACAAGATCCATAATCATGGCACTTGGGCCGTGGCAGGCGTTGGCATGGCGGGTTATGTTCTGGATAAACCAGAGTGGGTTGAGAAGTCATTATATGGCCTCGATAAGTCTGGTAAAGGTGGCTTTATGCGCCAACTTGACGAACTCTTCTCACCTCAAGGTTACTATAATGAGGGGCCTTATTATCAGCGTTATGCATTAATGCCTTTTGTGTTATTTGCCAAAGCTATTGATGTCAACGAACCCGAACGCAAGATATTCGAGTATCGCGATGAGGTATTATTAAAAGCGATTACGACCACTATAGAACTTAGCTACAACGGTCTTTTCTTTGGTATCAACGATGCGATAAAAGATAAAGGCATCGATACCTTAGAGCTTGTACACGGTGTCACTATTGCCTACAACAAGACTGCAGAGAAAGGTTTGCTCAGTATTGCTAAAAAGCAAAATCAAGTACTTCTAACCGGTGATGGGCTTGCGGTAGCAAATGCTATCGATGATGGTTTAGAGGTAGTCTATCCGTTTGATTCAAAGGTCTTCGGTGATGGTATTTCTGGCAAAGAAGGTGCCTTGGTTGTGTTGCGAGAGAATCAAGATACGGCCCATCAAACATTGGTTTTTAAAGCGACATCACAAGGCCTGGGTCATGGTCATTTTGACAAGCTTCATTGGATTTTTTATAACCAAGGTGAAGAGGTTGTTTATGACTATGGCGCCGCACGTTTCCTCAATGTTGAAGCTAAATACGGTGGTCACTATTTACCTGAAAACAATGCTTACGCAAAACAGACTATCGCTCACAATACCTTAGTGGTTGATGAAATTAGTCATTTCAATGGCAAAACTTCTGTGGGTAATCAATATCACCCTGATGTGTTATTCACTGAGTTTGATGAAGAGTTACAGATATCTTCAGCGCGTATGGAAAACGCATATGACAATTTGGCGTTTACGCGCACTCAAGCATTGGTTAACAGCAAAGAAGGCTTTGTTTTTCTCATCGATATATTGGATGTTGAAGCTGAAGGCGAACATCAACTCGATGTGCCTGTGCACTTTAACGGACAATTTATTGACAGTAACGTCGGCTTACAGGGCCAAACTCAGAGCCAAAGCGCTTTAGGTAGTAATAACGGATATCAGTACCTATGGTTGCAAGCCAAAGGCGAAGTTGAGCAGGACTTAGCCAGAGTGACTTGGCTGAAAGATAATACGTTCTATACCCACACTACTGTTGCAAAGAAACAAAATAATCGTAAACCACAAGAGTTATTGATGGTGCGTATTGGAGCAAACGATCCGAACTTTAACTTGATCGCCAAGCAAGCCTTAATCAACCGTATACATAGCAGCGGAAATCATCAGTTTTTGAGTATGCTTGAAGTGCATGGTGAATATAACGGTAGTCGAGAATTCACTATCAATAGTAAGAGTCAGCTACAGAGCTTAGAAAATATCAGTCACCTTTCAAGCAATAAAACAGTGACCTTAGTGAAAGCTACTTTTGCACCAGAACTGAGTTTTGTACTAGCAATTGCTAGCAGCGCGAGTGATGAAAATACCGAAACTGAATTTAGTGTCGAAGGGAAAGAATATGAAATGAAGGGCAATGCCCATTTGTTTCGCTTATAGGTTTGATGGTTGATAAAACTAACTACCTACAGACAGTATAAACGACAGATAAAAATTATAATTAGTAGTAAAAAGCATAGGAATAAAATATGAAAAACTTGAGGTGGTGGGTAATTGCGCTTATCGCACTTGCTACGGTCATTAACTACATCGACCGACAAACGCTGAGTGTTTTGTGGCCATTTATGGGTAAGGAAATTTACCCAGACAAAACCGATGCCGAGTTAAAAGAAGTGTACGGCATCATTAGTATTGTTTTTCTTTTCTCTTATGCCTTTGGTCAAGCGATCTTCGGTAAAATATTTGATTGGATTGGTACACGATTAGGCTTTGTTTTGTCTATTGGTATTTGGTCTATTGCCACCATACTGCACGCGTTTGCACAAGGTATACTTACCTTCAGTATTTTCCGAGCAATTCTTGGTATTTCAGAAGCGGGTAACTGGCCTGGTGCGGCGAAAGCTAATGCAGAATGGTTCCCGACGAGAGAGCGTGCGCTAGCTCAAGGTATCTTTAACTCGGGTGCTGCGGTTGGTGGACTAATTTCAGTACCATTGATTGCTTATCTTGCACTGTTCTTCAACTGGCAAGTCATTTTTATTCTTGTTGGTGCAATTGGTTTACTGTGGTTAATCCCATGGTTAATCGTGGTGAAGTCTCCACCTGGTGATCACCCTTGGATTACCGAAGAAGAAAGACAATACATTCTGACGGGTCAGAAAAATGAAGTGAAAAGTGAAGCCGAAAATGCAGTGGAATACACACCTTCTACCGGCCAACTTTTATCCCACAAGCAAAGCTGGGGTGTCATTATCGCAACAGCGGCAATTGATCCTATTTGGTGGTTGTTCATCGTTTGGATCCCAACTTATCTTGTTGAAGTTTATCAAATGGATGTAAAGGGCTTAGCTATTTACGGCTGGGTACCTTATCTAGGAGCAATGTTTGGTGCTTGGTTCGGCGGATTGTTAGCGCAAAACCGATTGAAGGCAGGTTGGTCAGTGAACAAGACTCGAAAAGTCGTTATCTCGTTAGGTTGTATGATAATGCTACCCGCCTTGTTGATGTTATCAAATCCAGGTGGCGAAGTGGCTGCGGTTCTTATCATGGCAACCATATTGTTCGGCTTCCAAACGTCGATAGGTAATGTTCAAACACTACCAAGTGACTTATTTGGTGGAAAAACAGTAGGGAGCTTAGCTGGTTTTGCTGGTATGGCGGCCAAGCTTGCTGCAGCGGCGTTAACTTATTCTGTCCCGTTTCTAACAGCAGATGGAAACTACACCATCGTATTTGGTATCGGTGCTGGGCTGGCGCTCATCGCGATGCTTAGCGTATTGTTGTTGTGTCCGAAAGTTGAACCTGTAAAGCCGCACGGTGAAAATACAGGTTCTGCACAGGAATCATAACTTATGAAGGCTTTGAACATATCATCGTTGATGTCTGGTTTTTATCCGAAACGTAACCAGGGTAGTCTTATGACTGCCCTAGCAATGACCTTTAGTTGTTTGGTTTTTACATCGAGTGCTCAAGCGTCTGATAAAGATGTTCAGATCCCTGAGTCTCACACTAGCCTTGCGCAAGGCGTGTTATTGGGTGATTTTACTAAACTCGACCCAAGTAAAAAACCAGGTGAAAACTTTGACTTGCTAGATTGGTCATTGACTCTGCCAACAGACATCAACAAAGACAAAAAAGCGGACACGATATATGAGAACCCTCTCAATGAAGGTTTCGAACTGAAGCCATTTTTCTACACTGCAGATGATGGTGGTTTAGTGTTCGCGTGTCCAAATGTCGGTGCGCAAACGTCCAAGAATACCAAGTATGCGAGAACGGAATTGCGCGAAATGTTGCGTCGTGGAAACACACGCATTAAAACCCGTGGGATTACTGAAAATAACTGGGTTTTTGGTGGTGCACATGGTGCTATGAAGCGCAAAGCTGGCGGCATTGAAGGTAGCTTAGAAGGCACTCTGGCTGTGAATAGAGTATCGACTACGGGTGATGAAAAAATGGTTGGTCGCGTTATCGTAGGCCAAATACACGCAACGGATGACGAACCTATTCGACTGTATTACCGGAAGCTACCTGGCAATACGAAGGGGACTATTTATTTTGCGCATGAGATCAATGGTGGCGACGATATTTGGATAAATATGATTGGCACGCGTTCTCATACTCTCGATAATCCTGAAGATGGTATCGCCTTGAATGAAAAATTTTCCTATAAGATAACGGTAGAGAATGAGATCCTCTTTGTTACCTTAATCAGGGAAGGTAAACCAAATATTACTAAGTACTATGACATGAAAGACAGCGGTTATAGCGCTGGTAACCAATACATGTATTTTAAAGCCGGTGTGTATAACCAAAATAATGGTGGTGCAGAAGGTGATTACGTGCAGGCAACTTTCTACCACATTCAAAATCAGCATAAAGGCTATAAATTCTGAGGTCATTTACGGTCTCAATAAGATTTTATTCTAAGTTTATTGTCTGACCAATTTTGTCAAGGCTCCCAAATAAAACCCGTCATCTGCAGCAATGCAATGGCGGTTTTTTTTTGTGTTTACAAATGATTTGGTTTTTATTTTTGGTAAGCCGTATTGGTAATAAAATTGTTAACAATTGGTTGATATATTGGTTTTGATTAAGTATATTGGTGCTAACAAATGCGTAACATAAACATAACAAGCGATTCGCAATCAAATGCTCGCACAAAAACAACGGAGAACTCGATATGTCGTTGATATCAGGGAAACATAAAAACTCACTCAATCAGGAAGAGCAATTTACGCTGTCACCTGTTGCAAAATGGGTCAAGCTTGCAGTCATTGCTTCAGTAGCTAGCTCATTTGCCTTCGCCGCTACTGCACAAGAAACGCAAACCGAAAGTGAAGAAAGTGCAGAAAATGTAATTGAAGTGATTGATGTTGTAGGAACCCGCAAAACGATACAAGACCAAATAGCCATAAAGCGTGAAGCAACCACCGTCGTTGATGGTTTATCTGCAGAAGATATTGGTGATTTACCCGCTCTTTCAATCGGTGAAGCCTTAGAGTCAATTACTGGCGCTGCATCACACCGTGAGAATGGTGGTGCGACAGAGATTACAATTCGTGGTTTAGGTCCCTTTCTAAGTGCCACTCATATCAATGGGCGTGAAGCGACTAACGGTAGTGGTGACCGCTCTGTTAACTTCTCTCAGTTTCCTTCGGAGCTAATGAAAAAAGTTGCGATTTACAAAACGCAAGACGCCTCTATGATTGAAGGTGGTGTAGCGGGTGTAATTACACTAGAAACGCTAAAGCCACTCGACTTTGGAAAACAACGTTTCCAAAGTGAAGTAAAGTTAAACTACAACCCTGATCAAACAAATGTAGAAAATTCACTCCAAGGCGATCTGGGTTATCGCGGCACTCTCAGTTATGTAGATCAGTTTGAATTTAGTAATGGTCAAGCATTAGGCGTTACAGTGGGTTGGCAACGACAAGACATCAGCCAACCAGAAGCTGAATATCGTAGCTCTAGCCCGACGGGTTCTTCGTTATGGGCGTGTCTCAACGACCCGACAAACACGAATGAAGGTTTTTTCCGTTCATCTGCAGGAGATTGTGAAGATCAGGTTAACGGTAGTAACAACCAAGGTTATGAAACAGATATCGATCCAGCAACAGGTCGCGCTGAAAGCTCAGGTACCGGCTATGCGTGGACTGGCTCTAGTCGAAGCTTCCGTCAAAACGAAACCTCTGATGAAAGAGATGCATTGTTTATTGGGCTTCAATTCCGTCCTTCAGACGCGTGGGATATCAATTTCGACGCACAATTATCCGACCGAGTACAAGCAGAAGCTCGTCATGATTTACTCTTTTTACAGAAACGTGTGACGCCAGGTGTAACAGGCCAAAACCTTGTTACAAACAGTGTAGGTGGCATTTTACATTGGGAAGGTGAAGAGCGCTTTGAGTCTGCAGGAGAGCAGTTCTCTCGTGAAGAAAACTATCAAGGTTACGGTTTAAACATTCAGCACTTCGTTACTGATGACCTTAGCATCAGCGCCGATTTTGGTTACTCACAAACTAAGCGAGAAGAACTACAAATCTCTAACCGTGGCAGAACCGCATTCCGTCCATTCTTCTCTTGGGATTTAGGCGAATATATTCCTCACTTAACGGTGAGTGACTTTGATGTTACAGATATCTCAAACTTTACGGATAGTTTACGTACTCGTATCGACCGTGAAAACGTAAGAGATAATGAAGTTGTTTCTGCGCGGATTGATTTTGACTACTCTCTAAACGGTGAACATTTTACTAGCATCCAAGGTGGCGTGCGCAGATCTGAATTGACCTTTGTTCAATTTGGTGGAACGAATGGTAACGGGTCAAGAAATCAGTTTACATTAAATGAAGCCAACACAGCCGCGATAGACATTCTCGAAGGGTGCCAGATTGATTTCCCTGAGTCAGACTATTTATCGAGTATTTCTGATGGCGACATCATTACCAATGTTGACAGTGATGGCAACGTAATTGCGAGTGGCACAGGTTCTTCGTGGGCTACTTACAACAATGTTTGTTTCTCACAAGCCGTTGTTGCTTCACAAGGTGGCGAATTTGCTTACCCTGAAGTTGAATACGCAAACGCCGGTACAATTGATGTGACAGAAGAAACCACTGCTGCATATGTCATGGCTAATTACGATACTGAGATGTTTGGTAAATTCATTCGCGGTAACTTTGGTGTGCGCGTGGTGAACACCGACGTGACTTCTATCGGTTTTAGACAAGGTTTTGATGTAGAAACAAGTGAGCTGGGTGTACTGACACTCGTCACTAATGATTCAATAGAGCGCATTGTGGGTGGCGGTGACTACACAGAGGTGCTTCCGAGCTTTAACTTAGTTGTAGATTATAGCGAAGATATTCTGTTAAGAGCGGGTATTTACCGTGGTATGTCTCGTGCTGACCCAGCGGATCTTGGCTTTAGCCGTACTTTCCAAACTGATGACGAAGTAGCGCCTGTCACCATTTCTGATTTGTTAACGGGTGTTAATGGTTCTGGTAACCCAGACACGCAACCATTGATGTCTTGGAACTACGATGTGGCATTTGAATGGTACCCAAATGAAGATTCCATCTTCGCGGTTAGCGTATATTACAAGCAGTTTAATGGTGGTTTCCAACAACAAACAGTATTAGAGAACTTCAACGTAGAAGGTGTTGATGTTGCCTTGCCAATCACTAACTCAGTGACCACTGACAATGAAAGTGACCTCTTAGGTTTAGAAGCGTCAATAGCATATCGTTGGGACAGTGGTATTGGTGTGAAGTTTGGCTATAACTACGCTGACACAGACTTTGAGTTTGAAGACAGTAATTATGGCGACACATTCATTACTGATCTAGATGGCGTTACAACACAGCTGACTGAAGGGATCATTCCTCCTGGTGCGGTACCTGGTTTCTCTGAGCATGTATTCAGTGGCCAGCTTTACTATCAAGTGGGTGACTTCGATACGGCACTTATCTACAAATATCGTAGTGAGTACTTCCAGCCCTACACAAGTAACGGAACAAGATTACGTTTTGTTGATGAAGTGGGCGTTTGGGAGGCGAGAGCTTCTTACAAAATCAGCAAAAACATTCGTGTGAAAGTTGAAGCAATTAACTTGTTCAGTGAGCCGAAATCACAAGATTTCTATGTTCAGGGTAATTTAGGTGAAGTTAACGACTACGGTCCTCGTTTATTCGCGGGTATTAGCTTCAAGTACTAATAGAGCAAAGTGCTTATATCACATACACATTTGCCCACAGTGTTGGGCAAATAAGTAACAAATTAGAAGTAAATCTTTCAGGAGTAGAAAGTATGTTTAAGAAATCTCTTATACCCCTTGTTGTTGCAACAGCCTTAGTCGGCTGTGGTAGCGATGACAAGGCAGAGTTAGATAGTAATAGACCCGGCAGTATAGCGATCACGGGCAGTGATTTTATTGCGGGTGCTGAATTATCAGCGCTGATCACTGATGCAAACGGTGTTTCAGCACAATCAGTTAGCTACGCTTGGTCTACTGGCGCCACTGGCACAACATATACAATTACCGAAGCAGACGAAGGGACAGTGATTTCTGTGTCAGCAGTCTATACAGATGAGGCTGGTTTCACTGAGGGCGTAGGTGCATCGACACCCGTCATTAATCCTACTCTAGACGTATCAGCGAATGTCGTTAAAGGACCCGTGAGCGGTGCCAGCTGTGAAATTTTCGCAGTAGACGACAGTGGTGCAGCGGTAACACCAGCACAAAGTACAGCAAGCTCTGATGCAACTGGCGCAATTACCTTTAGTGACGTGCATTTTGAAGGTGCCGGTTTAGTGTCTTGTACTGGTGGTACTTATACTGATGAATCGACCGGCGAAACGCTAGACGCGCCATTAATGAGATCGGTAGTAGATGTAGTTGAAGGCGATATGGAAACACCGGCGCCTTCTTACGTTGTGTCTCCGTTAACTGAAATGACAGTGCAAGCTGCAGGTGCTAACATAAATAATTTTGCTGCTGAAGCTGACATCATCAATGCTCGCTTCGGTATTCGCTTTGACACGACCCAAGTATTGCCTACCGCGGTCGGTGAAGTTCCTTTAGGTGCAGATGGCGCAGAAAACGCAGATCGCTATGGTTCTGTACTTGCCCTTTTATCTCAACTTGATGCTGATGATGATGCTAAAGATATCGCTACCGTCATTGCAGACATTGCTACAGATTTAGCCGATGGCGAGTTCTCAGACGAAACATTAGACGCCTTTGAGATAGCACAAACAAATCTGCAAACTAGCTCAGAAGTTGCAGGCGATGTTGATGAATCATTACTCGATGTTATCGGTTCGGCAATTGGTTATAACAATGATCCTGTCACAGCGATTATCGAAGGTGTATTAAGTGGCACTGTGCAAAATACTGCGACAGAACCGCTGACGGGTACCGTTATTGTTACCGATCCAAACTTCGAAGAAGATGCGATAGTTGCTCAAACAGATGTTGCTCTCGACTATGGTACTTTTAGTATCACAGCGGAAGGGAACTGGTCGTACACAGTCGATACTGCAAACGAAACCGTGGCTAACTTAGAAGTAGGTAATTCGGTGAATGATACAGTCACGATTACTTCTATTGACGGCACCACTGCAGAAATTGAAGTGCGAGTTGCTGCTTTAACCCAAGTGGTTAAAATTTCCGATATTGGCAACGACACGGGTGAAATTAGATTTAGCGTAAATAATTTACGCCAAGGTAAACTAAGTGCTTCGTTCTCGAAAGAAGAAGCATTAGGCAGTGACGGCAATGTGAAAGATGCTTACATTACCCTTTACGGTAGCTCGGGAAGCTCAAGTGAATCACTTATCGATTTGCGTATTCAAGGCACGCAAACTGACGGTGCAGGCAACGAGATAATGCCTCGCTTCTTTGTACGTAACACTGATAGTGACGCGTATCCTGGTGATATCATCACAGCGCCATTTGTTGAAAATCAATTCTACGATGTTGAAATCACTTGGGACTTAGACTCAACTGAACAGTTAACCGTATCGATTGACGGTGAAGTGATTGGTGGCGGTTCATTCTCAACTGCTGCGGTTGTTGACTCTGACTTCCAGAACTTAGACCAATGGTTTGAGGAAGGTATAAGAGCCATTCAATTTAGATTTGGTGATAACGATAGAACGATTCCTTTTGGTTCATTCTTTGTAGATAACATTGAAGTGTTCTCTGATACTGCTGGCACAGTGAGCGTATTTGAAGATGACTTTGAGAGCTACAGCGTGGGTGAAACCTTAGCTTCTGATGCTAGCCTTTACAGCTTATCTATTTATTCTGAAGTGGTCGTATTTGATGTAGGCGATGGCACATCTGAACCAACTCCGGCGGTATTCTTTGATCTCACTGGTACGTTACCAAGTGATCAAGTTGACCCTCTAACGGGTGTTGTCAGTGTGCTTGACCCGGACGAAGGTGAAGCATTTATCATTCCTTCTTCGGCAACGATGACTTATGGTTCATTCTCAATATTAGAAGATGGGTCATGGACTTATACCTTAGATACAAGTAACCCGATTATTGCTGCGCTGCTGGTTGGAGAGCGTGAGACAGATACCGTTACTATTGAATCTGTGGATGGCAGTACCGCCGAACTAGCGATTACCATTACAGGTACAATTGCGGTTGATACTGGAGCTAATAATGTTGCTGTCATTATCGATACTGACCCAGGTGATACTGGAGAGTTACGTTATGCTCTTGGAGATGGTGGTCCATTAGCTGCAGGTAGAGTGACCGCTAAAATTAAGCGCTTAGATGATGACTTGGGTAACGGCGATGCATTTATTACTCTGTTCAACTCTGCAACAAATAACGACGGTGCTATTTTAGACTTGCGTATTAGGGATGACAGCTTTGGTGTGCGCAGTCCTAGTGATACTGATACGAGTGCGGCAACTGTCTTGCTAGATCAGTTCATGGACGTAGTCATAACTTGGGAGTACCCGGGCGGCGACTTAACCGTTAATCCATTGGTAACAGTAGAAGTAGACGGTGTTCGCTTCACAGCCGACGGTTTTACACCAGATAACAACTCAATTGGTGGCGTGACTCACGTATCCTTCAGATTTGGTGACAATGGTGGTGTGAGAGAAGCAACAGGTAAATTCACTGTTGACGACTTGTTCATCTATTCTGATACAGCTGGCACAACGGAAGTTTTCTCGGACGACTTTGAATCTTACGTTGATGGCGATTCATTAGATACAGACAACCCTGTTTCTCCATATAACTCCAGTACTTCTGAAGCTACCGTTGAAACTATCGGTGAAGTAGGTGGCCCAGGTACCGAAGGCAACAAAATAGGTGAAATCCGCGATACAGACCCAGGTGACACAGGTGAGCTTCGCTATGCCTTAGGTGACAATGGTCCATTGGCCCAAGGGCGATTTGAAGTTGCGATTAAGCGTTTAGATGATGACCTTGGTAATGGTGATGCATTTATTACCCTATTCAATTCTGCTACTAATAATGACGGTGCTCTTTTAGACCTGCGTATTAGAGATAACTCATTTGGTGTTAGGAGTCCTAGTGACTTAGATACGTCGGCTGCCACTGTAGTGTTGGACCAGTATATGAATGTGGTGATTACTTGGGAATATCCTGGTGGAGACTTAACCGTTAACCCTCTGATTACTGTTGAAGTTGATGGTGTCAGATTGACGACTGACGGTTTTACCCCGGATAATAACTCGATTGGTGGTTTGACCCACGTTTCAGTGAGATTTGGTGATAATGGCGGCACAAGAGAAGCAACGGGTGTTGTATCAGTAGATAACTTTGCAGTTTACTCTGATACGGCGGGCACAACTTCCGTATTCTTTGATGATTTTGAGTCTTATATGGCAGGTGATTCCCTCGACACCGACAATGCAGTTTCGCCTTATAACTCATCGACATCTGAAGCTGTTGTTGCGGTTGAGTAAGTGTTCAAAACCTTTATAAAAAATCCCCGCTAGTGAGAACTAGCGGGGATTTCTTTTATCTTCTTATAGGTTTTTAATCTGCTCTTTTCCAGCAATTCTTGCCTTCTTTTTTCGCTTTGTACAAGGCATCATCGGCTCTTGCAAAGAGGTCACTGGCAGTATTCTTTTGGTTTGGAATCAGCGATGACACACCAATGCTGATAGAAAACTTACTCATTTTCAATAAATGATTGTGTGTCATATTTAACTTATTGAAGCGTTCGACCAAATCCCTCGCAATCTTGGATGCGCCATCATAGTTGCAGTCAGGGAGTAAAAAGATGAATTCATCGCCGCCGTAACGTGCTACCACATCTGAGCTTCGTTTATCCGCTTTATTGAGGGTTTCAGAAGCTAACAATATGAGTTCATCACCTTTAGCATGGCCAAATTTATCGTTAAACTCTTTAAAATTGTCAATGTCTACAATTAGCATGCTTATCGTCTTTTTCGCACGTTTGCAGCGAGCCCATTCATTAATTAAGGCATAGTTATAACCACGGCGATTGATCAAGCCAGAGAGGTCATCTTTAAAAGCCATTTCCATGACTTCTTGATGGTATAAGGCGCTTTGTACTTTCGATTGCACTCGAGCTACAAATTCCCTGGGGTCTATCGGTAATGAAATAAAGTCGTCACAACCCAGGGTAAAAGCTCTAATCTTATCGTCCGGGCATTGGTTGATGCAGTCGCAGAATAGTATTACCGGGATGGTTTTGCTTAATTCTGACTGCTTTAAACGTACCAATAAGCTATCAACATTCACCATTTTGCAGTGGCTATTTACCATAATAAGAGAAGGCAAACGAACATTGTAATTGAGATGATTTCCGAGTTTCGTATAGTCTATTAGATGTTCAATTTCGTAGGGCAGCGCTTGTAAAGACAAAACGATGTTGGAACTTTCTTCATCTATAAGCAGCACTTTGGGGGGCTCATCACTAGCATCATTTTGTAGATGAAATATCTCTGGTTGATCAGCTACTCGATTCATCTCTTCTTACTCACAAAGGCGGCTACTAAAAAGTATTACTCTCCACGACAAACAGTGTTTATCATCCTTGCTAGCGTAAATACAGCACTTTCAGACAACTGATGATAACGTTTTCGCATCCTACACTGTAAACTTAATCGTTTATATGTCGACTCATTATCAAACTAAAGTTTATAAAATGTTACAATTTTTGATCCACATCAATCATGCTTTTATGTAGATGGCTAAGCGAAAAGCGCGTAGGATCCATTGCACTCATTTGGGGCGTTGTGGTTTTTTAAGAGGCATATGTCCTCAAACTTCCTCGTCATAATATTAAAAATAACGCCATCACTGCTTGGGAAAACTTTTTGAAATCGTTCTATATCATTATTAGCCTACTTGCTTCGATGTTCTTTCTGAGTCCTTTCAATAAAGCGCAAGCTGAATTCCCAGAGAACAAAAAGAAACCCCACATAGTCAAACAAAAATTGGTCGTGCCATTCGTTGATGAAACCATTACTGTTGATGGTAACTTATCTGATAGCGCTTGGGCTCAAGCTCATACTGTGAAGCTAAATTTTGTCCATCGACCTTTCGACAATACTAAGCCGCCGGTTACTACTACAGCTTACTTTTATGAAGATGGAAGTACACTCTTTGTTGCGTTTCGCGCGCATGATAGCGACCCTGAGCAAATTCGCTCATTTTTGCGTGACCGTGATAGTACCTGGGGACAGGATATGGTGGGTGTCAAAATCGATACGTACAACGACGGGCGGCTAGCTTACCAGTTTTATGTTAACCCATTGGGTGTGCAAACCGACAGTATTGAAAATGAAATGACGGGTAATGAAAGTGCCAGCTGGAATGGCATATGGGAGTCACAAGGTCAGCTTACAGAAGATGGCTATCAAGTAGAAATGGCCATTCCATTACGCTTACTAAACTTCGAAGAAACCAAGGATATCAAAAAGTGGGGCATTGAGTTTGTCCGCTTTTATCCGCGTAGCGATGAGTACCGTATTTCTCATCTGCCTTTCAATCGCAACAACGCCTGTGTTTTATGTCAATTGGGCGATGCCAGTGGTTTTGAACAAGCCAAGCAGGGGAATAATTTGGCTATTGTACCCACTGCTGTGCTCGGTGCGACGCGAGAGCGTGATCCAACTGCCACTAATGAATGGGAATACGATAACGCGCAAGAAATTGGACTCGATGTCAATTGGGCGATAAGTCCCGAGATGAGCTTACAGGGCACACTCAATCCTGACTTCTCTCAAGTAGAAGCCGATTCAGCACAATTAAATATTAACAATACTTTTGCGCTGTTTTTTGACGAGCAGCGTCCGTTTTTCGTTGAAAATGCCGACTACTTCACTTCATTTCAAAATCTGATATATACCCGAAATGTGAATTCGCCCGATTACGGATTGAAGCTCACTGGGCGAAAAGACCAACACTCAGTAGGTGTTTTCGTTGCGAATGATGAACAAACCACCTTTTTAGTTCCTGGTAATTTGGGCTCTAGTGTCGCTAATTTCGATGCTAAATCAACTAACCTTGCTGCGCGATATCGTTTCGATTACTCAGATAAACTCGCCATTGGTGCCGTTGTCACGGCCAGAGATGCAGAGAATTATCATAATTATGTGACCTCTATCGATATTAAATATCGTTTGAGTGATCAAGATACCTTGCGGGCGCAAGTCATTCATACTGACACTTTGTATCCTGAAGGTTTGTTTGAAAATTTTTGTGATAATAATTGTTCGCGCGATGAAGACTTTAGTGAAGCTGCATTGCGCACGCAGAAAAACGAAAGTTTCACTGGGCGCTCTTATTATTTGGACTATCGACATGAAACGAGTGACTACGATTTTCGTGCAACACGTTTAGAAACTGACGAAAACTATCGGGCCGATTTAGGTTTTCAATCACGAGTCGATCGGAAGGTCACCATTATAGGTGGTGGTTATAATTGGTGGAATGAGGACTCATGGTGGAATAGGATCAGGCTCAGCGGTGATTGGGACCAAGCTCATAATATGAATGGAGAGCTTCTTGAGAGAGAAATTGAAGCCCAAATTAATATCCGCGGCGATTATCAGTCCTACGCACAATTTGGTGCATTAAAGCGAACTAGGGTGGGTTTGCGAGAGTTCAACAACAGACTCGATATCATTAATAACGCCACTTATTTTGAAGAGGAGTCGATGTCACTCTATTTGGAAACAAAACCTAATCAGTATTTCTTTATCGGAAACTTTATTCGTGTTGGCGACGCGATCGACTTCGCGAATAACCGATTAGGTGACCAAGTTTTTATCGAACCGACAATCGATCTGAATTTAGGTACTCACGCACGTCTTCGTATTCGTCATACATATAGCAAATTAGATTCAAATAATGACAAGCTATTTGTTGCAAACCTGACTGACTTCCGCCTGACCTACCAGTTTGATCAACGCCAATTTTTTAGAGTGACCTTGGCTTACTCCGATATCAGTAGGAACTTAGATAATTATATTGTAGCGCCAGGAGAAGATTTGGGTCTTGATGCTGATTCACAACAGCTGGGTGTGCAACTCCTCTATTCATATAAACTCAATCCGCTCACTAAATTCTTTATTGGTTACGCTGATAGTGCATTTGACAATGACGACTTAAATAAGCTGAAAACCAACGGCCAGTCAGTGTTTATGAAATTCAGTTATGCATGGTTACAGTAGCCTGGGGCCAGCCTATCTCTAATCATAACAAAGCCTAGTCTATCGGGACGCTGATTGATTCCCCTGGTACTGAAAAGTAAGGTTTACCTGTTTGGATGAGTTGCGCGGGGACTTTCAAAGGTACATGAACACCTACACTTCGTTTTGCATTGATTCTGTAGTCGAGAATATAATTCCCCTCGCTGGATAAAAAGAACCAGTAAGGTGGAAATGCAAGGTCAGTCTCTTGCTTTTGCCAATACGACAATAATGGACGAAAGTGAGTATCGTTTGGGTCTGCATCGCCCATGTGAATATAGGTAGTGGTGTGTTCTTTTGATGGTAAGGTGACTCTGAACACGATATTACTGACATCTGCTCGTCCCGGCCAGCCTGCATGGGGTATGCGCACTGCATCAATAATAATATCCTTCACTTTAAATGAAACTGGCTTGTCCTTGTATTCTAGTGCAATAGCTTCAATTCGCGTTTCTATCTCTTTGAACCCCTCCAATACCGCCAGTTTTTGTATTGCCTGAGAAGGCGCCACCAAATGAACGGTATTGTGTTCTTGAAGATATGCAAGCATGTCGTCTGCATTGAAGTGGTCACCATGAGCGTGGCTAACAAAAACAATGTCTATATCATTGTAGGGAGCTTCGTTAGCCATAATAGCAGCCAATATTTTTTCTGGGACAAGTTGATAGGTTCCATAATCATTATGGAAAAATGGATCGAACAGGACTTTGTACTCTCCTGCTTCAACCATGATCCCCTCATTAGCTAGATAGTGCGCTGTTCCATGTTTTCCCGTCGTTGTCTCGTGTGAGTAGGCGTGAAGACTTGTTACCAACATGGGAAAGATCAAGGCTAGTTGCATTATTCTTTGATATTTTTTCATGAGTGGCAGGTTTTTTGTCTTGTTATCACTCGATAGTAGCACATTTTACAAAATAATTTATTGTACCCCTTGACCCGTGGGTACAAGTGGTGTTTAATTGTACCATCTAACCAAGGGGTACAATTGTTAATGATTACTATCGATCTTGACTCACCAGAACCACTTTTTCATCAATTGGTTTTGCAGATAAAGCAGGCGATCGAGAATAAGCAACTTCAGGCTGGAGATGCTCTACCCTCGATAAGGCAGCTTGCGGCAGATTTAGATATTAATGCAAAAACCGTCGCGAAGGCTTACAGGTTGCTCGAACGTGACAGCGTGATTGAATCAAAAGGCTATCGCGGTTCTTTTGTGCACAGCGATGCCTTAGACAACTTACATATTGATATTAATGAATGGCTTGGCTCAACTATGTTAGTCGACATTGAAAAATATCGGAAAGCCGGCGCGACAGATTCAGAAATTAGAAATGCATTTACCCAAGCGATGTCTCGCTAGAGTAATGCACACTATTTACATATTGGAGAAAAATTATGTCTGATTGGTTACCTCAATCAAATTACTTGCTCATGCTAATGCAAGTAGGCTTCACGCTTATCCTGATACCAGTGCTGAGCTATTTTAAATTAACAAACATAGCCTTAAACTATGGCATTAATCGATACCCGCAATCAGAAGCTCATGTCAAAGAATGTCTGGCCAAAGCTACCAAGGTTTATTGGAGTTCAGTTGCATTTATCTTGATAGTCGTCGGTGCTATGGTACTTCACGCTATTTTCAATGGAACTGAGCTTCTCAATTGGGATGACCATATGGGCGTGATGATAATGTACTTATTGGCGATGATCCCTGTCGTTGTAATGGTATTCATGCATAAGCGTCTTTTTACTGTATTTAAGCAGTATGCGGGAAGCAAACGTAGCGCATCATTGCGTGTTAGAAGCTGGCAAGACTACATACCCATGTCTTTGCTAGTACTAATAGGCATAGCAAACCTCGTGTTTGTAGCCACCATATTATACTTTGTAAATCACCCTTTCGAAGGTTTTGCTGGCTATGCAAATTTACTCGGCTTATTGGTTATAAATGGTATCTTTTTTGCGATTGTTATCTACTTGTATAGAGGTGAGAACAGCCAGGGTTATTATCACCCAGAGCACCGTGATGCGATAAAAAAGAGAGCCATTCAGATCAATCTGCTTATTTTGGCTCTCGCTTTATTTCATATCTCTTTGAGTATTTGGGTACAAGGTTCTTATTTAGTTGAGTATAAATTAATAGTGCAATCCTTGTATTTACAGCTTATTCTGGCGCTATCTGCTTTTGCACTGACCTTGCCTAAGTCAGTTTTTGATGAGAGTAGTGATTCTGAGCGCATGAAATAAGTCACAAGGAATGTAATGTATATCCCGAAAAATTTAATGCTAACCGACCCATTGGCAATTGAAAATCTTATTTCAGAATATGGTTTCGGCTTGTTGATTTCCCAAGACCTTGAAACCACTCGTTTGCCTCTTTTATACAACGCTAAAGAGGGTGATAAAGGAACGGTGATCGGTCATATGGCGCGCGCCAACCCCCAATGGCGAAACTTGAGTGGACAGAGAGTGTCCGTGGTCTTTAGTGGTCCACACTCGTACATTTCACCTACTTGGTACGTATCAAGACCCGGTGTATCTACTTGGAATTATGCGTCAGTACAATGCTTTGGTACTTTTCAGGAATTAAACAAAGAAGATACCGTTAATGCGATTGATGCTCTAATACAAAAATACGAGCCTGAAATTGCCCACAATAAAACCTTAATGCCCACTGATTATATTGAAAAACTATTAAAAGCCGTGATTGGGTTTAAGGTGGTGGTCGACGAAATTCAGGCTAAAGAGAAATTAGGCCAACAGAAAAAAACAGAGGATCAATTAGGTGTATATGAGGCGCTGCGCCACAGCGTACATAGTGAATCCCGTCAGTTGGCAGAGTATATGAAAAAACGTGGCCTAGGTGATGGCAGCAAGTAAGTTGTAAAATCATGTACCTTGCTTAACTGCGTCTGTGTATTAAGCTAACAATAAATGCTCAAAAAGCCTTGTCTCAAGGGCTTTGCGTATGTATAATGCGCGCCCTTGAAGTCAACATCTCAGTTCCTTGTCTCCATATAGACGGCTTCACTATCCGAGACTATAACCGTAGGGAGCAATAATGCGTCATTACGAAATCGTATTCATGGTTCACCCAGATCAGAGTGAACAAGTACCAGGCATGATTGAAAAATACACTGGTATCCTCGAACAAGACGGCGGTAAAATCCACCGTTTAGAAGACTGGGGTCGCCGTCAATTGGCATACCCAATCGAAAAACTTCACAAAGCACACTATGTACTACTTAATGCAGAAGCAAATGCTGAAGCAGTAGAAGAGTTGGAAACGGCTTTCCGTTACAACGACATCGTGCTACGTAACATGGTAATGCGCACTAAAGCTGCTGTGACTGAACAGTCACCAATGGCTAAAGAAGAGCGTCGCGATGATCGTAGACCTCAGCGTGAAGAAAGATCTTACGATGCTCCAGCAGCAACGGAAGAAGCTAAAACAGAAGAAGGAGACGAATAATGGCTCGTTTTTTCAGACGTCGTAAATTCTGCCGTTTTTCAGCTGAAGGTGTAGCAGAGATTGATTATAAAGATATCTCTATGTTGAAAAACTACATCACTGAAAGTGGTAAAATCGTTCCTAGCCGTATTACTGGTACTAGCGCTAAATATCAGCGCCAGTTAGCAACTGCAATTAAGCGCGCGCGCTTCTTAGCATTGTTACCGTATACAGACTCACATAAATAAGATTGGCATAGAGGTAGCAAGATGGAAATCATACTACTAGACAAAGTCGCCAACTTAGGCGGTCTAGGTGACACAGTCACAGTAAAATCAGGTTACGCACGTAACTTTTTATTCCCACAGCAAAAAGCTGTTCCAGCAACTAAAGCTAACGTTGAGAAGTTTGAAGCTCGTCGCGCTGAGTTGGAAGCTAAAATTGCTGAGCAATTGGCCGCTGCGCAAGCACGTGCTGATAAGCTTTCTGCACTAGAAGCAGTCACTATCGCATCTCCAGCTGGTGATGAAGGTAAGTTGTTTGGTTCTGTTGGTACTCGTGATATCGCTGATGCAGTTACTGCAGCTGGCGTTGACGTTGCTAAGTCAGAAGTTAAATTGCCTACGGGTACATTGCGTGAAACAGGTGAGTTTGAAATTGATATTCAACTACACTCTGAAGTCATGACTTCAATCAAATTGGTTATTATCCAAGAAGCATAAGTCATTGGCCGTAAGGCGCATTATTAACACTTAGGTGTTGATGCAAAAATATCAAGGCTGAGTATTGTTACTCGGCCTTTTTTTTGCGTGATTAATACTTGTATGTACGATTACTTAAATCCAGCTTCGCTATCTTGCTGTCTAAGGAAACGCTGATAGCCACTTATTTTTTCGCAGAGCTCTGAATTTATCTGTTGCTTAATATCTCGACCTACTTCAAGTTCGCGGATAAGCGCAGGTGAAGCGGCATAGTTGCCACATTGTATATAGTGCAATTCGTGTGGGTTTAAGCCTTGCGGATTAAAGTAAACGGGAATGTTAGTTTGCTTAATATCATCTAATGCTTCAAATGACTTCATCATACTGAGCCAATACACAATACCATTTTCTAATTCATCCACACCTCCAAAGCCAATCCCTTCATTAATGAACCATGCCACAGCGCTTTTATTGCCAAAACGAACTGCATTTAACATATCTAGTTCGTCAAAAACTAAGCCCATATTACTGGATTTCATAAAAGCATTCGGATCCTTAGAGAAAATGACAACCATCATTTTTACCAAGCCCTTCTGCTCCTCAGTCAGTGCTTCTGAAAATAACTTTGAAATTGAATCACTATCCTCACCACCGAAGGCTTCGGCTGCCTTCATAAAAAACTCTTTATCTTTTTCTTCGCCAAACTCTTCATACTTTACTTTTAAGCGAGACGAGTAATAGAGTAAGTGAGCTCTTTGAACATAAAGCCTAGAGATTTTTACTAACTCCTCGTCAGCGGCCTTTAAATCATCCTTGCTTTCAATACGTTGCTCGTACCACCTTATCAACTCTTCGCCAGTCCAGTGGAATTCAGTTTCATTCTGGCAGCTTGAGTTCGGGTTTAAGCGTAAAATATAGTGGGGCCATTGAGTTTGTGCTTCTGATAGGCGTTTATCTATTTCTTCTTCACTGAAACCTGACAAGTTCTCGTTCACTGAACTCAGTAAGTATTCGTTAATATCAATGCCATATTGAATAAACATCTCTTTGGGATCTCTTTCCAGTACTTGGCTGATAGCAATTACGTCGTTAGCACTGGGTAAACCAACAATATCTGAAATCTGCCTGACTAATGCCCTGAACTCTTGTCTTCCTTCATCAGTGGGCTCTAATCTGAATGAAGTGCCGACCTTAAGTGCGTAATACAGAGATTGTGATTGCTTAGGAGTCACGCTTAAGCCAAGTGATAAGGCGTGTTGAAGGCTGTCGAAATTACCATTGAGTAATATTCTAAACAGTAAGTGAGTGCCGCTTTTGTCTGCAGATGCCGGCAAGGGGCTCTGCATATCGACTCTCTTCATGAATAAGTCGAGAAGCTCTGCTTGCGAATTGCGCAATTCATATAAGACATCGTAGGCAAAAGTGCGGTCAAAAGCAGGATGCCTGTCAAGTAGCGCTGAAAACTGAGCCTGACTCAAACCGTAGGGATTGAAGTGTAAACTAGTTAGCACCAAACTCAGGTCGTCTTTATACTGCTCGATAATGAGGTCAGCGTCTCTTTCACCTGTGCTAAACGCCATTGCAGGTTCACTGTTATATAGTAACTCCTGAACTTCCGAATTACCTTTCTCTTGAATGAAGCTAGTGCCATATTGACTCTTCATATTTTCGGCTTCATAGTGGCGATATTGTGGGTTGGTTACCAGATCTACTGTTGATAATGACCGCCAGTTTACACTTCTAGTCTTGATCGCAGCGGACATTTGGTCCCAGTCAAAGCCTACTACTTCAAGATCCGGAGCGGCACAATACGATAAGCTTGTGGTTTGCTCTGGTGCAATGGTTTTTTGAGTGATTTGTTTTTTAGTCGGCGCCTTTTCAAGGTCTTCTATCGCTTCAATTGCACTCGTTGGAGTAGTACTCATTTCTCGATTTTGCTGAACAGGTAAATCTTCATAAGGCGCGTATAGAGTATAAGTGACACCAGCAATGACAAGTAGTAGGGCAAGCAGAACCACTGTAAACAGAGTGATCCTACCGCTTTGTTTGCGACCTTGATATGAGTCCTGACGCTGAAAAAATTCGCCAGCTAGATTAAGGTTCTTTGGAATCAATATTATCCTCTTCGCTCTCTTTGTCAGCCTCTTTTTTGTCGCCCGACCACACTCGACTGAGCAGTTGCATTGCCGCCGCAACACGATTAATGGGGCGAATTAAGTCACCCGTATCAGACTGCTGCATATCTACTTTTATTGCTTCTAAAGCACCAGCCATTTGTGACAATTGCCGCACAGCCTGCAGTTGTGGATCGCCTTCAATATTCTGCGATTGCTTACTGTCAAACGCACTGCAAATATGCTCCCAACGTTGCCGCTGTTGTTCCGTCATCACGCCACGCAGCATGGCTAACTTTAACAAGTTCTCTTCCGCGCCAGAAGTCAACGTTTGGGCTTCACCAGTGTAGTGATCACCAATCAACTGCATGAGTTCCTGATGATTCATTACCGCTGAGACTTTCTCAGTCATCTTATTCATGTTGCGATAACTGCCTTGCAACTTAAATGGCGGCTCTTCGCGATAGTCTTCTGCCGTTGCTGCCGATTCAATATATTGTAGATTCACTTTTAGAATGACTTCTTGAATCGCTTGCAAGTGCTTTAATACCGATACGATTTCGTTGGTTTCGGCACCGCTATACTGATGACTAAATTCACTGCTAGCCACTTCTTCGCCATTTGCCATCGCCACAAATTGATAAACATCTTTCATATCTCTTAACGCAAGAGGCGCTAAAACAGGGTTAGATGTGAGCGCATTTTCTATGTAGCTGAGGGCGAACTGCTCTTCTTTACCACCAAGCACATCACCTAAGTTATAGATGTCGGCCCGGTTAGCTAGCATGTCTGGCACTTTAAAGACATCACCAGATTCAGTGTAAGGGTTACCGGCCATGACGACACAGAACTTCTTACCGCGCATATCATATGTTTTACTCTCGCCTTTCCAAACACCTTCAATACGACGAGTGCCATCACAAAGAGCGATAAATTTCTGCAGAAACTCAGGGTGCGTATGCTGGATATCGTCCAAATACAGCATAACGTTATTACCCATCTCTAAACCAAGATTGAGTTTTTCAAGTTCTTGCTTTGCAGTTGCGTTCGGCGCATTACCAGGATCAATTGAAGTAACATCATGGCCAAGAGACGGACAATTAATCTTCATGAAGACCAAACCGAGCCGGTCTGCAATGTATTCCATTAAGGTTGTTTTACCATAACCTGGCGGAGAGATTAGCAACAATAAGCCCATTAAATCGGTGCGCTTGTCATCACCAACGGTGCCCATTTGTTTCGCAAGGTTGTCGCCAATGATAGGCAGATAGACTTCATTGATAAGCCTATTCCTAACAAAAGAGCTTAAAGGCTTCGCGTTATAAGCTTCAAGTTGAAGCTCTTTGCGACTTTCCTTCATGAGACTATTTCTAAGCTGATGATAGCGCTCGAAGTTCAATACATGTGTTGTGTGATAATGACTTAGGCGTTGATTAAATTCATCAACGGACAGATGTAACTCACCATTTTTAATACGAGGATGGTCGCTTAATAAATCGGTGATCTTTGCGTTTAGTTTAATGGATGTCACGCGAACAGGTAAGTTTGTACCAGCAATAACCAAGGCCGCAGCCTCTTCAATATAATGCTTTTGTTGCACCAGTTCGAGGTCTGCGGTGGGTTCGCCATCAGCCTGTTGACCTAAAGTTGCCTCAATCCAAGCGCAAGCGAGTGTCCACTGTTCATGCAAGCCAGCGATTGTTGCTTGCGTTGATTTGCTTGAAAGCGCTTTGCGTCCGTCGGCTAAACGACGCTCGAACTGTTGCATTGCATCGCGGAAGTCTTTTTCGTGACCTAAGTTTTTAATTGCTTGCTCAAACAGTCGCTTGATATCAGTACCTGATTGACTGGTCACAAACTCGAGTTTATCTTGCGCCAATTCTAAACTCAGATAATCAACGGCTTGATCGATATTAGTATCGTCAAAGTGCAGTGTATAAGTGCAGACAAATGCTTTCATCGCCTGAACAAGTTGTGCTCTTAGTTGCTTAAATCCAGCCAAGGTAGAGAAAGACTTAGAAAGTATCAATGCACTTTGGGCATGACTGCACCATAGCGTACGCTGGTTGTCATCAGCTAAACTGTGTGTCCAAAACATTATCGCTAGTGCTCTAGCTTTCGGTGCGAAGCGCAACAAGTCAGCTTTTTGATGAATAGGCAATAAGGCTTGAAGTAAGCGCAAAGCATCAGCATCGTGTATGCCTTTTTCGTAGCCCTCTTGATAGCGCGCTGTCATATAATCTCGAATAATTTTCGACAATGCTGCGCTTTTATCTTTGTCTTTTGGATCGGATGCTAAGTCATATAGCTGCGTCAAACTGAGTTCATTTCGCTGGTTCTCGGCATCTTGAAGGATCACCGAGCACAAGTATTCTGCTCGACTAACCTCTGCGTTTTCTGACACTGAGTTTTGTTGCCAGTAAGGCTTTAAGGTGCTTAATTCTTCGTTTTCAACACGCTCATAATAGTCAGTACCGACTAAATGCCGGTATAAGCCATCGTCGCGTGGTAACAAAGTGAGATCTAAGTTCTGCGTATTCACACTAAACTTATGTTTACCTAACTTAATGACTGCGCCGCCGTCTTCGAAAATATCTTGTTTATCACGAAGAGAACGTATTCCTTGTTCCTTCACGGCTTTGAGTTGTGATTCTAAGTCGTCTGCTTTGATCTGATCATTCAATTCACGCAATTGCTGTGCAAGTTCAGCGATCTTTAAGATCATAGGATCGGAAGCGAAATAAGTGTTTAAATCGGTGGGGTCGTTGAAACCATTTGCTCGTCGACTGACACCCTTGAGAATGCGCTCCGCCGCACTAAAGATATTCTGGGCACGACGTTGCTGCTCTTCCATCAGGCTTTGTTTGCGACTTTCGAATGCACTGTGAAGCTCTTCTCGCTTCTCCATGATATCGCCGAGGAACTCATCGAACTCACTGAATTTAGATTCAAGTTCTTCTAACTGAATCAACAAGCGAGACAGTTGCTCTTCAGCTTTATCGGGTGTGTCGACCATTGCAAGGGCACTACTGATACTTTGTGAGAACAGTCTAAATTGTGCAGCGAATTCAGCGCTTGCTTCACTCGAACCTAGGTTCTTACGTCGATTACGTCCTTGAGCTTTAACCTTGTTGAGTTTGCTATAGATTTCGGAAATATCATCAAGGATTTTGGTGCGCTTTGTGGCATCGTCAATTTTTAAGCCATTGAGAACTTCGGTTAATAAATCTAAGCCGAGCGATAGCGATTCTAATTCTTCGTTAACCTCATTGATAACGACCACCAGTTCAGCCGTTTCGATGCGTTTCTCAAGTGTTGTCACGCTGTCTATATAAGGTTGAAGCGCACTGTCATCGGATAAAAAGGTTACTGTAGCATTACTGACTTCATCAAAGGCGGTTTGCACTGCATCATCGAGTTCGGTAATCCGTTCTTTGTCGATGTAACGCTGGTCTTTTAGGGTGACTAAAAAGCCGCGCTGCTTGCGCAAATTCATTAAGCAATCAACGAATTCTTGTGGTGTACTCCAAGAGGTAATGCGGATACTGCCAATCACCGCTTGTTGTTTTTCTTCTGCTTCGCTTAAAGCAAGTATCGCTTGATGGCGAATTTGCTCGACTTTTTCAAACTCATCTATCACTAGTTCGGCAGTACTGGTGATTTCTTTTATCACCTCACCTAGGCCATCTACCTCTGCATCGGCAATCCAATAGTATGTATCGAACATGGATTTCGCTGTTTTAATCAGGTCTTCATACGAAGCGCGGCTAGGGTTATTGCTGTTGATATTGCGATGTATCGAAACGATATCAGAGATACCGCGCACCAACTCTTTATTGCCAATGCGGCTATAGAAACTATCTTTATTGGGTTGCTTAGCTGCGAATTCATCACTGTAATAAGGTGTTTCCCATACCTGCATAGGGTGGACGCGAGTCGCTTCATCTTCCGAGCTGAAAATAACCATTTTGCCATTGTCGAAAATGCTAAACCCGTGGGCATAAATGGGGTTTTGTAACTCTTTGCGAATAAGGTTATACGAATACAGACCGGCTAAACCAGACTCTGGTTCGTAAAAAATAAACAGAACATCCTCACCATTAGGCGAGCGAATACTGCGTTTAAAAGTCAGGCCATCAATTTCGTCAGGAAACTTTTTAGTCTCACCGTTTTGTAAATAATAACCACCTGGGAAAATAATACCGTGGTCTTCAGGTAATGAAATACAGGCTAGACCAATTGCATCGATGCGATTGACCTTTTGAGTGCGCACATTGAAAACAAGATAACGATAGTTTTTTTCGCGGTAGGGCAATATTTTCAGAAGAATTAAGCTACCGACTTGAGCATATTGGACGGTGGCGTCTGCGAGGCTTTGGGTTTCGTCGTCTACCTCTTCATTATAAATACCTAGACCGTCTTCTGTGTTGTTTTCCACCTTGATCGTCAGTTGACCATTAATTGTTTCAACGAAAACCTGATCAAGCACGTTAATATGCGGGTGGCTGCCGGTTTCGTGATGTTCGCGTCCCGCAGTTTTCCATTCAAAATCGTGAGAGGGGGCCTTCTTAATTGCACGTTCGCCCCGATTATCTATGTAGTTGGCGCTACCGTCTTTCTCAATACGCCATTGGAATACTCTAATATCTTCAAGTTTGCGACCAATTTGGAATACCGCAAATAAGGTTTGATTTTGTACTTTTAGCTGAATTAAGCGAGCTTCTTTGTAGTATACGTAAAGCTCATTAAATTCTTTTACAAAGCTCGGGTCCGCTAGAAATGAACCGGCTAGGTCTTTTTGTTCAAGCTCATAAGTGCCGTCTTGTTCTACCAAATGATAGAGACTAAAAACATCAGCCACTTGTGTTTCTTTCTTCAAGCCGATAAAAACGTTGTAACCAAATAGGAGATCCTTTCCAACTGGAACAATATCGCGTGCCACACAGTTATTTTCTGTGCGGACTCTGACTCGCCCTGCAACCTCCAGTTTGGCCTGGCCAAATTCTTCAATACGGGCGTTATTTAGGTTATCGACTTTGGTTTTTAGGGTACTTGCTTGCGAGATGAGACGCGCACGAATGACTTCATACGCACCGCCATCGGCAACAGCTTGGTCGAGTTGCTCTTGATCACTGGCCATAAATCAGTACCTATTAACTAGACGTACTATCGCTACTAGGTTTACCTTTTTGACTCAAGGCATTCGTGACTAACTCCATCAATTGAGGATTATCACCATTGTCTTTCAAGAACTTGGCAATCATCGCTGTCACTGCCGCATCTTTTGCATTTCCACTGGCACTGCCGAAACCTGCGACCAGTTCTTTCGCGTCCTCAACAAAGCTAGCCTCACCATTAAAGTGATCTTCAAAGGCCGTACCTAAGGTTTCAGACTTGCCAATGGTGCCGTCAATTGCTTTACCTACAGACAATGACTTCACAAAGCTATCGAAATAAGCCGTGTCTCCACCAACAATATCAATGTTAGCTTGTTTCAATGCTTCACCCAAGACAAGTGCTTGATGACCAGCAATGTCGACATTGGTTTCGATAGACTTGATAATTTGCTCATGTTGTTTATCTAGGCGCATTCTAAATTCTTCGTGCGCTTTTTGCTCGTCAGACATGGTCGCCATTGCTGCGAATTTCTTGGTCATGCCCTCAGCTTCTGCCTCGGCTTTCTTCGCCATGACTTCCGCTTCTGCAACACCACTTTTCTCAATTGCATCAGCCATGGCTTCTTTCACGCGAACGTCAGCCATGCCTTCTTGTTCTTTTGCAACTGCTTGCGCTTCCATGACTTTCGCTTCTGCTAGGCCATCAGCAGCACTAAGGGCTTCTTGCCCTTCTGCTTGTTTACGTTCAGAAAGCGCGCGTTTTTCAGCAACTTCCAAGTCAGCCGCTGCCGTAATCGACTTCTCTTTGGCGTGATATTCGGCTGCTTTCTCAGCGGCTTCAGCGGCTTTGATGTCTTTCACTAAGGCTTCTTCAGCTTCTGCTTCAGCATGAATCACTTTGGCTTTCTTATTGCGGTCAGCTTCAGCAACCACACGAAGTTCATTGATTTCTTCTTCGCGCTCGGCCACGGTCTTATCGACTTCAACTCTTGTTCTTATTACTTCGGCAATTTCACGTTTTTCATGTTCTACGAGCTTTTCATTAGCAATACGTTGTAATGAGGCTTCTTTTTCACGATCAATTTGTTCTAGCTCACGCGCTCGGATAACGCGTTCTTCTTCAATCGCTACAGCACGTAAACGGTTATTTTCGGCCACTTCTACTTCGCGTTGTTTGTTCTGTTCTTGTACTTGAATTTCTTGCTCAGACTGCACTCGTGCTTGTTCAGCTTTCAGGTTTTCCTCATGCTGTACGCGCTCAGTTTCGGCTTTTTCACGCGACTTAACCGTTTCTACTTCACGTTGTTGCTTCGCAGTTGCATCGGCTTCTTGGCGCTCAAGCTCTAAAATAGCTTCACGTGTTTCAACATCTTTGCGTTTGATTTTCATTTCTTCATCACGCTGGAAGATATTGGTTTGAATATGCTGCTCGGCAGTGAGTTGCGTGATCTTGCGAATACCTTGCGAATCAAGAATATTATTGGGATCAAGCTTCTCGATAGGTGTTTGTTCGAGGTAATCAATGGCAACATCTTCAAGCACGTAGCCATTGAGGTCGGTGCCGATGTTGTCGATAATTAAGTCTCTGAAGTTATCTCGCTTAGCGTATAGGTCTTCAAACTCGAGTGATTTACCCACTGTTTTTAGGGCTTCTGAGAATTTTGCGCTGAATAAATCTTCTAGGGTGGCGATATTTGATGCACGTTCACAACCGATTGCTTGAGCCACTTTAAGTACATCATCACTGTTTTTGTTTACCTTGACGAAAAAGCCCACTTTGATATCTGCTCGAATATTGTCCTTACAGATCAAACCGTCAGAGCCGCTGCGGTCAACTTCAATCGTTTTGAGAGAGATATCCATGATTTCAAGTTTATGGAAGACCGGTATAACAATACCACCTGTAAAGGTTACTTTAGGTTCCGCACGCATGGTGTTGACGATCATTGCTCGGCCTTGCTCGACCTTTCGGTAAAGCTTACCCATAATCAAGACAACCAATAGGAAAAGAACAACAATGGCAATAGCCACTGAACCCCAAAATATAATGATATCGCTCATTCGTTTACTCCTTAAACTTCACGATACTTGACTGCCAAAATACAGACCAAGTGCGAGATAAAACTTAAATTAAATTAAATGTGTTGGGTTGATGACATGGCCATCAATTCTGCTTCGGTGACGACAGTAAAAGTGTCATTGTCTTTGTTGAAATCGATAAGTACAACACGAGAGCCACCAGCAATTTGATGGTCGGGTGCTGTTCTCACACTGTAAACCATGCCGTCTTCGGCTCTTGCTTGCCCGAAACTTTCGTTAACCGTTTGTGTGGTGACAATGCAATAGGTGCCAATTAAATCAGACTTTGTGACTGCTTCGTGGGTGATAAAAATTTTGCGAAAAGGCCGGCTTGTGTAGGCCGCAAACGGTAAGGCTATTACCAGGGCGAGTACAGCGACCACAAAACCAGCAGCGGTTGCCGTAAGCACGCCATCAAATAGAGGCATGATGAACTTTCTCGCCAGATAGGCGAAGGCAAAACCGTAGATTTCGACAATAGTAATAGCGACGGTAAGCGGCACGCCATCGAGACCAAGCGATTCAAGAAAGGAAGAACCCGTAGAGTCGGTGCTTTCGGCGTCTGCGTCACCAGTGAAATCAAGAATTTCTATATCGAGCATACCGATGAGTGCAAATACCCAAAACACTATCATGATCATTAACGGGATGGTGAATGCTACGATTGGCATACTGAAGATGTATTCGAGGAAGACTTCCATTTCTCGTCCTTGCCTTAAATGTCCATATAGAAGAACCATTGAAATTACCCTGTGCGGTGGAATCTGTCAATCGTTTGCGCCCCGTTTTACGCTTATTTCAAAGTAACTATAAGTCAACTAAATTTATTTTTATAAGAAAGCAAAATGCTCGATAGCTTGCTATCAGTTTGGTTTAGTTTCACTATCGCTTAACTAACTTGAGTGTACGTGGATAACATGCCCACTCAAATATCTTGCTAACTGAGGGTAAACAAATGAAAGAAGCTGTCATTGTATCAACTGCACGCACGCCAATTGGTCGCGCTTATCGCGGCGCATTTAATAACATAAAATCACCAACCTTAACTGCGCACGCTATTCAGCACGCGGTTGAAAGGGCTGGCGTAGAAGGTGCAGAAATTGATGATGTAATCATTGGTTCTGTACTCAACGCGGGTAGCGCAGGATCGAATGTTGCTCGACTTGCCGCGCTAGCTGCCGGTTTACCTTATTCAGCTTCCGGGCAAACGATTGATCGTCAATGTTCATCAGGTTTGATGGCGATAGCGACGGCGGCTAAACAAGTCATGGTTGACGGTATGGATGTTGTGGTAGCTGGTGGTCAAGAAAACATCTCAGAAATCCAAGCAAAGTATTTTGAATGGGTTAGCAAGAGCTTAGATAAAAATGTGACTGATAAAGCCCAGCACGCCTACATGCCAATGCTATATACCGCTGAGAATGTTGCTAAAAAGTACAACATTTCACGTGAAGCGCAGGACGAATATGCATTGATGTCGCAACAGCGCACAGCTGCGGCACAAGCTGCGGGCAAATTTGACGATGAAATTGTGCCAATGACGTCTACTATGGGCATCATGGATAAAGAAACCAAAGAAGTTTCTTTTAAAGAAGTGACCCTAGCAAAAGACGAGGGTAACCGCCCATCGACGACATTAGAAAGTTTGCAATCACTTAAACCAGTCATCGACGGTGGTTGTATTACTGCTGGAAACGCGAGTCAATTGTCAGATGGTGCCTCTGCCTGCGTAGTGATGGAATCTAAGTTAGCAGAACAACGTGGTTTGGCGCCTTTGGGTATCTATCGTGGCATGATGGTTGCGGGAAATGAGCCTGAAGAAATGGGTATAGGTCCAATCTACGCCATTCCTAAATTACTAAAAGCCAATGGTTTAACTATGAATGATATTGGCCTATGGGAGCTGAATGAAGCCTTTGCATGTCAAGCTTTATACTGTCGTGATAAATTGGGTATCGACCCTGAGATCTACAATGTTAACGGTGGTGCAATTTCAATCGGCCACCCATATGGAATGACAGGTGCGCGTGCAGTCGGTCATGCCTTGATTGAAGGTAAACGTCGTGGCGTAAAATATGTAGTTGTAACGATGTGTGTGGGCGGCGGAATGGGCGCTGCAGGTTTGTTTGAGATAGCGTAAACGACCTACAACATTACGTAGATTAGTTACTACGATAGACGACGACCAAACCTTCGGGCAGCGGCGTCGTCGATTTTATGTAGGTGATGGTACCCGCATTAGCTGTCACATATTCAAGTGCTTGCGCTTCATTTTCTGCAGTATCCGGTTGTTGCTTCCTACCTGAAAACCGCATTTGCGCCCAGTATGATCTTACTCTAGCGTCTGTAAGGCCTAGTACTCGTGCATGAAATAAGGTGCGTTCTTTATTCGCTGCGGTTAAGGTAATAGGCCTTAAGTCGTAGTCAATGACACCACCCATGAACAGGTTTTTTACCTCTTGCTTAGTGAGTGAAAGTTCAGAGTCAACATTGGCGACTATAAGTAATTTAGTTGATCGCAAGCTTTCCTCAGCGCAAACTCGCTTACTTATGCCACAGCAAGCAATAGAAAGAAGTGTCAATACAACAACCGAAAAGCGCATTAGAACACCCATTCCACGGCAACTTGGAAAAAGTTAGCTTTGTTGCCCGGGTTGCTCACGCTGTTTTCTGTAAATAGACCTCTCGCATTGTCATCACCATTAAGCTTAGCCAGCTCAGTCTTAAACGCGACATTATCACTATAATCGTATCTAAGCCCTAATGTGACGCTTTCTAAACCATCACTGTTAAGCTGCATCAGGATTTGATCAAAACCAAAAGAAAGTGCATCTAATTCCGAATTGATCCCCACTGGGATGAGATTATCGGGTCGGTCATATTCTTCGACGCTGTTTGCATATGTTAGGTGGAGTGAATAAGGGTAAAAATTATAACCTAGGGTAATGTAGCCGTTCTTAACATCGGGAAAGGCGAGGAAATCGGAGTCGTATCGGGTTAGTTCAGTTTTCATAAAATAGTCAAAACTGTCATAACTAAGACTAAGCTGGGAAAACTCGATGCTGCCCTCTACACCAATTGAGTCGGCTGCGTCATTTAGTTCTGCTGAGCGCAAAATATCGCGAAATTCGACGATTGGCTTAAGGCCTAAATCTACTTGAGTAATATGATGGGAAGCACGAAATGTAAAACTATCGTAGTTGAGCTTCAGAATTAAACCACGACTGTTATTCAGCTTAGTCTGACTGCTTGTTTCTGCTACTGTTAATTCGCCTTCAAATTCTCCAAAGTAGCTTTCAATTGCCCCTGAAACATCCTTGCCAGAAAATTCATAACTGGCCATGATTCCATCGATGTCGAAAAACAAAAAGTCTGTGTAGACTTGAATGGGTGGTGTTATCCAAGGGTAAGCGAATCCGACATCATTTGTCTCGCTAAAGTCGAAAAATGGCATTCGTTGTCTACCCAAGCGAACACTTAAAGAACGAGAGGCTTGATACTGTAGGTATAGCCATTGCACTTCGTTCTCTCGAATAGTCCCAGTATGCAAAATACCTTGGGTAACTAATTTGAGCTTATCGCTTAAGTGAGCATCAACACGCAGCGCCAATAAGCTTTGCTCAGTGAAACTTAAATTATTTTGATAATGTTGAAATGCTAAGTCTTTATCATCTAAGTAACCGCCCACTATTCTGCCAAAACCTGAAAACTCGATGGTTTCTTTTGTGTCGAATATATTCTCGCGTGCGGAAGCCGTTTGCATGCATTGGCAAAAAAGAAGAATAGCGACAAGAAAAGTACGTGATATAGACAAAATGAAAGCGCAGCTCTGTTTAAAGTGACTCTAAGAACTTATCGGGCGTAATCCCAGTTTGTTGAGATTAAATCTGGCGAGTGAACGAGATAATCGAGTTTTACTTATAGTTGGCAGTGACTTACGCACTAAAACTTCTTCAGCTTACTTACCCACTCTTTTGCTAAGGCTGGAATTTCAGCGGCTATTAGGCGTGCATGTAAGTCTTTGTCTTTATCTCTGACTAATCTAATGATGTCTTTCACCGACTTGGTGTTCTGTAGCCGATGCACTAATTTCATTTGGTCGCCGACTTTTATTGTCCCTGTTTCCAATACTCGGAAATACCAGCCAGTAATCCCTTTCTGAGCGACGAAGACATCAACGTTTTTGGTTTTATATCGTTGATTGATCTTAACGCAAGGGGCGCGAGGCGAGTTAACTTGTATTACCACATCACCAATTTCATAAGTATCGCCAATATAGACGTTTTCATCGTTCATATCGGGCGCAGAGATATTTTCGCCTATACTGCCTGGCGTGAGTTTATCTGCAATTTCTGGAAATCGTTTTTGTAAGACGGCGTAGCTTTCTAATGAATACTGATGAAGTGCCATTTCTGGACCTCCATGGAGCTTTTTATTGCCTTGCTCATCTTCAAGTGCACCATCCAACTCAATTGTAAGTTGATCATGGGGTGTTTTAATAATGCTACTGGGCTTTTGTCTAGGACCAAAGGCTTGCGGCTTTCCAGCATACAGTGCTTGAATAATCATATATTCTCAAATGGTTAAATGGATATAAAGCTGCTGGACTCTTATGCAGAGACAACACTCAACAGTGATACCGGTGGCATATATTTAGCCAGAGTTCAGCACAAGTAGTATAGTCCTAAAGTACGCTTTCTTATTGTCTCAAGTCAACTGACTCTGAGAGTTTTTAAATTATTTAAACCTTTTTGAGTAGCCTTGCGACTTACTCTTTGAAGCCGAAATATAAACCGAGAATGATACGCATATTATGCCAGCTGATTTAACACTGATAAAAAAACAAGTGTCACGATCTTCAGAACAACAAGTTGAAGAAACGCAGCTTATTGCAGCGGCTAAGCAGCAGGATGTGAAAGCATTTAAAGCACTTTATGATCAATACCTCAATATGGTTTATGGCTTATGTTTACGATTGTGCGCAGATAAATCCCTAGCAGAGGATGCGACGCAAGAGGTATTTATTCAGCTGTGGCGCAAAATAGATAATTTTGATGGAAACAGCCAGTTCAGCACTTGGCTGCATAGTGTGACCTCCAATGTCACTATTTCCTATATTAGAAAGCAGCGTGGCTGGTGGCAAAAAATGATCAATATTGAACAGTCTAGTGCGTTTGAGGAAGTCACCTATGGCTGCCTCGAAGATGTTCAATTGGAAAAGTACATATATAAATTACCAGAGCGAGCCAGATGGGTTTTTGTGCTGCATGCTCTTGAAGGTTATCGTCATGAAGAGATCGCAAAAACTTTAGGTATGGCAGTGGGGTCAAGCAAAGCCCAGTTTCATCGAGCAAAAAATTTACTACAAGGGTGGATAAGTGATGAGCAGTAATTCACAACAAAAACTGGATCAAATGGTAAAGAAAGGAACTTGTGAACTTGCGCCCGAGCGAGAGCTATGGACTGGTATTGAGCAGGCCATAAACCAAGCCAACAATCATGAAAACAGCGATACGGGAAACAATATCGAGAAAGTGGGGAAAGCAGCTTGGCGAGCACCTACTTTTGCCATTGCTGCAAGTGTTTTTGTGGCGATAACAGTCGGCTTATTTGCTTATGAAACAGGAAAGTCAGTGCAAGGTGATGCCTTAATTGCGGCGATTAGCGAGCAACACCAAAACCAAAAACAATCTTTACTTATTCGTTTTAAGGATAGGCCTGCAGCAACTAATAATTGGCAACAGCAGTTGGATGAATTAGATGAAGCAGCGGCCGCAATTAAGAAAGCGCTTGAAGAAGAGCCTAATAACCCCGCACTGTTAAAAATGTTAAAAAATGTATACGAACAACAAATGGCCATTATTGAACGCGTACATGCACCTACTTGGAATCAAGCGTAAACGTAGAATTTCAACATATTAATCTCTCTGAGTAAGAGTTAGGAGTCATACAAATGAACGTAAGAATACAAAGACTAGCACCGTACTTTTGTGCGTTAACGCTTCTCGTTTTAAGCAGTGTTTCGGCACAAGCAAAACAATCTGTAGATGAAAAAATGGCAGCTGACCCGAACGGTAGCGTCGAAATTGAGCATCAGAATGGAAGGGCGAAAGTCATTGGTTGGGATAAAAGTGAGGTCTCAGTTGTTGGTGAACTAGGTGACAATACCGAAGAGTTCCAGTTTGAAAGAAATGGCTCTTCTATTGTGATTCATGTGAAAACGAAAAAGAATAGAGGCTGGGGAAACTGGGGTAGCAACGATGGCGATAATGGAGACTATTTAACGATACATGTGCCTAAAAATAGTAAAGTGGAATATACCTCGGTGAATGCAGATGTGGATGCAAATAATATCCATGGTGGATTATCGGTAACCGTTGTCAATGGCAATATGGATATAGAAGACCTCAGTGGACGTATTCGTTTGCAGTCGGTCAATGGTGACATTGATGCCGATAAATTAAATGGTGACCTTGCTATTGAGACCGTTAATGGTGATATCGATGGTAAGCAAATGAACACCCAAGGCAGTGAGAGTGAACTGAAGGTAAGCACCGTTAATGGCGACATAGAGATGGAAAGTAACAGCACAGAAGTTGAAGCTGAAACCGTCAATGGCAGCATCGAACTTAACCTACAAGAAGTAGAAGAATTAGAGCTAAACACGGTGAATGGCTCTATTGATGTTCAAATGCATCTTCTAGCGGATGGGAGCGTTGACGCAAGTTCAGTAGGGGGCACTATTGAGTTGATATTTCAAAAAGGGGTTGGGGCTCGTTTCGACATAGAAGCGCACGCCGGTGGTTCGATTAAAAATAAGATTACAGATGATAAGCAAAAGCGCGCTGAACATGGGCCAAGACGTTGGTTAGAATTTAGTACCGCCAACCCAACAGCGTCAGTTGAAGTATCCACCGTACATGGCAACATTCGCCTTAACACGAAATAGCTATGGGGAACGGGATTCCTGCCTTCGCAGGAATGACGGTGGTTTATAGTCATCCCCGCGAATGCGGGGACTGGATTCCTGCCTTCGCAGGAATGACGGTGGTTTATAGTCATCCCCGCGAATGCGGGGACTGGATTCCTGCCCCTGCAGGAATGACGATGGTTTATAGTCATCCCCGCGAATGCGGGGACTGGATTCCTGCCCCTGCAGGAATGACGATGGTTTATGTGCTACTCTAGCGTTTCAAGTCACTTCTGTTGGTAAGCTTTTATATGTATAAACACTACTTTTTGGCCGCGTTGGCGCTCTCGTTACTCTCAAATACGGGTCATGCCACGGCAAAACAGTCCTCCGAAGTGGACTCGTTTTGTAAGTCAATTATAGATACTGAAATAAGGAGAGGAGCAAAAGCTTTCACGGAGAGTATGGTGCAGCGAATGACCAAGCGCGTGATGAAAAAGCATAAGGTGACAACAACTGAACAAGCCAAGCGCTGCATTATCATGCAGCTCATTGAACACAAAGTACCGTTTGAAGACTAGAGATTTTGCTGGTTGATTTGAAAAGTTAAGCGAAAGATTACGCCGCGGACATTCCTTTAGGCCAAAATGTCGTTATACTAAAACTACTTTTTCGATAGATCTTAAAACAAGCCCGACAGCCCATGACTGAAGAACTCGTCAAAGCCGAAATATCCAATATTATATACTTTGTTGGTGGTGGCGCAGATAAAACACGTGAACGATTTGGTGTTGTGCGCTGGGGTCCCACCAATTTGATGGGCTTTGCACAAGTTGCATTCAACATGAAAAAAGGTCCTTACTCGGAAACGGCCTATTTCGGTTATCTTGATAAAAAGAAAATCATCCAAGATATCGTAAAGCGTAAACTCGCTAACCCCAAAATTCGGATTAACCTGATTGGGCATAGTAGAGGCGGAGCTGTGGCCAAAGATATTGCGATGAAAGAACTCAGAAAGCTGAATATCAAAGCCAATATTGTTATTTCCCTCGATCCTGTGAAAGCAAAACGGCGACACCCATTTCGTGTACCTTCTAAGAAAGGGGTAAAAAACGTGAAAACATATGTTTGTATATTTGCGAATCCGAGCCGTCGCGACCCTACCGATTTTATTGCAAAAGTTGGCGGGCAATATGGTTTTCGTTTGCAAACACAAAGTCACTATTTTGTTGAGGCCGATCTAAATCACGGGCAGCCTATACCTATGATGCAGTTTCCTTTGAACGATAAAGGGAAAACTGTTTTCGATATTTTACTTAAAGAATCCAATAAAAAATGACCGGCTTAGTAAGATCACAGAAAGCTGATCTGCGAACCATATTCGTTTCTTTCCTAACTCTTGGCTGTGTTGCGTTTGGCGGGCCGGTGGCTCATCTAGCCTTCTTTCAACAAGAGTTTGTTGAAAAAAGAGCTTGGTTTAGCAAAGATGAATACGCTGAAATCGTTGCTTTATGCCAGTTCTTGCCCGGGCCGGCAAGCAGTCAAGTGGGTATATCAATTGGCCTGTTGAAAGGCGGATATTCTGGAGCCGTGCTTGCCTGGTTTGCTTTTACTTTGCCTTCAGCGCTTCTACTATTTGGTGTTGCAATGGCGCTAGTTTATGGGTCTGAACAAATACCTAAACTAGTACTATTGAGCTTAAAAGCCGTAACGGTCGCAGTTGTTGCAAATGCGGTGTGGGGAATGGCTAGCAGCATTTGTCATGACGCTGGGCGAAAAACCGTTGCGGTAATTGCTGCGTGTGCAGTGTTGTGGTTTGAATACACTGCAACGCCTATTATATTGATAGTCTTAAGTGGTGTGTTCGGCGCGATAGTTTACAAGAGGGAATGCGTGCCAAAGACCACGATGGTCCAGTTTGGCGCATCGAGAAAAACAGGTTTTATTTTCTTATTGACCTTCTTCTTACTTTTACTGCTTTTACCTACATTAGCGACTATGTTTTCCCATACAGAACTGACGCTATTTTCTTCCTTTTTTCAAGTGGGTAGTTTGGTGTTTGGCGGAGGGCATGTTGTTTTGCCTATGCTTGAGGCGGAGGTCCTTGATAAAGCTTGGATGAGTCGCGAAACTTTTCTCGTTGGTTATGGAGCAACACAAGCAGTTCCCGGACCATTGTTCACGTTTGCTACCTTTATCGGTGCAGTTTCACCGCTTGGTATTTCGGCCTTGACTGGTGCATTGATAGCAACGATTGGCATATTCCTGCCTTCTTTTTTGTTGGTATTTGGGGTGATGCCCCTATGGCAAAGCACGCGAACGAAATCAGTTTTTCGTGGCGCATTGGCCGCAATCAACGCCAGCGTAGTCGGTTTGTTGCTTGCGGCTTTATATCGGCCAGTATTTACTGCAGGTGTGCAAGATGCCGATAATCCGGTCCTGCAACTCATCATTGTTCTGGTTGCATGGCTAGCGCTAGCCGTTTGGAAGCTCCCACCTTGGCTAGTTGTTTTGTCAGCCGTAGGTTTTGCTTATGTCTTCAGCTTTATCTAAGTATGTGTCGTTATCGAAAAATAGAACGGTGATAAATTAGTTTCTTTTGGCGCAGACAATTCATATTTTTTCACGCATAATAGCAGGCCGAAATTTTTAAGCCATTGTGTAAAAGTAACCAGTTTGAAATTCCAAGAAGACAAAAAAAAGAGCGACGTCGAACAGCTGAAAATACCGCCTCATTCTATTGAAGCGGAACAATCAGTGCTGGGTAGTATGATGATTGCGCCTGATTCTTGGGATAAAGTTGCTGAAATAGTGGTTGAGGACGATTTTTACAATCGCTCACATCGTATTATCTTCAATGCGATCATTAAGCTACTGAATAACAACCAATCGGTAGATACCGTTACTGTGAAGGACACCTTGTCACAGAATGGTATGTTGGATGAAGCCGGTGGATTTGCTTATCTCATTGAACTCGCCAAAAACACGCCAAGTGCTGCAAACGTGAGTGCATATGCCAACGTGATAAGAGAGCGAGCTGTTGTTCGCGAGCTAATCGGGGTTGCACATGATATTGCAGACGTGGGATATAATCCTGAAGGTCGAGATAGCGCAGATATTCTAGATTTAGCCGAAACAAAAGTGTTTGAAATTGCTGAGAAACGCACTGGTGAAAACGAAGGTCCAAAAGATGTTACAGCGGTATTAACCAAAACGGTTAACCGTTTGGACGAGCTAGTGAAGCAAGGACAAGAGATAACCGGAGTTTCAACTGGCTATTCCGACCTAGATCAGAAAACCAGTGGTTTGCAACGTTCAGACCTCATTATAGTGGCTGCTCGACCTTCAATGGGTAAAACGACTTTTGCAATGAACCTATGTGAAAACGCAATGATGTTGCAAGATAAGCCTGTGTTGGTCTTCAGTTTGGAAATGCCTGCTGAACAAATCATGATGAGGATGCTGGCTTCACTTTCACGCGTGAACCAGACACATATTCGTACTGCTCAGTTAGATGACGAAGAGTGGGCTCGAATGTCCGGAACAATCAAAACGCTGAAAGAAAAAGATAACCTATATATCGATGATTCCTCTGGTCTGACACCAATGGAGTTGAGAACAAGAGCGAGAAAAATAGCCCGTGATAAAGGTGGGATTTCACTCATAATGGTGGATTATCTTCAGTTGATGCGTGTGCCTTCACTTAGCGATAACCGAACACTTGAGATTGCTGAAATATCACGCTCATTGAAAGCCCTTGCTAAAGAACTTGAGGTTCCAGTCGTTGCGCTATCGCAGCTTAACCGTGGTTTGGAGCAACGAGCTGACAAACGACCAATTAACTCGGATTTGCGTGAATCTGGTTCTATTGAGCAAGATGCCGATTTGATCATGTTTATTTATAGGGACGAAGTGTATAACGAAGCATCTGAATTAAAAGGTATCGCTGAAATCATCATCGGGAAACAGAGAAACGGTCCTATCGGTACCAGCCGGTTAACGTTCCAAGGTCAGTTTTCTCGTTTTGACAATTATGCTGGTCCAGCATTTGATGACGAATATTAGGATCAGAGTAGTCATAAGTCTGTTATTTGCTAACTACCTTGTCTTCGAAGTCCCATAAAACTCACTAATATTCAGTTAATCCTTCAACTTTTTGAATAAATCCACAAGATGTTTCTTGCAAAACGTAGAAAATGCATAATTCCGCCATTTATTAAGTGCTTTTTGCATATCTATTCACTTATTAAACTTTGCCAATAGTCAAATATATAGTGCATATTGAACTATTCTTATCACAAATCGTAATATATTCCCTAGATTTATGAATGCAGTTAATTTCAATAAAAACAGCATCTTGTATTATTTTTTGTTTGTTTTTATCCCAGATGGACTGGATTAACTCATAATGTTCAATAAGCCCTGAAAAGCACGCACTTCTATATGTAAATTATTTAAATCTAAAGTGATCGAAATATGGTGTTTTTTAACATACTAAACCCGAAATAGATTAAAAATTAAGCCAATATAGCTCATAAAACAACCAGTCAAAAAATAATCAATATTTTTTTAGGTATAATTTTTCATCATTAGGTATATTAATTTTAAAGGGCTGCAAGAGAGATCTCCTCATACCTGACCTTTGGGATTGGCTTTTTTCTATTTTTTTGTGTTTACACGCCAAAATTTTGACGCATACTAAATCTCGAGTCTGATAGTTTGATGATGCAGTGATTTGGTAGTTTGTATCATTTAAAGATTTATCCCGCTCACACATTCAATCTAGAATTAACATTGGAAGTAAGTAATGAGCAAATTATTAAAAAAATTCAAATTAAAGAACACCAAAAAAGCAACTAGTGCGGTTTTAGCAGCTGCACTTGCAGTCACTGCTTTCGTTTCAAACGCAGTCGATTTCTCAAACAGCGATAAATACATTTTGCAAGGCGCGAGCAACTCTGCCCTTATTTCAGCAATTCAAGCTGAGCAAGGTGAAGTAATTCATGAGTTCAAGTTAATCCAAGCTGTTTCAGCTCGTTTAACGCCAGAGCAAGTAGAGAGCATCTCTTCTAAAAATGGTATGATCCGCTTCGCCAATGAAGGCGAAACTGCAGGTATCATCTGGCGTCCAGCAGCAGAAGAGCAAACTGCAGGTATCATCTGGCGTCCAGCGGCAGAAGAGCAAACTGCAGGTATCATCTGGCGTCCAGCGGCAGAAGAGCAAACTGCAGGTATTATCTGGCGTCCAGCGGCAGAAGAGCAAACTGCAGGTATCATCTGGCGTCCAGCGGCAGAAGAGCAAACTGCAGGTATTATCTGGCGTCCAGCGGCAGAAGAGCAAACTGCAGGTATTATCTGGCGTCCAGCGGCAGAAGACATGACTGCGGGTATTATCTGGCGTCCAGCGGCAGAAGAGCAAACTGCAGGTATTATCTGGCGTCCAGCGGCAGAAGAGCAAACTGCGGGTATTATCTGGCGTCCAGCGGCAGAAGAGCAAACTGCAGGTATCATCTGGCGTCCAGCGGCAGAAGACATGACTGCGGGTATTATCTGGCGTCCGGTTACACAAGATCAAACTGCATAAGTCAGTTGGTGATTGATTTAGTGTTAAAAACGTTGAGTTTTTCACCATTGTTATACAAATGAATACTTAAGTAACAAAACAGAATAGTTTCATACTATCTGCTAGTTACCAAATAAAACATATAATAAACAAGTGTTTATACCATTAATAGGCCTCTGCTACTATGCAGGGGCTTTTTTGTTTAAGTATATCGAAAACATATCTTTGGTAAGGCTTGTATAAATGGATTAGACTCGATTTAACCTTTTTAGAGAGTAAAACTTAACACCATGTTTGTGAGTAAAATTAGTCGCTTAATGAAACGAACTCTCTTCGTTTCTTCAGTTTTCGCTTTAGTCGGTTTTCCCTCTATCGCGACTGCTGACGATCATTTTTACGACCGTTTGAATCATGACATGTCATTTACGACCTTAGACCAAAGACATGAGCTTTCTGGTCCGGTCATTAACGACATTGAACAGGACGATCAAGGCTTTATTTGGATAGCTACTCAAAAGGGACTGAACAGATATGACGGTAAAAAAGTCGTATCTTACCTTCCCGATAGAGATGATCCGAACTCTCTTCCGGACTTCTTTGTAGAAGATATTCTATCTGACAGCGAAGGCCGTTTATGGATTGTAAGTTTATCTGGCGTTAGCTTATATTTGCCAGAGGTTGATAGCTTCTACAACTTTGACTTACCAGAAAAGTATCAATTTAGTCAGCCACCAAAATTCAGAATAGCTGCACAGATCAATGATAACCAACTATGGTTTGGCACAGACAACGGCATTGCGGTTTTTGATATTAAGCAATCCCAATTTATCGATATGATTGACACAAGAGATGGATTGGGCGCTAAAGACATTTTGGATATCGTCGTCGATAAGTCTGACAACGTCTGGGTTGGCACAAATCAAGGTGGTTTGTCTTATTTGGCCAAGGGAGCCACTTCTTTCCAAACATTTAATCCAAGCACCCCAATCGCTTTGCAAACAGATCAAGTCACTGCAATTATGGTCGACACTCAATCTCGCACTTGGCTGGGCTCTGAGAATTCTGGCTTATTTATTTTTGATAGCGAAATTGGCGTTGTTCAACACTTTATTAGAAATGATCAAGATACTAACAGTTTGTGTTCTAACTCCGTAGCTGACATTTTCCAAGATGATCAGGGAGAGATTTTCGTTGCCACTGATAAGGGGTTATGTGTATGGAATGAAGCGAAAGATAGATTTATACAGCACACCCACAAAGACACTCGCGCATCTAGTTTATTAGACGACAGGGTACTTAATTTATTCCAAGATGAAGGTGGCGTTCTATGGATTGGTACTCGAGAAGGCATTAATAAATGGAATCGAGCGATTAGCAAATTCCAACTCGTTAATAGTAAGACTTCTATCGGTGAGTCAATCACCAGTGATCTCATCATGTCGTTCGCCGAAGACAAAAGCGGTAATTTGTATGTCGGTACTTATGGCGACGGTGTGGATGTTATTGATGTTACAACATCTGAGGTCACTAACATCGCCGCT
This sequence comes from Brumicola blandensis, assembly GCF_031846165.1. Taxonomy (NCBI): domain Bacteria; kingdom Pseudomonadati; phylum Pseudomonadota; class Gammaproteobacteria; order Alteromonadales; family Alteromonadaceae; genus Brumicola; species Brumicola blandensis. The sequence goes on from NZ_JAVRIE010000005.1 coordinate 206,528, forward strand.
ATGCCTGGTGTAGAAGGTGCCCTTCAAGATGGCAGGATAACCACAGTATTGGTCGACTCTCAGGAAAATTTGTGGGTCGGTACTTTTATGAGCGGCCTACATCTGCGAAAGAAGGATAGCGATAAGTTCAGCGTTTTTGCAAATGATCCCAATGACTCCGCTACTCTAAGTTCAGACACAATTAGCAGTATCTTGGAAATGGGTAATGGTAACTTGGCAGTAGGTACTTATGGCGGCGGTTTGAACATACTCACCAATGCTGGCGATATTGTGAGGTATCTTCATGATCCAAATGATCCAAGCTCTTTGTCAAACGACCAAATTACTCACCTTGCTCATGGCGACAACAACACGCTCTGGATTGCGACGCTTGGAGGAGGTTTAAACTGCTTAGACTTAGACACGAAAGAATTCATGCGCATTCCTTTGGAAAGCAATAATATTTTAAGTGTCCTGAGTACAGATGATGCCATTTGGTTTACTACCAACAACCTGGGTGTCGGTAGAATCGACAAAAAAGAAGTAGAAAGCCGAGAGTTTACAGCGCGATATATCGGGCAAAAACAAGGTTTGTCTACAAACCTGACTTACGGCGTGCTGAGCGATGATAAGGGTTATATTTGGTTGAGCTCTGATAAGGGTCTTAGCGTTATCGATTATGCAGAAGATAAAATCTTAAACTTCACTATCAATCATGGTTTGCAAGGGAAAGATTTTAATAATACAGCCTTCTATAAAAGCGACTCTGGCCGACTATTTTTCGGCGGAAACAATGGCTTTAACACCTTTCTTGGCGACACCATTCCAATAAATAATTACAAGCCTAGAATGGCTTTGACTCAATTTAATTTATTTAACGAGTCCATTCCAATACATCGAGTATTCAACAGTGAAGGCAGTATTGAACTGGATCATAACGAAACATTTTTCGATTTTAGTTTTGCTGCTTTAGATTTTACTAAGCCGGAAAACAATCTCTACCAATATCGCTTGAAGGGAACGAGTAGCGATTGGATAGATTTAGATAACTCTAACAAGGTTAACTTCTCTAATCTAACTGACGGCTCTTACGTCTACGAAGTGAGAGGAAGCAATAATGATGGCATTTGGTCTGACGATATCCTTGAAGTCCCCGTGCTCGTTAATCCTCCATTTTACCGTTCGACACTCGCATATTTGGTCTATTTTTGGTTGTTAGTGTTTATCTCTTACCGTTTATTTACTAATTCTCAACGCAAGAAACTCCAACAAATAGCACGACGTCTAGATCTTGAAAGAGAAGTGAAGGTTAGGACTAAAGAGCTTGAGAACGCGAATGAACAACTCGCATTTGCCATCGAAGAAACAAATAGTGCAAAAGAACTCGCTTTGAAAGCCGCTCAAGCTAAATCCAACTTCTTAGCCATTATGAGCCATGAAATTCGCACTCCCATGAATAGTATTATTGGTATGAGTGAGTTACTGCTGACGTCTAAGTTAAGCGACAACCAGAAGCGCTATGCTACGGCCGTCAGCCGAGCGGGCGAAAGTTTACTGCAGCTAATAAATGATATTCTCGATCTCTCAAAAATTGAGGCGGATAAGATTGAACTTGAACATCATGAGTTTGATTTTCACTCCTTAGTAGAAGAGCTACTTTTCTTATTTTCAGTTCGTGCCTCTGAAAAGGAACTAGAACTGGCTTATGAAATCTCTCCCGATTGCCCCAGAAATATCATGGGCGATGCTCACCGAATTAGACAAGTTCTCTCTAACCTACTAAGTAACGCGATTAAATTTACGTCTAAGGGCAGTATTATTGTTCGTGCTTGTGTAGAAAACGGCGAAATTAAAATTACTGTGACAGATACTGGGATCGGCATCGAAAAAGAACACTTTGATAAAATATTTAAAGAGTTCCAACAAGCTGATTCAACAACTACACGTAACTTTGGTGGCACGGGTCTTGGGCTTTCAATTACGCGAAAAATCATCGATCAGATGGGTGCGAAAATTAGCGTTGAATCGACAGTTGGGAAAGGCACTAGTTTCTATGTTTATTTGCCGATTGAACTCAATAAACGGAGTACAATTGAAGCCGTCAACAACGAACAAATTATTACTAAGCCTCTTTTTGTTATAGCTGAGAATCATGTCGTTCGTGAAATGATGAGAAGTATTTGTTTGCGACTGGGTGTCGAACTCTCGGTCATTAGCATAGAAGAACTTCGCAATAGTATTGAGCCTATTTATCAATCCTTGGTGTTTATAGATCATAGTGACTTTTTGAGCAATCGTGCATTTATCTCGACCACACTAGATAACACCGACTATTGCGTCTTATTGCGCACAACAGAAAAAGCAGAAGCAGTGAATGAGTTTAAGTTGCGCAGGATAGAAAAGCCGGCAAGACTTGATCATGTAAGAGAAGAAATTCTATATGCAAATGGCTTGTCTGAGGGCGGTAATGAAGACGCATTCGACGATGAAGAGAGTGCGTTAACAGAGGATAATTCACGCTTTAGTGCCAGCATCTTGCTCGTGGAAGATGTGATTGCGAACCAAGATGTCGCTGTGACAATGTTAGAGATGTTCGGTTGCGAAGTGGACGTTGCGGGAAATGGGCAGATTGCCGTTGATATGACTCAGAAACGAAGATATGACCTTGTTTTTATGGACTTGCATATGCCGGTTATGGATGGACTTACCGCCACCTGTATTATCCGTGAGAATGAAAAGTCGAGCTCACAAGATGGCCCTGTACCTATTGTTGCTTTAACAGCAGGCATTTTTGAAGAAGAAAAAGGTTTGTGCCTAGAAATAGGTATGACGGATTTTATGCTGAAGCCTTTTGCGGCATCGCAATTATTCGACATGATGGCAATACACATTCCTGAGAAGCAGATCAGGATAAACCCGGTCGATATGAACGTGCCCGCGGCCGCAAACAAGACCTTAGAAGTCGACCGATGGATTGATGCCAAGGCCGTCGCCGCTATTCAAGAAATTGAAGCAAGAACGGGTAAAAAACTCTATTTGAAAGTCGCCGACTCTTTTAGAACAGTTATGAAAGAACAAATGCCAGCGTTATTAGATGCCTGTAAAGAAAATGATAGAAGCAGCGCGATGGAACTTGCCCATGCTATGAAGTCCCTATCAGGTAACGTTGGTACAATGGCCTTTACAGAGTTGCTATTGTCCATAGAGATAGCGGCTAAATCAAATCAAGTTATTGACGATATAGATGCATTAAACGAGCTAGAAGTCGTTTATGACAATTCACTAAGAAGCTTAGAAGCGCTAATTGAGAAGATGTATGACTGAAGTAACGCAGAGTCGCAGTATGGAAGCAACGGTATTAGTTTGTGACGATGACCCAACTTACTTAATGTTAATGGAAGAAACCTTAAGTAGTGATGATCTGCGCGTAGTTACCGCTACCGATGGAGCTCAAGCTCTGCAATTGTTTTTAAAACACAAGCCAAGTATTGTCCTCTTAGACGTGCACATGCCCAAGCTGAGTGGCTTTGAAGTTTGCAAAGAAATACGACACTATCCTTTCGGAAAAGATGTGCCTATTTTGATGGTAACAGGCGCCGATGATATCAAGTCGATTGAAGCTGCATATGAACACGGCGCGACCGATTTTCTGCCGAAGCCGATTCGTTGGCCAATGGTGGTTCATCGAGTACGCTACATGTTAAAAGGCAGTGAAACGTTCCAGAGCTTACGTGCTAGTGAAAAGAAAATGCGACAACTTGCTTACTTCGATGGCTTAACCGGTTTGCCAAACCGTCAGAACTTCGATGACACCTTAAATTTATCCATTACAGACGCGGAAATTCATGGGCAAAACCTCTGCATCATGTATATCGACTTAGATAATTTCAAGCGTATAAATGACACCTTAGGTCATGACTTTGGAGACAAGCTATTAAAGCATATAGCGCACCGAATTGGTAATTGCTTAAACAACGATAAGTCCCTTGAAGACGCCTTAAAAACGACCCATGTTGAAGTGTCTCGACTCGGCGGGGATGAATTTATGGTGCAATTAAGCGATGTAAATTCAGACGAAGCAATGCATCAAATCGCAAATGCCTTGGTAGCGTGTGTGTCAGAAATGATTTCTATCGATGAGTATGAAGTTGCTTTAACGCCAAGTATTGGGATTGCTGTATTCCCGCGTGATGGCATGTCGGTGACCGAGCTGAAAAAGAATGCTGACATTGCGATGTATCATGCTAAAAGCAAAGGCCGCAGTTGTTATCACTTTTATTCTGAGTCCCTTAATCAGGGGGCCATGAAATCGCTCAGAATCGAAGGTTGTTTGCGTAATGCACTGCAAAATAACGAGTTTGAAATTCATTATCAGCCTCAGGTGTGCTTAAAGACCAAAAAATTCATTTCAGCGGAAGCATTATTACGCTGGAATAGTCCTGAGCTTGGTCCCGTTGGTCCAAGTGACTTTATTCCTGTTGCCGAGAGCGCCGGTCTGATTAATGACATTGGTGAGTGGGTCACCCGTGAAGCGTGCAGACAAGCTAAAAGATGGTCAGATGAAGGACTTGAAAATTTCCGAGTGTCGGTGAACTTATCGAGTTTACAATTTCAGCGGGCAACATTGGTAAGCATGATAAAGCGCGCGTGTGAAGATGCCAACTTATCGCCCAAGCTCTTAGAAGTTGAATTAACCGAAAGTGCTGTAATGGCCGATGTCGAGCATAACGTTAAGCGCTTAAACCAAATACGTGACATGGGTGTGAGTATTTCCATCGATGATTTTGGTACAGGGTATTCCTCACTTAGTTACTTGAAAAAATTCCCAATAAATACCCTAAAAATCGATCGCTCATTTGTGATAAACATTGCTCAAGACCCTGATGATGCCGCAATAGTAGAGGCTATTATCGCATTGGCTAAAACCTTAAATTTAGAAATTATTGCTGAGGGTGTTGAAACCTTGGGACAATTAAAAACCCTGAATGACTTCTCCTGTGACATCATTCAAGGCTTCTATTTTAGTAAGGCGATTCCGGCTGATGACTTGAGTCAGTTGATGAAAAAAGCCTTGGACCCAAGCTTGTTTGAGCTAGGGTAAACCAATTGACAGAAAGCTGTAAAAAAGAGTAGAGAAGACGGCTCATTATGATTGCGAGGCGTCTTCTTTTTTGTCTTGAGTGTTAGTATCAAAATCGCTGGCATCATGTCTTTCATGTAACTGACCTGAAGGATCCCCCCAAGTTCGATTGACCATTTTTGCGCGTTTAACCGGTGCTCTAGCATCAATCTGCTTAGTCCACCTTTGCACATTTTTATACTCTCCAACCTGCAAAAACTCACCTGCTTCATATAATTTACCTAGTGCCAGGCCACCATACCAGGGCCAAATTGCCATATCTGCAATAGTGTATTCACTACCGCTAATAAACTCGTTATCTGCTAATTGGCGATCTAATACATCAAGTTGTCTTTTCACTTCCATTGCGTAACGGTCAATGGGGTACTGATATTTTTCAGGAGCATATGCATAAAAGTGTCCGAAACCACCGCCTAACATTGGTGTGCTACCCATCTGCCAGAATAGCCATGACATGGTTTCGGCGCGTTGTACTGGGTCTCTCGACAAGAAGGCATCAAATTTATCAGCAAGGTAAAGCAATATAGAACCCGATTCAAATACGCGAGTAGGAGTTTCCGTGCTGTGATCGACAAGTGCGGGGATTTTCGAATTAGGATTTGCGGATACAAAGCCACTGGTGAACTGGTCACCTTCCATTATATTAACTAGGTACGCATCATACTCAGCACCTTGTTTACCTTTGGCGAGCAACTCTTCTAGCATCATAGTCACTTTTACACCGTTTGGTGTCGCTAGGGAGTATAGTTGTAATGGGTGCTTTCCTACAGGTAAGGCTTTTTCTGAGGTTGCACCCGCGATAGGGCGATTAATATTCGCAAATTTACCGCCACTTTCTGAATCCCATGTCCAAATTTTGGGTGGTGTATAAGTTGGGTCAGCCATCATCATTTCCTAAAGTATTTTCACTAGATACGTAATAGGAACAATAAAGTGCATGACTTCTTTCAGCAAGTGTAAAATGTATCTAAATTGGCACTCTTACATTTCCTTCCATCAACACCCGAGCGCTGCGGCTCATACTAACGCGATCCACTGACCAGTCGCTTTCCTGAGCACTATTTTGGAGTGCCTTAGCGCCTACTTTCAAGGTTCCTGAAGGGTGGCCAAAGGTCACAGCCTCTAAGTGACTATTGGCAACACCATTCCCTGCAGCAAGGTTGATTAAAGTGCCAGGGATAGCGGCGGCAGTGCCAATGGCAACGGCTGCAGTTCCCATCATGGCATGGTGCAGTTTACCCATTGATAAGGCTCTGACATTCAGGTCAATATCTTCTTTACGAATCGCTTTTCCACTCGATGAAACATAGTCCTGAGCAGGAGATACAAACGCTATTTTTGGCGTGTGCTGGCGCGTCAAAGCTTCTGCTACATCACTAATCAAGCCCATTTGTTTTGCACCATACGCTCGGATAGTTTCGAACTTTAAAAGTGCTTCAGCATCGCTGTTGATAGCATCTTGAAGTTCTGTTCCGGTATAACCAAGCTCATCAGCATTTAGGAAGATTGTTGGGATCCCAGCATTGATCATAGTGACTGTAAAGTCACCAATCTCAGGCACATGTAAAGATTCCACTAACTTTCCACTGGGGAACAGGGCACCTTCACCGTCGGCTGGATCGACAAACTCTATTTTTACTTCTGCGGCAGGGAAGGTGACGCCATCTAATTCAAAATCACCTGTCTCTTGTACTTCACCATTGGTGATTGGTACGTTAGCAATAATCGTTTTTTTGATGTTTGCCTGCCAGATACGCACTACCGCGATCCCATTTTCAGGTACTTGTGAGGCATCAACAAGGCCATTACTGATAGCAAATGAACCCACCGCTGCAGTCAAGTTGCCACAGTTACCAGACCAATCAATGAAAGGCTTATCGATACTCACTTGCCCAAACAAATAGTCGACATCGTGGTCGGCCTGCTCGCTTTTGCTTAACAACACCGTTTTACTGGTACTCGACGTTGCTCCGCCCATGCCGTCAGTATGCTTCCCATAAGGATCGGGACTGCCGATGACACGCAGCAATAGCTTATCGCGGTACTCACCAGCAGTTTGTGCTTCTTTCGGCAAGTCCGACACTGCAAAGAAAACACCTTTGCTAGTGCCGCCACGCATATACGTGGCAGGGACTTTGGTTTGTGCTTTAAAAGTCATTTGTGACTCCTATGCTGTTGCTTCTAAGAAGTCTTGTGCGAAACGCTGCAGCACTCCGCCGGCTTCATAGATAGATACTTCTTCACCGGTATCCAAACGGCACTTCATGGGTACACTCACCACCTCGCCATTCTTGCGCGTGATGATTAAGGTTAATTTTGCACCCGCTGTGCGCTCGCCCTCTACATCGAAGTCTTCAGTACCGTCGATACTCAAGGTATGACGCGTCGTACCGGGTTCAAATTCTAGTGGCAACACACCCATTCCGATGAGGTTGGTTCTGTGAATTCGTTCGAAACCTTCCGCAGCAATCACTTGCACGCCAGCTAAACGTACGCCTTTAGCAGCCCAGTCACGCGAGGAGCCTTGACCGTAATCAGCTCCAGCAATAATGATCAAAGGTTGTTTACGTTCCATATAGGTTTCAATGGCTTCCCACATGCGGACAACTTTACCTTCCGGTTCAAGTCGAGCTAGTGAACCTTCTTTCATCTCACCATCAACAATAGCCATTTCATTTTTCAAACGAGGATTAGCAAATGTAGCGCGTTGTGCGGTGAGGTGATCCCCTCGGTGCGTCGCGTAAGAATTAAAGTCCTCTTCCGGTAGACCCATTTTATGTAAATATTCACCAGCAGCGCTATTCATTTGAATAGCATTAGAAGGTGACAAATGGTCAGTAGTAATGTTGTCAGGCAACACAGCTAAGGCTTTCATTTTCTTCATGCTGCGCTCACCGGCCAAAGCGCCTTCCCAATAGGGTGGGCGACGAATATAGGTGCTCTGTGGGCGCCAATCATATAAGGGGGGTGTTTTCGGCTTACCGCCTTCACCGTAATCCACACTTAAGTCAAACATCGGCTGATATACTTTGCGGAATTGCTCAGGCTTCACACTGGTTTTAATGACGGCATCGATTTCTTCATCGCTTGGCCAGATATCCTTTAAGCGAATATCCTTACCATTTTGATCTTGACCTAATACGTCTTTCTCAATATCAAAGCGAATTGTGCCTGCAATAGCATATGCGACAACCAAAGGCGGGCTGGCTAAGAATGCTTGATCAGCATGCGGATGGATCCGGCCATCAAAGTTTCGGTTACCAGACAAAACAGCAGTTGAATACAAATCACGATCTATGATTTCTTGCGCTATTTTCGGGTCTAAGGCACCGCTCATCCCGTTACACGAAGTACAAGCAAAGGCGACAACACCAAAACCAAGGTTTTCTAGTTCGGGCAGCAAACCTGCTTCTTCAAGATAGAGTTGTACGGCTTTTGAACCTGGTGCGAGGGAGCTTTTCACCCATGGCTTTCTAAGCAAACCGAGTTTATTCGCATTGCGAGCGATTAAACCTGCGGCGATCATATTTCTTGGATTACTAGTATTGGTGCAGCTCGTGATGGCGGCAATAATGACGGCACCATCTGGCATCAAACCTTCTTCGTTTTCAACCACACCGCTAATCCCTTTCATAGCAAGATCGGCTGTCGAAACTCGACTATGTGGATTAGAAGGGCCTGCAATGTTGCGGCCTACCGATGATAAATCAAAGGACAAGGTTCGTTCATATTCGGCCGTTTCTAAGTCATCTGCCCACAAGCCAGTGTGTTTAGCGTAGTGCTCAACCAATTTGACTTGTTCATCTTCTCGCCCAGTCAGGGTTAAATAGTCGATGGTTTGTTCATCAATATAAAACATAGCTGCTGTGGCACCATACTCTGGTGTCATGTTAGAAATTGTCGCGCGATCACCTAGTGTGAGATGTTTGGTGCCAGCACCATAAAACTCCAAGTAAGATGAAACTACTTTCTGTGCACGTAAAAATTCAGTTAATGCGAGTACAATATCGGTAGCAGTAATGCCTGGCTGAGGTTTACCTGTGAGTTCTACGCCGATAATATCCGGCAAACGCATATAAGATGCTCTGCCCAACATAACACTCTCAGCTTCTAAGCCACCAACACCAACCGCGATAACACCTAATGCATCCACCATCGGGGTATGGCTGTCCGTTCCTACTAAGGTGTCTGGAAAAGCGACACCATCGCGAGCTTGTATTACTGGTGACATGCGTTCTAAATTAATCTGATGCAGTATGCCGTTACCTTGCGGGATAACATCGACATTTTCGAACGCCGTTTTTGTCCAATTAATAAAGTGGAATCGGTCTTCATTGCGTCGATCTTCTATGGCTCTATTTTTGGCAAAAGCATCTTTATCGTCACCGCCATGCTCAACGGCCAAAGAATGATCAACGACCAACTGAGTGGGAACCACAGGGTTTACTTTCGCTGGGTCGCCACCCTTGGCAGCGATTGCATCTCGTAAACCTGCTAAGTCAACTAACGCAGTTTGACCCAGAATATCATGACAAACTACGCGCGCAGGAAACCACGGGAAATCGAGATCGCGTTTGCGTTCAATAATCTGTGATAAACAAGCGTTTAATTCACTTGGCTCGCATCGTCGCACAAGGTTTTCAGCGAGTACACGTGAAGTAAAAGGCAACTTTTCATAGGCGCCTGCTTTGATGTTGTTTACCGCTTCTCGAGTATCGTAGAAATCGAGATCGGAGCCCGGTAGGGGTTTTCTATGTTCGTAGTTCATGATTTCCTCTTAGCGTTCAGTAATATCTGGAACTGAGCGAAGCTCTTCACCTGTGTAATCCGCAGAAGGACGAATAATACGGTTATCAGCGCGTTGTTCCATGACGTGTGCTGCCCAACCTGTTAAGCGTGACATCACGAAAATGGGGGTGAACAATTTAGTTGGAATGTTCATAAAGTTGTATGCAGACGCGTGGAAAAAGTCAGCGTTACAGAATAATCCTTTCTCTCGCTTCATGACTTCTTCACAGCGGACAGAAACCGGATATAACACCGTGTCTCCAACGTCGTTTGCTAATTTTTCTGACCACGTTTTAATGATTTCATTTCGCGGGTCAGATTCTGAGTAAATAGCATGACCAAAGCCCATGATTTTTTCTTTGCGCTCTAGCTTACCCATCATTTCTTTTTCAGCATGGTCAGCTGAGGTAAAGCCTTCAATCATCTCCATTGCTGCTTCGTTTGCACCGCCATGCAGTGGACCGCGAAGTGAACCGATTGCACCAGTAATACACGAATGCATATCAGATAATGTAGAAGCACACACGCGCGCTGTGAACGTTGAGGCATTGAACTCATGCTCAGCATAAAGAATTAACGATACATGCATTACTTGCTCATGCAGTTCATTCGGTTTTTCGCCGTGAAGCATGTGTAAGAAGTGTGCACCAATTGAATCATCATCGGTTTCAACATCGATACGCACGCCATCATGCGAGTAGCGATACCAGTAACAAATAATACTTGGGAAACAGGCCAACATACGGTCTGTTGCATGATCTTGCTGAGAAAAGTCTTCTTCCATCTCCAAGTTTCCGAGCATAGAACAACCGGTTCTTAGCACGTCCATCGGGTGGGCGTTTGCAGGAATTCTCTCAAGTACTTCTTTCAGCGCTTCTGGCAGGTTTCTCATGCTTTTTAGGAGTGCTTTATATTCATCTAATTCAGTCTGGTTTGGCAGCTTTCCTTTGAGAATTAAGTATGCGACTTCTTCAAATTGGCAGCTATTTGCTAAATCTTTAACATCATAGCCTCGGTAAGTTAAACCAGAACCTGATTGACCCACAGTTGATAGTGCAGTTTTACCTGCTACCTGACCACGCAATCCTGCGCCACTGAGTACTTTAGCCATCGTTGTTTCTCCTCGCTTTAAATGGGTTAATTGCTCTCATGTGATATGAACACGAGAGATCAAATTTGTATTTATGAATATTGTTTTATAAGTTTTTGTTTTCAGCAAACAGGGCATCTAGCTTTTGTTCGTAGTCGTGGTAGCCCAAATAATCATACAAATCCATGCGTGTTTGCATGGTGTCCACCACTGCTTTTTGGTCACCGTTTTCTAACACAGAGCGGTATACCAACTCAGCCGCTTTATTCATTGCTCTGAAAGCGCTCAATGGATAAAGCACCATAGATGCTCCCCATTCACCCAACTGCTCCTTGTTCCAAAGTTCGGTTTGGCCGAACTCCGTAATGTTTGCCAAAATAGGTACATCAAGAGCGTCGGCGAATGCACGGTAATGCTCTTCGGTTTTCACAGCTTCAGCGAAAATCCCATCGGCACCTGCGGCAACATATGCTTTTGCGCGTTCAATTGCCGCGTCTAAGCCCTCTTGAGCAAAAGAGTCAGTGCGAGCCATAATGAAGAAATCGGGATCGGTACGAGCGTCTACAGCAGCTTTGATACGGTCAACCATTTCTTCTGTGCTAACAATGGCTTTGTTTGGACGATGTCCACAACGCTTCTGAGCCACTTGGTCTTCCATATGAACGGCCGCTGCCCCCGCTTTCTCCATATCGCGAATCGTCTTGGCAATATTAAATGCGCCACCCCAGCCGGTATCGATATCGACTAAGAGAGGAAGATCGCAGGCAGATGTAATTCGATTTACGTCGACCAATACATCATTCAGTGATGTCATGCCTAAGTCAGGAAGGCCATAAGAAGCGTTTGCTACGCCGCCACCAGATAAATAGATAGCCTGATGGCCAATTTTCTTCGCCATCATTGCAGAGTAAGCATTGATAGTTCCTAAAATCTGTAAAGGCTTATTGTTTTCCAATGCTAAGCGAAACTTTTTACCTGGGCTGTTGTGTGTCGTCATATTAACCTCGTGTTTTTGGTTGATTGCTGTAACGAAAGCGAGCGTCTCAAAGCAAATTTATTGCTGAGATGTTTAGCTCAATCGTGCCTCAATATTTTGTTTTGAATAAAGTATATGTCTTCGCATTAACATTTCAGCGAGCTCTTCATCTCGGTTACTGATTGCTTGTACGATATTTTTATGTTCGTCGAAGGCTGTGCTAACGCGCGGTCCAGCCATACCAAGTTGGACGCGATACATCCGAATGAGGTGGTAGAGACCATTAATCAGCAGCGAAATAAGATGATCATTTTTGCTGCCAACAATAATGCGGTAATGGAAGTCCACATCACCTGCTTCTTGATAGTAAGTCTCGCCACCTTTCACTTCTTGGAAGTGCGTATTCAATAAGCCTTTCAGATCTTCTATCTCTTCATCGCTCATATTCTTCGCGGCGAGTCGGGCTGCCATGCCTTCTAAGGATTCTCTAACTTGATATAGTTGCACTAAACCGTTAGGTGTTAAGGACACAACTCGAGCACCTACATTAGCTTTACGCTCTACCAGGTGACAGCTTTCTAATCGATTAATTGCCTCTCTAATTACCGCTCTACTGACGGCATATTTTGTCGACAATTCCATTTCACTTAACTTACTGCCAGCAACAATTTCACCTTCAACGATGGCACTTCTTAGCTGGAAGAATGTTTTGTCTGCTCCAGTGATAGCTTGTTCAGTAAACGCGTTCATTCAAAGCCTAGTGAAAATTATCAAGTTCTTATTAATTGTCGACAATGTAGGGTTATTTGTTGATTTTGTCAAGTTGCAGGTGTCATTTTGTCGACAATATGGGCCGTATTTACTTAACACTTTCGTCGTAGCATGCAGCAAGATACGTAGGTGATTACCTTAGGCAAGGGCTTAATAAAAATCAGTGTGGGAGCTTTTACGAAGGCAGATAAAGGTAGTAACCCCCTTAATGTAGCGCAGCTGGGCTAATAAAAGTAAGAGGGTTATCAGGGGGGTTGTTGACTAGCTGCAGCTAGGGCTTGTATCCGCGTCGAGTCGAGGCGAGCACAAAAACTTCAGGCGTCTGTTCGGTAGCTTGAATGGTGTCTATAAGCGCTAAATCTTCATTCTGCGCCATAATGTCATTCACTTGTTCCGATTTTAAGGCAAGTGTTTGTACTTGATATAAGCCGCCATCTGTCTCGATGTACAAAGGGGTATAGGCAAGCTCAGTTGAATTCATATCTTTAACGTGGTGGCCATTGTAGGCAATATTTCCAGTGCGTTTCGCACCCATAATGTTTGCAATCACTTCACCTGAGGTCCCATCGTGAATGGTATACGCTATTTCTCCGTCAATATTTTTGAGGATATCGTCAGTAGTATCCTTGGTCGCTGCGATGTGAGTCACCTCAATCATCGTACCTTTTAGGTTAGCGAAGTAGCGCATGCCATCATTGCTTGATTCGAGTGTTTGCTTATCTATCGTCATAGTATTCCTTAATGCTATTAGGGCAACAGCAGAGTTGCCATACTAATGGTTTATCATAGGATCTGGGTGTTACGCAAGATAAGTTGGATGCAAAAAAGGCGCTACTGCAAAACAGTAGCGCCTTTTTATTCAGCTTGCTTACTTAGCGAGTCGCTTTCGTTTTAACCTTAGCTGATACTTTTACTTCAATACGACGGTTAACGCGATGCGCTTCAGCCGTATTTGCAGGGTCTTTCAATTGAGTTTCACCGTAACCTACCGCAGTCAAACGTTCAGCAGCGATACCATATTTGGTAATAAGCATTTGTCTAACCGAGTCAGCACGCTTTTGAGAAAGGAACTGATTGTACTCAGCACGACCTACTGAAGATGTGTGACCTTCAACAACAGCATTTGTGTTGCCGTAACGCTGCATGAATTCAACAAATTCAAGGATCTTAGCTGATTCAGGGTTTTCAATCTGACTACTGTTATTCGCAAATAACACGTCTAGTGCGATTGAGACTTCTTTTTCGACCAAGACACTACAACCATCTGCATCTACTTTATCAGTCATTGGTGTATCTAGACATTTGTCTTTGCTATCTAGTACGCCGTCGCCGTCTTTATCTAAGTCGACAGCACAACCTTTAGCATTTACTTCAGTGCCAGCCGGTGTATTCGGGCAAGAATCATTTGCATCAAGTACACCGTCTTTGTCTGCGTCTTTTAATGCACAGCCATTTGATGTCACTGTTGTGCCAGCAGGTGTGTTTGGACACTGGTCAGCAGTATTAAGCACACCGTCGCCGTCGGTATCGACATTACAGCCTGTTGCGTCAACCTGCACACCTGCTGGTGTGGTAGGGCAACGGTCAACTGCATCATAAACGCCATCATTATCTGAATCTTTACGAACAGGTGTCGAGTCAGCTTGACCGAAAATATAAGCTAAACCGAGTTTAACGCTGTATTCATTATAAGCTTGGCCAAAATCACGATAGCCTGCTAATTCAGTGATAACACGAACGTTTTCGCTCGCTTCCCAATGCTTACCAACACCATAGCTAAGCATACGGTAGCTGTCTTCGATTGACTGCTCACGTAAACCGCCGAACAAATAGGCAACGTCATCTTCCAAGAAATACATTGCGTCAGCACCTAGCATTGTGCCGTCATCGCCATTGCCTGGACGGTTAGGCCCTTGCATATCTAGGAAAATACGGGATAGTTCAAAACGAACAGCCCATTGCGGATCGAAACGGAAACCAAGTTCTCCACCGAAAGTGTGACCATTATCTAAATACCCTAGTGGTTCAGGTTTCTCTGAATCTGGAGAATAGTATTGTGCAAAACCCCCAACCCAATTTTCATAAGCGGGCGCTTCTTGAGCTTGAATGTTTGCAGATGCAACAGCTAAAGCGATAGCTGAAAAAAGCAGTGAACGTTTCATTTTTGACTTCCTTTTATCCGAATAGTAATCGTGTTTTTAACGCCCCAATTATCGCTTATGTTGTAGGGAAATTCCAATAAAAGTCAGGTATTTGACGGTTTTTAACGGTTTTTTAACGCAAGAGGGGTGAAACTGTTGTCGAAGAGAGACACTTTTAGCGATCAAAGCAGATTTCTAGGTACGCTTTACCAAGGTCACTCGCAAAAGTAATGATAATTTTGGGACCGTCGACCTTATGCTGAATGCAATGATTAGCACCTGAGATAATGACTGGCACTGCCATCTCAAATTGATATCCTTGTTCTGAAAGAGCGTTTTTTGCCCCACCACAAATCATATTGGTCATTTCACCCACCATATCGCGAACTTCTTCATCGATTGTTGTGGCGGCGTCACCTAGCATATTCTTCATGATATTAAAGGCGAGGTCTCTGTCGAAGGTTATTGCCATGCTGCCTTTCACTTGGGGGCCAACCATGCCAATTATTCCGCTCACATCACCGAAAGACACTTCATTCTTTTTGCGCTTTGGTTTTTGGACCTCGAGCTCAATCATCGCCATCGTACCAACGACATTTTTCAAAGATGTAATAAAGGGATTGACGAATTCGACTTTCATTATTTAAACGAGGGCTCGATGGTATTTACTGACATTTTTGGCACACGCCATGTGCTTCTATTGTCTGTCTTTCAATAACGAAGGCATTTTGCTTTGCTTGCGCTTCTAAGGTTTCTTTCACACCCGCGGATTGGATCTCTTGAACATCCCCACAAGTATCACAAATTAAAAACTGTACAGGGTGGCTGCAACCAAAGTGGTGGCAAGCCATGAATGCATTGGTAGATTCTACTTTATGAACTAAGCCTAGATCTAAAAAGAAATCGAGTGCACGGTACACAGTCGGGGGTTTAGCATTGTCGTCCGTCTTGCGTAATTCATCCAGAAGGTCATAGGCTCCGATAGCACTTTCTTGCGCCAATAAAATCTGATAAACACGCTCACGTATGGGCGTTAATCTTGCGCCTTTTAAGTCGCAAAAGGACTTTGCTTTAACCAATATCGCTTGATTTTGCTCAGATAACGTCAACGCTTTATTCCTTCCACTGCCATTCTTGCATGATAGGATCAGTATAACACTAGAGTGATCTTGAACAACTACTATAGATTGGTTTTTCTCCAAAATAAGCCGATACATTCGTTGTTTTTATCAGTATATTAATTACTAACATGACGCTTACCAGCAATCTAATGGGGTTTGCGCAAGACTAACAGTAACAATGGGTTTTTATGGCACAGACTCTACGCAATATCACGAAACGCTATTTCGTTTTCTCTAATGACCGCTTACTTGTTCCAGCACAAGCTGATCTGAGTTTGGGTGTGAACCTGCTCGCCGATTTACCCATCGATGTGTTTGCTGAGTACACGGAACAAGTCGTTAGTATCCGCGCGATTGACAAAGTGGAACATCACCTAGTCGATGCGCAAAAGGAGCTTTTAGAACACCCTGATGTACGCTCCGTTAGTCTGCGGGAAATAGTGAGCACTATGCCCCGAGAAGATTTTCAACATGTCGCACAAGCTTGGCAATATGCGGTGTTTTTAAGAAATCACCAATTCTGTGGCCGTTGTGGTTCAAGAATGGATAGAGTGCAATGGGAAATGGCAATGCATTGTCATACTTGCCATCATCGCTGTTACCCTCGAGTATCTCCTTGTATTATTGTGGCGATACGCAGCGGCAACAAAATATTATTGGCGCAAGGAGCGCGGCAGAAAGAGGCTGGTTTTTATTCTACACTTGCAGGCTTTGTTGAAAGCGGCGAGACACTCGAAGAGGCTGTGCATCGTGAAGTCTTTGAAGAGGTTGGTGTTAAAGTAAAAAATGTAGAATACTTCAATAGTCAGCCATGGCCATTTCCTCATTCATTGATGGTGGGTTACTTAGCGGAATATGACGAGGGTGAGATAGTCGTCGATGGCAAAGAAATACATAAAGCAGATTGGTTCGACATCGACAATCTACCCGTAGTGCCACCAAAATTTTCCATTGCTGGGCGTTTAATTGAGGAAACGCAAAAAAGAATGGCGCAAGATAAGATATAATGCCTGAGTAATCCCAAATTCAGCTTGCGATTATTGTGTGCAAGCTATGTTTTTTCACAACAGATCCAAGTTTTAAGATCAGTTTACATTTTAGTAGAGTAAAGAATGACCCCATTGAAGAACGATAGATATTTACGTGCCTTGTTAAAGCAGCCTGTTGACGTCACTCCGGTATGGATGATGCGTCAAGCTGGACGATATTTACCGGAATATAAAGCAACACGTGCAGAAGCGGGTGATTTTATGGCTTTATGTACAAATCCAGAACTGGCTTGTGAAGTCACTCTTCAACCACTAAGACGTTTTCCCTTAGACGCCGCTATTTTATTTTCGGACATATTGACTATTCCTGATGCCATGGGCTTAGGTCTGTATTTTGAAACTGGCGAAGGCCCTAAATTTAAACAGCCTATTGTAGACAAAGCTGGGGTTGATAATTTACCTATTCCTGATCCAGAAGACGAACTTAAGTATGTGATGGATGCTGTTCGTACTATTCGCAAAAACCTCAAGGGCGAAGTGCCCTTAATTGGGTTCTCAGGAAGCCCTTGGACTCTGGCTACTTACATGATTGAAGGTGGTTCTAGTAAAGCGTTTACTAAAATAAAGAAAATGGCCTTCGCTGATCCAGAAATTTTGCACGCGCTGTTAGATAAGTTAGCTGACTCTGTTATTTTGTATTTGAACGCACAAATAGCAGCAGGTGCTCAATCTGTCATGATATTTGATACTTGGGGCGGAGTGTTAAGTCCGCGCGACTACAAACTCTTCTCTTTACAGTATATGGAAAAAATCGTTGCTGGTTTGACTCGCGAATATGATGGTCAAAAGGTACCCGTTACGCTTTTCACTAAAAATGGTGGTATGTGGCTTGAGTCTATAGCTGCGACAGGCTGTGATGCCGTTGGTTTAGATTGGACCATTGATATTGCAGAGGCCAAAGCACGTGTAGGCGACAAAGTTGCCTTACAAGGTAATATGGATCCAAGCATTCTATATGCGCCAGCGCCTCGCATTGAGCAAGAAGTTCAAGATATTTTGGCAGGCTTTGGTGAAGGCGAAGGCCATGTATTCAATCTTGGACACGGCATTCATTTAGATGTGCCACCAGAAAATGCGGGTGTGTTTGTTGACGCTGTGCATAAATACAGCGCG
Organism: Brumicola blandensis; assembly: GCF_031846165.1. NCBI lineage: Bacteria > Pseudomonadati > Pseudomonadota > Gammaproteobacteria > Alteromonadales > Alteromonadaceae > Brumicola > Brumicola blandensis. The sequence goes on from NZ_JAVRIE010000005.1 coordinate 224,696, forward strand.
CAATATCATAAGTAAGTAGATGAAATTTTTATACGGCCTGATTATAGCGTCTATGTTGATAATTTAGGCCGTATTTTAGCTCTTTATGCGCCATTGCGCCTTCCGACCCTAGAATCAACGACATCTCGCTTCTTACTCATGGTCACCCTGCTTGGGTTGAACCGCTCTACAATGACATTACTCGTTATTTTAATCGCTTTAAGCACACACCATAGTCAGTATTTATCGCTTTATGGACGAATTGCACCAAAGTAAGTGATATTTGCTGCAATTTAAATCGGCTTTCCTCTATCTTATTCCTCGTAGTTAAAAACAACAGCTTGTACACAAACGTACCCAAACTAATAAAGAGGAATACAAAATGAAATTACCAACTATCTTAAGAGCAACCGCCGTGGCAACTACACTGGCATTCAGTGCCTTCACATTTGCTGCAGACGTTGATCACAACGCAAACGCAAATGACGTAGCCATTCAGGGTTATGACACAGTTTCTTACTTTACACCTGGTGCGCCAGTAAAAGGTTCAAGTGACTTTACTGCAACATATAAAAATGCAATTTATAAGTTTTCTAGCGCTGAAAACCGTGATGCGTTTAAACAAGATCCTGCCAAATATGCACCACAATATGGCGGTTTTTGTGCCTTCGGCGTGACTATGAATCGCAAGTTTGATACTGATCCTTTGGCGTTTAAAATAGTCGATGAAAAACTCTACTTGAATCTTAATTCGCAGGTGCAAGAGCGTTGGTTAACTGACGTTGATGGTTTTATCAACACAGCAGAACAAAACTGGGGTGGCATTAAAGCGAAGCCAGATTCAGTTTTAGCGGAATAACGACTAGCTATTTGTAAACGCGTGGTCACGCAACACCGCACTCTCTAGCTTGGTAGTGCGGTTTTTTGCTTTAAGTTTATGTGATCGAATGTCGCTCTCGGGAAATTAAGCGTGTTTGGGCATTCCTTTCTCTACGCTTCGCGCAAGCCGCAGGTTTTGTCGGTGAAAGCGAGTGCGTGCTTGCGATTCACTATTTGGAATTTCTTGAAGACTATTGAGCTCTTCCAGGGCCCATTCAATATGTTCTCTAACCATATCATCCGGAAAATCAGAGGCGACTTGCAGTGCGTCGATTAAGACATGTAGTTCTTCAGTTGAAGTAGGAATGATATTCCCTATACCAACGGCGAGGTTCCGTTTCCATTTTTTGTATCCTATACGACGAATTGCCGACCCTTCTGTATGACTTAAGAATTCTTCTTCTGTCCAAGAAAATAAATCCACTAAGCTGCGATTATGAAGCTGCTGTCGCGCAAAAAAGTCTTTTTCTTCGGTTACTTCAGCGTACTTGTTCCAAGGGCAGATGAGCTGACAATCGTCACAACCATATACGCGATTCCCAATCGCCTTGCGATATTTCAGCGGAATGGCCTTGTCATTTTCAATCGTGAGGTATGAAATGCACTTGCGTGCGTCAACCACATACGGTTCTACTATTGCTTCAGTGGGGCAAATTGAGATACAGGCAGTACACTTTCCGCATTTTTCTTGCACGGGATCGTCAACAGGTAGGGGTAAGTTGATAAAAAGCTCACCCAAGAAAAAATACGAACCAGCTGATTCATTTAGGGTAAGAGAGTGTTTACCAGTCCAGCCTAAACCTGCTTTTTCCGCAATTGCGTGTTCAAGCACGGGAGCTGAATCAACAAAAGGTCGAAAGCTTAAGTCTGCTGTGAACTCACTGATTTTATCCGCGAGTTGCTGCAGACGTTTGCGTATCACTTTGTGATAATCGCGCCCTAATGCATATCGACTAATGTAAGCGGTAGAGGATGATGTTAAATTTTTTGCAAATGAAGCATCTGGTGGCAAGTAATCTAAGCGTACGCTGATGATTCGGAGTGTGCCAGGTAGCAATTCTTCAGGAAGTAAGCGTTTTTCGACGTTACGTTCAAGAAAACTCATTTCCCCCTGAAATCCTTTCTCTAACCAACGTTTGAGAGCGGCTTCGTGCTGACTCAGATCAATATCACTGATACCAACTTGTTGAAACCCTAGCGCCTTTCCCCAAGTCTTGATATTGTCAGCAAGCTGATTTACATCTATTGAATTAATTACGGACATTTTCCACGGACACAATCGCATGTTGCATAAAAACACAAAATCCAGTTTAACACAGAAACTCTATCGCGCTGACCAAGTTAAGCATCTTGAACTCGAAGCCGCTGCAAAAGTGGGCTTGAGTAAATTTGAGTTGATGCAGCGAGCAGGCAAAGCCGTCTTTGAATGTTGCCTTTCACTGATGCCCAATACCGAAACCTACCTGATATTAGTTGGTGTAGGTAACAATGCTGGCGACGGTTATATTACTGCCTTGAATGCGGTGAACGCAGGTAAAAAGGTTATTTTGTGTGCGATTGAACCAGAACGAGAAGTGACCGGTGATGTAGCTCGAGCTCAAAAAGCCTGGTTGGACAATGGCGGTCAGGTCGAAGCATTTTCGGTAGATATGCTTGAGCGTTGTGACATTGTCATTGATGCCCTACTGGGTATTGGCATTGTGGGTATTATTCGTAACGAGTTCGCGGATGTTATCGATGCTATTAATCAATCGGGATTACCTGTATTGAGTGTCGACCTCCCCAGCGGTTTAGATGCAGACACAGGTGAATCTCTCGGGCGCTGCATTCAAGCGGATATTACAATCACATTCATTGGCATTAAGCTTGGCCTAACTACTGGCGCAGGCAAGCAATCATGTGGCCAACTAGTGTTTGAAGACTTAGGCATTGGTAAAGCCTTTGCTGAAATCGCAAGAAGTGACGCAAGTGCGCTCGACATTGCTCACTTCAAAGGTTTAGCGCCACGCCCTGTGCACAGTCACAAGGGGTCTTATGGTCGTCTTTTGTGCGTTGGTGGTAACGCAGGTATGGCCGGGGCTATACGCCTAAGCGCAGAAGCTGCTTTACGTAGCGGTACAGGTTTGGTCAAAGTATACGCTCACAGTGCTTCGCAAGTGCAAATAAGCGCGGGCCGCCCTGAAATCATGGTGACATCTGAAGGATTAGAAGAAGCGCTAGAGTGGGCTACCTGTATTGTAATCGGGCCAGGCCTTGGGCAAAACGAGTGGAGTAAGGCAACTTACGACACTGTCATTACCTATTGTCAGAATAATCCAAAGCCAATGGTCATTGATGCCGATGCTTTAAATATCATGGCGAATACAGCGTCATTCGTAACGATCCCGGACTGTGTTTTCACCCCACATAGTGGTGAGGCTGCGCGTTTATTAAATGTGAGTGTTGAAGAGGTAGAAAACAGTCGGTTTATTTTTGCACGCCAATGTGCAGAGCGTTATCACACGACCTGCGTATTAAAAGGGGCTGGCACAATTATTGATAATGAAGAAAAATCTTGGGTATGCCGTCACGGTAACCCTGGAATGGCTACCGCGGGTATGGGTGATGTTCTAGCTGGCATTATTGGCTCTCTCATGGCGCAGGGTGTTGAAACTGATCTGGCGTGTCAGTATGGCGTATCATTACACGCTAAAGCGGGGGATTTAGTCGCCCAAGAAAAAGGCCAGCGCGGTTTACTGGCGAGTGATTTATTCGATACTGTGAGGTTATTAATCAACGAATGAAAACGGTCAATGTTGCCTGTATTGAAGAAGACAATACAAAACAATTAGCGATAAGTTTGGCGGCGGGTTTAAGGGCAGTTGGACTCGGTGGACTCACTATTTATTTGGAAGGTGATTTGGGAGCGGGCAAAACGACATTCACGCGTCACCTTATTCAAGCGTTAGGTCATCAAGGTAGTGTAAAGAGCCCAACCTACACTTTAGTTGAACCTTATGAAATAAATGATATCAAAGTATATCACTTTGACTTATATCGTTTGGCTGATCCCGAAGAACTGGAGTTTATGGGGATTCGAGATTATTTCAATGCGCAGAGTATGAGTTTAATAGAGTGGCCACAAAAGGGTTGGGGCTTATTAGCACCAGCAGATGTACATATCGACATTACTATTGATGGTAATGATAGACGGTTTAGTCTGCAGGCGAAAACTGACGCTGGGGATAAGCTCTTAGCACAGGTATTTTAAGGACGCCGCTGGCTTGGATGGATAATATGGGCAGTAAGGATTTTATGTTATTATCAAGATTCAAATCGAGTAGTAAGCTAATAATAATAAAAAACGATGAAAATTTTTAATCTAACCCGCCACATCATTACCTTGTTGGCCTTTGTGATTTTTGGCTTAAATGCTAATGCTCAAACAAAAGGTGATATTGAGGCAGTACGCATTTCCCCCGCAAATGAAAATACTCGCGTTGTGCTTGACGTGAGTAAAGAGACGAGTTTTTCATATTTTCGTTTACGGTCCCCTGAACGTTTAGTGGTAGACTTAAAAAACACTAATCGCGATTTTTCTTTCGACAACATCGACAATCAAAGCAGCCTTATAAAACGCATTCGCCACTCGACACCTAAGTCCAAATCAGACTTGCGAATGGTCATAGAGCTTACTAAAGCGGTCGAACCAGGGGTGTTCTCCCTGAATCCAACCTCAGATTTTGGGCATCGTGTTGTTATCGATTTAAAAGATCCAAACCCAAGACCGGTGGCAACCAATACTGCTGCACCTAAAAGAGATAAGGACATTGTCATTGTGATCGATGCGGGTCATGGTGGCGCAGATCCAGGCTCCATCGGACCCAAAGGCACCTACGAAAAAAACATCACACTTAGCATTAGCAAAATGCTTGAAAAACGCATTAATGAAGAGCCTGGTTTACGTGCGGTGATGACCCGTTCAGGTGATTACTACATCAGTCCAAACGATCGCCCAGATGTTGCCACTAAAGAAAATGCCGACTTACTCGTATCGATACATGCGGATGCATTTAGTACACCTCAACCGCGAGGTGGCTCAGTATGGGTGTTATCTAAGGGACGCGCTGATACGGAACTCGGTCGTTTGTTAGAAAGGACTGAGCGAGACTCACAATTACTGGGCTCGGCAGCCGACGTTATTGGTGATAGAGATACCGAGCGTTACTTTGCTGAAACTATTTTTAATATGTCGATGGATTTGTCACGTGCCTCGAGTTATGACATCAGCAACAAAGTGATCAAAGAAATGAAAAAGGTCACAAAGATGCATAAACGCAGCCCACAAAGCGCAAGCTTTGCGGTATTGACTGCGCCAGAAACGCCTTCTATTTTGGTCGAGGTAGGCTTTATCTCTAATCCTCAAGAAGAAAAAAACTTGAACTGGCGTGCTTACCGTCAGCAGTTAGCTGACTCTCTGTTTCGTTCAATTAAACTCTACTTTAGAAATACACCACCAGACGGCACTTTGTGGGCACAAGAGCGTGATAACGAACCGCGTAAACACAAAGTGAAGAGCGGCGAGTCATTATCATTATTAGCTCAGCGTTATAATGTCGAACTGGACCGCCTAAAAGAAGCTAACAAACTCGATGGTGATTTGGTTAGAATAGGCCAAGTATTAATCATTCCTGCATACTAGCCGCACACGCGACTATAACCAAAAGCGATCGATAACGGTGACTATTAAGATACTTCCAGCCATTCTTGCCAACCAAATTGCCGCCGGTGAAGTGGTTGAGCGGCCCGCATCTGTTATTAAAGAACTGGTTGAGAACAGCATCGATGCTGGTGCAACAGACATTCTTATTGAACTAGATAAGGGTGGCCATAAGCGTATGTTGATCAGAGACAATGGCAAAGGCATTCCAAAAGAAGAGCTGAGTTTGGCCTTAAGCCGCCATGCTACCAGTAAAATTCAAGATATTGATGATCTAGAATCTATTACTTCTTTGGGCTTTCGAGGCGAAGCCCTCGCCAGTATTAGCTCTGTAAGTAGGTTAACGCTTACTTCAAAAACAGCTGACCAAACAGAAGCTTGGCAAGCTCATTCCGAAGGCCGGGATATGCAAATTCAGTTAAACCCTGCGGCCCATCCAAAGGGCTGCTCAGTTGAAGTGCTTGATTTGTTTTTTAATACTCCCGCCAGGCGTAAATTCCTAAAAGCTGAAAAAACAGAGTTTCAGCACATAGAAGAGATTATCAAAAGAATTGCATTGAGCCATTACGAAGTGGCATTCACTCTAAAACATAATGGTCGAGTTGTTCATCGATTTCCAGCAGTAGTAGAAGAGCTAAAACATAAGCGGATAGCGAATGTTTGTGGCCAGGGTTTTGTTGATACTAGTATTGCTATTCATGGAGAGTTTGAGGGCGTCGTCATCACAGGTTGGTGCAATGCTGTTGGACAAGGGCGCCGAACAAACGATTTGCAATATAGCTTTGTGAATGGTCGCATGATGAAAGATAAGGTGATTATTCACGCAATCAGGCAAGCGTTTGAAGGCATGATAGATTCACAAACATACCCCTCATTCGTATTGTTTATTACGATGCCTCCTGATGAACTTGATATCAATGTTCACCCAGCAAAACATGAAGTGCGTTTTCACAAAACTCGCCAAGTACATGACCTAATTTATAAGAGTATTTCTGATGCGCTATTACTGAGTGCATCTACCAGTGAGATCGAGTTTACCCAGGAAGAGCTAGAATCTGACGGTAAGCAAGATGGTTTGCCAGCAGCAAGTAAGGTAAGCGATTTATTTGCGGAAGTTAAACATGGCTATGGTTCGTCGCCAACGCCAAGCCCGCAGTCGTATGCTACGCCGAGCCCAAATGCTGATTATATCGCGCCATTGCAACAAAAAGAGTCGCGCTTATCGCAATCTAACTACACGCCTAAATCATCGGGGTTTCAAGGTAAGGGCCAGGTATCTAAGAGCGCGTCAGTCAGTTATCAGAATTTGATGAGTTCCCAAAGCAGTCGAAACGAAGAGAGCAGAATAGAGCCATCATGGCTGTTGTTACCGAATAATCAAATGTTGGTCAAACAAGCTTCAAACCAGAAAACGAGAGATGAAAGCCTTGTGGCTCTCAGTTTATTGCCCGCTTGGTTCGTTCCAGCTGAAGCCCTATTCAAACAAATTCAGTCATCACAAGTGCAGCAGCCATTATTAATGCCAGTGTCGGTAAAAGAGCAAGAGCCCCCAGCAATGTTGGATGAAATGAAAACATTAGGTATGGATATTCAATTCCAGATGAACAAGTGGATCCTCAAGCAAGTCCCTGCAGCGCTCAGGCAACTGCCTTGGGTATCAATATTTCCACAACTTGTTGCTCATTCAAAGCCTGTTAGCGGGGCACAGGAGCTAATGCAAATTTTATGTATGTATTGGTCGCAAGCTCATGAATTTAGTTATGTTGAACTAGACAATTGGTTGTCTTCGCTAGCGACAAGTGAACAATCTGAGTTATTACAGAAATTTGGCTCAGCATTTGAAATGCCCATAAATTCGAGTGTAGAAGGCATGAGCACAAAGCATGAGTGAAATAATTCAAGCTGAGACTAATCTTGCCAATCAGCCTCAAGTGATTACGCTGATGGGGCCAACTGCGTCTGGCAAGACCGCATTAGCGATAGAATTAGCCAAACAAATAAATGGCGAGGTTATTAGCGTAGATTCTGCGTTGATATATCGTGGTATGGATATTGGTACGGCGAAACCTGATTTAACTGAGCAAGATGGCATAAAACATTGGCTGATTGATATCATCGAGCCAAATCAGACTTATTCTGTTGCCGAGTTTCGGCGTGACGCGATAGCTTGTATTGAAGATATTGTTGCAAGAGGAAAAGTACCCATTCTGGCTGGTGGCACAATGATGTACTTTAATGGTCTTATTAAGGGCCTATCAAGTTTGCCGAACGCGGATGAAAACGTACGCACTCAAATCCAAGCATTTATTGATACTCATGGGTTGAGCGCAGCACACCGTAAACTGAGTGAGTTAGACCCAGAGAGCGGCCAACGTATTCATGAAAATGACCCACAAAGGATTATGCGGGCTCTTGAAGTCTTTGAACTCAGTGGTAAAACAATAACAGAGCTTCAAGCCATTAAACCCAAGCCTTTGCCCTATATGTTTACTGAATTTAGTCTGATGCCACAGGACAGAAACGTCTTGCATGAGCGCATTGCGCAACGCTTCGATTTGATGCTAACGAATAATTTTGAACAAGAAGTCGCAAAACTGCGTAATGACACTACACTACATATTGATCTCCCGGCAATTCGTAGCGTAGGTTACCGCCAAATGTGGCTTTATCTCGCTGGTGAATATGGCACAGGAAAAGTCGCTTGGGAGACAATGCGAGAAAAAGGCATTATAGCAACCAGGCAATTGGCAAAGCGTCAAATTACTTGGCTAAGAAGCTGGTCAGACGCTATTGAGCTTGAAACTGGGAATGTCGATAATATCAATGCGGTAATGCGCAGGATTAGGTAAAATTCGGTACATATTTCTGTTTTAATAGTATACACTGCATCAGCAGTGAGACTATTCGCAAAGAATAAAACATAATAATAAGAGTAAGGATCGCAAATGGCTAAAGGTCAATCACTACAAGACCCATTCTTGAACGCATTGAGAAAAGAACGCATCCCTGTATCAATCTACCTAGTTAATGGTATTAAATTACAAGGCCAAGTTGAATCGTTTGATCAATTCGTTATTTTGTTGAAAAATACTGTTAGCCAGATGGTTTATAAGCATGCGATTTCTACAGTGGTGCCAGCACGCGCTATTGTCATGCCAACACAAGGCGATGGAGACGGTCAAAGCGAATAGTTCGCACGGCTTCAACTTCACGTCAATTTATCACGTTCAGTAATCGGAGCCCTATTTGTTTGATCGTTACGAAGCCGGTGAGCAGGCTGTCTTAGTTCACGTTGATTTTTCGGATGAGAACAACAAGGAAGACGTTAACGAACTTCAGATGTTAGTGAGTTCAGCCGGAGTGAAAACCGCAACCGTGCTGACTACGTCTCGTCATGCCCCTCATGCTAAATATTTTGTCGGCAGCGGCAAAGCCGAAGAAATTGCCGAAACTGTGCAAGCTATCGGGGCAGATGTCGTTATTTTTAATCACCAACTATCACCTTCACAAGAGCGCAACTTAGAAAAACTCGTTTGTTGCCGTGTGCTTGATAGAACCAGTCTTATATTAGATATATTCGCTCAGCGAGCACGAACCCATGAAGGCAAGTTACAAGTTGAATTGGCCCAATTACGCCATATTTCCACTCGCTTAATCCGAGGTTGGACTCACTTGGAGCGTCAGAAAGGTGGTATTGGCTTGCGAGGTCCGGGCGAAACTCAATTAGAAACCGACCGACGTTTGCTGCGTGGCAGAGTAAAAGCACTCTTACGCCGTTTAGCAAAAGTTCAAAAACAACGTGAGCAAGGGCGACGTTCACGGAAAAGGGCGGAAATACCAACTGTTTCTCTCGTTGGTTACACTAACGCCGGCAAGTCAACGCTCTTTAATACCATTACAAATGCGGGAGTGTACGCAGCCGACCAATTATTTGCGACTCTCGATCCCACACTTCGCAAAATTGAACTAGCAGAAGTTGGACAGGCAATACTGGCAGATACGGTTGGCTTTATTCGACATTTACCACACGATCTAGTTGCCGCTTTCAAAGCAACATTGCAAGAAACACAAGAAGCCGACATATTGTTGCATGTTATTGATTACGCAGATGATCAATATCGTGAAAACATTGACCAAGTAAATGAAGTTCTAGATGAAATAGATGCGGGTGAAGTACCGCAACTCATCGTTTGCAACAAAATTGATCGCTTAGAGGGTGTTGAACCGAAGATAGATCGTGATGATGAAGGTCGACCGATACGGGTTTGGGTTTCAGCACAGGAAGGTTTGGGTATTGATTTATTAAAATCTGCCCTCACTGAATGTTTACACAAGACGATGGTGCAGCATAAATTAAAAATACCTCCAAATGAGGGCAGGTTGCGTGGAATACTCTATAATCTAAATTGTATCTCGGAACAAAGCTACTCGGACGAAGGCGATTGGCTTGTTGATGTAAAAATGCTGGAAAGTGATTGGAATAAAATAGATAAGCAACTAGAGCATCGTCTAACCAATTATATCTTGTAACAGAATTATTTGCGTAATCGAAAATCTAATCGATTACGCTTTACGTATTCACATTAATGACATTACTTACGGAGTAACTATATGGCTTGGAATGAGCCGGGTGGTGATAAAAACGACCCTTGGAAAAATCGCGGTGGCAAGGAACAAGGGCCACCAGACTTAGATGACGTACTAAAGAATTTATTTGGTAAATTCGGCAAAGCTGGTGGCGGCGGTAGCGGTAAAAGCTATACCGGCATGGGTGTCGGATTACTATTAGTGATCCTATTGGTCGTGTGGGCACTCAGCGGCTTCTATACCATCAAAGAAGCAGAGCGTGGTGTGTTATTACGTTTCGGTGAGAATACTGGAATTCTAGCGCAGCCTGGTTTGAGTTGGAAAATGACGTTTATCGACGAAGTTATTCCAGTCAACGTTCAAAGCATCAGGGACCAAGGTTCTGCAGGGGCGATGCTAACGGAAGACGAAAACATGGTTAGGGTTGAAATGGAAATGCAGTATCGTATCTCCGACCCATATCAATGGACGTTCTCTGTTACAGACCCTGAGACTAGTCTTAGTCAAGCTTTAGACAGTGCAATTCGTTACGTTGTTGGTCACACTAAAATGGATGATATCTTAACTGATGGTCGTGAAACGGCTCGTCAGCGAGTTCGTGAAGAGCTTGAGGGTATTATTAGTGCTTACAATATTGGTGTGACGATCATCGATATGAACTTTAAAGATGCGCGACCTCCTCAGGAAGTAAAAGCAGCATTTGATGATGCTATTGCGGCGCAAGAGGATGAAGTCCGTTTTATCCGTGAAGCAGAGGCGTATGCACGTGAACTTGAGCCGAAAGCTCGTGGTCAAGTAAACCGTATGAACGAAGAAGCACAAGCGTATAAAGAGCGCTCTATCTTGGAAGCACAAGGTGAAGTTGCACGCTTTGAAGAACTCTTACCTCAGTATATTGCTGCACCGGAAGTGACTCGACAGCGTATTTACATCGAAACGATGGAGCAAGTGTTCAGTAGCACTAGCAAAATCATGGTCGATACTAAAGGTAGCGGCAACATGATGTACTTACCATTGGATAAAATCATGGAGCGTCAGAACTCGCAAACCCAAGCTCAGCGTGATCAAGCGAAAAACACCTTAGAAGGTTTACGTAATTCGTCTGATGCTGAATCATTGTTAAACCGAGTTCAAAATAACAATATCCGCTCGACAACCAGACAAGGGAGAAACTAAGCATGAAGAATTTATTAGCAGTTGTTTTAGTTATCTTGTTGGCGATTGGTTATGGCTCAATCTTCGTAGTTAAAGAAGGGACACGTTCTATTGTTGTGCGCTTTGGTAAGGTATTACAAGACAATGAAGGCGTAACACAAGTGAATGCCCCTGGTTTACACTTTAAAATGCCATTCTTTGATCAAGTAAAAGTCTTAGATGCACGCATCCAAACCTTGGATGAGCAGCCAGACCGTTTCGTGACAATCGAGAAAGAAGATTTGATCGTTGACTCTTATGTGAAATGGAAAGTTCAAGACTTCGAACGTTACTATCTGTCTACAGGTGGCGACCGCTTCCAAGCTGAGAGCTTACTTAAGCAAAAGGTAAATAACGGTCTCCGTTCTGAATTTGGTTCACGTACTATTAAGCAGATTGTTTCTGGTGAACGTAGCGAGCTTATGGATGAAGCGATGGAGCAAGCATCTGGGAGTTCTGATGAGCTAGGTATCGAGATTGTTGATGTGCGAGTGAAGCAAATCAATCTACCAACTGAAATCAGTGAATCGATCTTTAACCGTATGCGTTCTGAGCGTGCTGCAGCAGCAAGAGAATATCGTTCAGAGGGTCGAGAGCAGGGTGAAATCATTCGTGCTAATATCGATGCGAAAGTAACGATAATGCTTGCCGATGCTGAACGTAATGCACGTCAACTGCGCGGTGAAGGTGATGCCCAATCAGCTCAAATATACGCAGAGGCCTTCTCAAAGGACACTGAGTTCTACTCATTCCTAAGAAGTATGGATGCATACAAAAATAGCTTTAATAGCAAACAAGATGTCCTGATTTTGGAACCAGACAGCGATTTCTTCAGATATCTAAATGCCCAAGGCGGAAAAAAGTAAGGTATCTTCAAAAGGTAAATAAAGCCAAAAGCCTGAACTGTCATAGTTCAGGCTTTTTTTTGTGCGATTAAAATGACAATTTTTACGTCTTGGGATACTCTTATTTTTTAGTTCGGTGAATTCAGATTGGAATACGCTTTCATCGCTTTATTTATTTAATCACAGGAAGCAGCGCACTTCATGCAAATGAATATTCAGAATATCACCTTGGATGATATTAAAGAGCGCTTAACCACAACGCTCTTTAACCTTTCTGCTGCTTTTGCCATTATCACTCTTATTGCGTCCCTAAGCCGAATATCCACTCTGGGTTTCATGCCAGTCATGGCTCTGCACACTGTTATTGTGATTAGCATGATAGTGATTGTCATTTTTAGTAAAAATATTCACTACACTTATCGCGGTCAGTTTCTCTGTATCACCTTATTTATAGGCGGTGTTGCTGGCTTGCATAACTTTGGTTTGTCAGCTGGTGGGACTATTTTTCTCTATGGTTGTAGCATTATCAGCGCAATGATACTCAACTTTAGAGCAGCTATTGCCTTTAATGTTGGTGGTGCGGCAGCATTAATCTTGTATTTGGTATTTATCAATAAGTTAGGTTATACCTTTAAAGTTGATGTTGGTGAGTATGGTCTAAGAACGTCTTCTTGGTTGGTCTATATACTCAGCTATGTTTTTATAAATTCAGTAGTATTGTTTTTGGTAATTCGTGTGAATCAGTATTTAATCAAACTTAGCGAATTGCAAAAAGCCAACTTGACGCGCACTGAAGTAAAATTAGACTATTCTCAAACTATATTGAACACAGTGCTTAATAATCTACCCTTTGCAATTTTATGGAAAGATGCTGATTCTAATTACGTCGGTGCAAATAAACAGTTTTTAGCACAAATGGGACTTAAAAACCTATCTGATATAGCAGGTTCCAAGGATTCTGATTTTCTGCCCAATGATCAGGTGCAAAAGATACAGAAAATGGAGCAAACGCTTATTGGCGATAGAGAAGCCAAAATTCGTTATCATGATATATTCGAAGACGAGCAAGGCAATCGCAAGCATCGAGAAATAATGCGCATCGGTATGCATTCTGACAATGGAGAGTTAGTAGGGTTATTGGTTTCTTTCAATGACATTACAGAGTTTAAACGTCTTGAAGAAAAAGCTCAGAAAGCAATGGAACAAGCCACTGCAGCGAACACCGCAAAATCTCGTTTTCTGGCAAATATTTCACACGAACTTCGAACACCTATGAATGGTGTATATGGATTATTAGATCTGTGCTTACATACTGAGGTAACAGAACAACAAGCTGACTATTTGCTAAAGGCAAGCACGTCAATTCGTTTACTCACGAGAATCATTAATGATCTCCTAGATCTGTCAAAGATTGAGGCCAACCAGCTTCAACTAGAACAGATTCCATTCAGTTTTAAAGAGCTCTTAGTGGATGCTGAGAATCTATTTAGAAAGGACGCTGAAGCAAAGGGATTGCAGCTAGAGCTAGACTATTATGGTAAAGATGATTTGGTTCCGATAGGCGATCCAACAAGGATAAGCCAGATAATCTTCAATTTGTTGTCCAATGCAATCAAGTTTACCGACAGTGGAAAGGTAAAAGTGACGATAAAGTCATTAGAATACTCGGGCATTTTGACTACAAAGATATACGTGCAAGACTCAGGCAAAGGAATAGCTGATGAAAACTTGGATAAAATATTTGATGCTTTTACTCAAGCTGAATTAGCAACTACCCGAGAAAGTGGTGGCTCTGGCTTAGGTTTGTCTATTGTAAAGAAGCTAGTTGAGCAAATGGAAGGCTTGATGTCTGTCAAAAGTAGTGTAGGGGTTGGTACTAAGTTCTGTATTACCTTAAGACATAAACAGCAAGGTAAAGAAAAGCGGGTAGATAGAAAGAAACGCAATTTAATTGATCTTAAAGGAAAATCGATATTAGTTGTGGATGACAACCTTATTAATATCGAGATTGCTGGTGCGATTCTCACGCAAAATGGTGCAGAAACTCATTCAGCGTATAACGGTGTTGAGGCGATTGAATTTTTGAACAAGCAAACTGTTGATTTAGTGCTTTTGGACATTGCCATGCCTGTGATGGACGGTTGTGAATGTATCAAGAGAATTCGAGCAATGCGATCATTAAGAAACTTGCCTGTTATCGCTCTCACAGCAAACGTAATGGCCAGTGAGGTTGAGACTTACAGAGAGCTAGGCTTTGACACCTATATCCCTAAACCGTATGAACGAGCCCATCTATTGGAAACGATTGCTAACTATTTGTAACAGACGCTAAGCCAAGTACCAATTTCATTTTTTGTATCAAATTTGTTCAAGTTGTTTGGTAAGTAACCGTTATTATTGTTAACTTAAGCTAATCTTTATAAGCAATGACTATGAAAAAAGCGCTGATGTTTGGTACTGGAAGTTCTGCTACTCACTTGATTAATAATCTGCCTAATGACCGGGTTTATTTAGCGGCAGTAGACAACGATACAGCACGTCACGGTAAGGTCTTTTTTGATATGCCTATTATTCCTCCTGAGCAAATAGGTGATTATGATTTTGACGAAATAGTGATTGGGAGCTATTGGGAAGGCACCATCAAAAAGCAGCTCATTGAAGATTTCAATATTCCTGAATCCAAAATTTTCACACCAAATAAGAAGTATTTTAAAAACGATGTTGAAAATCAGCACCCCTTTCGTGACCCGGCAACCCTAGGCTTAGCAAGAAACTTAGTCAAAACTATTTGCGGCAATGCATGTAAGGAGAATGTCCCACTACACATTGACTATGGTACTTTACTCGGTATTGTAAGAGAGAATGACCTTATCGAATGGGACGACGATGTTGATCTAGCTGCCGACGTTATCCATGCGCAAAGTGTTCAAGATTTTCTATTGCGAACCGTCAGTAAAATTGATGATAGAGTTGACTGGCATATACGTCGTGATATTGATCAAAATGGGCGGATTATTTTCTTTAGTCTGACATTTCAGGCAAAAGAGGGATATCACTTCAAGCCTTTTGCCACATCTATCGCGATGAAAGGTGTAGAAGATGGAAAAGCCGTCAAATTAAAAAGCTTTGGTGCGTGGTTTACGCCAGCGCACCATCTTCATGAGCTAGATTCCCTTTTGTGGGAAGATACCAGAATCCTTGTACCCAACGATTATGATGGGTACCTTAAGTTCACCTATGGGGATTGGCATACTCCTAAACAAGATGTTTCGATAGGTACAGGGGCCAATTGGCAATGTGTTCCAATCGAAGTCATTAAAAATTCAACTTTTACAAGTGAAGTCATCTATGGAAGTGACCAAACCGATGCCTAGTAAATCAAAAACCATATTCATTTTTGATTTGGACGGAACAGTGACAAAGCAAGAGACATTGCCGTTGATTGCTAATTCATTTGGTCTTGAAGATGAAATTAATGCCCTAACCGAACAAACGATTGCTGGTAATATTCCTTTTGTTGAGAGTTTTATACAGCGTGTTGCGATTCTTGGGAAGCTTGATGTCAATGAAGTGAACCAGCTTCTCTCCAATGTAAAGCTTTTTGAAGGTATCGCTGAGTTTATTAATACGCGTCATGAACAATGTGTTATTGCGACGGGTAACTGTTGTGAGTGGGTAAGTGGGCTTGCCTCCCGATTGAGTTGTGAGTGTTATTCATCAAGTGCAATCGTTGAAAACAATAAGATTGTGAAGCTTAAATCGATTTTAAAAAAAGAAAGCATTGTAAAACGCTATCAAGCTGAAGGTTATCAAGTTGTGTTCATAGGTGATGGCAACAATGATATGGAAGCGATGCGTCAGGCCGATATTGCTATTGCCTGTGGACTAACCCACTATCCAGCTAACAGTATTATGTCAGTAGCAGATTACGCGGTCTTTAATGAATGCAGTTTGTTGAGACTCCTGCACCAAATCAACCATGCGCAACAGGGAACGTCAGTTGTGCTAAGTTGCGCAGGTATTGGTTCTCGTTTAGGTCTAGCCAAAACGAAAGCGCTCATTGAAGTAGGCGGTAAAAAGTTGATTCACTTTCAGCTAGAAGTGTTTGAAAAGGTCGAGGATTTACGCGTAGTCGTGGGCTTTCAGGCACGTAGCGTCATTCAAGCAGTTTTAGATAAAAGAGAAGATGTGATTTTTGTATACAATCATGACTATTTTCAAACAAAAACAGGGACAAGCTTTTTTTTAGGATCACGTCATGCAAATGAATTTTGTGTCGCGTGGGATGGTGACCTGGTGGTGCATCCTGATGATGTAGACCATTGCATTGACTTTGACGGGGAGTACGTTGGTTGCAGTGATATTGTGTCTGAAGACGCAGTTTTTATAAAAACAGACGACAATAAAAATGTCATTGCTTTTGCTTTAGACAACGGTGACTTTGAATGGTCTGGACCGGCCAAAATCAAACGAGATAACATCAAATACCTATCGACTAATGTATTCAATCAAATTGAAGGTTTACTACCTCTTCCTTATCTAAAGATTAGAGCTCAAGATATCGATACGTATGAGGATTACAAAAACGCGATTAAATTTATAGAGAGTTGGTCAAATGAAAAATGAAGATGTAATCCAATACTACGACAAAATGGCGGAGCGAATCCAATGTCCGACCGAAACAAGAAACAAAGCAAAGGACTTTTCACAGTACGATATTGAATTTATGAAAAAGCGAGCTTCTAAACAGAAGACACTATTGGATTTGGGCTCAGGAACAGGACTCTTGATAAATGCCTTAGTAGATGACTTTAAGCATATTACAGCCGTAGAAAAATACCAAAACTTCTCTAAATTCATTTCAACGTCGCCGAATATTGAAGTGATAAATGCCGACCTCTTAGCGCTACCCATCAAACAAAAAACCTTCGATATCATCTCACTGTTTGGTGTTATGAATTGCTTCAACTTAGCAGAAGCGAAGTCAATTTATCAACAAGCTTTCGATTTGCTGAAGCCAGGAGGAAGCTTGATAGTTAAGAATCAAATGGGCATACATGAAGATGTTACCGTTAATGGTTATTCTGAAGAAATAGGATCTAATTATTTTGCTAACTATCGCCATGTCGAGGCAGAAATGGCCTTGTTAAATACATTTGGCTTTACTGATGTAAGAAAATTCGACATCTACCCTAAAGAGTATAATCGTTGGGAGAATACTCACTTTTACGCTCTAAGCGCCAGCAAATAAAACGACACTAAGATGTGTGAGGGGTTATTCTTCGACTAGCCAGCGTTTACTAGTGTAATAAAATCATCAACCGGCAAAGGTCTACTCAAGTAGAATCCCTGCCCTGTTAAGCACTCATGTTCCTCTAAGAAGCGTTTCTGCATCTCATTCTCAATGCCTTCAGCAATTACTTTCAGCTTTAAGCTTTTCGCCATAGCGATGACCGCTAGCACAATTGCTTGATCATCGGGATTGGTTGCCAGGTCAAAAACAAAAGATTGATCAATCTTCAAGCAGTCAATCGGGAGATACTTTAAATAGCTTAGCGAGCTATAACCTGTGCCAAAATCATCGATAGCCACCCTAACACCCATTTCTCGAAGCTCTTGCAGCAGCTTACGGACCTTTTCATGGTTATCGACAAGGACACCCTCAGTTATCTCTAATTCGAGTAAATCTGGAGATACTCTATTTTTGATGACTGCATTGTTGATGAAGTCGAATAAATGTCTATCTGAAATCTGACGAGGAGAAAGGTTTAAGCTCAGAGGCACAGATAGGGATTCTTTGGTTAACCTTGCGAGCACGCGGCATACTTCGGAAATGACCCAGCGACCAATTGAAATAATTTGTCCGCTTTCTTCTGCAATTGGAATGAATTCCTCTGGGCTGATTGTTTCCTCATCATCCATATGCCAACGAAGTAGGGCTTCAGCCTTCACAATTTTGTTACTACACAGATCAAAGATAGGTTGAATGTGTAATTCAAATTGGTTTTTTTCAATCGCGTGTCGCAAAGCTTCCTCTAGCTTTAACCTTCTTTCCGATGCGATTTTTAAATCAAGAGAGTAAAATTGAACCGGTTCAGCTCCCCTTTGCTTAGCATGGTGTAGCGCTAAGTCAGCATACTTCATTAACTCTTCAATTGAGCTTGCATCAGAAGGGTAGTTCGAGACACCTATTTTGAGTGGTAATTCACAGCGATCGTTCTTACTCGTGTAGTAGGGCTCCAGACTGGCGTTATGAATATTGTTTGATAGCATTATCGTATCATCAAGAAAGGCCTTGAAGTCTGGCTTGCTGGCATTCTCCGAAAAGTGAACAATGGCAAATTCATCAGCGCCAATGCGAGCCAGAAAGTCCTTATCTGGCAGTAGGCCGCGTAAACGCTGAGCTATTTTAGCCAACATTTGGTCGCCCGTTAGATGACCATGTAATTCATTGATATTTTTAAAGTTGTGTACGTCTAAATAGATAACATAGAAAGGTATTTGTGACGCAATAGTCTGATCTAGGGTCTGCCAAAAATACTGTCGATTCGGAAGGTTCGTGAGCGCATCGTGCAGTGATAAGTCTTCATTCGTTTGTAACAGGTACTTCACTCGAGTAACGTCACTTAGTGTGAATATCCAGTTCTGTATGGTCCCATTTTGATCTTTGACTGGGTTAATACTCACTTGGATCCATTTATGGTGATTGGGGGGAGAATGCCAATATAGCTCCCCCGACCAAGTTGAACCAGTTTCAAATATCCGCTCTTTTTCCGGATGTTGCTTACCCAACAAAGACATCATTATGTTGATAGGTTGTTGATCAGTAATTTCAGCATCTAGTTCAAATAATGCAAAAGAGGATGGATTGGATTCAAGGATGTTAAAATGAGTGTCAGTGATAATTACACCAATTGAAGCGTACTGGATGGCTTCGCGCATGGGAATACTATCTTCCATACCAAGGTTGGAACGCAACAAGACTGAGCGTAAACGCTCATGCATGTAATCGTGTTTTTCAATGACTTTATCATTTGAAATAAGTAATTCGCGGGCCAATTGCAAAGTTTCTTGTTGTCGCTGGTAAGCTTGTTTAACGTTATTAATGACCAAGTAACGCTCGTTATCCGCGCTTGCCGCAATAGCTTCTAAGTGCAATTGACTTGAATTGAGCACTTCGGTCCATATACCGCTGTGAACTTGACCTTCTGAATGCAGTTGCCAGAATTCGTGGGCATCAACAAGGAAGTCTGTTAGAAACAAACTGACCTCGCCTAAATCAACTTGTTTTCCATCATTCGCATTTGGGATCAGTTGCTGTACCCATTCCGGGGAGGCTTGAACCACTTCAAAATCATTATCTTTTTGCAGCTTAAAGACTGCGCAATCAATAATCCCAAGGGCTTGAATGATAGATGGTTGCATATGGCTATTCCGTTAACATTGTGGCTAAGAAGTGAAACATTTCTTCCACCTGATGGCCTGTTTTGGCACTCGTATGAAAGCTGCCTTTAAACGCCGCCGACAAGTCCTCCAGAGAGTTATTATCCCAGCTCATAGCCGGAGTTAAATCATGTTTATTTATAACAAGTACTGCTGGGATGTCACTGTGTTTTTGCGCTTCTTTAAAAATCTCTACAGCCTCTGTGAAAGATGCACTGCGTGTTTGGTCCATGACAATAATGTACGCGGAGGCCCCTCTTAAATACCTCGGATTAAAACCGCAGTATTTATCGATGCCTTCTAAATCCCAAAGCATCAGTTGAACCGGCGTAAAACTTGAATCTACAATTTTTTTGTCAATCTTAACGCCTATGCTAGTCAGGTATTTTTCCGAGAAAATACCTTCCACGAACTGCTTAATCAGACTCGTTTTTCCGACTCCCGTGGGACCTAATACGCAAATTTTCTTTTGCAGCATATGAATACAACTCAGTTATTTAGTTCGGCGAACATGACATTAAACAGGACCTTACGCGTGGATTTGATATCACCCGGTAAGTCAATTTCGCCAACACCAACGGAAAACACATGTTCAGGCTTCAAGCCTCTCTCTACGAGGGCCTCCCGAACGACTAACGCGCGTTGTCTACTTAATCTTTGATTGTATGCGCTTTCACCAGTACTGTCACTAGCACCCACAATCACTAAATTCGCACTACGATTTAATCGAGTAGCAAGTGCCTCGACTTTTAAATAGAGTTCTCCAACCTTATCTAAATTGGCGCTTTGGTCTTCACCTAAGCCAGACTCACCACTTTCAAAAGTGATTTGTACCGTACTGATTTCACCGACAAGCGTAACAAAAAGCTGTTCATTGACTGCTTGAGATTGTGATAAGTCTATTTGATTATTCAGCAGTACAACTTGACTAGTATCAATTTGTAGCAATTTTTGGCCAGGAATCTGATTCAGTTTGCTTGTCATTGATTGGAACTCGCTAATAGGGAGTTCTCCGCCTAATGTCATGGCTTCGATATCAAAGCGTAAAGTCGGGTAGTCAGAGATAGTTTGGGTAACTTTTTGCGCAATCACTCGCTTATCGACAGACAAAAAGACGACTTCTTTTAGTCGAATAAAATCTGTGTTTATGTTGTTTTCAGCAAGCCAAGTATATGTTTCTGGGGCGATGGGGTCTCTGAGTGATGAGAGTTCAACTTGATATCTTCCGCTACTACTCAGTGATTGTATCACGATGCCAGGAGGTGGATTTAAGTCCTCAATCTTGCTAACTACTTGGTGCGTTACCCACCATCCATATAAGTACCAAGCTAAGACTACAAAGAGAAGACCAAGGGTAATCCAGCCATACCAAGGGCGTTTATTCTTATCATCAATTTCAGCCTTTTCTTCTGCTAACAAACAGTCTTGGAGAAGGCCTGAAGTACTATCGAAGGGCTTTGCATCACCTGCATAACTCTGTAATTCATTGAAGTAAATGCGTTGTATTTCTTCTAATGTGAATTGCAGTTGCTCGAGGCCGGTTCGTGACATATTACCTGTAACAGCAGCCACTAAGATGACTTGCGGCGCTTGTCGAATGAATAGGGTGAAATCATCCGTTTTGATTTGACCTAAATGCTGTTCACCACTCTCTTGCGTTGGACTTTGAAAAGAGTCAGCGACGAAGTCATTAATTGCCCCTAACATTGCAGAAACTAAGTCGGCGTCTTGTGTATCCGTTGTGCTGGCTGCGAGGGAATGCAGTAAGTTACCGGTTTCTTTGTGAATTAAGAGTACCTGTTCAACACGAAATAAAAACGTTTGTGAAGCCACATATTCACTGAATGAAATGCCAGAACGCCATGCATTAATTCGCCATTTTAAACCTTTAAATGTAAAGCTGTTCTCAATGATGTCATTGGTTTTCTCGATAAAGTCAGTAAAGAATACAGCAACTGCTTTTCTAACTAAACTGCCTACGAGAGGGTAAAGATAGTCAACGAAATCTTGGCGTTGTTTTTTAATTGAGCGTTCAACCGACTTAGCGACCATAGGTTGCAACACTTTCTGCACGGAACCGTCTGCACTGTCTCGGTCATGCAGAGCTTCTGTTAGGACTTGTGCAACGGCTGCACGGGACTCGGATTGGATTTCTGACTTTGTTTGTTCTAGCTTTTGCTTGAGCAATATCTGTCGCACTTGCTCAAGTTGTTGTTCTTCTTGAGTGCCGTCCTTTTGCACTTGCTCATCTTCTTGCATGAGAAATTAATCTGTTTCCAGATTAGTTGCCATTGTTGCCAAGAGCCTAGCCAAGGTTTTCCTATCTGTTTTACTGTCTGTCAGTTCGTGTGTTACTTGTTCTAGCTTTTTCATTGCTTCTGCGTATTTTGCTTCAAATACGACATTAATTTGCGCAATTTCTTTGCTAATTCGATCATTTAAGGCATCAGCATCGTCTTTACCTGCTGACTCTGTCATTTCTATTTGAGATTGGAGGCTTTCAGCGGATTTTACTTGGGCACTGTGATTATCTTCATGGTGGGCATCAATACTGTCGAGTTTAGTTTCCATTTCAGCAAACTTAGCTGTCATGCTTTCATTTAACTCTTCATATTGTTTTAACTGAAACTCTCTGAGCGCCTCTATGGCTTGAGATAAGTCCGTATGAACTTGAGTAATCTGTGTCTCTAACGCGTGTTTAGCATCGCCAAATACCAGTTGTCGCAATTGTTCCATTTCACTCAACTGAGTATTTTCTTGTTTCGATTCTTGACCAGACTCGTTCGACTTTTTTGACATTCCCTTCGCCCTTCTTGGTACGATCTCAGGAGACCATTTATCTAACTTGGATGAATTCTACTCTGTTTTTGACTGATTTATAAACTTATTTTGTGATCCCCATCAAGCGGGGCGATATTGGCCGAGTAATTTTTCATATCATGAAATCATAATTTAGGTATAATTTAACATTAGAATAACAAGAATAAAAAAAGTGAGTGAGATTTGAGTAGCAGTAAAAACACTTCCGGTTCATCTTCTTCCAAACCCCAGGACATGGCACAATCGGGTTGGTTTTCCCGATTCTTAGCAACCGTTGAATGGCTAGGTAATCTTCTTCCACACCCGATTACTCTGTTTGCTATTTTAGCCGTCTTTATTGTCATCCTGAGTGGCATACTCGGTTACTTCGATGTCAGTGTGGCTGACCCACGTCCATTAACAGCGAAGGGTCGCGATCCTGACGGCATGATAGAAGTTATTTCCCTAATGAATGCTGAAGGCCTAATGAGAATTGTGACAGGCTTAGTCACAAACTTCACTGGCTTCGCACCTCTGGGGACAGTACTTGTTGCTTTGTTAGGTGTTTCTGTTGCAGAACATTCTGGGCTATTAAGCGCAGCAATGCGCTCTATGGTAATGAACGCATCAAAACGTATGGTCACCATCGTCATTGTATTTGCCGGCATTGTTTCAAACACGGCGTCTGAATTGGGTTATGTTGTATTAATTCCATTAGCCGCGATGATTTTCCATTCATTGGGAAGACACCCCTTGGCAGGTTTGGCGGCAGCATTTGCCGGTGTGTCCGCTGGATACAGTGCAAACCTGTTATTGGGCACAGTTGATCCTCTGCTAGCCGGTATTACTGAAGCGGCAGCCCACATGATAGATCCTGAGTATGTGGTTGGCCCTGAAGTAAACTGGTACTTCATGTTTGTAAGTACCTTTGTTGTTGCCACTATGGGCGCGATTGTGACGGAGAAAGTGGTTGAGCCTAGACTAGGTGAGTATAATCCCTCAGAGGCGTCAATTGATTTGGGCGAACAAAAAATGGATGCACCCACAGCGCAAGAGAAGAAAGCGCTTAAATGGGCAGGTGTTTCTTTTTTCCTTGTATGTGCCG
Source organism: Brumicola blandensis (assembly GCF_031846165.1). Classification (NCBI taxonomy): domain Bacteria; kingdom Pseudomonadati; phylum Pseudomonadota; class Gammaproteobacteria; order Alteromonadales; family Alteromonadaceae; genus Brumicola; species Brumicola blandensis. Next base: position 248,226 of record NZ_JAVRIE010000005.1, read on the forward strand.
TGCTTGCTTTAACAGTTGTGCCAGAAGATGGTATTTTACGTCATCCTGAAACGGGCTTAGTCCAAGGTTCTCCTTTCCTTAAGGGCATTGTTGCTTTCATTTTCATTACCTTTGCCATTCCTGGTTTTGTGTATGGTCGCATTGCGGGTACTATGAAAAATGACCGCGATGTGATTGATGCCATGGCAAAAAGTATGAGCTCTATGGGTTTGTATATCACTTTGGTATTCTTTGCTGCCCAGTTTGTTGCTTTCTTTAAGTGGACAAACTTAGGCACAGTTTTAGCGGTAAAAGGCGCAACATTCTTGCAAGCTACTGGTCTTGATGGTCCGGAAGTCTTCCTGTTATTCATTATGATGTGCGGTATTGTCAACCTTTCTCTTGGCAGTGCATCAGCGCAGTGGGCAGTGACTGCCCCGATCTTTGTACCTATGTTAATGTTGATAGGCTATTCCCCTGAGGTAATTCAGGCGGCATACCGAATAGGTGACTCCGTGACTAATGTGATTTCACCCATGATGAGCTATTTTGGCCTTATCTTAGCAATTGCTGCGAGGTATAAGAAAGATCTCGGTATGGGAACCTTGATTGCAATGATGTTACCTTACACGCTTACCTTTATTGTAGGTTGGTCAGTATTATTCTACTTATGGGTATTCTTATTTGGTTTGCCAGTTGGACCTGGCGCAGAAACCTACTATATTCCATAAGAACCGAGCGATACGGCAAGTCCAAATCTGGGGCTTGTCCGTATGTGAACACATTGAATCAATATGTAGTTGAAATGGAATCATGAAATATCAGTCCCAAACTAGCTTTACGCATGCTCAAGCCGATAAGATTGGCGTGCTGGTGTCGAATTTAGGCACGCCTCAGGCGCCAACAAAACAGGCACTTAAGCCTTATCTTAAACAGTTTTTGTCTGATCCGAGAGTGGTTGAAGTGCCCAAAGTCATATGGTGGTGCGTACTTAATCTGATTATTCTTAATATTCGACCTAAACGATCCGCTGAAGCTTACAGCACTGTATGGACAGAAGAGGGCTCTCCTTTACTGGTGCATACTAAAAATCAGTCGGTAGCGCTTGAGCGTAAGTTGCAAGAAAAGTATGGCGATAATGTCATTATCGATTATGCAATGCGCTATGGACAACCTTCGGTATCAAACGCGATTGAAAGTCTCTTATCAAAAGGCGCGAGAAAGATCGTCGTGCTACCCTTATATCCGCAATACTGTGCATCAACAACCGGATCGACATTTGATGCCGTTGCCGAAGATTTCGTAAAGCGTCGCTGGTTGCCAGATATGCGCTTTATTAGTCACTATCACGATAACCCTGAATATATTCAATGTATCGCTGACAAGATCAAAAAGCATTGGGAAACCCATCCTCGTGCGGATAAATTAATTTTTTCTTATCATGGCATTCCGAAGCGCTATTTGTTAAACGGCGACCCTTATCACTGCGAATGTCACAAGACAACTCGTTTGGTTGCTGAGGCTCTTGGGTTGCATTCCTCAGAATATATGACCACTTTCCAATCTCGCTTTGGACGTGAGGAATGGTTAAAGCCCTATACAGACCATACCTTAAAGGCGTTACCTGAGACTGGTGTGCGATCTGTGCAAGTCGTCTGTCCTGGTTTCTCCTCTGATTGTTTAGAAACAATAGAAGAAATTGGCGAAGAAAATCGTGAATACTTTGAAGAAGCGGGTGGTGAACGCTACGAATACATAGAAGCGTTAAATAGTGACGACCAGCATATCGATATGTTGTTTAATTTGATTGAGAGTAATCTTCAAGGTTGGAACACAGAGCTCAATGATGCTAGCGTTTATGAGCAAAGAAATAAGTTAGCAGAAGAGATGGGTGTCGACCAAGTGAGTGATAAATAAATGGAAGATGAAGACTTTCGCGCGCCGAGTGCCTTGCTACAAGCGCAAGCGATAGCCAACTTACTCGATACCGCGATTCCCATTCCCTTCGTTGGTATACGTGTAGGTCTTGATTTTTTAGTCGGACTGATCCCCGGGATAGGTGACGCCATCATGTTGCTGGCTTCACTAAGGATTGTGCAACTAGGTAAGCAATTAGGCGTACCACAACCGCTTCGTACAGCTATGTTACGAAATAGCGTTATCGATTTTGGTTTAGGTTTTATTCCTATCGTGGGTGATATTGTTGATTTGTTTTACAAGGCCAATCAGAAAAACGTTCGCATTATGGAACGCTGGTGGATTCAAGAAAACAAGGCGAGGGTGGACGCAGCAGCGAAGCAAAAACTAGTAGAGTGGGAAAAGGCCCAAGAAGTAGACCCTTCCTAGTATTTACTAAGCTAGTACTCGTAAACCAGTTTAATTCCGAAGTTTCGCCCTTGCTGTTGAGGGGCGTCTTCATCTGCCGCGGCTCGAATATCTTCGTTTAGTAGATTACGGCCATAAATGCTAAGTTTAAGGTCGTTGTTTACACGGTAGGCTGCAGTTAAAGACCAATCGATGTAACTGTTCCGGCTCGCCTCTCCATCACCCACATCATCTTGTTTCAGCCCATGTTGAATCACATTATCAAGCGTCCAATCTCCGCGTTGCCAGTGAGTCTTTATATCTACCCGAGATGCCAATATGTCGCTTAGCGTGGCACCATTAGTATCTTCACCACTTTGCTGCTGATAGGCGAAGCTTTGTGTAACAAATGAGTTTACTTGCCAAACTACTGACGCCTCAAACCCTTTGATGGTTGCTTCATCAAGGTTTCTAAATGTCCTATCACGATTTTCTAAACGAAATCTTTCAATATAGTCATCGAGTGCGTAATAGTAAGTTTGTAAGTTCAGCGCAACGTTATTGCTCGCAGCGTAATCGAAAGTAATCTGGCCGCCCTGGCTTTTCTCTGATTTTAAATCTGGATTTCCAATGGTGTTGCCACGAGGCGTTAAGCCATTGAAGTACAGTTCTGAGAGCGTTGGAAACCTGAATCCTGTGCCAAATTCAGCATGCAAAACCAATGCTTCTGATAGCAGCCATTCAGAATTAAAGCTGTAATTAATGCGGTTTGCTGAACGCGATGTAGCACTGATACTTTCTTCTTGTTCTATGTGGTCAAAACGAATACCAGCAGAGATGCTGTGGTCTTCCATTCGCCAATGCTGATCGATGAAGAGGCCAACATTGTCTTGCTTGCCTGCCAATATCTTCACGTCCGCTTGGATATTATTTTCCAAGTCGAATTCTTTGTCGTTAATATCCACGCCTGCACGAGAGACGATATCGAAACCAATTCGTCCATTACCATCAAAGAAAGACAAAGCAGCTAAGCCTGTTGCCCCGATCGTATTAGATTGATACTCAGTAAAATTACGTCGAGATCCGACCCGCAGTGTATCTGTGTCCCAATTTTGATAGTGATGATACAGGCTAAGTAACCAATCACTAGATGAGCTTATTTTTAATTTCGCCAAATTGTGGATTTCGCTGGGATAGCTAGTTTGTTGTTCGATGGGGAACAAGCCAGAGCTTTTGCCAATATCGCTACCTTTGCTGGTAAGCAACATAGCTTCAACATCCAGGTCATTGAATTCAGTCTTATATTTGGCTAAGCCAGTCGTTTGTTCGAAGCCATCATCTAAGTTGTTACCGTTTGCATCTTCACGCTGATTAGATTGTCGATGGCTTATCCCGCCTTGAAACTGATGGTTTTCATAATCTGTCGCAAATGTCGCAAAAAGCTCTGCGTTTTGACCATTAGACTCAGTGACGACGCCCACTTGTTCTACTCCGTAGTTACTTGTAAATAAACTGACTACGCCACCTAATGCATCCGAGCCATAAAGGGTTGAGCTTGGTCCTTTTGCAACATTTAAACCCGACATTAAAGATTGCGGTACGAATGACACTGAATTACCAGCTCGACGGTCAGTAAAAATAGGAATACCATCAACTTCTGTGCGCAATCGCCATCGACTAAACCCTCTCACACTATAACTTTGAAACAGACCTCCTTGGCCAGAAATATCCACTCCTGGGAGAGTGGCCAAAAGATCTGCTACTCTGACTTGGCTGTCGTTGATATCCGAAAAATTAATACCCACCGTGCTTTGATTAACCAAACCCTCGGTACCTAATAAATTACGCTGACTAATGATACTAATCGTTTCAATAGCCTTGGCATCAGCAATATCATCTGAGGCAAAAACGGTGCTTGGAAGAGAGTATGAAAGCGCTAAACAAGTGACAAATCGATTAAAACGGCATAACCTAGTTGGCAACATATATTTTATTTCTCGAATCGATGATGGGTGAAATAACAAGATTAAAGCGCACAACATCAGTGGTGCGAGTTAATCGCGAATCGGTCCTTTTGATTCCTTTTGATTTTCTTGATTCAGTGTCGAAAGGATGCAGGCTTAGCCTGAAAAAGCGATTTTAGGATAACATACAGGATTACATGCATGAAGCGTTTAACGTTGACTTTTATTGCAATTTTTTGCGTATTTTCTTTAAGTGCTTGTCAGGAAAACTCGATGAAAAATGAAGAAACAACAAGTATAGATAATCAGGATTCTATAGATTGTAGCAAAACCAGCGATCCCGAAGCATGTGAACAGGCCAAACGAAGTTCAAAATCATTAAAAAAATTGAGCGAGTCCACTGCAAATAAATTAGAAACTACTTGTAGCGAAGAGTTCCGCAATGAAAATGGCGATTGTGAAATTCCGAATCAAGAACAGCCTGAAGAATTAAAGAAAAAACCCCCAACAAAAACAAAGGTTAAATAATACTTCATGTATGTCCTAATGAATGCTTTTAACTCTTGTTACACAATTGCCAAAAAAGATCACTTTTTTTTTGGTTTACATATAGTTTCAAATCGGCATACTAGGGTATCGTTGGTTGTACTTTAACCATCAGGAAAGTCTCACGGATGGGTTTTCTCCATTACGTGATGTTTCTTCAACTCGTGACGAGCAACAATAATATTTACGGCCTTGTAGTTTAAGGGCGAAGTAAAATAAGGCTTTACGTCACATTCATAAAAAGAAGGCAGGGAACGTGTCTAGATATATAAAAAAAATAACCACCTATTGTGGGTTGGGTATTTTTGGTCTAGCTGGTGCAGTTGGTGTTGCCCAAGCAGACGAAAAAAATCCAAATATTACAACAAACCTTTCAAAACCTAAATTAAGTAAACCATTCCGTGATGTTGCAAAACCTTTGCCAAAACTGACCCCGGCAAGAGTTGATAAAATGCGTGCATCTGGCGACAAAGTGCCAGGCGATGAGCTCGGATATGCGGTACCTAACCAAAATTATCCTCTCGCTTCAGAATACCTAGAGAACGCAGCTGGCGTCGATGCTGATTCTGTTCTTCAGTACGAAATTACGACTGGCGGTAAATTCCAGCGTAACTCCGCTGCGAACGTGACCGTCGGTTTCGGTTTTGATGGTGTGGGTAACGTGACTGGTGCAACGCCACCAGATACCAATGCTGACGTTGGTCCTGATCATATTGTCCAAACTGTAAACGTAGCACTTGCTATTTGGGATAAAGAAGGTAACCAATTGGTAGCGCCTACTTCTATCAATGCACTGTGGGACGGTTTCGGTGGTCTTTGTGAATCAAATAATAACGGCGACCCTATCGTACTTTATGATTCGCAAGCAGACCGTTGGATGATTACTCAATTTGCATTCCCAAGTGGTTTCACTAACAACCGTCAGTGTATCGCGATCTCGCAAACGGGTGACCCTACAGGTGAGTATTACCTATACGATTTCTTATATAGCACCACTAAATTTAACGATTATCCGCACTACGGTGTGTGGACTGATGCTTACTATGCTGGTGTGAATCAATTTTCACAGTCACTTAGCTTCGTAGGTTCAGGTGTTGTGGCTTATGAGCGTGATAAAATGTTAGCCGGTCAGCCTGCTCAACAAGTTATCTTTGACTTAGAAACAGCTGCTCCAAACGCATTTACGCCAATGCCTGCCGATATTGATGGTATTTTCTTACCACCTGAAGATATGCCGGGTATTTTTGTTACTGCTGATAACCCAGGTGAATTGAATGTTTGGCATTTTGATGTTGATTGGAATGACACAGATAACAGTTCATTTACTCTAGCCGATACACTCACTGTTTCTCCATATAATGGTGCCGTGTGTGGTTTTAGCCGTGACTGTATTGAACAGCCTAATGCGCAAAACCTAGATGTTATCGGTAACCGCATGATGTTCCGTTTGGCATATCGTAACCTTGGTGGCACACAGCATAAGCTAGTCGCTAACCATAACGTTATCGGTTCTTCAACAAGCAACGACATCTCTGGTGTTCGTTGGTATGAAATTGATCTTACTGATACTGGTATGCCTTCTTTAGCTCAAAACGGTACGTTTAACTTAGACGACGGTAATTCACGTTGGATGGGTAGTGCTGCAATGGATGCGGTTGGTAACATTGGTGTTGGTTATAGTGTATCGGGTAACGAGACCTTTCCTTCAATACGCTTTAGTGGTCGTTCACAAAGCGACGCTGACAATGTATTGACTGTGCCTGAAGTTACCTTGAAAGCGGGTGAAGCGTCTCAATCTGGTTCAAACCGTTGGGGTGATTACTCTAGCTTAAGCGTTGATCCTACCGATGATTGTACTTTCTGGTTTACTACTGAGTACTACAAAGAAGGGGATGACAATTCAACGGCTTGGTCTACTTATATTGGTAGCGTGAAGTTCGATGACTGTATTGCTGGCCCATCAGGTACTATTGCAGGAACGATTACTGATTCTGCTGGTAACCCTATTGCTGATGCTCAAGTCACAATTGGCGCGTTAACCGCTAGAACAAACGCTGCGGGTGAATACACTGCAACACTGCCCGTTGCTGATGGTTTCACAGTAGAAGCCTTCAAATACGGTTTCGATGCAGCATCAACTGCAGACGTAGACGTAACAGAAGACGAAGAAACAACGGTTAACTTTAGCCTTGATGCTGCTACGCCAGTAACAGTCACCGGTGTGGTGAGTGATGGTTCTGGTTTAGACGTTCCATTATTCGCTGAAATCGTTGTCGATGCCCCAGGAACTCGTTTAACTACCTTTACTGACCCAGTAACAGGTGCGTTCAGCATTGATTTGTTTGAAGGTACCTTGATCAAGATGACAGCAATGTCGGCTGATCCTGGCTACATGGCACAAGCTGTAGATTTCACGCCTGCCGCTGGAACACCTCAAAACTTTGACCTAACGGTACTAGCTAGCTGTACTGCTCGTGGTTACGGTTTCTCTGAGCCTTCATTTGTTGAAGATTTCGAAGGCGGTGTACCACCAACAGATTGGACAATTAACGCGACTGGTCCAGGTGGAACTTGGTTTGCTGCATCGACTAGTACTCGTGGGGACTTACTCGGTTCGGGTGAGGCTGCGATGATTGATAGTGATGCTGCTGGTTTCTCTAATACGTCAGCAACCTTGACTACACCTGTTATTGCGGTAGCAGATGTTTCTTCAACAGTTGTTGCGTTTGATAGCTGGTTTAGAACTTTCGGTGGAAGTGATGTCTACAATTTAGAAGTCAGCGTTGACAGTGGCGCATGGACTGCAGTTCAGGCAATTCCTGCAACAAACCAAGCTGAGTCACTCATCGTTGACCTTGCGGCTGAACTAGCGGGCGCGACTAACTTCCAGCTTCGTTGGAACTATGACGCTACCTTCGAATACTATGCGATTGTTGATAACGTAGCATTAGGTGGTAACACTTGTATTCCATTAGACGGTGAGATTGTTCGTGGTGTCGTTGTAGACGCTAACACTGACGCTCCATTGAATGGTGCAACAGTTAGCTCTAGTGCAGACACTGCAACGACAACGTCTACTGACAGTGCTGACTTCCCGGGTGGTTACTTCTCATTGTTCGTACCTACTGGTGACACCAATGTTTCAGTTGCGCTTTCATTGTATGAAACAGCAACAGTAGCATTAGCAGACGTACTTCCTACGGCGCCTATCGCGTTGAACGCCCCTCGTTTCGAAATTGCTGATTCATTGGCAACGGTAACGGTAACGAATGGTCGTGTTGGTACTTCTTCTATTACATTGGATAACACCGGTACTGCTGACGGTGACTATATTGTATTGTTTACTCAATCACCTACGAGTGCTCCAGAAGTAACGGGCCCTTTCCACGCAACTTCTCGTCACTTCGGTCCTAAGAACTTAAGTGATTTAGATGCGACGAAAGCTCGTCACGTTGTTGACCAAATGGCATTGAACCTACCACAAGCGGCATCTGATGTTCTTGGTGGATTTGGTACGCCTCAGATGGCATTCCCATGGGGTGTTGCAATTAACCAAGACACAGGTTTCTTCTACGTAGGTGACCTAGCTGCTGGTGGCGCTCCGGTTGATGCTATTTTTGAGTACAATGCAAATGGTGCTTTCACAGGCAACACTATCGATAACTCAGCATCATCTGCTATCTTTGGTGCAGACATGGCTTACAACAATCGTACCGGCATGATCTGGCAGGTTGAAGTAGGTGATGATAACTGTATTCACGAGATTGACCCTGTTGCTATGGAAGTGACTGGTAAGCAAATTTGCCCAGCATTCGGCACATCGCAACGTGGTTTAGCTTATGACCCAATTACCAACACGTTCTACTCTGGTTCTTGGAACGATAGCATCATCCACCAATTCGACGTTGAAGGTACGCTACTTCGCTCTGTCAATGTTGGCTTATCAGTGTCTGGTTTAGCGATTAACCCAGTATCTGGCAAGCTTTATGTTATGCAGAACACGACTACTGGTTTTGACGTGACTATTTTGGATTCAACAACAGCAGAACTTGATGCAGAAACAGGCTTCAACCTACTAGCAAGTGATGCGCTTCCTATTGATCCAATCGCAGGTGGTGAACAATCTGGTCTAGCTGTGACTTGTGACGGTATCATGTGGACGCCTTCTCGTTCGTTAGGCGGTATCATCGCATTTGAAAGTGGTGAAACTAACTTCTGTGATTGGAAAAACTTACCTTGGGTAACGCAAACTTCAGCTGTCGCTGGCACTGTTGCCGCTGGTGAATCTGTTGATATCGAGCTAGAGTTCGACACTACAGCACTCGCAACAGGTTCGTTCTCTGCACAAATGGTGACTTCAGGTAATACACCTTACCCTGATTCAAGCACTGCTGTTTCACTTAATGTGACTGCACCAATTCCTGGTGATGTTTCATTGGTTGATTCTACAGTGAGAACACAGAATGGTCAGCCAGCGCTTATTACAGTTGAGCGTGTTGGTGGTGCTGACTTCGAAGTTACGGTTGATTATGAAATTGGTAGTGGTACTGCTGAACAAGGCATAGATTTCATTGGATTGGCTGGTACATTAACATGGGCTGACGGCGATACATCTCCGAAAACCATTAGTATCAACACTGTTAATCAAGAGACGACAGACGATATTGGTTTCTCGATTGTGATTACTAATCCAACTGGCGGTGCTGATATCATCCGCTCAACAACTGCAGTCATCATCGAAGGTGATGAGCCGAAAGATAGTGGTAGCTTAGGCTTCTTACTAGTTGCTCTTTTAGCTGCAGGTGGTTTAGCAAGAAGACGTTATAAGTTCTAAAGTGAACTAAGATACACAATGTAAAAACCCCGCTTTTGCGGGGTTTTTTTTGCATACTATTAAGGTGGTGAAGTTTACTCTGATTGTTTGTGACTATACTTTTCAAGTACATCAAGTGGAATAATGTTGAGTGCACTTTCATTGGTTGCCTCTAAGTCAATCTTCGGAGCAACATCCATATATAAAGCTTCACGCCAGCGCATTGCACACAAACACCAGCGGTCGCCAGGTTTTAAGCCTTGAAATTGATATAATGGGTTAGGTGTGATTAGGTCATTCCCTCGAGATAAAGAATAGTTTAAAAACGCCTCTGAAACGATGGCGCAAACACTATGATTTCCTACGTCACCTTCTGGTACATAGCAGAAACCTTCTCTTGTATAACCAGTATTTCCGCAGCACAGTTTTAAAGTGCCACCTAAGACGTTTTTTTGGTTTGCCATTTCTAATCCTTAAATTACTTCTCACGTATACATACAATACAGCTCATCAACCAATATAGCTCATAAGATGTTAGACAAGAGTAAGCTCAGCAAGCTTTCAAGTAAATCAGACGAAAATACAAATGTGTCTCAGTCAGAGATAGCACGTTTTGACCTTTTGGCAGAAAGTTGGTGGGATCCGAATGGTAAATACAAAACGGCCCTCATTTTTAACCAAGCTCGTATCGATTATTTTGTGCCGCAGATCTGCAAGCACTTCAACCGAGACATCGATGATGAAAATTGCCTTGCTGGTTTGAGTGTCTTAGATGTTGGTAGCGGCGGCGGTTTGGTGTGTGAGCCTTTAGCGAAACTTGGCGCTAATGTAACGGGTATTGATGCTAGCGAAATGAGCGTTGAAGTCGCCAGACGACACGCACAGAAAACAGGCCTGAATATTCATTATCAGCACATCCTGTCGACAGATAAACTCAAAGAAGGGAAGCAGTTTGATATTGTGATAAATGCCGAGGTAGTAGAGCATGTGCCAGACCAAAAGGCGTTGATAGCCGAATGTGCACAACTGACAGCAAATGGAGGCTTTACTATTTTGGCGACGCTGAATCGCACTCCAAAATCATTTGTTATTGCCATTATTGGCGCTGAATATATCATGCGTTACTTGCCAATCGGTACACACAGTTGGGCCAAGTTTGTGAAACCAGTCGAGCTTAATCAGATGGCAGTTGTGGCAGGCTTACAACAGGTTTCTGAATCAGGAATGGCCTATAACCCTTTGTCAGGGAAATGGCGGCTAAGCAATAGTTTGGCTGTGAACTATATACAGTGTTATAAGAAGAATAAATAGCCAATTTATTGCGCCAAAGTAAAGCTGTTTTATACTAGTTGTAGTTCAAGGCTAATCAGAGAAAAGCTAGCATGAAAATCTACGACACTAAAACGGCTCCCACTCCCCGACGCGTTCGCATATTCCTTGCAGAAAAGTCTATTCCGATGGAGTATGTTGAGGTCGATTTGCAAAAAGGTGAAAATCTCTCCAAAGAAATGAGGGAAAAAAATCCCATTGGTAAAATACCGATATTGGAATTGGACGATGGTACCTGTATTAGCGAGAGTGATGCTATTTGTGCTTACTTTGAGGCCTTACAACCCGAACCCTTCTTATTCGGAGAAAGTGCACTCGAAAAAGGGCAGGTTGCTATGTGGCAGCGTCAAGTTGAGTTTGGTTTGTTCATGCAAGTGGGTATGTGCTTTCAACATACGACAGGTTATTTTAAAGACCGAATGAAGCCCATCAAAGAATACGGTGTTGAGGCGGGTATAAATGCGGCTAAGTTTTTGAAATTGCTCAATCGCCAGTTAGAGCAAAACCAGTTTATTGCTGGAGATAAATTCTCTATCGCTGACATAACAGCAATGTGCTCGATTGATTTTGCACGAGTCATCGATGTCAGAGTCAAAGACGAGTATACGGCTCTACAAGCTTGGTATGACAAGGTTAGCGCCAGGCCTAGCGCTAAAGCTTAATTACAGGGACGCTATTAAATGTAGTGAAGGCATTGATTGTGTTCATTTGAACACTAACTCTCAATACTTTCCCCAACATCTTCGAGCAGTTCAGCGCCATCCATGGCTGTCGTAAAAACGACTAGTTCGCTTTTATGTCGAAGCGGTCGTTATTCATTATTTTTGACCATGCTGCGACAAAGTCCTTAACAAATTTTTCTTGGTTATCATCCTGAGCGTAAACTTCCGCATAAGCTCTTAAAATTGAATTTGAACCAAAAACTAAGTCAACGCTAGTCGCTGTGTATTTGACTTCGCCCGAGCGTCTATCCCTAAGCTCATAGCTCTTATCAGCGACAGGATGCCAGCTCATTGACATGTCAGTTAGGTTAACAAAGAAGTCGTTAGTCAGTTGTCCAACCCGCGACGTAAATACACCATGCTCTGATTCATTATAATTGGTCCCAAGTACTCTCATGCCACCAACTAAAACAGTCATCTCTGCTGCGCTCAAGCCCAGTAATTGTGCTTTATCCAAAAGCATCGCTTCAGGTGATACAGCATACTCCTTTAATTGAAAGTTCCTAAACCCGTCAGCGAGCGGCTGCAAGACATTGAAGCTTTCTTTATCAGTTTGTTCCTCAAGCGCATCACCACGCCCTGGCAAAAACGGTACATTGATGCTCATGCCAGCCGCAGTGATAGCGTTTTCTAAGCCAACACCGCCGGCAAGTACTATCGTGTCAGCTACAGATGCGCCGTGCTGTTTGGCGATTGGTTCCAATACCGACAATACTTTTTGCAACCTGTTTGGTTCATTGGCAGGCCAGTTTATTTGCGGAGCAAACCGAATACGGGCACCGTTTGCACCGCCGCGCTTATCTGAACCACGGTAAGTTCTTGCGCTATCCCAAGCCGTGTTGATTAGCTCTACATTGGATAGGCCTGACTCTGCGATAGCAGCCTTTAAAGCATCTACGTCATAATCGCTAGGGCCTTGAGGGATTGGATCCTGCCAAATGAGATCTTCACTCGGTACATCCGGTCCATAATAATTGCTTCTGGGTCCCATATCTCTATGCGTTAATTTAAACCAAGCGCGAGCAAAGGCATCTTTGAAATACTCTGGATCACTCATGAACTTCTGACAAATTTGATTGTAAATAGGGTCAACCTTCATCGCCATGTCTGCATCAGTCATCATTGGCATTTGCTTAACATTTGGATCGCTCGGATCGAGTGGTTTCTCGGATTCAGGCATATCAACTGGTTGGTATTGGTGCGCGCCAGCCGGGGATTTAGTCAACTCCCATTCGTAACCAAATAAATAATCAAAGTAACCCATGTCAAACTTCAAAGGCTCTTTTGTCCAAGCCCCTTCTATACCAGAAGTGAATGCTTTATTGGCTTTTCCTGCCTGATCTGGGTTTTCCCAGCCCAGTCCTTGAGCGTGCACAGGGCAGCCCTCTGGTTCTTTACCAATATTGGCTTCTTTATTCATGCCATGAGCTTTGCCAACGGTATGACCGCCGCAAGTTAGCGCTGCTGTTTCCTCATCATTCATCGCCATGCGGCTAAAAGTTTCTCTGATGTGAAGAGCTGTTTTTGCTGGATCAGGTTCACCATTTACGCCTTCTGGATTGACATAAATGAGACCCATATGGACTGCAGCCAGGGGGTTTTCAAGTGTACTTGGCTTTTCTAATTCGTTATATCTATTTTCTGAGGGTGCTAGCCATTCATTCTCAGCCCCCCAATAAACATCTTTTTCAGGACCCCAAATATCCTGTCTGCCAAATGCAAACCCGAAAGTCTTAAAGCCCATCGATTCATAGGCCATGTTGCCAGCCAACATAATTAAATCGGCCCAACTTAGAGCATTACCGTATTTTTTCTTTACAGGCCATAAGAGTCGTCTAGCCTTATCCAAGCTAGCGTTGTCAGGCCATGAATTTAATGGCGCGAATCGAATGTTGCCTGTTGCAGCACCACCACGGCCATCGCCTAATCGATACGAACCTGCAGAATGCCACGCTAGACGGACCATGAGGCCACCGTAATGGCCCCAATCAGCTGGCCACCAATCTTGACTATCTTTTAACGTAGCTTCAACGTCAGATTTGACTGACTCATAATCGAGGCCTTCCAGTGCTTTAGCGTAACTAAAGTCATTATCCATCGGATTAGTGCGTGTATCGTGCTGGTGTAAAATATCCAAGTTAAGGGATTCAGGCCACCACTTAGTCACTGAGTTTTCTGAACCTGTGTTACCACCATGCATGACGGGGCACACGCCGTTTGACGATTTGTTAGACATATATTCTCCTAATGTAGACTTTACAAAATGAAGTCTTTGCACTTGCTTTAGGTTAATACTAGACACAATCAAACGCTTTTACACACCGAATAAATAGATTGCTCTAATCGCTTTTATTATATTTGAAGAAAACATCAGGCGATGTGCATCCCACTTTACGCCCAAAATATGATCCCGATGACTCCGAATTTGAGCAAAAAAAGCATCACACAAAAATGCACACCCGATGCAATTGTGTAATACCAATAGCTCGATTTATTGACATTGTTGCTTTTTTTAATAAAAACAGTCGCTATGGCAAATACTGAGCATAATGCAAAAATAATCGTCATCAACATGATGCCAATAGATACAATCGTTGGTCCGGCCATATAGTAATATGGGTTTGAGCCAGCAACAAAGAGCAATCCCCAAATGCTGATAAATGCCCATGAAGCAAGTAATGGCCATCTTCTGAGCTGTTTCACTTCAATAGGAACACTACGACCACGTAACTTTGCAATACCAATACCCAGTGTTTTAAATAGTGAAAATATAATAATCAATAACCACAGAAACCCGATTAGTAACTGCGTATAACCTAGCCAAGGGTTTATTTTTTTTAATACCGAGGTCTTAACGGCACTAGCACCATAAGCATAGTGCAATACTTCACCCTCAATCGGGTCGACGACTCTAGCAAGGGAGATTAAACCGGTTTCATCAGAGCGATATAAATCGTCTGAGACTGGGTGATAATAGTTTTTGCTAGCCCCAATGGCCTTTCCTTGAATGAGTGTGTTCTCGTCAAAGGAAAATGTTTTCATATTTGAAATGTAATTTATAAAGCTGAACAACTCTACTCGCGGATTGATTTCGTAATATAGGCCCTCGATTGCCGGTTTTGTTTGCGTGGAAGCCAAAAACGCTTCCTCTGTTTTATTCGTTTTTTGATCCATCAGAAGCACAGCTGCAGGTGCTTCTGAACGACTCAACTGTTGTGTCTCGTAATCTTTAATTAAATTAGAAATTTTTTGAAAAGCCGCAATGTTTTTCGTATTTAATAAAATGACGTGTCCTGTTTGCTGTTCAGGGATATAGGAAATTTCAGACATATAACCTTCAATACCGCCGCGATGCTCACGATATACCCATTGCTTGTAACCCGCACTATAATTACTGAGGCCATACCCCGTTTGCATACCTTTTTGTGCAGATAGCGATGAACTTGGCGTCTCCATTCTCACTAAAGACTGCTCGCTGAGAATTTGCGTACCATTGAACTGTCCTCGCTGAATAAACAGTGTGAGTAAGTTCGTCATATCTTTGATAGAGCTATTCAAAGCGCTTGCGGGACGATTGATGAAATGATGATAGTCGATCGGTCGGTTCTTATCGTCATAGCCAACGGTTGGCATTGAAGTAAAAACCTCATCATACAAAAATGTGCTGTGTTGCATATCTAGCATGTTGAAGAAATGCGTTTGTACGAACGCTTCAAATGTTTTTCCGCTGACTTTTTCTACAATATACGCAGCTACCGTCGGTCCAGTATTATTGTATGCATACCTGCTTCCAGGGTGCCAACGCGAGGTTCTCGAGTGAGGATGAAAATCAAGTCCATCTTTAAGTGAAATAGGCGGTGTTTGGTTATGAGCGAATTCGGGGTAATGCTGTTCGTCCCAACCTGTGGTGTGCTCCAAAAGGTGCATAATCCTTATCGGATGTGTAGCCGCATATGGGTTATTAAACTCAATCTCTGGTGCCAAATCGACTAACTTATCTTGTAAACTAAGCTTTTTATCTTCTACGAGCTTCAATACGCTCAGGGCAACCAACATTTTTGACGTTGAACCTAAACGAAACACAGAATCTGTATTAACAGAGATGTTTTCCTCTCGATTCGCAAGGCCAATAGCATCAAAGTAAACAAGACCTTGTTTATCTATCATCGTAATACCCGCGGCTGGCACTTTATAATGCTGCATTAAATCAGCCAAGGCGACTTTAAGCTCTTCAATGTTGGACGGAGATTGATGCCGTTCTCGACTCTGATTAGCTTGCACAGATAAACAAAACAAAAAGAATGTAATGAGTAACAATAAAATAGGTCTTAGGTTTTTCATTTGGGTTTCCAATAAATAAAAGGCACATGCTAGATATTAGCGACTATTAGATAGCCGCCGATACCTCACCACTTATGTTTTAAAATAGATTCTTATACTAAGCAGAAATACTTAGATGATTGAGAAGAGAGCCACTTACGTGTCGGGCAATTTACTTTTTGTATACAGCCTTTTAATATCAGCTCGAGTGAGGGTGATGACTATCCAGTAAACAAACAGTAAATTGAAGCAGTATTCTGCTATTAAAAGGTAATCTATATCCAAGGCACTCAAAGACAGCTTACTCGTCATGGCTTTGATAAATACTTCAGCGAGTAATCCGCCATTGATCAAAAAGAACACACCACAAATTCCTAACATGGTGTACCTTGCCCAACTTTTTAATCTAAATAGCGGGTAGATGACAGCCACAAACAGAATACAAAAACTAATGACGACGCCGAATAACCCGGAAATGGCAATGCTATCAAAATTCTTTTGCGGTTGACTTATGATCAGAATAATCGAATTGATCAGTGTATAACTGGCAGAAATAGCCAATAGTGAAAGTATTGCAATCAGGCTATTGGGTATCTCTTTATCATCCATTGGCAATATTCGTCGCGTAATAGCTAAAACCAAAATTCTCAACTCCATCCATAATGGCGCAAAATCAATTTCATCTGTTGAAAACTCGAGCTTGTATGCTTCAACGTCTAGTGCATTCGCAACTGCATTTAGCGTTTTTACAGATACCATACCTTCGTTTTCCATTCGCTGAATCGTTCGTGAGTGCACACCAGAGACTTCTGCAAAATCTTCCTGAGTCCAAGATTTTTGCAGCCTTAACTTTTTTATTAGTCCGTGTTTGACTTTAATTTTCATAACTATTCTCAATCGACGCTTAGTTGCCATTTTGCTCGGCGTGCCATTGTTTGTCCACGACACGGCCACGACATAAGCAAATAATTTTCGATTAAAGTGAAATTTTAGGGCTTAAAATTATCTAAACGCTTATATTGATCATTTAAGTGTTATTTCCACGACAAAGATTAATTAAACAAAATAGGCATTTCTCGTCAGACAAGTTGACCCAGAATGGCAGTCCTACATATGGCGTAAAAAGTTTCTATATAGAGATGAATGAAATGTTCAAGTTTTGTGGAGCTTAGTAAGCGCAGACAACTATCTTAGGTCGTTAATCGTTAAATCCAGAAGACTCATCAAAGTGGTAAGCTGCTCAGGTGAAATGGAAGAAAACTGACACTTGATCTTTTCAGGTATTTGGCTTGCTTCTTCTTGCATTTCTTTTCCGCTACGACTAAGCATCACAAAACGCTTCCGTCGATCATCTTTGTCCTTTATTACTAGAAGTAGTTCTTTCTCAGCCATTTTTTTCAATATTTGTGTCATTGCGCCACTGTCGATAGACGTTTTTTGAGTTAGCTCGGCGATGGTTATTCGATCGGTTTCCCATAACGCTAACATGACCAAATATTGTGGATAAGTAAGATTGAGCTGACTCAATGGTTCTCTATATGCGCGTGTGATGCTATTCGAAGCCATATAGAGTCGGTGGCAAAGTTGGTTTTCTAACTTTAGTTGTTTGTAAGACATGAAGTACTCCTAGGTGTGATTATATTAATTTGCATGCAAATTATTTGCAAGATGTGTTTTCTTGCGTTATTGTTTGTATGCAAACTAAATTTACGAGGAGTATTTGATGAATAAATTACAAAACGTTGCATATACCGCACACGCAACTGCAACTGGTGGACGAGAAGGGTCTGCAAAAACTGATGATGGTCGTTTGGAAGTGGCGCTTTCGACTCCTAAAGGTTTAGGTGGTGATGATGGACAAGGAACTAACCCTGAACAGTTGTTCGCTGCCGGATATGCCGCTTGTTTTATCGGGGCGCTTAAATTCGTTGCTGGTCAAGCTAAAGTTAGCCTGCCGGCCGAAACACATATTGATTCCTCAGTGTCTATCGGCGCTATTGACGGGGGTTTTGGTATTGCAGTTGAATTACTCGTTTCTCTAGGTGATATGGATAAAGAAGAAGCGAAGGGCTTAGTGGATAAAGCCCATATGGTATGTCCATATTCAAACGCAACGCGTGGCAATATTGAAGTAACACTCTCAATTAAGTAATCGACCAAGAAATCAGTCATTTTTCGCGGGCTTTCGGGCCCGCTTTTCTTCACGAAGCATTCAAACCTTATTTAGCCTGATGAGTCCTTCTATTGAGGATATTAATCACAGTGTCGTTCCTTCCTTAAAAGCTGACAAACGTAAATAACATGTAAATCCCTTTGAGCTTTTAATTGCTTTCGTTATATTGATTCTATTAGGTCTCTTAGGGCTTTGGATTTGAACGAAGAAACAGAAGCATATATTGCAATGAATCGTTTCGGTTATGGTGCTACCGAAACGGATGTTCGTGCGATTTCAAAAACCAATCCTACTAGTTGGCTGAAAGCACAATTGGTGCCTTACAAAATGCCTGAAAGTAAGTTCACATCAGAAGTGGCGATTACTGAAGTCATGGCATACAACCAAATAAGAAACCAACTTAAAAACGCGAGTGAAGCCAGCCAAGACATGCAAGCTTCTCTGACGCAAAAGCGTAAAGAGATCGTTTCTCATGCTCGCGATTTAGCGATTGAATCAACAAAATTTAGCTTCAAAACTTCACAGGTCCTTCAAGCGCGTCTACTCGATTTCTTCTCTAATCATTTTAGCATTTCTAGGAATAACCTTTTAATCACAGCGCTCGCACCTACGATGGAGAGAGAAGCCATTGCCGCAAATCTGAGTCTGTCATTCGAAGATATGCTTCAGGCGGTCATCTCACACCCAGCGATGTTGTTGTATTTGAATAATGAGCAGTCTATCGGGCCGAATAGTCGAATAGGTAGACGACGCAAAGGGAAGGGTCTTAATGAAAACCTAGCTCGAGAGATCCTTGAACTTCACACTCTTGGTGTTAAGGCCGGTTATACACAGGAAGACGTGGTCGAATTTGCCAAAGCTATAACGGGATGGAGTGTGGGTCGACCGCATAAAAATGAGCCGGCGGGCTTCAAGTATCGAGTATCTGCTCATGAACCAGGAAATCGAGTAGTGCTAGGAAAAGTATACGAGCAAAGAACGAAGCAAGATGGCTTGCGTCAGGGCCAGAATATATTAACTGACTTAGCAATGCACCCTAGCACTGCTCAACACCTTAGTTACAAGTTAGCAAGACACTTTATTGCAGATCAGCCATCTCCCAAACTGGTAGGGGAAATGAAACGAGTTTATTTGGCTTCCCAAGGTAGTATTCCACAAGTAGTTTCTGCGATGATCACTCATCCTGACGCCTGGTCTTTGCAAAATCAGAAATTTAAAACGCCTAGAGAGTTTATTATCTCAAGTTGCCGTGCTTGCCAACTATATCGACCAAAACCAAATGTATTCCAGGTATTAGAATTAATGGGGCAAGGATTCTTCAATGCCGGTTCACCAGCAGGGTACGCAGATACCTCCGATGCGTGGTCTAGTGCACAGGCTTTGCGAGACAGAATAGAGTGGGCAGGGCATTTTGCTGAACAGGTGAAGTTACCTGTAAGTGAGATTGCTAAACAAGCACTCGGACCTCTATTGAGCGCGAAGACAGCAGAGACAATCGCCAGAGCGGAGAGCCAAACCCAGGCTATTACCCTGTTATTACTCAGCCCTGAATTTCAGAGAAGATAGCGCTTATGAAACGTAGAGACTTTTTAAAAGCGTCGGCGGCTAGTTTAGTCATGTTGCAATGTCCTACCGTTTTTGCTTTCAACCCAGTTGCACAAACCAAGACAAAAAAAGTGATTTGGGTAATGCTTCGAGGAGCGCTTGATCCCTTACACACCTTATTTCCGATAGGTGATCCTGACTTTGCTGGCTACCGACAGTCTGTTGTTCAGCCCATTCAGAAAAGCTTACTGACACTTGATCATCAGTTTTCTTTGCATCCCGACTTAGCGTTTTTGCATCAGCTTTATGAGCGCAAGGAAATGACGCCTGTCGTTGCGGTAGCATCAGGATATCGAAAGCGTTCACATTTTGATGGGCAAGATCAACTTGAAAGTGGGCTAGATCACACGCAACACGAAAATGGTTGGTTGG
Organism: Brumicola blandensis; assembly: GCF_031846165.1. Lineage (NCBI taxonomy): Bacteria > Pseudomonadati > Pseudomonadota > Gammaproteobacteria > Alteromonadales > Alteromonadaceae > Brumicola > Brumicola blandensis. Next base: position 268,353 of record NZ_JAVRIE010000005.1, read on the forward strand.
CTAGGGCACTCAATCAGTATCGAGGTAATGGCGTCGCAGTAGCCAGAACGGTTCCAATTGCGCTGCGTGGTGCGACCAATGACGTTGATACTTGGTTTCCATCTAGTTTTCCTGAAGCAGATGAAGATACTCTGGCCCGATTAGCCGATATGTACGAAGGCGACACACACCTAGCCGGTCTGCTAGAGCAAGCTATCGAACAAACTGAAAATCCGAATATGCAAATGAAGGAAACACGCAGACCTAAGTTTCCTTTCTTGGCGCAGCGCTGCGGCGAGCTTTTACGAAATGAGCAAAATACAAGCTGCGGCATGTTAGAAATGGGTGGGTGGGACACCCATAATAATATGAGTAAACGCCTGTCTAGGCAGTTTAGCTTGTTGGATGAAGGCCTAAAAAATATCAGGACTGAGCTGGGCGATACTTGGCAAGATACCTTAATTGTAATCAGTTCTGAATTCGGTCGAACTGTTAAGCTAAATGGCACTGGTGGCAGCGACCACGGTACCGGCGGTGTGATGTTTTTTGCTGGTGGTGCGGTGCGTAAGTTAGGTGGCAAACTACAAGGTGGCCAAGTCATGGGTACATGGCCTGGCTTGCACGAAGATCAACTGTTCGAAAAACGTGATCTCATGCCAACGACAGATATACGTTTTTGGCTTGCTGAAGCATTAATGAGTCATTGGCGTTTATCGCCTTCTCAAATCAAAGCGATCTTCCCCGATATTTAGTCAAGGGCTAGCGCAAAAGCAGTGCGCCAGCCAGAGAAGCGCTTAGTCTATCAGTGCTTGGTAAACCAAATTGCGGAGATCATCATGATATCGGTGGGTACCGATAGGCACAAACTGCGCCATTCCAATGATAATAAGATTCTCTTTTGGGTCGACTCTAAAGTAAGTTGATGCTGCGCCTCCCCACCCAAAGTTACCTTCTGAACTTAAAAATCGACTTTGCCCCTCGTCGACGGTTACCGAAACTGCTAGTCCATAGCCTTCACCAAGTGAATTAGCTGCATATGGAACTAAGTCTGCAGGAAGATGATTGCTCGTCATATATTCAACTGTTTTTCGACCTAAGATCCGAACACCGTTTATTTCACCCCCATTTAATAGCATTTGTGCAAAGGTAAGATAATCGTCCATGGTTGAGACTAAGCCGCCGCCACCATTATGAACTTCTGGGTCACTCAAAAAGTCGCCTAAAGGTTCATTTTCCATCGGAATCGTGTTTCCATTCTTGTCGCTACTGTATATTTGCGCTAGTCGGTGAGCTTTATCAGGAGCAACTGAGAAACCAGTGTCGGTCATTCGAAGAGGTACAAAAATGTTCTTTTGCATGTATTCGCCCAGTTTCATTCCAGACAACCGTTCAACTAACGCCCCAATCACATCGGTATTCACACCATAGTGCCACTGAGTGCCAGGTTGATGATTGAGTGGGAGTTTAGCCAGTTCACTCATGACATCTTCCGCTTTCACTTTGCCCTGTGTCATGGGAGATGCGCGATACAAATTATCAACTTCGCTACCAGTAAAACCATAACTGAAACCGGCAGTGTGCATGAATAAATCAATAATTCTGATGGGTGCATTTGCATCTTCAAGCACCATATCATCACCGCTACCACTAACATACACTTTTAAGTTTGCTAGTTCAGGTATATACCAAGCAATGGGATCATTCATATGAAACTTGCCTTGCTCCCATAGTTGCAGTGCGGCCACAGCAGTGACTGGTTTTGTCATTGAATAAATACGGAAGATAGTGTCTTTCTGTAACTCAAGTCCAGCCTCGCGATCTTGCATGCCAAGTGTGGAGTCATGGACTATCTCTCCATTCCTGGCGACCAATGTGCTGATTCCTGCTAGTTTACCTTCGTCAATATACCTTTGCATTTTAGTGTCGATGTTTTGTAATCGACCTTTAGAAAAGCCTTGGTTTTTGTTAGCAACTGCATTGGTGTTGGCGTCATAGGGTAGGCGATGCTCAGTAACCGATATACTGCATGCCGATAATATAAGGCAGAGGCTTATGAGGAGATAATGCCGCATAAATAAGTCCTTTTCTAAGAAGTTTTTTGTAGTGTAGCCCGCCGAACCATTTGAATCTAGTTTATTATATTGAGTAAATATAGCGCTATGACTTGTCTTTTTTTGTCTTGCTTATTCGATGAATTCACGGTCCTCATGGTTAAATTAATCGCTTTTAATCTAATTTTAATGTTGAAGCAAAGTCTTTTTCAATTTACTCGCCTATACTCTTAACATCCACAAAGCCTATAGAGTGACTATATCTCTATTGGTCGGAAGTTTTAAAACCATAAAATAAAGTGTATTAGAACGAGTGCTTGCGGCTTATTTCCGCAGTCATTTATAAATTAGAAAACGTTGACGACACCAGACAAAGTCTGCTGTAAAACCCAACAGAGGTTAAATATGAACAAGTTTACACCTACAAAACTAGCTATCTTTTCATCACTTGCTGCAGCTCTATTAGTTGGCGCGAGTCCTGCAATTTCTAAAACTGTCGGCGACGATGTTATTGAGAAAAACCGTGCCGCTCTCGAAATGAACACTGATGGAAAGGGCTTTGGTCCCCAGTCTCCAAGAGACATCGATTCTAAAGAGGGTACTAACAAGCGAGTTTTTGGCTTTGCTGCACCGTCAACACAAATGAACTTGTGTAACATTCATTTTCACAAAAATGCAGAACACAAGGGTGGTGAGTTCACAACCTATGCTGGTAATGGTGACGGTAAAGGTTACATGACTGGCTTCAAATATGATGGTGCACTTTCTGCTGCCGAAACAAAACCAGTCAACAAAAACATCTGTGCTGCCAAGGGTGGTTCACTAATGGCGGGCGATACTATTGAATTGCATTATGTCTATACGTCAAATGATATCAAGCCAGGTCCAACCTTGGGCGCGTGTTTGTCAGACAGTTCAATGAACCCAGGTCTTCGTGTTGAAGGTCAAGTGTTCGTTCTTGTAAACGATGACGATGCATTAGACTTCGAAGACTTAGCGAAAGTAGAGCAGCGCGATGGCTATTATCAAGCTGTCAACATTCCGAATAATACGGGTACACCGGTTGAGTATATTGGTTCAACCACAGGCCCCTCATTCAATGAAAAAGCTTCTCCTCTGAAAGTAAGCTGGAGCGTAAGACCTCAGGTTGCTAAAGTAGATATCAATTCAGTTGGTGAATGGTGTGAAAGCAATGAGTTCAACGAAGATCATGCTCACGGCGTTAGAAATCTGGTAACAAATGAGAAGCTACTTTCTCCAATCAAGTAGTAGAAACGGTGTTTACGCTTGGGCGGTTTCGCCCAAGCGATATCCATTCCCGCGTAATGTCTGAATCGCAATTGCTTTATCCGCATCCAAGCGCTTTCTTAAGCGACTAATATAAACATCCACAATATTGGTGTTGGGGTCACTGTAAGTCTGCCACACTCGGCTCAATATTCTTTCTCTCGACAAAACTTTGTTCTTGTTTTCGAGCAAATACTGAAGCAACTCATACTCTATTTTAGTTAAGCCTATTTCTTCTCCGTTTAGTTTTGCCACTCGCTCATCTAGCAATAGTTCTAGCTTTGAGAATTTCAGCGAGTTTATTGTATCGGGTGTTTGTTGGGTTACTCGCCGTTTCAAGGCAACGATCCGTGCTAACAATTCATCGAAATCGAAAGGTTTACATAAATAGTCATCTGCACCTTCTTGTAAGCCTTTGACTCTCTCATTAACTTCATCAAGAGCCGTTAGCATTAAAATCATGGGAGGGTTGGGAAGGGCTTTCAATGCAGAAACAATAGACACGCTATCCTCATCACCAAACATTCTGTCCAATACGAGGATCGTAGACGAATGCTTTTTAACAAAAGGTAATATCTCATGCAGTTGGCTCAGAGTGTCACATTCGTAGCCTTCTGTTTTAAGACCTTTTTCTAAAAAACGTAATAGCGGTAATTCGTCATCAGCGATTAATATTTTCATGATTCATTTTTCAGTGTTAAGTTATCTAGCGGTAATTTGACAGAAAAGGTCGTTCCTTCACCTTGCACGGAATTGACACTAATGCTGCCTTTATGGGCCTCAACAATCGCTTTGGCAATGGGCAAACCAAGACCAACTCCCTCATTATGCTTGCTGAAGCGAACAAAACGTTCGAAGATATTCTCAATTTCAGCTCCTGAAATACCCTCGCCAGTATCCGACACTGAGATGTTAATGCATTCCTCAGAATAACCTATCGATATTTTAATGGCTTCATTCTTGGCTGAATACTTGTTAGCGTTATCGAGTAATATTGAAAAAACCTGTTCTATTCTTGGTTTGTCTATGCGTACCTTTGTCAGTGTATTTTTAATATTCTCATCAACTTCAATATTTCTGTTTTCGCAAAGTTTACGCCACTTTGCGACTTCTGACATGATAATGGGCTCCATATCCATGCTAGAAAGCTCTAAATGAAGCTCAGTCATCTCAGCTCTTGTGAGTAGTAATAAACCATCAACTAAGTGGCTCAAGTTGACGGCTTGATCGAGTATTACTTGCAGTGTGTCTTTGTATTCTGCCTCTGAGATAGACTTCACACGCAAAGTCACTTGAGCCTCACCTCTTATGATCGTTAAAGGCGTGCGCAATTCGTGCGATACATCAGCAATGAATTGACGACGACGAGAGTCTATTTTGGTCAACTGTAGGTTGGCTTGGGTTAACTCGCTAGTGCGTTGCTCTACCTGGAACTCTAAATTTTTGCGGGAGCGAGCTTCGTTTGCCTCGTGTTCTTGCAGCCGCTTAGCGAGCTGATTGATTGAGGTGGCGAGTTGCTGAAATTCACTATCAAGAGTATCAGAAATAGGCTTTCGGTAGTCACCGTTGGCTATTGTATTGGTGGCGCGCTGAATGAGTATAAGCGGCTGATAAAGTTGGTTAAATAACCAATAGCAGGCATAGCCAATAAGCGGGACTACCAATAGACCTAGAATCAATGTAAACCAAACTATCGCTGTATTTAAGGCATTTATTCGCGCATTGATGCTACTCACTACTCGACTTTGACGCACTTCTGCTGCGTTTATCGCTTCTCTAAATTCATTGTCGATACTCTCTTCTAGCAAGTTGCGTAGGTTTTGTTTTTGCGCAATGGGGACACTAGTACTGTTTTCTACAATCATCTCAAATTCATTGATTATGGATGTAATTAAACTATCAAGTTCGTCGGTATCTTCTACGGTACCTAGCGTGAAATCTTCACCTAAAGCTTCTCGTTGCTTTAATTCCAAGCGTCTAATATTGACGATAGATTCAGCGATAATCGCCCGCTTTTTGCGGACATTTGCTTGGTTGGCATTTTTACCAAAAATAATTTCATCGGTAAGCTGTTTAAAGAGCCGGTAAGAAATACTGGAAAGCTGTTGATGCTCACTTAATAAGGACTGAGCAATTGTACTCTGTTCCAAGTTCTGCCGCGTAAGGTGCGCAGATACCGCTGTGCATGCAAGTGCAATGAGTAGGATAAAGGCCGTGCCCAAACCAAAAAAGAAGAGCTTTTTCTTATACATCTCTAAAACAATCCTTATTTAATATTTCATCTAATATTTAGTTGTTGCCGCAATCAATGTCATTCCCGCCACCAACGTCATTCCCGCCACCAACGTCATTCCCGCCACCAACGTCATTCCCGCCACCAACGTCATTCCCGAGTAGTCGGGAACCTAGCTCCCCATCTGCATGGGGATGACGCAATGCACATAGTCATTCCCGAGTAGTCGGGAACCTAGCTCCCCATCTACATGGGGATGACGCAATGCACATAGTCATTCCCGAGCAGTCGGGAACCTAGCTCCCCATCTGCATGGGGATGACGCAATGCACATAGTCATTCCCGAGTAGTCGGGAACCTAGCTCCCCATCTGCATGGGGATGACGCAATTCACATAGTCATTCCCGAGCAGTCGGGAACCTAGCTCCCCATCTGCATGGGGATGACGCAATGCACATAGTCATTCCCGAGCAGTCGGGAACCGAGCTCCCCATCTACATGGGGATGACGCAATGCACATAGTCATTCCCGAGTAGTCGGGAACCTAGCTCCCCATCTACATGGGGATGACGCAATGCACATAGTCATTCCCGAGCAGTCGGGAACCGAGCTCCCCATCTACATGGGGATGACGCAATGCACATAGTCATTCCCGAGTAGTCGGGAACCTAGCTCCCCATCTGGATGGGGATGACGCAATGCACATAGTCATTCCCGAGCAGTCGGGAACCTAGCTCCCCATCTACATGGGGATGACGCAATGCACATAGTCATTCCCGAGCAGTCGGGAACCTAGCTCCCCATCTGGATGGGGATGACGCAATGCACATAGTCATTCCCGAGCAGTCGGGAACCTAGCTCCCCATCTACATGGGGATGACGCAATGCACATAGTCATTCCCGAGTAGTCGGGAACCTAGCTCCCCATCTGCATGGGGATGACGCAATGCACATAGTCATTCCCGAGCAGTCGGGAACCTAGCTCCCCATCTGCATGGGGATGACGCAAATTGCATGGGGATGACGCAATCTACATGAGTATGACGCAATGCCATAGCATAGCAGTCTACCAACAAGACTTTGAATCTCAAACAATCATATTCTTAAGCGTCTGCAACTGGTCTGCTTCATCAGCCGGCTTGTCCCAGCGAATGCGATGGATTCGAGGGAAACGTAAGGCCAAGCCGGACTTATGACGTTTTGATTCATGCACAGAATCAAAGGCTAACTCAAATACTAGCGCTTTGTTCACTTCTTTCACTGGGCCAAAACGGCCGATAGTATTCTTTCTAACCCATGCATCGAGTTGCTTTAGCTCAGCATCGGTAAAGCCACTATAAGCTTTGCCGACAGGTAATAGTTTACCGTCCTGCCAGCACCCAAAGGTATAATCAGAGTAGAATGATGAACGTTTACCGTGTCCTCGTTGTGCATACATAATGACAGCATCAATGACTTTTGCATCGCGCTTCCATTTATACCACTGACCTTTAGGTCTGCCCGCTACATACCTACCTTCCAGGTTCTTGAGCATTAAGCCTTCAATGTACTCTTCACTCGTATTTGCTGTTTCTCTCAAAGTTTGCAAATCATTGATAGTTCGATACGTGAGCGCTTTCGAAAGTTTTAATTTTGCAGTGTTGTGCTTTTGATACCATGTAGCTAAATGCTGGTAACGCTGTGAAAGCGGTAATTCACGCAAGTCTGCGGCGTCTAAAAAGAGTGCGTCGTATAACATCATACCCACCGGTATCGAAGCGATTAATTGCTTGCTCGGCTTCTTTTTATTTAAGCGTTGTTGAAGCTGGTTGAAGCTCAAGATCTTGCCTTCCTTCATAGCCAATAATTCACCATCAAATACGCCAGACATTGTGTTCTCATCAATACTTGCTAGTAGGTCTGGAAAGCTATGGCCAATGTCGTCACCTGTGCGACTAAATAGCGCTTTTCCGTTGGTGTTACAGACAAGTTGAACACGTATCCCGTCAAACTTCCATTCTGCTTGCCATCTGTCTTCTGATTGCACTGAACGGTCATCTGAATTCAACATGCGGGGCAAGTCTACTTCGTCTAAGGGATGGGATAGCATAACCGGTTGAAAGGTGATTTTTTCGGATATATCTGGTTTTGGAGCATCTCCTTCTAACCATTGCATAAGGTCGGTGTAAGGCGGCTCGACACCATGCCAAACCCGCTCAATATCTTCTACTTGAATATCTGATGAAACGGCATATTCAGCGAGTATTTTTTTTAAGAAACGTGAAGACAAGCCTATTCGCAAACCTCGGGTACCGAGTTTAATGAGCGCCCACCGTTGATTTGGCGTCATTCTATTCAGTAAGTCAATGAGAATGTCTTGGATATCTTTTTTCGCACTTGATTTGAAGGTAAGAACGAGCTCATTCAAACTCGGTAAAGGGCTATCCATTGTTGCCTCTGCTTGGTCGCTTGGCCACAAGTGGGCAACCGTTTCGCTCATTTCACCCACATAATCATAGCTTAAATCGAACAGTACTGGGTCGACACGCGACTTTATCAAATCTTTTATCAGCTTACGTTTGAATAAGTCAAAGTTGAGCGTTCCGGCGATCGCGGCGATAGCCCAACCTCTGTCTGGGTCAGGAGTGCTTTTCAAATACTCTCTAAGAATGGCGGACTTGGCCAGATTACTTGACGTAAAATAGAGTTTGTCGACTAGCTCTGCAAACTTCTCCATTACTCAGCAGCCTCTTCATCAAAGCCAACGAGGGACAAGGCTTTGGCTCGATAACCCATCTGTTGCGCTTGATGAACGAGAGCCGCTTCTCGACCATGTGTTACCCAGACCTCCCCAGGATTTACTTCACTGATGGTTTGCAGAAGCTCTGGCCAGTCGCAATGGTCTGATATGATAATCGGCAACTCTGCTTTTCTTTGCTTTGAACGCGCTCGAATTTGCATCCAACCTGAAGCCATGGCGGTAATCACATTTGGTAATTTGCGAGACCATCGGTCATTCAATGCTGAGGGTGGCGCGAGCACAATTTCGCCAGCTAAGGTTTTAGTATCTTCGACCTCACTAACAGGAACGATAGCGCCCATATCAATGCCAAATTCTTTGTACAGAGTGCACAATTTTAGCAAAGCACCATGCATATAAATGGGCTTTTGATAGCCCAATTCTCTCAATGCAAGGACTACCCGTTGGCATTTCCCTAAGGCATAAACGCCTACAAGATGACATCGCTCAGGAAATAGTGATAACGAATCTAGTAGTTTGTTCACTTCCTGTAATATCGGCGGGTGATGAAACACTGGCAATGCAAAGGTTGCCTCGGTAACAAAAACATCGCATGGGCAGACTTCAAAAGGCGCGCAAGTTGGGTCAGCACTGCGTTTGTAATCGCCTGAAATGACTAAACGATGGCTTGCGTGATCAATGACGGCTTGGGCTGAACCTAAAATATGTCCAGCAGGTTTCAGCATTAATTGGCCTTTAGCTAAATCGATAGTCTGATCATAAGCGAGTTCAATTTGCTTTTGTGCGTGGTCTTCACCGTAACGAATGCGCATGATTGCCATTGTTTCAGGGGTGGCATACACTTCCCCATGGCCAGCACGCGCATGGTCTGCATGACCATGAGTGACGATGGCACGAGCAACCGCTTGCATTGGATCGATATAGGCATCAAGCGCTTCACAATACAAACCATTTGGATTTGTAGTAATCCAATGTTGCGGATGCTGCATATTAGTTGGAGTTGATAATTTCATAACAGAGTTACTTACGCGTGTAACTCCATTTTGGTGCGTTTAGTGACAAGAACTTTTTCTGCTTCTGTAAAACGTTTAAAAACCATACCCGTTTTGTTTTCGAGTTGGTTTGAAGATAAACAATGGTCTGTGCGCCCCTATCAGAAGCAAATGGTTAAGGCTTTTGCAGAACAACGTTCTACCTTATTGATTGCTCCTACTGGCGCGGGTAAAACGCTCTCTGGATTTTTGCCTACCTTAATAGATTTAGCTAAGCACCCACAAACGGGTTTGCACACTATTTACATCTCGCCCTTAAAAGCCCTCACGCAAGATATTCACCGTAACCTACAGCAGCCTATTGATGATATGTCTTTGCCGATTACTGTGGGCGCAAGAACCGGAGATACCACCGCTTACCAACGTCAGCAGCAGCGCAAGAGGCCGCCCAACATATTGCTCATTACACCTGAATCACTGATGTTAATGTTGTCTTACGCTGATGCCCCACGCATTTTTGGGCAAGTTAAAGCCATTATCGTTGATGAAGCTCACAGTTTTGCTTTCACTAAGCGGGGCGATTTTACGGCCTTAGCATTGGCCAGATTGCAAAGTCTCAGTCCAGAGCTTGTTCGATTTGGCTTATCTGCCACGGTAGCTCAACCAGAAGCATTAGCAGCGTGGTTGGGATCAAGCGGAGAACCATGCGAAGTATTAGCGGTAAAAAGCAAAGTTAAGCCGAAGATAAAGTTGCTGAAAACCAAGGAGCGTATGCCATTTGGCGGTTATATGGGGAAGTACGCTGTCAAAGATATCTATGCGCAAATAGCCACAGCGAAAACCACCCTGGTCTTTGTTAACACACGCGCTCAAGCTGAACTTATTTTTCAACATTTATGGACTGAAAACACACAAGTCTTACCTATTGCCATTTATCATGGCTCATTGAGTAAAGAGCAGAGACAGAAAACAGAAGCAATGATGGCATCTGGAAAACTACGAGCAATTGTAGCAACCTCGGCGCTTGAGCTTGGCATTGATTGGGGGGATGTCGATTTGGTTATTCAAGTTGGCGCTCCTAAGGGCGTAAGTCGCTTACTGCAGCGTATTGGTCGTTCAAATCATAGAATGGATGAACCTTCGCAAGCCCTTTTGGTGCCCGCTAACCGCTTCGAAACCTTGGAATGCCAAGCTGCTATTAATGCAATCAAACAGGGGGAATTAGATGGCGACAGTCCCCATTCTGGCGCGCTTGATGTATTGCCACAATACATTTTAAATTGCGTTTGTAGTCAGCCTGCCAGCATGGATGAAATTTATCAACAAGTCCTCGACGCCAGTCCCTATGGTGGGCTTGATTTGCAAACCTTTACGTCACTTTGGCAATTTACCGAAAACGGGGGTTATGCTTTGCAGGCCTATGAAAGATACAACCGTTTGACCGAAATTGAGCCTGGTGTTTTTGCGCCTGCCTCAAAACGCATTACTATGCGTCATAGGCAAAACATCGGCACTATCGTTGAAGCCGGACGACTTCGAGTTAAACGCCTTCGGCGTGCACATCAAGGCAAAATTATTGGAGAAGTTGAGGAATACTTCGCGCAACAACTTGTGCCTGGAGATACCTTTTTCTTCGCTGGTGAAGTGCTGCGATTTGAAGGTATCAAAGATATGATGGTAGAAGCGAGGCCTGGCAAAGCAAAAGAGCCGAAGATCCCAAGCTATGTGGGTGGGCAGATGCCACTTAGCACCTTCCTGGCTGACGGCGTCAGAGCTTTACTTAATGAACCTGAAAAATGGCGCGCCTTACCCAAGCAAGTCAGAGAATGGCTGGATTTACAAGCTGGCTTTTCTTTAATTCCCTCAACAGACAGAGTGTTGGTAGAGCAGTTTCCGTTTAGGCAAACACAATACACCTTGTTTTATACATTTGAGGGCAGAAAAGCGAATCAAACATTGGGTATGTTAGTGACTCGTAGGATGGAAAAGTTAGGTTTAAAGCCTCTAAGTTTCAGTATCACAGACTATGGCTTATCCATCTCCTCCATTGCGGTGGTAGAAGAGGCTCACATTCCAGCATTGTTTAACCCAGATATATTGGGCGACGAACTTGAAGACTGGATGTTAGCGGCGCCAATGTTAAAACGCTCATTTCGACGAGTGGCTGTGGTCAGTGGGTTAATAGAGCAACAATACCACAGTACCCGAAAAACCATGAAGCAGGTGACCTTTTCCACAGACCTCATATACGATACCTTACGCGAGCACGATCCTGACCATATCTTGCTACGAGTCACGCGAGAGGATGCTGAGAGAGAGCTTTTAGACTTGCAGCGCCTAGGTGATACGCTAATCCGCTTTAACGGCATGTTTGCATTTCAACAATTGGAAAAAGCATCGCCGATGGCTATCCCGATTGTGTTGGATGTGAAATCGGAACAGATAAAAGGCCAAGGTGCAGAAGCCCTACTAGAGCAAGCAAGCTTGTATCAAGAGGCCGAAAACATGCTACAAGAAGTCAAAGACTTGCTGAGCAAAAAACGAGATGTTTAATGATTACTGAAGATGCCTTGTTGGCCAAGCTGCATGCGCGAACAGCTTGTCTGATAAACTTTGCTGACCACCGCTTCATCTTAGATGCCAGTGGTGCCTTAGTTTGGCCTAGACATGACATGGTGGTATTTTCTGATCTGCATTTTGAAAAGGGTAGCTTTCTTTCTCAGTTCGCGAACCCATTACCTCGCTTTGATACCGCAAAGACCATAACAAACATGCAAAACGTGCTACAGGAATATAACCCTAAACAGGTCATTTGCTTAGGTGATAGTCTGCATGACGGCAATGCTCTCAGTCGCATGAATAATAGAGACTTATCTGACATAAACGACTTAGTCCGCGGTGTAAATGCTTGGTTTTGGGTCTTAGGCAATCACGACCCAGAAATGCCAGATGCAATATTAGGGCAGTCGAGCGAATACTATGAAATAGATAACATTCTCTGGGTTCATGAACCTGAGAACCTAACTCGCTTTGCAAACGCGACAGCGCAAGTGATTGGTCACTTTCATCCAAAATTGAGTGTAAAAAAGGCCCGACATAGAATGACGGGAAAGTGTTTTGTCAGCACTGAGAATATCCTACTGATGCCAGCATTTGGTCAATATACCGGGGGCTTGTGGGTTGAAGATGAAGCTATTCAAAGCCTACTTCAAGATCCCTATCAAACGCATTTGTTATTTAATAACAAACTCTATTCGACTGGGATCAAGGCTTAATCTCGCCACCTAAGCGTTAAGTCATCATATGCATCAATACGGCGATCTCTAAAGTACGGCCAAATACGCTTAATGTCCTCGGTGCGCGTCATATCGAGTTCGACTTGTAGCGTCTCTTCTTTATCGCTGCCTGCTTGAGCCAGTATTTCACCTTGTGGGCCAGCAATAAAACTATGGCCCCAGAACGCGATACCTGCATCACCAGTCACAGGAGAGGGTTCAAAACCGACTCGGTTCGCCACAATAACTGGCACTGAGTTCGCGACGGCATGAGAGCGTTGGATAACTTGCCACGCGTCCTGTTGGCGCTGCTGTTCTTCCTTCGTATCGTTTCGGTCCCAACCTATAGCTGTCGGGTAGAAGAGTATATCGGCGCCAGCCATTGCCATGAGCCTAGCAGCCTCTGGGTACCACTGATCCCAACAAACTAGCACGCCGAGCTTACCGACACTGGTTTGGATAGGTTCGAAGCCCATGTCGCCGGGGGTGAAATAAAACTTCTCATAAAAACCAGGATCGTCAGGAATATGCATTTTGCGATACTTGCCTGCGATTTCAGCGCTGCGATCGAACACTACAGCCGTATTATGATAAAGGCCTGAACCACGTTTTTCGAACAAAGAGGTGACTAGCACGATACTCAATTCTGCTGCCAGCTTGCCGAAATACTCGGTGGCTTCACCAGGAATTGGCTCAGCCAAATCGAAGGCATCAACATCCTCTTCTTGGCAAAAGTACAGCGTGCTGTGAAGCTCTTGCAGTAAAATACACTCGCAACCATTTGCGGCAAGCTCTCTTACTTTTTGTGCGCTATTCTGCCAATTTTCGAGCTTGTCATTTGAGCTTACAGCTTGTTGTACCAAGCCCACTTTTAGGCCCACTTTTAGTTTTTTTGTTTGAGATTGATTCTGTTTCATAATACGGCGACTCCATCTCTGGCTAATTCTATAATATCGGATGTGATTGTGTTGCTTGGCACTTGCATCGTAATACAATGCAAGCTACCAAATTGTTGCACCAAAGGAGCACAGTTTATCGCGACTATACGGTGATTTGGAAAAGCGTTTTGAATGACTTCTAACGCAAGTGCATCTTCGCTTTGTTGGTACACCGGAAACAATACGCTTTGATTGCAAATGAGAAAATTTGCATAAGAAGCCGGTAGTCTTTCACCTTCTGCATTTTTCATATTTGGCAGCGGTAATTCATAAATCGCGTGTGTTGGAAATGTTTGCTGACAGGCTTGTACCAATTTGAACAGGCCCGGAAAGTGATTATCCTCTGGGCAATTATTGGCACTTTGAATCACTAAGCCGTGCAAGGGCGTAAACCGTACTAAGGTATCTATATGTCCGTCGGTATCATCGCCTTCCAAGTGACCGTCAGCAAAAAGTGTGGTTTTTTCAGCGCCTAACTTCCCGTGAAACAGGTTGTCATATTCCTGCCCAGACATGTTCCCATTCCGAAGAGGATTGAATAAACAAGATTGAGTCGATATTAAGTGTTGGTTTTGGTCAATTTCAATTGCGCCACCTTCTAATACAATATCAAAATGTTGCATTGGGTTTTGACATAGCTGCGCGAACACACCCTCATTGATCATTGTGTCTTTGCTTGCATCAAACTTTTGGCCCCAACCATTAAACTGAAAATTAACGGGAACATTGCCGTTTTCACTTTCGCAAGTCAGAAAGGCATAATCTCTCACCCAAGTATCGTTATAGTCACATGGAATACACAGGACTTTGTTGCGATAAGGCACCAAGCTTTTAATTATACCAAGCTCGCTCTCACGACACAGCAAAAGGACCACGCAGCCACTCTCATTTATTGCTTGAATAAGGCTTATATAAGTACTTTGTACTTCGTCTAACCAGGGTTGCCAGTCAGTATCTGAGTGTGGCCATGCGAGTATGACAGCCTCTTGCTCAGCCCATTCAGGCAGCAAGGTAAGTGCAGATTGATGTTGAAAACTTGCCATGTTTTTTGAGTTCTCGAGTTCGAGCCAATTTCCGCTAAGTATAGCCGCCTTGTGCTTGACACAAAAGCGGCATATTCACATTTCTCTCAGGGTTTATTTGCTATTGCTGAGACCATGACCATGTAGCACCGACAAATATCCTGCGAGGCTGTCCTGCAAAGTAACGATAGTTACCAAAGCCAAAATCTGCGCGTTCAGCATAGTCTTTATCCAGTAAGTTATAGATGTTTGCATTGAAGCGAAGTTGCGGTGAATATTCGTAGTGAAGATTCAAATCGACCAATGTGTGACCATCGTACTCAGCCGTGTTTTCAGGGTTCAAAAAGTAGTCGCCCACATGCTGAAGTGATAGTTCAGTTTGAATAGTGTCACTGACATGCCAGCCAAGCTGAGCTGAACCAATTGTGCGAGGCGCTGTGTCTATTTCATTACCTTCAATATTGGTATTTGAAATGGCAATGGCATTCGCATATTCATGTGTCGCATAAGTTGCGTTGCCAGAAATATAAACGCTTGGCGAGAGATGATATTTTCCACTCAACTCAAGACCGCGGTGACGAGTCTCTCCATTAGATATATTTTGCCGATTAGTATCTTGGAAAATAAAGTCTTTTTTCTCTTGCCAAAATACAGACGCATTGAACGCATATTTGTCGCTGACTAATCGCCAACCCAATTCTATAGCGTCTATCTCTTCTTCATTTAGGTCGGCAACGCTTTGATTGTTTTGCAAACGAAATAGCTCTGTTGCTTGAGGGGCGCGAAAGCCTTGACTGAGTTTGAAGTAAGCCGTTTGATACTGGTTTACACTATACAAGGCTGAAAAGCTTGGTGAGAATACAGTGAAGCTTACGTTTTGATCTTCAGGGCGCGTAAACCGACAGGTTGCTACCTCAGGTGCGCAAGCGTTTCCATCTTTTAACAGGTTGTCGTAGTCAAAAAGTACATTTTCAAGTCTTCCCCCCAGCGTTAGTTGCCAGTTAGATAGCTCCCATTGCGCCTGAACGTAAGCTGCTGTTGTTGAGGCATTCACATTGTAATCATAGTGCTCACCTTGAGGAATGTTAGGTGAAAAAGCCTGGTCTTGAGTTTCGCGTAAATTGGCCCGAGTAAAATCAAAATCAAAACCTGTCGTCAAGTTGAGATTATCTTTTTGATAGCGATATTGTGATTGTATCCCGGCACTACTGTGACTATTTTCTTCTAGAGCTTTCCAAGGCAAAAAATGTTGCAAGAAGGCCATTTGGTTTCGTCTGATATATGGCGTTACTGAGAAGTTACCATTCGCTGTTTCCATGCTGAACTGTGAATATGCACGCAATGATGTTGCATCCCGAAATGCTTCAGGGTTTGGGTTTGAACGACGTATTTGTTTATCCTTAAACACCTCAAAGCCTTGCACAAAACCTGCTGTTTCTTGCTCTAAGTTTGCTATATCCAGAACCGTTTTATTTTGCCACACGTTTCCAGTTTGTTGGTATACCAAGGTCATTTTTTGTTGGTCGTAGCCACTGTTTTGTTGATAACCATTATTTTGAGTAAGGTTGCCAAAAACAGCGAAGGCGCTGTTATCTTCTTGTGTGCGGTATGCAAGACTCGCTCGAAGGTGGTCGTCACGTCCTGCCCGTAAGCCGACCGAGTTTGCGGTGCTAGCATATGCATCAGGACTGATGATGTTGATTACGCCATGCACAGCATTCGAGCCAAACAAGGTGCTTGATGGACCGCGCAAAACTTCGATACGTTGAGCTTGCTCTGTGTTGGCATCAAACAATTGATTCGCATTACAGAATCCAGGGGCGCGCAATGATATGCCGTCAAGTGCCATAAAAAAAGCGCCACACCCGCCAGCGCCAGTGAGTACTGGAGATCGAATAGCGGTGAGGTGCTCTTGGCCATTTCCTCTGCTGATCCATGTGCCAGAGATTCGATGCAAAGCTTGATTAATGTGCTGGTGGTTTATCAAATCCAACTCGGACTTGTCGACACTACCAATACTGGCAGCGGTCGTCAGCAATCGACTAGGACTGCGGTTTGCCGTCACTAGAATCCGCTCTACGGCTTGAGAATTCGCTTGCTGTGATACATCGTTATCAAAAGCGTCATTTTGAGTTTGCGCTTGAGTAGCCAAACTAAACGTTGCTAGTGTTAAAGCACTGAAAGCGATGCGACATGGTGAAAATAATACGTGCAAACCTTGTTCCTTTGTTTATAAATCAAAATAGCAAAATGAAAACTGACGAATGGGCCTATTTTAAGTGGCGTCCACCATCGAGATGAATTGTCTGTCCGGTTATATAGTTGCTGTTCAACAAAAAGTTCACTGCTTTAACTGCCTCTTCTGCGCCGGGGCAGGTTTCCAATAGTGACTTTTTCAAAGCGCGTGCGCGGTATTCCTCTGAGTCATGATCGTTGAACATAACAAGAGCAGGGGCAATGCTGTTAACTTTTATCTGCGGCGCCAGCAAGGCACTAAATGACAGAGTGAGGTTATGTAAGGCAGCCTTACTTGCCGCATAGGCGATATGTTTCTTACTTCCCTTTAACTGCACATAGTCAGTCATATGGATGATATCGCCAAACTCCTCGGATTGTGTCGCGTGTTTCTGCAACAAACCTTGCAAGGCAAGGTTGATCTGATAAGGCGTGTTAGCGTGAACTTGCATCATTTTACCAAATAGTTGGTTGTAATCCTGCGTATCTGATTCTTGGTCCCAATCAGACGCATTATGGACTATGCACCTGAGGGATGTTGTTTCTTTTTTTATTGCTTCTATAAAGCAGTCTATGCCATCTTGAGTTGAAAAATTGGCTTGAATGGCCAGAGCACCTAAGCCTTTTAATTCATCTACTGAGGGCTTTTTCGTTCTATATGTTATAATCACTTTATGATGTTGACGTAATAAGTCCTTTGCGATGGCTAATCCTAGGCGTTGAGCGCCACCGGTAATGAGAATGGGAGAAGTCATGAAGCGAGAGTTTCCTTATCGTATTTAGAGGCTTGCTGTTTCGTACTATGATTATCATAGTACGACCTTGTACGTGGTGTCGGTTTTATTTAGACCATAATTGGAAGAATTGCTGCCTATATGAACAAATTGTCATTTTTTAGTAAACCAATTCATCAGATCATACCGTATACCACTTTATAAATATTCACCGGAAGACCAAATGTTAGCAAAAGAAGCTATAAAAATCCGCGAAGCAGCAGAGCCTTCGATTTCTGCAGAAGCGGCTATTGTCAGACGTGCATTGGAAGCTAAGGGCCTAGAAACCCCTATGGTGGAAAACGGATTAAGCAATGAAGAAAAGCGAACCAAGATACAAAACGCAATGCGTGAGGTGATGGAAACCTTGGGCTTAGATCTGCAAGATGATAGCTTGCAAGATACACCAAAACGCATCGCGAAAATGTACGTTAATGAAATTTTTTCAGGTTTAGACTACCGCGCGTTCCCAAAAATAACGCAAATTGAAAACAAGATGAGCATCGACCAACCTGTCCAGGTGACTGATATCAGCTTGACTAGCACTTGCGAGCATCACTTCGTGACGATTGATGGTACAGCGACGGTCTCTTATATTCCCAAGGACACCGTGATAGGTCTATCTAAAATAAACCGTTTAGTTGGCTTCTTTGCTCAGCGCCCGCAAGTGCAAGAGCGTTTGACACAACAAGTCATGGTTGCGTTACAGGCACTCACGGGAACCGAAGACGTTGCGGTAAGTATTAACGCTACGCATTACTGTGTGAAAGCTCGCGGTATCCGCGACAGTAACTCATTCACCAGAACGAGTTCACTAGGCGGTGCGTTCAACAACAACCCTGAGTTGCGTAGAGAATTTTTTCAGCTTTAGGTTCTAGTGATTAACAATCCAAAGAAACGTGGTAGTGTTCAACTGCCACGTTTTTTTTTTAAGTTTTTTACATCATCCCTTCTTAGGTTCTACCGCGACTCTTGCCCTTTTTAGCTTCATCAATACTCAAGCATAAAAACGAACAATGACTGCTAAGCCTGTTCATAACCGAGCCCGTTCATAATCCGCTAAATAAACTGTTTTATTCAAAATAAATAAGGGCTGAAACAAAAAGACCCCCACTCATGAGTGGAGGTCTTCTTAACGAGCTTTTAAGCTTTACATTGCTGCTGGCTCAAGCGTCTCTGTAATCACTGTGTCGATAACATGAATGACACCGTTAGTTGTGTAGATATCGGTGGTCGTTACGTTAGAACCTTGGATTTGAAGAGCAACAGGTGCTTGACTAACTTTAAACCAAACATTGCCAGCGCCGTCACCATTCATATCACCCGCTTCAGTATCGCTAGCGAAGAAGTACAATGGACGTCCTTGATATGCTGCTTGCATTCCACCATCGGCACGTTCAATCGTGCTTAAACCAGGTACACCGCTTACAGCATCGTCAGTAACCAACACAGGTGGCCAGTTAGTAGCACACGCATCATTACAGTTGCTGCTAGCAGATCCTAAATCATTGTTGAATACATATAATGTTAAGCCTGGGTTTGCTGAGCCATCACCGCCCACCAACATTTGGTTTACTGCATCATAAGCAACTTCCGCATTGTCGTCGTTCACAGATTGTGTGAAGTTAACTAGGTTTACGCTTACATCATTACCTGAAACCGTATCCACACTTGCGCCATTTGCCGCATATGCTTGTACTGCAGTGATTTCAGCATCTGCTACAACATGTTGCAGTAGTACACCTGTTAGCGCATCAACATTCATCAGCAGGCCATCTAGCGCAGCGTCTTCGATTTTATCAAAGGCTGCATTTGTTGGTGCAAACACGGTGAAAGTAGCATCTTCGTTTGCTAAGGTATCTACAAGATCAGCCGCCTGTAGGGCTGTTACTAGTGTTGAGAAATTATCGTCTGCCAATGCTGTCTCAACAATATTTAGCGTAGGCTCGCCGCGCATTTCTGGTGGTAAAATGACTTGGTCAAGCACATGAATAACACCATTATTAGCGATAACGTCAGTCGATGATACTGCTGAGCTATTTACGTAAAGGGTTGAGTCTGGGAAGCTAAGTGCAGCGCCTTGCTCATTCGCCATCGTCACAATGTTGTCGCCAGATTGTGCTACTGTTACTGCTGCATCTTGCAAGACTGCACTGCCTGCAATTACGTGGTACAGCAAAATATTTTCTAATGTTTCAGGATCTGCAAGTAAGGCGTCGATAGTATCTTGACCAAGCTGTGCGAATGCCGCGTCAGTTGGCGCGAAAACAGTAAACTGCACACCACTTTCATCCGCTAATACAGCGTCCAAACCAGTTGCTTGTAAAGCTGCAACAAGGGTAGAGAAGTTTGCGTTATCAGCTGCGACTTCAACGATATTCTCGCCCGCAGGTGGTACAACAACGTCAGCAACGACAACCATATCAATTACATGGATAACGCCATTCGTTGCATATACATCTGCAGCGACAACATTAGCACCGCCAAATGTGAGACGATCATTATTTGTGTTAATACTTAGTGGGATTTCAGCACCAGAAGCCGTTTCTACATCGTTTCCTGCTAAGGTGAATGCGGTAAGTGAATCGACAGTTGAACCAACGACGACATGTTGGAGTAAAATTGCCTCTAGGACTTCAGGGTTTTCACTTAAAGATGTTAAGACGTTCTCACCTAAACTCTCAAATGCGGCGTCTGTTGGCGCGAATACCGTAAACTCCTCGTCTGCATTTGTCAGCACGTCTACCAAGCCAGTTGAAGTGAGTAAATCTGCTAGGATAGTGAAATCACCTGCAGCCACCGCTGTCTCAACGATATTTGCATTTGGCATTCCACGCTCAGCTGGTTCTGATAAAACTGCATCTAAGATGTGGATGACGCCGTTTGATGCTTGAACATCAGCTAGTGTTACCGTTACGCCATTGATCAGCAAGCTGTCGCCAAGCAGAGTAATTGCTATGCTAGCGCCGTTTACTGTCTCAACGGTTGTGCCAGCTGCAGCGATAGCGGCTGCGGCATCTACTTCGCCCGCTAATACGTGGTAAGTTAAGATTGACGTTAGGGTGTCAGTGTCGTTTAACAATGCGTCGATGGTATCTTGGCCGAGTGCGCTAAATGCTGCGTTGGTCGGTGCAAAAACAGTAAACGAACCTGCAGGGTCCGCTAATGTTTCGTCTAAGCCAGTCGCTTCCAACGCTGCAACTAAGGTAGTCAAGCCAGTGTTCTCTTTCGCTATATCAGCAATTGTATTTGCTGATTCAACTGGAGGAATTGGTTGAGGTGCAGGATCATCATCATTACATGCTTGCAATAGAAACATTGCAAATGTCACAGACACTATTTTTGTTATGAGCTTCATGGTTAACATTTCCTTGATTGTTTTTGATAACAATAAGATTACGCTGCGGTAAAAATGGCAGATCAGGATATTGAACTGCAAAATGAAGGTGAGTTTTGTATCTAGCCTGTAAGCCTTTATTTTAAAGGCCTACAGAATCATTACATTTTTTTAACCTTTGGTAATATAGCTGGAATACCGCTTGGTTTTAGGTGTTTCTGTTCATACCTAATTGGGAAAGGTTGAGATTGAAGTTCAGCTATTGTGCTTCGACTAAGTGAAATTGAGTCTGCCTACCATCCATATATTCTACTCTTTCGCCATCAAAGTAAGCATTTTCCTCGAGCATGATCCGGATTTCTTTACCCCATTCCTCGACGAATGTAGCGGCGTTCAACTCAATGGAATAGGCTGTGTGGGCGTGCAATGGGTAATCGCCTTGAATGGGAACCCCACCCTGCGAGTCCCACATGCCTAAAGTTGTTCCCGCGGCATGGCCATGATAACCCAAAGGATGAGTGTAAATTGATGGCTTGATTCCCTCTGAAATAGCTTGCGCACGCGCTTCCTTCAGAACGGCATTACCTGTTTTATCCAGTTCAAATAATGAGGTAAATATATCTTGTAGGCGATTCCCATTGGCTAATGCTTTTTTCAAATAATCAGGCGCATCAGTTTCGCCATCATTTAACACATAGGCATGTTGTTGTTGATCCGTATTTAAGCGCAAGTAGGTGATACCAAAGTCCATATGTAACAAATCGCCTTTTTGCACAACCTGAGGGGCAGCGCGCTTACTGAATGCTTGAATATGATTGAACTTTTCTGGGTTTGCTCGCTGAATACTTACGCTAGGGTGAAACCAATTTGTAAGGGCCAATGAACGGCTTTTGTCTCTGAGCCACCAAATAATATCTTCTGTTGTTGTTTCGCCGGGTTTGATAAAACCACTGGTGTAGGCTTCTTTTATAATCTGATGTCCAATGCTCACAATAGTCGGATACAGTTCCATTTCAAGTTGTGTGCGTGTTTCGAGCCAAGCCAAGCTTAACATTTCGGCAGACACAACGCGTTCACGGTATTTTTCTCCGAGCTTCTCCATAAACGCAAGATATTCAGTCGCAGTGATGCCGTCTGCAAGGGCAAAAT
The DNA here is from genome assembly GCF_031846165.1 of Brumicola blandensis. Lineage (NCBI taxonomy): Bacteria > Pseudomonadati > Pseudomonadota > Gammaproteobacteria > Alteromonadales > Alteromonadaceae > Brumicola > Brumicola blandensis. The sequence continues at coordinate 290,364 of NZ_JAVRIE010000005.1, forward strand.
GTTCTGATTTATTAATACCGATTTTCTTAGGGTTGATTTGCTTAATAAGATCGACAAGACGCTGCCACTGATCTGGTTCGGCTTCTTTATCCCAGGCCTTTTTAAACAAGGTGTCAACTTGATAACGAGCAACAGCATAGCGCTCTAAATCCTTCCCTTCACCCGGATCAACAATCAGTAATATGGTGCGTCTACGAGCAGACAACCAAGTAGAAGGTAACATTGTTTTTAATACTGGATCTTCATTGTATTCACGTGAAATGAGCAGCCACATATCGATACCCTCACGCCGCATTAAGGCGGGCAAGGTATTATTGAGTTTATCATTTAATAGCTTGTCGATAGTCTCAGCGCGTTCTCGCATTGGCATGATCAGCTCATAAGGACTCTGCACTTCAACTTCCTTGTGGGGGGCAGAGGTATTAGCCTGTGTGATTTCGGCAAAAGCGAAGGAAGCTATTAACATCCCTAGTAGTAATGAAACCCTAGCATTATATACATTCAGCATTAACAATATTCCTTTAAATGGAAAGCACCATAGAGTCACGCATGTGTAGAAAAAAATCAAGACATGGCGTGGTTTAGCATGCTGTGGATTTGGGTGTCATTGATTTTATGAAGCGCTTTTGCAATACGGAGAGCACGTTATTTCGTATAATAATTATCTGCAGCTAGCTTTAGAAACAGGGTTTACCGTTCAGTAAACCCAAGTTCATTTGTCAGACCTATAGTTTGAAGGTTTTACTCATTTCGTTTTCGCTACTGTCTTTCACAATCACTTTCAATTGTGTAACACCCTCTAATTGCTCTGGGAGCAACACTGCGCGATAAGGCGACGTATCATCGTTTGATAGGAACGTTTCAGCGCCGCTTTCATCCACAGCATAGAATGACACATCAGCTACCTGTAAAGCTTGTTGCGAACCAAAGCTCAAATTCACTGGCAAAAATACGCGCTCATTGTCAGTATATTTTTCACTCATTTTTACATCAAAAATTTCGCTGCCTTTGTGTACTTGGTCGGCCTTTAACAAAACGAAGCTGAGAGGCTCTATGGTGGTTGTAAGTGAGCCTTGATTTACCTTAGCGTTATTACCAAGCACGCTAGAATATGAAAGTGAATCGACGTTTAAAGCAACCTTTCGAGTTTCCGTATCCATATTGAAAATAGCTAAGTATTCACGCATTTCTTGTTTATCGATGCGAGAGAAAGCGACGATACGATTTTTGTTATCAATCAAACGATTTTGGTGAATACCGGTGCGTAATGCTTGATGCTCACTTCTTACTTTAGCGAAGTTTTTAAGTGATTGATAAATTGGATGTTTCTGATCGAAATTATCATCGGCGGTAGTGCGTGATGTGCCAATGAGTAGGTTGTCGTTGTACTCTGCCACGAATGACGGATCCATATTTTCTCGTGCATCTACGTCTCCTCCGTCACCTGTAAAACCTTGTTCATCGCCATAATAAACGACTGGAATACCTCGGGACATATACATAAATGCATGACCTAATACCGAGCGTTGTAATTTCTCGGCCTTACTAGCATCCGCAAAACCTTGGTTGATAAACAGGCCCACACGACCAGCGTCATGGTTTCCTAAGAAATTCATTAACAAATCAGGTGAAGAGTCTGCATCACGATAATAGTCATCATTATCAAACAATTGACCGATACGATTCACATCTTTGTTATGGAAGAGCGCGTCTTTCACATTAAAATGAAAACTAAAATCAAGCACGCTAGGCAGCTTTCCTGCTGTCGTGAATTTACTCAATACTGCCGGGTTTCCATCATAGACTTCGCCAAAAATGTGAAAGTTTGGAATACCGGATGATTTTGCATGTGCCACAATTGCTGGCCCAAAGGATTGCCAGAAACTAAGGTCGACATGTTTTACTGTATCAATACGAAAACCATCGGGTTTAAATTCAGTAATGATGTTTTTGAATATTTCCGTCATCCCAGAAACGACTTCTGGGTTGGCTGTGTCAAGATCATCTAAACCAACAAAATCGCCATGCACTGCGCTTTCGCCTTGCCAGAAGCTATCCCCCTGATTGTTATAATATTTCGGATCGTTTAACCACTGAGGTACTTTAACGCCTTTCTCTTGGTCTAAAATAAACGGCGTGTAGGTATCGCCCGCAGCAACGTCAGCTTTTGACTTGTATTTGCAGCCAGGTTTGCCACTGATAAATGTGCCATCTTCGTTGTGGCATTCTTTGTATTTAATTACGTCGGCAGTATGATTGGTGATAATATCGAAAAAGACTTTGATTCCGCGCTCATGTGCGGCATCGATCAAGCTTCGAAGATCTTCGTTCGTGCCAAAATGCGGATCAATTTCGGTAAAGTCAATTACCCAATAACCATGATGGCCAAAACCATCACTTTGAACCGCTTTGTTACGCAATAAGGGCGTCATCCATATTGCCGTTACGCCCATGTCTTGTATGTAGTCTAGTTTAGCTTCAACGCCGCGCATGTCTCCGCCGTTAAAAGCCCACTTGGAAGTATTATCGAAACCGCCGTATGAAATTGGGCGAGTCGGATCACCTTGATCATTGTCTGGATTACCATTATGGAAACGATCTGGCATCACAAAATAGAAAATGTCGTCACGAATATCCCGCGTGAGATATTCTGCCGTCGCCGTGTTTTCTTCTTCAGCCGTTTTGCCACTATCAGGCATTTCATTTTTAGCTGCACCACAAGCACTCAAGCCCATTACAATTGAGCTGACGAGCAAGGCTTTACCCAAGAGAGGGCGAAGACTGTTTGACCAAAGCGCGCGCGAATTTTTCATAATCTATCTCGTTTTTTATGGTTCTTTTAGTTGATCAAGGGAGCACATTTTTACCTAGGGTAATCTCGCCTATGGAATTTCGTGTCCTCGGGCTTTTTCGAATAGCTGATACCAGTCTTCTCGACTCAGATTGACCTTACCGGCTTTCGTGCATTCAATAATCCTATCAGTGTTAGTGGTGCCTATGACTGGTTGGATATTTACCGGGTGCTTCATTAGCCATGCTAAAACGATGGCATTAGCATTACTTGAGTAGCGATTGGCTAGCTGACAGACTAGCTTGCTTGTTGCCAATTCAGCCTCGGTCGGTGAGTCACTACCATTACCGGAGTATTTCCCTTGAGCGAGGGAACCCCATGCTTGCAATTGCATATTTTGCTGTTCACAAAACTCCAGCGTACCCCGTGGAAAGCCGCTGCTGCAGCCCTCTTTCATATTCGTGGTAATTGTTTCTTCGACAAAATCAGCATGTTCTAAGCTCATCTGCAATTGGTTTGCAATAATGGGTACTGTCGTCGCCGATTGTAACCATGCAATTTGTGCGGCATGCATATTCGATACAGCAAGATGACTAAATTTACCTTGTTTGTGTAACTTGTTAAGTGCTTCTGCAGTATCGTCCAGATCCATAAGTGGGTCGGGGCGGTGTAAGAATAGAATATCGACATTTTCGCTTTGTAAGCGTTTCAAACTGTTGTTTAAGGCTTTCGTAATCCATTCTGGTGACAGATCATATTGTTTAACTTCGTGTGTTGGCGTGAGCTTAATACCAACTTTGGTTTGTAAGATCATTTGCTTACGTAGTGATGGCATCGACTTCAGAACTTGTCCGAAAACTTCTTCCGATTTTCCAAAAGTATAGATATCAGCTAGGTCGAAGACATTAATTTTGTGTGCCAGGCATGTTTCAACGATCGCCGTCGCTTCCTTAATATCGCTGTCGCTCACGCTATTGTTGTTCCAACCGCCACCCAAATTCATGCAACCGTAGACAAGTTGACTAGCTTGAGGGTAATAATCGTGAATAGGTAATTCGGTCATTGTTCGCTCTCAGTATTTCGTTAAATAAATGTAACAGGAATTCAGCGTATCTTAGAATGAATACGTATGCGTAGCGAATGCTAGGCAGCAAAGCTGAAATAAGACTGACAAGTGTAAAGATTTAGTACTCAAGTACAAGATATCTATCTTATTTAGTAGTGTGACGGTAACGTGATAATTTCGTTATGAAAAAATTAAAGATCAGTGAATGCAGCTGTTATATGCTAGTTATCTTGATTTTACGCAATAATAATTCAGCTTTTCGCTGTTTTTGCGCGAATTATAATAAAAATGAAATAATTTATAGTAACCTAAGGTCTACAATGAGAGCTGGTTAAGACCTCGTATTTGCGATAAATGTGAAACACCACTAGTATATCGAACATTGATTGTTTGTAGCTCTAGTATTCTGAAGAAGTGTTAGCACGGTAACAAACGAAAAAGAAAAACGATAAGGGTAAACATGTCAAACAGTTACGTCGATGTAGTAGAGCAAGCAATCAGTTTACTGGATGACATTAGTCTCACTGATTATCAAGCCTCTCTGAAGCCTCATTTCTCGAGTAGTATCGGTGCTCACATTCGACATATTGTTGACCATTTTCTAGCGATTGTTGATGCCGCTGACAGCGGTGAAATTAACTACAACAAACGAAATCGTCATGGTGAGGTTGAGCAGTTTCCGCAGAAAGCGATCGCGAGACTAGAAGAAATCAGTACATGGTTAGCCGATACCTGCAGTCACACATTATTAAATCGCAAAGTCAAAGTGACAACCGAGATTGATATCAGTCATACAAAGTCAACGACGTGCGAATCCACTTTAGAGCGCGAACTGGTTTTTGTCGCAAGTCATGCCATTCATCACTATGCTCTGATTCGTATTATTCGCAATATGCAGGGTAAAGAGCTTCCTGAGTTCTTTGGATATGCTCCTGCAACAATTACGCATTTAAATCAAAGTGCATAAACAAATATAAATCCACATTATTTTTGTGTGTTTGCGTGTTATTATGCGCGCAAATTCACAATGACTGCTCTAACTACATTATGTCCATCGAAACAACCTTACATGCTCGAAGCAATGAAAAGTGCGAGCTATGTGCCAGCACTAGTGACCTTTCTGTATATCCATTGCCACATTCTCCTGATGAAACAGCCAACTGCGCAGTGCTTGTATGTGGACATTGTTTGTCACAAATCACAGCAAGCGAAGACTTAGATTATACCCACTGGCGTTGTCTGAATGATGCGATGTGGTCAACAGTACCTGCTGTGCAAGTGCTTGCGTATCGGATGCTGCATAAATGTAATTCTGAAACATGGGCGCAAGATGCGCTTGATATGATTTATTTAGAGGAAGACACCAAAGCTTGGGCCGATGCTGGTGTGGCAGATGATCAAGAGCCAACTCTAGATGTTAACGGTGTTGCTTTATCGGCCGGTGATTCGGTAACCATTATCAAGGACCTTGACGTTAAAGGTGCTAACTTTACCGCTAAGCGCGGCACACCAGTGCGTAATATTGGTTTGAGTGACAACCCTCTGCATATTGAAGGCAAAGTAAATGGGCAGCGGATTGTGATTATTGCGGCCTACACGAAAAAGAACTAAGCGAACTACGAAGCTTGCCAATCTCGATAAGCTTCGTACTCCTCACCCACATATAACTTCAATAATTTTTCAGGCGCACTCGGGAAGTGAACACTTAGCAGTAACCCTGGCGTATGATTGAAGCTGGTATCGATACCTAAAGCATGAAACTTGCCACCCATTTTTAAGTATTGTCTGGCGAGCACCGGCACATCTTTTCCATCACTTTCAATGCTACTTAAAAAGCTGGTGAGTTGATCTCGAAGCTCAATTTCTTCAGCAAGTTCATCAATTTCGACATGACTGTCAAATTCAAATTGATTGTGCGCGCTCACCTGAGATGCACTTTCATTGTCAATATAGGCCTGCTCTATCAGCTTTACGCTTCGCGGATCGAAAAGCTTACTGATAGAGACCGTTCCATACAATGTGCGGTATTGTGGAAATTTTGCGGCGAATCGGCCAATTCCTTTCCAGAGCAAGAGTAAGCCTTGATATGAACCTTGCATCTCGGGGATCAAAAATGAGCGTCCCATTTCCATACATGGACCTTGTTGATTAGCAAAGCTAGATTTGAACTTGAACATCTTATGTAAATACAAACCTGCTATACCGTCCTTCTCCATGAGCTTGTCACTCAGCCCCATACGATAAGCACCGACAATTTTCTGTTGTTCATTATCAATGATAAATAAATGTGTGTAGGTTGCATCGTAGTGGTCGGTATCAAGTGGCTGGCCACTACCCTCATTATGCATGCGAAACACTATTTCACGTAAGCGAGCAATTTCCTGAACGATTAGAGGGAGTTGTGATTGATAACCATAGTAAACAGAGTAACCTTTGTTGGTGAGGAGTAATTGGTCTGAAGGCAAGGCTTGAAGCTCTGTCAGCAATTGATGTTTATCTATTTCTTCAATAATAGGTAGCTGTTCGGTTATTTTATCTGCTGGCCATTCATAGCGCCATCTATTGTCTTGCGCGTAACTCAATGCTCGGCAAAGTTTTGCTTTCTGCTCGTAATTCAGGTCTCGTGAGATTTGTTTTTCTTTAATCGCATTGCCGCAAGAAACCTGAATCGTTGCCCCAGTTTTGTTCAGTAACTCTCTTCCTAAAAAAAGCATACGTAATTTGAAGTAAAGCTTCTCAATACGATAAAACGCTGGGCTATTAAAGCCATTCACAAAAACAGGAACGTACTGACATTGATCAATGCTCACGAGTCTTCCTACTAGTTTATTCCAAGTGTGCTCGCTAATACCTGCTTTTGCTTTTTGATAATAAGACACTTTGCCAGCGGGAAAGATAAGCAGTGCACCTTGTGCGTTTACGTGCTTCATACATTGGCGTAAAGAAGGGCCGTTTTTGGGATCATTGGGCGACAGTGGATTCGTAAAAATAAAGTAGTCTGACAGTTCTTTGAAAATACCTAAGCCTTTATTTGCAAGAACTTTGAGGTCAGGGCGAACTTCACCAATTAAACGGGCCAGTATCACACCCTCTATTCCACCGAAAGGATGATTGCTAGCAATCACCACAGGACCCGATTTAGGAATGTTGCTCTGCAGCGCTTCAATCCCTTGTATATCCAATTCAAGTAACTCAATTAAGCGATCAGAGAACGACTCCTTGCTTAAACCCTGCATTTTATGTTGTTGATATAGGGCATTCATTTTTTTTACCCCAAGTATTCGATCCAATGCCCAAATTAAGGCTTTTTTGGCGGGGCTAGGGTTGGGCATAATGTTACGGATACTAATCGAATGCTGCATGAAGATATTCTTTACCAAGGTCTAAATATGTAAAATAGGTTTGAGTCTGATGACTTGTCTCTAAAAGACCAAGATTAGCGGTTTTTCTTTCATTTTGCTACGTAATAAATAGCAGTGTGCACGCTATTCAAAGCAGATAATCGAGTGAGGGAATACATTTATATTTCGGCTTGGGGTATCATCTATGCAAAGCAAAACAACGATTTGGGCAACATGAACACTGCAGCAATACTGAGTCAAGCGGAGAAGCTTCATCAACAAGGTGACTTGCAACAAGCAGAGCTAAACTATCAAGCCGCTCTAGCACAGGCTAAAAGCCAACAGGAGCCTTCAAATATAGCGTCAGCCTTGTTTGGTATTGCCACGCTATATAATCAAACCAAGCGCTTTGATCTTGCTATTCAGTCTTTTTCAGAAGCGCTTCTCTTAGAGCCAGAGGCTTTCGATATTAATTTCAACGCGCTTGTTTGTTTGGTCAACGCAAAGCAAGATAAAGAGGCAAAGAAGCGACTTTCCAAGGTATGTTCACTTGTACCAAATGACCAGAGAATGAAAGAGCAACTTGCTGCAATAGCTTCTCGTTTGGGCGAACATCAGCAAGTCATCGAATTGCTCAAGAATTTTTCAAGCTTGTCTGCACAAGCAAAACTCAATCAAATTTCAGCTTTTATGAAGCTAGAACAATGGCCAGCCGCTTTAGCGCATAGTGAGACCTTAGTTAAACACTTTCCCAAGGAGCCGAACGTTTTAAGCCAGCATGCGATTTGTCTGTTGAAGATGCAAAGTTTCCAGAAGGCTGTCGAAGCTTATACAACGCTCAGTCAATTGGTACCAAATAACGCACAAATACATATTAAATTTGCTGACCTATATTTACTTACGCATCAATCTACACAGGCGAGACAAGAGCTAAACAAAGCCATTTTACTCGGTGACCAATCGATTCAGCGCTTTGAATTAGAGTGTAAGGTATGTCGTATTGAAAATGATAAGGCGGGTGCGCTAGTAGCTGCGGAGGCGGCGCTAGGTATTAAACCTGAAGCAGAGTTTGCATGGCAAGTAAAACAAGATCTCGGTAGCGAGAAGGACAATGCTGAGTGTATTGCTCATTTGCCCGCGTTAATTGGGGAAGAACTTCTCCAACAGCAAAAAATAGAGGTCGAAAAAGTCTATTCATACGATCGCCAACACAACCTATTTACCCTTGCTAAGGCTTATGAAAAGCTAGAGCGCTACCAAGATGCGTTCGATACATATGCTATTGCTAATGAATTACAGAACCAACACTTAACGATACATAAAAAAGGCTATCAGCCACAGGTGATTGAGGCGCAGTATCAGCGTTTGCGATCCTTCCCCTATGTAAGTAGCGGGAGCCGTATAGGTGAAAATGCGCTTAAGTCGAAGGAGTCGCCAGCACATTATTTTATTGTTGGCATGCCTCGCTCAGGTACTACCTTGGTGAATCGTGTTTTATCTCAACAAGCTAATTTTCAAAGTGTCGGAGAAAGCAACGCTGTTGCCAATCTATTTGAAAATAAGCTCTTATACCCGAACACGCAAACATCAACTGAGCAAGTTGTTACAGATCTGAAAAACATGCAAGCAAGCATCGATTCACAATACCGAGAGTTGAATCAAATATCTGATAAGCAGCTGAATTTGGTTGATAAAATGCCTCACAACTTCCGTTATGTGGGAGCTATCTTGAGCGCATTTCCCAACTGTAAAGTTGTTCAGATGCGCCGAAATTTAGGTGACCTAGCACTATCAATTTATTCCCAGTTTTTCAATGTGCATCATGCGTATGCTTGTCGTTTAGCTGACATCGCACACGCCATATACACTGCCAATACCTTGATGGACGAGTGGAGTAGACGCTTCCCAGAGCAGGTGATTGACGTTTATTACGATGAACTTGTTACAGCCCCGGAATCACAATTTGCGAAGCTGTTTTCTTTTTGTGAACTCCATTGGGATGAAAAATACCTGCAGTTCCATCAAGAGGTTGTCGCCAGTTTTACCTTCAGTGAAACACAAGTACGTCGGCCGATTAATACCCATAAGCTCGGTTACTGGAAACGCTATGAGCAGCAACTTAAACCCGTTTTTGATGCTTATCAATTACTTGAAGCCACATAAATCAACGCTAGTATTCTAGTTTCCGACTAATAGGGTATTGATAAAAATACGCTATTGAGTGATTTCTCCGCGATAATAAGGCTTAAGCGACATTCGCCGATAAAGGTGTATATCGACATACGAGCTGCGCTTTTGTGCGGCCTGTGATGTTCGTTAAATTGTTACTCACCGTGCTGAGGAAAATAGAAAATATATGTTAACCATGTCTCAAGTGCATATTGATATTGCGCGCAATTCGACAGATGATTTTAATTTGTTTCATGATAAAAATCGCTGGCATTGGTTGCGCGACAATCCATTTGAGGGGCCTATTTCCCTTGGTTTTCAACTCGGCTGTTACATTGAGTACCAGTTTCGTTTACTGGCCACTCAAGATGCCGATGAAGTGGATACTGAACACTTTCGCTATAGCGCTTACGACTTCAACTTTGCTTCGTGCGTTCGCCCTGATGATGAAGTAGCGCTATCGGTAAAGTCAGGAAAATGGAGTCACAACGATGGACCAAGCATTTATTCTCGCCGACTCGTATTGAAAGCAAATAAGAAACCCGCGATAGTGGGCTTCAAGCGTGATGGTAATCAAATGACCTTAGCGCTACCTGCGGGCTTACCTCCTATGCACATGCTGAATGACCTGCCAGATAGAGATTTAGTACCAGGGACGGATTATTTTTTAAAAAGAAAATACATGATCCTTGGGAACGCAAAGAATTTTCTCGCCAGTGCGGGAGCAGAACAAAACCTCTTCATTGATGAATTTGCAGATAAAGTCGACTTTCCAGAAATGTACCCTTTAGGGCTCATCTCATCAGCTTTGCTAGAGCGTGCGGCGTTCGAAGATATCGACTTGATTTCTAATCCTATGATTTACGCGACACAAAAGATGTGTATCGATAAAAAACAATTAGCGGCTTTGCGCAGTAATGATGCCGTGAACATCCTTGTTGGTCCTGATATTTCAGAGGATGCAAAAGAGTTTGGTCCTGAATCGAGTCAGAAGAAAAAAGTGATTCAAGAATGTGTTGCTTATTGCAAAGAGGACACACCTCTGTTCATTGCCAAAGTAAGCTTACTGCCTGTGCAGTCATTAAAGGGAATTGAAAGGTAGTTTTTTACCCGTTCAAGGTCATTTTAGGGCATAATATGCGCCATTGATTTTTCCTCTTCTACAGCATGGTGAGACTGGCATGACGGCAACCCTTACAATTCAAACTCCTGATGATTGGCATTTACATTTCCGCGATGGCGATATGTTGCAAGAAACAGTGCCAGCCACTGCTCGTTGTTTTAAACGCGCCATTGTTATGCCCAACTTAGTTCCGCCTGTCACGACGACGAAAATGGCCTTAGATTATAAGCAACGGATCATGGCCTGCGTACCTCAAGGTGTTGACTTTGAGCCACTGCTTACCCTGTTTCTCACTAACAATACGACCAGTGAAGAAATTAAAGAAGCAAAAGCGGCGGGCATTGTGGCATCAAAGCTTTATCCTGCAGGCGCAACGACCAATTCAGATGCTGCGGTAAAAGGTATCAAAGCTTTATATCCTGTGTTTGAAGCGATGCAAGAGGTAGGCATGTTATTACTCATCCACGGTGAGGTGACAGAGTCTCACATTGATATATTCGACCGTGAAAAAGCCTTCATTGATACCTATTTGCGCGATATCGTTAAAGACTTTCCGGGCTTGAAAGTCGTGTTTGAACACATCACAACCAAAGACGCGGCTGACTTTGTGCTTGAATCGTCGGAGAATGTCGCAGCAACGATTACTCCTCAGCATTTGTTATTGAACAGAAACGATTTGCTTGTTGGTGGAGTAAGGCCACACAACTATTGTCTGCCAGTACTAAAGCGAAATACGCACCAAGAGGCTCTTAGAGCTGTTGTTGCATCGGGTTCTAAGAAGTTTTTCTTGGGCACAGACTCAGCGCCGCATGAAAAACACAAAAAAGAAAATGCTTGTGGTTGTGCAGGTTGTTACAGCGCCTGGAGCGCAATTGAACTTTATGCACAAGTCTTCGAAGATTTAAACGCTATCGATAAACTAGAAGGTTTCGCGAGTCATTACGGGCCGGATTTTTACGGTTTACCTAGAAATGAGGGGACAATTACCCTGCACAAGCAAAGTTGGGATGTTCCAGACAATATCGTATTACCAACAGGTGATGACATAGTCCCTTTCTTTGCTGGTGAAACACTGCAATGGAAACTCGCATGAGCAATGAATTAAGCTTTGCCAAACTTGGTTTGATTACCGAGTTAAACGAAGCGCTTGAAAGCGCAAACTATACACAAATGACTGAGACTCAAGCGGCTTGTCTACCGGACGTACTTGCTGGCAAAGATATCGCAGTACAAGCAAAAACAGGGAGCGGTAAAACTTTGGCTTTCGCCCTCGGATTACTCAGCAAGATTGAGGTCAATGCGAAAAACCCTCAGGCGCTGATCATGTGTCCAACTCGTGAATTAGCCGAGCAAGTGGCAGAGCAGATTCGTTTATTAGCCAAGCGTATGTCGAATTTAAAAGTCGTTAGCTTAGTTGGCGGTATGCCAATGGGTCCGCAGATTGTAAGCTTACGTTATGGTGCGAATGTGGTGGTCGGTACGCCAGGTAGAATCATGGACCATATTGGCAAGCGCACCTTGAGTTTGAAAAAAGTGAACACCTTTGTACTTGACGAAGCCGATCGGATGCTCGATATGGGATTTGAAGATGAAATGAAAGTCGTCATGCACAACTTATCTCAAACGGCACTAGCAGCAACACGTCAAACTTTGCTTTTTTCAGCAACTTACCCCGAACAGATACAAATTATTACTAAGCAGTATCAGCGCGATGCAAAAATTATTAAAGTAGAAGAAGATAAGCAGCAAGCGCCTACAATTGAGCAACAAGCTTATCGCATTAATAGCGAACATAGAACACAAGCTGTTGCAGCGCTACTAACGCATCATCAGATCGAATCGACGATCGTTTTTTGTCGTACCAGACGCGAAACTAAAGAACTAAGTGACGAACTTTATCAAATGGGGTTTAAAGCACTTGGTCTGCATGGTGATTTGGAGCAATCAGAAAGAAGCCAAGTATTGGCGCGATTCTCAAATAAAACAGTCAGTGTGTTAGTCGCCACTGACGTTGCCGCGCGTGGCTTAGATATTGAGCGCGTCGATCTTGTCATCAATCATCGTGTTAGCGAAGATATTGATACACATACTCACCGTATCGGACGGACGGGTCGAGCTGAAGAAAAGGGCTTAGCGATTACCTTAATCGACCAAGCTGAAGAAGATAAGCTAGATGAAATTGCAGCAAAAACAGATGCGACGATTAAAAAATTAAATATTCAGACCGTTCGTTTTCATGCAAATCGTATCAAGCAACCAGAGTATGTTTGTATTGCGGTAGATGGCGGAAAAAGGGATAAGCTGAGACCTGGCGATATACTTGGGGCGTTGACTAAAGAAGCTGAAATACCCGGGGCTGATATCGGTAAGATTTCGATCAGCGCTCGTCACGCATATATTGCTATTAAAGAAAGAAGCGTCAAAAGAGCGTTGGCGCAGTTCCGTGAACGTCGGATCAAAGGCAAACGTTTCAAGGCCAGAAAACTGTAGCGTTTTGATAAGTACTTAGCGTGCTAAATAACGCGCTAAGTACTTGCTGATATTCATTCAGGCGCTTGAACCTGCTGCCATAACTCTATCTTGATGCCGTCAGGGTCGAGTAGCCAAGCAAACTTGCCATAGCCCTCGTCCACCGAATCTAATATAGCCACGTCTTTGTTTTTCAATTCTGCGAGAAATCCATCGAGGTCATCCACGCGCAGATTGATCATAAAATCTGATTTCCCCGGCTGAATATAGTCATGTTTTTCAAAGTGACTGATTAACGAGTAAGGTTTATCACCTGTTTCTTCAGACCAGTTTAGTTGTGGTCCATACTCTCCATCTATACCCAGCTTCTCTTTGTACCACTGTCGAGTTTTTGCTGGATCCTTTACAACATAAAACACACCGCCTAAACCTGTGATTTTAGCCATTTTACGTCCCTCATTGAATAATTAACCTTAAGCTTAGCTGAATTTCACAATGAAGCACAATTTGCCCTACAAGCTAATTTAAGTCGCGGTGCAACAGGACTTGGCCAATACAGGCTTTCTCTTATTTAAATTTAAAAGGACTAAATGTCTAAAGCTTATAGCGCGTTGCCTTTGAAAGTAATAGTATACAAAGTAAGCAGCAGGGCTTTAATGAAAAGGTATTTATGCACTTCTTGAGACGTAGTTTTTACTTGGCTCTTGCCATTGCTGTATTTGGCGGGTTCGAAGTAAAAGGACAAGACGCAAAATACAGTACCCCAGACGACTTAATCTCTGAGCTACGCGCCTTAGCTGAAGATACGACTCAAACACCTATCGAGAAACGTTTAAGCGTCGCTCAATTAAAGGCTACAAGTATCAATAAAAAATGGCAATACGCCGAGCTTCTCGCATCAATATTGGATGTTGAACTAGAAGTCAGTCTCGATAATACCAATGAAGCAAATCGTAAACTCAAGCCCCTTTACGAAGCAGCAAAATCGTTTGAAGACCCAGAAGTTCACTTGCGCTTAGACATGAGCCAGATAAGAATTGACGCAGCACTTGGAAACTTTAAAAGTGTGAAGGTATTGCGACAAAAGTTACTTGAAGATGTTATTGAAATAACAAAACCAAGCATAAAGGGTGATGTATTCGTAGCGGTAGCAGAAAGCCAGTATATGATTGCAGAATATGCGGATGCGATTCAGAATTATCGTTTTGCCTATCAAGCTTATGCAGAAACTAATAATGATTCTGACAAGGCCTTTGTGAAGCTAGCTCTAGGTAATGTCAATACAGACATCGGCAATCCAACAAAAGCGATGACGTATTTTAGCGAAGCCTTGAAAGCAACCAATGCTGCCGGCGATCAATTTCTGAAATCTGTCGTGTTATACAACATAGGGAATACTCACTTTCAACAGGGTGAATATGAACTCACGATTAACTCTTTGTCACTTGCAAAGTCGATCAGTAAAGAAATCAATGATGAAATTGGCATTGCCTGGGCAGTCAAACGTCAAGCTGATGCCCACAAAGAACTAGGTCAGTGGCAATTTGCGATTGATGGTTATAATCAAGTTGTAGATTTATTCGCCGAAACAGGCAGTTTGTTAAACCAATTTGATATTCATGTTGGTTTGGCGGCTTCATACCTTGGACAAGGCAAGTTTGATAAAGCGCTTGAAAGCTTGCGAAAGAGTGAGCCTTTCTTAGACAAGCTTCAAGAAGCATCTGATCGTGATGAGTATTTTCTTACCTTGGCTGATATTCACGCTGCAAAAGGCGAGTTTAAGCTGGCTTTTGAGGTGATAAGTAATAACTATGATAATTTAAAAAATGCGTTTTATCTTGACCGACAGCGTGACATTGAAAAGTATCGGATTCAGTTCGATAGCGAATTAACAGACGAACAAAATCAAATGCTACTGAGCGAGAACCAACTTAAAAACCTTGAAATACAGACTAAACAAGAGCAAACCAAAACCTTGTTATTAATCAGTATACTGGTTTTAATGCTCCTACTCGTCGTTGGTTTTTTACTGTTTAAGCAAGTGAAAAACCGAGACTTATTTAAAGCCTTAGCACTTAAGGACTATTTAACGGGCTCTCCGAATAGACGCGCTGTCTTAGACAGTTTATCGCTGAAATTTGAACAAGCTGAACAAGGAAGTACTGAATTAATCGTTGGCCTCATTGATTTTGATAACTTTAAGCAGCTCAACGACAAATATGGACATGCGGCGGGTGATAAAGCGCTACAGGCATTTTCAGACACCTGTAATCAGGTGCTACGAAAGCAAGATAGTTTTGGTCGCTATGGTGGTGAAGAATGGTTAATCGTTTTTGACGATATTGAGTTTGGTAAGGTTTTTGACGTTTTTGAGCGCCTTCGCCATTTTCTAAATGAACACGAAATTGAGGGTGTGCCTAGTACGCATCAATTTACCTTTTCAATGGGCCTAGCAAAATATGACGCTTCTCTCGACGATAATATGGAATCGTTAATTAAACGTGCCGACCAAAGTTTGTATTTAGCAAAAAGTGAAGGAAGGGATCGCGCGGTTGAGTGGAGTGAACAAGCATAAGTTTTTAGAGGTATTTGTAGCAAATTACAAATAGGTAAAGATGAAAAAAAAGCCAGCAACGATAAGAAAGTGATGCTGGCTTTTTTGATCAATTAGCGTCTTACCAAATTTTCACACGCTCTTCAGGTGGAAGGTAAAGTGCATCACTTTCCTTAACATCGAAGGCAGTATAAAACTCAGGTACGTTACGTACAGAGCCATTGGCTCTGTATTGTCCTGGTGAGTGCGGGTCGGTATTGATTTGGCTTTTCAGTGCTTCATCTCGATACTTTCCAGCCCAAACTTGACCGAAACCTAAGAACACACGTTGTTCACCGGTAAAGCCATCTAGTACAGGTGACTCTTCACCCTGTAGCGACATTTCGTATGCTTTCAATGCAATACTAATTCCGCCTAAGTCACCGATGTTTTCACCCAGTGTAAATTCGCCATTAACGAAGACGCCTTCTAAAGGCTCAAACGCGTTATATTGCTCTACTAATTTGCCAGTACGCTGTTTAAATTCCTCACGGTCTGCATCTGTCCACCAATTACGAAGAACGCCGTCTCCATCGAAAGTGCTGCCTGAGTCATCAAAGCCGTGACCTATTTCATGGCCAATTACTGCACCAATGCCACCATAATTGACAGCATCTTCAGCATTTAAGTCGAAGAATGGCGGCTGCAATATTGCAGCTGGGAAGACAATCTCATTAGCCGTTGGATTGTAGTAAGCGTTTACTGTTTGGGGTGTCATTCCCCATTCAGTTTTATCAACTGGCTTACCTTGTTTTGCCAATTCTTCCGCATAAGTGACTTCAGATGCCTTCCGTAAGTTACCAAATAAGTCTTTATCTGAAACCTGTAGGGCAGAATAGTCTTTCCATTCATCTGGATAGCCAATCTTCACGGTGAACTTAGACAGCTTATCTAGTGCTTGTTTACGCGTTTCATCAGTCATCCAATCTAATTCATTGATACTAACTTCATATGCTTTAATTAGGTTGTCGACCATCACTTGCATGCGTTGTTTTGCTTCAGGTGGGAAGTGCTTTTTCACATACACCTTACCAATCACTTCACCTAAGGTGCTATTCAGTAGACCTGTCGCTCGACGCCACATAGGTCGCTGTTCTTCTACGCCGTACAATATGGTGCTGTAAAACTCAAAATTTGCCTTGTCCAAGTCCATGCTTAATGAACCAGCTGAAGCGTTGATTAAGCCCCACTGAAGAAAGGTCTTCCAGTCTTCTATAGAAGTTTCAGTAATAATCGTATCAATGCCAGCTAAAAAATCGTTTTGCATAATGATCATGCTGTCTGGCATATCAAAACCACTCGCTGCAACGAAAGCGTCCCAATTAAAATTAGGCATTAGTGCTTTTAACTCGTCCATACTCAATTTGCTGTAGTTCTCTGCCCAGTTTCTCGACTGTTCTTTTTTCATGTGCTGGCCAGCAATTTGCGTTTCTAAAGCAAGCAACATTTCCGCATTTTCGGCACCGTTTTCAATACCAGCCAAGCCAAACATTTTTTCGATATGCGCTTTGTAGGCGGCTAATATCTTCTTCCCATCTTCATCTTCTTTGAAGTAGTACTCTCGATCCGGAAGGCCAATGCCAGCTTGCCACGCATAAAGTGCATATTCGTTTGGTGACTTGAAGTCAGCATATTGGAAGAAGCTGACGGGTGTGCCATAGCCATATTTAATGGCATAGGCAAAATATTCCACTAAATCGTTATAGTTTGAAATTGCCGCAATTTTGGCAAGCTCTGGGCTAAGTGGAGACACTCCCATTGCGTTTCGGTTATCAATATCCATGTAAGAGCTATACATATCACCGACTTTCTGCTCGTCTGAACCTACCGCGAAGTCGCCTTGTGAAGCTGTATCGATAATTGCCTTTACATCTTCTTGTGCTTCGTCTGCCAAGATAGCAAAACTGCCGTAAGATGCTTTATCAGCAGGAATTTCTATCGTTTTTAACCATGAACCGTTCACGTAACGATAGAAGTCATCACCTGGTTTTACGCTCAAGTCCATATTTTCAGTGATAATGCCTGATTTTAAGGCCACAGCTTGCTCGGCTGCTGGCACTGCACTTTCACTACTTGCTTGTTGAGCCGGCGTACAAGCACCCAGTGCGACTGCAACACTCATTGCTAAGAGTGCTTTGCTTAAATGTTTCATGTGTCTTCCTGTGTTGATATTGATAACTCGAATTTCGGTAATACAACACCTTATCCGCTCTTGAAAAAGAATCAACTACAATGGACAAAATGAAATAACTTGTAACATTAATCTGTCTATCAAACAGAGTATGCATTAGCATAGGTGTCAATACGGCGGTTTTTTTACTCAAAAAAGTGACACTAAAAATAATAAAATAGGATATTTATGAACGAAACAATTATTACTCTTTTAGGGTATATTTCCATCATACTCATACTGCTACTCATGCTGGCAGGGTATCGTAGTGCTATTACTTTCAGCGGTAAAAAGAAAGGTTTAAAATTTCAAGCGGATGGTAGTGATGTACCAGAGCTCGGACAACGCTTAACTCGGGTTCATGCTAATGCAGTAGAGTGTTTTAGTTTTATTGGTGGCACACTGATTCTCGCGATTGCGACCGACTCAACGGCCATTACCAATGGTTTGGCCTATGTCCTGTTACTTGCTCGTGTATTGCAAGCTTTAGTGCACTTAGTGTCGACGTCAAATGTGGCCATTCAAGTTCGCTTTGTCTTTTTCTTAGTGCAATTTGGTATTGTCATATACTGGGTCTTTAAATTACTTCAAAAATTCCTCTAGCAAAAACAAAGAATGTGGTGTCATTTGATGCCACATTTTCAAGATCACGTCACAATTGCCTGTTATCATTGTTCACTCAATGCAAGTACCTAAAATTACCAAGCTAATAAAAAGAGATTGAATGTTTTCATTTTTCGAGAGTTTAACTAAACCTTTCCCAGACACTAAGCCAGGCAAGCCGCCTACCGATTTTGTTGCATTTTGCCGTCATTACTCTACGGGAATGTGGCCAGTCCTATTTGCCGTTTCAACCATCAGTGCACTCGTGGCGATGCTCGAAGTATCATTGTTTGGGTACATGGGACAATTAGTGGATTGGTTTTCTACGCGCGACAAAAGCACTTTTATTGATGAAGAAATGACAAGCCTGATTTGGATGGCGGTTGTGGTCTTGGTCGTATTGCCTTTCCTTGTCATATTAGAATCTGCGTTAACTCATCAGTCTTTATTGGGCAACTTCCCGATGCGTATTCGCTGGCAAGCTCATCGCTATCTATTAGGGCAAAGCTTGTCATTTTATCAGGATGAGTTCGCTGGTCGAGTTGCAACCAAAGTGATGCAAACCGCCTTGTCTGTGCGCGAAACTGTGATGAAAATCATGAATTTGGCGGTGTATATTTGTGTCTATTTCATCAGTATTATCGTGCTAGTTTTTTCGACCGACTGGCGTTTAGCGATGCCGCTCATCATTTGGTTAGTGGCCTATGTGACGATATTGCGAATACTATTGCCGCGTCTAAAAAGAGTCTCTCAAAAACAAGCTGATGCGCGTTCAATCATGACCGGACGGATAGTTGATAGTTACACCAACATCATGACGGTGAAACTGTTTTCACATCATAAGCGAGAAGAAAACTACGCGCGTGAAAGTATGGATGGTTTCCTGCAAACCGTGTATCCGCAAATGCGACTAGTGACAGTCTTGCAGGCCTGCGTTTGGACCAGTAATTCCTTATTAGTATTCTCAATGGCTGCTTTGGCTATTTATTTGTGGGTCAACGGCGTTGTATCTCCTGGTGATCTCGCCATCGCAGTGAGTTTAAGTCTGCGCTTAAATGGTATGTCACAATGGATAATGTGGGAGGTTTCCTCCTTGTTTGAAAATATCGGTACCGTGCAAGATGGGATCAATACGCTTGCCGTGCCTGCTGCAATTACGGATAAAAAAGATGCACCAAAACTGCAAATGCAGGGCGGAAAGATAGACTTTGAAAAAGTTAACTTTGCTTATGAAGCAAAAAATAACACTGAAATAAGCGTATTTGAACAACTCGATATCAATATTAAAGCAGGTGAAAAAGTCGGCTTAGTTGGCCGCTCTGGTGCTGGTAAGTCTACCTTGGTTAATCTTCTCTTGCGATTCTATGACATTAAGTCAGGTCGGATACTTATTGATGGACAGAATATTACTGATATCACGCAAGAAAGCCTGCGTGGACACATTAGCATGGTCACTCAAGATACATCTCTTATGCATAGAAGTGTGCGGGACAATATAATTTATGGTCGCACTGATGCCACCGAAGAAGATATGATCACAGCCGCCAAACAAGCAGAGGCACATGAGTTTATTTTGAGTCTGAGTGATGCAAAAGGGCGCACAGGCTATGATGCTCATGTGGGTGAACGAGGTGTAAAACTTTCAGGTGGGCAAAGGCAGCGTATTGCGATCGCTCGGGTGATGCTAAAAGATGCCCCCATTTTGATTTTAGACGAGGCAACATCCGCGCTTGACTCAGAAGTAGAGGCGGCCATTCAGCAATGTTTAGATAAAATCATGGAAGATAAGACAGTCTTGGCCATTGCACACCGCTTATCTACCATTGCGCAAATGGATCGATTATTAGTACTTGATCAGGGCAAGGTTGTTGAAGCTGGCAGTCACCAAGAGCTAATCGCCTTAAATGGCATTTATGCAAAACTTTGGGCGCATCAAACTGGCGGGTTTATCGGTATAGACTAAGTGACAAACTGAGGAGCAAGAAAAGTGAGTGAAAGCTTTGTACCTAGCAATATGCCAAGCCCCTTGGTATTTGAGCGTGTATCTCGCGAGCAGTTTGAGCAAGAGTTACAACCAATGGGCCAGCCATTCGTTATGAAAGGCTTTGCCAAACATTGGCATATTGTTAAATCGGGTTTGAATTCACCCAATGACTTGCGCAGAAAGGCACCACAGCTGAACGAGGCTATTTCGGTCACTCGTATTTTGGCCGAAGAAAAAAGCCGGATGTTTTATAACCCAGATATGACAGGGATGAATTTTGGTGTCGCAAGCTTGTCTTTAGATGACTGCTTGCGACGCATGCAAGAGACAGCTGATAATGGTAAAGATGACAGTCCTGATTATGCCGCTCAATGTGTGCCCGTCGCAAAATATTTCCCTCAGATCCTGAATAACATTGATAACCCGCTGGTTGAAAAAGGCTTGGAGCCCTTTATTTGGTTTGGAAACCGAGTGATTGTCGCTCCGCATTTTGATGAAACAGATAATATCGCCGTCGTCGCAGCAGGGAGAAGACGCTTTACACTCTTTCCACCTCAACAAACAAAAAACCTATACATTGGCCCGCTCGACTTCAACCCAGCCGGACAAGCCATTAGTTTGGTGAATATCCTAAAACCTGACCTTGATGCGCACCCAAAATATGCAGAAGCTTACAAACATGGCTTGTCTGTAGAGTTAGCACCTGGAGATGCTATCTACATTCCAACTCCTTGGTGGCATCACGTTCAGTCATTGTCTCCTTTTAATGTCTTAATCAACTATTGGTGGAGTCAAAATGACTTTGGCACTGCAAAGCCCCTCGGTGCGCTATTGCACGCAATCCAAGCATTCCGGACGTTACCAAAGCCTCAGCAAGACGCTTTTAGGGCGCTTTTAGATTATTACGTATTTGACGAAGCTAATGCTTCACGTGAACACATACCTGAACATGCTCATGGTTGGTTAGGGGAGTTGGATGACGAGAAGCGTCGTGTATTAGAGCATTGGATTAAGAATTTTTCGCAGTAGAATGAATATCAATCACACACGTTGATGAGGATGAATGTGAACAATAAGCACGAAACACTACTGCAACTATTAACAGAGATTCTTCATTCCTTTCAGCCAGCTTTTCGTGATGGTATCAGTGAGTTTGAACTCATTTCAAAATTAAAAGCGAAACCATTTTGTCTATTTGATGAAGATGCTTTGCGCGAGCCCTTAGTACTCTTCCAGACACATTTTGTATTGTTTCATGCGCTTTATATTTTGCGTGAAGAATGGCGCCAGCAAAAAGTGGGTGAGCTAACTATCAGTGCACTGAAAATCAAATTAGAGACATTTATTGATCAAGATGCTGCCCTAGTTCAAGCCGATCCACTAGCAGATTACTACCTCGATTGGCAGAATCTATCAAAGACAGATGAAGCTGGTGTTGAAGATTTACTTAATCAATTTTGGCAAAAAATGGGAGGAATGAAAGCCAACAAAGAACCCACGCTAGAAGAGATTAATGTAGCGTTGGAGCATATGCAATTAGAGGCTATTGAAGGCCTACAACTGGATGAACTTAAGCGCCAGTATCGGAAATTACAACACATGTACCACCCTGATAAAGGCGGAACAGCAGAACAGGCGCAAATTATTTTAGCCGCTTATACTACTCTTCATTCTGTGATTTATAATTCAACCAAGTAAACGTCATCAAACAAAGGATTTCGTTCAGGCTCCCAAACGCCATCTTTCAATTCAATACCACTTACATTCAGTTTTTCAAGTGTATCTATTCCGTAGTAAAAACCGAAATATCTATAAGACTGGTAGGTGCTTTCATAATCGTGGAGCTGGCCATAGTAAGGAATGTTTTTATCCATAAAGGGATCGACACTGTCATATAGCATCTCTTCCATTTTGATAAGAAAATTTAAACGTTGTTGGGCGCTGTATGGAACGCAGCGGCCATCAAAATTCCGTATTTGGTCTTCAGGACATTCGTTTCGCTGGTTTGCGCTTCGCAAAGCATAACGGGCTTGTCTATAATCTTCTGAAATTGTCACTACGGCTTCGTAGTTTTCGACACCATAACTTGTCCCAACCGGAGCATCCTCGGCGTACGCGCGCTCCATTTGGTCAAGAAAGTTCTTTTGCTTGGGACCACCGTGAAACACGACCAAGGCATGGCGACTAAGTGTTTTTACCGGTGCAGATAAAAATACATAATTCGCACAAGAAGAGATACAAAAGTCGACAACCTCTAATGGAATCCTGTTCTCATGAATGAATCGCCCAAAAGCCATCCCTACATTTAGATCACCGCCTGTACTTCTGATTAACAATCGGTCACCGCGTTGATACAGTCGTTTGAACTCTTCGAAACGTCCATTATCAATAGGGCCGTAGTACTTGATTTCTCCGTTTTCATTGCGCGAAACACCGGTAGTATCGGCTTCAAATAGAAAAGAGAAAGCCCATGTTAGTCCTACTAATAAGGCAATGAAAAATAACGATGTTTTTACTGCTGGGCTCACATTATGTCCTTATATCCTAGCGTGATTGATTTCTTACAAAGCGATTGTTTTGAGGATTTGCATCATTAGCGCTTTTAAAAACCAATACTTAATTAAACTGATTTGTCATTGCAAAGGTTCAAGATATCATGTTTAGTGGATGACAAATAACAGTTAAGTAACGTGAATGTGTTGTAGGAGTAGGGATATGCAACTTCAAGGATGGTGGAAAGGCGTTTGTTTAGTCATCTGTTTGCTTTGGGTAAATGCTTGTGCGGCTTTTGAAAACCAACTTGGTAATCGTATAGGAACGGATCCGCAAGATGACCCTATTAACCTAGAGGAGTCTAATATTGCTCCAGACGAAGTGCTTCAGTTCTTCACAACAGATGCTTTTCAAAGTGACATTGATGGTGATGGAAACTATATATGGCAAATACCTGTGCACGCTTGGGTGTATGAACCCGTTAACAGCCAATTGCGCATGAAAATGGTAAAAGAAAGTATGGCATTCGTTTACGATCTTCAAGTTTCATCAGAAAATGTCGCTACTTTTGAACAAAGAGTGAATCATTTTTTGGTCGATAATGAGCGTGGGAAGTGGTTTACGGTACAACTACAACAAGCGGGAAATACCGACTCAAGGTCGTTAGTTAGAGTGGGTAATACTGAAGCGAATGGGCACGTGACTGCCAATCTATTAGCTGAACAGTTTGTTCAAGGATTGGCACTAAAGCCTGCCACTGCATCTTTATATTACTGCGCTAAGGTCAATGCTAGGAAAGTATGCGGTCGTGCACGTTTGATATCTCAACAAGGCCTTTCGGTCATCAGCGATATTGACGATACAGTCAAAATTAGCGATGTAAGATCTAAGCAAGCGTTGATTGAAAATACCTTTTTTAATCCATTCGTCGCGGTCCCTGATATTGCTGAAGTCTACTCCGCCTGGTCTAAACAAGGAGTGAACTTTCACTATGTTTCTTCTAGTCCATGGTATTTATATACTGAACTTACTTCATTTCTGGAGCGGGCAGGGTTCCCGGACTTTTCCCTTTCGCTGAAGTCATTTCGTTTTCGAGATGAGAGTTTGCTAGAACTGTTTAAGGATGGCGAAGCAACAAAGCCAGGTCAAATTCGCCAAATTTTAGAAAAGTTTCCGCAACGTCAGTTCGTGTTGATCGGCGATAGTGGTGAACAAGACCCCGAAGTATACAGCGCCATAAAACTGCAATTTCCTGAGCAGATAAAGGGTATCTACATCCGAGATTTGGGGCCTGAAGATACCAACCAACTACGAGTGAAAGGCTTGATGGATAATATGGATGGCTTTCCTATCATTCTGTTTAAAGACGCATCTGAGTTACCAGTGTCTCTAAAGCCAACACGCTAAGTTCAGCTTTTTATTTGAATCAGTGACAAATGTCATGTGGTATTGATGACTTTTGTGTCTACCTGAATATATCCCAATGTAAGACACTGTTTACCTCGAAAACTTATTGATAAACAGGTGCAACATTATGGATACATCATTAGATCATCAACGAGAATTATTCTGCCAACGTCGCTTCTTAGCAATGCCATTAGCAGGGGCGATTGTCTGGGCACTCATCGGTATCATTTCTTTATTTGCCAATGAATATGTAAAAACTTACGCAGTGTGGCTTGGTTGTGGCAGCATTTTCTATCTTGCAATCTTCATAGCCAAGTTCACGGGTGAAGACTTTTTTGGTAAGCACAGAGAAAAGAATGTATTCGATAACTTGTTTATGGGTGGGGTGATCATGTGCCTCTTAATGTTTTCGGTTGCCTTGCCATTTGCTACATATGACCATACCGCTGTGCCCTTAGGTGTCGGCATCCTGGCAGGACTAATGTGGATACCTTTTTCTTGGATCATCCAACATTGGGTCGGTTATTTTCATGCCCTAAGCAGAACTGTTGGCATTGTCACTGTTTGGTACTTGTTTCCTGAGCATCGCTTTGAAGCTATCTCATTAGTAATAGTGGTGATTTATGTGATTTCCATTTATGCTCAAGAGCGCAGGTTTCAGTTGGTCCATTGTGAAAAGGGAGTTTGAAATGTCTGCCACTCAGTTTGTTGCAAGCCGCAAAGTCAACATGCCTTCTTTGGTCGCGGGTAGAAAGAAAATATGGTCTGGTGTTAGTGTCCTTTTCTCGTTATTTTATTTTTTACCCTACTTTTATTTCGAAACACCACAATTTGAATTAGGCAGTTTACTACTCGCTTACTTGGCTTTTTTATTTACCTATGTGTTGGCTTTACGTAGCCAAGTACCTCAAGTCCTAGGACATTTACTCTTGGTAGTGGTCGTCTGTTTTATGGCATCCTTACTGACTTATGGTGGCTTATTTTTATTTGCTTATATCGCATTTGTGATTGCCTATCACTTACCTTTTTCCTCTCAAGAGCGAGGGGCGAGTGAACAAAATGAAAGACCTTCCTTCTTGTTACAGAGTCGTACTTGGCTTATTTTTTTATTACTTGTCATCACTTTCCGGTGGGCGATACAAGACACGTATTCTTTTTGGTTAAGCGAAACTATTATTCAATGGCAGTTCACGCACTTCACGCCAATCTATGCGGCTGTACTAATGTTGTTTTGCTTCGGCTTTTTGGAACGACGAGAAACGCGTTTTGCTTCAATGAATGAGCGCTCTCGAGAAGAGATTGAACAAATCAGTACTATTGCCGAGCGCGAACGTATCGGTCGAGATTTACATGATATTGTCGGACACTCATTATCGAGCATCTCGGTGAAAGCAGACCTAGCCGACAAATTAATTATTAAAGGAAAGGTAGATGCAGCGCAACAAGAGATGCGTGATATTGCGAGTATTTCTCGAGATATTTTGAGTGATGTACGCAAAGCGGTTAGCAATATCAAACACCGCAGTTTGCACGATGAAGTGCGCAGTTTGACGAAACTGCTGGAAAGCAAATCCATCATGGTAGATTGCGACATTGATGAAAACGCGCTCCAAAAGTTAAGCTTGAAAAGTGAATCACAGCTCGTACTGATACTCAAAGAACTGGTCACGAATGTGCTTCGTCATAGCAATGCCAGCGAAGTCTATTTCAGTGCGAGAGAAAAGCAAGGTGCGCTTGAAGTTATCGTTCATGACAATGGAGCAGTATCGAATATTCAGTTTGGAAATGGCTTGTCTGGTATAAAAGAGCGATGTAGAAATATTTCTGCAACTGTTTATTTTAATCACGACAACGGTTTTAAATGCGAGCTTGAACTCGGGCTACACAGCGAAAGATAGCCGCAGATTGGCAGAAATAGCCTAAGGATTGATAATGCAGACAATCATGGTGGTAGAAGACCAAAGCTTAATTCGAGATGCCATTTCGACGCTGCTTTCATTGGAAGATGACTTTGACGTAATTCACCAATGTGAAGACGGAGAGCAAGCTTTAAACTTACTTACTCAATCAAGTGCACTACCTGATATTGTCTTGAGCGATATTGAAATGCCGAATGTCACTGGCATTGAGCTAGCTGAACAAGTTTCTGAACTATTCCCAGATATAAAGTTTGTTATCATGACCACCTTTGCTAAAGCAGGTTACGTTCGGAGAGCTATGTCGAGTGGCGCAAAAGGCTTTATTCTTAAAGATGTACCTAGTGATTATTTGGTATCTTCATTACGAGATATTTGCAAGGGTAAGGTGATTATTGATCCTGAATTGGCAGTACTTGCTTTGGGCGACAAAGACCCCTTGTCTGAAAAAGAGCGCAAAGCCATACAACTGATAGGGGATGGCTTATCTACTCAGCAGGTGGCGGATAAATTGTTTCTTTCCCAAGGCACGGTTCGCAATTATTTATCAGAAGCGATATCAAAACTAAATGCAATGAATAGCAACGATGCTGCGCGAATAGCTAGGCAGAAAGGGTGGCTATAGCGTTTTTACTTTGTTATTGATAGTAAGAGAGTGTCGAAGACTGATAAAAGGAGAAGATACTTGAATAGTTAATTTACGCCCCTACATTTAAGTATGGACGAAGAATACAAAAAAATTGTAGCAAGACAGAAAAGTATCGTTGTAAGGTACTTGTATAACTTGCTTGCATGAGTATAATACGCGTCCCTCCCTTATGACGCTGATGACTTCCTTTCAAGAACACAACATCACAAGGGAAATGTAACTAAAATATGTATCGCACGGATGTAGGGGTGTAGCTCTAATTGGTAGAGCAGCGGTCTCCAAAACCGACGGTTGGGAGTTCGAGTCTCTCCACCCCTGCCACTTTGTGGTGAATCCTGTGAAAAGAATTAATTAATAGCCGGTCCGTTATGACGCGGCTAGTTTAGGGTAACACTGATGAGTGAAAAGGCAGAAAACACGTCTAACCCGTTAGACTTAGTAAAGTGGTTATTAGTAATCGTGCTGTTGGGCGGTTTAGTATACGCTTATGGTGCGTATGAAGACGTTTCAGTTCTTTACAGAGCCTTAGGAGCGGTAGCTATCGTTGCTATATCTTTGGGCATTGCTGCAACGACAGCTAAAGGCAGTGCGTTTTTGGTCTTTGCAAAAGATTCACGCACAGAAGTACGCAAGGTTATCTGGCCAGACCGTACCGAAGCCAATCGTATGACACTAATCATCCTTGTTGCTACCGCAATCGTTGGTCTGTTCTTATATTTGATTGATATGTTCATCGTTTGGGGAATTGGTCTGTTCACTGGGATCGGAGGTTAAGCATGTCTGACAAGAAATGGTATGTAGTTCAAGCGTTCTCTCAGTACGAAGGTCGAGTTCAGAAAACCCTACTTGAATACATCAAAATGCACGGTATGGAAGATTACTTCGGTGAGATTCTTGTACCTACAGAAGAAGTCGTTGAGATGCGTGCTGGTCAAAAGCGCAAGTCTGAGCGTAAATTTTTTCCTGGCTACGTATTAGTAGAAATGGAAATGAACGAAGAATCATGGCACTTAGTGAAAAGTATTCCTCGAGTACTTGGTTTCATTGGCGGAACATCTGATCGTCCAATGCCAATCACTAAGAAAGAAGCTGATGCAATATTAAATCGTCTCGAAGAATCAGTTGATAAGCCAAAACCAAAAACCTTGTTCGAACCAGGCGAAGTTGTTCGCGTTACCGATGGTCCATTTGCTGACTTTAATGGTGTGGTCGAAGAAGTTGATTATGAAAAAAGCCGCTTGAAAGTATCAGTGCTCATCTTTGGGCGTTCAACCCCAGTTGAACTAGAGTTCGGTCAAGTAGAAAAAGGCTAGAGTTAAAAGCAAAAAAGGGGTCAGAGTTAATTAATTTGCATTCGCATATTAATTAACTCTGACCCCTTTTTTTATTGTTAAAAATTAAACAATTGTAATGTTACATCTTTATGAGTTGGAAACCGGTATCAAGCTACAGAAACGCATCTTGCGATTCTTACTACTTTCAATCAAAAGGATAATTTATGACAGCTCTAGCCAATAAAATGTTAAAAACAGTTTCTGTACTAGCACTTACTTTCATGATGGCCGCCACTGCTTCTGCGGGTCACCACGGCGATAAAAAGGACATTGTTGATACTGCAGCAAGCAACAAAGACTTCTCTACTTTGGTTGCAGCAGTGAAGGCAGCTGGTTTAGTCGACGCGTTGAAGGCCGATGGTCCACTCACTGTTTTTGCACCGACAAATGCAGCATTTGCAAAACTACCTGCTGGTACCGTTGAATCCTTATTAAAGCCTGAGAATAAGGACAAGTTAGTACAAATATTGACTTACCATGTGGTTGCTGGAAATGTGATGGCAGCCGATGTAGTGAAGTTGAAGTCAGCAACTACACTAGAAGGTTCAGATGTTACAGTATCAGTATCAGATGCCGGCGTTAAAATTAACAACGCTAATGTAGTAGCAACAGATATCAAAACATCTAATGGCGTAATTCACGTTATCGACACAGTAATCTTGCCATAAGAAGTATCACCCATATTAGGGAAGGGGTATTAATCTCTTCCCTAACTATTTTCTGCGACAGCATCAACCCGCGATACAATATGCGAAAAAGGGCCTATTGAAGGTCGAAAGGTAACAGCGCTTCTCGCATCTTTGCGATTCTTAAAAAACTGGCAAACCGTGGTACTCCGTTTTTCGTGTAGCCGTGAAAAGTAAAGGTTATTGTGCTGCCAATAGCGGGTGGGGTTTTCCGTTCTGAATCAGTAAAGCCTGTACCGATTTTGAACGTCACTTCGTTTCCGTTCTTATCCTCACTTTGCACCAACAGAGAACCCAACAAGCCAGAGTACTTCCCTTTTCCTTCAATATGCCCCAAGACAAGTGCTTCACTATCCATGTATGGCTTTAATTTTAACAGGTCATCACTTCGACCAGATTGAAAGTCGCTATCAGCCTTATGGAGCATAAGCCCTTCCGCACCATTTTGAGTGATATCCATTAATAACTCCGTGAGTTGATGGTTTGTTGCAAGCGTTAATTGTTCAACCGGTAAAACATGAGACAAATTCAGTGCCAGCAGTACGCTAGTGTAGTGTTTTGATCTGATTGTGAACTTGTCTTCAAAATTTGGCGCATCGAAGACCATATATTTCACCCGTTTCCATTCGTTATTGTCGGCTGTATATCTACTAACGATTGAAGCGACTTCCTCAAACGTGTTTCGAGCTATCCATAGCTCCCCATCTAACCACATATCGGGAAGTTTTTCGGTAAACCAAGCTGGGGCATTAATCCTATTGCCTTGACGGGTCATCAGTGTTCGATTTCGCCAAATTGCACGAACACCATCAAATTTCTCACTGACCAAGTAACCTCGGACATCTTGTGCTTCATAAACCTTTGCGAGTTGCACTCCGACAGCATCTGAATTCGTCATGGCAGAAGTGTCTATGCACCATGAAGTAAAAAGCACAAATATCACCAGTTTGAGTGCGGGTAGTTCATCAGGTGTAGATCGGTTAAATGGGATCATATTATTCTCGTTTTAAAACATATTTCTGATACCAAATATTGCTCAATTTCAAGGTTTTAAACAACTCAACCAAAGCACAGTTCTGCCAATAAAAAACTAACTCTGACACCTTTTTCGGGCGCTTTTCGGCAAACGCTAAAATAACTTGAATTAAGGCTTGTGTTTACTGCACCAAAAGCATATAATTTGCGCCCTTTTTTATGCACAGGGAAGCCGTTTGAGAAGATATTCTCAGTATCTTCAAGGCGTTATACCCACAAATAGAGAGTAAAAAGTAATGGCGAAGAAAGTCACTGGCTTAATTAAGCTACAGGTTGCAGCAGGCGCTGCTAACCCAAGTCCACCGGTTGGTCCTGCACTAGGTCAGCATGGTGTTAACATCATGGAATTCTGTAAAGCGTTTAACGCAAAAACAGAATCTCTTGAAAAAGGCGCTCCGGTACCAGTAGAAATTACTGTATACGAAGATCGCTCTTTCACATTCTTAACGAAAACTCCTCCAGCTTCTTTCTTACTTAAGAAAGCGGCAGGCATCAAGAGTGGTTCTGGCCGTCCTAATACTGAGAAGGTGGGTAAAGTTACTCGCGCTCAGCTTGAAGAGATTGCAAAAACAAAAGAACCTGATTTAACAGCTGCTAGCCTTGACGCTGCAGTGAATACCATCGCGGGTTCTGCTCGTAGTATGGGCTTGGTAGTAGAGGGTTAATAGAATGGCTAAATTATCAAAAAGAATGCGTAACATCGCTGAAAAAGTAGACGTTACAAAAGAATACGAAATTAATGAAGCTGTTTCACTTTTAAAAGAACTTGCAACTGTTAAGTTCTCAGAAAGCGTAGACGTTGCAATTAACTTGGGTATCGATGCTCGTAAATCTGACCAAAACGTTCGTGGTGCAACTGTACTACCAAACGGTACTGGTAAAGAAGTACGTGTTGCTGTGTTCACTCAAGGTGCAAACGCTGAAGCTGCTAAAGAAGCTGGTGCTGACATCGTTGGTATGGAAGACCTAGCTGAGCAAGTTAAAAAAGGCGAAATGAACTTTGACGTTGTAGTTGCTAGCCCTGACGCGATGCGTGTTGTTGGTACACTCGGTCAAATCTTAGGTCCACGTGGCCTAATGCCAAACCCTAAAACGGGTACAGTTACACCAGACGTAGCGACTGCAGTAAAAAATGCAAAAGCTGGTCAGGTCAGATATCGTAACGATAAGAACGGTATCATCCACGCTAGCATTGGTAAAATTGCTTTTGAAGCAAACCAAATTCAAGAAAACCTTGAAGCATTGCTAGAAGCGTTGAAAAAGGCTAAGCCTTCTTCAGCCAAGGGTACATATATTAAGAAAGTTAGTTTAAGCACAACAATGGGCGCTGGTGTTTTATTAGACCAGGGTTCTTTGACTCAAGCTTAAGTAACTTTTCTCTTTAAGGTTATGGGTTGGAGTTGTTTGCGCCAAAAGCGTAACTCAACTCCCGTCCAAGACCGCAGGCGCTAGGCAGTGAAAGAGGTAAGAGAACTTTCACACACTTCTTCGGGAGCGAAATGCCAAGCTTAATATTACCTGCGCAGACGGTGGTTTCAACTCAGACTCTCTGGGAATGAACACCGTAGAGCGGTACAAGATATGCTTCAGATGTTCGCATCCAGTATATCGAGTATCAATCTGTTAACGCTGACGATAGCGTTTATCGAAAGGTAAACAAAAGAGTCAGATTTTAAGAAGGTGAACTCAGTGGCACTAGGCTTAGCAGCAAAAAAAGAGATCGTAGCTGAAATTGAAGAAGTTGCTTCTCGCGCTCTATCCGTTGCCGTCGCTGAATACCGTGGGATGGAAGTTCATGAACTGACTGACCTACGTAATAAAGCTCGTGAACAAGGCGTATTTCTTAAAGTTGTACGTAACACACTAGCTAAACGTGGATTGGCCGACAGCAAATTTGCTGACATGGATTCTGCATTAGTTGGACCGTTAATTTATGGTTTCTCTATCGAAGCACCGGGCGGCGCAGCGCGCTTGTTCAAAGACTTCGCTAAGACAAATGATAAGTTGAACGTGACAGCATTGTCTATTGGTAGCGGTTTACTAGGTCCAGAGAAATTGGACGCAGTAGCATCACTACCTACCCGCGACGAAGCGCTTGCGAAATTACTTGCAACCTTCAAAGCACCTGCCGAGAAATTCGTTCGTACTATCAACGAAGTTCCAGGCAAGTTTGTGCGCGTATTGGCGGCGATCAAAGAAGAAAAATAATTTTCTTTTTTGGCATTATAAATTTTTAACATTAAACCCAGGAGTTTAGAGAAATGGCTCTAACCAAAGATGATATTTTAAACGCGATCGCAGAAATGCCAGTTATGGAATTGGTAGAATTGATCGAAGCAGCAGAAGAAAAATTCAACGTATCTGCAGCAGCAGCAGTAGCAGTAGCTGGTCCAGCTGCAGCAGCTGAAGCGGCTGAAGAGAAGACTGAATTTGACGTAGTTCTTACTTCATTCGGTGCTAACAAAGTTGCTGTTATCAAAGCAGTACGTGGCGCAACTGGTCTTGGCTTGAAAGAAGCTAAAGAAGTAGTTGAGTCTGCACCTAAAGCAATCAAAGAAGGCGTTTCGAAAGAAGACGCTGAAGCATTGCAGAAAGAACTTCAAGAAGCTGGTGCTGAAGTAGAAGTTAAGTAATTAGTATTTCTAATTACTGGCCTTAACAGGCTCAGGCAGGTGATTTTTAATCACCTGCCTTTTTGCGCTGTAGGATATGCAATATTTCACCCTTTGTTTGCTATCCAGGAAAGCGTTGGTATTTAACCGGTAAGTTTTTGTTTTCGTTAGAAAGCAATATTACATTTTATGATGTATGCTTAGGTTAATGCCCTATTAAAAGGGTACTGGAAGTTTGTTACACGCAAGGCAGTATGTGTAGCAGGTTGGGTCTAAAATCAGTCGGCTGAGGAACCCATGGTTTACTCTTATAGTGAAAAGAAACGTATCCGTAAGGATTTTGGCAAGCGCCCCCAGGTATTGGAAATTCCATACCTCCTTTCAATTCAACTGGACTCATTTAAAAAGTTCATTGACCAGGATCCTGATGGTCAATATGGCTTAGAAGCGGCTTTCCGCTCTGTGTTTCCAATAAAAAGCTACAGCGGTAACAGTGAGTTACAGTATGTAGCATATCGCTTAGGCGAGCCCGTGTTTGACGTAAAAGAATGTCAAATTCGTGGTGTAACTTATTCAGCTCCTTTAAGAGTCAAGCTGCGTCTTGTCTTGTTTGATAAAGAAGCCGCGCCAGGTACAGTTAAAGACATCAAAGAACAAGAAGTATACATGGGTGAAATCCCATTGATGACTGAAAACGGTACGTTCGTGATTAACGGTACTGAGCGAGTAATCGTATCTCAGCTACACAGATCACCAGGTGTTTTCTTTGACCATGACAAGGGCAAAACTCACTCGTCTGGTAAAGTTTTATATAACGCTCGCGTAATCCCATACCGTGGTTCATGGTTGGATTTTGAGTTCGATCCGAAAGATAATTTATTCGTTCGTATTGACCGTCGTAGAAAACTACCAGCAACAATTATTCTTCGTGCATTAGAAATGAGCACTGAAGAAATTCTTGAACTTTTCTTTGAAAAGACAGCTGTTCGCATCGATGGCGACAAGCTGATGATGGATGTTGTGCCAGATCGCCTACGTGGTGAAATTGCGCAATTCGATCTTCTCGATAAGAAAGGCGAAGTGATTGTAGAAACCGGTCGCAGAATATCTGCCCGTCACACTCGTGCATTAGAGAAAGCAAAAGTATCAGAATTGGAAGTTCCAGCTGAATACTTACTTGGTAAAATTTACGCCAAGACTTTCGCGAACGAAGAGACTGGTGAGATTGTTGTCAATGCGAACGATGAAGTCACTTTAGAAAACCTACTCGCTCTTCGTGAAATGGGAATCGATACTTTCGAGACATTGTATATCAATGAGCTTGATCACGGTTCATACATTTCAGACACCATTAAGATTGATTCAAGCACTAATAAATTAGAAGCGCTTGTTGAAATCTATCGCATGATGCGTCCTGGTGAGCCACCAACGAAAGATGCTGCTGAAACACTGTTCGAGAACTTATTCTTCTCTGACGACAGATATGACTTATCTGCTGTTGGTAGAATGAAGTTCAACCGTCGCTTAGGTCGTGAAGAACTCACTGGCTCAGGCACACTAGCGAAAGAAGATATTGTTTCTGTAATGAAGCAACTTATCACTATTCGTGACGGTAAAGATGAAGTTGATGATATCGATCACTTAGGTAACCGCCGTATTCGTTCGGTTGGTGAAATGGCAGAGAACCAATTCCGTGTTGGTTTAGTCCGTGTTGAACGTGCTGTTAAAGAACGTTTAAGCTTGGGTGACCTAGATGCCATCATGCCTCAAGATCTTATTAACGCTAAGCCTATCTCTGCGGCTGTGAAAGAGTTTTTTGGTTCAAGCCAATTATCTCAATTCATGGATCAGAACAACCCGCTTTCAGAAGTAACGCACAAACGTCGTATTTCTGCTTTAGGCCCGGGTGGTTTGACGCGTGAAAGAGCTGGCTTTGAAGTTCGAGACGTACACCCGACTCACTATGGTCGAGTATGTCCAATCGAAACGCCTGAAGGTCCAAACATTGGTTTGATCAACTCGCTTTCGAGCTTCGCAAGAACAAATGACTTTGGTTTCTTAGAAACCCCATATCGTCGTATTGTAGATGGTGTCGTGACTGACGATATCGATTACCTATCGGCTATTGAAGAAGGTCAATTTGCGATTGCACAGGCAAACGTATTATTAGATGACAAAAATGCATTAGTTGAAGACTTGATTCCATGTCGTCACCGTGGTGAAACCACATTGATGCAGAAGCAAGACATCACATACATGGATGTCTCTCCACAGCAAATCGTATCAATCGCTGCAAGTATTATCCCGTTCCTAGAACACGATGATGCTAACCGTGCATTGATGGGATCAAACATGCAACGTCAAGCTGTACCAACGCTAAAAGCGGATAAGCCTTTAGTTGGAACGGGTATGGAGAAGACCGTTGCGGTTGATTCTGGTGTGACTGTGGTTGCTAAGCGTGGCGGTACTATTGACTATGTCGATGCTAGCCGTATCGTGGTTAAGGTTAATGAAGAAGAAATGACAGCCGGTGAAGCTGGTATTGATATCTACAACCTAACTAAGTACACGCGCTCTAACCAAAATACTTGTATTAATCAAAAACCAACTTGTAATGTAGGTGACCCTATTGTTACTGGTGATGTACTGGCCGACGGTCCATCAACAGACTTGGGTGAGCTAGCGCTTGGTCAAAACATGCGCATCGCATTCATGCCTTGGAATGGTTATAACTTTGAGGATTCCATCCTTATTTCTGAGCGAGTTGCTCAAGAAGACCGTTTCACTACGATTCACATTCAAGAACTTAGCTGTATCGCTCGTGATACCAAGCTTGGTCCTGAAGAAATCAGTGGCGATATCCCGAATGTGGGTGAGTCAGCGCTAGGTAAACTAGACGAATCTGGTGTTGTATACATCGGTGCTGAAGTGAAAGGTGGCGATATTCTTGTAGGTAAAGTGACGCCTAAAGGCGAAACACAACTTACGCCGGAAGAGAAACTACTGAGAGCAATCTTCGGTGAAAAAGCGTCTGACGTTAAAGATACTTCATTACGTGTACCAAACAGTGTACGTGGTACGGTTATCGATGTTCAGGTGTTTACTCGCGACGGTGTTGAAAAAGACAAACGTGCGCTAGAAATCGAAGACATGCAATTGCGTCAAGTGAAGAAAGACTTAGGTGATGAATTCAGTATTCTAGCCGATGGTATTTTCGCTCGTGCCCAGAACTTGTTACTTAAGTCTGGCATTGACCAAGCTAAATTAGACAGCACTCCTCGTGAGAAGTGGTTCGACATCGTATTAAAAGATGAAGATGCACAAGCTGAGCTTGATCAAAGCGCTGCGCAACACGAAGAAGTGAAAAACGACTTCGATAAGAAATTTGAAAACAAACGCCGCAAGATTACTCAAGGCGATGACTTAGCACCAGGTGTGTTGAAAATCGTTAAGGTTTATCTTGCTGTGAAACGTCATATTCAGCCAGGTGATAAAATGGCTGGTCGTCACGGTAACAAGGGTGTTATCTCAGCAATTCAACCTGTTGAAGATATGCCATACGATGGAAACGGCACGCCGGTAGACATCGTATTGAACCCGCTAGGTGTACCGTCACGTATGAACATTGGTCAGATTCTTGAAACTCACTTAGGCATGGCAGCCCATGGTTTAGGTGTGAAGATTGACCGCATGATCAAAGAGCAAGAAGAAGTCGCGAAATTGCGTAACTTCTTGAAAGAGGTGTATAACCTTGGTGAATCTCATCAAGAAGTTGACCTTGATACTTTCTCTGATGACGAAATTAAGCGTTTAGCTGAAAATCTGCGCAAAGGTGTGCCTGTTGCTACTCCGGTATTCGACGGTGCGCGTGAGTCAGAAATCAAAGAAATGCTGAAACTAGCAGATATTCCTGAAAGTGGTCAGATCGAGTTATTCGATGGTCGCACAGGTAGATCTTTCGAGCGTCCTGTTACTGTTGGTTACATGTACATGCTGAAACTTAACCACTTGGTTGATGACAAAATGCATGCACGTTCAACTGGTTCATACAGCTTGGTTACGCAACAACCGCTTGGTGGTAAAGCACAATTCGGTGGTCAGCGCTTCGGTGAGATGGAAGTGTGGGCACTAGAAGCATACGGTGCTGCGTATACGCTACAAGAAATGCTAACTGTTAAGTCAGATGATGTTAACGGCCGTACTAAGATGTATAAGAACATCGTAGATGGCGACCACAGAATGGAGCCTGGCATGCCAGAATCCTTCAACGTATTGTTGAAAGAAATCCGTTCATTGGGTATTAACATCGAGCTTGAAGAACAGTAAGCGTTCGGGTAGAGCAGAAACAGGTTGGCCCTGTCTTCACCTCGGTGAATTCAGGGTCGTGACAATGACTCCGTTGGGAGAGAAATGTGAAAGACTTATTAAAGTTTATTAAACAACAAAACAAGACCGAAGAATTCGATAATATCAAAATCGGTCTTGCTTCACCGGACATGATTCGATCATGGTCTTTTGGTGAAGTTAAGAAGCCTGAAACGATTAACTATCGTACGTTCAAGCCTGAGCGTGATGGTCTTTTCTGTGCTCGTATATTCGGCCCAGTAAAAGACTACGAATGTTTGTGCGGTAAGTACAAGCGTTTGAAGCACCGCGGTGTTATCTGTGAGAAGTGTGGTGTTGAAGTAACACTCACTAAAGTACGTCGTGAGCGTATGGGTCACATTGAACTGGCAAGCCCAGTTGCACACATTTGGTTCCTAAAATCATTACCGTCAAGAATCGGTTTGATGCTAGACATGACACTTCGTGATATCGAACGTGTTTTGTACTTTGAATCATATGTTGTGACAGAAGCGGGCTATACAGAGCTTGAAGCAAGACAGCTATTAACTGAAGAAGAATACTTAGATTCTTTGGAAGAGCATGGTGATGAGTTTGAAGCGAAGATGGGTGCAGAGGCAGTATTTGAATTGCTTAAGCAACTTGACGTTGATGCAGATGTTGCTGCAATGCGTGAAGAGTTACCATCAATCAACTCTGAAACTAAGCGTAAGAAAATTACTAAGCGTTTGAAACTGTTAGAATCTTTCCAACAGTCTGGCAATAAGCCAGAGTGGATGATCTTAACTGTGTTACCGGTATTACCACCTGAACTTCGCCCACTAGTTCCACTAGATGGCGGTCGCTTTGCGACTTCAGATTTGAACGACCTTTATCGTCGAGTAATAAACCGTAACAACCGTTTGAAGCGTCTTTTAGACCTTGCAGCACCAGACATCATTGTCCGTAACGAAAAGCGTATGCTTCAAGAAGCGGTTGATGCGTTACTTGATAATGGTCGTCGTGGTCGTGCAATCACAGGTTCTAACAAGCGTCCATTGAAATCACTTGCTGACATGATTAAAGGTAAGCAAGGTCGTTTCCGTCAAAACCTTCTTGGTAAGCGTGTTGACTACTCTGGTCGTTCTGTTATCACCGTTGGTCCAACATTGCGTTTGCACCAGTGTGGTCTACCTAAGAAAATGGCTCTTGAGTTATTCAAGCCGTTTATCTATGGCAAATTAGAAGGCCGTGGTCTTGCGACTACGATCAAAGCTGCTAAGAAATTAGTAGAACGTGAAGCGCCGGAAGTATGGGACGTTCTTGACGAAGTTATTCGTGAACATCCAGTGTTGCTTAACCGTGCACCAACACTTCACAGACTTGGTATCCAAGCGTTCGAACCAACCTTGATTGAAGGTAAAGCTATTCAATTGCACCCATTAGTATGTGCGGCATATAACGCCGACTTCGATGGTGACCAAATGGCGGTTCACGTACCATTGACTATCGAAGCTCAGTTAGAGTCTCGTGCGTTGATGATGTCAACTAACAACATCCTTTCACCAGCCAACGGTGAGCCAA
The DNA here is from genome assembly GCF_031846165.1 of Brumicola blandensis. Lineage (NCBI taxonomy): Bacteria > Pseudomonadati > Pseudomonadota > Gammaproteobacteria > Alteromonadales > Alteromonadaceae > Brumicola > Brumicola blandensis. Next base: position 328,712 of record NZ_JAVRIE010000005.1, read on the forward strand.
TTATCGTTCCTTCACAGGACGTTGTATTGGGTCTTTACTACTTAACACGTGACCGTGTTAATGGTTTAGGTGAAGGCATGGTATTTACTAGCCCGCACGAAGCTGAAAAAGCATATCGTACAGGTAACGCTGAGCTTCATGCTCGCGTAAAAGTACGTATAACAGAGTTTGATGTTGCAGAAGACGGCTCAAAAACTGAAAAAGTAACGCTAACAGACACTACTGTTGGTCGCGCAATTTTCTCGTTGATACTTCCTAAAGGCCTGCCTTTTGAAATCATCAACAAAGCAATGGGCAAAAAGCAAATTTCTCAATTGTTGAACACTTGCTACCGTGTTCTAGGTCTTAAAGATACTGTTATCGCAGCTGACCAAATCATGTATACCGGTTTCCACTACGCGATGATCGCGGGTGCGTCTGTTGGTATCGATGATATGGTTATTCCAGATGCGAAGAAAGAAATCATCGACGCTGCAGAAGCAGAAGTTGTTGAGATTCAAGAGCAGTTCCAGTCTGGTCTAGTAACAGCGGGTGAGCGTTACAACAAAGTTATCGATATTTGGTCTACGGCAAACGAAAGTGTTGCCAAGGCGATGATGGACAACTTGAAAACTGAAACTGTTAAGAACAAAGACGGTGAAGATGAAGAGCAAGCTTCTTTCAACTCAGTTTACATGATGGCCGACTCCGGTGCTCGTGGTAGTGCTGCACAGATTCGTCAGTTGGCGGGTATGCGTGGTCTTATGGCGAAACCAGATGGCTCAATTATCGAAACGCCAATTACTGCAAACTTCCGTGAAGGTCTAAACGTACTACAGTACTTTATCTCTACTCACGGTGCTCGTAAAGGTTTGGCCGATACAGCATTGAAAACAGCTAACTCGGGTTATTTGACTCGTCGTTTGGTTGACGTTGCACAAGATTTGGTTATCAATAACGACGACTGTGGTACTTTCGAAGGGGTTAAAATGACTCCATTAATCGAAGGTGGTGATGTTGTTGAAGCACTACGCGAACGTGTTCTAGGTCGTGTTGTTGCTGAAGACGTTGTTAAACCAGGTACTGACGAAGTGTTGGTTGAGCGTAATACGCTACTAGACGAAGGTTTAGTAGATATGCTTGAAAGCAACAGTGTTGATCAAATCATGGTTCGCTCGGTTATCACTTGTGATAATGACTTTGGTGTTTGTGCGAAGTGTTACGGTCGTGACCTAGCACGTGGTCACATGGTTGGTTCTGGTGAGTCTGTCGGTGTAATCGCAGCACAGTCAATCGGTGAACCTGGTACACAGTTAACCATGCGTACATTCCACATCGGTGGTGCGGCATCAAGAGCAACAGCAGAGAACAACGTACAAGTTAAAACAACCGGTACATTGAAATTCTCTAACGCGAAGTTCGTACGCAATACAGATAAGAAAGTGGTTATTATCTCACGTTCAACTGAGTTGACAGTGATCGATGACCAAGGCCGTGAGAAAGAGCGCTATAAAGTGCCTTACGGTGCAGTACTAGGTGTAGATGACGGTTCAGCGATTAATGCTGGCGATGTTGTTGCTAACTGGGACCCGCATAGTCACCCAATCGTGACTGAGCGTGAATCTAAGATCAGCTTCGCAGACATCGATGATTCAAACACTGAAATGCAACAAGACGAATTGACGGGTTTGACTCGTATCGTTGTTAAAGATCTTTCTAAAGCAAATGCGAAAGAGCCGAAGCTTATTCTTGAGAACGACGAGTTCGGTCTTCAAGAAATCCGCTTGCCAAGCTTTACGACTATCGAGGCCTCTGATGGCAAGGTAGCTAAAGAAGGTGACGTGTTAGCTCGTATACCGCAAGAAAGTTCGAAAACTCGTGATATTACCGGTGGTCTTCCTCGAGTTGCTGACTTGTTTGAAGCACGTAAGCCGAAAGAGCCTGCAATCTTAGCTGAAATCTCTGGTGTGATTGGCTTTGGTAAAGAAACCAAAGGTAAGAAGCGCTTAACGATTACGCCGAAGGCGGGTGAATTTGCTTCGCAAACAAACGACGCAGGTCATTACGAGGAGATGATCCCGAAATGGCGTAACCTGAACGTGTTTGAAGGTGAATCAGTTGAAAAAGGTGAAGTTATCGCGGACGGCCCAGAGTCGCCACACGATATCCTACGCCTAAGAGGCATTAGTGCTGTTTCTAATTACATCGTAAACGAAGTACAAGAAGTATATCGCTTGCAAGGTGTAAAAATTAACGATAAGCACATTGAAGTTGTTATTCGTCAGATGTTACGTAAGTGTATGATCACTGCGTCGGGCGATACCCAGTTCCTAGAAGGCGAGCAAGTTGAGGTTTCTCAAGTTAAGATCGCTAACCGTGAAATGGAAAAACAAGGTAAGTTACCAGCAAGCTATGAAACACAGTTGTTGGGTATTACTAAAGCTTCATTGTCGACTGAATCATTTATCTCAGCTGCATCATTCCAAGAAACAACTCGTGTGTTAACGGAAGCTGCTGTTCAAGGTAAAGAAGATGATTTACGTGGCTTGAAAGAGAACGTTATTGTTGGTCGCTTAATCCCAGCTGGTACTGGTTTTGCGTATCACCAAAAACGTGCTGCTCGTAAAGCAGCTGAGAGAGAAGAGTCAGTAGAGCCGTCAATGGCTGCTGATGAAGCTGCTCAAGCAATCTCTGAACTACTAAACGCTGGCGATGACAGCGCAGAGTAAGTCAACTTAAGGCGAAAGCTTTTAGAAAGAATAAAAACGGGGAGCTGACGAAAGTCGCTCCCCGTTTTGTTTTGAAAAAGTGAATAAAGGAGCATAAATTCATTATTGAAATGTCTTCACAAATTCAGCTTGAAATGGATCTACTCTCGATTCGTCACACGCATCATGAAAACCATATTCAAAGATGCTTTCAATGTGTCTTGCAATGTAGGGGTCTCGATTCGTATTTTTGTATCGAGTGAGCATGTCAGTCGCCATTTTGTTGTTTCCATTACAAGCAAAACGAAGGGCATCGTATATTCGGGCATAGCTATCACCGTCATTAGACGCCTCTCGAACTAAAGATATTCCATCCTCTTCAATCGTCATCATGCCCAAAATAAACTTTGCTCTTGGTTCTTGTCTTTCAGAAACTAAGTACTTTAAGATGGTTTTCGCTTTATATGTTGAGCTTGGGTAATAGCTTTCAAAGTAACCGTACTTGTTCAGCAGAGTTCCACTATAGAAAGCGTAAGCATGTCGCAGCGCCACTTTCGTGGTCAACTTATCTAAATCGTTTACTTCTACAGATATTGCTATATTTTCGAATGACTCTTGTCTTTGTGCTACAAACTCTTCTGCTTGCTTAGCCTCGATAGCTATATCGAATACATAAAGAAAACTAGTTGAAACCAACATAAGCCCAGAGCTTAATACCGCCATTACGGGTAGTGATATAAACCAACGGTTTTTCATTGTTTTGTAGCTAGAATGTGGCTCTATTTCTGTGAGCCTAAAAAAAGCTCTATGCAATTCAAACGGTATTTTCTTGCGTGCTGTGAAGACGGCTAACCAAGCTCCTCCTGCACACATCCCAAGTAGCACAGAGGCCCATACTAATGATCCGGGAGGTAATAAAATATTAAGTAATACTGCAGCATAGATAAGTAACGCATGAAGTAGAAAAGCGATTAGTGAAAACACTATCGTATAGCCTCGGCCATGCATACGCACGGCGCCGCCTATGACTAAACCGCTTATTAGTATAAATGTTGCTGCAATGTCGGGCACTTGCAAATATGTAAAATACCAGAGCCACAATGACAAAACACACCATAATGAGCCCAAGACTCCTGCTTTGAGGGCGTTTTGTTTTGATAATAGTTTGTCTACCTCAGCCAATTCCTTTTGCGTCACTTCCACGTTTCTTTTTACTCCTTCGATACCTACAATACTCATTCATAGGCTGAAAAATCTCACTATGTTCTAAGCTATCAAAGCAACTCAAATGAAGAAAGTTTTATTCTTAGAATACTGAAAAATTCTAGTTTTGTAGTGCATTTTCTGTATACATTTTCATAAGTTCACCGATGCTTATTTTACTGTTTTAGCGCCCAGCCTGCTTGACATTCAGCCCTTTGATCTATAACATTCCGCGACCCGAATTTGCCAAAGTCTTATTTTTTTAAAAATCTGACTGAAATATTCAGCTTTATTCGATTGCGTAAGTTATTGGTTTTATTCGGTAAAAGAGCAGCAAGTTTATTTTCATAAAGACATAAACTTGTAACAGTACTCGTGTAATCTTCGGCGCTTTCGTCAATTTTACATTGAGAATATATTTTTTAATCAGGAGCTAGTTAATGGCAACAGTTAACCAGTTAGTGCGTAAGCCACGTAAAAAGCCGGTCGAGAAATCGAACGTAGCTGCTTTACAAGCCTGCCCACAACGTCGTGGTGTATGTACTCGTGTATATACAACTACGCCAAAGAAGCCGAACTCTGCACTACGTAAAGTATGTCGTGTTCGCTTAACAAACGGTTTTGAAGTGTCTTCATACATTGGTGGTGAAGGTCACAACTTACAAGAGCACAGCGTGGTACTTATCCGCGGTGGTCGTGTAAAAGATTTACCAGGTGTTCGTTATCACACAGTTCGCGGTACATTGGATTGCGCTGGCGTTAACGATCGTAGACAAGCCCGTTCTAAGTACGGCGCTAAAAGGCCTAAGTCTTAACGGTTCTCCGTTAGTAAGGCCAAACTATTAAATTAGAGTTTTGGGTTATACCTGAATTCCACGGAGAATTAAGATGCCAAGAAGAAGAGTCGTAGGTCAAAGAAAAATCCTACCGGATCCTAAGTTCGGATCACAGTTGCTTGCTAAGTTCATGAATGTCGTAATGCTCGACGGCAAGAAGTCCACCGCTGAAAAAATCGTTTACGGTGCCCTTGATATTGTTGCTGAAAAAACCGGCAAACCACACCTAGAAGTGTTTGAAGATGCACTAGAGAACATCCGCCCTACAGTCGAGGTTAAATCTCGTCGTGTGGGTGGTTCTACGTACCAAGTACCTGTAGAAGTTCGTCCAGTTCGTCGTAACGCACTAGGTATGCGTTGGATGGTAGATGCGGCACGTAAGCGTGGTGAGAAATCCATGGCACAGCGTTTAGCAGCTGAAATGATTGATGCACAAGACAACAAAGGTAGTGCGGTTAAGAAACGTGAAGACGTTCACCGCATGGCAGAAGCTAACAAAGCATTTGCTCACTACCGCTGGTAGTCTTGAGATATTGATTGAATTGGAGTCAAAGCGTTTTGCTTTGGCTCCTTTTGAGTTTTAAAACACGAAGAATAATGCGGTCAAGGCTAGATATAAATTAACCCTGACCACATTGTTTTTTTTAACAAATAAGAGAGAAGTATGCCTCGTAACACTCCAATAGAACGCTATCGCAACATCGGAATTGTTGCACACGTTGACGCGGGTAAAACCACGACAACTGAGCGTGTTCTTTTCTATACCGGTATTTCACATAAAATCGGTGAAGTTCATGATGGCGCTGCCACTATGGATTGGATGGAGCAGGAGCAGGAACGCGGGATTACGATAACGTCTGCAGCAACGACATGTTTTTGGGCAGGTATGCAGCAGCAATTCGACCAACATCGTATCAACATCATTGATACTCCGGGGCACGTTGACTTCACTATCGAGGTTGAGCGTTCGTTGAGAGTACTGGATGGTGCTGTCGTCGTATTTTGTGGTTCTTCAGGTGTTGAACCTCAATCTGAAACGGTATGGCGTCAGGCAGATAAATATCACGTCCCTCGCATGGTTTTTGTTAACAAAATGGACCGTGCTGGTGCAGATTTTGAGCGCGTTATCAACCAGATCCGCAAGCGTTTGGGCGCTAACTGTGTGCCTATTCAATTGAATATCGGCGCTGAAGAAGAATTTAAAGGTGTGATTGACCTCATCAAAATGAAGTCAATCAACTGGAATGAAGCCGACAAAGGCGCGACGTTTACATACGAAGACATTCCTGCAGAACACTTAGATAAAGCCGAACAGTATCGTACGGAAATGGTTGAGGCTGCGGCCGAAGCAAACGATGAACTGATGGAGAAATATCTTGGTGGAGAAGAATTAACAGAAGCAGAAATCAAAGAAGGCTTACGCATTCGTACATTGAACAATGAGATTGTTTTAGCAACTTGTGGTTCAGCGTTCAAGAATAAAGGCGTACAAGCTGTTCTTGATGCTGTTGTTGAGTATCTGCCAGCGCCAACTGAAGTACCGGCGATTAAAGGCATCCTAGATGATAAAAACGAAACTGAATCGACTCGTGAAGCTGATGACAGTGCACCGTTTGCAGCCTTAGCATTTAAGATTGCGACAGACCCATTTGTGGGTACATTGACCTTCTTCCGTTGCTATTCTGGTGTTATCAAAACAGGCGATACGGTTTATAACCCAATTAAGGGTAAGAAAGAGCGCATTGGCCGTATGGTGCAAATGCACGCCAACGATCGAGCAGAATTAAAAGAAGTTCGTGCAGGTGATATAGCTGCAGCGATCGGCTTGAAAGACGTCACGACAGGGGAAACCTTGTGTGATCCAAGTAATATTATTACACTTGAAAAAATGGACTTCCCAGATCCCGTTATTTCGATTGCGGTTGAGCCAAAATCAACAGCTGACCAAGAACGAATGGGTATTGCCCTTAGCAAGCTGACGGCGGAAGATCCTTCATTTAGAGTGAAGACTGATGATGAGACGGGACAAACGATCATTTCTGGTATGGGTGAATTACACCTAGATATCATCGTTGATCGTATGAAACGTGAATTTAATGTTGAATGTAACGTAGGTAACCCTCAGGTTGCTTATCGTGAGACAATTCGCAAATCGGTTGAAGCTGAAGGTAAGTTTGTTCGTCAGTCTGGTGGTAAAGGTCAGTATGGACATGTTTGGTTGAAGATAGAACCAAACGAAGAAGGCGCAGGCTACGAATTCGTAAACGAAATTGTTGGTGGTACAGTGCCAAAAGACTTTATACCAGCAATTGATAAAGGCATCGAAGAACAGATGCAAAATGGTGTGCTAGCGGGTTATCCCGTATTAGACATCAAAGTAACCTTATTCGATGGTTCTTACCACGATGTTGACTCTTCGGAAATGGCGTTTAAAATTGCTGCTTCGATGGGTTTCAAGAATGGGTGCGCTGATGCAAACCCAGTGTTACTTGAACCAACTATGCAGGTTGAAGTAACGACTCCTGAAGACTGGATGGGTGATGTGGTCGGAGACCTAAACCGCCGTCGAGGGATGATTGAAGGTATGGAAGAGGGTGTAGCAGGCATTAAGATTGTGCGTGCTAAGGTGCCACTTTCGGAGATGTTTGGATATGCCACGGCATTGCGTTCTGCAACGCAAGGTCGCGCGTCATACTCAATGGAATTTTATAAGTATGCGGAAGCACCGAGTAATGTCGCTAAGGCAATAATCGACTCCCGTATGTAAACAATTTTATTTTTAATTTAAACTATAGAAGTTAATTCACTCCAATATTGGAACGAATACTAAACTTAGGAAACAAAGAAAATGGCAAAGCAG
>NZ_JAVRIE010000006.1:0-306575 GCF_031846165.1 Brumicola blandensis
TGAGACAACTGACGCGTTGAGAGAATATGCAGGCTTGTTTGTATCGAAAGGGAAATTTATATATTGAGGTTGTAAGTAGTTGTCGCTAATGGAGACTTTTTCAGCTGTCGCTGCTATTAAAGTATCGTTATTGTCACTACCAAACGCGACAGAGTTTCCGTGCACTAATAAAGCACTTATGGTCAATGCTAAGTGGTGGTAAGATTTTAATAACCGCATATTAGGACTCTACGTTGGCGCACTTAAATTAATTCACAAACTTAATACAGTTTAGGGAATAAAACACAAAGCCAAACGTTAGTAAAGCAGAAAAGGTGATATTACAGATGGAAACAAAAGCATTGAAGTCGATGATTTTGGAAAACCTAAAGGATTTGCGTCGCTTTGCTTATTCATTAACTACCAATATAAGTGATGCGGACGATTTAACTCAAATTGTGGTTGAGAAGCTTTTAACAAGGCAAATCCCTAATAACGTTAATCCATTATCTTGGATGTTTCGTGTGTGTAAAAATGCTTGGATTGATGAATTACGTTCAAGAAAAGTGCGTACTGTTGATGACACAATTGAAGTAAGTGAAATCGCCTCGACAAATGATGCTTATGAAGAAAGCAAAGAAACTCAACAGGTACAATTAAAAGCCGCAATTATGGAGCTGCCAGATGTATATAGAGAAATCATTACGCTAGTAATCATTTCCGGACTTTCATATGCCGAAACATCTGATGTACTAGACATACCCATTGGGACCGTTATGAGTCGTGCCTCTAGGGCAAGAGAAAAATTAGCGGCAAAGTTTAATAAGGAACAGTGATGAAAAAGTCTGATACCGAGATAATCTCAGCTTATTTAGACAATGAATTGAACGAAATAGAGCGCAAACAGGTGGAAGACCGTTTGTTAATCGACACAGCTTTTCAAGCTATGTTTGAGAGTTACAGCGTTCAAGATCAATTAGTCAGGGGAGCTTTTTCAGAGATTGATGATGCGCCGGTGCCTAACAATATACTGAATATGTTAACCGAAACAGATGATGAAGTAGTTCCAGAAAGGCAAAACGTGGTGGAGTTGCAAAGTTGGCGGCGCGCGAAATGGCTATCAATCGCCGCTTCATTTTTGCTTGTTGCGCTAGCTTTACCAGTTCTGTTAACAATGAACAAGCAAGCGATCACTTTAGCTGATGTACTTGATAGTAAGGTTTCAGGTCAAACTGTAAAATTAGATGAGTCACGCAGTGTAGAGCTTGTGATGAGCTTTAGTGACACTCAAGGTCGTTTTTGTAGAGAATACAAATTAATGCAGCCAACAAACTCCCAACAAAATATAAGTTGTAAGGAACAAGGGGAATGGCAAACACTGGTCAGCAGTTCTATCAATTCAACAAACAGCAATAACTATCAACCCGCGTCTGGCGGAGACTCAGCAAATATAGAAGAGTGGTTGGACAGTAATATGTCTGGTATCCCCATGAGTAAAGCTGCTGAACAAGACAAGTTAAGGACCATAGATAAGTAAAGCGAGATAAGCTTTTAACAGCTAAAGAGGGGATCTCCACCTTCGTGGAGATGACACGGTTGTAGTGCAATGACACAGTTGTAGTGCAATAACACGGTTGTAGTGCAATAACACGGTTGTAGCGCAATAACACGGTTGTAGCGCAATAACACGGTTGTAGCGCAATAACACGGTTGTAGCGCAATGACGCGGTTGTAGCGCAATGACGCGGTTGTATTGCAATGATGCGGTTGTAGCGCAATTGTACGGTTGTAGTGTAATGCCTGTTTTTTACAGGCGATTAACAAGTCAATCCACACCAAAAACCACTTATCGTAAAAATATACCCTTTCATCCCGAGATCGGACTTCTTCACACGCTAAACGCAAATAATTTTCACTATGACGCATTTGAATTGTATCTATTTGTTACATAAAGCACTATCACGTCGCAAATGTTATGAATGTGTTAATTTTAAACGACAACTCGATCAACACTCACTGACGTTTGCGGCAATACAACCGTTAATGAAAGCGCTTATGCCTTAGGGCGATGCAAGGTCTAAGCGCTTGTAATTGATGTATTTGAAAGGACATTCTCCAACTGGGGTTTAACACGATGAGTATAAAAATGAATAGAATCACCATATTGGCAGGTACTGTCTCGGTTCTGGTTTTATCAGCTTGTGGCGGTGACGTAGAAACCGAAACAAATTTAGAAGCTGTAAATCCAAGTATTCCAGATGTACAACCTGTAGGCGAAGATTATACCAATAGCGATTGGCGCTTGGTTTGGAATGATGAGTTTGACGGCACATCTATTAATACCAGCAATTGGAACTATGAAGTCAATTGTGATGGTGGTGGTAACCAAGAATTTCAGTGTTACACCGACTCAGAAGAAAATGCGTTTGTGTCTGATGGCACATTAAAAATTGTCGCTAAGCTCACCGAAGGTGCGAGTGGTGAAGATGATGACTTCACTTCTGCTCGTTTGACCACTCAAAATAAAGCAGACTTCAAATACGGCCGCATCGTTATGCGCGCTAAATTGCCGATGGGTCAAGGTTCATGGCCTGCATTTTGGATGATGCCAACCGATTCAGTTTACGGTGAATGGCCGAAGTCTGGCGAAATCGATATTATGGAAGCCGTTAACCTTGGCGCGATGCGTGAAGATGGCACGCCAGAAACCAATGTTTACGGTACGCTTCACTACGGTGGTGGTCCATCAAGTGATTTTTCAGGTGCAGCTTACTCTCCTGAAGTAAGCCCGGCTTCTGATTTCAATACTTATGCAATCGAATGGCAAGAAGGCGAAATTCGTTGGTACTTCAATGACATTTTATTTGCAACACAAAGACAGTCAGAGCTCAACATTAGCTCTACTGGCGAAGTTGTTGGTTTGAATCACCGCGGTTGGTACGCAGAGCTATACAACATTGCAACCGGTGAGCTAGAAACTAACTATTCACCTGCTCCTTTCGATCAAGATTTCTTCCTCATTCTTAACTCCGCGGTTGGTGGTAACTGGCCAGCATCAGTTAATGAAACAGGCATTGATACCAGTGCGTTTGCAGGTGCTGGTCAAACATATGAAATCGATTTTGTGCGCGTTTACGAATGTACTGCTGACGCAGATACAGGACGCGGCTGTGAAACGATTAGCCCAGGATATGAAACTGACGTTGCTGATGGTGGATTTTTGGTTGAAGGCCAAGCTCCTGCTCCAAGTCTAGCGGCGGGTGAAGCAAACCCAATCACAATCTTTGATGATGTTATTGACCAAAACTGGGTTGCATGGGATTGCTGTGGTGGTTCTACTCCAGGTTTAGTTGCTGACGATGAAGATCGCGGCAATGTATACGAGTTTGAAGTACAAAATGGTAATAATGGTACGGTATTTGGTTTTATTACTCGGGCGGCATTTCTGCCACAAGATCCAACATCGGGTTCGAGCCCTACTCCTCATAATGCACTAGGCATGATTGAAAGCGGCTATGTTACCGTTGACGTGAAAGTGACTTCCGCTCCTCTAGACCCAGACTCAGTATGGCTATTTAAAATCGAAGCTGACGAGGGCAACGGTGGCGCTTGGGAAGTACCTTTAGCGAACTTCGGTCCTGAGCCAGTGGTTGGTGAATGGGCGACATACATAGTGCCTTTGCAAGAAATTGCTGATGCGGGCGTAGATTTAACATTGCTAGATGTCATTATGGTGTTCCCAGCATGGCAAACGGGCGATGGCGCTGTATTCCGTATGGATAATGTTGCGATTGAAAGCGGTGAAGAAGCATCAGGCCCGATGTTTGCAGAATTTACTGAAGGCTTCGGCGGCGCAAGCATCGACGGCGTGACTTATAGCTTCCCACTAGGTTCAGAAGTTTGGGGTGGTTTTGCTAACACTAATACTGACCTATACCCACTCAATTTTGTTAACGGTGGTACCTTAACGTTCACTGCGTCAATTCCTGATGGAGCGAATGATACTAGCATCCGCTTTGTATTCGAAAATGCACCATTCCCAGATGTAGATCCAAACTTTGCAACGGCAAACGTAGACATCGTTGGTAATCAAGCAAGAACGTACACGGTAAATATACCTCCACAAGATGCAGAAAATACCTACAGCTCATTCTTGTTGTACATCAATGAAGCCGGTAATTCAGTGAACATCCAAGATGTGAAAGTAGAAGCAAACAACCATGCAAGCATGGAAGGCTTTGGCAACGTCACATTTGATGCTGCCACTAGCACTTACACATTCCCATCAAACGCTGAAGTTTGGGGTGGTTTTGCGAACACAAACACTGATTTGTACCCCCTCAACTTTGAGCGCGGCGGCAAAGTCACTTTTACTGGTTCTATTCCTTCTGGTGAATCTGATGTAACTGTGAACTTCCGCTTCGAAAAAGCCGCGTTCCCAGATGTTGACCCAGCGTTTAGCACCGACAATGTCGTGGTGTCAGGCTTAACTGAGAAAACGTACACGGTATATATTCCACCTCAAGACGCAGAGAATACTTACAGCTCATTCCTGCTGTACTTGGTTGAGCGTGACTCACCAGTCATAATCAAGAATATTGTTGTTAGTCAGAACGAGGATGTAGCTACTTGGGAAGGTTTTGGTAACGCCACCATCGATGCAGATACAGGTGAATTTAATTTCCCTAGCAATGCAGAGGTCTGGGCTGGTTTTGCGAATACAAACACAAGTGCTTACCCACTCAATTTTGAAGCTGGTGGACGCGTAGAATTTACTGCAGCTTTACCTGGTGGTGGTGCGGATACGAATGTCAGATTCCTATTCGAGAAAAACCCCTTCCCAGATGTCGATCCAAACTTCGGTGTGGGCCCGGTGACGGTTACCAGCACAACAATGACTCGATACGTGGTTGAAATTCCACCACAACCAGCAGAGAACACATTTAGCTCTTTCTTGTTGTACCTCAATGAGAATGATTCACCTGTGATTATCAAAGACGTTGTTGTAACAGCTGATCGCCCACAATAAGAGAGTAAAGAATATGAAAAACATGACTTTCCAAAAAACAAAACTAGCAACGACTATGTCGTTGCTGCTAGGGCTTTCAGTTGCAATGCCAACGATGGCTCAAGAAGATGACGCCGATGCGAACCTCGATCCGAACGTTGAAGTAATCACCGTTAAAGGAATTCGTGGTTCATTGGTGAAATCAAGCGATATCAAACGCAGTAACCAAGGTGTTGTTGACGCTATAGTTGCCGAAGAAATGGGGAAGTTCCCCGATACCAACTTGGCAGAATCGTTGCAGCGCATTACCGGTGTGTCGGTAAGCAGAGCAAACGGTGAAGGTAGTCAGATTACAGTTCGTGGATTCGGTCCAGACTTTAACTTGGTCACCTTGAATGGTCGTCAAATGCCTTCAACCGGCTTCTCACGTTCATTCAACTTTGAGAATTTTGCTTCTGAAGGTGTCAGTGCGCTTGAGGTCTACAAGACTGCTCGTGCTGATATTCCAACAGGTGGTTTGGGTGCAACAGTTAACATCGTGACTGCGCGTCCCCTTGCGCAGCCAGGTCAGCAAATATCACTTACTGCGAAAGCAAATTACGATACATCAAATGTTGAAGGCGAAGATGTCACACCTGAAATAGCTGCCTTAGTGAGTAAAACATTTTTAGATGATCGATTGGGTGTCGCTTTAACTGGATCGTTCCAACGTCGTGACTTCCAGAAGCAACAAGCAAACATTCAGGGCTGGCAGGCTAACGTTGCACTACCTGACTTAGATGCATCTCAATTCACTGACGCTCGCGCAGTTGATGAGAGTGGCGCGCCGATACAAAACTTTTTCGCACCAAATGCAGATGGCGTACTAGAAGCAACTTCCGCACATTTCTTCCCGAAAGACTTGAACTACGGAATTGAAAACGTACAACGCGAAAGAACCAATGCGCAGGCAACTATCCAATTTGCAGCAACGGATAATCTTACTTTAACCGCTGATTACACTATGAGTAATGTCGTTGCCGGTAGTAATAGCATTGGTTGGGGCATCTGGAACAACTTCGGTGGTAACGTTAATAGCTATCAACTTGATGAAAATGGTACCGCGTTATTTGCCAACATTTCTGGTGACGATGGTTCATTTACTGCGTCAAGAAGTACAACTGAGTTCGATATGGAATCTTTTGGTTTCAATGTTGATTTCCAAGCAAGAGACGATCTCAAAATAACGCTTGATTACCATGACTCGAACTCAACTATCGATAATGGTATCGACCCAGGTCTGCGCAGCGCTGGGCAAGTTATTCTTGGTTCTGCAGCATTGGACTATAAAGAGTACTCGTACTTAGAAGGCGATATTCCACAGTTTGTTATCGGTTGGAATAACGGTACTAATCAGTTAACGGCTAACGAAATCGACTCGAACTTTAGTCAATTCATTCATTCGCCGGGTGAATCAGATATTCAACAAGTACAACTTGATGTGGAATATCTTCCAGAATTTGATTTTGCAGAGTCATTAGTGAAATTAAGTGCGGGTGTGAGCAACACTCAACAAACCCTAATTGGTACAAGCGGTTGGTCAGGCTTACGTGGTGGCCCGGGTTTCAACCCTAGCTTCCCGCAGATCTTCCCTGACAACATGTTTACCTTGAATGGCACGGGTAGTTTCTTAGATCAGTTCGCCGGTGGCGGTTCAGCTTTAAGCACTGACTACTATTGGACTTACGATTTCGACGAAGCTGTGGCACGTCAAGCTGCTTACCTTACTGCTGATGTAGTGGGTAGCAATGAGTATGTAGTAGATCCTTACTACACGACTAATACCACGTCTAGCGTTGAAGAAACGACCACGGCTTTCTACATCAATTCACTTTGGGAATTTGACGTCAAAGACGTGTTTGTACAAATCAATGCTGGTATTCGCTATGAAGAAACAGATGTTATCAGTCCTTCACAAAGCAACATTGCAGAGCAAGTAAACTGGGTGGCATCTTCAGAGTGGATTACCTCTTTCTCTGGTATTCAGGAAGTGTCAAATGAAGGCGGTTACGACCTGCTATTACCAATGGTCGATATTCGCGTTGATTTAACGGATGATTTGGTTTCACGTGTTTCTTTCGGTAAGAGTGTGACTCGTGCACCATTAGGCAATTTGTTAGGTGGTTTATCACTTTCTGGTAGCCCGAAGATCGGTTCACGAACAGGTTCTCGTGGTAACACTAACTTGAAGCCTTACCAATCAACTAACTTTGATATCTCATTAGAATACTACTATGACGAAGGCAGCTATGCTTCTGTCGGTTTGTTCTGGAAACAAGTAGACGATTGGATTGAAACTTCTACGGTTGACGTGGAAATTGATGGTCTATATGACGTTTACTTAGGCCCACGTTGGAACGAAGCGGTTGCAAACATCACTAATCGCGGCGACCAAGCAACAGATACGGCTATCTTTGATGAAATGTTAGCATTAGGTTATGGCAATGCCGATGGTCAAATCGAGCCAGATCCAGCAACTGATTCATTGATAACTTGGCGTTTGAGTTCTCCTGAGAACGTTGAGGAACGTAAAACAAACGGTATTGAACTCGCGGTGCAACACTTGTTCCAAGACACTGGTTTTGGTGTAGCTGCAAACGCGACGTTTGTTGACGGTGATGTTGATTACAACCCATATGTACTTGCTGCACAAAAAGCCCTATCGGGTTTGTCTGACTCAGCTAACTTCCAAGCATTTTATGAAGACGAAAAACTTTCTGTTCGATTAACCTATGCATGGCGTGATAGCTATCTTATTGGTCAAGGCCAAGGTCAAGGTACATCCGATGTTCCACCTCAATTTGCAAAAGAATATGGGCAGTGGGATATGAGTGTGAACTACGATATCGATGAAAACTTCACGGTGTTTGTAGAAGGCATCAACTTGAACAACGAAACTGAGCAACACTACGGTCGTTTTGAAGAGCAATTCTTATTTGCTGGTCAGTACGGTCCGCGTTACTCCGTTGGTGTTCGGGTAAGTATGTAACACCCTTAGCTTAAAATTAGGGCGTTTACTCAGTGTAAACGCCCTCACATCCGTCTACTTAACCACTAAATGACCAAGCCATTTACATTTTATGGAGCGTAACTTATGGCGTCTAATATGCCTAACTACGAACAAGCTGAACCACCTGTAAACAGCACTGGCAATGCAAACTCGTATGCCTTCCCTCTATTTGCGCTGACTTCATTATTTTTTATGTGGGGTTTTATTACCTGCCTAAACGATATTTTGATCCCTTATTTAAAAGGTGCATTTGACCTTTCCTATACTCAAGCAATGCTTGTACAGTTTTGCTTTTTTGGTGCCTACTTTGTTGTATCTGTACCTGCTGGCTTCTTAGTCAGTAAAATTGGTTACAAAAAAGGGATTGTGACCGGGTTAATCATTGCAGCTGTCGGCTGTCTATTGTTTTATCCAGCCGCAGAATTGCATGTCTATGCCATTTTCCTATTTGCCTTATTTGTACTGGCCTCTGGTATTACTATTTTGCAGGTTGCTGCAAACCCCTATGTCACCGTGTTAGGCAAACCAGAAACGGCGTCGTCTCGACTCACTATGACGCAAGCATTTAATGCATTGGGAACCACCGTTGCCCCTTTCTTTGGTGCTTTCTTATTGTTTGGCGCAACGCACAACCCTGAGGCTGAAGCAGTTGCTGCTGCAGGTTCTGACTTAGTCCAATTACCCTATCTCATTCTAGCGGGTGCACTGTTGTTGCTTGCCGCCATTTTTATGTTTTTGAAACTGCCAGATCTAGGTCGCAGAGAAGAAAACAGTACACATGTTGCCGATGCTTGGAAACATAGACATTTGCGCTTTGGTGTAATCGGTATTTTCCTTTATGTAGGCGCAGAGGTTGCTATTGGTAGCTTCTTAGTGAGCTTCTTAAGTCAAAGTTCTATTGCCGGTTTAAATGAAGCGCAAGCTTCTAAAGTTATCGCATTTTACTGGGGTGGCGCGATGGTAGGCCGCTTCATTGGTGCATTAGTCATGCAGAAAATTGCAGCGGGTAAAGTACTCGCGTTCAATGCCGGCATGGTGATATTGCTAGTATTAGGTGCCATTATTTTCGATGGTAAGTTGGCAATGTGGTCATTGTTATCGGTTGGCCTTTTCAACTCCATCATGTTCCCAACCATATTTAGCTTAGCCTTAAATGGCTTAGGTCAAAGCACAGCACAGGCCTCTGGTTATTTGTGTTTAGCGATTGTAGGGGGCGCGTTAGTTCCTTTGCTACAAGGCTTTTTCGCCGACACCATGGGGCTTCAAATCTCCTTTATCGTGCCAATGCTATGTTATCTATTTATCGCGTACTACGGCTTGAAAGGCTCAACACCTCATAGAGATTAATTATTGAGACATTTTATGAAAAATTACATAAGACAAACTAAATCATTACTTTGCCTAGGTGTGACAGCCGCGATTGTTTTTGCATCAGGATGTAATCAATCGGTCATGACCGCCGGTAGAGATACAGCGCCAAGCCAAGCAGAAAATATCGATGTTTGGCCAACCTTGGATATCGAAGTAAAGCGTTCGGCTGAGGACGAAGCCCGCGTGAAAGCGTTATTGGCGGACATGACACTCGAGCAAAAAATTGCGCAAATGATACAACCAGAGATTCGAGACATTACCGTTGAAGATATGCGTCGATATGGCTTTGGTTCTTATTTGAATGGTGGCGGTGCTTTCCCTAACAATAATAAACATTCAACGCCACAAGATTGGATTGCATTGGCAGAAAGCATGTATCAGGCTTCGGTCGATGCAAGTTTAGATGGCTCAAGCATTCCGACTATGTGGGGAACCGACGCCGTGCATGGTCACAATAATGTGATCGGTGCGACCTTGTTCCCACACAATATTGGTTTAGGTGCCGCAAACAACCCTGCTCTGATTGAAGAAATTGCACGGGTAACGGCGACAGAAGTCATGGTAACGGGTATCGATTGGGTATTCGCACCTACCGTTGCCACGGTGCAAGATGACCGCTGGGGCCGAACCTATGAGAGCTATTCAGAAAACCCCAGAATCGTACACGATTATTCAAGAGCGATCGTCAGAGGCCTACAAGGTGCGCCTGATGACGACTTCCTAGGGGATAGCAGAGTCATCAGCACCGTTAAGCATTTTATTGGCGATGGCGGTACTGTTGGCGGTGACGACCAAGGTAATAATGTTGACTCTGAGAGAGACTTGTTCGAAATTCACGGTCAAGGATATGTTGGTGGATTAAGTGCCGGGGCTCAGTCGGTAATGGCCTCATTTAACTCTTGGCATGGTAAAAAGTTACATGGTGATAAATACCTTATTACCGACGTGCTGAAAGATAAAATGGGGTTTGATGGATTTGTGGTAGGTGATTGGAATGGCCACGGACAAGTTAAAGGCTGTGACAATACTAGCTGCCCGCAAGCAGCGAACGCAGGTTTGGATATTTATATGGTACCAACAGATGCTTGGAAACCTTTGTATGAAAACCTCATTCAACAAGTCAAAGATGGCGTTATCCCAATGTCACGTATCGACGATGCGGTGACTCGTATTTTGCGAGTAAAAGTAAGAGCAGGTTTGTTTGAAAAGCCGAGTCCAGCCAAGCGTCAGTTCTCTGGTAAAACTGAACTCATTGGTCAGGAAAGTCACCGCGCAGTCGCCAAACAAGCTGTTAGGGAATCTTTGGTTCTGTTAAAAAACACGAATCAAGTATTACCTCTTAGTCCTAATATGAATGTACTTGTTGCTGGTGATGCTGCGCATAATATTGGTAAGCAATCTGGTGGTTGGACAATTACATGGCAGGGTACCAACAATACAAATGAAGACTTCCCAGGTGGTAGTTCAATATTTGATGGTATTCAGGAACAAGTCAATGCCGCAGGCGGAACAGCGACATTAAACGAAGCGGGTGAATATACCGTTAAACCTGATGTGGCTATTGTGGTCTATGGTGAAGAGCCGTACGCAGAAGGTCATGGTGATAGAGAACACCTTGATTATCAGCGTGGGAGCAAGTCAGATTTAGCCTTACTGAAAAAACTGAAAGCCGAAAACATCCCTGTTGTATCAGTATTTATTAGTGGTCGTCCTATGTGGGTGAATGCTGAATTGAACGCGAGTGATGCTTTTGTTGCTGCTTGGCTACCTGGTTCTGAAGGCGATGCTGTTGCAGACGTGTTGTTCACAGATCAGCAGGGTGAAATCCAACATGATATGAGCGGTAGACTCTCGTTTTCTTGGCCTGCAACACCTACTCAGGCGACAGTAAATTTAAATGACGAAGATTATACCCCATTGCTACCTTATGGCTTCGGCTTATCCTATGGCGACGAAAATACGCTATCTTCAAACTTAAACGAAGACTACGAAGTGAGCGCAAAAGACAGTAGTGGCCGTGCTATCTTCACTGGCACGCTTCAGCAACCATGGGAGCTGTGGTTAATGTCCGGTTCGAGTAGATTGCCAGTTACCGCTAGTACGGCAAGCCTAGATGGCCTGAAATACCGAACTGTTGACCGCTTGGTACAAGAAGATGCCTTTAGACTGTCATTTGACACAAGTGAGACAGGTGCGGGTGTTCAAATAGCAAGTAAGAGCTTTTTCCGTGAAGATATGTATGCTCAAGGCAAAAACAATGCAGTGCTGTCGGTTATGTTCAAAACAGAATCAGCTATTCCAGATGAAGTACTCTTGGGGATGAACTGTGAAAGTGAAGGCGACCCAGTTGGCAGTTGTAATGGCCAGGTAGATATTTCTGATTTGCTGAAAAACCTCGCACCAGAAACTTGGTCAGAGATCAGCATTGATGCTCGTTGCTTTACTGAACAAGGTGTTAAATTTGAAAATATGGTGGCCCCTTTCCAACTAACAAGCAAAGAAAAGCTAAGTCTTAGTATCAGTGACATTGCCTTTAAATTTGAGAAGGCCGACACGGCAGATATGATCTGCCCATCGGCTTAGCTCTCAATTTCCAGCAGGCAACTACCTAGCTTTACGTTTAGGTTGTCGCCGAATGAGGTACATAATAAGCCCTGTTATCATCAAGATAACGGGGCTTATTCCTATAATGCACCACACTATTTTTGACCAAATACCCGCAAAATATCCAAAATGCAGTTTACGTGTACTATCGTCAAACTTGCGCAAGAAACCGGTATCACGAATATCCGAAGCCATTACCAAGTCACCTGTTTTGTGATGATAAGTTACCATGCTGGCGTATTGGCTAATCAAGGGATTGGGAGTATCAACCTCACCAAAAAAAGTTATGTCCATTTTAGGCTCATTGGGAATAGCGAGGTAGGTCGCGCGAAAACTATCTATCTGCATTGATGCATTCTCTCGCAGCGATTCAAATGAAATCGTCTCGGCGTGATAGGGCTCTGTGATGGCTGGATGAGCCTCTTCAAAACCGTGTTCTAGCACTTCATGCAATACAATAGATATATTCCAATACACCCCTGTAAAAGCAATGATGATAAGCACTGGGCTGGAGAATATCCCCACCATTTTATGCACATCACTGAACAAAATTCGCTTAGCCGAGCCCCATCTGAGGGTAAACAATTTGCGCCAAAATTTACGGTACAAAATGATACCGCTGATACCTAAAAATAACAGTATCAGTCCAAATATTGCGCCAATCACCGTTCCGCTAAAATGTAGCAAAAAAGCGTAATGCAGTTCCAATAGCCAATCCGTTATGTAGTGCTCCATATGCTTCGGTTCGGAAAGGATTTCACCCGTATATTGATTTATGTAGATTTTGAACCAAGTTTCGGTGTTCTTTTTGATGGCATAGGCGGTATCTGAACGCCCATGTTCTTCTATCACAGCATTGTCATCGGTACCGAATAACTCCCAACCTGACAGAATATAATCTGGGTATGTCGCTTGGATCCTAGACATCAAATCATCTAAGGCCAAACGTTGTGTTGTTTGGCTAGTGTCAGTTATTGTCGGATTCACCACCATATGATGTGGCCGAAGTAAACTGTCTATCTCGACTTTAAAAACAAGGATGCTACCGGTGATAGAAATCACTAACACCGGGATCATCGCAATTAAAGCAAGATAAGAATGCCACTTAAAGAGTGTTTTACGCATATCGTATCTCCTGTCGTTTTAAGACCCAGCTTGGTTTAAAACAACCACGAAACACTAGCGCTAAAAGAACGTGGGGCACCATAATATGCTTGAGCCCAATACAAACTGGTAAGATACTTTTCATCACTGATGTTGAAGACGTTAAAGTTTAGCGAGACAGCATCATTTACTTGATATTTTACAAGTAAGTCGGCAATGGCATAGGCATCTTGCTCAGTCACTATATCAGCACCAGCATTAGTGAGACCGTCTGCTACCGTGCCTTGTAATCGAGAAATGCTGCTTTGCCAGCGAACATTCAAACCAAGAGACAATCCATTAAGTTCACTCGGTTCATACAAAGCCGCTGCTTTTACCATCGTACTGGGCGTATAATCAGCGACGGTTTGCTCACCGCTAACTGAAAAGTCAGTAATACCTAAACTAAGGTTCAAACCCGTTAATACTTCACCTGCAATATCAAATTCAAAACCGTGACTACCGATGCCTTCACTTCCAACATAACGCACTAATTCTGGCGGTAAGTTAACGGTGCTAGGGTCGACAATGGCTAGGTTCGTTTGCTGAACATCAAAATAGGTCAAGTTTGCAATTGCACCGTCGTCGAATAAACTCATTTTAAAACCAACTTCCTGACTTTCACCCACCACAGGATCAAGTTGCTGGTTGTTGATATCGAGTTCATTTTGAGCTTGGAATGTTTCAGTGTAGCTAGCGTAAACATTCAGGTCATCGGTAATGTCATAAACGACCCCTGCGTAAGGAATAAAGTCAGAATCACTTACATCTCTGTCGACGCCGTAAGACTCGCCCTCTGCTTCCCAATCATTGTGTCGGCCACCTAGCATCACGTGAAAACCTTCAAACAGATTCAAGCGCGTTGTGAAGTACACTGCCTTCTGACTTTGGTCAACCTTACTTCCATTTTCACCATCTATCAAAGTAGGAAAAACCGCATTGCCATCCCACGTGTTTAAATTGGGGATTGCTGGAAAACCATTGCCTGTTGTGAAGTCATACAAGGAGCGGTCGGTATAACTTAGGCTAGAATAATTGACACCAAGCACCAATTGGTGATCTCGACCAAAAAGAGCAAATTCACCATCTAGGTACAGGTCAAACAGATCATGCTCATCATCAAGAATATATTCACTAGCGTAACCTGTTAAGCCCAACTCAGTTTCGCGGTCTGGCGTGCCGAACACATAGAACAATTCACTATCTTCATCAGTCGTTTTGCGAGAATAAGTTGCTCTTAATCCCCAATCACTGGATAGTGCATGATTCAATTCAAACACCGAGTTATTCGTTACCACTTGCCAATTCGACCAATTCGCAGAAGTGCTGGTACCTCGATCATAATCTGTCGCGCTACCGTCGGTATAATATAGAGGTAAGGCTCCCCACAAATTACCGGTCGCATCACTGTTGTTGTAGCTATGACTGAATGATATTTGAGTGTTTTCGCTTAAGTCAGCGTTCACAAAGACATATGCGAGTTGACTTTCCCGGCCATAACGATCCAAATATGAGTTTTGGTCCTGCTGAACTAAAACACCACGAGCAGACACGCTATCACTGATCTGATAGGTACCGTCAGCTTCCAGTCGGTATAAATCATAGCTACCCAGCGTACCTCTAACTTGTAACTCATTGTCTTGGCCAGGACGTTTACGAATATAATTAACCGTTGCCGAAGGGTTGCCAACACCTGTCATCAAACCGTTTGCGCCGCGAATAACTTCAATTCGATCATACACTGCCGTGTCATCGCCAGCGTGATTGTTACCTGAGGTCAAGGGTAATCCAATGCCGTCAATTTGGAAGTTGGTAATGTCAAAACCTCGGGCAGTGTAATAAGTGCGGTCAGTTTCAATTCTTTCCACATTGACACCTGTCGCGGTGTCTAAAGCAAGGTTGACATCGGTAAGTTGAAAATCTTGAAGCTGTGCGCTGGTGATCACTGATACCGATTGAGGAATATCTTTTATGGCCAATTCCATGCGCGAGGCGCCACTTGCGCTGTGTGCATTATAGCCTTCTAAGTAGCTTCCAGTGACCGTTATTTTTTCGACAGATGAAGCGTTGGTCTCCTCACTTTCTTCAGCGCTCACCACCGTTTGAATACCGAGGGCAAGAATAATAGTGAGCGAAAGTGGGTGAGCTTTTTTATGTTGTAGCATGAAGTTGTATTCCATTTTGAGTAAGACAAGGCTGTTTTTAACTTGCCGAGATCATACAAAACGCAACACCTTAATGCAAATGATAATCACTCTTATTTACATTACCATAAAAGGAGCTATTCAAGGTGATGGCTTTCAGCTCCTCTATCGCTTGTTTAACGATGTCTGCGCAATGTTTGAAAAAGACAACTTTTGTACATAGCTCATGCTGTTTCAAAATATCAGCTTGTAAACGATCTTGAGTGCATTCAAGCACCCACATACTTGCTTGGTAATGTGAGGTTTCTTTGTATGCATCGGCTAACATAATGGCATTAGAGGTCATAGTTGTGATGAGTTGCGGCGACCTAGGCACTAAATTGAATATGACTTGTGTGGTTTCATAAGCAGAACTTAGATAAGGCAAAGCCTGATGATAGTGTTGATATTTGAGCAATTGTTTACCATAAGCGAGCATCGTTTTTACCTTCTCAAATGCTTCATATGGGTTGCTTTCTATCCATTGTCGATGGTCGCGGCGAATAAGATTGGCTAAATGCATATGCAGTCGACTCCTATCCTTCACGCTTTGGTGATTGCTCATCACGTGTCATCGTATTTTGAGTGGTAAGCGGATGAAGCTCTTTCTTGTCTTTCAAAAAGTAAGTGTGCAACAGTTTTACATCAGCAACACGTTGCCAATAATCGTCTTTATGCAACAATTCGAACAAAAGAGGCATCAGTTTTTTTATCCACTTGTAACAAGCAGTTCGCCATCGAAGTGATAGGCAGTCGTCACACATCGTTTCAAGCAGTGTATTGACCACTCGTAAGTGTGCACGCTTGGTTTGCTCAACACTACCGAAAGACTTTGCTCGCTCAAGGCCAAGATAAACATATATATTGATAGTATTAGCTTCTGGCATTTGTTGTTCAGCCTTAACCGCTAACTCTAAAGATGAAAAAGTAAGTTGTTCCAAAGCGAATCCTCCCCAACACTTAAATGATAATGATTATCATTTACGTTATGCTATTTTAGAGTAATGTTCAAGTGATTATTAGGATGTGTTGAGTCATCCTGCGAAGACAAGATCTAAGCTAGCGAGGCGGATCCACTTTATCAGTCGTGCTGCTATTCAAACGGAACCAGCCAGCTATAGAGTATCGGTCACGCGTGGCCGCTTTCACCTCGTGCTCAAACTCCTCACTTAAAAAAACAGCGAGAGTGCCAAATTCAGGAGAAACGCTTCGGCCAACCGTGTCGCCAGTGTTTTCGTAAATCACCAGCTCACCCCCATCAGATTTTGACCATTCTGGGTTTAAATATGTAACCAATGAAAGCACTCGATTTGCCTCGCCCTTGAAAGCGTCAAGGTGACGCTTATAAAAGTGCCCGGGTGCATAATGGGCAAAGTGACTCTCGAAAGAGAACAAGCCTAAAAACAAGCGCCTGTTCAGATAAACTTGTAGTGCTTGAGTCCATTGCAACCAAAGCGCGCCAGCAGGACTATCCCCGTGAATCCATGCTTTATAAGATCTTGGGCTATTCTCTCAAATAGTGCATCAAACGGAGATTCACTGTGGCCTAGGGTAAGGCTCTGTAGGGCTTGCATTTATGCATTCGTTAATAATAAAAAGGATCAGCGCGGTATACGCTAGTTAGACTTAGAGCGCAATATAAATCGTTACACGTATTTAGAAAGCGATTGATGTTCACAAGTAAAACGCGTCAGGTAAATCATTGCCTTAGACTAAAACTTTGGTTGCAGCGTAGGTATTTCTCGTATATTTTTTAGCATCACGGATTAAGGTTATCCCTAATGAAATATTCATTACTACTTTGTGCCATTACTATGAGCTTTTGTTTCGCTTCACCCGCTAAATCGAATGATAGGAAAAAGATAAGGCTTGCTGTTTTCAATGTGAGTATGGAAGCAAGCAATTACGTAGAAAGAGGGCAAGAGCCGCAAGGTAACGAGCTCTCTAAGCACCTGCAAAGTGGTCAGCATTCCCAAATCAAAAATATTGCTGAAATTATTCAGGGCATCCGTCCAGATATCATACTTCTCAACGAGTTCGACTACAGCGCAAATGCGCCACAAGATATAGCATGGTTTATCGAGAACTACCTTAACCAAGCACATGCAGGCCTTGACAGTATTGACTACCCCTACGCTTATTCCGCACCGGTCAACACTGGTGTCGATTCTGGCCTTGATTTAGACCGAGACGGTGTTGCTAGCGGTGTTCGTCAGGACGCTTTTGGCTTTGGCTTATACCCTGGTCATTATGGTATGGCCATTCTCAGCAAGTATCCAATTAAGACACAAGACGTTCGAACTTTTCAGTACTTTTTGTGGAAGGATATGCCAGGCAACCTTTTGAATGATGTCATTAATGAGGATGGTAGCCACTACTATAGTGAAGAAGCGAGAGATATCTTACGTTTATCGTCTAAATCTCATTGGGACGTACCGATCCAAATAGGTGACAAGACAATTCACCTATTGGCAAGTCACCCTACGCCGCCTTCTTTTGATGGATTTGAAGATAGAAATGGAAAACGCAATCACGACGAGATCCGATTTTGGGTAGACTACATCACTGGGTCCACAAAAGCGTCTTACATTACCGACGACCAAGGTAAACAGGGAGGCCTTACAGGTGACCATTTTATTGTGGCTGGCGATCTGAATTCATCACCGAATGAAGGCAGTAGTATAAAGCGCGGCATTATTGATTTATTAAACCACCCCCTAGTTAATGACTCGAAAGCACCGACAAGTGAGGGTGGAGAGCAACACTCTCCGGACAACCCTTACTCTGCATCACACACCGCAGCGTGGAGAAGCCGAGTTGATTATGTTTTACCGTCTACTGGTCTGAACGTTTACGATAGCGGCGTATTTTGGCCTAAGCGCGAGGATCCACTCTTTCGCTTAGTCGAGGACAGGAAAAGCTCTTCTGATCACCGTCTTGTTTGGATAGATCTAATGCTAGACTAGGGAGTGGAGCGTAGGTAAATGCCGAAAAATCAAGCTCGCAAGAACTGAGAACCAAAGTTTTCACGTTCCCACGAGACCCAATAGAACTATTGCAAACTACTCGTTGTCAGCGGCGTCTTGAACTGCTTCACCTGCAGCTTCAATGTCTTTACCTGCACCTTCTATAGTTGCGCAGCCTGCAGATAGTAGAAGCAATAATACGCTACTGACGATGCCTAATGTTTTCATTGTCTTATTCATTTTATGGTCCTTTTATTTTGCGATTAATAAACTGGGTTTGTGCAGTGACTTTCCACTGCGCTTCAAACTTTAGTAAGCGTAATGCCAGAAAGATACCAAGATTTAACCTTCTGTTTTATATTGCTTTTTACTTCAGGAGGGCAAAGTAATTTGTAATTTATACACGGTAACAGGTAAGTTCGTCTCATTTTTACCGAGTAAAATGCAGTGTTTGATTATTGCGCTCATTCCATCACGCCCAAAAAACCATAAGCAATTGATTATATTGAACTTTTAGAAATAGCTTATGGTCCACGGATTATTCCAATTATTGGCTTAAGTATTGCTGATACATCAGATATCAAGTACATGAGTGATCAAGTACTTGAGTCATCAATTAAATAAGTAGTAATAAACGAGTCGTCTGATCATCAAGGTTGATGTGTTCGAACTTTGGACAGAGCATTTGATGGCAGGCACAAAACGTATACATAAATATTAGGGATCTACATGCAAACCAAGGGTAAAACATTCATCGGTCAACATCTTCGAAACACCGTACTTTCAGTTTCAGCTTTAATCATCGCATTCAGTTCATCACTTGCAATTGCAGAGCAGCAAAATACAAATACCCAAAAAGCGTCAATAGAGTATATGACGGGGACTTCGGACATGCATGGAATGCGCATCGCATATCGTCCAGACATTAAGCATACTTTTGATCTCCCCTTAATTGGAGAAACAAACCTTGAGTGGGAAGCGAGTCTTAATCTTTTTGATATACATGGCAGCGCAAAGAACGAAGCGACCTATGGCCTATCTTTATCACCAGTATTCCTGAAAAGTATTCCTAGCTTCTCAGAGCGCTACCCACTGGCAGTCGAATTTGGTATTGGCGTAGCATATGTTCATGAAGAAAAGTTTGGTGGGGTTAATATCGGAAGTTATTATCAATTCGAGGATAGAATTGGGTTGGTCATGAGTATAAACGAAGAGGAAACAGCGCAAGTTGCGTTACGCTACATTCATTATTCTAATGGTGGATTCAATACAAAAAACCCTGGGCTAGATTTTATCACCTTGGCCTATCTGCATTCGTTCTAGCTATGCACTTTATATCCTCACCGGCATTACAGACATAGCAGTCTGTAATGCGTCTCAAAGTCATATCGGTCTTCGTTACATCTTTTTACCTATGAATCTTAAGACCTTGCTTTTACCATCGTGAAACTTACCTTCAAGCAGCTTCACTTCGCACTCTTCTAACAATAATTGGGTGAATTCGGGGAAATCACGCTTTATTAACTCTGTTGTAAAAAGCATATCGGTATCTTTTGGACCACCAGCCTTTGGGTTTGAACGCTGGAACTCCTCATGACCTAACGCAAAAGCTTCTAAACAAATGAAGCCGCCGGGCTTTACTGTTTTCGCAATTTTGCGATGGTATTCGTGAAGATGACTAGAAGGAAAATGTGCAAAAACAAGCGCGACTGCATCGTACTCGCTATCTTTCAATGCAATATCACTCATATCTAATACTTGATAATCTATACTTACTTTTTCGCGTTGAGCAAGCGCTAGCGCCTTTTTCTTACCCTCTTCGCTGATATCAAATGCAAACACACTCAAGCCGATTTTAGCTGCATAAACAGCGTTTCTTCCTTCACCTTCGGCAGGCAGTAGGATATTGCCGCGAGGCTGATAAGTGTCTAAAAACTGCTTAAGAAACGCGTTTGGCGCTTCACCGTATGCATACTCTTCAGCGGCATAGCGCTCATTCCACATTTGTTTCATAGTGCCTCTTGTTGTTTTCCCAGTTCATTCATAAAGCATAGATTAATTCACAAAAAAGCCCGCAGAATTTTGCGTTCTGCGGGCTTTTATCATTTACATATTGCAACATTGCGAAAGCGTTTGCTACAAGCTGAATGCAATCAAATTGATTACATCATGCCGCCCATACCACCCATTCCGCCCATGCCGCCCATATCAGGCATTGCAGGTGCATCTTCTTTAGGTAGCTCAGCAACCATCGCTTCAGTTGTAATCATTAAGCTAGCGATAGAGGCTGCAAATTGAAGTGCTGAACGAGTTACTTTAGTTGGATCTAGGATACCCATCTCCAACATATCGCCGTAAGTATCGTTACCAGCGTTGTATCCGTAGTTTCCTGAACCGTTCTTAACAGCGTTGGTCACAACTGATGCTTCTGCACCGGCGTTAGAAGCGATTTGACGTAAAGGCGCTTCCATTGCACGAAGTGCTAGTTTAATACCTAGCGTTTGGTCTTCGTTGTCGCCAGTCAGTTCAGCTAGTTTTGCTGCAGCTCGCACCAATGCAACACCACCACCAGGGACAACACCTTCTTCAACGGCTGCGCGTGTTGCATGCAATGCATCTTCAACACGAGCTTTCTTCTCTTTCATTTCAACTTCAGTTGCTGCGCCAACTTTAATTACCGCAACACCACCTGAAAGCTTAGCTAAACGCTCTTGTAGCTTTTCTTTGTCGTAGTCAGAAGTTGATTCTTCAATTTGTGCACGAATTTGATTACAACGACCTTCGATACCGTCTTGCTCGCCAGCACCATCTACAATAGTCGTATTGTCTTTAGTGATAACAACGCGTTTTGCTGTGCCTAAATCTTCAAGTTGAACTTTTTCAAGCTCAAGACCAATCTCTTCGGAAATGACCGTACCGCCAGTTAGTGTAGCGATATCTTGAAGCATTGCTTTACGACGGTCACCGAAACCAGGTGCTTTAACCGCTGCTACTTTCACAATGCCGCGCATGTTGTTCACAACTAAAGTGGCTAATGCTTCGCCTTCTAGGTCTTCAGCGATGATAAGCAAAGGTTTGTTAGCTTTTGCGACAGCTTCTAGTGTTGGTAACAACTCACGAATGCTGCTGATTTTTTTATCAACTAACAAGATGAATGGCGCTTCAAGTTCAACTAAACCGCTTTCCTGGTTATTGATGAAGTACGGAGAAAGGTAACCACGGTCGAACTGCATACCTTCAACAACGTCCAACTCATTTTGCAGAGCCTGACCTTCTTCAACAGTAATAACACCCTCTTTACCCACTTTGTCCATTGCTTCAGCAATGATTTGACCGACAACTTCGTCAGAGTTAGCAGAGATAGTACCAACTTGGGCTATCGCTTTAGAGTCAGCACACTCAGTGGATAGCGCTTTAAGTTCTTCAACCGCTGCAATAACCGCTTTGTCGATACCGCGCTTAAGATCCATTGGGTTCATACCCGCAGCAACTGATTTCAAGCCTTCAGTTACGATAGCTTGTGCTAGAACGGTTGCAGTAGTTGTTCCGTCACCGGCTTCATCATTGGCTTTAGAAGCAACTTCTTTCACCATTTGAGCGCCCATATTCTCGAATTTATCTTCTAATTCGATTTCTTTAGCAACTGAAACACCATCTTTAGTAATGGTTGGAGAACCAAATGACTTATCCAAAACAACATTACGACCTTTTGGCCCTAACGTTACTTTTACTGCATTAGCTAAAACATTTACGCCGTTAAGCATTTTGTTGCGAGCATCAATACCAAAACGTACTTCTTTCGCTGACATAATTATCTTCCTCTATATTTGTTTCTATGGTTTGGTTGTTTGCTAAAAACAACCGACCTAAATCACTGTATTTTGTTTACTGAGTCTTACTCAACAATTGCCAAGATGTCGCTTTCACTTAGGATAAGCACTTCTTCACCTTCTAGCTTTTCAGTTTTCACGCCGTAGCCTTCACTGAAAATTACTAGGTCGCCTACTTTTACGTCTAAGGCTTTTACGTCGCCGTTTTCTAAAACGCGACCATTGCCGACAGCGATAACTTTACCGCGAGTTGATTTTTCAGCAGCAGAGCCAGTCAGTACGATCCCGCCAGCTGATTTGCTTTCTTGTTCTTCGCGTTTGATGATTACGCGGTCATGTAAAGGACGAATTGCCATTTTCAAATCTCCTGAAAATTCCAATATTGGTAGTGTTAAGTTAAACATTCAGGCGCACCCGAATGCGTTTTTAGTGCTTGATTTTCAAGCCCTCGAACTGTGAGTTGCGAATTAAGTGGGGTTAAGCTTAAAGAACTCAAGGTCTTTTCAAAAAAAAAACCTAATTCAGACGATTTTTTGATTGTCTTCATTGTTCCGAGAATCGCTTGTTGACGGCTCACCTTGGGTTTTATCTTCATACTCTCCATCAATAACGTCGTCATCTTTATTCGCGTGCTCAAACGGAGAGCGGCCTTGCGATTGGAAGCCTTGTTGATGAAACGAGAATTGTCCCTGAACTTTTCCTGATTGCATAAACGATTTCACGATTGCAGCCGCAATGGGTGCGCGAGTAAAAGGGAGAGTGAAAAGAAGCCCCAGAATATCGGTAATAAAACCTGGCGTTACGAGCAGTACACCAGCGACGAGTAATAACAAGCCTTCACTTAACTCTTTACCCGGCATCTGCCCTTGAGCCATTTTGACTTGCACGTCTTGCAAGGTTGCGGTGCCCTCTCGGCGCACAAAGTAGGCGCCCAAAAATGCCGTGATCAGTACCAAAGCGAAGGTATTCCATCCCCCAATATTGTCGCTAACATTGATAAGCAGCATAATTTCCAGAATGGGGAGCACTGCAAATAATATAAATAATCGTCCGAACATGCTTTCTCCACTCAATTTAAGTCTGCGTTAATATTTTTAACGTATATCTAAGGATGTTGGGATACTCGACGCAAAAAAAAGGGGTCAGAGTTAATTTCCACATTTCTCCTAGTTTGAGCAGCTCTTTACCAATAGAAACCTTCAAACGGCAAGGATGCCGTTTGAGAGCGGGCAGGACGCCGAAAAGCGTGTTTCTATTGGTAAAGGGCTGCTTAAGTTTGAAAGAGAAATGTGGAAATTAACTCTGACCCCCTTTTTTGTGAAACGTATGCGAAAGAAGACGCGGTTACGGCGGGTCTTGTTGCATGCAACACCCATAACAATACATACTTGCACACAATTGGATAAAAGGTTTAAGCCAAATATGAAGTTTTTTCAGCAATTTAAAATGTCACTAAGGTCGTGGATACTTGTCGCAATGACAGCGGTAATGCTGTATCCACAGGCGTGTAACGCACAAATTGATGCCTCGCCTCAATCATTATTCCAAGATACCCCTACGTTTTTGAAAGTCGAACAGGCTTTTAAAATGGACTTCGAGCAACGCGGAAATGAGTTGGTCGTGAAATGGGACATTGCTGATGGCTACTATTTATATAAAAAACAATTCAATATCGATACTGAAGGTGCAGTGCTTGGACAACCCGTCTTTCCTCCTTCTGTAGAAATTGAAGATGAATACTTTGGCTTGTCTGAGGTGTTTAAGCAAGACATGGAAGTGGTTTATCCCATTACCCTAGCTGAAAATGATGCCGTCGTTAACATTCGCTACCAAGGCTGCGCAGAGGCTGGATTATGCTATCCACCTAAATCAAATGAGATTTTTCTTACCGCAGTAGCGAGCGGAAATAGCGAAGTTGCACAAACGAAAGCAGATCCATTACAGGCCTTATTTGAAGAGCAAGCTACTTTTTTGAAAGTTGAGGAGGCCTTTGGTTTCGAATATGAGCAGGTCGATGGCAAATTGCTTGTTCATTGGGATATCGCTGAAGGCTACTACCTGTACAAAAAACAATTTAAGACTGTGGTCAAAAATGCGGATATCGCAGAACCAATCTATCCAGAGTCGACGGAAATTGAAGACGAATTTTTCGGTGTGTCGGAAGTTTTCTTTGACGACATGACCGTCGAGTATTCAATTAATAGTGCTGAACAAGACGCCGTCTTCAAGCTTCGCTATCAAGGTTGTGCCACTGCGGGCTTGTGCTACCCACCGACGACCAAAGTCATTTATTTAAATGCTTATGGAAACGACAGTGGCGAAACGAACAACGCTTCAAGTGGAGCTAGCAATAGCAATGCACCGCAATCAGAACAGTTTGAGCTTGCCGATCGCCTTTTATCGAATGAAAGCTTGCTCATTACGCTGGGCTTATTTGTACTACTTGGTTTGGGCTTGGCCTTCACACCTTGCGTATTTCCCATGTATCCGATCTTATCCAGTATTATTGTTGGGGCTGGCAAAAATAAGCTCACCACATCTCGCGCCTTTTTCTTGTCGTTTGTTTACGTGCAAGGCATGGCTATTACGTACTCATTATTAGGCTTAGTCGTAGCATCAGCAGGTGTCCAATTTCAAGCAGCATTGCAGTCACCCGTAGTATTAATCGTATTCATTATTCTGTTTGTGGCGCTAGCGATAGCGATGTTTGGTGGTTATGAAATTCAGTTGCCATCAAAGTGGCAGGAAAAGCTTAACGGTGTGAGCAATAGTCAGAAAGCAGGCAACCCTGTCGGTGTGTTTATCATGGGTGTTATATCAGGCCTAGTTGCCTCGCCATGCACTACCGCCCCTCTCACAGCCATACTGTTAGTCATTGCCCAAAGTGGTGATCTCGTTCTTGGTTTCACAGCCCTCTATGCCTTAAGTTTAGGTATGGGTATTCCTCTTATATTATTTGGTATGAGCGGCGGTAAGCTACTACCAAAAGCGGGCCAGTGGATGAATGTAGTCAAAGTTAGCTTCGGCTTCATGATGCTAAGCGTGGCAATCTTGTTTGTTGAACGCTTCATTATTGCCGATTGGACTATGTTGTTATGGGTTGCCCTTGGTTTGGCCGCATTTACATATTGGTTTGTGGTTAACCAAGATACACAAACTACCTTCTTGAAAGGCATAAGAACGCTAATCATCATGATTGGACTCGTTTCGTCGATTGTGTTTGGTTTAAGTACAACAGCCAAACTCGGTTGGCATTCGCTTGCTTTCAACAGTGTCTCCGCAAGCACCGCCTCAGGCACGGATGGTGGCTCAAAGCTGAACGAAAAAGGCCACCCTGAGTTTGTGGTGGTTAAGAACTTAGAAGATTTGTTTGGAAAAGTAGCTGCCGCCAGCGCCGAAGGCAAATCAGTGATGGTCGACTTATACGCAGACTGGTGCGTCGCTTGTAAAGAGTTTGAAGCACGCACTTTTCCTGAGCCTGAGGTTATTAAAGCCCTTGAAAACACCGTATGGATGCAAATCGATCTAACCGATAACACCCCTGAAGGACTAGAATTTCAAGAGTATTTTGATATTACCGGATTACCAACCATACTTTTCTTTGACAAAAATGGGTATGAACTGCCTCGGTCTCGTGTAACCGGGTTCATGAAAGCCGAACCATTTGCACAACATGTTGAAAATTCACTGAATCAAGGCTAAATGTTTTCTGTTTCTGCACGATAACCTAAAGACCAGTGAACAATAAATAAACACCACTTCCGCGAGCCATATGACTCGCGGCATACGTGTCAAATTATTGGCGAAATCCGCCCTATATTTGTCGTTGATCCCATGTGATTTTAGGTTTATTTTGTATGAAAATAATAGTTGGAAAACCATGAGTAGCCTGTCTTTAAAAACTATCTCACTGATCGTGCCGATAGTTGCAGCCTCAGTTCTTTTTGTTTCTTTTGACCTTGCGTATATAGGTATTTTACTCAATAGCGTAGGGCTAATCGCGATCTTTCTTTTCTCGCAGGGAGCCAATTTGGGCTCAGATGCCGCGAATGACACAAATGACGCAGAAGCAAGCGCTTCGAACAAACTGAATCAATCCTTTGGTCATTTGGAGTCGCTAAAGCACGAGTTTGTGCCAACATTGTCTGAGTGTGAAAAGAACTTAAGTGACATATACAGTACTCAAGATGATGCTGTAACCACCTTAAGTACCAGTTTTACTACTTTACAAGATTTGGTTGAAGTGCAGACGAATACCATTCAGAAACTCATTCAGGCAGATGTGGACGAATTAGCTACCGATGATGGAAGCACCGAGATGTACAGCGAACGTATGCGTTCATTTGCTGACAACACTGCGGTAACACTGGACAAGTTCATTCAATCCACAGTAGAGATGTCGGCCTCCTCAATGGAACTTTTAGAAAGGGTGACGCAAATATACGAAAGCGTTCCCCAAGTCATGAAAGCACTCAAAGATATCGATAGTATTGCTGACCAGACCAACCTATTAGCATTGAATGCAGCAATAGAAGCCGCTCGCGCCGGTGAGCATGGCCGAGGATTCGCTGTAGTAGCCGACGAAGTTCGCTCTTTGTCTAATCGCTCTTCAGAATTCAGTGACGCTATTCAAGCCCGGCTAAAAAACATGACCCAACAAATTGAATCATTGACATCAGAAGTTGGCGAGCTGGCTTCTTACGATGTGAGCTACGTGATAGACGCTAAGAAAGAAATTAACGATGCACTCACCAGTATTATCAGGAA
This sequence comes from Brumicola blandensis, assembly GCF_031846165.1. Classification (NCBI taxonomy): domain Bacteria; kingdom Pseudomonadati; phylum Pseudomonadota; class Gammaproteobacteria; order Alteromonadales; family Alteromonadaceae; genus Brumicola; species Brumicola blandensis. The sequence continues at coordinate 26,901 of NZ_JAVRIE010000006.1, forward strand.
AGCGGAATCTGATTCAGAAGTCACTAGTGGCCTAGAGGAAACAGCCAGACAGCTTGAAGACTCTTTAGGAACTGCAATTAGAGGGCTTCAGTTTGGCGATATTAATGGACAAAACTTAGAATTTACTAGGCGTTCACTGGCCTTTATCCGCGAACACATAGAATCTTTATCATTGGATAATATCGACACAGTGACAGAAGAAATACACGAGTATTTAGAAGAAATGAAAGCGCGGAAGATGAACAATCACAACCCCGTTTCAGCCACCAGCATGGACGCCGGCGACATCGACTTATTTTAATGAGAGGCACACATGAGTGAAAAAGCATTGCAAATTCCTGAACGTTTTGATTTTGGTTATCACAAAGAGTTCACAGAGCAGTACCAACAAATACTTGAAGATAAAAGCGTCACGCGAATTGCTTTAGATTTCAGTCGTGTAGGTTATTTGGATAGTTCAGCCTTGGGTATGATGGTGCTATTTCAAAAGAAAGCCAAAAGCCAAAATATATCTGTGAGAATTCGTGGTGCCAAAGATAACGCCAAAGAAATTTTACAGATAGCCAATTTTGACCGTTTATTTGAAATTTCGTAAGAAGCCCACGCATGCGCATACTCATTATCGAGGACGACCCCTTATTTGCTGAAATATTGCAGGTGTTTTTGGAAGAGAAAGGGTGCAAAACAATTGTTGCTGATCACTTGCAAGCAGGCAAAGATCAGCTTCTGATTTCCGCCTTCGATTTTATTTTGCTCGACAACCACCTTCCAGATGGCGACGGTATCAATTTCGTTCCGTTTATTAAGGAGCTGCCGTACAAACTTCCGGTAATGATTATCACCGCCGAAGACAATCAAATTGTCATGTCTGAAGCGTTTGACAAAGGCGCTGACGACTTTTTGATCAAGCCAATAAGTGTCGATTTACTCTGGCATAAAATTAATCGATGTCGCGGCCTTTATGACAAAGAAGAAGAGGTCATTCAAAAAACCGCTCGCCTCGAAAAATTACTAAACCAACAAGAGCAAGAAGAAAGTTTAGCAAGATATGTTTATGAGCATGTTGCAGCATCACTCGTCAGTGAATCGGAGTGTATTGATACTTATATTCAATCCTCTAGCTCATTTAATGGCGATGTCTTTATTTGTGATACCGCACCAAACGGCAACCGCTTCGTTATCTTAGCTGATGCAACGGGGCATGGTCTGGCCGCGGCAATCAGCATATTGCCGCTTGTGGCAACGATTCGTGCAATGATTCGAAAAGGTTTGTCACTTGCACATATTGTACACGAGGCAAATAAAAAGCTTGCAGTGGAGCTACCTGATGACAAGTTTGTTGCCCTGATTGGTGTTGAAATTAATTTTCATAGACAACATTTACAATTATTCAACGGCGGCATGCCTGACGTCTTGGCGTTAAAAACTAATAAAGAGTTAGAGTTTTATCCGTCCACTTCGATGGCATTGGGTATTCTTGATCCTGAAGATTTTGATCCTGCAATAGTCACCATCCATACAGGCGCTATCAGAAACTTATTTTTCTTCAGTGACGGTTTGATTGAACAGCCTAACCCGCTAGGTGACCTTTTCGGCATGGACCGTTTAATCGACATTCTGACTCGTTATGATTCGAAAGAGCCCCTGGTCAGTCGGGTAGTAAATGAATTTACGGTCTTTAATGACTTAGGTGAGCTAGTAGACGATTTATCTATGTGCGACTTACAAGTCGAAGCGTTAATGGATAAACACTTATACGACGATAAGAAAAAAATGGTGGCCGCTACTGCAGGAAAAATAACCGCTTCCATCGAAATTGAAGGCGGATTGATCGCCAGCGCCGACATCGTAGGTTGTCTCGACAGTTTAATGCGCAATGTCGACATGGTGGGTGACTTGCGACAAAAAGCATTCACTGTTTTTGCAGAACTTATCAGTAATGGCTTAGATCACGGCATTCTGGATCTCGATTCAAAACTCAAAAATGACTTTGCTGGGTTTGCCGAATATATCGAGATGAAAGAAGAAAGATTAGCCAATATTGACGAAAAAGAAAAACTTAGCATGAAACTTGCTTTCACACCGGATACTGGCGAAATCGAATTCGATATCACAGATTCTGGCAACGGATTTGATATGAACAAAGATAAAGATGTCGACGAAGATGCGCTGTCCGGCAGAGGATTGGAATTAATCAATAAATTGTGCACAAACGTTGAAGTTATTGCACCCGGTAATAAAACTAAAGTTAACTTGAAGAGAGACTATTAACCAATGAGTAAACATATTTTGGTAGTAGATGATTCACCATCAATCCGTCAAATGGTACAGGTGACATTGAAGTCAGCTAAATACCAAGTGACAACAGCCGAAGATGGGCAAGCTGCACTCGACTTATGCAAGCGTATGCAATACGACTTCGTCATAACCGATCAGAACATGCCGCGAATGGATGGCCTAACGCTTATTAAGTCTTTAAGAAGCATGGCAACCTATCGTACAACACCTATTGTCGTTCTCACTACTGAGGCTAGCGATAGTATGAAAGCGCAGGGTCGCGCTGCTGGGGCCACCGGATGGATGGTAAAACCGTTTGACCCTCAAAAATTATTGAGCGTCGCGGCGAAAGTTCTACCTTAAGCAATCACTTAAGAAAAAAAGGCGACCTCAATGTCTGTAGACATGAGCCAATTTTTTGGCGTTTTCTTTGAAGAGAGTCAAGAGCATTTAGAAGAGATGGAACATCTATTGATGGAACTGTCACTAGATGAGCCTGATCCTGAAGATCTCAATAGTATATTCCGTGCAGCTCATTCTATTAAGGGTGGGAGTGGTGTTTTTGGTTTCGATGCCTTAACCGGCTTAACCCACGTGATGGAAAACATTCTCGATCTTGCTAGAAAAAACGAACTCGTCATTACTAAGCCTATTGTTGATCAGCTTCTTATCACTGTTGATACGCTCAAAAATATCCTTGAGTGTTATCAAAATGAAGATGACATTGATTGGGGTGCAATTGAGAAAGGGACAGTTGAATTAGAAGCACTGCTCAAGAGCGAAAATGCCCCTGAAAGCACAACGGAAGAGGACGATGGTTTTGGATTCTTCGATGTTCCTGTGCAAGATGATGATGATGATTTTGGCTTTTTTGAACCTCTACCCTCTGAAGAAAATACCGCTCAAATCGAAGAAAAAGGCTACGGTATTTATGCGGAAGAAGATGCATCCAACGCCGCGAAAGGTCCAGCTGATACCACAGATGATGATGGTTTTGGCTTTTTTGATGATGAACCTTTAGTTCAATCGGAAGACACACCAAACATTGAAACGCCCGACACTAATCAGCCAACTGTCGCAAAGAATACTCCCGAAGCTTCAGATTCAAATGATAAACCAGATAAGGCGACAGCCAGCAAACCAACGACAAAAAGAGCCGCAGATAAACGCCCAAGTAAAAAAACCGAAACAAAAGAGTCATCGTCAATTCGTGTCGATACCATGAAAATTGATTCGCTGGTGAACCTAGTTGGTGAGTTAGTCATTACACAATCAATGATCAAGATAGTTGGTCGCGACGTGCATGGTGAAGTGGAAGAAAAACTCGAAGGTGCGATTGGAGAGTTATCGCGAAATATTCGTGAAATTCAAGAAGCCGTTATGTCCATGCGCATGCTTCCCATGTCTTTTGCATTTAACCGCTTCCCAAGAGTTGTTCGTGACTTAGCTGACAAGCTAGGAAAAGATTTAGAATTAATTATCGAAGGCGGTGCTACCGAAATCGATAAAGGCATGATCGAGAAACTGGTCGATCCCCTTACCCATTTGATCAGAAACAGTGTTGACCATGGCGTTGAAATGCCCGATGTGAGGGAAGCTGCGGGCAAACCTAGAAAAGGCACTGTTGTGTTAAATGCCGAACAACGCGGTGGCAGCATTATTATCACGATCACTGATGATGGCGCGGGCCTCAATAGAGAACGTATTCTGGACAAGGCGATCACCAACGGCTTAGACGTTTCCCCAGATATGCCTGATAGCAAAGTATGGCAACTGATATTTGAACCCGGTTTTTCTACTGCTGAAGCTGTCACCGATGTATCCGGACGCGGCGTCGGTATGGATGTTGTCAGACGGAACATTGAATCAATTGGCGGTGCTGTAGAAATTGAATCAACGGCAGGTGAAGGATCCGTATTCAGAATTCGTTTACCACTCACATTGGCTATTGTTGATGGCATGTGTGTGTCTGTCACTGACCAAACCTTCGTTATTCCACTCACGAATATCATCGAGTCGATGCAACCAACAGCTGAGCAAATCAAGACTATCGGGAACGATCGCTTGTTATGGGTCCGCGAAGAATATTGGCCTTTGGTGCCCCTGCATGAGTTGATGCAAATTGACGGTGCAAACCCAGATCCCACTACGGCAATTGTTGTACTTGTCGAAACCGCGCGTAAGCGCTTCGGTTTATTAGTAGATGCCCTAGAGGGTCAACAACAAGTCGTTATTAAGAGTTTAGAACAACATTATAAACGTGTAGCAGGTGTCGCAGGCGCAACCATTATGGGAGATGGCGGTGTTGCCCTCATCTTAGATATAGAGTCCATTGCATCTGTTGTCACTATTCCACATCAATCGGAGGTGTCCGTTGTCAGCTAATCAAAAAGCCAACGACCTACAAATGTCTTCAGGTTCTCAGCAGGAGTTTCTTACCTTTGTATTAGGTGACGAAAACTATGCCTTGGACATTATGACGGTAAAAGAAATTCGCGGTTACGAAGCAGTAACCAAAATTGCTAACGCACCAGATTATATTAAAGGTGTGTTAAACCTTCGTGGCGACATAGTACCCATTATCGATTTACGAATTAAGTTCCAAGTCGGTGAAGCCACCTATGACGAATTTACTATTGTGATCATGTTAATGATTGGCGATAGAGTCGTTGGCATTGTAGTCGATGAAGTAAGTGATGTTATCAAAGTGGAAGATGACGATATAAGGCCTCCGCCTGAGTTTGGCGTTGCCTTCGACAGTGCATATTTGCACGGATTGACCACAATCAGCGAACAAATGATTATTCTGGTTAACATCCAAAAATTAATTTCAAGTGATGAACTTGGCCTATTTGATCCAGGCCAAAAAGCGGAGCATGAGTGATATGAAAATCTTTAATGTGTTTGATAACATCAAACTGCCAATCAAAATGTCAATTATTGCTCTGCTTGCGCTTGTCGGCTTAGCAATACCGACTTATTACTACACGCAACTTTCACTCGATGGTCAAGCCTCGGATGAAACAGAGCTATTGGGCATAACACCAGCTTCAGAAGTTGTCATGTTGAAAAAACTCTTAGCTGAGCACCGTGGAATGTCTGCTCGATTATTTGGTGGCGATGAGTCGGTCTCAAGCAACCTAAACACCAAAGCAAATGAAATAGATAGACAAATCACGCAAATACGAAATGACCTGAAAGAAGCTGGGGCGGACAGCACGGTTATTCGGGAACTAGACAATCTCGAAAGTGCTTGGGAAACAGTGCAATCTAAAGTGAATTCGAGACAGTACAATAAAAGTCAGTCTTTTGCCGAGCACTCAGCACTGTTATCTGATAGTGACGGTGTCATTTCAAACATACTGAAGTTTTTCTTATTAAGTTATGATCCTTCTGCCGCCAGTTACCACGTCATCATAGCGAATTTTGAAAATCTGCCACGCCTAGCGAATGCTTTGGGTAAAGTCAGAGGCTCAGCTTCTGGCGTATTGGCAAGTGGCACTATTACAGATGCCGAAATTGGGGTTATCAGAGGCTTTGTCAATTCCATAGATTCGCCATCGAGAGACTTTGACTACAACATGCTTTCAGCTTCAGATGCAGACGACAGATTGAATAGTCTTAGACAAACCAGCGCATCGATCAAAAGTGAAGTAGACAGTTTAGTCGCGTTAACTGAACGTGAAGTCTTGGTCGGCGGCACCTTGACTTACTCATCTGGTCGATTCTTCGATGAATATACAGCAACAATCAACCAGTTATATAAGCTACACAACACTAGTATTAGTCTGCTACGCACCATCATTGAAGAGCGCGTAGAAAATACGGCAGCAGAGCGCAGAACAACGCTTCTCACTATCGGTATTCTTTTCCTCATCAGTATGCTGATCGGATTTATCATTATTCGCTCAGTTAACTCCTCCGCTAGCAAGTTAATACATTCTTTCAAGAAAATTTCTACCGGTGACTACGACTTAACATTCAACGTTGATCGCAAAGATGAAATGGGTATTTTAGAACACGAGCTTTCGTCTTTAAATGAACAATTAAAAGAAGCTGCCTTAATCGCAATAGAAGCGAGTAAAGTCAAGCAGGCGCTTGACAAAAGCTCCATGTGTTTCATGATGTCGAATGCAGACCGTGAAATTGTCTACATGAATGACTCCGTGAAAAAACTAATGGAAGACAGTGAAGCGGAAATCCGTAAAACGCTTCCACAGTTCAATGCTGCCACCTTAATCGGTACGCGTATTGATAGCTTCCACCACAATCCTAAACATCAACATGCCGTACTTGACCAACTGACGGGCACACACAAGGCTCGCTTAGATCTTGGCGGTAAGTCATTTATGCTTGATATCAATCCCATTCGAGATGAAGAAGGCAATGATTTAGGTAATTCGGTTGAATGGGTAGATATGACAGAAATCTATGAAGAGGAGCGCCGCGTAGCCCGTGTACTCGAGGCACTAGATTCATCTTCAACGAATATCATGATCGCCGATGCAAACCGCGATATTATCTACATGAATCGTTCTCAATTAGCAATGCTAAAAGAGGCTGAGTCAGACTTGCGTAAAGTCATGCCTCACTTCGATACTAACGATATTCTCGGCAACAGCATAGATCGTTTCCATAAAGATCCATCTCACCAGAAAGCAGTTCTAGAGAAGATAACTGAAGCATTTGTGTCAGAAATTACTGTTGGGCGTCGCCACTTCCGCCTCACTGCCAACCCAATTGTATCGAAGGACAACGAACGCCTTGGCACAGTAGTCGAATGGTTAGACAGAACGAAAGAAGTCAACTCTGAAGTAGAAATAGCAGAGATGGTTGAAGCCAGTGTGCGCGGTGACTTTACCAAACGTATAAACGAAGAAGACAAAGACGGTTTCTTCTTAAACATGTCGAAAGGCCTAAATCAGTTGGTCAAAACGACTGAGGCTGGTTTGAATGAAGTGAGCAATGTCTTGTTAGCTATCTCAGAAGGTGACTTAACCAAACGTATTACGTCTGAATACGAAGGCACATTCAACGACCTGAAAAATTATAGCAACACCACCAGCGCTAACCTTGCAGATGTGATCAGTAAAATTCGAGAAGCATCTGATACTATCAATAATGCCTCGTCTGAAATCGCACAGGGCAACTCAGACCTGTCGACTCGAACTGAACAACAAGCTTCTAGCCTAGAAGAAACAGCGTCAAGTATGGAAGAAATTACCAGTACCGTGCGACTGAATGCTGAAAATGCTAACCAGGCAAATGGTTTAGCTTCACAGGCAGCACAAGTTGCGGGTAGCGGGGGTGATTTGATTCAAGAAGTCGTCCAAACAATGGCCTCTATCAATGAATCATCTAGAAAAATCTCTGACATCATTGGTGTGATTGATGGCATTGCTTTCCAAACTAATATTCTTGCCTTAAACGCGGCCGTTGAAGCCGCTAGAGCCGGAGAACAAGGTCGCGGATTCGCAGTAGTAGCCTCTGAAGTAAGAACCCTAGCACAACGCTCAGCGAACGCAGCAAAGGACATCAAAGATTTAATTTCTGACTCTGTTTCGAAAGTGGAAACCGGTAACAGTTTAGTTAATCAATCTGGTGACACCATGAAAGAAATTGTGGTTTCCATCCAACGCGTGAATGACATCATGAGCGAAATCGCAGCAGCTTCCGCCGAACAAGCGAGTGGCATTGACGAAGTGAGCAAAGCGGTCACACAAATGGATGAAATGACGCAACAGAACGCCGCACTTGTTGAAGAATCTGCAGCAGCAGCAGAAAGTATGCGGGCGCAGGCAGGTGAATTAACTGAGCGAGTAGGTACATTCCGCCTAGATCAAGAGGATCGTAGTTCAAGTAGCGCGATTGGTCATCGCAGTAGTATAGCTGAAGCACCAAGAGAGATGAAAAGTCCGTCGACGGCGGACCCTTTGTCTCGCCAGTTTGAAGAATTACCATCTGTGATGAGTACTTCTGAATCAAGAGAAGCAAGTCGCAAAGTGATTCCAACACAATCAGATGATGATGAGTGGGAAAGCTTCTAAGCAATGGCTATGACGGCTGAAAAAAAAGAGTTTGCTTTTAGTACCGCCGATTTTGAGGCGGTGCGCACTAAACTCAAGAAGCTTACTGGCATTAACTTAGCCGATAGCAAAGATAGTATGGTTTATAGCCGTCTTGCACGTCGCATTAGAGCCTTAAGGCAAGCTTCATTTCTTCAGTACCTGAACTACCTTGATAATCATCATCAAGAACAAGAGGAATTCGTTAATGCATTAACGACTAACCTGACTTCTTTTTTTCGTGAGAATCATCATTTCGAAGCATTAGAAGCACACTTGAAAAAACACCCCAAGTCCACCAAAATTTGGTGTGCAGCTAGCTCAACTGGCGAAGAGCCATACTCTATCGCGATGAGTGCTGTAAATGCTTTCGGCCGGTTTAACTGTCCTGTCGAAATTATTGCATCAGACATCGATAGCAAAGTTCTACATACTGCGAAACAAGGTGTGTATCGAATCGATCAGGTTAGAGACTTGAGTACCGAAATGAAGAAACGATATTTTCATCGAGGAAGAGGTAACCAGGACGGCAAAGTGCGTGTTGTATCTGAACTTCGCAATATGGTGCATTTTCAAAAGCTCAACTTGATGGACGATAGTTATTCAATCCCTAAAAATATAGATATCGTATTTTGTCGAAACGTCATGATTTACTTCGATAAACCTACGCAGTTAACGATTCTCCAGAAAATAATCAAACATATGGCACAAGACAGCTTATATATTGCTGGTCACTCTGAAAATTTTGCACATGTTAGCCAACTGCTTACACCCTTAGGTAAAACTATCTATAAGCCGAAGCGGGGCTAAAACATGAACATCTTTGATAACGAACACATCGCTCCAAACCGTTATTTTGATCGGAACTTCAATACTGATGCGGTAAAAATACTGCCCGGTGAATATTTCGCCACTAGCGAGAAAACAATGATTGTGACGGTATTGGGCAGCTGCGTATCCGCTTGTATTCGCGATCCCATTACTCGTATTGCTGGAATGAATCACTTTTTGCTACCAGCCAATGTTGATGAAGATAATTTTGTTTCTGAGTCCGCACGATATGGCGTGTATGCGATGGAAATTTTGATCAACCATATGCTCAAACTAGGAGCACAGAGAAATCGCCTAGAAGCTAAAATTTTTGGTGGTGCTAATGTACTTAGAGGCTTTTCTGCAGCCAATCGTGTAGGTGAAAAGAACTCATTATTTGTAAAAGAGTATTTGCAGGCAGAAAAAATTCGTATTACTGCCACCGACTTATTAGGTGAATTCCCACGCAAACTCTATTTGTTCCCCGAAACGGGTGAGGTCAAAGTGCGAAAACTGAAATCGATGCACAACACCACTATTATCGACCGTGAAAGCGAATACAAAGTTAAAATTAAACAAACCACCACCAAAGGTGGTGATGTTGATTTATTCTAGGACATAACATGACGGATATAAAAGTATTGGTTGTTGACGACTCAGCGCTCATTAGAAGCCTGTTGGGTGAAATTATTCATCAGGCGCCCGGCATGCAATTGGTAGGTGCTGCTCCTGATGCCTTTATGGCCAAAGACATGGTGATGGACCTGAAACCTGATGTGATTACTTTGGACATTGAAATGCCTAAAGTCGACGGTCTTACTTTCTTAGATCGACTGATGAAGGCTCGTCCAACGCCAGTATTAATGATTTCGACTTTAACCGAAAAAGGGGCTGATGCGACAATTAAATCGTTAGAATTAGGTGCAATTGATTTTATAGCAAAGCCAAAGATAGACGTAGCACGAGGCCTAAATAATTATCAACAAGAAATTGTCGATAAAATTAGGATTGCGGCAAAATCTACGCCAAGAACTCGGTCGAACATTTCAAAAACAAGTGTCAGCATTCCGATAAGCTATCAAGGTACTGAAACAGTGGTGGCTATCGGCGCATCTACAGGTGGTACAGAAGCGATCAGGGAAGTACTACAACAATTGTCTCCTGCGTTTCCTGCCACCATAGTAACCCAACATATGCCCCCCACTTTCACGAAGTCTTTCGCACAGCGTTTAAACTCACTATGCGCTATCAGTGTGAAAGAGGCAGAGGACGGCGAACGCATATTGCCAGGTAATGTCTATATTGCACCTGGCGATAAACATTTAACCTTAGCCCGCCATGGTGCCGATTACAGAATTAAACTAGATGACGGTCCACTCGTTTGTGGCCACAAACCTTCGGTTGATGTTATGTTCGCATCACTTGCGAAAACAGTAGGAAAGAACGCTGTTGCTACCGTGCTTACGGGTATGGGTAAAGATGGCGCGAAAGGTTTAGTCGCTTTGCGTGAAGCTGGCGCATTAACGATGGCGCAAGACGAAGCGAGCTGCGTCGTTTATGGTATGCCTAAAGCGGCGGTTGAACTTGGTGGCACTGAGCACGTTTTCCCACTAGATAAAATGAGCAAAGCGCTAAGCAAAGCAGTTGAAAAGAAAGGGGGCGGCACACGCTTATGACGAGAAAATCTTTACTTGGTTTCTCCCACCTTCTTTAGAGGCATAAAGCGCTTGATCAGCTTCATTGATAGCGTGAGGCAAGCTACTGTTGCCCGCTAAATCAACGATACCTGCACTAAATGTACATTTAAACCTTCGCCCTTTGGCCTCAAAGTCCATCTCGGAAAACGCTAATCGGATCTGATTTAACTTCACCAGAGCGTCGCTTGGTGTTGCACCGACAAACACGAGTAAGAATTCCTCACCACCATATCTTCCAATGTAGTCAGTCGTTCGTAATGAACGGCCCAAGAGTTGCCCCAAACCACTTAAGACTTTGTCTCCTGCAGAGTGGCCAAAAGTATCGTTCACCAGTTTGAAGTGGTCGATATCTAACATCGCAATCGACGCATCTGATTCTTGACGGCGGCTTAAACGGTAGCTATTTAATGCTGCTTCCATAATTTGGCCGTGATTGAGTACACCGGTTAGCGCATCTTTTGAAACAAAGTCTTTGACTGCAAGTGCACGACCCAAGCGAGTGATCAATTGCTTCACCACAAGCATTGGCGGCGTACTTTTTGAAATCACATCATCGGCGCCACAATTTAACGCTGCCAGCTTGGTTTCAAGCTGTTCATCGGCGGTTAAAAAGACGATGGGGGTGAAATCAAAGAGTTTTTGCTGACGAATAATTTTGGCGACTTCTAAGCCATTCACATCTGGCATGTTCATATCTAGCAAGAACAGGTCAGGGTAAAAGTCGTCGACTTTGTTAAACATATCCTCAACCGACGACGAGTAGTAAACCTCGCAATCAGCTTCTTCTAAGAGAGTTTGATAAAACTCCCCCATTGATTCTTGGTCATCAACAAAGATGACTCTGTAGGCGCGCGTTTTCTGTAAATGTAGTACGCGATTTATTTTTTCGATAATACCCAATATCGACATTGGCTTAACAATAAAATCGAGCACTCCTGCTCTAACCGCAGCAAGTCTCATTTCTAAGCTGAATAGAGACGAATATGAAACTACCTTCACACCTCGTTGAGTTAATTTCGATGCATAATCGAATACTTGCTCACTCGAGGTTTCAGGCATCATGATGTCGAGTAAAACCAAATCGGGTTGTTTAGTTTCAGCAGCCTTGTTAAATGCTTTGATACTATCAAAATAATCAACTTGGAAATTAAACTCTCCAATTAAGGCCGCGACGGCCATACCCGACGATTTTTCATCATCCACTATAACAATGTAAGGCTTACGAGCTTGCTTACCCGCTGTTTTAGTATTGTCTTTTGACTCCAACATATCGAAAGGCTTATCATTTTCAATAAGGAGTGGATTAGGATCTTGGTTTGAATTTGCAATCAACTCATTCATCAATGCGTCTACCATGACAATGAGCTCTTTCATATCGATCTTTTTAATAAGGGCACTTTCACAAGCACCATTAATGTCAGAAAGTATTTGTTGTAGCGTAAACAAAGTAAACGTCGCTACCGATTGCGCCAGCGCGTTCACGTTATAGCGAAAGGGCTCTAACAGAGCTAAGCTTTTTTGTTTCCTTGCCTCTGCCCACAACGAAATCAGAATTTTCATTTTCGTTTTGAACTTGGCATCAAACTGGGCGGGAAGTGTGATCTTTCATCTCCTACAGACGCTGTATAACTGTGTTAGCTTATACATACTACTTTAATTATTGAGTCGGTCACTAGTATTGATTATCTTTTATACTAAAGTTGACAATAAATCCGATAAGCATACGTTATACTAATGTTAAATGAAATAAAACGGTTTCGTTCTCGGTCTTATCCGCAAATGTCCTTTTAGTATATTCGCGAAGGGTCGATAAAATAATATGCAAGGATGCATGGGCAGTTATATCAGTATCGAAAGGTGACCATGTTTAATTTTTGCAGTTCTCCTCAATCTAGTCCTCGCACATACGATGAGCGTATACGTGCCTGAAAAAATACTCAACTCCCAAATTCAATCACTTGAGCGTGCCCTCGAACGAGAAAGAAGTGCGAGAAAGAACGCTGAAGACTTACTTCGTCAAAAAGCGATGGAAGTTTACGAGTTGAATGAGCGCCTGAATGTATCAACTGAACGTTTACGTCTTTCTCTCTGGGCGGGAAACGAGGCTGTATGGGAGTGGAATGCGCGGGAAAAATTGTTTCGTTTATATACGGCAATCACTGAAGATGAAGTGAAAATTCAGGAGCGAGGTTCACTAAAAGAAACTATTCGCGAACTGCACCCAGACTACCAGCAAGGCTTTCTTGACACTTGGGCCGCACACGAAAATCAGGAAAGTGAATATTTCAAATATAAAGCGCTGAGGATGTCTAAATCTAGGGGCGCTTATCGTTGGGTCTCAATGCGGGGACGCATTACTAAAAGAGACGAGCACGGAAAAGCAAAACACTTCATTGGTTTGTTCAGAGATATTCACCGCTCTGAACTTCGCAAAGAAACTTACAATACAATTGTTAGTGCATTCCTTCATTCCACAAGACCTGGTTTTATCGTTAATTTAAAAAGCATGCATATTGAGTGCAATGATTTATGCCTTAAGATCATCGATGTCGATAAAACGAATGCTAAGCAGCAAGATCTCAATGCAATATTACCTATAGAAGCGGTAATGAGTGCAATTGTTCAAGGCGAGATAAAATTCCCAGCTCAAATTAAATTGCTTGATGGTAGCAACGAAAGTGTCGGTATTTACCTATCAGAAATACCGGATCTAAACCAAGCCGACCCTCATGTCGTTGCTTTTTTCTCCCAAGCTCCCAATTAATAATATAATTTCACCGGACCTAGACCTCATAACTTCGCTGATTAGACCAGTAATTTGCTGAATCTTTGCGGCGATCTGTGTATATTCCCCCTATAAAGTAAATATTGTGTGAACCCGACGGCTATTTTAGGCCGACGTTCAGCATTTTTAGCAAAAAATGCAGTTTAATGGCAAAATGAGAGCTAGTTCACCGAAATTATAAGCATTTTAATGAATATATTAGTTTTAAATGGACCCAACCTAAACTTGTTGGGTAAACGCGAGCCGGAAGTTTATGGCTCCATGACGCTAGAGAATGTCATCAGTGACCTTCGTCGCTACGCTGAGAGTGTGGATGTTGAATTAACTCACTTTCAATCGAATGCTGAACACGAGTTGATCGAGAAGATTCAAAATGTGCTCATCGATTCTTTGCCCATTCACGGCATTATCATCAACCCAGCGGCCTTCACACATACCAGTGTCGCCATCAGAGATGCTTTATTAGCGCTTAACTTACCTATCATTGAAGTGCATTTATCGAACGTGCATGCAAGAGAGTCTTTTCGTCAGCATTCCTACATCTCGGATATCGCCGATGGTGTGATTGTCGGGCTTGGCCATTTGGGCTACCGTTTTGCTGTTGACGCTTTAGTTTCGAAATACACGACAAAAAATAATTAATTTAATACACAACAAATTAAAAAGAGACAAATCATGGACATTAGAAAAATTAAAAAACTCATTGAGCTTGTTGAAGAATCAGGCATCGCTGAACTAGAAATCACTGAAGGTGAAGAGTCGGTAAGAATTCATCGTGGTGGATCCAGCGCCAACATTCAATATGCACCGCAGATGATGCAAGCGCCAGCTCCAGCACCGGCAGCAGCACCTGCACCGGCCGCTGCTCCTGTAGCTGAAGTTGCTGCAGCGCCAAGTGGGCATGTCGTTAAGTCGCCAATGGTAGGAACTTTCTACCGCTCTTCATCACCAGAAGCGAAAGCTTTTGTTGAAATTGGTCAAAGCGTCAAAGTAGGCGATACCCTATGTATTGTTGAAGCAATGAAAATGATGAATCAGATTGAAGCTGACAAAGCCGGTGTCATCAAAGAAATCTTGGTAGATAACCAAGAACCTGTAGAGTTTGACCAACCGATGTTCGTGATCGAATAAGGCGGCTACCATGCTTGATAAAGTACTTATTGCCAACCGAGGCGAAATTGCACTGCGGATCTTACGCGCATGCAAAGAGCTAGGCATAAAAACAGTCGCTGTGCATTCAACAGCAGACAAAAACTTAAAACACGTATTATTGGCCGACGAGTCTATTTGTATTGGTAATGCACCAGCAAATGAAAGCTACCTCAATATTCCGCGTATTATTGCAGCAGCAGAGGTGACGAATTCAATTGCGATTCACCCTGGATACGGGTTCTTAGCTGAGAGCGCGGAATTTGCAGAAGCAGTTGAGAAAAGTGGTTTCGTTTTCATCGGCCCTACAGCGGAAACAATCAACTTAATGGGCGATAAAGTATCCGCTATCGCCGCCATGAGAAAAGCCGGTGTTCCTTGTGTACCGGGCTCAGACGGCCCATTAGGCGACGACTTAGAAAAGAATAAGGCAATTGCCAAGCGAATTGGTTATCCGATGATCGTAAAGGCAGCTGGCGGTGGTGGCGGTCGCGGTATGCGAGTGGTACGCAGCGAAGCAGAGCTGGATGAAGCGGTTCGCACAACCAAAGCAGAAGCTGGCGCAGCGTTTAATAACGACGTTGTATACATGGAAAAGTTCTTAGAGAATCCTCGCCATGTTGAAATTCAAGTCCTAGCCGATGGTCAAGGTAACGCAATTCATTTAGGTGAACGCGATTGCTCAATGCAACGTCGTCACCAGAAAGTAGTTGAGGAAGCGCCAGCTCCGGGAATTTCTCAGCAAATGCGCGAGAAAATTGGAGAACGTTGTCGTAGAGCATGTATCGAAATTAACTACCGTGGTGCTGGCACATTTGAGTTTTTATACGAAAATGGCGAGTTCTATTTCATCGAAATGAATACTCGTATTCAAGTTGAGCATCCAGTGTCAGAAATGATCACAGGTGTAGACTTAATCAAAGAGCAATTGCGTATTGCTGCAGGTCAGCCCTTATCAATTGAGCAGTCGCAGATTCAAATCCGTGGTCATGCCATTGAGTGTCGTATTAATGCTGAGGATCCTCAAACCTTTATACCCTGTGCAGGGAAGATCAATATGTTCCATGCACCAGGCGGTTTAGGTGTTCGCTGGGAATCTCATATTTATTCTGGCTACACCGTGCCTCCCTATTATGATTCAATGATTGGTAAACTGATTACTTATGGCGAAAGCCGTGATGAAGCGATTGCTAGAATGAGACATGCGCTGAGCGAGTTAGTGGTTGAAGGGATAAAAACGAACGTTCCTCTACAGCAACTGATAATGGCGGATGAAAATTTCTTTAACGGTGGAACAAATATCCATTACTTAGAGAAAAAACTCGGTTTGAGTAAATAATCAGTCAGTCGCTTTTGATTAGCACTCAAAAATGCCCCTTTTCGGGGCATTTTTGTTTTTTGACTCGACGCTGTTGTTTGTAGGAATGTGTGTAGAAATGTTTGTAGAAACGTGCATAGAAAAAAGTGCGCTTAAAAGGCAAAGTTTGCGTATGTATGTTTTTATCAAATTCTAGGATAACTTATGTTTGGCCTATTCAAATCTAACCCGAGCAAAAAACTGCGTAAAACCTACGACATGAAACTTGAACAGGCAATGCATGCCCAACGCAAAGGTGACATCAAAACCTATTCAATGTTGACCGCTGAAGCTGAAAAAATCTGGGCGGAAATCCAAGAAATAGAAGGCAAAGAAAAATAATAGAGTACAACTCGACTCCACTAACCCTCTGGCTAAAAAACTGACGATCAATAAAGTCTTTGACTTATGTCTGCTCAGTAATCATATTTATTCATTAACTTTTGTTCTACATTCAAGCAAACCGCTAGGAAGCCAATATGAAACGTTTACCTATAATCATTGCTATTGTGTTCACTTTTACCAGCACGAGTCTTTTTGCGGAAACCCCGACCAGCAATGACCCACAGATGAGTATCACCTCACACAAAGGCAAGTTTAACGGCCACAGTGTTAGTTACAATGTGCATGCCGGCGATACACTTTTAGTTGACAAGGAAGGCAAGCCGAAAGCCTCTATATTTAGCACAGCCTATTTCAAAACCAATACAAAAAATAGCGAAAATCGACCTCTAATTTTTGTATTCAACGGCGGTCCTGGTAGTTCAAGCGTGTGGTTACATATGGGTGTATTTGGTCCCAAATTAGTCAATTTGCCAAGCGATGCTCAAGCAGTCAGTGCCGCGTCCTTTTCAATGAAAAGTAATCCCCATAGCTTGTTGGATGTTGCTGATATGGTGTTTATTGACCCGGTAGGCACTGGCTATTCAAAAGCCTTGGGAGAATATGAGGGTAAAGACTTCTGGGGAGTCAAAGAAGACGCCGTTGTAATGTCGGAATTCGTCCGATACTTCATTACACAGCATGAACGCTGGAATAGCCCAAAGTACTTAGCGGGTGAGAGCTATGGTACAACGCGCGCGGGAGCAATGGTGGCAGAGTTGCAAGAAGGTTGGGGATCCATTGACTTGAATGGCGTGTTTTTGATTTCTTCTATTGTCGACTTTCAAACTGGTGACTTCACCGACGGTAATGACATTCCTTACATGACCTTCTTACCAACATACGCAGCAACTGCTTGGTATCACGACGCACTACCTAACAAAGATAGCTGGCCTTCGTTGGAAGCCTTCTTGGATGAAGTGAGAGATTTTGCCCTTAATCAATACACCACATTCCTCTTCAAAGGTGCCTTAGCCACAGAAGCGGAAAACAACTTAGTGTTGGAACAGCTACATAAATATACTGGCTTGAGTCGCACCTATCTCAAAAATACTAATTTGAGGATTAACGAATTTTACTTCATGAAAGAGCTTTTACGTGATAGAGGACAAGTCGTTGGCCGCTTAGATAGCCGCTATTTAGGCACAGAGCGAAATAACGTGGAGGCTCGCTTTGACGCTGACCCCTCAGGTTACGCTATCGATGGCGCATATACTGCAGTAATGCAAAACTATCTTGCCAAAGACCTGAAAGTAAAACGTTTAGAACCCTACAACATTTTGAGCAGCGAAGTATTTGGAAATTGGAATTGGCTATATGGTGGTAGCCCTCGTCAACAGGGTTTCTTGAATGTAACGCCATACTTAGCCACTGCACAGCATCAAAATAAAGATTTCCGAATCTTTGTAGCAAATGGTTACTATGATCTCGCCACGCCCTTCTTTGCGACCGAGCATTCGATGAATCATCATGGAATAATGAAAGAAAAAGTTACAATGAAGTATTACCAAGCGGGTCATATGATGTATATTCACCATCCTTCGCTGAAGCAGCTAGCGGATGACATGCGAGAATTTGTAGAACAAGGCAAAAACTGAGTAACTAAAACCTATGGCGTGGCAACAATTAAAAATTAATGTGAAGGCAGAATATGCTGAATCTGTGGGCGATATGTTGTCCGCAAACAGAGCGCAAGCCGTGACTTTTGTGGACGCTAAAGACACGCCCATGTACGAGCCAAAACCGGGAGAGGTACTACTTTGGCCAGATACTCAGGTAGTTGGCCTGTTTGACGCCAACGATGACTTAGGGCCTGTCATTAAACGTTTAGAAAATGCAAAGACTTTAGGTAAAGGTTTTATACACGTCATTGATCAGTTGGAAGACAAGGATTGGGAACGCGAGTGGATGGAAAATTTTCATCCCATGCAGTTTGGCGACAGACTTTGGATTTGTCCGAGTTGGCGAGACGTACCAGATCCCAATGCAGTGAATATTTTGCTAGACCCCGGGCTTGCTTTTGGTACAGGTACACACCCGACAACGTCTTTATGCTTAAAATGGTTGGATCGTACGCAAGTAGATGGCCTCACCGTGGTCGACTTTGGTTGTGGTTCAGGTATTTTAGCTATCGCTGCATTGAAGCTTGAAGCGAAAAAGGTCATCGGTATTGATATTGATCCTCAAGCGTTACAGGCGAGCATGGACAATGCTCAGCGCAATGGCGTAGAAGACCGATTGGCTGTATATTTACCCTCAGACCAACCAACTCTGCAAGCTGATATTGTGATGGCGAATATATTGGCTGGTCCTTTAAAAGATCTAAACAATGTGATCAGTGCATATTGTAAACCCGGCGGTAAATTGATTATGTCGGGTATTTTAGTAGAACAAGCCGAAGAAGTGGAAAAAGCCTATGCTTCTGAGTTTGTTTTTGACCCTATTGAAATTGATGGTGAGTGGGTCAGATTAACTGCAAAAAAGTCTTTATAAGGTAAAAACTTAGTTTAAAATAGGGGCTTCTTAAACAGTTAAGATGGCGTGTTTATTCAGTTTTCAAGCATTATTTTTTTTCATTTTGCATTTTCTTTGTAAACTATTGACACAAATCAGAATATTTTTTCAATCGTTCACTAATCGCGCAATCTGATTAAAATTTAGGCTTTCTATTTGTTCGAAAAATAAGTAATATGTCGGTGTTTTGAGCCATGTCGGACCAGTATTACTGAGGTAGTAGTGTTTTAGTAGCAGTGTTGAGGTAGTAAGTGCGAATTGGGAAATACGAGTTAGAGAACAATTTGATGCTTGCGCCGATGGCTGGTGTTACTGACCGACCAACGAGACAATTGTGTAAATCAATGGGCGCTGGATTAGTCGTTTCTGAAATGCTGTCTAGTAACCCAAGCGTTTGGAATACACAGAAGTCGCAATTACGCATGAACCACGAAGGAGAATCGGGCATTCGCTCTGTTCAAATTGCTGGTTCCGAGCCAGAGTTAATGGCTCAAGCTGCGCAGTTCAATGTCGATAACGGTGCGCAAATCATCGATATCAACATGGGTTGTCCAGCAAAGAAAGTCAATAAGAAGCTAGCGGGTTCAGCACTGCTGCAACAACCCAAATTGGTTGAGGACATTGTGAAAGCGGTGGTCAACGCAGTAGATGTACCTGTTACTTTGAAAATTCGTACGGGGTGGGACACTGATAATCGAAATGGTGTCCAGATTGCTCAGATTGCGCAAGCAAATGGCATTCAATCACTGGCAGTGCATGGAAGAACGCGAGCCTGTATGTATAAAGGAAAAGCGGAATACGAGACAATTCGTCGTATCAAGAATTGTATCGATATTCCGGTCATCGCAAACGGCGATATTCTCACCGTTGATGACGCGGTAAATGTGTTAAAGGTAACCGGTGCGGACGGTGTCATGATTGGTCGCGGAGCCCAAGGTAACCCTTGGATATTTCGTGAAATCAATCACTATCTTGCTACTGGTGAATATTTATCTAAACCAAGTTTAAGTGAGATCTTGTCAGTGCTGACACAACATGTCAGAAATGTTCAGGCGTTTTACGGAGACCCTATGGGTGCTCGTATTGCACGAAAACATGTCGCTTGGTATGTGGAAAAGTATGATGTTGACCGAACATTCCGCCGAATTTTTAACGCTATCGACTGCGGCGAAAGCCAAATTGAAGCTTTAGAATCGTTTTTTTCATCGTTGTCTGACAATACTAATTTAGTGTCGCCAGCAGCTTAGTTTTAATCTTTTTATAAGAGCAATAAGAGTATTATGTTCGATCAAAATCTAACGTCACCTTTTACGACTACGGTAACTACACCAACACAAGCGCAAACTCAGAAGCCATTAAGAGCATCTGTGAAGCAAGCGGTAAACAAATATCTAAAGGAACTAGATAACCAAGACATCGATAATTTATACGACTTGGTTCTTGCTGAAATTGAAGCGCCTTTATTGGAAGAAGTCATGACATATACTCGTGGCAACCAGACTCGTGCGGCTAACTTAATGGGTATCAACCGTGGTACTTTACGTAAGAAGCTTAAGCAATATGGTATGAACTAAGATTCATTACTTAGTGTTGCAGTAGTGGTTCATCAAGATCCATTACAACCAATAAGAAAAGGCGAACCTAGGTTCGCCTTTTTTATTGCTACTCTAAACGGTCAGAGGGCTTATTTTCGGAAGTAACCTTCAAATCGCAATTTTACATTTTCGTACGTGTTTACGGCAGCTTCAAAATTTTCTTCGTAGGTAGGAATTAAGTCAATCAGTTCAACCATTCGATATTCTAATTCATCAATTTGTTGGCGTAACTCTAGGCGTTCAGCGCGCACCAAGCCATCAGCTATCATCAAATCATTTTTATCCGCGATAACTTCTTCAAAGTTTTCAATCCGCATATACAAGCTATCTAGCGCATCTTCCGCACTGTTCATCGCTCGCTGGGAGGTATACAAAATTTTGCCATCAGCCATACCTTCGAGAAATCCGCTTGCCAGCGAATCTGGGCAATTTCGATTGTAGGTATTTCCTTTGGTGCCCAAGAAAAAACCGTTTGTTTTAGTACAATATTTTTTAGTACCTTCATTGTGACCTGCCAAGTACTTTTGTAAATCAGGCGTAATACCATGCTTTGAACATTCCTGACGATGTTGAGCAATTTGTGAATCGCGGTAGCCAGAAACACCATCTTCATAACCTATTGCTTCCCAGTCAGCCGTTTCACAATCAGCTTGACTCATGTTTGCACAAGCAGATAACAATAGCATTAGCACCGTTAATGCAAGTAGAGAGAATATGTGTGAGGGTTTCATGTCTATTCCTATCATGTGGTTCGATCCATATCGTTCGTCAGTTAATTGGGCGAGCTAAATACCTCTTGTCCCTTATCGTAAGCCTTTATAACAGCAAAGCGCAAAATAGCCTAGTTAGAGATTACAACTTCCTACTTCCATGCGCTAACTTATGCAAACCTAGCTTAACCTTCACTGAATAAAGTTCACTTTTTAGGTGCTAAAATGACCAAAAGTTGCTATTATCCGCGCCCATCCAAAGTCCCTTCGATTTAAAAGCCCGTGTTTGCAACAGTGCAGCGTTTTCGCTCAAAAAGCTCAAGCAACACGAACAACTGTAGAGAACGAAATGCAAAAAGCTAAACCCATTCAAAGAGCACTATTGAGTGTGTCAGACAAAACTGGAATCGTAGAATTTGCCACCGCCCTATCCAATCAAGGCATAGAATTATTATCGACTGGCGGCACTGCAAAACTGCTTCGTGAAAATGGGATAGCCGTCAAGGATGTATCTGAACACACGGGCCAAGCAGAAATCATGGATGGTAGAGTGAAAACGCTACACCCTAAAATTCACGGTGGTATTTTAGGTCGTCGCGATCTTGACCAAGCGGTCATGGCAGAACAAGCTATTGCCCCCATCGACCTCGTTGTCGTTAACCTATATCCATTTGCTGCGACTGTTGCAAACCCAGATTGTAGTTTAGAAGACGCCGTTGAAAACATTGATATTGGCGGGCCAACAATGGTGAGAGCAGCTGCCAAAAATCATAATGACGTTACCATTATTGTTAACGCTGACGATTACTCAAAGGTTATGCAAGAAATGCATGACAACGGCGGTAGCGTTACCTTTGCGACTCGCTTCGATTTAGCGATTAAAGCCTTTGAGCATACCGCAGAGTACGATGGCATGATCGCCAATTATTTTGGTGCCAAAATTGAAACTGTCAGTCAAAACTGTGCCGAAGATTGTGAACACACTCACAGTGAATTCCCACGTACTTTCAATGTTCAAATGACAAAGAAGCAAGATTTGCGCTATGGTGAAAACAGTCACCAAGAAGCCGCTTTTTATGTTGAAAACTCAATTCAAGAAGCCTCCGTTGCTACAGCAGAACAGTTGCAAGGCAAAGAACTTTCATTCAATAACATTGCCGATACTGACTCAGCGCTTGAGTGTGTGAAGGAATTTGAGCAAGCCGCATGTGTTATTGTCAAACATGCCAACCCTTGTGGTGTTGCTATTGCCGACAACATTTTAAATGCCTATGAAAAGGCCTACAAAACTGACCCCACTTCTGCATTTGGAGGCATTATCGCGTTCAACCGTGAACTCGATGCCGCGACAGCACAAGCGATTATCGATCGTCAATTTGTCGAAGTCATCATTGCGCCAAGTGTCAGTAAAGAGGCTCAAGAAGTTGTTTCGGCCAAACAAAATGTGCGTTTGTTAGCATGTGGCGAGTGGCAGGGTCAATTGACCGAAGGTTACGACTTTAAACGCGTCAATGGCGGCTTATTAGTACAAGAGCGTGATTTTGGTATGGTTGAAAAAGAAGACCTAACCGTGGTCTCAGAGGTACAGCCAACAGAACAACAATTAGAAGACTTGTTGTTCACATGGAAAGTGGCAAAGTATGTGAAATCAAACGCCATAGTGTATTGCCGCGATGGCATGACAATAGGAGTGGGCGCTGGACAAATGAGTCGCGTTTACTCAGCAAAAGTGGCGGGTATCAAAGCTGCTGACGAAGGCTTAGAAGTTGAGGGCTGCGTCATGGCCTCAGATGCTTTCTTCCCATTTAGAGATGGTATAGATGCCGCAGCTGCTGCTGGTATTAAAGCAGTTATTCAACCTGGTGGTTCAATGCGCGATAACGAAGTGATTGCAGCGGCGAATGAGCATGGCATTGCGATGGTATTCACCGGAATGAGGCATTTCAAACATTAAGAAGTGTTAGAGTTCATGTGTGTCGTTATTCAGCGCGGCACATATGCTTTAGCTGTTTGACATTACAACGAAAAAATAGAGAACGTAAATGAAAGTATTGGTAATTGGTGGTGGCGGTAGAGAGCATGCTTTAGCCTTTAAAGCAGCAGATTCAAAATTGGTGACAGAGGTATTTGTTGCACCTGGGAACGCAGGAACAGCCCTAGAGCCAAAATTGAAGAATGTCGATATTGCAGCTGAAGATTCCCAAGCCCTGCTCGAGTTTGCTAAATCTGAACGAATCGGATTAACCATTGTTGGACCTGAAGCACCACTGGTAGATGGCATTGTTGACCTATTCCAAGCGAACAACCTTGTTATCTTTGGTCCAAGCAAAGGGGCCGCACAACTTGAAGGTTCTAAAGCATTCACAAAAGACTTCTTAGCACGTCACGAAATACCAACCGCAGACTACGCCAATTTTACTGAAATAGACCCCGCTATCGCTTACGTACGTGAGAAAGGTGCACCTATCGTAGTAAAAGCCGACGGCTTGGCTGCGGGCAAAGGCGTTATTGTTGCCATGACACTAGCTGAAGCTGAAGATGCAATCAAAGATATGCTCGCCGGAAATGCCTTCGGTGATGCAGGTAGCAGAGTGGTTATTGAGGAGTTTTTGGAAGGCGAAGAAGCTAGCTTTATCGTCATGGTCGATGGTAAAAATATTCTGCCATTTGCTACCAGTCAAGATCACAAACGTGCATTTGATAAGGACCAAGGTCCGAATACTGGCGGCATGGGAGCATATTCTCCCGCTCCCGTTGTTACCCCAGCAGTCTACGAGCGTATTATGCAAGAAGTGATTAAACCCACAGTGCAAGGTATGGCTGACGAAGGGCATCCATATACAGGCTTCTTATACGCTGGATTAATGATTAATGAACAAGGCACACCAAAAGTTATCGAATACAACTGTCGCTTTGGTGATCCTGAAACTCAGCCGATTATGATGCGTCTGAAATCAGATCTTGTTGGTTTGTGTATGTTAGCGCAAAACCAGCAACTTGATACCGCAAATATTGAATTCGATACTCGCGCTGCCGTAGGCGTTGTGTTGGCTGCCGGCGGTTATCCCGGTAGTTACGCGAAAGGCGATGAAATTTTTGGCTTGGCTGAAGCCGCCAAGTTGCCGGGCAAAGTATTTCATGCAGGCACAGTCTTAGACGGCGACAAAGTCCTCACCAACGGTGGACGGGTGTTATGCGCTACTGGCTTAGGCGAAACGGTGACAGAAGCTCAACAAAATGCCTATGCTTTAGTAGACGCAATTGATTGGCAGGGAGTGATGATAAGAACGGATATTGCCTACCGTGCGATTGCTCGCGAGCAAGAAGCAAACTGAAAAACACCTTGACCCACCACGCTGGGTTGCTTATAACTAGGGTAATTCAATTACCCTAGAAGCTTATGTCTGTAAAACACCCTATTATAGCAATCACCGGTTCTTCTGGCGCCGGCACGACGACCACGACTAATGCAATTAGGCATATATTTCGGAACTTAGAAATAAATGCGGCCTCTGTAGGCGGCGACAGCTTCCACCGTTTTACCCGGCCTGAAATGGAGGTAGAAATACGCAAAGCGCAAGAACAAGGTCGCCACATTAGCTACTTTGGTCCTCATGCAAACGATTTTGAACTGCTATCTAAACTATTTGTTGAATATGGTGATTCAGGCAAAGGGCAGTTTCGTCAGTATCTTCATACTTTTGATGAAGCCGTTCCTTTCAACCAAATGCCCGGCACGTTTACGCCATGGCAAGACTTACCAGAAAGTACCGATTTATTGTTCTACGAGGGCTTACATGGTGGCGTCGAAACTGATGAAGTCGACGTTGCTTCACATGTCGATCTCTTGGTTGGTATGGTGCCGATTGTAAACTTAGAGTGGATTCAGAAGATTGTTCGCGATACTACTGACAGAGGTCATTCTCGTGATGCCGTCATGAGCAGTATTGTTCGAAGTCTTGACGATTATTTTCACTACATCACACCACAATTCTCACGTACACACGTAAATTTCCAACGAGTACCAACTGTCGATACCTCTAATCCATTCAGTGCCAGAGAGATACCCACTCAAGACGAAAGTTTTGTGGTTGTTCGCTTCCGTCGCGAAATGAAAAATGTCGATTATCCCTATCTATTGAAGATGATAGATGGTGCTTTCATGTCTCGCGTTAACACCATCGTTGTACCCGGCGGAAAAATGGGTTTAGCCATGGAATTGATACTCACTCCACTCATTGAAGAACTTTTAGATAAAAAACGCAGAGCGGGTTATCAAATGGATTGGCTGGCTGAGAAAAAAGACTAAAATTAAACATTCGTTTTGACAATGACTTAGCTTATTTTTTGAACGCAGAGCGACATTTTGTATTGTATAAAAATATCAGAATGCTATCTTGTACGCGTAGTGAAGAAAAACAGCTAATTTGTTGATTGCGTGAGTTAGCTGTACCGCCGTTTATCGGCGGTTTTTTTTTGCCTAAAATATAACTGTCACTCCCACCCAAAATATAACCGTCACTCCCACCCCAAACATAACCGTCACTCCCACGCAAAACATAACCGTCACTCCCACGCAAAATATAACCGTCACTCCCACGCAGGTGGGAGCCAAAAAGATTACCGCCTGCGCGGCAATGACGGTGGATCACACCCCAAGTAGTGACGGTGGATCACACCCCAAGTAGTGACGGTGGATCACACCCCACGTAGTGACGATGAATCACACCCCAAACATAACCGTCACTCCCACGCAGGTGGGAGCCAAAATGACACTCTTTGTAACAATCCTATTTTATTCACTACTTTTCGACGGTACATCTTTCACTTATGATAGTCTTAGTCAAAATGTAGCTTAGGAAAGCAAATGGGTCAGGAAACCTCAAAAATCTTAGTTGTTGATGACGACATGCGACTTCGCTCGTTACTCGAGCGCTATCTTGTAGAGCAAGGTTATCAAGTACGCACAGCTGCAAATTCAGAGCAAATGGATAGGTTGCTGGAACGTGAAAACTTTCACTTAATGGTGCTAGATTTGATGTTGCCTGATGAGGACGGCTTGTCCATATGTCGGCGCCTACGCCAGCAGGAAAATCAAATCCCTATCATTATGCTAACCGCTAAAGGCGACGAGGTTGATCGTATCATCGGATTAGAAATGGGTGCGGATGATTATCTCCCTAAACCATTCAATCCGAGAGAGCTTTTGGCGCGGGCCAAGGCAGTTCTGCGACGCAAAACAAACGAAGCGCCAGGTGCGCCCTCTCAGTCAGAACAAATCGTTAGTTTCGGTACTTATAAACTCAATTTAGCCACTCGTGAAATGTCAGATGATGGCAAACCGCTTACGCTCACTAGCGGTGAGTTTGCGGTGCTTAAGTCACTCGTGACTCATGCAAGAGAACCCTTATCGCGCGACAAATTAATGAACCTCGCGCGTGGTCGAGATTACAGTGCACTTGAACGAAGTATTGATGTTCAAGTATCTCGACTTCGACGCATGTTGGAAGAAGATCCAGCGAATCCACGTTACATTCAAACCGTATGGGGCTTAGGCTATGTGTTCGTACCCGATGGCGAACTAGATAACTAAATAAAGTGAGCTTTCTCCCTAAGAATACTTTTGGTCAAACGGTCCTGCTCATTGCAGGCCTTTTGCTGATTAATCAGATAGTCACTTACTATTCAGTGGTGACTTACTTCATCCGACCAAACTACCAACAAATAAACACCTTGGTCGCCACGCAAATTGATCAGATTTTTCTACAGAACATTCAGAATCCAGAAAGTGAATTGCACAATGCCTATATGGCGAAAACCGGTACACGATTCCACACTACGGAGTCAGCAATGCATGCTGGTTTGCGTGATGCAACGTATTACCATTTTATGTCTAAGGCTATTTCTGAGCGTTTGGGGGGCGACACCGATGTGCGAATTACGGGTGGTGAAAACTATCTTATTTGGATCAGACCACCTCAAGACCCAAGCATTTGGATTTCGATCCCGATGCAAGGCATAGAAGACTCTGATTTATCACCACTCACGATTTATTTAATTGTCATTAGTATTCTCAGTGTTGCAGGTGGTTGGTTATTTGTTCGACGTTTGAATAGACCACTGCAAGCGCTTCAAAAAGCCGCGCGCCAAGTAGGTAAAGGGCAATTCCCAGAGCCCCTGCCATTAGAAGGTAGTACGGAAATGGTCTCGGTGACAAATGCTTTTAACAAAATGTCGCAGGGGATCCATCAGCTTGAAAGCGACCGCGCTTTAATGACTGCGGGCATATCGCATGACCTTCGCACGCCACTTACTCGGATCCGTTTAGCCAGTGAAATGTTGCCTGACGACCAAGATTGGGTAAAAGATGGTATTGAGCACGACATTGAAGACATGAACGCGATTATCGACCAATTCATTGATTACGCTCGCCAAGACCAGCAAGAAGCGACTGAAAACGTCGATTTGAACAAACTTATTCAAGAGCTTGTTAACGGCCGTATAATGGAGCCTGATCACTATATTGAGCTTAATCTGGAACAACTTCCCAACGCGAAACTTCGTGTCGTGGGTATTAAGCGGGTGCTAGAAAACTTGATAGAAAATGCCTTCCGCTACGGTAGTGAAAATATCAGCATCAGCACTCAAGTTGATCATCAAACAAAATCGCTGATATGTAGCATTAAGGATTACGGCAAGGGCATTCCTGAGCATGAAATCCCCTTCTTGTTTGCCCCTTTTACTCAAGGTGATAAAGCTCGCGGTACGGTAGGCTCAGGACTGGGTTTAGCAATCAGCAAACGTATTGTTGAAAGTCATGGTGGGCGAATGCTGTTCAGCAACCATTCGTCGGGCGGCTTAAAAGCTGGTTTTAGCCTCCCCTATAGCTCCTTATGAACACGAATTACAACTCTAGCCATACTTGTCAACTCCGTTCCGATGCATTTCTCTTTTGGGTTAGATTCAGCAACAAGCCGAGTTGTAGTTGCCAAATATTGTTTGCTCGAGGTTACCCCATATTAGGGTTTTAGGGATTAGTCTTGCTTCAAACGATTTTTTGGGTACATTTTCAAACATTCTAGGATTACTAGGATGGACAGTGTAATTTGACTAAAATTACAAACCAAGTTTAGCTTTTAGATCTCTTTAGTACAAATTTTGTTCAGATGCGAGCCGCTACGCTTTAAACTTAGGTCTAGAATTAAAAGCAGGAAAAACATTCTTTAAAACAGGCTGTTACCTCTTAAGTCAATGATGCAAATAGATAAATTCATTATACGGTATTAAAATTTATAACTTTGTAGTTAATTACAAACAGGCACGATGAAAAGGACATGGAATCATTTTTGCAATTATTCCAATACAGTTGATTACATCATGTTCAAACTTAACAAATTCGCACAATGTGGCTTATTAGCAAACTTACTACTTTTATCCGGTTATGCGAATGCAGGAACGGCGCTCGAGTTCGTAGACGCGAACAGGACCGCAAATGGTAGTCTTACCCTCTGGGAAGATGTTGGTAGTTTGAACGGGCAGAGCATAGATGTGGTCATACGTGTTAATTCTGTTGATGCTGGTGGCGCTGTTGCTGTTAGTACTGCTGGTGATAACGCTCGTGTTCGTTTAAATAATGGCAGTACTACTGGCGCTCATCAAGCATCCGTCAGCTATGAGTTCTATGTTGCAGACACTTTTAATTTGACGACAGGTTTGGGGACAGCAATAACGATCGTTCCATTTGGCGTCTTTCAGGACATTGACTCCGATAGTGGTGAAACCGCTATATTTGATAAAGCAGACATTGCGCAGTATACGGTAGAAGGTGGCACAGGCGGTGGAACCGGCGCCTCGACTATCGTTGATAATGATGACGGTACTAATATAACCTTCACGTCCACTGGAAGCTTTGGCACAGATACGCGAAATTCAATATTAATCGATTTTAAACCCGTTACCTCTATTGACGTAACATATACTGTTACTGGAGGTGGCAGAAACTTTAACTTCGATGGAGATATTGATACTTCATTTAATTCAGATGATACGACACAAGTAGATATGACTGCGCCAAGTGCACCTTCTGTCAATACAATATCAACAAATGACCCCACACCCACAATTACCGGTAATGCTGAACCACTCAGTACAGTAACAGTAGTTGTCGGCGGCGCGACATTTACTACGATAGCCGCAGCCGACGGAACCTGGAGTATTGACACCAGTATTACACCTACTTCGGGAACATTTAATCCAAACACGAATGGCGCAAATGACGTAAACGTAACCTCAACTGATCAGGCTGACAACACATCAGTTGCTGATGGAACAAGTGCAGAACTGAATATCGATACGATGTCTCCCAGTTTGGTAATTCAGAACGCGCCAAGCTCGACTAACTCAGCGTATACTGTCACGCTCCAGTTCAGTGAGGACGTAACGGGGTTTACTACAGATGATATTACAGTAGGTAACGGCGCAGCATCAAACTTAGTCCAGGTGGATGCAAACACCTATACCGCGCTTATCACACCAGCAACCCAAGGTTCGGTAACTATCGACGTTGCCGCAAGTATAGCTATTGATCAAGTAGGAAATAACAATACGGCAGCAACACAAGTAGCAAGCAATTTTGATAATTTGCAACCAAGTGTTGCGATTCAAAATGTACCTGCGAATAGCAACAGTGCTTTTACAGCTACCTTTGAGTTTAGCGAGAATGTGACAGGATTTACACAGGCTGACATCGATGTTTTCAATGCAAACATCAGTAATTTTATAGCTATTGATGGCAACACATATACTGCACTAATCAGCCCGATTGCGAACGGGAATGTCGCGTTAAACGTGAACACTTCCGTTGCTGTAGATGGCGCAAATAATAACAATACTGCCGCAATACAAGTTATATCGAACTTTGACACAATAATGCCAAGTGTCGTCATTCAAAACGCATCTGCAAACACAAATGCTGCGTTTACAACAACATTCCAGTTTAGCGAGGATGTCACCGGCTTCACTCTAAGTGATATCGCGCTGGGCAATGCCACGGCAACTAACTTTGTGCAAGTGGATGCTAATACCTATACCGCCTTGATCACGCCAGCCACAGACGGTGCAGTCACCATCGATGTCGCCGCCTCTGTTGCCCAAGATGCAACAGGCAACAATAATACATTGGCAGCTCAAGCGACCGTGAATTTTGATGGTACCGACCCAAGTGTCGTCATTCAAAACGCACCTGCAAACACAAATGCTGCATTTACAACGACATTCCAGTTTAGCGAAGATGTGACTGGTTTCGCCTTAAGTGACATTGCACTGGGCAATGCCACGGCAACTAACTTTGTGCAAGTGGATGCTAATACCTATACCGCCTTGATCACGCCAACCGCTGATGGTGCAGTCACTATTGATATTGCCGCCTCTGTTGCCCAAGATGCCACCGGCAACAACAATACAATTGCAGCGCAAGCGACCGTAAATTTTGATGGTACCGACCCAAGTGTTGTTATTCAAAACGCGCCAACAAACACAAATGCTGCGTTTACAACAACATTCCAATTTAGCGAAGATGTGACTGGTTTCGCCTTAAGTGACATTGCACTTGGCAATGCCACGGCAACTAACTTTGTGCAAGTGGATGCAAATACCTATACCGCTTTGATCACGCCAGCCACAGACGGTGCAGTCACCATCGATGTCGCTGCCTCTGTTGCCCAAGATGCAACAGGCAACAACAATACATTGGCAGCCCAAGCGACCGTGAATTTTGATGGTACCGACCCAAGTGTTGTTATTCAAAACGTGCCTACAAGCACAAATGCTGCATTTACAACGACATTCCAGTTTAGCGAAGATGTGACTGGTTTCGCCTTAAGTGACATTGCACTTGGCAATGCCACGGCAACTAACTTTGTCCAAGTGGATGCAAATACCTATACCGCCTTGATCACGCCAACCGCTGATGGTGCAGTCACTATTGATGTTGCCGCCTCTGTTGCCCAAGATGCCACCGGCAACAACAATACAATTGCAGCGCAAGCGACCGTGAACTTTGATGGTACCGACCCCAGTGTCGTCATTCAAAACGCACCTGCAAACACAAATGCTGCATTTACAACGACATTCCAGTTTAGCGAGGATGTCACCGGCTTCGCCTTAAGTGACATTGCACTGGGTAATGCCACGGCAACTAACTTTGTGCAAGTGGATGCTAATACCTATACCGCCTTGATCACGCCAACCGCTGATGGTGCAGTCACTATTGATGTTGCCGCCTCTGTTGCCCAAGATGCAACAGGCAACAATAATACATTGGCAGCGCAAGCGACCGTGAATTTTGATGGTACCGACCCAAGTGTTGTTATTCAAAACGTGCCTACAAGCACAAATGCTGCGTTTACAACAACATTCCAGTTTAGCGAAGATGTGACTGGTTTCGCCTTAAGTGACATTGCACTTGGCAATGCCACGGCAACTAACTTTGTGCAAGTGGATGCAAATACCTATACCGCTTTGATCACGCCAGCCACAGACGGTGCAGTCACCATCGATGTCGCTGCCTCTGTTGCCCAAGATGCAACAGGCAACAACAATACATTGGCAGCCCAAGCGACCGTGAATTTTGATGGTACCGACCCAAGTGTTGTTATTCAAAACGTGCCTACAAGCACAAATGCTGCATTTACAACGACATTCCAGTTTAGCGAAGATGTGACTGGTTTCGCCTTAAGTGACATTGCACTTGGCAATGCCACGGCAACTAACTTTGTCCAAGTGGATGCAAATACCTATACCGCCTTGATCACGCCAACCGCTGATGGTGCAGTCACTATTGATGTTGCCGCCTCTGTTGCCCAAGATGCCACCGGCAACAACAATACAATTGCAGCGCAAGCGACCGTGAACTTTGATGGTACCGACCCCAGTGTCGTCATTCAAAACGCACCTGCAAACACAAATGCTGCATTTACAACGACATTCCAGTTTAGCGAGGATGTCACCGGCTTCGCCTTAAGTGACATTGCACTGGGTAATGCCACGGCAACTAACTTTGTGCAAGTGGATGCTAATACCTATACCGCCTTGATCACGCCAACCGCTGATGGTGCAGTCACTATTGATGTTGCCGCCTCTGTTGCCCAAGATGCAACAGGCAACAATAATACATTGGCAGCGCAAGCGACCGTGAATTTTGATGGTACCGACCCAAGTGTTGTTATTCAAAACGTGCCTACAAGCACAAATGCTGCGTTTACAACAACATTCCAGTTTAGCGAAGATGTCACCGGCTTCACTCTAAGTGATATCGCTCTGGGTAATGCCACGGCAACTAACTTTGTGCAAGTGGATGCTAATACCTATACCGCCTTGATCACGCCAACCGCTGATGGTGCAGTCACTATTGATGTTGCTGCCTCTGTTGCCCAAGATGCCACCGGCAACAACAATACATTGGCAGCGCAAGCGACCGTGAATTTTGATGATGTTTTACCTATCGTTACTGTTGATATGCCTCCTATCGCTAATAGTCTCAATGCAAGCAACTATTCAATTGCAGGCAACTGTAGTGTTAGTGATGGTGATGTCTCAGTCACTGTTGTTGGTGCAACTCCTGAAACGCAATTAGTTTCTTGTACTGGTGGGGTTTGGTCTGCGACTTTTAATGTATCAGCTATCGTTGATGGCGAAAACGTAATACAAATTAGCGTGCAACAAACAGACGACGCAGGCAACAGCGGTGTTGCAAATAGTCAAACAAATAAAGATACGATCGCTTATGAATTAAGCGCACAGGACGTTAATTCTGGCTTAGATAATTCACCTGAATTTACAGGGACGAGTAATTCTCCAGATGGCAGCATAGTGACAATACGAGACCAGGATGGCACATTCTTATGCATGGCTACAGTCCAAAACGGACAATGGTCATGCGAGAGTCAAGTGCCATTGAGTGCTGAAACACAAACGCTAACAGCCGAAATTACTGACTTAGCCGGTAACATCACAACTGTAGATTTTGTTGCAACAATCATACTGGATTCTGACGGTGATGGTATTTCAGATGAGATTGAGGGTACAGGAGACTCTGATGGTGATGGAACACCAGACTATCTGGATACAGACTCAGATGGGGACGGCATCCCTGATGCAGAGGAAGGTGCAGATGACACAGATGGTGATGGTGTGCCTGATTACCTTGACCAAGATTCAGATGGTGATGGCATTCCCGATGCTGATGAAGGCACTGCAGATACCGATGGTGATGGCACGCCTGATAGAATAGATTCTGGTACAGATGAAGATTTTGACGGCATACCTGATGCAATTGAAGGTCCAGGGGATAGCGATAATGACGGGATCCCTGATTACCTAGACTCAGATAGTGATAATGATGGCATATTAGATTCAATCGAAATAATCGTGTCTGGCCTCGATTCAGATAATGACGGGATTGATGACACCTTCGATGTTGATGCAACGGGCGGTAATGATAGCAATGGTGACAACGTAGATGACGATGTCATGCCCCGCGATACAGATGATGATGGCTTAGCAAATTACCTAGACCTTGATTCAGACAACGATAATCTGCCTGATACCATTGAAAAACAAATTAATATGGCAGATACCGACCAAGATGGGGTTATTAATATCTTTGATGTCGACATAGTGGGTGGCGTCGATTCTGATAACGATTCAATCGTTGATACAGCTGATGTAGATATCACACAAGGCTCCGACTTCAATAGTAATGGTATTGATGACGCTATTGAGTTTAGTAATGACCATGATGGTGATGGAAATGCTGACTATTTAGATATAGACAGCGACAACGACGGTATTCCA
Source organism: Brumicola blandensis (assembly GCF_031846165.1). Taxonomy (NCBI): domain Bacteria; kingdom Pseudomonadati; phylum Pseudomonadota; class Gammaproteobacteria; order Alteromonadales; family Alteromonadaceae; genus Brumicola; species Brumicola blandensis. The sequence continues at coordinate 61,093 of NZ_JAVRIE010000006.1, forward strand.
GACGGATTAGAGGGCGGTGCTACTGGTTTTGACTCTTCTGGAAATGGCTTGGATGACGCGTTTGATGTGGTTTATACCGGAGGTGTTGATGTAAACAACGATGGTGTAGATGATTCAATACAATTGGTGAATACAGACTTAGATGCTGTAGTTGATATGTTCGATTTAGACAGCGATAACGACACGTTGTTAGATACCGTTGAAGCTCAAGTTTTAGACGAAAATACTGATGGTATAGCTGATCAAGGTGCGGTGTTAGTTTATGACCCAATTGATACCGATGGCGACGGAGTTCGTGATTTCCGCGATATCGACAGTGACAATGATGGGCTTAATGACATCGAAGGTACTCCTGGTTCGGGACTTGATGAAGATGGCGATGGACAAATAGATATTACGGAAGACAACGATGGTGATGGCATTGATGATAGTGTCGACACAAATCCGGTCGAGCGGGGCGACGATGGTGACAACGATACCGATGGTGACGGCATTCCAGCTTATGCTGATGAAGATGATGACAACGATGGCATCGCAGATGTTACCGAAGGGACTATCGATTCAGATGGTGATGGCATAATTGACGCTAACGACAAAGACAGTGATAACGATGGCTTAAGTGATTCTTTTGAAGCACTTCGACCCGCACCGTTAGGTTTAGACGATGATAATGACGGTATTGATAATGCTTACGACGTGAATGCTACAGGTGGCATTGATGCTGATGAGGATGGGGTAGATGACATATTCTCATTGGTTGATACCGATAGTGATGGTGTAGCCGATAGACTTGAACAAGACGCCGATAATGATGGTTTATCTGACACGACTGAACAGGTGTTAACAGTATTATCTAATATTGATAGCAATGAAAACGGAATTGATGACGCAGTTGACGTTTTGATCACTCTCGGTCTGGACGAGAATAACGACGGTATCGACGACATTTACGTAAGCGATTTAGATACAGATAATGATGGACTGCTAAACTACCGTGATGTTGATAGTGATGGCGATGGCATTGACGACAGCATTGAAGGAAACATAGATTCTGACGGCGATGGTATTCCAGATTATCTGGATACAGACTCTGATAACGATGGCATCGACGACAGCATTGAAGGTGTTGTTGATACAGATGGCGATGGCATACCAGACTATATCGACATAGATTCTGATAATGATGGTGTGGACGATAGTGAAGAAGGTGCTATCGATACAGATGGCGATGGTATCTCAGATAATCGTGACACAGACTCTGACAATGATGGCATTTTGGATGCTGATGAGGCTGGGGACTTTAATAACGATGGAATAGATGATCGGATACAAGCTTTCAAGCAAGTCGAATCAGCCATTCGTGGTGCAGGTAATACTGGACTCGGCTTACTTGGTTTATTAGCTGCATTTGTTTTGGCTCGCAGAACAAAACACTCAAAAGTAGGAGCTGCCAAAATCAAACTTGAAAAACAGCATAGTAAGAGCAAAATGAAGGTGTTAATACTGTCGGTACTTTTAACGTTGGGGTTTAACGTTAAGTCAGAAGAGAGTTGCATTGACGATACTAAGATGAACGATAGTTGTTGGTTCGCGAGCGGTGGTCTTGGGGTTTCGTTACTAGCTCCAGACGAAAACAGTTCTGGGTTTAACACGATTGATGACATTGATAGTGCATTTAAATTTACTGCAGGCTATGTCATTAGTGAGCATTGGTTCGGTGAGATTAGCTACGCGAATCTTGGTCAAGCACAACTTGCACACGCTAATCCAACATTACCGCAGGACATGGAAATTGACTATTCAGCACTTACAGCTAGCGCTGGTTATTGGTTGTTTGATAAGCAAGACGAATGGAACCTGTTTATAAGAGCTGGGTTAGGGGCCGTTAGCACTAAATCAAACTATGAGCAATTTCATGAAAAACAAAATTCAGTGCAGTTAATCGTAGGTCTAGGTGCTCAATGGCGTATTAACGAGCATTGGATTTTACGTGCAGAGTTTGATGGATTAGAAAAAGACGCACGTTATGTGGGCTTGTCTATTGGTCGATTTTTTGGTTCAACAACCAAAAAAAACCATAGTAAAGCCGCTGCAGAATCGGTTGTTCAAGGGATAATTGAAAAACCAACGGCCGTTCAAACAGAAGAAATGCCCCGAGAAGTTGAAGCACTCATCGAAAAAGAAGAAGACTTTGTATCTTATATCAATCACGACAACGACAGTGATGGCGTCTTAAATGAAGTTGACCAATGTCCAAACACTTTTAAAGGAAAAAATGTAAATAGTCTAGGTTGCGAGATATTAGAGGAGATAACACTGAACATTCAGTTTGATACTAGTTCGACTGAAATTAAGCAAGAGTATTTGTTACAACTATCAGAGGTAAGTGAAGTAATCGAACAGTATGAAAGCATCACTATTACTGTAGAAGGACATACTGATTCAGTCGGAAGTGTAAAAAATAATCAATTTCTATCTGAAAGTCGAGCGATTGCGGTTAAAAATAAACTGGCTGAATTAACGGGACTAGATGATGAAAGCTTTAATGCGATAGGCTTAGGAGAATCTCTGCCAATTGTTGATAACGATATCCAAAAGATACGATACAAAAATCGGCGTGTTGTGATTAGAATTCAGACCAAAGAGGAGGTCTAGGGGTTTCTCTCTCGAAAGTTACCTAAAACAGCGCAAAAACATTTTACTTAAAGAGGCTCTGAAAATACCCTAACTAATGATTTTTTCAGAGCTGTTAATTTCGCTCGGTGCGTTATATCGTCAATTTCCAAGCAAAAAAAAGCGCTATTTAGACTCGTTTGTTTACACTCTCAAGAAATGGCAATGGTGACTATCTCGAAGTATTTAAGCAAATTAGACCATTGCAATTATCACGGATTAATACGGTGACCATAACTTAAGGCCCTAGTTACAACATACTTGTCATCTAATGACTGCCAAATCATGGTGAAATCTGCCTTGCCCTCGCAAACGTCAGTATCAAAGGAACAAAATATGTGTGTCCCTTGTGTGATGGCGCCAAACGATTTTATGGGAAACACCTGAAATGATTCAGGTAGCAATTTTCGATAAAAGTTACCACATACATTATTTTTTGTGTTGACAATCATCGATGCCCTGTCCCATGTCACTCCTCCATTGTCATGATAGAACTCAATGTCTTGTGCAAAGAAGGACCTATGCTTCTCCAGTTCATTCTTATCTGCGCATTTATTAAAGGAATCAAATAGGTCATGGTCAGCTTGTCTCATTTTATCCTCTAGGTCTAAATCGGCCACCACATTTAGACTGAGTATAGATAACACTAAAGTAAAAAAAAATTTCATTGTGGGGCCTTTTTGCGAATTAAAGATTGCCGCAGAGACTATATGACCTATTTAATAAAGTGAAGATCAAACTTGTAAGCGAACATTACCTAGATTTGGATAGATACATACCTGCTAAATTATCAGGCTTTATTACTAACGGACAATTGCCTACCAATTGGGGGCAAATTCAGGATCAATTAGCCTTTGGCCTGTATCTAGTTTAGCGATAGCAGCCATATCTTCTGGCGTTAAGCGCAGCTCGCTCGCCTCTAAATTTTCTTGTAAATGCTCCTTGCTTGTCGAGGCAGGGATCGTGGCGATGTTTTGTTGCATCTGCCAAGCTAAGGCAATCTGCGCGACTGATTTATCGTACTTTGTTGCTAGCGCTTTTAGTACATCATCATCTAAAATCTGTTTGTTACCTAATGGCATGTAACCTACAACATCTACACCATTGGTTTGGCAATAGTTAACTAGGTGCTGATTTTGAAAATACGGATGTACTTCGACTTGATTGATCTCTATTGATTCTTTACCAATACAAGCAAAAGCTTGCTCTAACAATTGCGGCGTGAAGTTTGATACACCGATAGCCCGAGTCATTCCTTTAAACTTACAATTGTTTAGCTCGGTCATGTAATCTTTCATCGCCACTTTGTCTTTGGGTGATGGCCAGTGAATCAGTAACAAGTCGACGTAGTCAGTTTGCAATTTCTCAAGACTCTTTTCAACGCTTGCCATGAACTTGTCCGGATGAAGATTATCTATCCACACTTTGGTGGTGATAAAAATATCTTCACGTTTAATTGATGAGTCAGCAATCGCTTGACCCACTTCTGCTTCATTATCATAGATTTGAGCCGTGTCGATGTGTCTGAAGCCTAAATCAAGGGCATGATGAATAGCCTGAGTGAGCTGTGAACCACTAAGACGAAATGTACCGAGGCCCATGGAGGGCATTTGAAGATTGCTCATATTTGTCTCTCCTTTTTGTAAATAACAATCAAGAGATGAAAGAACTATGCCAGAGTGAAGCTACTGATTCCTATGATAATTGTCTTTTAGCACTTAGCGTCCTTGTAATTTTTACGCAGTCTCTTATGTACATTTTTCACATGAAAATATGACCTTTCACCAATCCATACCTGTATACTCCCTATTCACTTCAACTAGGAACGCTATGAAATATTCTTATGTACTTTTTGATGCCGACGAAACCTTATTTCGTTTCGACATCATGGCTGGATTGACCGCTCTTTTTGCCTCTTACGATATTATTTTTACTGAAGCTGATTATCATCATTATCAAAAGACGAACAAAAGTCTCTGGCTAGATTATCAGGACGGCAAAATCACGGCTGAACATCTACAAATTACTCGCTTCACAGAATGGTCAAAAAAGTTAAATGTACCCGCCAAAGAGCTGAATGATAAATTTCTGGATGCGATGGCTGAAATTTGCGTTCCCTTGCCCGGTGCCAGTTCATTGTTAAACAAGCTCCATAAAGTCGCTCGTTTAGGCATTATTACCAACGGCTTTGCTCGTATGCAGCGAAAACGCCTTGCGCATACCGGTTTTCAAGATTTTTTTGAATGGCTAGTCATATCTGAAATTGTTGGCACACCGAAGCCCGACATTGCCATTTTCGAACATACCTTTGAGCTAATGGGCCACCCCCCTAAAGAGGATATTCTAATGGTCGGTGATACCGCTTCGAGTGATATTTTAGGTGGTATGAATGCAGGTATTGATACTTGTTGGTTGCAGCACCCAGGAGAGGAACTGCCTGAAGGAATAAAACCAACTCACCAAGTGCGCACCTTAGCGGAGCTAGAGGCCTTGTTGGCTCTATAACAATTAACGTCGCTACACAAAGGAACTGCTGCGCAAGGGAGCTCTAGTTAGGCTCCTTTGATCGGTAATACCTTTTTACCCAGTACGAAAACGACAAAGGCTAACAAGCCTGCCAAAATACCTACCAAACCATTCAGCGCGATACCGGTAACAGAACCAACCAAATTTCCAATACTTGGATACACAGAAACGACTTCAATGGAATGCTCTACAATGTGATGTAGCGCAGGAATACCGTGTGCGATTATGCCTCCACCAACCAAAAACATGGCTGCAGTACCGACTATCGCTAGGGTCTTCATTAGAATTGGTGCGAAACGCAGAAGCGCTCGGCCACAGGCACGTTGAAGCTTGTCGAAGTTTCCGCTAAGCGATTTACGTAAGAGGTATAAACCAAAATCATCGATTTTCACAATCAAAGCGACAAAGCCATAAACACCAACAGTGAAAACAATACTCATCAAAGACAGCACAGCAATTTGAGTGCTGAATGGCTCTGCCTGAACCGTTCCTAATATAATCACAATAATTTCGGCACTGAGCACAAAATCGGTCAGGATGGCCCCTTTAATTTTGTCTTTCTCAAGCTCAGCTAAATTAACGCTCGGATCAGCTAGCGCATTCAGTTTTTCTAAATGGGCTTGTTCTTCGGCATGTTTGTCTGCGGTAAATTTATGTAAAAGTTTTTCAATACCCTCAAAGCACAAGTAAAGGCCACCAGCAATTAATAGATAAGTGACTAACCAAGGCACAAAATAGCTGATCAAAAGCGCACTTGGCACCAAAATCAGCTTATTCAAAAAGGAACCTTTTGCTACCGCCCAAACAACGGGAAGCTCTCGTTCGGCTTTTACGCCTGACACTTGTTCGGCATTGAGCGCTAAGTCATCACCAAGTACGCCAGCAGTTTTCTTAGCTGCAACCTTGGACAGAATTGCCACGTCATCCAAAACGGTGGCGATATCATCTAACAATGTGAGTAAATTCGCGGCCGGAATAATCCTTCTCCTTTAAAACAGCAATTGTTTATTAGTGCTTACTATCGTCAGCTGGCATATTTTGCGAATGAATATTTTCAATATCGATAGCATCAAAGCGATATTCGGTATGGCAAAACTGACAGTTCATGACTACGGCACCTTCTTCTGCAACGATGCTCAGTAACTCACTTTTAGCAACATTTTGCAACGAAACAGCACTGCGCTGTCTAGAACAATCACAACTAAAAACAACTGGCTGTGGCTCGTACAGGCGCACCTTTTCTTCATGATATAAACGATGCAGTATTTGCTCAGTCGATAAATGGAAAAGCTCTTCGTTTTTCAACGTACTCATTAAGTGACCCAAGTGATCGAAGTCTGGGTTGTCGTGAGCCTGACTTGTTTCACTGGATTCAGGTATAACTTGTAGCAACATGCCACCAGCGAAGGCTGTCTCTTTTTCCCTGCTGGTTCTTAGGGAAACTTTAGTTAACAATTGCTCTGATTGTAAAAAATAATCTTCTAAACACTCGGCCAAGGTCGGTTTGTCGAGAGCAACGATACCTTGGTAACGTTCGCCTTCGTCGGGGGCTAAGGTAATTGCCAAATATCCTTTGCGAAACAATGCCGCAAATTCAGTGGGTAATTTTACTTTCTCATCCCAGCGAGCGACTCCGCGCAGTTTCTGGTCATGCGTACCGTTAATAACTGCATACTTTACCGAGCCCTCACTTTGAATCTGCATCGAAACTTCGCCTTCAAATTTCAGGGTAGCAGTCAGTAAACTTGCGGCAGCCATTAACTCGCCCAAGAGATCTTGAATGATTGGCGGGTAATGGTACGAATCTAAAATATGTTGATAGCTTTCTTGTAAACGCACAAGTTCGCCACGTACATTTCGTCCTTCAAATAGGAAACGGTCTAGTTGGTCTTGCTGAACGGTCATAATTCTCTTCTTAAATCGATGATATCTTCACTGGAGGGAAGATGTATTATTGGTGCTTGAACTTAATAATTTGGCGACGCTGCTTTTTATCAGGCCTTGCGTCTGGCCTTGGGCTATGAAAGACACTCAGCTTTCTGGCTGCCGCATTCTTTTCTCTTAAAGCAATACTTTCAGGCGTTTCTTCATACATTAGTTGAGCCAATGCCGCGCCACGTCGTTGCCCATTTACCTCTTTCACAATCACGGTTTTTAGGTCAAAGCCGGCAGGAACCACAATGGTTGCGCCGAGTTCCACTACCTTGCTTGGTTTTGAACGCTGTTTATTATACTGAACCTTACCTGATTGCACCAATTCTCGTGCGATTGATCGCGTTTTACAAAACCTTGCTGCCCATAACCACTTATCGATGCGCACATCGTCTTTGTTATCTGCGGCGGTATTTTTTTGCTCTTTTTTTTGCTTCAATGCACTTTTCTGTTTTTTCATTGTCTCTTAATTATAAAATTTTAATTACATATGCTCTTTACTGTTGTTCACAGTAGCCTGACTAGTTATGATGGTCGACTCAGTGTGTTATCTTAGTAATTTAACTGACAAAATCATAGCTTGCTCTTAAAATTTAGCATTAGCGTAATAGCCAATTAACCACAGCAAAGAGAACATGACAGCAACCAATTTATCATTGCAACCTGCAACGAAGTTTTACAGTCAACACCAAAACAAAATCATCTTTGTTGTGGTCGTGTTGCTTGCTTTGTATCTGTTGGCTTTTGCAGCTGAACTCACTTGGCGAATGATTCCACAAGCTGATGTTAAATCTCAGAATTCGTTTCAAACAACAACAGGCAATTCTGGCCAACTATCATCACGATTTGATGTTGCACCACTGACCAAAATTAATTTATTTGGCAACCCTGAAGCAAAACCTGTCGCGGTGGTACAAACCGAAGTCACAGATGTACCAGAAACTAGCCTCAACTTAACATTGACTGGCGTTGTTTCTAGCACAAACCCTAAAGTGGGGGCGGCTATAGTAGAAAACAATGGTAAGCAAAATACCTATGGCATAGGTGATAAAATAGATGGGACTAACGCAACCTTAGATGAGATATTTGTCGACCGCGTTATTATAAAAAACCGTCTAAATCGTGAGACTCTCATGCTCGACGGTGTCGACTTCGATGAAGCTAATCAACGCAGACAACAGGCAATGCAAGAGCAGTCCTCTAACCAAGGCCAAGTAGTCGCAACCCCACAAGGTCCCGTTGAATTGAGAATGCCTGAGCGCCAAGGTGAAAGTGCCAGAGCATTGCGTGAAAAGTTACGCGAATCACCTTCCAGTTTTACTGATTTCATTGCCATAAACCCACACGCACCAGATGGCGACCTCATTGGTTACCGAGTGTCTCCTGGAAAAGAACCCGCGTTCTTTAACGAAGTGGGCTTGAAAGCAGGCGATGTTATTACACAAATCAATGGGATCGACCTAACTGATCCGCAACAAGCATTTGAAGCAATAGCCATTCTCAGAGAAGCACAATCGTTACAATTGGAAGTGCTTAGAGGCGATGAGGCTTTGTCACTTGATATCGACATACCGTCGTCTGAAGAATAAACAAAAGGGTAGTATTATGAGGCTGTCTAGCCAAGGTATCACAAGTATTCGTCAACGTTGCAAGCAAACATTTATCGCAGCTGGAATAGCCAGTACTTTGCTGTTAACAACATCTTTTGTTGCGCCAGCAGTGTACGCAACTGAATACAGTCCAAATTTTAGAAATACCGAAATCACTGAGTTCATTAATATCGTCGGTAAGAACCTGAAAAAGACCATCATCGTCGACCCTAACGTTAGGGGAAAAATTACGGTGAGAAGTTATGACTTGTTAACGGAAGAACAGTACTACCAGTTCTTTCTAAACGTATTGCAAGTTTATGATTTTGCGGTTGTAGAAATGCCGAGTGGCATCATTAAGGTTGTGCGCTCTAAAGACGCAAAAACCTCAAATATTCCTGTAGTGGACGACGACCTGCTCGACGGTGACGAAATGATCACGCGCGTGTTGCCAGTATATAACGTACCTGTACGTGAGCTAGCACCTATATTACGTCAGTTAAATGACCAAGCAGGCGGCGGTAACGTGGTAAGCCATGACCCATCGAACGTAATGATGCTCACAGGTAGAGCGGCAGTAGTAAACCGATTAGTTAAAATTATTGAAAGTGTCGACCGAGCGGGTGATGAAGAAGTTGAAGTCATTAAGCTAAAATATGCATCGGCTACTGAAATGGTGCGTATCATTGAAAGTATCAATAAGGGTCAGGGTAAAGGTGCTGCTGGTGTGGGCAAATCAGAACCACGCGCCGTAGCCGATGACAGAACTAATAGTGTGATTGTGAGTGGTGACGTTAAAGCGCGTCAGCGTCTCATCAATCTTATTAATCGTATGGACCAAGAGTTAGAATCAAGCGGTAACACCCGCGTGATAAATCTTAACTATGCGAAAGCAGAAGATCTTGTCAAAGTACTACAAGGCGTCAGTGCCAGTATTCAAGCAGATGGCCAAGGCGCAGCTCAAGGTCAACGAAGAAGTGCTAGCAGTAACCGTGATGTGAGCATCGATTCCCACGAAGATTCAAATTCTTTAGTGATAACAGCTGAACCAGACATGATGCGTTCACTTGAAGATGTCATTCGTCAACTTGATGTTAGACGTGCGCAAGTGCAAGTCGAAGCCATTATTGTTGAAGTCTTTGAGGGTGATGGCACTACCTTGGGCGTACAATGGGTTTCGGAAGAAGGTGGCGGTACACAATTCACCAATGGCGTTATTGGAGTTGGTTCTTTAGGTGTTGCCTTGCGCGAAGCTGAAGATACTGACTTACTTGGTTCAACAACGACCGCCAATGGTGAAGTGGTTGATACTGTGACTACCAGTGAAGGTAACTTAACGCCTTTGGCCACACTGTTAGGTGGCGCTAACGGTTTAATTGCGGGTGTGATTAAAAATGGTTGGGGTGCGGTTGTTCAAGCGGTCAGTACAGATACCAATACGAATGTGCTAGCAACGCCACATCTTACGACGATGGATAACGAAGAAGCCTTCTTTATTGTCGGTCAGGAAGTGCCGATTATTACTGGTTCAACGACGGGCGCAAACAATGCCAACCCATTCCAGCAGGTGAATAGGCAAGATGTGGGTATTAAACTCAAAGTCACACCACAAATTAACGAAGGCGATGCGGTTCAACTTCAAATTGAGCAGGAAGTGTCTAGCGTATCGGGCGCAACATCAGTCGATATATCAATCAACAAACGGGAAATCAAAACGACGGTAATCGTGAATGACGGTGGAACAATCGTATTAGGTGGTTTGATTGATGAAGAAATTCAAGAAAGTGTGTCAAAGGTACCTTTGCTGGGTGACATTCCGTTTATTGGTAATCTATTCAAATCTACGTCTACCACCAAACGTAAGCGTAATTTGATGGTCTTTATCCGTCCTACGATAATTCGTGATGGCATCACTTCAAACAAAATCAGTTTGCGAAAGTATAATTATATTCGAGCGCAACAGTTGAAGCGTCAGTCTGAGGGTGTGCCGTTAATGCCATTCACCACAAGTCCTGAGCTACCTGCGTGGGATGACGCAATGACACTACCACCGTCATTTGATGAATTCTTACTAGAGAAAGAAAAGAAAGCGAAAGAGAGTAACTAATGGCAGAGTCGACCCAGGATCTTCTTCACGATGATGCCGAGCTCTCCTTAGACGAAGCCGAACAGGTGAGTGCGGAAATTGGCGAAGAACTAGAAGAGCAGGCATCGGAAGAAATTGCGCCGCTTGCCGCTTTGCAGCTTCCTTTCAGCTTTGCAAAACGCTTCAGGGTGCTAGTTGAACCAGCAAATGAGCCCGTAAAGGTGTATCACACCAACAAAACGGAATTGCATGTATATGCTGAAGTACGTCGTTTTCTAAACCAAAACTTTGTGCTTGAGGAAATTACTGAAGATAAATTTGAAGAAATTCTTACCAACAGTTTTCAACGCGACTCCAGTGCTGCAAAACAGTTGATGGAAGATTTAGGTAATGAAAGCGACTTACTTTCACTCGCCGAAGACCTACCAGATACCGAAGATTTATTAGAAAGCGAAGACGACGCGCCTATTATTCGACTCATCAATGCGATGCTAGGCGAAGCGATTAAAGAAGGTGCCTCAGATATTCATATTGAGACCTTTGAAAATCAATTAATTGTGCGATTTAGAGTCGATGGCGTATTGCGTGAAATTCTTCGACCGAACCGGAAAATGTCTTCGATGTTGGTATCGCGCATTAAAGTGATGTCAAAAATGGATATCGCTGAAAAGCGTGTTCCACAAGACGGTCGTATTAGTTTACGCATTGCTGGTCGTGCCGTTGATGTGCGGGTATCGACGATGCCATCTAGTCATGGCGAACGCGTGGTGTTGCGTCTACTCGATAAAAACAATGCGCGCCTTGATTTAAAAGACTTGGGCATGACCCTGCCGAATCGCGAACACTTTTCGAGTCTTATTCGCAAACCCCATGGCATCATGCTTGTTACGGGTCCTACAGGTTCCGGTAAAAGTACTACCTTGTACGCTGGCTTAAGCGAAATTAACTCAAAAGACCGCAATATTTTGACCGTAGAAGATCCCATCGAGTTCGATTTAGAAGGGATAGGCCAAACGCAAGTCAATCCGCGAGTCGATATGACCTTTGCGAGAGGTTTGCGTGCAATACTTCGCCAGGATCCTGATGTCGTGATGGTCGGTGAGATACGTGACTTAGAAACCGCACAAATCGCAGTACAGGCCAGTTTAACCGGTCACTTAGTACTTTCTACACTGCACACCAATACAGCGGCTGGCGCGATCACACGTTTAGAAGACATGGGCATCGAACCCTTCCTTCTCTCAAGTAGTTTGCTATCGGTATTGTCTCAGCGCTTGGTCAGAACCTTATGCCCTGATTGTAAAAAGCCGCATGAACCCACAGCAGTTGAAAGAGAAACGCTAGGCATTAACGGTGACGAAAAAGTCGTGATTTACAGCCCAGTTGGCTGCACGTCTTGCAATCATACTGGCTACCGAGGCCGAACTGGTATTCACGAGCAACTCATTGTTGACGAGCGTATTCGTGAGATGATGCACGATGGTCGCGGCGAACAGGCTATCGAAAAATACGTACGCACCAATACGCCTTCCATCCGTCAAGACGGCTGCGATAAGGTGGTTCAAGGCGTCACTTCGCTCGAAGAAGTATTACGAGTAACCAGAGAAGAATAATATGGCGGCTTTTGCATACAAGGCAATGGACGCCAATGGAAAGTCCAAAAGTGGTGTTTTAGAAGGCGATAATGCTAGGCAAATTCGCCAACAGATTCGTGACTTATCTCTCATTCCTTTGGAAGTAGAGCAAGTTGCTGAGCAAGAAAAGAAAACGCAAGCTGCCAAATTCACACTGTTCAAACGTAAGATGTCATCGGGTGAGCTCGCCCTGCTTACGCGTCAGTTGGCTACGCTGATTGAGTCTGCGCTGCCGATAGAAGAAGCCTTACTCGCCGTTGCCGAACAATGCGAAAAGCCCCGTCATAAAAATATGATGATGGCGGTACGCAGCAAGGTAGTTGAAGGCCATGGCTTCGCAGAAGCACTCGCTGAATTTCCCTATGTATTTAGTACTTTGTACCGCGCTATGGTGGCAGCGGGAGAAAAGTCCGGTCACCTTGATACTGTTCTGAGTCGCTTGGCAGATTACACTGAAAAAAGTCAACAAACCCAGAGCCAAATTGTGCAAGCTCTGGTCTATCCAACCATTATGTTGATTGTTGCGATCAGTATTGTGGTTCTATTGCTGGTCATTGTCGTTCCGAAGATTGTTGGACAATTTGATCAAATGGGACAAGAGCTTCCCTTTTTAACACAGGCTATGATCAGTATAAGCGAATGGCTGCAAGCTTATGGCTTGTATGCCGGGATTCTCTTGGTAGTGGGCATTATTGGCTTGAAGAAATTTTTAAACAGTCCAAAAATGAAAACCACTTATCATGGCGCTGTTTTAAAAATGCCTTTTATTGGGCGCTTAGCGAAGAGTACTAATACCGCTCGCTTTGCAAGGACCTTGAGCATTTTGACCGCAAGCTCAGTCCCTTTACTAGAAGCAATGCGCATTGCAGGTAATGTTTTAGAGAACCTTTTCATCAAAGACGCGGTCAAAGAAGCAGCTTCTAAAGTAAAAGAAGGCGCAAGCTTACGTAACTCACTTGAGAAAACGAAAATATTCCCACCAATGATGATGCATATGATTGCATCGGGTGAGCGCTCAGGCGAACTACAAAGCATGTTAGCGCGTGCCGCTGACAACCAAGATAGAGAATTTGAAGCGACAATTAGCATTTCCCTCAAGATCTTTGAGCCACTGTTGATCGTCTTCATGGCCGTTCTGGTGCTACTTATCGTTATGGCAATTTTGCTACCAATATTAGCACTCAATAATTTAGTAGGTTAATCACATGAGAAATACATATATGCAAACACGTACACGAAAAGCTTGGGGCAAATTCCAAAAAGGCTTCAGCTTAATTGAAGTGATGGTTGTACTCTTCATTATTGGTATCATGGCTGCCGTTGTTGCACCAGCAGTACTCGAAAACCAAGGTGTTGCACAATTGAAGAAAGCCGCTATCGATATTCAGACTTTGAAAGGCTCGATGCAGATGTATAAGTTGCGTACAAATCGTTTTCCAACGACGGAGCAAGGCCTCGAAGCATTGGTATCAATTCCTACAATTGACCCCATTCCGCGCAACTACCCGAACGAAGGCTTTATTGATAACTTGCCATTAGATCCATGGGGTCAACCTTATAAGTTGTTAAGCCCAGGTGAAATAGACACGATTGATATATATTCAACCGGCCCCGATGAAACCGACGGCACAGACGATGATATTGGCACGTGGAATATCAACGAATACCTACAGTAAGGTCATTTTTCTTACCAAGTAAAAGGCATTATTGCGTGCGCAAGCAGACTGGATTTACCCTTATTGAAATTCTCTTAGTGATGGCGCTAATCGGTATTACCGTTAGCGTCATTACTTTCACTGCCTTGGGTACGAATAATTATGACAAAGTCGAAGAGCAGGCCAAACGCTTTCAAGTGGTATTCGATATGGCCAGCGATTTTGCCCTTCTTAATCAAGTACAATTAGGTATTCGTATTGACGAAGAAGAAAGTACCTATACCTATGTCGCCTTAGATGAGGAAGACCAATGGGTAGAAATACCCAATCAAAATCTATTCGCAAGTTACCAACTCCCCGAATATCTGCGCTTTGAATTGGAGTTAGAGAACTTACCTTGGGAACAAGAAGATCAACTCTTTGATAGAGGTATTTTCGATGAGGGTTTAAGTGTAAGCGAAGACGGCGTAAACATCGGTAATGAAGAAGAAGAGCCACCGCCGCCTCCGCAGATATTCTTGTTATCGAGTGGCGAAATCACACCGTTTGAATTGCGTTTTATTTACGAAGACGATTTCAGCGACGAACTACCCATTACCTTTCTTATTCAGGGAAAAGATACGACCCCAATAGAGCGCATTGCGCCTGAGGACCAAACCCTGTGAGCAAGGTAGCTAAGGCAAACCCAAATCAAAATGGCTTCACGCTGCTTGAGGTCATGGTCGCGATGTTCATCTTCGCTGTCGCCGGCGCCGCTATCATCAAAACAACAGCTGAACATATCAATTCACTTAGTAAGCTAGAAGAAATTACTTTTGCTACGTGGGTTGCGAATAACCAACTAATGCGAGCAAGCCTGAGTGCAGAGAAAACCTGGCCACCGAAGAAAAATCAGCGTGGCAGCGTGGAAATGATGGATCGCACTTGGTATTGGCAACAGGACGTCGAAAATACTAACGATGAAGACCTGAAAGCGCTGATTATCACGGTCGGCCTCGATGAGGAATATAAAGGTTCGGTAACCTCTGTAACCACTTACGTCGCTAAGTCAAAAGGCTAGCATAGTGAATTCGCACCGGCAGCACTCAATCAAATTTATGCACTCGTTGCGATCTACGCAATCGGGTTTTACCTTGCTCGAAGTGCTTATCGCGATGGCAATTTTTGCCCTAATCGCATTTGGTGCAACGCAAATTTTAACTAATGTGACTGATGCTGATGAAGCCTCGGAAGAACGTTTCCAATCCTTACAGGACTTGCAACGCGCGATGCTAGTGATTGAAAGAGATTTCTTGCAAATGGTGCCGCGTAAAACGCGAGTAGAAGGCGAAGTTACCGATACGCTTATTTTTGCCGAAGAGTTCCTATTTGATAGTGACAGCGGTGCTATCGGTTTTGTTCGTGCTGGTTGGCACAATCCGCAATTGGTGCTTCCAAGAAGTACCATGCAATCCGTGGCCTATCGGGTAAGCGAAGAACGTTTGGAACGCCTATATTCAACTTATGTTGACAACTCAATTGGCTTTGAGCCGAAAGTGAGGGTATTACTCGAAGGTGTTGAAAAAATAGAGTTCGAGTTTTTAGAAAAGTTTGATACGAAAGAGTTTACATGGGAAGAAGCGGAATCGGTTCAAGAGTTACCGATTGCGGTAGCTGTAATTATTACCAGCAAACTGTATGGCGAAATTCGACGTGAGTTTAAGGTGCGTCGATGAACAGTTTGCCGACTAAACCATTCCTGAAACCCAACAGCAAAGTATCACGTGAGCGAGGTGTCGCGCTTGTGGTTATTTTGTTGGTTGTGGCAATTATCAGTGTACTGGCTACCGAAATGGTTGGCAGGCTTCAACTCAACATTGCTAGAACAGTCAACATCAAAGACAACAATCAGGCTTACTGGTATGCCATTGGCGCAGAGCAATTTGCACAAAAATCCTTGGGCGAACTGAAAACCTTGTCTCCAGATAATATGAATTTAAGTCAGCCGTGGGCACAAGTATTCGAATACCCCATTGATGGGGGTGGTATTCAAGCTGAACTCATCGATTTGCAGGCCTGTTTTAATTTAAATACCTTGGGGCCTATTAAATTAGAAGAGGATCCACCTCCGCCTCCTCCACCGCCACCAGAGGTCGATAGCCCAAACGCCGCACCAAAAAATCCGGCAGAGGCATTCTATAACCTGTTGACAAAGTCGAACGACAATATTGACTCTTACACGGCCGAAACGCTGCGTGACTCGCTCACTGATTGGTTAGACGCTGATGGCAACATTACTGGATTGGGTGCAGAAGATGCTGATTACGAGTCATTGACAATCCCTTATGTGGCAGCTAACGCTCTGATGACGAACAAGTCGGAACTTCGTTTAATTAAAGGGATTGAGCCAAGCATATTGCGCAATATTCTACCCTTCGTGTGCGTGATACCTGATCAAGAATTCAATTCTTTGCAATTAAATATCAACACAATTACCGAAGAAAATGCCGCGATATTAGCGGCCATGCTCAACCTGGATGTTGAAGATGCGTCTCGTATTATTGCCTCTCGGCCAGAAGAGGGCTTCGAGAACACAAATGACTTCTTTACCGAACCCGAAATTGTGGCGCTCAATCTCACTCCGCAGCAGAAAGAGTGGTTCACAATAAAAACAAATTATTTCATGCTTCGCATCAAAACCCGCTACAATGAGGCAAGTTTTAAAATGACCAGTATTTTTAAGCTCGACGACGGTGACAGCGGTGTGAGTGTTATTAGTCGAGAATTTGGAGGCGTAAACTAATGGAAAAGCTAGCAATCCGATTGGGCTCACAAGCCGACGATCCGATTCATTGGCTTGTGTGGTCCGACACGGAAAATGAGATCCTCGCCTCTGGTGAACTGCCTAATGCTGCCGCATTGAGCCAGCTAAGAGAGCGCGCTCCCAATGCCGAGGTCATTGCCTTGGTACCCAGTTGTGACGTGCTATTAAAAACCGTCAAACTGCCTGCAAAAGCGAACCGAAAAGTACTCGGTGCTATTCCCTTTATGATTGAAGATGATATCGCTAGCGATATCTCAAAATCGTTCTTCGCTTTTGGTAAAAAAATAGACGATCAACAACAGGTTGCTATTGCCACGCACGAAAAAATGGCCTTTTGGCAAGAAACGATCGAACAAGCGGGCTTATTTTGTGAACTTTTGGTGCCCGATATCCTCGCCTTACCTTTCCAAGAAGACAAGATTAGTCTGTTGAGTTTACGCCAAGACGATCATAACACCCTACTGATCCGCGACGGTGAATGGCGTGGTCTGCAAGGTGAAGAAAACTGGACCTTTACAGTATTAGAAAAGCACCTCAATTCTAAACCACAATCAGTGTGTGCTTATTCAGAATTAACTCATGCTAATGACTTGTCGGCACTGTTTGAAAAACACGCCACAGAGCATGAAGAACAAGACGACGAAGCCACACTTGCCTTCGAAACAAATTACGACAAACTCCCCATGCTGCTCTTATTACAAGGCGCCGAAAGCGCTGCGTTCAATTTGTTACAAGGTGAGTATGCGGTAAAGCGTAAGAGTAATGAACACTGGCAGAAATGGAAAATTGCAGCGGTACTAGCGGCGGTTGCATTGTGTGTCAATTTAGTTTCAAAAACGGTTGAACTCAATAGTATTAAACAACAGCGTCAGATTGTTGAGCGTGACCTTCAAGCAAGCATCGATAAGGGCTTTCCGGGGCTGAATGCCAGAAATAAACGAGTCGCGATTGAAAAAGAAATGGCGCGTTTAGAGAATGGCGGTGGTGGCATTTCAATGTTGGTCATGTTGTCACAAATGAGCCAATCATTTGCAAGTACTGGTGTAAAACCTCAGTCGATTCGTTTTGACGCGAAACGCACTGAATTACGTATGCAATCGGTGGCCAACAATTTTGATTCACTTGAGCGCTTTAGACGTGAAGTACAAGCCTTGGGTTTCGAGGTTGATCAAGGTGCAATTACTAACCAAGGCGATCAGGTCGTCGGTACCATAGTGATTAAAGGCTAGTCACTGTTTAGAAGAATTAAGGTAAGTATGAAAAAGTATTTTTCGTGGTTTTATGCAATGAATGAGCGGGAGCAAAAGCTAGTCTCGCTTGCTGGTATTGTGTCGGTGATCGCCATTTTCTATTTTGGTCTGTGGTCACCACTTAACAATGCCTTAACTACCCAACAAAGTCTTCTGGATAATCAGAAGACATTGCAAATTTGGGTTGAAGAGCAAGCCTTGCGTGCAGCAAAGCTAAGACAGTCTTCAACAGGTCCTAGCTTTAATGGCTCGCTAACACAGTTAGTTAACCAAACGACGCGCGCAAGCAAAATACAAGTCGCGCGTATGCAGCCAGTTGGCGATAATCTGCAAATTACCATTGATGAAATCCAATTTAATACACTCGTCCAATGGCTCGATTCAATAGAGCGCCGCGGTGTAGTCGTGTTACAAACTGATATCACCGAGACAAACGAAGAAGGTTATGTCCAGGTGCGTAGATTACAATTAGGGAAAAACTAAATGCTAGTGATGAAGCCTTGGAAGTGGGTAGTATTGGCTTTCGTGACATATTTAATCTTACTTGTGGCATATTTGCCTGCGGCACATGTAGTGTCCTATGTGCAAAAGCAAAACCCTAAGCTACCCGTCTCAATCGGCACTGTTGAAGGCACTTTGTGGTCCGGAAGGGTTGATAGAATCATGACCAATGGCGTGTTACTCAATAACTTCCGTTGGGAGCTTTCAGCTTGGGCTTTGTTGATTGGTCAAGCCAAAGTGGAGGTCAACGGTGGGAAGATTCGCCAAAGCGATCAAGCCTATATTGATGGACAAGTAAGCGCTTCGTTATTCAATTCACAAAAACTCAGTGCTAAAGATTTAAAAGTATTACTTCCAGCAAAAGCGGTCATTGCGCAAGTTCCGCTTCCTGTGCCAGTCACTGCTGACGGTCGATTCCGTATTGATGTTCAAAGCTTCGATTTCAACAAGAGTTGTAAACTACTCAGTGGCACCGGACGTTGGTTGAAAGGCACCGTTAGTGGCCCGACAGGGGTCATTGATTTTGGTAATTATGAAGCCAATCTGAGTTGTGATAATGATAAGTTTGTAGTGCAGGTCCTACCGGACAATAAGCTCAACTTAGATGCCATGGTTGTTGTAGGAATGGACGGTAAATACGACCTATCGGGTAAATTCAAACCTGACGAAAGTATGCCTAGAGAAGTGCATATGGCGGCTCAGTCTTTCGGTCGTGCAGATGCCCAAGGTTTCAGGCAGCTACGCTAGACTAAAGCCAAAAAATTGCTAAACATTAGTCTACTTTTTCAACATTAGGTTTGAAGTGTCTAATTTTTAAGCTATTGTTATAGACTCCCGTGACGACTTTAGGTGCTAAATTTATGCCTTTACAACAAGTTGTACCGACCATCAAACCTGTCAAGTCCGCAGTGAAGCGCTCTCGTTTGTTGATTGTAGACGACGATCCAACACAGTTACGTTTTTACCTTCAAGGCTTAAACGATGTATATCATTGCCAATTTGCTTCTTCGGCAAGTGAAGCGGTCACTTTTGCTCGTCAGTTCCCACAACCCGACCTCATTATACTCGATGTAGTACTTCCCGATGTTAACGGGTTTGAAATCTGTCAAATTCTAAAAGAAGACCAATTGACGTCGCATATTCCGGTCATTTTTGTGAGTGGACAGGATGACGTTGAAAGCAAACTCAAAGGCTTTGAACATGGTTGTGTAGATTATATTTCTAAACCTGTGTTGCTACCTGAGATGCAAGCACGTATATCCACTCACATTAAACTGAAACAGCAAACTATAATGCTGGAATCTTTAGCTTACACTGACCCCTTGACTCAAGTAGGTAACCGCAGAAAATACAATGAAACATTGCAACGAGAATGGGCACGGAGTATTCGCTATGGCCAGCCTATTGCTATGTTACTCATGGATATCGACTACTTTAAGCAATTCAATGATTTTTATGGTCATGGTGTAGGTGATGATTGTTTAATTAAGATCTGTTCACATTTAAGAGACTTAGTGAATAGACCAGGAGACTTATTCGCTCGCATTGGCGGAGAAGAATTTGTGATACTGCTAACAGATTGCGGTATTGAAGGCGCATTGAGAAAAGCTGACGAAGTTTTAAGAACCGTATCGATGTTGAATATTGCCAATCAAGGCGCCCCAAAGCTCGATCGCGTGACCTTAAGTATCGGTGTTGCTGTTACCACTCCTAAACACCAAGAAGAACCCTTAACCCTCTTCCAAGCCGCCGACGAGGCCTTGTATGAAGCAAAGCACAGCGGCAGGAATAAGTTCTCAGTATCCAAACTGATGGACGGCACCCAAACATCAGATAGCTTAGCTAACTCATCAACGTGATGACGCCTTTATAGCGGGGCGTCATTCCTGCACTGTCGTCACCCCCAAACTGCCGTCACCCCCAAACTGCCGTCACCCCCGCGAAGGCGGGGGCGTCATTCCTGCACTGTCGTCATCCCCGTGCTGTCGTCATCCCCGCGAAGGCGGGGACCGGATTCCTGCAAACCTCCGTCATTCCTGCAAACCTCCGTCATTCCTGCGAAGGCAGGAATCAGATCCCCGCCTTCGCGGGGATGACGGCAGTTTGGGGATGACGGCAGTTTGGGGATGACGGCAGTTTGGGGATGACGGCAGTTTGGGGATGACGGCAGTTCACGGATGACAATTGTGCGTAAAAAACTAGCCTACAGCGTAGGATTTATGAGGTACTTCTCACCTGTTTTCTTCGCATAGTATCCCGCTACATTATTCAGCTTCAAAGCGTCTTTTAATGAAATTTCATTGCTAAAGTCCAACTTAAAAGTCGTATTGATTTCATCGGCGACACGTTTATGCAAAGCCAACACTTCTTTGATTTCTAGCTTCGATAAGAATCGCATCAATAACCAGCCGCCAATGTTCCAAGTCATACCATAAGCACGATTCAGAACTGTTGGTGCGAAGTCCAAACCGCCATAAATATACACTTGTTTGTTCTCTGCAGAACCGTAGGTATTAAAACCAACAGCATCTTTACTTCCCACGGCCTCCATCGCAGTTAAAATATCGCTCACTAGGTTACCGCCGCCAATTGCATCAAATGCCAGTGTTGCACCAGTTTCTTCTATCGCTTTATACAAATCTTGTTTGAAACTATCAGCGGTCGAATTCAAAACATGCTTCGCACCTAATTTTTTTAATATTGTGACTTGTTCTGGCTTACGTACGATATTGACCAAGTCTATACCCTCTTGTAAGCAAATTTTATTTAGCATAATACCAAGACTAGAGGCTGCTGCTGTATGGACTAGAGCACTATGACCTTCACGGCGCATCGTTTCGACCATACTTAATGCTGTCAATGGGTTAACAAAGGAGGACGCTGCTTGTTTAGCTGTAGTGCCTTCATTGTGCAGAATGCATGCTTGCACGGGGACAGTACAAAACTCAGAGTAAGTGGCTCCTGACAATACGCCGACTGTTTTACCCATCAAGGCTTGTGCTTGCGGGCTATCACCAGCTGCAACAACAGTTCCAGCACCTTCATTTCCGATAGGCAATTCTTGGTCTATGCGAGAACCAATGCGCTTTAACATGCTAGAAGCGACGGGGGCAGTTAGCTTGTTTTCTGCTTCATGAAATACCCCCTCTCGTAAATCAGCAGGTCCAAACATTGGCCACATATCAGAAGGATTAATCGGAGCCGCTTCAATTTTCACTAGAACTTCGTGGGGTTTTAATGGCGCAACATCGCGTTCTTTTAAGGCTACGGTAAGCTCACCTTGAGAAGAAATATGAGTGAATAACTGCTTCGTTTTTTCCATAATTAGGTCCTTTAGTTTTACTGTTTACGGGCTATTGTCGCTCAGAGTTGAGCCAATATAAGTTAACTAAAGGTAGTACAGCTTTGGTAGAGATACGAGTTACACTTAGTGTTAATTGACTATTAGTCGTATCGATATAAGTGCAAGATGGCACACTAAGCGCTAGCCTCGTACTTTACGTTTTGCTATGAAGGCATCAAGCTTTGTTGCTGCCTTCTTCATTAATGATTGGCATTTTCTGAGCCAAACTTTCGCCCATGCATAATCATAGCTGAGCAAGTATAGGCCGGGTATGATTAACAATAAAGACGGGCCAGGAATAATGACAAAAATTAGCCCGAGAGCGACTAGTCCGGCGCCGACCACGGTGCGTGCTGACTTTTTAATAACTTGCATAGTCTATCCCTATATTCTTAAATTAAGATTTTGTTTCTTGTAATAACTATTGCGCTTCATTCAAGATTGGGGCCAGATCTTTAAGTTACTGTATTTTATGAAATAAAGGTTTTTAGAAGGATGTTAATGGTGACGAAACACGCTAATTACTGGTGAGTTAGCTTAATGGGTAGCGCTAGAATAACAACGTATATGTGTTAGCGTTCCAGCGAGAATCTTGAGTGGTTTGTTAGCCACCAAAATACCAAACCGCAAAAATAACTATAAAAAAATAAATCAGAAATGTGGCTATATAGCTGAAGGATTGCTTTGTATCCTCATTATAAATACCTTCCTTATTTTCCTCTTGAAATTCGTCGAATTGAAACCCGTTTGTATTGAGAGGCTTCCCAACGTGAATTTTGATATCAATTGCTCCTGCCCCAAGCGCTAGCTCTCTGAATGCCCGTTCTTCAATTGCTGTTAATCCACCCTCTGTTTTTTCCATAGGATGCATAACAACCTTGGGGCGAGGACGAAAAGACTTGATACTACCTAGACTTTTAAAAGCATGTTGGAGTAACTTTTCACCAACATAGAAATTAGAAAGAAGCGCTCTAGGATGTGAAAAAGGATTAACTGCAATTTCATTTTGCTTGACTGAGTTTGCAGCTCTCTTGCCTATTCCAGAAATAACCTTTTTTCCCTTTTCTTGAGTCTGAATAACAACAATTGGCAAATCGTCAAATGACTCATCATTAGCCACATCAGTAACTTTTAATCGCTCTTCCCAGATTTGGACGTAGAGAACGGAAGAAAATCTTTTCATGAAATTTAAAAACATCCCATGTCCTTAGGTAGCTAACCCTTTCGATAAGTGGTTTTGCGCGGTTCTTGCGCTAAACCTGTCTTAATTGTTTTGTTATATAACGTCACCGACAAGCCCAAATTTTTTCCTACTCAAAACCAGCGCTATTAGCAGAATTATTCCAAGTGATGTGCCAATCGGGAACACGAATAGTAACAATATTGAATATGCTATTAATATCCAAAATAACCACTTAGTTCGATAATTTAAGCCCACAACGGTAAATGTTAAAAGACAAAGCGCAACCAAAAATAAGAAGAGCCCCATTAACGTAGACAAAGCTGCTGATGACATTTCTTCTTGTGATATTTTAGGTTCATTTGTGCCAAACAACGTTATCTCTTGGAATGAAGAGGACATAATTAAATATGTGTCAACAATTCCCCAAAGTGGTGCCCAAAAAAGCAATAGTCCTAAGACTGTGACGTATTTCCCTATAATTTCCTTGTTCAAAGATCTCTCCTTACTTAGTTACATAACATCTTATATAGCTGATCGGTGCTCAGTACTAATATAATTGCGGATAAAAGAATACGCTGAGTGTTAATAAAGTAGCACTCACATATATGCTTTTTCTGGTCTCGAGCCCTTTTGATAATTGCCCTATGGCACCGCCCTTTTGCTTGATATTAACGGTATTGAACAAGCGGTCCATTGCTGGCCCCAACTCTTTACCGAGTGTTAACTGCTCATAAATAGACGTTGGGAGTGGTAAACTGGCTGTACGCCCAGTTTGCAGTTTCTCAGCGTCTGCAATGCATACCACAGCGTAAGTGCTCGGGTTTCCGTCTAAAACGTCAACACCCCCTTCGTATGCTATGTAGTAGTCTGCCTGGTGATGTTGTTGGCAGTACTTCACTCGATTTATTGCACCTTGCTTGGTCTCTAAGGCACTCATTGGCTGGTCGTTAACGTTTGAAGGTGCATCGACCGACAAAACCTCAGGCTTAAACTCGGGAAAGGCCTTGGTGAAACTTTCTGTTGCAGCATCAATTTTGACAGGATTTTTTGACGCAACAGCTACCCTAATAACCTTCCGAGAAGTTGAAATGTCAGATGCTTGCTCTAGTGCAGATTCATTACTCAATGGGTGTTTATCCTTGCATGTTTTATATCAGTTGATATCGTTTAACAAATCAAAGTAATTGTTTGTCGTGACGTGCCCATACAGCTTGTTTTCGGCTTCTTTGCTGTCTGGATTAGTCACTCCTAAGGTATAAGCAATGCCAAACTCCTTTGCCGCATCCAAAATCACCTGACTGTCATCGACAAATAGGCAACGTGCTGGGTCAAAACCTAGATGTGCTTGTAACCTTTTCCACAGCAATTGCGACTCTTTTGTTACCCCGAATTGATGGGTCGAAATAAGATTATCGATATGACTATCAAGCTGGGTTTTCTCCACTTTCAAAGACAAACTACCGGGGTGCGCATTCGTTACCAAAACAACTTCTTTGTTTGCCGCTTTCAAGGCATCTAAGAATGGAATAGTGTCGCTTCTTATACTAATTAAATGTTCAACCTCTCGCTTTGCTTCCATGATATCCATGTCGAGCTTTTCAGCCCAATAGTCAAGGCAATACCATTGAATTTGACCTTGGACTTGTTGATAATTTTCACGCATGTCTAAACGTGTTTGCTCGATGGGTTTACCGTGTTTTTCTGATAGCTTTTTGGGAAGATGCTCAAGCCAGAAATGCGTATCAAAATGCAAGTCAAGCAAAGTACCATCCATATCGAGTAAAACAATATCTATGTTATGCCATGGTAAGAGTGCCAAGCGATTTTCCTTGTGATAATGTTAGACCTAATTAACTGTTTTTAAGTCTATCGTGAATCAAGCATGAGTAAAATAGATACAGACAAAGTACTGCCAACAATTCACCACACTGAAGTGGTCGCAAAATCTAAGTTTTTTCGTGTTGAAAAATTGGACCTCGAGTTCAGCAATGGTGCTACCCGAGAATTTGAAAGAATGGCTGGCGGCGGTCGCGGAGCGGTCATGATAGTTGCTCTTAAAGATGCCGATACCATGTTATTGATTCGTGAATATGCTTGTGGCACTCATTCATATCAACTTGGTTTCCCGAAAGGCCTTATTGATCCAGGTGAAAGCCCTGAGCAGGCTGCCAATAGAGAATTACAAGAAGAAGCCGGCTACCAAGCCGATACCTTACATCGCTTGCATGAAGTGCATATGGCGCCGACTTTCTTCAACGCAAAAATGCATATACTCATTGCGCAGGGCCTTTCACCTAAAACCTTAGAGGGTGACGAACCTGAACCACTTGAAGTCATTGAATGGCCGATAGCCGATGTTGACGGCTTACTCGCACGCGAAGATTTTGTTGAAGCACGGTGTATTGCCGCTCTCTTATTACTGCAAAAGTGGATAAAGGAAACTCAATAGATGCAACATTCCATCGCTCAGTTGTTAGAAATTGCCAAAGAAGCAGCCTGCGTTGCAGGCAAAGAGGTATTAGAAATATACGACAAGGGCACTTTTGAAGCCTACGAAAAGGATGATGAGTCACCAGTAACGAGTGCTGACTACCGAGCTAACGATATCATCATGAATGCCTTACAAACACAAACGCCAGATATTCCAATAATGTCTGAAGAAACGCCACAACTTTCGCTGGAAGAGCGTAGCCAATGGACACGTTATTGGTTAATCGATCCAATTGATGGCACGCAAGAGTTTATTGCTCGTTCTGGTGACTTCGCGGTCAACATTGCACTTATTGAAAACAATAAACCAGTCATCGGTGTCATTTACTGGCCGCCCGGAGAAACCCTATACTTCGCGAGCAAAGACCAGGGGGCTTACAAGCGTTGTAATATTGAAACCAAACAAATCAATGTAAGAGATTTCGCGGTGCCGAGTGAGGATGTCATTATGATTGCAATCAGTCGGAGGCAGTCCCGCGAGCGTGTGTTCGAACGCATGACTGACAAACGCACTTATCAAACCTTACCTGCAGGTAGCTGTTCGCTTAAAGCTTGTTTTATCGCAGAAGGAAAAGCAGACGTATTTATGCGTTTAGGGGTTACCGGCGAGTGGGATACTGGAGCATCTCAATGCATCATCAATGAGGCTGGCGGTAAAATTGTCGCGGCCACCTTTGACGAACTCAGTTATAACCAACGAGAAAGTGTAGAAAATCCAGATTTTGTGGTCTTAGGTGATCAACGAGTCAATTGGGAAAGTATAATTCAATACAAATAAATTATTGAACACATCAACTGTCGAGGCTAATTACATGCTTGCTCTTGCAAAATCATCTTCTACAATTCGTCTTTCTTCTATTTTAACTGGGCTCATGCTCTTATTGCTCAGTCATGTCAGTGTTGCCCAAATGACGCTTGATGAAGAACAATCCTCATTGAGTTTTATGTCGACTAAAAATACCAATCTTAGTGAGCAACATACCTTTGATCGTTTTTCAGGCAAAATTGATACTCAAGGTAAGTTATTAATCACTATCGACATGACTTCAGTTAATACAATGATTCCTATTCGAAATGAACGTATGCAATCGATTTTATTTAGTGTTTCTGATTATAGTGAAGCAACGTTTACCGCATCAATACCAAAGGCGCTTACCAAGCTATCTAGTGGTGAACATAAAATGGCAAGCATTGATGGCACAATGACTATTGCGGGCAACAGTGCACCAGTTTCTTTCAAAGTAGCAGTGACTGGCTTGAGCAACGGTGGTATTGCCGTATCAACTCGTCAGCCTACCGTATTATCAGCCTCCACTTTTAAGCTAGACGAGGGCATCGCAGCCCTGAAGGAAATTGCTGGCTTACAAAGTATCTCATCTGCAGTACCTTTAAGTTTTAGTGTCGTGTTTACAGGCCAATAATTACCAGTTAAAACAATCACTTTAGGCTCGGTTATTATACCAAATAATCCTTTTGTATTAACCGAGCTCACGCTTTTTAGTGTCGGTCATCGTAAGCTGTCAACGTGATAAAACCATGTTAAGTAAAGATGACCGAAGACGCCGCTGTGGCAAACATTTATATCGAAATAATGAATAACCCCAAACTCATGCACAGGATGTTCAGAGGGTTGTTTGCGTCTGCGCGAATTTACTTGGGTCATAAGCCCAACTGCCATCAGTATATCTTCAACACTAAATTGCTTTTGCATTACAACTACCCTGCACAAAAAGTCGACGCCTTTGAAAAAGAGGGGGCTATCGTCATTCCATTTGCCGGAAAAGAGTCGAAAGACCATCTTGTATTGAGCTGCCAAGATATGAGTGATCCAGACGCAAATAGTTTCTATCAAGATTGTTTAGAATCACTCGCCAGAAAAGATTTTACTTGCCAAAAAATAGAGGAAATTAAACACGCCTTTAATCACATCAAATTCATGAAAATGATCAGTGGCATG
The DNA here is from genome assembly GCF_031846165.1 of Brumicola blandensis. Taxonomy (NCBI): domain Bacteria; kingdom Pseudomonadati; phylum Pseudomonadota; class Gammaproteobacteria; order Alteromonadales; family Alteromonadaceae; genus Brumicola; species Brumicola blandensis. The sequence goes on from NZ_JAVRIE010000006.1 coordinate 88,715, forward strand.
TTTTGGCTAGATATGGTTATTTTTGCGAAGAATAATCTTGAATATACAAAAGATTGGCGAGACTGAATTTAACTGGTAATCAAAACGAATCTGTACGAGGAATAATATTCACACTTTCATGTTCTTCTGAGTATTCAATTACCACTAGGCCCTCTTGTAACTGTTCGAGCACCTGATTCACTTTCTCTTCTAATGGTACTTCTTCTTCACCGTAATCAGTTCCCTCTCGAAGCACAAAGCTTTCGATGAGGCGATATAAAGTATCTGTGTCTATCGAATCGTAAGGAATTAGCATTGACCTAGCTGCTCCAATATAAATGCCGAAATACGGTCTTGAAGCCATAGTTTTGGCGCCCACGGTGTACCATGCAGAAATCCAACATGCCCACCTGTTTCACTCAGCTCATATGCCACGTCGGATGATAATTGATTGTCGCTAGGGATCACAGCTTCCGTCATGAAGGGATCATCTTTGGCGTGCAGCACTAGGGTCTTGGTCTTGATATGCTGAAGCATTGGCAAGGCACTGCAACGTCCATAGTAGTCATCAGCAGAATCGAAGCCATGAATAGGCGCAGTTACCTCATGATCAAACTCTCTAAAGGTCGCAATGCGATTGGCAGTTTCAATATTCAAGGTAATTAGACCACTCATATCAAAACGACGCATTTTTGCTAACAGATTCGACTTCATGCTATCCAACAAATAGTGTTGATACAGTCTTGAAAAACCACGTTGCATTCGCAAGGCACACTCAGCTAATAATAGCGGCGCAGATACTGCGACAGAGGCTTTGATGTAACTGGCTTCCTTTGATTCACACAGTAGTTTTAACAACATATTGCCCCCCAACGAGTAGCCTACAGCAAACATAGGTAAGTCAGGATAACGTGCGCGAACATGCTCCATTGTTTGCAAAGGATCTGTCGTCTCACCGGAGTGATAGGCTTTCGGTGTTAAATTGAGTTCGTGGCTACAACCTCTAAAGTGCATCAAGGCCACAATGAAGCCATCGTGTGTTAAACGCTTTATTAAGTGCCTTGCGTAATGCGAATTCACTGAGCCTTCGAGACCATGGAAGAGGAGCACAACACCCAACGCCGTGCTGTTTGATGCGGCATCATGTTGCTCTGGTATTGACCACGCAATATCTAAAAAGTCACCATCTGGGGTAGCGATGCGCTCATTACTCGTAGTAATGCTAGGCTTTGGAATAAGGTAGCGGGGCCAAATTGTTTGTACGTGCGGATTACTAGCCCATTGAGGAGCTTTAAATGCGGATTTTACAACGTGCCCGAATTGGCTTTTAAACATGGTGATGCTTTTCTCTTAAATCTTGCAATGTTTGTATCATTACTTGCACTTCAGCTGTTGACAAAGTGGTGTTTGGGAGCTTCTCAATATGCTGCCGTTCAGCATGCAGGGCAACATACGTCTGCATATTGCCCTTACTCTTAATCACTTGTCTTTGCTTAGTGTCCTTATTGATAGGATGCTCTGTCGCTTCTTTCAAATACGTCGCAACGATTTGCGCTTGCTGTGCTTTTTCCATTTCTAATTCTTGTGCCAAATAATCCTGATATCGTGTTTTGTCGAGCCGGTTTTCACTTTCAAGGGCATTTTTTGCTTGTCGACGCTTGACTCTATGTAGGATGAGCTCACCATCCATTATTTTTATTGAGCTTAAAATACTAGTAAGCACCAACTCATTAACGTCGACAGTAAGCTTGTCGCAGTATAAACAGAACAGTAGTACATTAACATTTAGGCCGAATCCGTCCTGCAAGCCTAAGAGCAATTCTTGTACGTCTTTTACTTTGTAGAAGCTCAGTGAGTATTCCCAAAAAAACTTCTCTGTAACTAACACGTGAGCCACTTCCTAAGCCTCGGTGCTATCTTGGGTATTTTGCTCAAATTGCGTACTAGCTTCTTCTAAAGCCTCTTGAGCTTCTAACCACAGCATTTCGGCATCCTCAACTTGACCTTTCAAGCTAGCCTGCTGGTTCAATATGGTCGCCAAAGCTGCTTTGTTCTCTGCATCATACAAACTAGTATCCAACATTTTTTCTTCAATTTCCGCTAATGCTTTGTTTGCATTTTCCATAACACGTTCTTGTTTTGCTATCTCGTCGCGAAAGGGCTTGGTGCTTTGCCTGAATTCAGCTTCCAAACGTTTTCGCGCTTTTTTGTCTAATTCAGGAGCTCTATTTGACGCTTTAGATACAGTGTCTTTGCCTTCTGCAGTTTCTACACTAGACATCGTTGGTGAGCTGAATAGCCACTTTCGATAATCATCAAGATCACCATCAAACGCACTAACTGCGCCAGCATCGACTAGATAAAAATCGTCACACACTGATGACAACAAATAACGGTCATGGGATACCAAGACCATAGCGCCATCAAAACCCTGCAAGGCAAAGCTTAGGGCTTGTCGCATTTCCATATCTAAGTGATTCGTGGGTTCATCAAGTAGTAATAGGTTAGGTTTTTGAAAAACAACTAAAGCTAAGACCAAACGGGCTTTCTCACCACCAGACATTGGAGCAACCGCTTTCAGAGCCTCATCACCATGAAAGCCAAAACCGCCTAGATAATCCCGAATTTGTTGTTCTGTTTGGGTTTTGTCTAAGCGAAAAACATGGTCATACGCCGAGCTTTGCAGGTGTAGTAGCTCTACTTGGTGCTGTGCGAAATACCCAATGGTTAGCCCTGCAGATGTCTCATAGTCGCCCTGCAAGGGCCGCATTTCTTCCGCTAATAATTTTATGAAGGTAGATTTACCTGCGCCATTTTTACCCAATAAGCCAATTCTACTGCCGGGAACCAAGTTCATCTTAACCTGTTCCAATATTACCTTTTCACCATAACCCACTTTCACTTCTTCCATACGAACCAATGGGTTGGGTAACTTTTCGGGTGGTTTAAAGGAAAACTGAAACGCCGATGACTGATGCACAGGTAACACTTCCTGCATTTTTTCTAACTGCTTAATACGACTTTGCGCCTGCTTAGCCTTACTGGCCTTTGCTTTAAAGCGAGTAATGAAAGAATTTAAGTGAGCCTTCTTTTTTTCTTGCTTTTCAAACTCGCTTGCCTGCAACCTAAGTCGCTCTATGCGCTGTTTCTCATAACTAGAATAATTACCGCTGTAATACACAAGTGCTTGGCTTTCAAAACTAACAATATTGTCGACGCATGCATCAATAAACGATTTATCATGTGAAATCAGCAGCAAAGTACCTTTGTACCGTTGAATCCATGTTTCTAACCAAATAACTGCATCAAGATCTAAATGGTTTGTTGGCTCATCAAGCAAAAGTAAGTCGGAATCACATAATAAAGCCTGAGCTAAATTAAGACGCATGCGCCACCCCCCAGAAAAGCTACTCACCGGCAAACTTAGCTGTGCATTTTCAAAACCTAAACCAGCTAAAATCGTTGCGGCGCGGGCTTCAACATCATAAGCACCCAACTGGGCAAGCTCGTCATGAAGATGCCCAATACGGCTGCCGTCATGCTGTTCTTCAGCTTTCTCAAGCGCCTTTTGCAATTCTCGTAGATGAATATCGCCATCAATCACATAGTCAATTGCTTTGCGATCTGTGCCTGGCGTTTCTTGAGCAACAGAAACAATCTTCCAAGCCTTTGGCACCATGCAGTCACCCGAGTCAGCTTGGATCTCATTGCGCAGCAAGCCAAACAAAGTGGATTTACCACAACCGTTTTTACCTATCACACCTACTTTATGGCCCGGGTATATTTCAATATTGGCTTGTTTTATTAGCTCTTTTACACCGCGTTGAAGCGATAGATTTTGTAATTGGATCATAGATTAAGGACGTGTTGATTTCTGTAATTTCAATTTTCATTATTTTGTGCCGATAGGATAGCAAAATTAGACTGTAGACCCTAAAGACTTTATTTTTTTATCATTGCTTTTGCACTGATAAGCAGTAAACAGAGTATAATGGAACAAGCTAAAAAATAAGGTAGTAATAGATGACAAATAAAACCAAAAAACGCTTTATCGCTGGAGCGACATGTCCGCAGTGTAAAAGCTTAGATAGTTTAATGCTGTTCTTTGAAAATAATGTAGAAAAACTAGCTTGTGTAAAATGTGACTATGCCGAAACTCAAACACAGGAAAAAGTGAGTTCAGCCACCCGCCCTTCTGAAAATGTTATTGGCGTTTTCAAACCCTAGTTTTAGCTTTAATGTTAGTCAAAGTAAGCATTTTATTGCTTCATGTGTGGGAGTTTGGTAATTTATTGTAAAAGAGCAGTGGACGCGTTTTTATTTACTAACGACCGCGAGCACACTGCACTATGATTTCACTTCTTTCAAAAGTTCTGTTTGTATCTCTCATGCACAGTGTTACTGCGCTTGCAGTGACAAAGAATACTGATACTTTAACAATCTATACTGAACAATTTCCACCCTACAACTTCGAAGTCAACGACAGACTTGTCGGTATCAATCTAGAGCTCACAAAAGCAGCCTGCGAACTTGCCAAAATCGATTGCCAATTTGAACTGTATCCCTGGAATAGGTCGATGAAACTGGTGCAGGAAAACCCCTGGTCAGGCATTGTTTCAACCGCCAAAACAAGTGAAAGAGAGACGATGTTTGAATGGGTTGGTCCATTTTCATCAAGTACTAACTGCTTATTCAAATTGAGTTCAAGAAAAGATATTGTGGTAAATGATATCGCTTCAGCTCAACAATACATTCTTGGCGGCTCAACCGACAATGCATATAAAGAAATACGAGAAGTGTTGGGTTTTGAGGAAGGAAAAAACCTACTCCTATTTAATGGTAAGTATGGCACGTTAAAGCCGTTTGCTGCAGGGAGAGTCGATTTGGTAGTAATGTCTTCGTTTAGTATTTCCCGACAACTTAACATTGCCGGCTTATCTTTAGCTGAGGTGACGCCAGTTTTAGAAATTGATAGTCGCCTGCTGAACGGAAATTATTTGGCACTTAATAAAGCGGTCCCTAAAAAAATAGTGTCTCGATTAAAAATTGCGATGGCACAGCTTTTTAAAGATAAGGCGCAGGCAAAAATTGAAGCCAAATACATAGGAAATGTCGACCTAGGTGAGGTTTCAAGCTCAAATGAAGCCCTTTGGAACGCCTGTGCGAAACGACAGATTACTGAACCAGCAGCAATACCAATAAATGCTTAACTACTCAGTGACCTGACTTCTTCAGCCAACTCTTCTTTAATTTCAGACAAAATAGTATTTTCATTACGAAGCTCTACTGCTTCCGCGTGGTTCGTTTCAGAAATCGCTCTAAGGTCCTCAATGACTTTATTGATATTTGTACTCGCTTGCTCTTGTGTGGTCATTGCTAGAGAAACTTTGTGATTTAATTCGGTAATACTTAATACAGATTCGTCCACTGCCCGAAGAATTGTGTCAGCTTTAAGCACCTTTTCTTCACTAACTTGTGCATTACTGCTTCCAAGTTTAATAGCGTCAACAGCATCTAGTGCACCTTTTTGCAGGTTCGCTATGATCACCTGAATCTCTTCTGTTGATTTTTGAGTGCGAGAGGCTAAGGTTCTTACTTCATCAGCAACAACTGCGAAGCCTCGGCCCTGCTCACCCGCTCTTGCTGCTTCAATTGCTGCATTTAAGGCCAATAAGTTGGTTTGTTCGGCTATGCTATTGATTACATCCACGACGCTTCCAACATTTTTAGCATCATCATCTAAGCGTTCGATTACCGTAGCGGTGTTTTGAATTTGCTGGGAAGAAGAACGAATAGTCTCAATCGTTTCTAACATCACGTCTTGGCTAGACTTTGCTGAATGCTTCGCGTTTTCAGCTAGCTCGGTGGCCTTAATGATATCGCCCGCAACTTGTGACGATAGCTGCATCATTTGTGCCGTGGCAGCAGACACATCCATAGTCTTTTCGTTTTGTTGCTGACTACTTTCTACCAGCTTTTCAGCCCCGTGAGTCAAGCCGGCGCTCAAAGTCACAAGTTTGCCTTGAGTTTGAACAAGGTGCTCGCAGACGTTTTTTAGTTTGTTGCTTAAGAGTTGAATCGCGTGGGACATTTCACCAATTTCATCAGAGCGATGAACATTATAACTGGTAGAAAAACCGCCATTACTTAAGCCTCTTAACTGCTCGATTAACTTCACGATCGGTTTAATGATACCTTTATTCATATAGAGATTTGATACCACAATACTCATAACTAAGGCCAAAACGATAGCTAAGATCGTTAACCACTGTAGGTTTGCAGATTGCGCTTGGAGCGTTTGGTTCTTTTCAGAAATTTGCAACTGTACTTGCGCAACTAATTCCTCCAATGCCTTACCAGGCGCACGATCAATTCCCCTAACAGTTGCGTCGCCTAATTTATGGTCGAAATTATTCACCTGAAAAGCTTCCAAACCTTTCTTATATTGAGATAAGAGAGCCGCGTGAATTTGTCGAAACTCTTTAACTTGCGAAATCAGCTCATCGGAAATGGATAGAGCGAGAATAGCTTCCGCTTGCTTTTGTACTTTCTCATGTTGCTCAACAAACTTACCCCAATACTTTTCTCTATCCTCAGTATTGTGACCTCTCAGTAAGACATTTTTCCACTCTTGAACCTGAGTTTTAAATTGTAGATTCAAGTTGCCAATCTCTAAGCCAGCGACATTATCAACTTCAATTAAATGCTTAAAGTTATCGATTTTATTAGACAGTAAAATATTGGAAACCAGAGCAATTAAGCCAACCAGTAGCAGAGCAGCGGTCAGTAAAGCTAAGATTTTGGTTTTCAAAGTGGTAAATGTTAACGAGCCGCGCTGGCTCGCGCGTGATGATGAGGTTCGTTGTTTTGACATTGGTAAGGCTCTTTAGTTATTGAGTTGAACGTCCTTGTATCCATTAATTAATGAAAGTAACCAATCATAAAAACGTCACTTAAAAGATAAGAGTTAATAGTGTGGAGGCAACTCATTATCCTGATTTGGTTCGGTATTACCTGCTTGGATACTTTTAAATTTATCGACTAAGCCAGTAATTAATTGAGCTTGTTTATCAACAGTATATTGCTGGTTTATGACAATTTTATTTAATTGCTCAATACTGTCTTCTTGAAATGCAAGTTTGAACTCAAGTTGCTCAATAGCTGCCTGCATTTCGGCAATAATTAACTCATTATTATTTTTCGACATTCCACGACTCCAAATTTCCACTACTTGATATTGATACAACGCTATTTTCGGTCGGCAGAAAACCGATACCATAAACTACTGCGGATTGAGGAGCTGGCCCTGATGTCGCTGCAACTCGCCACTCTTTAACGGTATCACCACTTTGCACATCCCATAGCGCTAGGCGTTTTGCTGGTGAGCCGGTGAGCAAATAACGACCATCTTCAGAAAATTTTGCACTGGTAAATACCCACTGGCGCTCAATAAAGTGCAACTGACTAATTGCTTCACCGGTTTGTGCATCCCAAATTTGGCTGTCATCTTGGCTATCGGAAGTAAATAAAAAACGAGCTTGGTCATCAATCGCGACTTTCGTTACCCGATTGGCATGATTAAAGACATGAATGATTTGTCCTGATTCGGTGCTCCAAAGGTAAGCCTTATAATCGTTACTTCCCGATAATGCATACTTTCCGTTAGGTGAAATATCAACTGTATTCACCTTCTCTTCATGCCCCAAAAACTCAATACTGCGCCCTGTACTCGGTTCAAAATACAACACTTTTCCGTTGGCTTTACCGATCAGAATGCCCTGCCCGGAATTACTGACGGCAATATCTCGAATTGTTGATTCATCTATGCGCCAGAAGCCCAAGGGGTCTCCGGAATTTACATTCCAAAGCGCAAAGTTTTCGCTGTCTGCGCTGACCACAAAATCACTGTCAGCTGATATATGAATATTATCGACGATGTTGCGACCTTCTTCTTGATGTCGCCAACTGAATAAAGCTTTATTTTCGCTAAGAGACCACACAACAATATCAGCGTTTACCCTTGAAATAACCGCGAACTGACCCGAGTTACTTATATCGGCGTCGTACACACCAACCTCAGATATCGGCAATTTACTTGTTGGTGTTGTCTCGGGAATAGAACAGCCCGTGCTGAATAAGACAAAAACACAACAAAAAGTCCAAAAGCTAGCTTTATTCATATAAATGGGGGTTTCGCTTTTACTGTCACACGTTTACTATTAGCCAAGTATATAATGATTGTTACTTAACAACACTATTTACGGCACTTTATTAACGCATAAGGTAAAACCGCGAAATAACTAGCCAACAATAGACTTTGTAAAAAACGGAGAAACCGAATGAGAAAGGCTACCTTAGCCATTGCAGTATTATCAGCACTTGCGCTCACTGCATGTCAAAAACAAGAAGAACAAACAAGTCCAGCAGAAGAAGTGAAAAGTGAAGCAAGCAAAACAGTTGCAGCAGAAGCGCCAGCAACTGGCGAAGATAATAAGTACACAACTGAAAGCCAGAAACATTCATATGCACTAGGTGCGAGCATGGGTCTGTTTGCAAAGAATCGTTTGGACCAACAAAAAGACTTAGAGATTGAATACGATGAAGCTGCTTTATTAGAAGGCTTCAAAAATGGCCTAGACGACAACACTGCTTTTACTCTGCCAGAACTGCAAGGCTTTACTCGTGCGGCTGATATGATCCTTCAAGCTAAACAGACGGAAAAAGCGAATGCGTCTGCCGCAAGCAATATAGCGGAAGGAGCTGAATACTTGGCAGCTAATGCAAAGAAAGAAGGTGTTGTGACCACTGAGTCTGGCTTACAGTATGAAGTGTTAACTGAAGGTGAAGGCGTAAGCCCCGCTGGCCCGACATCAACAGTTAAAGTGCATTATCGTGGCACTTTATTAGACGGCACTGAATTTGATTCTTCATACAGTCGCGGTCAGCCAGCAACATTCCCTTTGAATCGTGTTATTGCAGGTTGGACTGAAGGCTTGCAGTTGATGAAAGAAGGCGCTAAATATCGCTTCCATATTCCTTCGGAGCTTGCTTATGGTGAGAGATCAACCGGTAAAATCACTCCGAACGCTACGCTCATTTTTGACGTCGAGTTGCTAGAAGTCATTGAGCCAGCAAGTGAATAGATGCTTAGCTGATTAAAAAAAGCAGCACTAAATGAAAAACCACCTCCTAGATGAGGTGGTTTTTTTGATATTAAAGAGTTGAAAATTCGTCGCTCATCAGGGCTATAACTCTCAAATAACTGAAACCTCTGCTAAGCGCCGACCTCTACGCAATATTATTCGACCTAAAAATGCGGCAAACAAGCCAACTAATGCAATGATTAGAAAGTCAGGTTTAAACGGTAGAAGATAACTAGCCAGCAACGCATAGCCAAAGCTAAAAACACCGGTAATGAAAATGATAAAGCCGACTAGCATGAAAGCCTGACAGCCTACAGATATGGCTTGGTGCTGTGACCTTTCCTGATTTTGAATATGCATAACTATTACCTCATCACTATTTCTAAGGTATTCTTAAAAACCTTGAATACCACCGTGAGACAGCGAGTATAATCTACAATACGCTATCAACAACATTACTCAGACTTCCCACCTTTCAATTAGTTCATTTTTTAAGCTATTGTCAGCTATAGCGGAGCAATCAAGGCTTATTCAATAGAGCTAGCAAAGATATGCACGTCAAGCACACTATTTACAAATGCCTGTTTAACATGATTTTTTTACAAATTAAACAAAAATTAGACTAAAGTTTTAAGGCATAACAATATGAACTGAAAAAGCAATAATTTAGTTCATTTGTTTTAATTCTTTTAAAAATTAAATGTAAATAAATTGTTACACTTATATTTTTTCATAAGTGTATGTTTTACTTATCATTTAATATAAATCGCATGAATATGTTGCAATAAAGTAACAATAAGCGGGCTCTGGACAACCAGTTGAAGCCGATGTATCTCTTTGAGTTTTCAATAATTTAGGCATAGGGTATTGAATCTCGGCGAAAAGACCGAGAGTTAAAATAATAAGAAAAAACCTTAATAACAAGTAAAAAAGAGTAGGAACATAAATATGTCTAAACTACGCAAAAACCTTACGGTGGGATTGGGCTCAATGGCACTATCTGTCATTGCGCTTAGCGTTTCCGCCGCAACACAGTCTCAGATGATCGAAGTGAAGCAAACTCCAAGTAAAGCACAACAGTCAAAATACGCTTCAAAACGATCTAGTGGCAGTGCCTTCGAAAACTTTGGCCAAGTTATCCAAGCCGATGCAAAAGAAGAGCGCTATATCGTGACCTTTAAAGAACAAAAAGGTAAGCCCGCAGATAATGATCGTTTCTCATCAGGCAAACGCTCAACCCTTCGCCCTGATCAATCGAAGGCGATGATGCAGAATGGCAAGCTCAATCAAGGGAACGCTTACGGCATGTTAAAAAATGCCGGTGCCAAGCCAATTAAAGCGATTAAAGATAAAGGCATGGTTGCAGCTAAGATGTCCAAGGCAACATTAAATAAGCTAAGAAATGATCCTAACGTTGCTGATATTTCAGTTGATCACCGCCGTAGCTTAATGGCCGAAACGACACCATACGGAATTCCAATGGTGCAAGGCAACCTGTTATCGCAGAACAACCAATCAGCAAGAAAAGTTTGTGTTATCGATACTGGTTTTAATTTAGGCCACCCTGATTTGGGCGACCAGAATAACGGTGTGACAGGTAACGCAAATAACAACCAAGTAGGAAATTGGTTTAACGATGGCAACGGACACGGTACGCACGTCGCTGGCACAATCTCAGCATTATCAAACAACGAAGGTGTTGTAGGCGTATATCCAGGTGTAGATTTGCACATCGTAAAAATCTTTAACGACCAAGGTCAGTGGACTTTCTCTTCTGACATTATTGATGGTATTCAACAGTGCGCCAATGCGGGTGCCAATGTCGTGAATATGAGTTTAGGTGGGGGCGGCTCCTCAACTGCTGAACGCAACGCAATGCAAGGCTTTGTCGATGATGGCATCATGCTAGTAGCAGCAGCGGGTAATAGCGGTAATAGTTCATTATCGTATCCAGCGTCTTATGATGCGGTTATTTCGGTAGCCGCTGTTGGCTCTAACGAAAGCCGTGCGTCATATTCACAGTACAATAGCCAAGTAGAAATTGCTGGTCCAGGTTCAGCAGTTCAATCAACATGGCCAGTGAATACCTACAACACTATCAGCGGCACATCGATGGCTACACCACACGTGGCCGGCGCAGCAGCATTAGTTTGGAGTTTCTTTCCGAGTTGTTCAAACGAACAAATTCGTACTGCCCTAAATGTCACTGCAAAGGACAAGGGTAGTGCAGGTCGTGATAACTTTTATGGCTTCGGTATAGTCAAGGCACGTGATGCCTATGACTATCTTAACGCAAATGGTTGTGATGGAAATGGCGGTGGCACTGGCGGTGGTGGCGGTGGCGGTGGCGGTGTTGATCCATTCTCGGGTCAACTAACCAACTTGTCTGGAAACAGAAACGCTTGGAAACGCTACACTTGGAATGTGCCAAACGGAGTAAGTAGAGTCACTGTAACTATTTCTGGTGGCAGCGGTGATGCAGACTTATACATGAAACTGGGTTCACAACCAGAAACGAACAGCTACGATTGTCGCCCTTATAAAAGTGGCAATAATGAAACATGTACCTTTACCAACACCAGTGGTGGCACATGGCACGTAGGTATTCGAGGCTACTCTCGCTATAGTGGCGTAACCATGAGCTACAGTTACGAATAAAAAGTACTGAAGCAAAGTAATGGTGTTATAGTCATTGCATATTCAATTAAGTGTAAACGGCCAACAACTTTGTTGGCCGTTTTGTTTTTGAAAGATGATTTATCTCGCTTGACACTGACGCAGAATTCGCCAAGATATGCAGCCCTAATTGCTACCAACAATAATGCGACTTGTATGATCAATGAAATCCGCTATCAATTTGAAACTGCGCCTCTCGCCAACCGATTCTTAAATGAATTAAAGCATTGGTCAAAAGCGGACGTAAAAGTGAAGCTATTCAAATCCTCACACTCTGTGCAAGTATCATATGAGTACGAAGCAGGCAGCTTTGACTATACGTGTTCGGAGCTAGATGACCTGGCCAGTCAGTATGGTGGCACTGAAATCTAATTCACTCGCTCACAAACACATCACATTAATAAATACATTTCATATTAAAGCATAATTATATTTATTTAAAAATAGCTCCTAAAATACGCTCCATATTCAAATTGGTTTAGGAGCCAATCATGCAAAATCATCAATCTCTATTCGCTCGGTACCTAAAAACCAGCGCTATCGCCGCACTGTGTGTACTTTTCGTTGCCGCTTGTTCTGAGCAACAGGAAGCCCCGTTTGCACCGCCAGCGAGTGCCGTCCAAGTTGCAAAAGTTATCACTGCGGAGATTGTCTCGTCACATGAATTCACGGGTCGTACATATGCCCCTGAAACCGTCGATTTACGTCCTCGCGTTTCTGGCTACATCGCGTCAGTCGACTTTGTTGAAGGAAGCAAGGTTGAGCAGGGTGACGTACTTTTCACAATTGATGCTGCGCCTTTTGCAGCTGAACTTAGCCGCTTAAATGCAGAATTAAACATGGCGCAAGATCAATTATCTTTGGCTGAAGCTGAATATAAGCGTGCTAAAAAATTGGGGGCTAGCGCAGCTATCTCCGCGGAAGTATTAGACCAACGCTTGTCAACGCAGCAGCAAGCACAAGCTAGGGTGCAAGCCGTTAAAGCTGCGCTAAAACTTGCAGAACTCGATCTCAGCTATACACAGATTAAAGCGCCAATAGCCGGCAAAATATCAAATGCGACCATTACACAAGGTAACTATGTGCATGCAGGCCAAAGCTCACTAACGCGTATTGTGTCCACAGAAAAAATACATGCATACTTCGACGCTGATGAAGTTACGTATTTAAACTATGCTAAGGCACAAAACACAGGAAGAAAGAATCCTATTTTAATGGGTTTAGCGAACCAAGAAGACTTGCCCTTTAATGGTCAAATAGACTTTATCGATAACCAAGTAAACCCAAAAACCGGTACGATAAGAGCGAGAGCAAGCTTTGAGAATACAAGCGGTGAACTTATTCCTGGTTTGTTTACTCGCTTACAAGTGATCAGTGACGAAGCACATGTTGGTGTATTAATTGATGATAAGGCGATTGCCACTGACTTAAATAATAAGTACGTGCTCGTTTTGGATGAAAACAATAATGTGCAGTATCGCGCGGTAACATTGGGTAGTAAGTTAGCAGGTTTACGTGTCATTGAAAGTGGATTGCTTGGCAATGAAGAGATCGTTATTTCAGGTTTGCAGCGAGTTAGACCAGGCGCACCTGTTGATCCAACCCACGTAGATATGGCCAATGCAGAAAGCCAAGCAGCACTGACTCGGTATAGCAACCGTATTGCAAAACTACTTGAGCAGAAAACTGACAAGCTTGCATCAAACTGATTAAAAAGATGAAATGCCCTATACACAGCGTGTATAGGGCATTCAGCACTAGCTAAAATGCGAGCATTTATAAACTAAAGATATCTTCAATGCGCTTTTGCATATTCGTAGTAAATTTTCCATCTTGTAAAACGAGAGACTGCTGCATTTGTGTTTGCGCTTTGTTTTGCTTCAATCGCAAAATGATGCCACAAACAATTGCGTCTATAATAACTTGAGGTGCGAGATTACCATTCGCTTCTCTCATCAATTCCGTTTTTAAACTTGGTTTAGTGCAACGGATTTGAATAGGCGACCTGTTCGCAATAACATAGTCCTCACCATCAAGATCTGTGAAAGTCACCTCAGTATTCATTCTTAGAATCGCTTGGCTACCTTCTTTAGCAATATAAGTCGTTAAACTTCCTTCCAAAAATTCCTGCAGGTTGCGGAAAGCTTGAATTTTACTATCGCCATCGATATGCACTGCATCAAAATCAACAATGATTGTCTCATTTGTTTCAACTAAGATGTCTTGAATACCAGCACAATCTTTCGCCCCTCTGTTTCCTTTCCGATTAATAGCAATCTCTACATGTGAAGACATATCGCTGCGCTTCAACACTATCGAATCTGGTGCACACTTATGGCCACATAGGGCAACAAACTGACTCGGATTAACTAAACCAGATTGGCTTCCATCTTCGAAGAAGGCTAATAGGTGATGGTAATAAACAACATAGTTTTTCACGTCGGCGTGCGAACCAGTTTCTAGAGCAAAATGTTGATCAAGATACGCTTTTGTCTCCTCCTGAGACGCCGTTGTATGTAAACTCGTCCAACGACTATTGGCAGCTTGAATAAGTTGCTGACGATCAGTAATTGATGCACTCATGGTATTGGCAGCGTCCATATTACCTTGGCTAGTATCAATAAAATGACTTGGCTCTTGTACGTAATCAGTAATCAGGTTCTCTAGCGCTTGCCAAAAGACATTAACCTCGATGCCGCACGTTGGCAATACATCTTCATTGATGAAGGTGTAAAAGCCCTGATGGATTTGACTGTATTTCAAAGCTGGCATATTCATCTTCTTTTCCTCTTATTTTGACAAGTAGTGCATTTGCTTAACGAGTAAAATGTTTTGGTTTATTTACTTCGCTTGAGATAAAGCATAAAGTAAAAAGCACTAGAATTTCACAAAAGAAATTTCACAGTGTAAATTTTACAAAAACATCTTGTGTAAAAGTGAAGACAATTATGAAAAATACGAAAAGCCTGATGCGTAAGTCCCATCTTATGGGAACAAAAATTCGAAACTTACGAAAACGCAACAATCTAACAATGGAAGATCTTTCCGCGCGCTGTATTCGAGTGAACGCGGAAACCGCGCCATCGGTATCTTACTTGTCTATGATCGAACGTGGTAAGCGTGTCCCCAGTGAAGACATGCTCAGCGTTATTGCCTCAGTTTTTCAAAAAGATGTGGATTGGTTTTTAGATGACGTGCCGGAAGAAAAATCCATTACACCTGAAAAAGGAAACCGAGGCGGCATTAGCGGTATTGCGCTAGAGCCTAGCTTCCTGTTTTCAAATGAGATTCTGCAAATTGCCATTCCTGAGATGTTGTCACAAACCGGTACTAGCGGTCGTCAGTTTGCTCATTTACTGATCCGAGCGCATCAAGAGCATCATCAGAATCACTTTCCCGACTTAGAGCGAGCAGCTGAAGATGTTGGCTTGAAACGGATGCCACTTTCCGTCGATGAGCTGATTGAAATAGCCCAACAGCAAGGTTTAAAGATAGCGTGGTTCAATAAGGTCCCGGCTTCGCTTGCCAAAGAACTTGGCGGCAACGCCTATCGCGCTCCGACTAACAATATTGTGACATCGTTTTTTGATTCGCCCGGCACGATTTATATTAATCAATTACTCAAGAAGTTTCCTATGCGCTTGAAGTATGACCTCGCCGTACATATTGGACATGCTGTTTTACACAATCGCGACGGTTTAAAAAGCGTTCTGTTAACCGGCCTCAATCACAATAACACCTTAAGCGCTGATGGTACTCAATCCAGTCAATCATCAAATCTAAATGCACAAGATATATTGCATGCTTGGCGCGACTTTGAGTCTAGCTTTTTCGCCGGCGCTTTGCTTTGTCCTAAAGTGCCTTATCGTCAATTACTTGACCGCCAAGGTTACGAGATAAAAACCCATGAATTATTAGGTGTATCTGCCTCTGTTGCTATGCGACGCATGACCGCGGTGTCTTCTTACCGGCATTGGCACTATTTTGATGCTTACGCGCCAGGTAAGTTAAAAGCGGTGTATCGTGGAAATGGTATCCCCTTACCTTGGGGCAATATGCGGGAAGTTGAAGATCCCTGCCAGCACTGGGCGGTTTTTAGAATGATTAACGCACCATTGCAAGGGACTAGCGCACAAATTTCGATATTGAATGTGGGTGATGAGCCACGCATTTATGTGTGTGAATCTACCAACGTGAAAGACATGGCAGACAACAGTCATGTGCTGTGTACCGGTATAGATTTGAACCCAGCTATCGATGCACAAGGTGAAGACGCAAGATCAATTGCTCACGATTTAAAAGACGTCTGTGTAAAAGGAGGAGGGTCTGCTGCGATACCAAAATCGATCAAAACCCAACTATCCAGTGTGGCACGAATACTCAATATCAACTGGGTTGAAAGAGGCATTGAAACTGAAGCAAGAATGATTTGTCCACGCGGTGCTGAATGCCCTAGGAAACCAAGTTGCTATCAAGCCTGTGGCGAGAAAAATGTCAGACGATAATAAAGTTTGATAATTGCTCATATAGTGCGTTCATCGTCCTGCTGACGCTGAATTATAGTCGTTAAGTTCTCTTAAAAATATCTTTTAATATTTCACAATATGTAATGCACACCCATCTTATTGTCAGGTTTGCTTGACTATTTGGTGCGTAATATGTAATGCTAGCCTTACACAATGTCAATATATTATGACAAAATTACAATATATTGAGAGAATAAGGTAACTTCAGGAGAGCTAAATATGAGTAATGAATTAGGTAAAAAGGAAAAGAAGTTTTTGGTCAAATTTATGTTGCATATTGCAATGTTTTTAGCGGTTTTAGCGTTATCAGTGTTATTGAATGAGACCAATGATTTGTCTATATACAGCACGGGATTCCTTGCAATGACACCTGTGATTCCGGTGATATTTTTATTACAGCTTGTAGTAAAACATTATCGGTCATTGGATGAATACATCCAGAGGGTAATGGGTGAAAGTTTGCTTTGGGCTGTAGGGGTTGTTGGTTGTGCAGCAATGGCTTATGGCTTGCTCTCAGAAATGGTTGAGGTGCCGTCTATTAGTCTAGCATTTATGTTGCCAGCAATCGCAGTTATCTTTGGTGTAGCGCAGTCCATTAAACTAGCGAGCGATACCCATGAAGAATAGGTTGCGGGTACTTCGTGCAGAAAATAGATGGTCTCAAGCAGAACTTGCTGAAAAGTTAGGAGTGTCACGTCAAGCCGTGAATGCCATAGAAACAGGAAAACATGATCCTTCTTTAACTCTTGCTTTTGCTCTTGCAGAGACTTTTGGAAAAAGCATTGAAGAAATATTTTGTCCTAAAGAGCAAAACAACTAGAAAATATGTGTTTTCTTTGTGCTGTATCTAATACTTATTGCTACGCCACGGCAACTAAGCAACTTCTAGAGCAATTCTACCATAATTATGTGAACTACCTCATAGCCTCCAGAGCGGGGCTTGATTTTATTTCATCCGCTCTACGTACTAGGCTGCCGGAGAAACTCTTAATTACCAACGATCTCCTTTTGCCTCTCAGCAGACCACCGCCTGCGCGGTGGTGACGGGCAAGAAACTGCCTCACAAAAGTCAGTGAAGGCTAAAACGATTATGAGATACCAACACTCCTTTTCTCAGTAATAGACAAAGAAAACCATGAATTGCACATATTCCTAATACTGGCTCTATTGATATTGGTAATTTAGTCACCGTTCGCGGAGATGCATGTTATCAAGCCTGTGGCGAGACAAGTAGCTCATGAAAATCAGCTTTAGTCAGTGGTTTTGACAAATAATAACCTTGGAATTTATCGACATTCATATCAATCAAGGTGTTTAAGTGGGCCTCGGTTTCAATGCCTTCCGCAGTCACTTGTAAGCTTAAACTTTTGGCCATCGAATGTATGGCTAAACAGAGATTTTTCGCCTCTTGGTCTTGAACAATATCTTTGACGAAACTGCGATCAATTTTCAAAATGTCGAAGTTAACGCTGCGCAAGTAACTCAAGCTTGAATATGCAATGCCAAAGTCGTCAATGGCGGTTCTCACACCCATTTCAGATAGCATGCGCATGTTTTCTCGAACTAAGGTTAAATCGTCAGCGAAAACGCGTTCAGTTAATTCAAGTATCAGCTTGTCACCCGTCAGGCCATATTTGTCTAAGCAAAGACGAGTCACGTCAACCAAAGCATGTTCTGCGAGTTGACGGTACGAAATATTCACCGACATACTAAGTTCTGTATGTCCCATGTCTTGCCAATCACGTAATGTCTGACAGGCAGAATCAATGACCCAATCGCCAATTTGCAATATGTGTCCGCTATCTTCCGCAATAGGAATAAACTCTTCAGGAGAAATAAAACCCAATTCGCCATGATTCCAACGCAATAAAGCCTCAGCGCCAGTAAGCTTCCTATTCCGATCGAAGATAGGTTGGAATACTAAAGACAGTTCATGACGATCATTCGCAAAATTTAATTCCGTATTCAGACGGAGCTTACGTTGTAAGTCGATGTCATAGTCTAAGTTATAAAATGCAAATGCACCTTTCTGATTCGTTTTAGTGCGATACATCGCCGCATCGGCTTTGCGTAATAAGTCGTTTGCATCTTTACTGTCAATTGGGTACTGAGCAATACCGACACTAGAACCAATGTTATGTTGCTTGTTTTGATGATAAATGGGCTGCAATATTACGTTTTGCACTCGCTCTACTAAGCTTACAATTTCATCTTTAGAAGTATCAATTTCCGTCAGCAAGATAAACTCGTCACCACCAAAACGACCGATAAAGTCGCCTTCTCTGACACTCTTTTCAAGTCGTTGTCCGACTTCTA
This sequence comes from Brumicola blandensis, assembly GCF_031846165.1. Taxonomy (NCBI): domain Bacteria; kingdom Pseudomonadati; phylum Pseudomonadota; class Gammaproteobacteria; order Alteromonadales; family Alteromonadaceae; genus Brumicola; species Brumicola blandensis. Next base: position 107,355 of record NZ_JAVRIE010000006.1, read on the forward strand.
CTAGCACTGCGTCACCGGCTTCATGACCATACATGTCGTTTACATCTTTAAACTTATCGAGGTCGATAAAAATCACAGCAAATGAAGCGTCAACATGATGCTTAAGCAAAGCAGTTAAGTGCTCTTGAATCATCAAGCGATTCGGCATTTTCGTAAGATGGTCATAATGCGCGAGGTGTGATAGCTCGGATTCATATTGTTTGCGCTCACTGATATCTTCTATTGTGAATAAGCTATGGCGCTGCTCATTTTCATCTAAAACACTCAGAGCAGAATATTCAATCCAAACAATTCGGTGATCCTGTGTTTGCACTTGTATTTCGCGAGAAGGCTTGTCCACATTACTCGGCGCAAAGAAGTGTTCTCCATTCAAACAAAGTGCGCCAATATGTTGCTTGATCAGCGCGCCTGTTTTGAAGCCAAAAGTAATATGTGCCGTTTGATTCGCGCGCTGAATAATGCCTTTCTCATCAATTAATAAAACACTTTGCGCTTTTGAATTAAAAACCCCAGAAAATAAATCGCTCTCAAAAGACGCGAGTTTCAGTGCTTTGCGCAAAGAGAGCATCTTTTCGTTCAACGTGAAGTGGTAGGTCAGCATGATAAGACTGAAAATCGTCAAGCACATTAAACGAGTGACTAAGGTGTAGGCCATGTCTCCCTCGTAGGGAAGCACTTCCATTTGTTCCGGCCACACATAATAGTAGATAGTGCCAAGCACACTAATAAACCAGAAGAATATTTGCCCGCGCCAGCCCATTGTTCCACCAGCTAGAATAGGAAAAATGAAAATCCAAGCATAGTGAACAGTATCAATACCACCGGCAAAGGTAACATTTGCCATGTGGATCGCGAACATGCAAAACAACATAATTGCTGCTGCCAAGGGAACATTGCTCGTTTTCTTCAAAGCGAAAACGTTCAACACAATAACCAACACACCTATGGCTTGTGTCATTACAACCCAATCTGGCATGAAGGAATACAAATCTTTAAAGGTCAGCCCGAGCACGATAATGTAGATAAAGCTTGTGAAGTTAACAATAGAAAACACACCCGATGAACGAGCACTTATAAAAAAGGCACTAAAAGCTGACCTAGATGGTTCGATATTCATTTTTTCTGACGCCATGTTTCTCTGCTACTTCCCTTGCATTGTGATTGGCATACGAGCCACGAGTTTTTGTGCGCTCCAAATCTGCGCGCAATATATCACTATTCATTATCCAAAGCCTAATTAGTGAGCACTGAAAGAGATGAAAAATACAGTACGCCGACTACTTATGCTCGAATGAGTTTGCATAATAATATCTATCAGTTATTGTTACATTAATTAGAATAAATGATGATTCCTTATGAGACCACACGAACTCAATCTACTCGTTGTATTTGATGCGATCATGACCGAGCGCTCGATTACACGGGCAGCTAACCGCCTGAACATGACTCAACCTGCTGTCTCAAATGCAGTGAGCAGAATGCGAGTGGCTTGGAAAGATGACTTGTTCGTTAAAAGTGGTCGTAACATTCAACCGACCTTAAAAGCGCAAAACTTATGGGAACAAATCAAGGATCCTGTTTCAGAGTTGAGCGCTGTAATTAGGCCAAATGAATTTGACCCAAAAACCGTAAAAAGAACGTTCAGGATTTCATTGGCAGATATCGTTGCCCAAATGCTGTTGGTTCCGCTACGAAAGATCATTGAAGAGGAAGCGCCGAATGTCAATATTCATTCAGTCCCTTATACCATCACTAATGCCCAACAGGTGCTTGATGATGCCAACGTTGATTTGGTCTTAGGTGCGGCGCTGACTTTGTCTCCCGTGATCCGGGCAGAATATCTTTTCGATCCGTTTTATGTCTGCGTGATGCGCCCCGACCATCCATTAGCCAAAGGGCAAATTACCTTTGAAGAGTTTGCCAATGCTGAGCACTTATTGGTTTCACTTTCTGGTGACTCTTCCGGCTTTACTGATGAAGTCCTTGCCCAAAAAGGCTTAACTCGAAGAGTGTCTTGCACCGTTAATCAATTCAGTGTGGTGCCTGATTTATTGGTTAACAGTAAGCTCATTTGTGTCGTGCCTGCAGGCGCAGTGCATAAACAAATTGTAAATGGCACCTTAGCGGCCACTTTGCCTCCATTTGAAATGCCAAAAACGACAGCGAATTTGTTTTGGCATAAGCGACAAGATAAGGATCCAGGCCTGGTTTGGCTGCGTGAGAAAGTGAAAAATATACTGGTAGAAAAAGCCGAAATTGAAACCATTAGCGTGAAAAATCACTTGTGCTCTGGTTGCCTTGAACATCTGTTAAAGTGAGAACTCAACATCATCTACCAAGGTAAGGAGCCAAATAGGTAGACGAATATTGAGTTCTCAACAGCCTTGAGCTGTTAGCGTGTAGACTTCGTGCGGACGAACACCCTATAGAATAGAGGTGTCAGTAGTAGTCCGAAAATTGTCACGCCAATCATGCCGGCAAAAACTGCGACGCCCATCGCTTGTCGCATTTCCGCTCCCGCACCCGTTGAGAGAACCATCGGCAATACACCCATGATAAATGCGATTGATGTCATCAAGATAGGGCGCAAGCGTAAACGCGTTGCTTCCATTAGTGCATCCATCGTACTGAGGCCTTGCTCCTGTTTTTCTTTGGCAAACTCAACAATCAGAATGGCATTCTTTGTGGCTAAGCCAACCAATACTATCAAGCCAATTTGAGTGAATATATTATTGTCTCCACCTGAAATAATCACGCCGGTCATCGCCGATAAAAGCGTCATCGGGATAATCAATATAATAGCGAGCGGCAAAGTCATACTTTCATATTGAGCAGCAAGCACCATAAATACCAACAACACAATCAAAGGGAAAACAAGTAGTGAGGTGTTGCCCGCTAGTACTTGTTGATACGTAAGATCAGTCCACTCGTAAGTAACACCGTTTGGTAGAGTCTCCGCCAGAATCGCTTCTATAGCAGCTTGCGCTTCACCGGAACTAAAGCCAGGTGCAGGTGCGCCGTTAATCTCAGCCGTGGTAAACCCATTGTAATGCATTACGCGATCAGGACCCGCTACATAGCTCACGCTGACAAAAGAACCTAAGGGGATCATATCGCCTTGACGATTGCGGATCTGCAACTGCTCAATTTGCTCGGGTTCTTGACGAAAGCTTTCTTCAGCTTGTAAATTGACTTGGTACGTGCGACCGAATTGATTGAAATCATTCACATATAACGACCCCAAATAAATTTGCATCGTTCTAAAAATATCGTTGATCGCAACGCCTTGCATTTTTGCTTTATCGCGGTCAATTTGAACGTCCAGTTGCGGCACATTTACTTGGTAAGAAGAAAATACACCCGCCAACTCAGGCGTTGCCCACGCTTTTTGTAATACCGACTGCGTTACCTGATACAACTCGTTGTAACCCATGTTTGCTTTATCTAGCAGTTGCAGTTTAAAGCCACCAATCGTGCCAAGCCCTTGAACCGGAGGAGGTGGAAAAATGGCAATAAAGGCATCTTGAATACCAAAGAATTGGGCGCCCAAGTCACCTGCAATTGCATCAGCTGACAAATCATCAGTATTGCGCTCATCAAAAGATTTAAGGGTCACGAACACAACGCCACTGTTTGAGCTATTAGTGAAGCCATTAATACTCAGACCGGGAAATGCGACTGCAGATTCTACTCCGGGATGAGCCAAGGCAATACGAGACATTTCCTGAATCACTTCTTCTGTGCGATCTAACGATGCCGCATCAGGCAATTGAGCAAAAGAGACTAAATACTGTTTGTCTTGACCTGGTACATAAGCGGTTGGTGTTGTGTGAAATTGGTAGCCAGTTAGCCCAAGTAAGCCGATATAGATTACCCCGACAATGGCACCTGAACGCAATATTTTTTGTACCGCGAAGGCATACGATTTTTCACCCTTGGCAAATAGCTTGTTAAATGGAGTAAAGATAAATCGGCCTAGAACTTTGTCCATACCTCGTGTTAGCGCATCCTTCGGTGCATCTTTATCTTTTAGCAATACTGCGGCCAAGGCCGGACTTAAGGTTAGGGAGTTAAATGCAGATATAAAAGTTGATATAGTGATAGTAAGTGCAAACTGCATATAGAATTGTCCCGTCAGTCCAGACATGAATGCGGTAGGTACAAACACGGCTGCAAGCACGAGCGTAGTGGCAACAATCGGCCCAGTTACTTCCCGCATGGCTTTTTGGCTAGCTTCCAATGGTTTTAAACCGTCGTGAATATTCCGCTCAACGTTTTCTACCACGACGATAGCATCATCAACGACAATACCTATCGCAAGCACTAAACCGAACAAGGATAAAGCATTGAGGGAAAACCCAAGCAAATGCATCACTGCAAACGTTCCCACTAGTGAAACTGGCACTGCTACCAAAGGAATAATTGATGCACGCCAAGTTTGTAGGAATAACACCACAACCACCACAACAAGGAGCACAGCCTCAAATAAAGTCTTTACTACTGCTTCTATTGACCCACGCACAAATACGGTCGGATCATACACAATGCTGTAATCGAGGCCTTCCGGGAAAGTCTGTTTTAACTCAGCCATCTTGGCGCGTACATCTTCAGAAATTTGTATCGCATTTGAACCCGCAGCTTGGAAGATAGGTAGTGCAACAGCTGGCTTATTATCTAATAGTGAACGCAAAGCATAAAAGTCGGCACCAAGCTCTATTCGAGCCACATCGCGTAAACGCGATATCTCACCTTGCTCCCCTACTTTAATAATGATGTTGCCAAACTCATCTTCATTCTGAAGCCGCCCTTGGACGTTAATGAGCAATTGAAAGTCGTTCGAGCCCGAAGGTTGAGCCCCCAAACTACCCGCTGCCGCTTGTTGGTTCTGTTCAGTAATTGCAGCAGCAATATCCATTGGAGTGAGTTCAAGTGCCGCGACTTTATTTGGATCTAACCAAATTCGCATGCTGTATTCACCCGCTCCGAACAAACGAACATCACCGACTCCAGTGACACCAGCAAGCTCATCTTTAATATTCAAGTGAGCGTAGTTAGACAAGTACAACATATCGTATTTATCGTTGGGTGAAGTGATGTGCACGACCATCGTCAAGTCAGGGGACGACTTCTGTGTAACCACACCCATTCGCTGCACTTCTTGAGGTAAACGAGGCAGTGCTCTATCTACTCGCCCTTGAACGTGGGTTTGTGCCAGGTCGACATCAGTTCCAATGGCGAATGTGATGGTTAAAGTCATTCGTCCATCAGCCGTCGCTTGAGAAGACATATACAACATATTCTCTGTTCCCTGAAGCTCTTGCTCCAACGGACTCGCCACTGTTTCTGCAATGACTTTTGGATTGGCACCAGGATAGTTAGCCGTCACCACGATAGTCGGCGGTACAACTTCAGGGTATTCAGTTATTGGCAATTGCCATACAGCAAGCGCACCGGCAATGAAAATTAATAATGACAAAACGCCAGCAAAAATTGGGCGGCGAATGAAAAACTGAGAAAAATTCATACGAGCTCCTTAAACAGGCGCACGATAAACAGAAAGTAAACGATAGCGATCAGTGTGATTAAATACATTATTGGCTCCTCAACCTTGGATATTGGGGAGTACTATAATGATACTTTTAACATAAATATAATTATGATTTCATATTAAACGCATATTGATAATGAATGCATTAATGAGATATAAAAGGAATTCAACCAGTCGTAAAGCCCGCTATTTGTTAGAGTTTAGATAGTCATGAGAGAGTTTAAGCGGTAAGATTTAGAACTAGTGCACGAACTCTCTCGCGGTATCTTCATGGATGAGTCAGTTTGATTGTCTGTAAGTGAAACAAAAAAACTATCATAGTCATTGTAACTAAGGGAACTACTTCGCCATGAATGAGTACATTCAAAACTTCGATATCAATCAATATTTGCCAGCCGCGATAGCCTGGGCGACTAATATTTTAATGGCTATTCTGATTCTATTGCTTGGCATTTGGATCAGCGGCCGTGCATACAAAGCGGTATATTCGTTTGGAAAACGCTACGAGCGTCTTGACGACACCTTATTCCGATTTTTTGGAAGCATAGCCCGCTATGTCATTTTAACCTTTGTATTTATATCTGTCCTGAATCGATTTGGTGTACAAACCACTTCTATCGTTGCACTCATTGGTGCAGCAGGTTTAGCTGTAGGTTTAGCCTTGCAAGGTGCCATGTCAAACTTAGCCGCCGGCGTTATGTTACTAATATTCCGTCCATACAAAGTGGATGAGTTCATAGAAGCAGCAGGACAGTTCGGTAAAGTAACTGAAATCGATTTATTCACCACTATCATGCAAACATTTGATAACCAAAAAATCATTATCCCTAACAGTGAAATATGGGGCCAACAAATTACCAATCATTCATTTCATGAAGTACGTGGTGTCGACATGACTTTTGGTGTTGCCTATAACGAGAATATTGATGACGCTCGCAAGGTCATTGATGAAGTGCTTGCTGCACATCCTCTGGTATTAAAAGAACCCGCTCCTTTTGTAGAAGTTAGCGAGTTAAATAACAGCTCAGTCGATTTTATCGTGAGACCGTTCTGTAAAGGTGATGACTATTTCAAAGTGAAGTTCTCTGTACCAGAGCAAATTAAGAAAGCCCTAGATGCGGCGAATATTGAGATCCCATTCCCGCATCGCAAAGTTATTTTAGTCAAAGAAGATTAAGGTCTAATGGGCTTCGCCCAGAAAAATATAGGAAGGTAAATGAGCAAGGTAGTATTACTAGATGGTGGCATGGGGCAAGAGCTGCTTAGCAGAAGTCAGCGTCCAGCAACACCTATGTGGTCAGCAGATGTTATGCTTCATGAACCTTCCTTAGTGCGCGATTTACATTTGGATTTCATTCGCAGCGGTGCAGACCTTATTACCTTAAACACATATACTGCAACACCCACAAGGCTGGCTCGTCAGAATGCGCTGCCGAAGCTGCAAGATTTGCATATCATGGCGATGTCCGCTGCAACCGAAGCAAGGCAACTCTCAGGTAGAACCGAGGTCAAAATAGCGGGATGCTTGCCACCTCTAGTCGCCAGCTATCGACCCGAATTTGCATTGCCTTATCAGGCATCTCTCGATAGCTACCGAACCTTGGTGAAGCTACAGAGCCCTGCGAGTGACCTTTTCATTTGTGAAACAATGTCATCGATTGACGAAGCAAAGGCCGCTTGTGTTGCAGGACTTGAGAGTGAAAAACCTGTTTGGCTTGGATTGACGGTACAAGACGATCAACCCCAACTATTAAGAAGTGGAGAGAGCCTAAAAGACGCACTCACTATTTTTGAGGCCATGCCAATAGAAGCGATCGTACTTAACTGCAGTCAACCAGAAGCGATCGATGCCTGCTGGCCATTATTGAGCAAATCGACAAAGAAAATTGGTGCCTATGCCAACGGTTTCGTCTCCGTGACCTCTCTGTACCCCGGCGACACAGTAGAAGAGTTACAATCACGACAAGATTTAAGTCCCAAACACTACGCGGACTATGCTTTATCTTGGGTGGAACGTGGGGCCACAATAATTGGTGGTTGTTGTGAAATAGGACCGGAGCATATCAAGGCGATTCATCAGCGTTTGGTTGACGCAAAATTCAAGCCGTTTTAGTCGTACACGCACTGTTGGTGTAATCAATGAATGACAACAACAAGGCAACAAATATCCAGTCCCTTTACATGCAATCCAAACGCATTGTAAACTCATAACGAGAGTTCTGCTCGGTACAGGCAACGCAGTGGTGCATGTCATGTGGGTGTACTGTTCTTCTCTCGTCAACGGACCCAAGTTAATTATAATAAAAAAGGTTTTCTAAATGAAACGGATTCTAAGCTCCGCTGTACTCATTGTCTCGCAGTTGCTCATTTGCATTGCTGTCAACGCCCAGCCACTCATATTACAAACTGAAATTAGCCCGAATGGCGAAACTATCGCTTTCACCTATCAGGGTGACATTTGGACGGTTGATGCTAAAGGCGGCAGAGCAAACCGCCTGACTATTCATGAAGGCTATGAATCGCGTCCTTCATGGGACAATAATAGTAAACAAATCGCCTTTAGTAGCGACCGATTTGGCAGCACTGACGTCTTTATTATCGACGCCAATGGTGGCATGCCTAAGCAGCTTACCTTCCACTCATCCTTCGACAGCGTTACCGATTTTGCTCCCAACAACACCATTATGTTTGCCAGTCGCCGCACTTACGCGCAAGTAGAGCGTGAAGCCGAAATAATGGCTGTTGATGTAGCAGGTCAAAGCACAGAAGTGCGTTTCATGGATGCATTGGGCTTGGATGCAACAATGTCGCCAAACGGTAAAAAAGTTGCCTTTGTAAGAGGCACTGCGCGCGTATCCCGAGAAGATTACCGTGGACCAGCCAATCGTAATATCTGGATTTACGATATTGAAAAAAATACTTACACTCAACTCACCACGTTTAAAGGCACCGACTTCATGCCTAAGTGGATCGATAACTCAAGCCTGTATTTTATTTCGCCCCGCAGTGGCAAGTACAATGTTCATAAGGCGGAGTTAAATGGCAAGATTACGCAGATTACGAAAGAAACTGATTTCGGTATAAACCACTTTAGTACAACAGACAATGGTCGCACAATTGTGTATCAAGCTGGCGATGAAGTGGTCAGTTTCGATGTTCGAAAAAAGCGTAAAAAAACGCTCGACATTAATGTGACCGGCGACTTCCGTTTTGATCCCAATGTAGCAAGAAAAACCACTAACGGTATAAACCAATATGCGGTCTCGCCAGACGGTAAGCTTTCGGCATACACAATGCGCGGTGATATCTATATCACTCGCAATGATGAGAAGGATGAACGCAGCGTAAATTTAACCCAAGGTCCCTCTAGAGACCGTGATGTCACTTGGTTAAACGACAATACCCTGTTATTCGTTTCTGACAAAGAAGGTCAAAACGATATCTATATGCTGAAATCTTCAGATATTGATGAAGAAAATCTTTTTGCTAGCTTAAAGCATAAGGTAACAAAACTAACCAACACCGCTGAAGATGAAAGAAATCCCGTCGTATCTCCCGACGGTAAGCAGGTCGCGTATTTACAAGGCCGTGGCAAGCTAATTACTGCACAAATCAGTGATGAAGGCGTATTAAGTGACTCACTGACGCTTCTGGATGGCTGGGACACCCCTTCTGGCCTAGCGTGGTCACCTGACAGCACCTGGTTGGCATATTCTCTATCAGACTTAAATTTCAATGAAGAGATTTATATTCATGCAGCGGATAACTCATCCGCACCAGTAAATGTAAGCATGCACCCTCGCTATGATGTAAACCCCGTTTGGAGCCCTGATGGTACTAAATTAGGTTTCAGCTCAATGCGAAATAATGGTGATTTTGATATTTGGTTTGCTTGGTTAAACAAGAAAGACTGGCAGCGCTCAACCGAAGAGTGGAAGCGTTTGAGCAAAATGGACAAGCCAAAGAATGACAAAAAAGACGATAAGAAAAAAGATAAGAATGATGAGCTGAAAGAAGGTGATGAAGAAGGTGCTTCTGACGATGATACCGAGGTAGCAGAAACGAAAAAAATCACTATCGACTTCGATGATATCTACTTACGCTTAGTTCAGGTAACCCAATTTGCTGGCAATGAAGACCAACTGGTATTCGACCAAAAAGGCGAGCATATCTATTACAGTATTGGTGGTTCAGGCCGTCAGAATTATCAAATAGACCGCAGTTTGTACAAAATAAAATGGAATGGCGAAGATAAAAAGACCGTACTGAAAGGTAATGTTTTCCCTCGTCAGCTAAGCCTTAGTAATAAGGGCAAACATGTATTCGCCCTCACTCAGCGTGGAAAACTGGTTCGTATCGATACTAAAAGCGATAAGTCGAAAGACATGAAAGTCGTCTCGAATATGAAGATTGATTACGCCAATGAACGAGAGCAAATCTTTGCTGATGCTTGGCGGGCACTTAATGACGGCTTTTACGATCCAAATTTCCACGGCAAAGATTGGGATGCCCTACGCAAGAAATATGAGCCATTGGCGCTGAAAGCATCAACCCATGAAGATTTCCAATACATCTTTAATTTGATGTTGGGACAGCTCAATGCAAGTCACATGGGGCTATCCAGTGGTGATAACCCTAAAGAGACCCAAGACATCGAAACTGGCCTTCTTGGCATAGAAGGTAGCAACAACGCTCAGGGTTACACTATTTCAAAAGTGCTTCCGAACAGTCCAGCGCATCGAGATGAGAGCAAGCTAGAAATAGGCGACACTATTGTGAGCGTCAACCAGCAATCAGTACTAAACCAAAATTTTCACGCCTTGCTTAATGGTCAAGTCAATACACCTGTTCTTCTTGAAGTGATGCGCGGTGCACAACAAAGCACTGATACTGAGTCGACTACCGAAGAGGTCGTCATCTGGCCGGTGAGTAGCTTACGCAACGAATTATATGATGATTGGGTAAATGAGCGCCGTAGATTAACTGAAAAATACTCAAACGGTCGCTTGGGCTACTTGCACATTCGCGGCATGAATTGGTCCAGCTTTGAGCGATTTGAAAGGGAGTTAATGGCTGCAGGTTATGGCAAAGACGGTATCGTCATAGATGTTCGCTACAATGGTGGCGGTTGGACGACAGACTACCTTATGGCGGTGTTAAATGTGAAACAACACTCCTACACCATTCCTCGTGGCGCTGCAGAGGATCTGGAAAAAGAACATCGTAAGTTTAAAGATACTTATCCGTTTTCAGAACGCTTACCGCTATCCGCTTGGACCAAGCCATCAGTGGCAATTAGTAACGAGAATAGTTACTCCAACGCTGAAATATTTTCACATGCTTACAAAGCATTAGGTCTCGGAAAATTAATCGGCCGTCCAACCTTTGGCGCTGTCATCAGTACCGGCTCATATGGGCTTGTCGATGGCTCTAGAGTCAGAATGCCGTTCAGAGGTTGGTGGGTGAAAGAAAGCGGTGAAAATATGGATTTTGTGCCCGCAATGCCAGATATTGAAGTGTTCAATCCTCCTGCATACAAAGCATTAGGTGAAGATCCGCAATTAGAACGCGCTGTTGAGGAGCTGATGAAGTCTTTGTAAAACGACTCGTTAGCAATGACCGAACGTTAGTTCAAGTGAAGCGACACCCATAATGCGTTAAATCGCGTTGTGGGTGTTTTCATATTTTTGTTAGCTTTTCTGATACTCGATCGAGTTCACATACCATTCTTTAGCGCCCTCGGGCGTTTTAACCACAAACGTATCGTCGACTTCTTTCTTTAGTAAGGCTCTTGCCATGGGTGAATCTATTGAAATATAGTCTTTTACATCACCATATATTTCATCCGGCCCAACAATTCGAAAACGCTTCGTTTCACCTGCCTCATTCTCAATTTCTACCCAAGCACCAAAAAAAACTTTACCGTCTTGCTGTGGGTTGTAATCAACAATCGTGACGTCGGGTAGTAGCTTCCTCAAGTACCTTACTCGTCTATCAATCTGACGAAGAACGCGTTTATTGAATGTATAGTCGGCGTTTTCTGAGCGGTCTCCCAAACTGGCAGCCCAAGTCACAATTTTGGTAATTTCAGGGCGCTTTTCATGCCACAAATAGTCGTGCTCTTGCTTTAGCTTGGTGTAGCCTTCGCGTGTAATCAACTTGGTCTTCAATATACTGTCCGCTGGTTATAAATCTCAATTAAGGCAGTTTATAAACTCGCCTCTTAATACATTTTAATGCATAAAGTACTTTCACCGCCAACACTGAATGCTATAATCCGGCTATATAGCCAAGTGGCGGCGGTCTTGCGCCCTTGAAACACCCATTCAAAGTTTTCAATTATTGAGTTGTTCATGATCATCGAGAAAATTGCTTCCGAGCTAAACGTGTCCCCCGCACAAATTCAATCAGCTGTTAATCTACTAGACGAGGGCGCCACAGTACCATTTATCGCGCGTTATAGAAAAGAAGTGACACAAGGGTTAGACGATACTCAGTTGCGTAATTTAGAACAAAGACTCGGGTATTTACGCGAACTTGAAGACCGTCGTAAAGTGATCATTAAATCGATTGATGAACAGGGCAAACTAGACGAATCACTCAAGTCTAAAATTCTAGCTGCCGACAACAAAACATCCTTAGAAGATTTATACTTACCGTACAAACCTCGTCGTCGCACCAAAGGCCAAATTGCCATTGAAGCTGGTTTGGAACCCCTTGCGAATGAACTGTTTAATAATGCTGACGCCGATCCAGAAACCTTGGCTGCGCAATATATCAATGCGGACGCTGGGGTCGCTGATGAGAAGGCTGCTTTAGATGGCGCTAAATTCATCCTCATGGAGCGATTTGCTGAGAATGCAGAATTACTGCAATCAATCCGTCATTACTTGACGAAAAATGCTCATGTGAAAAGCGTGGTTGCGCCCGGCAAAGAAGCTGAAGGTCAGAAATATAAAGACTATTTTGAGTACACAGAAAAGTACGCCAAAATCCCTTCACACCGCGCTCTTGCAATGTTTCGCGGGCGTAACGAAGGTATTCTACAAATTAATATTGATGCCGATCCGCAGCAAGAAGAAGGTGTGCGTCGTTCACATGGTGAAGACCTTATCCAACAAACACTGCAACTTCGCCTAAGTGATTCTGCACGAGATAAGTGGCTCACCTCTGTTGTTCAATGGACGTGGAAAATTAAAATCCTCTTGCATATGGAAACAGAATTGTTTGCCACTTTACGTGAACAAGCCGAAGCGGAAGCGATTAAAGTGTTTGCGAAAAACCTGAATGATTTGCTCATGGCTGCCCCTGCTGGGCCAAAAGTTACCATGGGCTTAGATCCGGGTATTCGAACGGGTGTGAAGCTCGCTATTGTCGATGCAACGGGTAAGGTCGTGCACACCACTACCATCTTTCCTCATGCGCCACAAAACCAGTGGGATAAGTCAAAGCGCACTATCGCCACCCTTTGCCAACAGCATAAAGTCGATTTGATCAGTATCGGTAACGGTACTGGCTCACGAGAAACCGATAAGCTGGTCGGTGAAATGATGAAAGCCACTCCTGAATTGAAAGTACAGCGCATCGTTATTAGTGAAGCTGGCGCCTCGGTTTACTCTGCATCTGAACTCGCTTCCAATGAATTACCTGGCATGGATGTATCATTGCGTGGTGCAGTATCGATTGCCCGACGCTTACAAGATCCACTCGCTGAACTCGTGAAAATTGAGCCAAAAGCGATTGGTGTTGGGCAATATCAGCACGACGTCAGTCAAAGCCAACTTGGCAAGTCTCTCGACACCGTGATTGAGGATTGTGTGAACGCGGTAGGCGTCGATTTAAACACCGCCAGCCCAGCATTGTTAACTCATGTGTCAGGTTTAAACAAAACCTTAGCCAATAATATCGTTCAATTTCGAGATGCAAACGGCGCCTTCGTTGACCGTAAGGCACTTAAAAAGGTTGAGCGCTTAGGGCCAAAAGCATTTGAACAAGCTGCCGGCTTTTTAAGAGTCATGAACGGCAAGAACCCTTTAGATGCCTCATCGGTTCACCCTGAGACTTATCAAGTCGTAGATACTATCGCCAGCAAGGCAGATATCGCCGTAAACGATATGATTGGTAACACCGAATTGTTGAAAAGCTTAAAAGCCGAAGAATTTGTCACAGAAGAGTTTGGTCTACCAACAGTCGTGGACATACTAAAAGAGCTTGATAAACCGGGGCGCGACCCGCGTCCAGAGTTCAAAACAGCTAGCTTCAAAGAAGGCGTTGAAACCATGAATGACCTCAAAGAGGGCATGATATTGGAGGGCGTTGTTAGCAACGTTGCCAACTTCGGCGCATTTGTTGATATTGGTGTTCACCAAGATGGCTTAGTTCATATATCTTCTATGACCAACACCTACATCAGTGATCCCAGAGAAGTGGTGAAAACCGGTGATGTAGTCAAAGTAAAGGTCATGGAAGTGGATATTGCGAGAAAGCGCATTTCCTTGTCTATGCGCATGGACGACACACCTCAAGCCAGTTCAAACAACAAGCCAAAAGGCGATCGTTCGTCACAAGGTAAAGGTTCACAATCGAAGAACCAGCATAGCGGCCAACGCAATGCTCCTGCTAAGAATAAACCTAATACAGGGAATGCTGCCATGGGTAATGCCTTTGCAGATGCCTTTGCCAAGGCGAAGAAGTAAGCATGCCAAGTGAAGAAACAAGCCGTTCAAGCGGTTTCTTCTCAAGAATAGGCAACGCAGTAGGCGACAAGCTTGCTGCGTTTCTTAGTAAACCCAGCACACAATATCGTACCTTTAGCACACTTAGCGAAGATCAACTTACGGCTAATTTACAGCCTGGCGATCTGATACTAGTTGAAGGGAATAGTCGAATTAGCTCAGCAATCAAATATCTCACACAGTCTACCTGGTCTCATGTAGCAGTTTATATTGGTGAGCACGAGGGTCATAAGGCATTATTAGAAGCCGACCTCGTAGAAGGTGTTATCACGGTTCCAATGAATAAGTACAATGGCTTTAATTTGAGAATTTGTCGGCCTGTTAATTTAAGTGCAAAAGATACCCAAGCGTTGATCAATTATTTTACTGCTCGTATCGGCCACCAATACGATACCAAAAACATATTCGACTTGATGCGTTTTTTACTACCCACACCGCCAATACCTCAGCGCTTCAGAAGACGCTTGCTTGAGTTTGGTAGTGGTGATCCCACCAAAGCAATTTGTTCGACCTTAGTTGCTCAAGCATTTCAATCAATACGCTACCCCATTCTACCCTTAAAAACAGATACGAATTCACCCGCAAATATAAGAGAAAAAGTGATTTTGGCCAAACGACATTACAGTCACTTTACGCCCAGAGATTTCGACCTATCACCCTATTTTGAAATTATTAAGCCGACCTTACATGCTGGATTCAATTATCAAGATATCGTGTGGACTACTCAGTCAGACGAAACTGCATAGTTTACGATAGTGTAGCGTTTTGCTTTCTGCTGTTTCGTTTCATACATGAGTTCGTCAGCTCTTGTGATTAAAGCTTCAAGAATGGCTTGCTGCTCAGGCTCAAGAATAATTACCCCGACACTCGCTCCCACTTGAACCTGTAAATCTTCGTTGATTTCAATCGGTGCAGAAATCGTTTCAATCAATGCCTCAGTATAGGCAGACAACTCATTCGTATCATTAAGCATCAAACCAATAAGAAACTCGTCTCCACCCCAACGAATATTGACTGCAGTGCCGCCCTCTTCTTCAGCATTGTTGAGTAAACGTGTGCTGATCGCTTGTAAAACATCGTCGCCAACGTCATGTCCATAAGTATCATTAATGGGTTTAAACTTATCGAGGTCAATCATCATCAAAACAAAAGTACTTTGCTTCTCTTGCCGAGTCTTTAGTAACTCGCTTAATTGAAGAGAGCCTGAACGACGATTCAGCAAACCGGTGAGTGAATCATGGTCCGCTTCATAACGCGCCTTAACTTCCTCTGTTTTGCGATGAGTAATATCATAAATGATCACTTCGACAAGCTGTTGAGATTCGTTACGTTCAGCTTTACGAGAGTCTGAAATTGAAGAAAACAAACAATGTAGATAGCGTTTTTCATCCTTTTGTAAATACGTTAGATCAATATCTATTTGTGAATCAGCATTATCTTCACTCAGCATGTTTATCTGTTTTTTAACTAAGCCTGGTGATTCAAACAAATTCGCAAAATTGTGGCCTTCCACTTCCTCACCAAACAATTGATAAAATGCTGGGTTGCCAATAGTGATATCTCCTTCATTAGACAATAAAGCAATACCTGCTGTTGCTTGCTCAAACAACAGCCTAAAGCGTCTTTGTAACTCTTCTGTTGCCTCACGAAGCTCACGCTCAGACATGAACTGTTGCTTCAATGCGCCAATAAGCCCATTTGTTTTGCGAGCCAATGCACTAATTTCGTCTTTTTGTTTGTAATCTATATGAATAGGAGAGTTAAACTCAGGTGTACTTGGATCGACTAAGGTCAATGCATCAGCTAGCTTCTTAATTGGCTGGGTTAGTTTCGAGCGCACAAACAGGCCAACTGCTACGGCTAGAATAAGGCCCAAGCCTATTAAAAGATAAGCGTTTTGCAGGGCGCTACTGGTAACTTGCTGCTGTATGAAGCGTGCATTCGGGATAACAGTCAAACGGCCTACCATTTCAGTTTCAGTGAACGGATCTTTTAAGTCGATATTTATCGCTTGGCTTCTTGGTGATGTATCTCCGGCACTGATGAGTAAATTTTCGGTGGGCATATTGATACTAGCCGCTGCGACCAAATCGTTATCAACTAAACCATCGACTACTTGCTGAGCCAATTCAGTATCAGCCAAATAGGCCGCAATTGCGCTGGTTCTGTTTGCGGTTTCTGCCAATCGAGCAGTTAACTCCTGATATTGTTGGGTAGCCTGCTGCAATTGAAATTGGTAGTTTAAGAACGCAAAGACCGTTGAGATCACCAACGAAAGGAGCCAGATAACTAAACTGATACGTACTGATAGCTTCACAATTAGCTCCAATTAAACTAAAAAATGGTGGTGAAACTTAGGCTCAAAACATTTAAAGAGAGTTCTTCCTTTGGCGTCAATAAACCTGCTTGAACGCCAAACAAACCACTACCAAACTCACTTGTTCTAAAATGGTCAAACTGAACCTTAAACGACCATGCTTCATGAAAATCCCATCTAACACCAGCACTTATAGACTTTTGGTCATATGATGCCCCGCGAACAGCTTCGTTTGATTCAGCAGATAAAATGACTAACTGCTGAAATGCAACTGGAGGAAGTAATGATTCAGCACGCTCATAATCTATCACCTCAGGAGCCAATCTACGATTGTGAGTCGCTAGCGTCAAGTAAGGCTTAACGTTACCCAGCTGATAGGCCGCGCTAATATATCCGCCAACGGAGCCGCCGGCTAAAACCCAGTCACTGTCATAATCAAAAAGTTCAGCATTCAGCTCCAGACTATCAACATTATACTGGCCTCCGACAGATGCATAAGTAATAACCTTGCCATCGGGTACGATGTTGCCAACGAGCTCTCGTGCAAAAGGTGAAAATAATGGTGGCACGTTTCCTTCCAGATTCTTCACATCGTCAATGCCCACGGTATCGAAATTATCTAATGTTGAACGGATGAATGCCGCATGAAATCGCCAGTCAGTAGATTGAAGTTCGATATTTAGAACTGCCAATTCAGAATAATCGATAGTAAGTTCACCACCTTCAACATCATCAATGAAATTGGATTGGCCATACGAGAGAGCAACTTTTACTGCACCAAAATCGGCATCTTGAATGTAAGAAGCTTGTAAGCCATCCATGCTACCCAGAGCGCCTGCGGTGGAGTACATTTCCACTGGAGGTCGCACCCAATTGAGCAAATGCCCCACATTTCGATAATCAGTATATAAATAGCTATTAGTGCTGAAACGACCGATTTTCGCAGACCAGTGACGATCTATTTGATAGCGCAAAAAAGCAAGTTCTATATAGTTTGCAAATTGAGTATTGTCTCGGTCTTGCAATATGATCTGCCCAACGGCATCAAACTTGTCATTAAACTCAATATTCGATTGTAGGCCTAGAATTGAATCTGGAGCAAAAGACAAACCCTCTCGCCCATTTTTCTGCAAAGAACTCCGATAAGCTAATTTGTCATGCTCGGCATAAGTAAGAGACAAGTTAGTAAAACCGCTAAAACTAACCTCAGTGGCTTTTGCATTACTCACCGTCAGCCCACAAGTAAATATACTTGCTAGCAACAATAGAGGCACCGTTGAGGACTTCGGTTTATTCAAATCGATAAACAATTTTCATCTCCTTAGTCACTTTTGAAGCATTAATATAAGCGAGTACGTTCACATCTTCTCTCATCATTTGAATGATGTCAGGAACTGAGGATGCTTTTTCTGGGGGGGTTGCACGACCGGAAAAAAGCAAACGAGACCAATAAGCATTTATCTTGCGCTCACTCTTACCCACGAGTAATTCATAAAACTCTTTGCGTTGAGGACTTCCTGCAAAATAATCTATCGGTGTAACAAAATCACCATTCGGAAAGCTTTTAAATCGTCCCATGAAAATGTCAATCAGCTGTTTTTTATCCAAGGTGTCGATGGCATTCTTAGTACTCACAACGACCACTAGTGAATCAGGGTTGGACGGGGTTGACTCTTGCGCTTGGACAGACACGCCTACACCTACCAGAGCAATCAAAAACATGCCTAGCAATAACCGTAATAAATTCAGTGATGTAGATGAATTAATGAATGTTATTTGCTTCTCCATTCTGGTGTTGTCTACACAAAAACTATAGAAGTAGTCGACAGAAAACTCAAAATATTAATGAGTAATTATCATAAATTTATACAAACAAACTAAAATTACTTGTTGCAGCCTTTAGAGAGTAAACACTGTTTAACACTTGTGACGCAACTTGGCTTTGCTCACTGAATTCAATATCAGTGTTATCAGCCTTCAAGCTGGCGCGACTTTGCCCAGCAGGCTCAGTTGAAATATCTGAAAAGTCGCTTGAATCATTGTCGTTTGGAGTCTCACCAATAGCAGTTGCATTACTTTTATCGCCATTCAATTTTTCAACATTCTCTTGGGCAATATCAGCTCTTGCTGCTTGTTCTTTCTGCGATGCCTGTGCGGCAACTTTATAATCTTGCGGTGACGGTTCTGCAGGTGCCAATGCCGCCGCTTTTACTTGCTGCATTTTACGCACTGTTTCTTTGGGGGTTTTTGCTTCGGCTATATCAATAGATACTTCACCGCCAACAGCATAGCGTTTACCATCGGGACCCGTTTCATACTCGTAAGTTGGAGCACCAGCATACTGACCGCCTGTTGCGGCGTGCGCTTGCTCATGCAATCTTACCTCGTTGTCTCGGTCTTTTAATTCTTCGACTTTTTTGTCTTCAGACTGTTGCTGACGTTTTTCTTGTTCAGACTCTGCCCCCTCTCGACCTGCACTTTGATCGCTCCCGTTGTCTTTACTTGCATCGCCAGCATTCGGGTTATTTAAGGCTTGGTTAATAGTCGGTTTATCGTAAGTTGGGTTTTGTAAGAGGTTTGCTAAATTATTTGATTGATTGTTGCGATCTGCTTCTGCGCCCACACCTTTGTCAGCTGCACTTTTTTCACCCTGTGTCAGAGACGGAATAATCTCTCTTTGCACATTATCCCTGCGCGCAGAATCAGTTCCTACGTTGGAGGTAGGGTATCCAAAACTGTTAGGGATTGGGGTGACGATATTCATAATGGCGAGTTCAGTCCTCTCTAACTGGTCTGCGATGAATTAAGCAAAAGTATCGATAATCGTGCCCAAGGTCTCATCTGCCGCTTTGATGACTCTCGCAGATGCTTCGGCTTGGTTTGTACCAGAAATGATTTCAACTGCGCTTTGGTTAATGTTGACCGGCGATTGTCTATTTGGATTATTTGATGAAGCCAAATCAATCGATGCTCGAGTTACCTGCTCTGCACCCTGATTATAGCCTTGCACGCCTGCATACAGTGCGCTGGACAAATTACTATTTTCGATACCGTTGGGCATTGATGACCTCTACGCTTAATAATTGAAACAATATTCCTGATCTTACTACACAAAGACTGAGGATATTCCTTCCCTTATCCGGTGTATCGGCGGGATCTAAATTTTCTTTAGTGTTTTTTTTCATTTATTTGAAAAAATTTATTCACAAGTCACTAAGTGCTGCTAAATGTGCCTCACCACCTCTGTGATTTCCATTCACATTATTGCGTTTTATTGTCTCTAGCTTTCTTGAATACGGGTTTGAATACATACTCTACGATGTGCTTATATTTGCCTACTTCTGCAAAGCGCTCATCTTGCATGTCTAAACCAATGTTATGTAATTGAGGCTGCCCATCGCGCAGTAAGTAGTTCAGACGAAGACTCGTTGCTCGCCTCGACTCACTTGAGTCTCCAGGAACAGTCGACTGCTTTTGTTCAATATTGGACCACTGACCAAACCCGTTAAACAGCGTAACAGTTTCTTTATATGGCGTGATAAAGAGAATAACCTGAGCATCCGGGTGAGAACTAAAGAGCTCGGTTGCGGTTTTCTTGATTGCTAGATTCAGCGTGTCTTTATCTAAACGACCAGTTCGTGAATCAAAGATACCGCCATACTCAGCCGCGTTTGCATTGAATAACGCCTGATCTTCAGAATGCTGATTGGAAATGCCCTGTTGCAGAAAATAACTATCTGCATCTTTTGTAAAAGCGTTTGTGTAGCTTGCAAACTCATTTTTAAACGCGGGCGGCAGCCAAATAAAAATGGCGCTTGATTGAACGTTAGTCTCAATCGGCAGTACTATTTGGCTACCCGTAGGTTTAGGATCATGGAAAGTGAAATTCAAGGTTTTACAGCCCGCTAATGCGGACACAGCAAAAACGATAAATAAGTAGCTTAATAACTTCATTTTTTGCGTGATTTATGACTAGCTAAATCTTCTAAAGCGAAATCTAGTGCCTCCGCCAACTGCGCTTTGTCATCAAATAAATAATCGCTAGTTTTCGGCTCTATTTCACCATCGTCATCATAACGGGCTAGCAACTCAATGCCACCTGAACCAACCGACAATATATTGTTCTGCCCATCACGGAATCGAAGGTATAACCTCGCGCCGGGCAAATAGCCTTCTTCCTGTGTGAACAAAGTACTCAATACTGCACCGGCATCAACACCATCAGCTAAATAGACTTCGCTTTGCCCATACCACCTTGCATAGTGCCCTAACAATAAGTTGTTACTAAAGTTAGCTCTGACGGCATCTACACCTGCAAACAAAAATGCATCTAAATTTAGCTCTTGTTTTACTTGTTGCATGGCTTTTATAAAAAGTTCATTTTCTAATTCGCTATTTTTTTGCCCGGTATTTGGGTTGAACAGTCCTGGCGCGTCTTTTTCTAACGCTTCCATCACCTCATATAACCTGCTGGCGTCAACTACTTGAAAGCCTAAGTCTTGTAAAGCCTCGGTAATGCGTGGGCGATAAAATGTTTCCATATCAGCTTGGAAGAAGGCTAACTGAGATTCCATTCGGAAAGTAACAAAACCTACATTTTTATATTGCGATGTGAGCTGCTGAGAGTTGAGGTAATCTGGGCTTGATTTACATGACATCAACGTGAGTGCAAAGATAACGATTAAAAGCCTATACATCTTTTCGTCCTTGTTAAAAACTATTCACCATGAATAGATACTTGTTATTTTCCTTTCCCAGTTTATGCACAAGGTTTTTTTTAGTCAACATCCTCTTAGGCCATGCTAGCTGTGTAAGAGCATAGCAGAGATAAACCCTCGCAAGTGCTCAGCGAAAACCTTCGCGTCCGTTAAAAAAGGAGCGTGTGAAGCATGCTTAAAAATGAGCGTTTGGCTGTTTGGCTGCAAGTGTTGAATTTGATTGATTGCAGAATGTGGAACAAGACTATCGAGGCGACCATAAAGTCGTAAAGTGGGTACAACAATTCGCCCTATATCTTGGCGTAAGTCAGCATGTTGTAATATTTCTAGCCCCGCAGCAAGTGCACTAGGATGAGGCGTAGGCAATGCATCAATAGATGCTGAAATTTGCTTTATCAGCGCCTTAGCATTTTCTACACCCATCATTTGGATCGCTAAAAATCGTGATAGCGTTTTATGGTGATTAAGTGATAACTGTTCCGTAAACATCGATAATACTTCGGGCTTAATACCAGGCCAAGCGTCAGCCATTTGAAACTTAGGAGTCGATGCAATAGTAATTAAAGCCAGCATATTAGGGTGTTGATTCATAGCCAAATACTGAGCGACCAAACCTCCTAGAGACCAGCCAATCAGAACACTGTTTTCAGGAATTTGCGAACCAACACTATCAGCTAAGGTGCTGAGTTCGTAGGGCGAAGGAATGATATCGTGTTGCGCGCCGTGGCCGGGTAAATCTAAGCAGAGATAATCGAATACTACATGAGAGACTGATTCGCTCTCTTCATCGAGAGTTCGCAATGCCTCAATTAATTGCGAAAACACGCCAGAGTTCATTCCCCAACCGTGAATAAAAACAAGAGTGATAACCGTACTTTTGGCCGGCGCGGCAGTGCTCATTTCAGTGGTAACCTTTTACGATAAACAGAATACGTTGGCGCGAAAGTATATGGGTAGTTGGCAAAAAGGACTAGTACAAGGTTTAAAAAAAGCAGGCCTAGGCTATCGCAGACTAGCGTTATCTTTGTCACATCGACAGTGTTACTTGTGCCGTCAGTCGAGTAAGGACCTAATTTGTGGCTATTGTGAACATTTCATCTCCCCACTGACTACTCACGACAATTTGCTCACAAGTCCGGATATCCTTAAATACTTAGATACCCCGCAATATGATTATCTTTATGCTATCGGAGACTATGTTTGGCCATTTGACTTCATGGTCAGAGATTTGAAATTTAACAATAAACCAGTAGCTGGCAGGGCATTGGCTTCACTATTTTACCAGCGCGTTTTCATGCTCAAAATAATGGCGGTAAACAATGTGTGTGAAGCGCCGGAGAAATCAGACACAAGTATGTTACCTGAAATATTAATACCTGTACCCTTATCGCTCAGGCGCTACTGGCAACGAGGCTATAATCAATCACAAGTGTTAGCGGACTGGCTTACCACGCACACACATATTCCAAACGCGCCCTTACTTCGTCGAGTGCGACACACCAAAGCTCAAGCAAATTTGCAGAAGCAAGACCGCATAAATAACGTTGATCAGGCTTTTGAGTGCTGCCTCAATGGAGATTATAAGCACATTGCAATTATCGATGATGTGTTAACGACGGGGGCAACGATGAATTCAGCTGCACGGGCGGTGCTCGAACAAAATCCACATATGACAATATCGGTCTGGTGTATGGCGGTGACTTTAGTGAGCTAGATAAAGCAATTGAGCCACAAAGTATTAAATATTGATACCTTAAGTTTTATATCAAAAGCCTTGAATCAATTTTATTGCGTTTAATGCAACGTACTTTAGTATGTTGAACACATATACAACAATTGCCGCAGGCATTAGTTTGGAACTACAAGACACTAAACGAAAGGCATTGAGCGTCCTTATTGAGCAAAACCAGCTCAATGCTCAAAATATCGAAGAAGCGAAATCGGCGATCGAGTTCAATCCATCCACCAGCGAGTGGAAAAGCTTTATTGATCACTTATTACTGTGGGCTGGCGTGCTGGCACTTTCCTGCGGACTGATATTTTTCATTGCGGCTAATTGGCAAGACATCGGTCGTTTCGCAAAGTTTGCGATCGTTGAAGGATTCATCATTATCAGTGTGCTGGCGTATTTGCGGTATCAAAACAATCCATTGATAGCAAACGGGGCACTCTTCTGCAGTATGTTAGCGGTTGGCGCTTTGATGGCCTTGTTCGGTCAAACCTATCAAACGGGTGCCGATCCATGGCAGTTATTCTTCAATTGGGCTTTGGTTGTCACCCCTTGGGTGTTAGTGAGTCGCTTTGCGCCTATTTGGATGTTATGGCTTGCCTTACTCAATGCAGCCTTAGTTCTCTTTTTAACACTTTACTACTCCGACACATTTATTTTAAATGTGATGTGGGCAGCCAGCCTTGGCAGTTTGATTGCTTGGCACTTCGCAGCACAGAAATTGGCTTTTCTTAATAAAGCTTGGGCTATAGGACTACTCGCAGTATATGGCACTTACATTGCCACTTTTGGTGCTGCCGACGCGATATTTGGGGCTTATGTATCAGACGATACTAAGGGTCTCCAATTCGTAGCATGGTTAGCGTGGCTTGGCGTAATTGCTTATTTATTTTACATGCAACAACGTCAGATCTTTGTGCTCGCCTGTGCCTGCTTCAGCATTGTATTTGTGCTTAATATGGTGGTCTTCCGACTTCTCGATAATAATGCATATGAACTCGCCTTATTCATATGTGCAGGGTTAACCATTGGAGGCGGGGCTATGTCGACCTTCTGGTTGAAAAAGCTACACGAAGAAATGAAAACTGTGGAGACAAGTCATGCTTAGTATAAATCATTGGTTTGAAACACTCAGTACCGCTGGTGTTTGTGCTATGCCACAGCCTGATAAAAGTGAAAAAGAAACGCCTTGGTATATTAGTGTGCTGATGGGCTTTTGTGGCTGGTTGGCATCGCTATTTCTACTAGGGTTCATGGCACTGGCTTTAGGCGCTATGATTGAAAGTGGTATCGCGTCGTCGATTGTTGGCTTAGCGCTCCTTGGTGGTGCCTTCACCCTTCAGAAAAACGCGAACTCTGAGTTTTTATCGCAGTTCAGTCTAGCCATTAGTGTTGCGGGTCAAGGCCTGTTAGCAGTCGCAATATTCCTTCATCTAGAATTCGATATTCAAGCACAGTGGATAGTTTTTGCTTTCATTCAAATGGCTGTTGCACTGATCATGCCTAATCGCATAAACCGCTTCATGTCCGCTCTGTTCTCAGTAATTTGCATATCGATCGCACTATATGAGTCCGGAGTAGCCAGTTTGTTCACGCCATTAATGATGCTCTTAGTCGCTTATCTCTGGTTAAATGAATTTACATTGAGCTCAAAGTTAGCCGCTACTCGCGCCATCACTTACGGTTTAACCATCGGCCTAGTTATTACAAAGGTAAGTTTTGGATACTTTAACTTCGACGAAAATAACGAGCTTGTCATTCTGAGCGGCGTGGGTGCTTGGTTAGAAGAAAGCCTATCTATCGCTGTATTGTTATTTGTATTACATCAGTTGTACACAAAACAAAACCTAAAAATAACAAGCAAAGTGGCTATAAGCCATATTCTGCTGCTCATCACGGTTTGCGTTTTAACGTTTTATGCCAACGGACTCGCCTTAAGCATAATGCTTTTGTTATTGGCCTTTGGTTCAAGAAATCATTTCCTTCTAGCTATTGGCGTTGTAGCGGCTTTGTTTAACTTGTCAGCCTATTACTATTGGCTAGATATTAGTTTATTCAATAAGTCTCTTGTATTAATGGGTGTTGGGACTGCTTGTCTGGTATTACTTTATGTCAGTAAAAAAACGCAGTCCTCACCAACACAAGCCATAGGAGAAAGTCATGATTAAGGAAAGTATGAAGAAATATATTGTTGGTGCAGCGACTCTTATCATTTTATTACTGATCAACTTTTCTATTTGGCAAAAGCAATCCCACATCACTGAGGGCGAAGTCATTAACATCGAATTGGCACCGGTGGATCCACGCTCATTGATGCAGGGAGACTACATGACTTTACGCTTCGATATCGCACGTCAGATTAGAGCTTCATATGATGAATCAAGCCAGACTGAGAAAGATGATTCTGACAACCAAGCTTCCCAGCCACTTTTACCAGAAACAGCTTACGTGATTGTCCAACTTGACGAGAATAAGGTTGCGAGCTTCGTTTCTATTGAAGCAGACAACGCGGAATCTATTCCCTTAGGTCCTCAACAGAGAAAACTGCAATATCGCGTGCGACAAAATAAAGTTAAGTTCGCCACAAATGGTTTCTTTTTTGCTGAAGGGGATGAACCAATATATCGAGATGCTCGGTATGGGCAATTTAGGGTAAACAATAAAGGGGAAGTATTGCTGACTGGATTATTGGATAAGGACTTGGTTCTTTTAGGTGCTGAAATGTTGTAAGAAAAAAGTAGCAGCCCAAACAAGTTGGGCACTGCTACTGAGAGTGTGTAGTTATATCGAGAATATAATTTAGTTAATCAAAGGCGCCATAAAGATACTGTTCGCCATCAGTTTGTTGGTGCCATCCCAATATCCTCTGAAATGAATGTTATCAACGAAACTAATAACAGAACCTCTTCCAGTACGCTTAACGATAATCGCCGGTGTGCTGCCAATCATTTTTTGCAACTCGTCGGCAGTGTAGCCAGCAACCAATGGCTCTTTCAAGTAGGTCGCGACTTCGTCAAACGGGTTGTCGCCTTGAGAAACAATCATGTTATTGGTTTTAAACAAGGGTAATGTTGACTCTTCATAACCAAACATTAATGGGTGAGATAAATCGACGTCAGCTCTGTAAACAGATCCTGCAATCAGCTTTTTAGCTGCTAATGCGCTTTGATCACCAAATCCTAAGTCGTCAGTATCAAAAGCATCGTCGATATCAGCTCTGGACAATACTTCGTTATCAATCCATTTGTTCTGACTAAACCATCGTACCGCTGACTTCTGGCCAATCAACACACCGCCTTTTTGTACCCACTGTTTCATATTCTCAACGGTCTTTTCATTCACTGATGAATATGAGCCCGACGCGAAAATAATGTGCGTATAGTCAGAGATATCACGCCCATTCAGGTCTGACAAATCAAGTAAGGTTGCTGGTAAACCTAAACGCGTATCTAGGTAATGCCAAATTTCGCCTACTTCATACTGAGACGTACCTTTACCACCAATCAAAAGGACCTTCGGTAAGTTGACTGGCGCAAAACGTCGGCTACCTAAATCGATGCCTTTCGAGGTGAGACCCGATGCGACATTGTAGACAGCCAAGTTGAGAGCACTAGCTTGTTCGCTCAACATTTTTATAAGGTCGGTAGGTTGTTTCAAAGCAGCAGGAATAAGTATCGCTCCACGGCTAAAATCACGTTCAGAGACCTTTCCATTTGCAGACACTTGCGCTGTAAAATCGGCACCTGCCACTCGAACTTGAACATCATTGCTCAATAAAAATTGAAGCAATTTTGGTGCTTCGTAATCGTGCCATTCGAAGGCATAAGCGTAAGCATCTGCTTCAATACCGGTAGACACCGCACTTTTCACATATTCATTACTTGTAGACAATTTGCGAGCTTCAGACCGATTCAACGATGCGTAGTTCAAATTAAAAGCTAATGGTAAATTCCAGTTTGAAACGTCATAGAATGTGTTGTCTGCAAAGCGCTGACGCTCCGAAAATAATGAACGCAACAAGCGGTATTGGGCTTGTTTCGCCGGCACATAAATCGCGTTATTGGCAGCTAGCTCAAGACCTTTCACTTTAGTGCTTTTGCTGACATATTTGAAATCAATCTGATGCGACGCCAAAATCGATGCGACACGCTCGAAACGACTTTCATCTTTATTTCCTTGGATAACAAAACCTTCAATCTTGTCATCTTTCATCAGGTCTTTAGTATCAGCATAGAACTGTTTCTGATACGCCAATATCGCCTTTTTATTTGCTAGGGCGCCCTTAAAGGTAGATAAGGAGGTAGTGACTTGGTTTTGGATAGTATCTGGGAAACTCAACAAGCCATTGATGGAATCTTGCAAATGTCCTCGGCTACTCGCTTGCTCAAACAAAATACCGATGCTGCCATGAGCATCTGGGTAAGTTGAGCCTTTACCATAATAAAAATCATCAAAGCTTTCTTGGGTAAAATAGAGTTGCTTATCATTGTCTAAAGCTTTGGCATGGAAATCGCCCAAAGCTGCCGTTAGCGTTACATTGGTGTCTGGCGTCCAAGGGTTTTTACGCGATGCAATTCCCGGCTGGAAGAAGTAAGTACTGTCTGTACCCATTTCATGGAAATCCGTCAGAATATGAGGTCTCCATGAATGAAACTCGCGAATTCTTGCTTTGCTTTCTGGGTGAGTAAGTAGCAACCAATCACGGTTTAAATCGAACCAATAGTGGTTGGTTCTGCCCGACGGCCAATGTTCTCTATGCTCTCTGTGCAACTTGTCACTCACGAGTGTCTTGCCTTTATGTGAGTTTGCCCACTGAGCAAAACGTGACAGGCCATCAGGATTCAATGAAGGATCAAGCAAAACCACATTTTCATTCAACAGGGTATTGACTTCGTCTCCGTTCGAGGCCGCTAGATAATAAAGCACAAGCATAGAAGCATTTGCACCTGAAGGTTCGTTGCCGTGAACGCTATAACCCATATTGATAATTAAAGGGGCATCTTGTGGTACCGATTCACCGTTCTCAATTTGTTGAATATGCTGCTGACGAATCGCATCTATATTACTGTGATTACTTGGGCTGGTGATCGTCAATAACAATAAAGGCCGATGCTCATGCGTTCTACCTATCTCTTTCACTGTCACTCGGTCAGACGCCTCTGCAACAGCATACATGTAGTTCACTAGTTGGTCATGGCGCACGTGCCACGTTCCTACAGGGTAGCCTAGAATATCGGCAGGCAAAGGAATGGACTTATCGTAGTTTTGATTTTGAGGTAAATAGTCCAAGTCGCTGATTTTTGCAGTTGCACTGCTTACTGCGAACAAACTACAAAATAAGCTCATTGTGATTAAAGCAACAAATTGCCTGCGAATTCGGCTAGAAATGCCGTGTAGGTTCAACATAAAGTGTCCTTTGGTTTCGATTTGCCCGACAGTTTTACAACTTGTGTGCAAAAAATCAAATACTTGACTGTTTTACTCAAGTAATTTTGTTATTATACCGCCATTATCGTTTCGCTATTATAGCACCAATGTATAGAGGTCATCATGATCACCATATCTGAATCAGCACAAAGCCACTTTGGCAAACTACTTTCACAACAAGGTGAAGGCACTAACATTCGTGTCTTCGTTGTTAATCCAGGTACCTCCACTGCTGAGTGCGGCGTTTCTTATTGCCCACCTGATGCAGTTGAAGAGAGCGATATTACGCTACCATTTAACGGTTTCAACGCCGTTGTAGATCAAGAAAGCGCCCCGTACTTAGAAGAAGCGGAAATCGACTTTGTTACCGATCAAATGGGTTCACAGCTAACTCTAAAAGCACCTAACGCAAAAGCTAAAAAACTTTCTGACGACGCCAGCTTAGTCGAAAGAATTAACTACATGATTGAGACTGATATTAATCCAGGCCTTGCCAGTCACGGCGGCCAAGTAATGTTAGTTGAAGTTACCGAAGACGGTACAGCTGTGCTACAATTTGGTGGTGGTTGCAATGGTTGTTCCATGGTCGATGTAACCCTCAAAGACGGTATTGAGAAGCAAATGCTAGCGCAGTTTGAAGGCGAAATTACTGCAGTAAAAGACGCAACGGAGCATGAAGCTGGCGAACATTCTTACTACTAGAGTTTAATTGAACGAGTCTCTGACTCGTTCTATGATACGAGCTAATACTCGTCTAGGTAGGTTGTGAATGAGCAGTTTGATCGACAAAATAACTACCGAGCCCTTGCGCCACTGGCAGCGGTTCATTAAAGGTTTTTGTGTATTTATGGTGGGTGTCGCTATTTGGTATTCAGATATGGGCATAAGCTATTTCAATATCTTTGACGGCATTTCAGACACATTTATAAATAGCACGAAAATTGTCGCTTTAGTATTTCTCACTATTGGGGCTTGTATGTCTATTTATGGCTATGTACAAATCCTCATCTGCCGATTACTTCCAAGCCGGGTGGCAAAACAAAGCGAAGAAGCCTGAATAACTAATAGCTGCAGATACTCTGCAGCTGCTAGATCCACAAACGCTCATCTGGCTTCCGAAGCAAGTAGCCATACCACAAGCCTAAGATCAGGCCTCTAGAAGCAAGAAAGCTCAGTAACGCTAGCCACAAACCATAGTTCTCCATACCAGCGTACGCATCACTTCCCTGTATTAGCGTCGATACCATCCACCAGACTGCGAAAAAACCAACCGCCGCACTCAATATCATACTGTCACGCATTGCTCGACCGTGAGTTAAACCGACAAACACACCATCAAACAAGAAGCACCAATGAGCTATCAAGGGCAAGGCTATCATCAAGCCTAGATAAGACTTGGCATTTTCACGTAGGCTAAGTTGGTCAGTGAGAAGGTTGATGATATCAGACCCGAAAAGCCAGAATACAATGGCATACACCAGCGAAAAAATACTGGACCAAAACAACCCTGTATTCACCTGTCGTTTTAACATACTTAAATTGCGTCGGCCTTTTTGTTCACCAACAAGGGCTTCAACCGCATTCGCGACACCATCTAAACCCAAGGCGATGAGCGCGAAGAACTGCATTAGAATCGCATTTGTAGCAGCAGTTTGGGTACCCAAAGTAGCACCTGTGAACGTGACAAAGGCCAAGGTGAATTGCAACGCAAGGTTTCGAAATAAAATATTAGTATTGAGGTTTAACAAAGCTTTCAACGCCGAAAACTTCAACCATGCTGCCTGATATAAGTTCAGATTGACAATCCGCAATGCGGCATACAGTGAACAAGCCAACAAAGAATATTCTGCCAATACCGTTGCTGCTGCGACTCCTTCAATGCCCCAACCGAAACCAAAGACAAACAGAACGCTAAAAACAATATTAATCAAGTTAACTACCACCTGTAATAACAATATGGTGCGAGTCTTTTGTTGACCAATTAACCAACCCACTAAAGCCAAGTTAATTAATGCGGCAGGTGCGCCCCATACGCGCACAGAAAAGTAAGCTTGTGTACTCAGTGCAAACTCATCGCTTGATTGAGCGAAATAGAGCCCAGCGCTTAAAATCGGCGACTGCAATACGACAAATATCAGGCCTAGAACCAAACCCAAGGTGATTCCCTGTATCAGTACTTTTAAGCGGGCTTCGTCAGCTTTATCTTGACCACCTGCGCTTTGCGCACTTAAGCCAGTTACCGACATTTTAATAAAGCCACAAATCCAATACAGTTGTGTGAGAATTAATGTGCCAATTGACGCACCAGCTAAATAAGCAGCCTCATTCATATGCCCCAAAATCGCTGTATCAACTAAACCTAAGAGCGGCGTAGTTATATTGGCTAAGATTAGAGGAACTGCCAGTATTAATAATTGCCAAGGATGTGAACGGTTTGCATTGTCCTGCGCTACCTTGCTTTGCCCATTTGGCTTAACGTTTTTTGGCATGTCCGTTTATGTTACCTATGAAGTATGTTCTTCGTGAAGAGGAATTAGATGCTATAATTGCACAGAACTAGGGCCAGCAAAAGGAGCGCTAAGATGATTTCAACACGCATACAATCAACAGCTTCAGAATCTATGATTCTGAGCATTATACTGTCCTTTATCTTATTTGTTTGTGCATTTCCCGCCTTTAGTCTTAGTCAAAATACTCAAACCAATCAAACTCATCAAAATCGTAGCTTTGTGATTCTTCAATACCACCATGTGAGCGAAGACACTCCTCGAGTCACTTCTATCGCGCCTGCGGAACTAGAAGAACACATGAGCTACCTTGCAGAAAACAATACCGTCATCAGCTTGCAGAAGGCCTTGGACTTACTGAAAAAAGGTGAAGTAATACCTAATAAAGCTGTTGTTATTACCTTTGACGATGGCTATAAAAATATTTTAGAGAATGGTCACCCGATATTAAAAAAGTATGGCTTTCCCTACACAATCTTTATCAATCCATCGCAAATTGGTACCGGTTCTCAGCTTAGCTGGGAAGACCTTGAAACGATGAAAAGCGAGGGTGTTACTTTTGCTAATCACACGCTAGACCATCTTCACTTATTAGATCGTTATGCCAATGAAAGTGATGAACAGTGGCTAGCTAGAATAAAACGCAATATCGAGATGGCTGAGCAGCTACTGACTGAAAAGCTGGGTTATTCTTTGAAGTGGTTAGCTTACCCCTTCGGTGAATTCGACACCAAGGTAAAAGCCCTTCTTAAAGACATGGGTTATATTGGCTTTGGGCAGCAGTCGGGCGCCGTTGGACCATATAGCGACTTACAAGCTTTACCGCGATACCCAGCAGCGGGCAGATACGCGAACTTAGAAACACTCAAGACAAAAATTAACAGCTTAGCCATGCCAGTCACCGATGTGCGTCCGCAACGTTACGTGATGTTGATAGAAGAGCAGCTTGGTACCGTCGAGATAGATGTTAAGTTCGACGACATTTTATTAGCCCGCGTTGCATGCTATTTCAGAGGTGAAACCTTACCTATCAAGGAAACGAACACCGGCTTTAGCATTAATGTAAAAGCGAAGTTTTACCCTGGCCGCACTCGCATTAACTGCACAGCACCAAGCTTGCGCGATCCATCTCGCTTCTACTGGTATTCGTTGCCTTACTTTACAGCGCAGGATAACGGTACTTATTTGGATTGATAGGTAAGAAGCCCACTGACAAACAGTGGGCTAATTAAGCTTCTATTTTTGTTTCTCACTAACTACAGGCTGGCCATATTTGGGCGAGCGAGGACCATACAACAAACCATTATAGCTTTCCGCATTCAACAAACGTGCGTTTGCAATTGCAGCGATATCAAAACCACGATCGACAACTGTTTCGATAATTTGGTTCACCGCAGCTTCAACAAGCATGCCGATCAATCCACCACCACTGTTACCTCTCGTCTCAGCGCTAGAAGCAGTAGCTGCATTCTGCCAGAGGACTGCTCCAGAGCGTAAATCCACTAATTTTGCAGATACTGTAACGACAGTGTCACTCGATACGATGACGTAGCTGGTCCCGTAATTTTCGATAGTCATATACAGTGCAGTATCAGCACCAAAGATTTCATATAGTTTTTGATACGGAACCGCGTGCACATCATTTGCTACAGTCAAGCCATTGTTCTTAAAGGTTTCATTCACAATGGCAATTGGGAAAGTATAAAAACCAGATTCAGAAATAGGTGCGGCAACTTGTGACATTACGCTGTAGCCAGCGACGACTTCTTGTGAATTGTTAATTGGCGGAAGAACAACAACCGATTTTGGATCTGCAAGTCGAAACTCTGAATAGTCATACGCTGGGGGCGGACTTACACAGCCTGATAAAATAGCTGTACCAATGACCATAATCGCTAAATATAATGTCTTCATTTTGCATCACTTCCTTGTAATTGAGCCAATAGATAATCGAGATATTTGCTTGATTCTGGAAACAAAGACTTTTCGACTTCAAATTGTTCAATACCACCAGAGGTATTGCCTGACTCAAAATACAACATACCTAAATGCGCGTGGAAACCTGGCGCTAGAGGTAAACCTGTCGAACTAGCGTTTTGCATCGTTTGTTCCATAAGTAAAATTTGCTCACTGATACTTAAATCATCAGCTTTCAAATAGGAATAAACAGCCTCAGCTTGTTCACCATGATAATACAGAGGCTTAGGCGCCGTTACGCAGGCACTAAGCGTTGCAGCAGTTGTTAACAATAACAACAGTCGTTGAATTTGCTTCATATTTACAGGCTCCAATTCCCAGATTCTAATCCATTCACTAGGTTATTGACCGCTTCTCTGACTGCCAAATCTAATACTTTTCCGTTTAAGGTTGAGTCGTAACCAGCTGTGCTACCGAAGCCAATAACTTCTCGCTCTGATAAGCTATATTCACCCGCACCTTGCACTGAATAAACGAGCTCAGAAGTTGTCACATCAACAATATTAAGAGTGATTTTAGCATATGCAATTTGCGACTTTCCTTTGCCCAACAGACCAAACAGTTGCTTGTCACCTATATCCTTTCGGCCAAACTCAGTTACATCACCAGTAACCACGAACTTTGCACCTGAAAGATTCTGCGTGGCGCCAGTCAGTTTTGATTCTGATGCTAATAAAGCCATGTTGTCTCTATCTAAAACTACAAAGCGATTTGTCTGTTGAAGGTGACCCATCAATGTCGTCTTAGCTTGACTGCCCAGTCGATCGGTTCCAGATGAAAAAATGCCATTTTGAAAGCTAGAACGATTAACAAATGTACCAACAACAATTTTGTTTTTCACGCCACTATAACTAGTGTTGTAACTAGCGACTTTAGGCGTTTCAATCACTTGAGAACTGGTTGATGCACAGCCAGAGGTAACAATAGATATTGCGACAGCCGCACAAACTAGTACTGTTTGTTTTATATATTTATATTCCACGATATTTCCTTGTGTTGTTTTTGAAAATTTCAAAATTCAGTATTCCAGTCGAAAGTCTAGAAGCTAGTATTAAATAAAGCAATCAAAACTAGCTAAAAGGAAGATATGAATTGAAGGCGTGGTGATAAGATAAGGGCTTAACTTTACGCTGCTTCAGCGATAAGCTCGTTGATGATCGCAAAAGCTTGTTCCACTTGAATACTATCCAAACAAGAAATGTACATTTTTCCTGTTGTCAGAATTTTTCCGTTTTTATAGATAATATCAAGATCGTATCTGCCGCTTTCATACCTCAACAAACAACTGGATAAAGCGTTAAAACTTAGATCTTGTGCCTTTGGCATTTTTAACACCTTAGCCTCAAGATCAAACAGTAAATACTTTGGGTTAGTCCCTATTTTCCAAGCTTGATACACGAGAAAAGAAATGCCCAGAGGGATAGAAGCTATAGCGAAGATCAATAGTATCCCATCTCGTTTGCTTCCACTAAAAAGCGATTGATTAGCTTGTACTATTAAGCCAACGATGATAACAAATAAGGCAAGATAGATATTTCTCAACAGCGTTTTTTTAAACAACTTTACCTGCTTCGGATTAAAACTCTCGATGTTCAAAATCTCAAAACCCTAGCCATATTAGTTATCCTTCTTATTGATTCAGATATATATTGAATAGATCAGAATGCTCGGTTACTCTTTCTGACCTCGCCGTAAATCGTTTTTAGTATAGCGCTCTTGTTGTCATTAGCAATTGGCTGAGGCATAGACCGGATCTTCTCGGCAAGAATGAATAGCGTAAATTGCAATGTTGTGGAATTTGCCTTAACACGAGTTCGGCAATAGGAGAATTAACCAAAGTGATGTCAGTTTTTCGCACGGTTATCATCTTTATCATTATCTCAAGTGCAATGCTTGCGGGTGAAGTGAGCGCGCATACAAATGAAATAAACACTGATATTAAGCTCGTTAATGAGCAACTCCACCTTTTCTCTGATGCGTCTAGTGAAATGACGATTAACGAAGCAATAATAGCGTTTCAGAAGCAACAATTTTCGCATAATAGCGAGACTCAAGTCAGCTTTGGATTTACTCAAGATACACTATGGGCAGTACTGCCAGTCATTAACACTAGCAAAAATGATGACAGCCTAGTCATTAAAATTGATAACGCTTGGTTGGATGAAGTTGATGTTTATTTTGTTCACAATAAGCAAATACTTCAAGAGGCGGCTATTGGAGATTCTGTACCGTTCACTAAACGGCCAATTTCACGACGTATGCCAGCGGTAGCATATGACTTCCCTCCAGGGCAAACAGACGTATATTTTCGCGTTCATTCAAAAGATCCTTTAACGCTTCCTATTTATATTGGTTCGGAACAAAGCCATGTTGGCACAGCATCAATAAACGCCTATTTCTATGGTGCACTTTATGGCATTTTGGGCATTCTGTTTATTTATAACATTGCCTTATACAGTTATTTAAAAGAATTAAAATACCTATTGTATTCACTTTACTTGCTGGCATTCACAGCTTTTAACTACACTTATACAGGGCATGGGTTTTGGATATTGTGGCCAGAGTCTGTCGGGTTACAGCAGCTTCTTATGCCAACCTTGATGTTTGCCTATTTGTTTTCTGGCGTGCTTTTCACATTGGAATTTCTAAATACTCGCACCTATTTACCATCACTGTATGCATTTAGGTATAAACTTTATGGTGCCCTTTTGATACTGGCGCTTGGCCTCTTGATAATAGATGACCGCTCCATTGCAATAATGGCTCAGTTAATCATCTTAACGACATTATCGATCTGGATGCTGGTTATTGGCTATTATTCCTATAAAAGCGGCAACCCATTGGCAATGTTTTTCGTGCCTGCGGTGATTATGGGTACCGGTGGAGCAACCATCTCCAGCCTTGCTACTTGGGGAGTCATTCCTTATTCACAGTGGGCATTCCGAGGCATTGAAATTGGTATGCTTTTAGAAATGTCACTATTATCAATCTCTCTAGGGTTTAACTTTAAGTTGGCTCAAGAAGCCAGGAAGAGCGCTGAAATTAACGCTCGGCTTGACCAACTGACAAATCTTTACAATCGACGTGCCTTTTCCGATTTAGTTCACCCTTTATGGGAATTAGGTAAACGTAACAAAACACCTATGGCAATTATTCTCATCGACTTAGATTGGTTTAAGCGAATTAACGATGAATATGGCCACGCTACTGGCGATGAAGTTCTTGAAGAGGTTGGTAAAGAGCTAAAGAAACGATTGCGAGAGTCCGATATTCCATTACGCTGGGGAGGCGAAGAATTTCTCATCTTCTTGCCCAACACAAACACCCGAGAGGCTCATCAACTTGCAGACAAACTGCGCGAACATTTCGATTCAAAGAATATAACGCCCGAGCATAAAGTCACATTGAGTATTGGTGTCGTTAGTGCACTTCCACATTCGGTTGAACTCGACAAACTAATCGGTCTTGCAGATGAAGCTTTGTATCAAGCCAAGCAGAAAGGCCGCAATTGTGTAGTTTCATTAGACTAGATTCTGAACACATTGCTCACGCCTTAAGTTTCATGCTACAAGTAAACCAAATATCTAAGCTTGGATAGGCAACTCCAAACGTAAAAAACACTGCTCAGTGGGCAGAAAATGATTTTCTTTTACAACATTGAAACCCGCATTCAGGTAACAGTTTAGTGCTGCCGTATTACCTTTTTCAACATCTAGCACCAACGCTAACTTTTTCATCTTCTGTGCTTTGCGTTTTGCAAAAGCAATAAGGGAAGTGGCTAAGCCAAGATTTCTAGCACTCGGAATAATGGCTAAGTGCCCTAAGCATAGCTGATCTTTAGTTGGGCTTGTAAAACAGAGGTCTAGTGCTTCTCGATTGATCAGTAGGTGGCCAAGTTGCTTGACATCGAAAAAGCCCTTCAACGCCTCTAAGGTCTGATATTGAAATACGTCAGACATAGGTGAATACCATGTGGTGCAAGCACCTAGCAGCACATCAGACTCGTGATTATTTGCATCACTCACTCCCCAATGTCTACTTGCGCTAAATTGGCCATCGGCTCGGGCACAAGCATAGCGAAGGAATGATAGGCACTGTTCTTCACCACCGAACAGGTAACTAAGCAGGATGGGCTCAGATTGAAAAACCAATGCAGCAAGCTGTTCAGCTTCCGCTGGCTTGCAGGGTTGAATAATAAAATCGCAATCAGCCATTGTTAAGTAACAAGGGAACGTCTACTTTCAGTTCTTCCATGTCACTGATGGCGAGTTGGCCAGGTTCCATTTTTGGCTTAAAGCGTCCAACCACGTTGCCGTCAGGATTTATGACCACAATAGATGCACTATGATCGACAAGATAATTTGGATTGTCAGTGCTTTCGCTCATTGAATACATCATTCCCATACTTCTTACCAAGGGAAAAAGTTGGTCGTGAGATCCCGTACTTGCAAGAAAATCAGGATTAAAATAGTTAACGTATTCATTTAACCTTTCGACAGTATCGCGTTTGGGATCAACGGATAGAAACCATATTTGTAGAGGAGTAGACGTCACATTTTCTTGTAATTCAGGATATATTTTATTCACTTCAGCCAAGGTGACAGGACAAATGTCTGGGCAGAAGGTATACCCCACAAATGCTAAGGTCCAAGAGCCCTTTAAGTCGCTTTTGGTCATCTTTTCATTTGTGTGACTGGTAAGCTCGAAGTCGGCTAGCGCTCTGGCTTGAGGATACCAACTCATATGTTGAGTTTGCTCGCTCAGCGGCTTTTCCATGCTGGAAGGCGGCGCGATAGTAATCGCTAAATAAATACCGAGAATTAACGACAGGACAGCAACAATGCCAACCAATTTATTTTGGTTCATGAGAATAGTATCCAACACATAATGAAAAGAGGCCTACTCAGTAGACCTAAATATTTAATAGAAGTTTACAAAGGAATGTAGTGATCAGCTAGTAATACCACAAATAAAATCATTAGATGTAAAATGGAAAACTTAAATGTGTCCATTGCAGTAGACGCTTCAGGTCTATATTTCAGCTTAATCGCGAAATACATAAAACCAGCGTTGAGAATAGTAGAGCCAATCAAATAGATGAGCCCGCTCATATCCACTAAATAAGGTAATGCACACACTAAGCAGAGCAAGACCGTATAGAGTAATACACACGTTTTAGTGAATTCGATTCCATGAGTAACAGGCAACATGGGTATCTCTGCTTTTGCATAGTCTTTTTCGCGATGAATAGCCAAAGCCCAGAAATGGGGTGGCGTCCAAGTGAAAACAATCAACACCAACAAGAGTGCATACGCGTGTATCTCACCGGTAACGGCTACCCAACCCAAAAGCGGAGGAGCGGCTCCAGCTAAGCCACCTATGACAATATTTTGTGGCGTTGCACGTTTTAAATAAGACGTATAAATCACTGCATAACCGACTAAACTAGCCAAAGTTAACCAAGCTGTTAGCATATTTACAAATGCAGCTAAGCTCACAAAGCCGATCGCACCAATCACGAAGGCAAACACTAAAGCTCGTTGGGGAGATACTTTCCCTTTCGCCACTGGGCGATTAAAAGTACGTGCCATCACACTATCAATTTTATGGTCAACAACATGATTAATAACAGCTGCTGAAGACGACAATAAACCAATGCCCAACATGCCAAAGATTAAGACCTGCAAGTCTATCCAAGTTGATGTGGCTAAGCACATACCAACCAAGGCGGTCAGTAAAAGTAGCATTACCACGCGGGGCTTTGTCATTTCATAATAGTCACGCCAAGTGGCTTGATTGCGAATAGCTTTCGAAGCGATAGCTTGTTGACCCATGTGCTTCTCCTAGAAAATTTTACTTCATAAATCACTTTTATATTTTTGTTGTGATGAGTGATTTACCACTATGTTTAACTGTTTTAGACAGCCGTCAATACTTGCGATACATGGTGTAAGACATCATTATCATTACCAGCAACAAACATGCAGCCACCGCGTTATGCATTGTCGCCACAACCAATGGCAAGCTATAAACAACGTTACTAACACCAAGAATAATTTGTAAGCCCAGCACTAAAGTCATCGTTACGGCTAGGCGTTTCATCAAACCCGACGAGGATTTTTTGTAAACCGCGATAGCGAACCAACACAGATATAAAAATGTGATAATAGCCCCAATTCTGTGCATAACATGCATCGTGACCTTTTCTTCAGGGCTATGTACACCGAATTCATAGTTTTCAGCTTCGGGAACACTAAAGGCTCCACTGATGTCCATCTGGCTAAACCAATCTCCCTGACAGATTGGAAGTTCGACACAGGACACTGATGCGTAATTTGCACTAGTCCAGCCGCCCAATGCAATCTGCCAAACTAAGATAAGTATTCCAATAAGGCTAAATTTGGCGAGCTTTCTGATTTGCGAG
Source organism: Brumicola blandensis (assembly GCF_031846165.1). NCBI lineage: Bacteria > Pseudomonadati > Pseudomonadota > Gammaproteobacteria > Alteromonadales > Alteromonadaceae > Brumicola > Brumicola blandensis. Next base: position 146,737 of record NZ_JAVRIE010000006.1, read on the forward strand.
TCACCACCTGGAATACGATATGGAGTGAGGCGCAAATACAATAGAAACAGACAAGAGAGAACGGTAAAACCACCCAACAAATGCCCCATTACCACTACAGGTAATAGATTTAAGGTAACTGTCCACATGCCCAGCGCACCTTGAAAGCACACCAAGCAAAATATCACGAAGGGAAGTTTTATCGGGACATTCTTCCCTCTCAGTCGCTTAACGAGAGCGCTAAGGAAAATGACCAAAATAAGAAAGCCCAAGCCAGCAGCAAAGTAGCGATGGATCATTTCATTCCAAGCTTTCTCAGCTTCAACCGGACGCTCAGGGAACGCTTGATTCGCGCGTTCTACTAACTCTTCCGTTTGCGGAACAAGCAAGGTGCCATAACATCCTGGCCAATCAGGACATCCAAGCCCTGCGTCCGTTAGACGTGTATAAGCGCCTAGGACAATAACAACTAGTGCCAAAAAAATGCTAGCCAGCACTAACTTCTTCATTATTCTTTTATCCTGTTCTAGCCGATGCGCGACAATTTCAGTAATTTGCGTAGGTCTGCCAATATGTCACGGCTGTCCATAATTGCTTGGTCTCGTTCAAGCGTGATGTCGTATCGCAATACTACATTTCCGAGTGTATCTATAATGAAAATACCATCATTGCCGACCTGTTTAAACAATTTATTAACACTTTCTGAATCTAAATTTAACAGCTTGCCATATTCTTTGGAAACTACGTTTGCTACTGCTTTCGTATCGCTGTTTTCCGTAGCGATAAAAACTGCGTCTACCCTATCCATTTCACGCCCAACAGCCTTCCTTACCTGGCTAATACTAAATACCGCATTCTCACAAGCAACATCGCAACTTTCAGGGATGACGTAAGACAAACGCCAATGCGGTTCCTCACTGGTGTCTACAAATACGCTACTAGCATCAATAATAGGGTCGAGTAACTGTCCTCTGTTTGTAGCACCTTTATTAAACCAATCATTATCAAGCGCTAATTTGGCAAGAACAACGGGAAGAATGAAAACGACAATAAGCGCTAGGGCAGTGAATTTCGTTTTCTTCGATGATGAGTTTTTTGCTTGCATCTTATGTCTCTTTATTATTTTTAGAATGGAGGAGTTTCATTAAACTCAATAAGTAAATAGTTAAGGCTGCAATACCTAAACCAAACCATTGAGCGGCATAACCCAAATGTTTTTCTGGTGCCATCACGACCGGTTGCCACTCTCTGACAAACTCGGTTTGCGGGTTTTTATCAATATTGATAATAAACGGAAGCAGACTTTTGTCACCGCTTAATTGCAGGTGTTCTGCAGCTTTTGCTAAGTCTAGTTGCTGTAGTAATGCGGGAAATTCGCCGAATGAGATGTTTGTTTCCGATACCATGGCGTTATTCGACGGGTACTTCACTACGCCGCGAAACACGTTATTTGTACCAGCGATTAACGCTAGATCTGCCTGGGGAATGTTTGGCAACTCTCCTCTGATTCCTGAACCACGTAACCAACCTAAATTAGCTAGAACAAAAGTGGGATCAGACGACGCTCCTTTGCTTATTTGGCTTGAAAGGTCACTATTAAGCTTTATTGGAACAACAACTTCAAAACCGACTCGGCCTTCGTTAATTTTATTATCGATGTAAAACAGCTTGTCTATGTTTGCTTCGCCGATGACTTGAACAGGGTAATCTTGAATATCTTCTGTTTGTGATGTTGTACTCTCTTCTCCCGCGATCAACATCAATTCAGATAGCGTATAAGCTTCGCTTGTTCGTCGTTCTTCGATTTGGGCAAGACGCACGTCTTTTTCAGCTTTTCTATCCAATTGCCAGATACCTAAGCCAAACATAATGACAACACATACCAAAGTGATTAAGGTAGGTATTATAGGTAATTTACGGAGCCACATATTCGTTAATAAACCTTTGAAAATTCTTTTTGCCCCGCAAAAGAAAGAATAAAAATAATAGGAGCGAGTGCATGTTAGTTGTGAAAATTGTCATTGGTGCTTTGTTGATCTTTATGGTGGTCAGCTTGTTCAAAGCTATGGTGATCATGTTGAAAAACAAACAAGATGAAAATATGAGTAAATATATTGGTAGACGAGTACTTGCTTCGGCGCTCATCATTGGCATTATTTTGCTTGGTGTTGCAACGGGATTGATTAAACCGAATCCTTCACCTTATCAACAGCAGGCTACTCAAACGGAGTAGCCCATTGTTGTTTATTTACTCAACAATGTCAGTAGCTTATATTCTTAAAGAATATAGACAAAAAAGAATAACATTACCCACACTACGTCAACAAAATGCCAATACCAACTACCCGCTTGGAAAGCAAAGTGTTCTTTCGGCGTAAAGTGCCCCTTCAATACTCTAAAAAACAACACAATGAGTATTATTGTTCCCAAGGTAACATGCATTCCATGGAAGCCTGTTAACAAGAAGAAAGTGTTTCCGTAGACGCCTGAATCGAGCGTGAGGTCGAGATCACGATAAGCGTGAATGTATTCTTGCACTTGCAAACCCAAGAAAATACAACCCAATAGGATAGTAATTCCTAACCATACGGTTAGCTGTGTTCTTTTGTCTTTTTCTAGCCCTACGTGTGCAAAGTGCAGTGTTACTGAGGACGCTAGTAATAAGGCCGTATTGATTAATGGCAGTCCAGTCCAAGGCATAGCTTGCGTTGAAGGTTCACCTGTTGTTATCGCATCAGCAGGCGTAACAAGAAGAGGCCATGTGGCTTCGAAACCGTTCCATAACACTTCGTTGGTGCTGACATTATTTGATGCCCCGCCTAGCCATGGGATCGCGATCGCTCTGGCATAAAACAATGCACCAAAGAAAGCCGCAAAGAACATAACTTCAGAGAAAATGAACCAGGCCATACCCTGACGGTAAGATCGGCCCAACTGAGCGCTATACAAGCCACTCATTGATTCGTCGATTTGGTTTTTAAACCAACCTGTGATCATGATAAGCAATAACGCTAAACCGGCTAGCAGAACATAAAAACCAAAGCCTTCCGTTCCATTGCTATTTTCGATTACAAAATTACCAGCGCCAACTGCTATTAGAAACAAAGCCACTGCGCCCACGATGGGCCATATACTTTGTTCGGGCACATAGTATTTTTCGTATTGTTCTTGAGCCATTTTATTCTCCATTAGCTGTATTCATTGCTACTTCAACAGCGGGTTGTACCTTTGCAGATATGTCATAAAGGGTATATTGCAAAGTAAAAACACTTATATCTTTGGGCAATTGTGGGTCAACGTAGAATTTCATCGGCATGATGGCTTCTTCGCCTGATTTCAAAGGTTGATGTTTAAAACAAAAACACTCTGTTTTATTCACGTAGAGCGCAGCCGTACCAGGTGACACGGATGGAATTGCTTGAGCAATAATGTCGCGGTCTGATGGGTTTCGTACGTAAAATTCGACTTCACCCATTTCGCCAGGATGCACACGCACTACAGCTGTTTGTGCTTTGAACTCCCAAGGCATTCCAGAGTGGGTACGGGTAATAAACTCTACCTTAATAGTGCGCGATTCATCGATCACTACCGACTCATACACAGCCGCTTGATCCGATGGCTTACCGTTGATACCGGTTAAGTCACAGAACACATCGTATAGAGGCACTAATGCGAAGCTGAAACCCAACATACAAACAACAACTAATACCAAGCGCTTTACTGTTTTCGCATTTTCAGCTGCCATTTCAGCGCGCGTTTTGGGCGCCGTAGACGCATCAGCACTACTTGCTTCAGCGTCTCTAGCCGTGTCATTAAGCGATTTATCTTCAGGATTCATCGTCTCAACTACCGTTTCTTATTTCACTACCGGCGGCGTTTCAAACGTATGGTAAGGTGCAGGTGACGGGATTTCCCATTCTAAACCTTCAGCCCCTTCCCAAACTTGGTCGCTAACAGGCTCACCTTGTTTCTTACATGCCTTGATAAGCAATACTAAGAAAATAAGCTGAGATAATCCGAAGGCGAAACCACCGATACTGATCCACTTATTGAAATCTGCGAATTGAAGCGCATAGTCAGGAATACGACGAGGCATACCTGCTAGACCCACAAAATGCATAGGGAAAAACAACACGTTTACAGAAATTAGTGAGCACCAGAAATGCCACTTAGCTAAAGTCACGTCAAACATCTTACCCGTCCATTTCGGTAGCCAATAATAGACAGCCGCCATGATAGAGAAGACCGCACCTGTAACCAGTACGTAATGGAAGTGAGCAACAACAAAGTAGGTATCGTGATACTGGAAGTCGACAGGTGTAATGGCCAACATCAAGCCAGACAAGCCGCCAATCGTAAACAGCACGATAAAGGCAATAGCAAACATCATTGGCACTTCAAACGTTAATGAGCCGCGCCACATTGTCGCTACCCAGTTAAAGACTTTCACGCCTGTAGGCACCGATATCAACATGGTCGCGAACATGAAGAACATTTCCGCGGCCACTGGCATTCCGGTGGTAAACATGTGATGCGCCCAAACGATGAACGAAAGAAGCGCGATCGAAGCGGTTGCATACACCATAGAGGCGTAACCAAAAAGTTTTTTACGCGAAAAGGTAGGCACAATCGCGGAGATGATACCGAAAGCAGGTAGAATCATAATGTATACTTCTGGGTGACCAAAGAACCAGAAAATATGCTGGAACATCACTGGGTCACCACCACCGGCAGCGTCAAAGAAGCTTGTTCCGAAGTATTTGTCGGTCAGTACCATCGTAACCGCACCGGCTAAGACTGGCATAACAGCAATAAGTAAAAACGCCGTAATCAACCACGTCCATACGAACAGCGGCATCTTCATGTACGTCATGCCTGGAGCACGCATATTTAAGATGGTAACGACAACGTTAATCGCGCCCATGATTGAGGAAATACCCATAATATGCACAGAGAACACAAACAAGGCAGTGCTGTCGTTACTATATTGAGTAGATAAAGGCGCATAGAAGGTCCAACCGAAGCCAGGGCCACCGCCTTCCATAAATAGCGATGAAAGCAGAATTAAAAAGGCAAATGGCAGTATCCAGAAGCTCCAGTTATTCATGCGAGGTAAAGCCATATCCGGCGCACCTATCATCATTGGTACCAACCAGTTTGCAAGGCCGGTAAAGGCAGGCATAACTGCACCAAAGACCATAATTAACCCATGCACTGTTGTCATTTGGTTGAAGAAATCAGGTGAAACAATTTGCTGTCCTGGTTGGAAGAGCTCTGCGCGAATAACCATCGCCATTGCACCACCCACGAGGAACATAATGAATGCGAACCACAAATACAATGTACCTATGTCTTTGTGGTTAGTCGTAAACAACCAACGGGTTATCCCTGTTGGAATATGATGCTCATGATGATGGTCGTCGTGTGCGCCATCACTAGCAGCGTGAGTGTCTTGGCTATCTTTAACTGTATCTGTACTCATCGTGATGACCTCCTATTGACCGTTTATCACAGCGTTGACGTCTTTAGCTTGCACCATGTCGCCAGTGTTGTTGCCCCAAGCATTACGCTCGTAAGTCACTACCGCCGCAATCTCAGACATACTCAACTGCTTACCAAACGCAGGCATGTTGTTTTTGCCGTTGATGATGTAATCAATGTGCGCTGGAATGTTTTGCTTCTCTAATGCAATCGCGCTGCCTTTCAAAGCAGGGAATGTGGGTGGAAGACCTTCACCGTTTGGTTGGTGGCAAGCGACACAGGCAATGTTGTAAACCTTCTCACCTTGGGTCATTAGCTCTTCCATACTCATATTCATCGCAAGTAAACGTTGTTCTTCTTCTTTTGCACGTATGGCAGCTAACTCTTGCTCTTTTATCCACGCGTCGTATTCTGCCGGCTCTTTTGCAATGACTACCACCGGCATAAAGCCATGGTCTTTTCCGCATAGCTCTGCACATGCACCACGGTAAATACCAGGTTCGTTAACATTCGCCCATGCTTCATTGATAAAACCAGGGTTAGCATCTTTCTTAATTGCAAAATCAGGCACAAACCATGAATGAATTACATCATCTGAAGTAATTAGGAATCTCACTTTTTTGCCCGTAGGGATGACTAAAGGTCGGTCAACTTCAAGAAGATAATTTTCACCTTTAGGAAACTTATTTTGAATTTGCTCTCGCTGAGTGGCCAGCAAAGAAAAGAATTCAACATCTGGGTTTTCTTGGTACTTGTAATGCCACTTCCACTGGGAGCCAGTGACTAGTATAGTAATATCTGCTTCGCTGGTATCCTCCATCGCCATTAAGGTTTTCGCCGCGGGCCAAGCCATAGCAATAAGGATAATGAAAGGGATTACTGTCCAAAGCACCTCAACCTTTACATTCTCGTGAAAGTTCGCTGGCTTAGCGCCCACTGACTTGCGATGAACTATCATGGAATAGAACATAACGCCGAATACCAAGGCACCAATGACTACACAAATCCAGAACATTAGCATATGTAAATCATATACTTGTGCACTGATATCGGTAACGCCTTCGCGTAAGTTAATATCTGATCGTTCCGCAGCAGTCGTCGCGATTGCCGGATTGCTAAGCGCCAGCATAGCGCCTACTAGCAACGTTGAAATTCGCTTCACTCTGATACTCCTTTGCATAACAACATTAGAGCGCTCAATTTTTACACTCCAATGTAAAGGTTTTGTTATTATTTTTAATGATATGTAAATCAATGCCTAATGATTAAACAAAGTCCCTACTTAGTCTAGTGTTTTTTTGCAATTTGAATGAATATGGTTATTCCCTATTTGCTTAATGCGCAATAAATAAACAATAAAGAATTGATAAGTAACTCAAGCAGAGACGGAATTAATGAAGAGGGAAGAAGCGATTGATTTATTTAAAAAAACCCAAGAACCGGCTGAAAGCGGTGCTTGGGTTAGTTGGGTATATGTCGAGTAGAAAGAAGAGTTAACTCATGTTTACATCCAATCAGAGTTACGAATAACACCAACTGCAATACCTTCTATATTGAATGGTTGTGAAGCTAAATCGACTTTAATCGGTGAGAAAGCGTCGTTTTCTGCATGTAGTAGTACTTGGCTTCCGCGTTTTTCAAACCGTTTTACCGTAACATCCTCATCAACACGAGCGACGACAACCTGACCGTTATGAATATCAGTTGTTCTGTGAACCGCTAATATATCGCCGTCGAGAATACCGATGTCTTTCATACTCATGCCATCGACTCTAAGCAAAAAGTCGGCGCTTGGCTTGAACAAATCTGGGTCGACTTTGTAATGACACTCTACATGTTCTGTTGCTAGGATGGGTTCACCCGCTGCAACACGACCAATTAACGGTAAACCTTCTTCCACTTCATCTTCAAGTGCACAATTCAGTTTAATACCGCGCGAAGTACCCGGCATAATTTCAATCACGCCTTTTTTCGCCAGTGCTTTTAGATGCTCTTCCGCTGCGTTAGCAGATTTAAAGCCTAAATTTCGTGCAATTTCTGCGCGAGTTGGGGGCATACCCGTGTCGATCATGGTGCTTTTGATTAGGTCGAGCACTTCTTGTTGTCTTGGAGTTAGTGGACGCATAAACAGCCTGTTTTTCTATACAGTTAGGTGTAAGTATATACAGGATCGAATAAATGGCAATCATCAATTTGTCTTTTGTTACGTTTGTTTTTCAAGGAATTAATATAAATTATCGCTGTCATGTTATTATTGTCAGGTTAATTTTTATATTAGGAAGAATACATGAGTGGCGTACGCGCTTTTTTGCGAAAGCTTTTTACACTGCCAATTCGCTGGCTAATTTCAGTGAAGAGTGTGCCTACTAACATCGAGTCAGAGCTCGGTATTGATAAAAAGAAGCCCCTTTTATACTTAATTCAAACTGAATCGATTACCGATTTAGTTGCCTTGCAATTGTCAGCTGCAGGCTTAGGTTTACCCAATCCCATATCGCCCATAGGGTTCTTAGGTGAGGAGCATAAGCGCTGCTATTATATCAATCGTCCTCAAAGCCTATTTTCCCGAAAAGTAAAGAAAACATCTATTGAAGACGTATTTACAAAAATGTTTCTATTACATAGAGAAAATCCCGAACTAGACTTGCAGGTTGTGCCTGTATCAATATCTTGGGGTCGCTCAGCAGGCAAAGAGTCCTCCGGATTCGCGCAATTACTTGCTGATAGAGCATCGCCAAGCTGGTTACGAAAGCTATTCATTTTACTATTCTTAGGTCGTGACAACATCGTTAGTTACAGTAAAGCTGTGTCCACTAAACAGATGGCCCAATTACATGGCTCTAACCAAAAGATATCTCAGAAGCTAGTACGAGTAGCGAGGACTCACTTTCAGCGAAAACGTCAAGCAATGTCAGGCCCAACGCTTTTAGAACGCTCGACTCTATACAATTCACTTCTCGGTGCCGACTCTATTCAATTGGCCATGCAAGAAGAAGTCAGACAAAAAAACATCAGCCCTGATGAAGCAAAGAAAAAAGCCTTAGCTTATATTGATGAAGTTGCGGCCGACTATCGCGAAGGTCTCATTCGTATAGGCGATAGAGTGCTTGGGCGTATCTGGAATAAAATATATAACGGCATACATGTCGGACACGCTCATCGCGTGCGAGAACTGGCTCAAAACGGCCACGAGATCATTTATGTACCGTGTCATCGCTCACATATGGATTACCTATTATTAACCTATGTTATTTATCATGAGGGCCTAGTGACTCCGCATATCGCTGCAGGTATTAATCTAAACTTTTGGCCAGTGGGTAAGATATTTAGACGTTGTGGTGCGTTTTTTCTACGTCGCAGTTTTGCCGGTAACAAACTCTATACCGCTGTGTTTAGAGAATACCTAGAATTGCTATTTAACAAAGGCTATTCAGTTAAGTACTACCCGGAGGGCGGGCGCTCGAGAACAGGTCGCTTGCTACCACCAAAGACCGGCATGCTTGCAATGACCTTACAAGCCGCCTTAAAAGGTATCAATCGTCCAGTCTCAATTGTCCCTGTTTATCTGGGCTATGAGCACGTTATGGAAGTAAAAAGTTACCAAAAAGAATTGAAAGGCAAGTCGAAGAAAAAAGAATCGCCAACACAAGTTTTCTCTGCCATTCGTAAGTTGAAAAATTATGGTCAGGGCTTCGTAAACTTCGGCGAGCCACTACTTATTAATCAATTCTTAGATGAGAACGTGAAAGAGTGGCGCGATGTTAATGTGGATGATCCAGATAAAAAACCAACGTGGTTAACGCCTGCCGTGAACAAGCTTGCAGATACTATTATGACGCGAATCAATCGTGCCGCGGCATTGAATGGTACAGCTTTAGTAGCGCTATGTTTGCTATCGTCAAAAACCCAGATCATGAGCGAGTCAGAATTAACTCGCGCTATCAGTGACTACCTCGAACTTCTTAAAAACGCACCGTTTAGCGGCGACTTCACCATGCCAGACGAAGACGCTATCGAGTTGGTTCAAACAACACTGGCCCTAAAGCGTTTTGAACAGTCGGAAGATGAGTACGGCAAACTCGTTGCGACAAAGCCTGACAATGCAGTATTACTCACCTATTACCGTAATAACATCATGCATGTTTTTGCTTTGCCTAGTTTAATTATGGCGGTTATTTTCAGTGCTAAGAAAAAAGAAAAAGCCGCAATCATATCAATCGTTGAACGCATGTATCCCTTGCTGAAACGCGAGTTCTTCATGCATTTGTCATTAGAGCAAGCGAGTGAGTATGCCGACACATTGATATCACAGATGAAAGCCCAAGGCTTGTTAGTACAAAGTGGCCGCTACTTAGCGCCACCAGCTTCCAGCGACGATAGTTTCCATTCTGCGTGGTTACTCAGCCGAGCAATGCAAGAAACTTGGCAACGCTACGCAGTTGTACTCAGTGTGCTTGAGAAAGAGAAGTCACTCGGCCGTACTCAACTTGAGAAACAGAGCTGTGTTATTGCCGAACGTCTTTCAACCCTTTATGGCATGAGTTCACCTGAGTTCTACGACAAGAACGTATTGGGAAGTTTCGTGAATGCCCTACGAGAAAATAAGCTGCTCACCACACTTGATGATGGCACGCTTGAATTCTCAGAAGACAGTTTAGCCATGAAAGAAGTGATTAACGAGTTGGTTTGGCCGGAAATAGTGCAGCATTTGGAAAAGATCTGAGGCACGTCATTTCTGCGGAGGTTTGTCATTCCTGCGGAGGCTTGTCATTCCTGCGAAGCTTTGTCATTCCTGCGAAGGTATGTCATTCCTGCGAAGGCAGGAATCTAGGTCCCCGCCTTCGCGGGAATGACGGTAGTAAGTGGGAATGACAGTAGTAAGTGGGAATGACCATAGTGGGCAGGGATCTAGGTCCCCGCCTTCGCGGGGACGACGGTAGTAAGCGGGGACGACGGTAGTAAGCGGGGACGACGGCAGTAGGCTGGAATGACGGTAGTAGGCTGGAATGACGGAAAGACAATAAGGCTAGGAATGACCCACAAATTTGACAAAATAAAGCCATTTAGTAATGCCGAATTAAGCACTGTGTTGCAAAGGCTAGCGAATAAGAAAGACTTCATCATGACCTTGGTTAAATTCAAGTTTGCGAAATGGCCAAGGGCAAGCTACCCATTGCTAAGCCTGATAACGAAAATGTTTATCAAGCGTAAATTCGCAGATATAAATTCGCTCTCAGAATTTCAAATTCTAGTCGAACCATACATGCGTCGTATGATAAAAAAGACGTGCGCAGAGCTCACGGTCTCGGGCTTAGATACGCTCGATTTAAGCAAACCCTGTCTATTTGTCAGTAACCACCGAGACATCGCTTTAGATCCTGCTTTCGTTAATTGGGTTTTACATATTAATGGTCAAGATACCGTGCGCATTGCTGTTGGCGATAATTTACTACACAAAGACTGGGTTGCTGACCTCATCAGACTGAATAAATGCTTTGTTGTTGAGCGGTCAGTGGAGGGCAGGCGTGAGAAACTCGCAGCCGCAAAACTGCTCAGTGAGTATATTGAACACACCCTTAAAAATGACCGCCAACATATCTGGATTGCTCAGCGTGAGGGAAGAGCTAAAGACGGTATCGACCTAACTAATCCCGCTATCGTCTCAATGCTGAGTTTAAATAAGCCAAAGGATATGTCATTTGGTGATTATATTAGAGACTTGAGAATTGTGCCTGTGTCACTCTCCTATGAATTTGATCCTTGCGATATTCACAAAGCGAAAGAGCTGTATCAAGCAGAGCAAGAAGGGAAATATGACAAGCCAGATAATGAGGACATGCAAAGTATTGTAAGTGGTATTACTGGTCAAAAAGGTAAAGTACATGTCCACTTTGGTAAGCTCGTTGGCGGCGACTTTGAGAATGCGAAACAAGTCGCTAGCTATATCGATAAGGAAGTACTACATGGCCTACGTATTTATCCAACATCGATAGAAGCAGCGCGATTACTCGGTCGCCAAGATATGAGGGCTTCCAGTCAAAACGCTGAAATGGCGCATGCATATTTATTAGAGAGACTTGCAAGATTGAGCGACGCCGAGCAACGTAAACTATTATTGATGTACGCTAACCCTCTCATCCGCAAACAGGAACAAAACACTGAAACAGCTTAGGAAAGTCTTTGCGTAAACTACCACTCGACACTATCGCACTTATCGCTGTTTGCGCAGGTTATTTGATAGCACCTATGGGTATGGCTGCGGTAAACGTCGCCATACCAGCACTTGCCGAAGACCTTCAAGCAAATGCGATAAAGGTAGCATGGCTGCCTACTCTATATATTTTAAGCAATGTAGCTTTAATGCTTCCCTTCGGCAAAATTGCCGACAATTACGGCCGTAAACGAATATATGTATGGGGACTTGCACTTAACGCCATAGCGGCGGGAATGTGCGCAATTGCTACGAATATCGATTGGATTTTGTTTTGGCGTTTCATACAGGGCGCTTCTGGCGCAATGATATTTGGAACCGGAGTCGCAATTATCACAGCCGTTGCGCCCTCAAACAAACGGGGAACGGCACTGGGCATTGTTGCTTCATGTGTATATATCGGCCTTACTTTGGCACCCGCATTGGGTGGTTGGTTGACCGAACTGCTAGGCTGGCGTTCGGTATTTTATTTCCAAATTCCTTTGGTTGTTGCTCTTCTAGTGTATATCAAAGTTTATTTGCCTGGTGATTGGAAGAATGACCACCACTCTCGCTTTGATTGGATCGGTTCGGCCATATTCATTCTATTTTCTTGCTCTCTGGTTTACGGGTTCAGCAAGCTTCCGAGTGTCTTAGGCATTGGACTGCTGGGTGTTGCTGTTTTAAGTTTATTAGGCTTTATTCAACACCAGCGCTATGTAAAGCAGCCGCTTATTCGCGTACAAATGTTCAAAGAGAGCCGTGTATTTAGCCTTTCACTCTCAACCTCACTACTCATGTATGCTAGCAACTTCGCCATCATCTTCTTGCTAAGCTTATATCTACAATATGTGAACGGTTTAAGCCCTGCCGAAGCTGGCCAGATACTTCTATTGCAAGCGCTTTGCATGGCAATCGTTGCGCCTTTTGCAGGCAAGCTTTCAGACCGATTCCAGCCCCGTATCGTCGCTACTTCTGGTTGTTTTATAGTGGCGTGTGGCTTCATTATGCTTAATCAAATTGACGTGAATAGCCAGCCTGCATTTATTGGCGCAGGTTTAGCGTTGGTAGGCTTAGGTTTTGGCTTATTCTCCACCCCAAATAACAGTGCAATTATGGGTGCAGTCAACGAGCAAGAAGTGGGTGTTGCATCCGCCTCTATGAACCTATCTCGCACTATTGGGAACTTAGTGGGAATGAGCCTAGTGAACCTGATGATGCACCATTACATCGGTGACGCAACTTTCACCCCAGAACAAAACCCAGCATTAATGCTGACGGTTTCCTTAGCACTCAAAATGTCTTTAAGTTTTGTCGTCATTGCGTGCTTATTTTCGGCGGTGCGGGGAAGACAATAAAGTTTGTATGGATGGAGAAGAAAAGGCCTACGACGCTTAGTTTGCATGATAGGCCTTATTTTATTTGCTATTTTTTGATTCTACGCACTAATAATACGCCAAAACCTAACACCAAAAGCGCAAATACAGATGGCGCTGAAACATCTTGAGTTAGAGTCAATGAACCTCGTATTGCAGAGTTGCTATCAAAATTGTCTCCACCAAAAGTGAAACTAATTACGTCTCCCGCATTTACGTTATCGAATGTATAAACGCCGGAATAATCGAACCCATTGGAAGGCGTCGAGCAACAATTACTTGGGCCTGCATTTACCAACACGTCGCTTAAGCTGGTTCTTAGGAAAGCTGTAACATTGAAGAATGCGTGGAATCCCTTAAAGTTCCAATCAAACGTATAATCTCCGCTATCTACTACTGTAGCAGAAGCAATGAATGTTACTGGATCTCCAGCTAATCTAGTGCTGTTATACGCTAAATTCCACGAGTTAAACTGTGTCTGAGTAGCAGTAGGAGAGTCCGGACCCGAAACGGTCCAACCTGTGATGAGTGACGCATTTGCTCCCGCACTAATTAATAATAACGCAAAGGATGCACAAATTAATTTAAATTTAGTCATAATTATCTCTTTTTTGTTGGCCCTAACTGGGTACGTTTAACATTTATGCAACATTCAAGCCTTTAGTATTTATAGCCTAAAGTTCATATACTTAGTGAGAGTAACTCAAATTTTCCTATCTAAAATTTCAAAAAGTGTAAAAAAACTTGTCACCGTAATCGAAAGTTATCCAGCAATTGGTATATGTTTTGCTACGCTTATTAGATACAAAAACCAACTGTCCATATCTAGGTAGCCAACATGACAATACAGAAAAAGTTTTTCTACTACGTAGCATCTGTTATTTGTATTTTTACAATTATACTGGCGGTGATTAGTGCTATAGAACAAGCTAGTCAGACGCGAGCAGATATAGACTCAGAGGTTTCAAAGCAAACCAAACATGTACTTGATGTACTCGATACCACTGACGAAATTATGGCGAAGCGCGTGCAGAATAGCATGCGACTGCTCCAAAAAATGGGCAAAGAGCTAGGTGCGGCTACCCAACAAGGACAGGTTCAGGTGAACGGAGTGGTAGCAAACAACTTATTTTTGGGTGATAGCGGCCAAGGCAACAACTTTACTCTCGTTGATGAACTGACAAATATTATGGATGGTACGGCAACAATCTTCAGTAAGACCGGAAGCGACTACATAAGAATTGCCACCAATGTAATAAAAGATGACCAGCGAGCAATTGGCACAAAGCTCAGTCCAAGCGGCAAAGCAATTGTGAATATCAACGGAGGTAAACCTTTTTATGGACAAGTAGATATTCTAGGCAAACCCTATTTGACAGGGTATGCGCCTTTACAAGACCCAAATGGAGACACCATTGGAATTTGGTATGTTGGTTACTCAGCCGACCTCAAAGTGATTCAAAGTATCATTGAATCAGGCCGAATATTGGAACAAGGATTTGTCGTTTTACTTGACGCAAAAAGGCAAGTTCGTGCCCATTCAAACCACATGAAAATTGATTCTGTTAAACAAGCAATGTCTAGTCCTGATGATTGGGAACTAACGACTATTGACTACAAGAAATGGGGTTATCAGGTAATTATTGGAGCAAGCAAATCAGAAATTTCTTCTAATGTATTATCAAGTGTCTTTGGGGCAATTTTAAGGCAACTCATTTTAGGGCTCCTCGTCTTAGGAACAGTATATTTACTGCTAAATAAAATTGTCGGACAGCGAATAGCAAATTACATCGACTCTATAAACGAGATAGCTTCAGGACGCAGTGACTTGAGCCTCAGATTCAGTGAGGATGAAAAGGACGAGTTTGGTGAGATGGCCAAAGGTCTCAATCGCTTATTTGAGAAAGTACAGTTGACCATCACGGAAGTACAAACCATTTCAAATTCACTCATTGAAAAAACACTAGCACTAAATGAATTAGCTACGGCTACTCACTCTTCTGTAAAAACACTAAGTACTGAGGCTGTCAACATGGCTGACTCAGCAACTGAGTTAGAGCGACAAGCAGTTATCGTTGAGGAGAACACCAATAAAGCTGACGAAGCCGCTATTAGCGCCGATAAAGAAACGAATTTAAGCGTTAGTACCCTCGCAAAAACCATTGCAGATATTCAAACACAAGCGTCCAATACTGAAAGTTCTGTTTCTGTCATTGAAGAGTTGGCTCGCTCCAGTGAAGAAATAAGTGGCGTAATGGATGTCATTAGAAACATTGCTGAGCAGACTAACCTGCTCGCGTTAAATGCTGCTATTGAGGCAGCAAGAGCGGGTGAGCAAGGAAGAGGCTTTGCTGTTGTTGCTGATGAAGTTCGTTCGTTAGCAAGCAGAACACAAACATCAACAGAAGAAATACGGGTAATGATCGAAAAACTTCAAGCTGGCAGCAAAGAAGCCTCAACTGCAATGGCTGCCAACAAAACATCAGCCATGGAAACCGTAGAATCGACAACCAAAACAGGTGAAGTACTGCAACAAGCCCTAAAAGCCGTTGATGAAATCAAGTTATTGAATAGCGCAACAGCTGAAATGACAAGTCGGCAAAAACAAGTCTCAATTGACATCAAACAAGGCATCGACCGAGTCAATGTCATTAGCAATCAAAACAACGTAAGTGCTAATGAAATGAAGATTATGTGTGATGAACTCTCTAGTCTTGTTGGCGATATGCGTAACTTATTGGATGTTTATAAGGTGTAACAATTTGCCTTGATTTGAGTTTGGGATTCCTGCCTTCGCAGGAATGACGAATTTCGCAGGAATGACGAATTTCGCAGGAATGACGCTGTAGTGTTGGAATGACGAGCAACACTGCAATGAAGAACATCGTAGGATTAAGCCTACTCTTGCCCTGATAAGAAAAGTTTATAAGCTAAGTTATCTTGGTGTTCATGCACATCAAAACCTAGTTCCGCCACATGCCCATCAAACAAACTACGCTTGTTATCGTCAATATCGAACCCTGCTAATACTAAGCCTTCTGCAGCCCCATGATTTCGATAGTGAAACAACGTAATATTCCACTCTTCCCCTAACCCCTCTAAGAATCGCATTAGTGCGCCTGGATACTCTGGGAAAGCGAATGAAAAAATATGCTCATTAATCTGGCTTTGTGGTTTACCACCCACCATATGTCGAACATGCAATTTGGCAAGTTCGTTATCTGACATATCAAAGCACTCGTAACCGTTTTTATTGAGCTTCTTCAATAAGCTTTGTAACTCAGCATTGCCTCTTTTTAACTTCACACCTACAAAAATATTAGCCTGTTCGCCCTTTGCATAGCGGTAGTTGAACTCTGTAATGGTGATACCACCTAACATGGCACAAAAAGCCTTAAATGCGCCTTTTGTTTCTGGGATTTTTACAGCGAAAACAGCCTCTTTTTGCTCACCTAACTCACAACGTTCAGACACATAACGCAAGGTATGGAAGTTAATATTCGCGCCACACAATATACCGCCAATGACTGCACCTTGAAGCTTGTACTGTTTGGTGTACTTGCGAATAGCCGCAATGGATAGAGCGCCAGCGGGTTCAGCAATCACTCTTGTATCATCAAAAATATCTTTAATAGCCGCGCAAATTTCATCGTTGCTTACCGTTATGACATCATCAAGATGCTCTTGGCAGATGCGAAAAGGTTCGCTGCCAATCGTTTTTACCGCCACACCGTCAGCAAAAATTCCCACGGTTGGCAGAGTGACAGGCTCACCTTTTTCCAACGCTGCACTTAAACAGGCAGATTCCACTGATTCGACACCAATAATTTTGATATCCGGACGAAGCTGCTTGATATAAATTGCAACGCCAGCCGCAAGTCCACCGCCACCGACAGCAACAAATAAGTATTCAAGGTTGGGGTTTTTCTCAAGCATTTCTTTAGCAATAGTGCCTTGCCCTGCAATCACGTCAGGATGGTCGAATGGCGGGATCATAGAATATCCATGCTCCTTGCATAACACCTTCGCCATATCGCTTGCTTGGTCGAAGCTCGTTCCATACTGCACTACGTTAACGTTTGCGCCACCAAAGCGTTTTACCGCATCCACTTTGATATCGGGTGTTGTTTCTGGCATTACGATCGTTGCTTTAATCTTTAGTGCTCGAGCGGCATATGCTACGCCTTGAGCATGATTGCCAGCTGATGCGGCTACCACTCCCGCTTGCTTTTTCTCATCGCTAAGCTGGCGAATACAATTATAAGCACCGCGAATCTTAAACGACTTCACTGGCTGCTGATCTTCTCGCTTTAAATAAACACGATTTTTCAGCTCACTGGAAAGCTTTGCCATGTAGTCTAAGTCACTGTTTACAGCGGCTTCGTATACGGGTGCTGACAAGATCTTAGTGAGATATTGATACGCATTTTGGTCAACTTCAGTCACAAAGGCTCCCTAGATCTTGGCATGATTTAACGGTAAAACAATTCTGCATTAGTATTCCAATTTTGAAGGATCGCGAACTGCGCCTTTGTCAGCACTGGTCGCTAACATAGCGAAAACTTTCAAAGCGGTTGTGACTTCGCGCTTGCGATCAACTGGTTTCCATGGGTTTGCCGACGCGTTCATAGCGTCACGACGTGCTGTTAATTCAGCTTCATCAACGACCAAGTTCATTGAGCGATTAGGAATATCGATAGCAATGATATCGCCATTCTTGACCAAACCTAAGCCACCACCCGAAGCGGCTTCTGGTGAGCAGTGACCGATAGACAAACCAGATGTACCACCTGAGAAACGCCCATCGGTGATCAGAGCGCACTCTTTACCCAAGCCTTTGGACTTCAAATAAGAGGTCGGGTACAACATCTCTTGCATACCTGGACCACCTCTTGGTCCCTCATAACGAATAACGACGACTTCGCCCGAGACTACTTCATCATTGAGTATGCCTGCGACTGCATCATCTTGGCTTTCATAAACACGAGCAGGACCTGTGAACACATGAATCGATTCGTCTACACCGGCTGTTTTCACGATACATCCGTCTTCGGCTAAATTACCGAACAACACTGCTAGACCACCTTCTTGGCTATAGGCATTATCGATATTGCGAATACAGCCAGCTTCTCTGTCTATATCCGCGCTTGGGTAGCGGCAATCTTGGCTAAATGCTTTGGTTGTGCGAATACCTGCCGGGCCTGCCTTATAAAACTCCAGTGCCTTTTGGTTCTTCTCGTCGGTAATATCCCAGTCACTGATGACTTCAGACATTGTTTTACCTAAGACATGTGGGTTGTCCCCATGCAGCAAACCCGCTTTGTTCAGCTCATTTAAAATGCCCATCACACCACCGGCCCGATGAACATCTTCCATATGATACTGTGGTGTAGCCGGAGCAACTTTGCATAAATGTGGGACTTTGCGAGATAAACGGTCAATGTCGTCCATCGTGAATTCAACTTCACCTTCAATTGCAGCCGCTAACAAATGCAGAATAGTATTGGTAGAGCCGCCCATCGCAATGTCAAGACTCATGGCATTTTCGAAGGCATTGAAATTCGCAATATTACGCGGAAGTGCTGCGGCATCGTTATCGCCGTACCAGCGTTTACATAGCTCGACAATTTCAACCCCCGCCTGTTTAAACAAACCCTCACGATCAGCATGTGTTGCTAACATTGAACCATTGCCTGGCAAGGATAAGCCGAGCGCTTCGGTTAAGCAGTTCATTGAATTGGCAGTGAACATGCCTGAACACGAACCGCAAGTCGGGCAAGCAGAACGTTCAATTTCATCAGAATCTTCCTGTGACACTTTGTCATCCGCAGCCGCCACCATGGCATCAACCAAGTCTAGCTTGATAATTTGATCGCTTAGCTTTGTTTTACCGGCTTCCATTGGGCCACCAGATACAAATACGACTGGAATATTCAGACGCATAGCAGCCATCAGCATTCCGGGGGTGATCTTGTCGCAATTTGAAATACATACGAGTGCATCTGCACAATGAGCATTCGCCATATACTCAACAGAATCTGCAATGATTTCTCGTGATGGCAGACTGTAGAGCATGCCACTGTGACCCATTGCAATGCCATCATCAACAGCGATGGTGTTGAATTCTTTCGCTACACCACCCGCAGCTTCGATACTACGAGCAACTAATTGCCCCATGTCTTTTAGGTGAACATGCCCCGGTACAAATTGGGTGAACGAATTGGAGACGGCAATAATTGGCTTTCCAAAATCACTATCTTTCATCCCCGTTGCTCGCCAAAGGGCACGAGCGCCTGCCATATTGCGACCTTGTGTCGTGGTTGCTGAGCGTAACTTAGGCATGTTTGTATCCTCAATCTTTTGGCTAACTAATTTAAAATTTGATGGGCTTTAAAACAAAAAAACCCTCGCATCAGGAGGGTGATAGGTGCGTGTTAAAAAAGTGTTCGCTACTATTTTAACAACGCGCTGCGCCCTCGCTCTGGCTACCTTCGGCGGTTTAACACAGCCAAAAGGGAAACTACGAAGATGCTTAAAAATTTGATTCAGATTGTCGTCACTCAACAAATGTGCCTTATTTTATCTAGCTTCGCAAGCTCTTATTAAAGAAAACGTCCTTGGGTTCAGCTTCAATCCTTCCCTTTAAACGCTATCATTCTCACATTATCCTATTATGCAAAGGACTGCATATGTCATTATCTGTCGTCTACACGAGAGCCAACCTAGGCGTTGAGGCTCCATTGGTGACTATCGAAGTTCATCTTTCGAATGGTTTACCCGCTTTTAATTTGGTTGGTTTACCTGAAACTACGGTGAAGGAATCACGTGACCGTGTGCGTAGCGCTTTGATCAATGCTGACTTCGAATTTCCAGCTAAGAGAATCACGGTAAACATGGCCCCAGCCGATCTGCCAAAAGGGGGGAGTCGATTCGATCTTGCCATCGCGATTGGCATTATCGCGGCTAGCGACCAACTCAAAAGAGTAGATTTGAGCCAATTCGAGTTTATAGGTGAGCTTGCACTGTCGGGAAAATTGCGTCCCATTCAAGGTGCCTTACCTATGGCATTTGCCGCTTCAAAATCGGATCGCCAACTTATTTTGCCCAAGGATAATGGCAATGAAGCTAGTTTGGTAAGCAAAGCACATATCATTGCTGCAGAGTCCCTCGTAGATGTGTACTTGCATCTAACGGGTAAACAAAAACTTCAGGCACATATTGTTCAGGCCAGCACGAGCAAGAGTATTGAAGAAGCCAATATGCTAAGTACCGAGCACGCAAACAACGATATCGCCGATATTATCGACCAGCAACATGCGAAAAGGGCGCTAGAAATAGCGGCGGCTGGCGGGCACAACCTTCTATTTTTTGGTCCAGCTGGCACGGGCAAGAGCATGTTAGCAAATCGCTTACTTTCAATTACACCAGAGCTAGACGAGGAATCGGCATTGGCTTCAGCAGCTATTCGCTCTATTTCTGGCGAAGCTATTTGCCCAGACACTTGGCGTCAACGCACCTTCCGTCAGCCTCATCATACGAGTTCTGCAACAGCCTTAGTTGGCGGTGGTAGCTACCCTAAACCCGGAGAAATATCCTTAGCCCATAACGGTATATTATTCTTAGATGAGTTACCTGAGTTTGGCCGGCACATATTAGATGTGTTGCGAGAACCGATGGAAACCGGTGAAATTAATATTTCGCGGGCAGCACAAAAAGTGGTGTATCCAGCTGATTTTCAGTTAGTAGCAGCAATGAATCCAAGCCCTACCGGTGATATCGACGACAATCGAGCTAGCCCTGATCAAGTACTAAAATACCTCAATCGTATTTCAGGGCCCTTTCTAGACCGTATCGATTTACAGGTAAATGTGCCTAAAGTCGATTTAGGCAAAACACTAAGAAGCAAACCTGTAGAAGGTGGAAAACAGAATGGAAGCCTTAAAGTAGAAAACAGTGCGCAGGTTCTCGCAAGAGTAATAAAGGCCCAAGCAGCGCAACTACAGCGACAAGGTCGCTTGAATAAAGCCTTGAATACGAATGAAATTAATCAATATTGCCCCCTTACTGAATTGGAAGGCGTATTTTTGGCTAAGGCTATGGAGACCATGCAACTGTCGATGCGTGCATACCACCGGACTATGCGAGTTGCTCGAACCATAGCAGATCTGGAGGGAGCAGAACGGGTGAATCAACAACACTTGGCCGAAGCCCTTAGCTTCAGAAGCTTCGACCGCATGTTAAATGAATTAACCGAAATCTAGTAACGCTATAAAACTCGCTTTACTCCTCGGCTTGGAATATATCCTCAACAGTCATACTAAATAGTTTCGCGGCTTTAAAGGCCAGAGACAAACTGGGGTCATACTTCCCTTTTTCTATCGCGATGATCGTTTGCCTTGAAACATCTAGCGCATCAGCAAGATCGGCTTGTGTCCAATCTCGCTCTGCTCGCAGTACTTTAAATCGATTTTTCATGCGTACTTCCTTGTAGAGAACAGTACGCCTACAAAATAAGTAATGCCCATGACGAATAAAATCGCTGAAGGATTAGGTGAAAATGTCACTAGTCGAATGCCTTCAATTAAGCCAAAGATAGCGCCAAACACCATGCTAATGCCTAATGACAAAGCCATCGCTTCTAGCTGAATGCGCTGTTGCAATTCATCCAAATCTTGGAGGTGTTGCTTATTTGCCATGATCATTTTGTAACCCATCACCAGGTTGGTGATCACGGTACAAACAGTAACGACGGTATGAAAGTCCCATAAAAACTTTGGACCGAAGGCAACTAGCGCCAAACTCACTAACCAAAGACCTGTCCACAGGGCGAGTTGCTTAGTATTGCGACGTGTCTTCGACTTCATGCTTTCACCAGGAGTATTTTTGTTCATTTCTTGTGTAGTCATATTTTGCTCACTTTATACATTGTTAATGGATATGCTGTCAGACACTTGTTCTGCTTAAACAAAACAGATAGTGCAAAGTGCAGACAGCATTCAAACAAAAAGTAAAGCGTCCTTTACTTAATGACAAGATAGCTTTGCTTTTACTTAAAGTCAAGCATGCTTTACATTTTGTTTCGAAAAGCAAACAATGTGAGAAAGGGGGATAAGTAAAAAATCGATTGATACCAAAGTGAACTGTAGAAAGCTACGTGTTTATAAAGAGCGATAAGAGTGCTTTTAAAACAGATTCATTTGCTCGCTCTCTAAGATAGCAAAGACCTAGTGAGTAAGGCTCAATGCTTGGCACCTCAATACTGCTTACTTTGCTTTTTGCTACTGAGTTATCGAGTACGATCTTTGGAACAAAGCCAACACCTAGGCCCAGCGCAACCATACTAACAATGGCTTCGTTACCCGAAACGCTGGCGTAAACCCGAGGCTTTACACCCAACTCTGTAAACCAATGGTGAATTATCCTTTTCGATGGCCCAGTGCCTGGCATAACCACTTTATGATCACGCCAAACAATGTCACTGATTTTTGTGGCATTCACGGCCTTAGGTACAATTAAGACTAAAGGAACGCTATCTATTTTTTGGAAGCCAACGTGTTGAGGAAAATCTGGTGTGTGAATGGCAATCGCCATATCCGCCTTATGTTGTTGCACGTAATCAAGGGCCAATGCATGATCACCCGTATCTAATTTAAGCTCAATTTGTGGATAGCGTGCGTCAAGTTTATCCAATAAGTCAGGTAAGTGACTTTGGCTGGCGGTTACCGAACAATAGAATGCCAATGAGCCACTCAGCTGTGTTTGTTGATAACCTATATCTGTTCGTACTTGTAACCAAGCTTCATGAGTTTGTTCAGCAAACGCCAAAAAGCGCTCTCCTGCAGCAGTGAGTTTAACACTACGATTATTCCGCACAAACAGCGTCGCTCCGCACTCTTCCTCTAAACGAGAAATAGCCCGCGATAAAGTGGGTGGTGATACAAACATAGCTTCTGCCGTCTTTCCAAAGTGCAAACTCTTGGCCAGGTGCCGGTACATTTGTAAGGCCTTTAACTCCATTTCATACTTACCTTATTATAACCATTAGCGCTGAAAAACTTGCATCGTTTCATTATTTGAAACATTACATTTCAAATATATCACTTTATAAAACAACTTTCATAAAATAAGATTCAAGCATGTCGTCACGGACACAAAAATAAGACGCGGAACAGTGCATTCATTTTCTTGTTCGCGTTAGATGCTTAAAAAGCAGATTCAGAATTATATAGAGTATTAAATGACTAATTATTTCAACACATTACCATTGCGCAAACAGCTCGACCAACTAGGTCGCTGCCGTTTCATGCACAGAGATGAGTTCGCAGAAGGCTGCGATTACTTGAAAGGTAAATCGATCGTGATAGTAGGTTGCGGCGCACAAGGTTTAAACCAAGGTTTGAACATGAGAGATTCTGGCTTGAACGTCAGTTATGCGCTTCGCCAAGCAGCTATAGATGAAAAGCGTGAGTCATATCAACGGGCTTCATCTAACGGCTTTACAGTCGGAACTTACCAAGATCTTATCCCAGAAGCCGATTTAGTTTACAACCTTACACCTGACAAGCAGCATTCAAGCGTTGTTGAAGCGGTTATGCCTTTAATGAAAAAAGGCGCAACCTTAGGTTATTCACATGGTTTCAATATCGTTGAAGAAGGCCAACAAATTCGCGAAGACATCACTGTTGTGATGTGTGCACCAAAGTGCCCAGGTACGGAAGTGAGAGAAGAATACAAGCGCGGGTTCGGCGTGCCAACCTTGATTGCTGTTCACCCAGAGAACGATCCCGAAAGCAAAGGTTGGGCGATTGCTAAAGCACTTGCATCAGCAACTGGCGGCGACCGTGCAGGCGTGCTCGAAAGCTCATTCGTTGCTGAAGTGAAGTCTGATCTTATGGGCGAGCAAACCATTTTATGTGGTATGCAACAAGCAGGAGCAATCCTAGCCTACGATAAGATGATTGCCGACGGCGTTGACGCGGCTTATGCCGGTGCCTTGGTTCAGTATGGCCTTGAAGCAATTACCGAAGCATTAAAGATTGGTGGTGTAAGCAACATGATGGACAGGTTGTCAAACCCTGCAAAAATCATTGCGCATGACCTCTCTGAAGAAATGAAAACCATTCTTCGTCCTTTGTTTGAAAAACATCAAGACGACATCATTGGTGGCGAGTTTAGCAAGACGATGATGGAAGATTGGTCAAATGACGATGCGAACTTACTTAAGTGGCGCGAAGAAACTGGGCAAAGTGCATTTGAAAATGCGCCTGAGTTCAGTGGCAAAATCTCAGACCAAGAATTTTTCGATAAAGGCATTTTGTTGGTCGCAATGATAAAAGCAGGTGTTGAGTTAGCGTTTGATGTCATGGTTGAAGCCGGCATCCTACCAGAATCAGCGTACTACGAATCGTTGCATGAAACACCTTTGATTTCTAACACCATTGCAAGAAAGCGTTTGTATGAAATGAACGTCGTGATTTCTGACACTGCAGAATATGGTAACTATCTGTTTGCGAACGCAGCAGTACCATTATTGTTAGAGAAAGTGATGCCAAAGATTACTGCTGAACACATTGGTGGCGGTTTAGCAAATCAGTCCATGGGCGTGGACAATATGAAACTAGTTGAAGTGAACAAAGCAATTCGTTCTCATGGCGTGGAAAGTATAGGCGAAGAACTTCGCGGATACATGACCGATATGAAAGCTATTGTGGAAAGTGCATAGATTCGACCATCCATCACATTTTTTAATCCCTAGTGTGATGGCTGGTTAATCGATGTAAAGCTTAAGTAGTTTCACACCTTTTCTGTCGTTAGGTGCTTTAATTAGCTCCTTTTGCCCGGCCTTTTTGGTCGGGCTTTTTATTTTCTAGAGCGTAATTATTTTATGTCGTCGTTTGTTGTTTCCGACTCTTCAGCAGGCGGTAGCTGCATACGGGCACGCTCGACCAAGTGTTGATTGCGCGTGCGCTCCATCATTTTTACACGATGGTGCATGGCCGCCTTTGCTAAAATATGAGCAGTCACTGGCGCAGTAATTACTAAAAATAAAGTAATGAGTAACTCATTAACGCTTATATAACCATTCTGGGTGTACATGTAAACCATTGAACCAATAAGGATACCGCCTAAACCGAGAGTCGTCGCTTTAGTCGGTGCATGCAAGCGCACGTAAAGGTCTTGTAGTCGCAACAAGCCAATAGAGCCGATAAGCACAAAAAGGCCACCTAAGACTAGGAGTATCGAGATGGTAAGTTCCGCTATAAAACTCATGGGTGTCTCCTATTCAATGATATCGCCGCGCAACAAATACTTAGCAAACGCTACACTGCTCACAAAGCCAAGCATGGCTATCAGTAACGCAGCTTCGAAATACAAGGGTGTCTCATTAAAAATACCGTACAACAAGATAAGAGCAATACTGTTGATGTACATAGTATCAAGCGCAAGTATGCGATCAATAACGTGAGGCCCTATCACCAAACGCCACAAATTCAGCACCAAGGCAATACATAACATAACTGCCACAATTACAACGGCAATATCTAGCATCCGAAAATCTCCTTTACGCGCGCCTCATAACGGTTCTTCACCAAGTCAATGACATCTTGTTCGTTGTCAGGCATATCTAATACATGAACATAGAGCCACTTTTTATCGCTAGAAAGTTCGCCGCTAACTGTACCTGGGGTCATGGTTACCGTGCTAGCAAGAACGGTAATGGGTAACACATCAGTTAAATCTAAGGGAATTGCTACAAATCCTGGTTTGATTTTCCTTTGCGGGCCAACAACTAATAAAGCTACCTGCACGTTAGCAACAACAATGTCTGTTAATACCACTAGAACATATAACATCGCCTTAAAAGGTCGCTTAATCTTAGGCTGTGGCACTCGCAACGGCGCACAAATAAGCGGGATGACAATGGCAAGAACACTGCCTAAGAGAATATGACCTAAACTTAGCGTGGTGTTTAACATTAACCAGACTATTAGCAACATTAGACTGTGAGATGGCATGGGGAATAAACGAGCTAACATAATTATTTGCCCCCTGTGTCGAGTTTCATGATGTTGATGATGTAATCAATATCATGCAGCTGGATAGCCGCGCTATTGGTGTATTCAATCACACTAGCACCAAAAATACTCAGCATTGGCGATGCACCCAGAAGTAATAAGGCGCCACTTAATTGCCATTTTGACACGCCAGCACCATCATCGTTGTCGTTACTTGGCGTAGACCGCCAAAATAATGTAGTACCTGCCCGAGAGAGCGCAATAATCGTCATAAGGCTCGATAGTAAAATAACGCTCCATACCCACACTCTCTCGTCAGCTAAGGTAACGGATTGTAATATCACAAGCTTGCCTAGGAACCCAGAAAACGGAGGTAAGCCCGCGACAGCCATAGCGGCGACGATGAAGATAATGCCTAAGAGGGCCTGTTGCTTTATTTTTCTTGAAATCACAAAGTAATCTAAGGCTTTGCCTCTTTGTTTACTCAACATGTCAGCAATTAAAAATAGGGCGGCGGTAACAAGTGTACTGTGTACCAAATATAAAAGCCCAGCAGCAGTTGCCTCAGGCGTGCCCAGGGCAAAGGAAATCAGCAATGTGCCGACCGATACAATCACCAGGTTACCGATTAACATGCGCAAATTAGCACTCGCTAGCGCACCAATTGTGCCCGCAATAATCGAAAGAATCGCTAATGGCCAAATCCAATCATGAAAAACATTGGCTAACTGGCCCGCTTGATCTCCATAAATCACGGTATAGACACGGAAAATACAATACACACCAACTTTGGTCATTATTGCAAACAAGGCAGCGATGGGTGCACTCGCAACGGAATAAGTTTGAGGCAGCCAGAAATGCATCGGTAACATAGCGGACTTCAAACCAAAAACGATCAACATGAGCGCGCCACCCGCTTGTGCGATGAGCGCCTCGCTTTGATTTAGTTCGCTTATGCGCATCGCCATATCGGCAATATTCAAGGTACCGGTAACACCATAAAGTGTACCAAGCGCAAACAAGAAAATACTCGAGCCGATGAGGTTTAAAATCACATAATGTACATTTGCAGCCGTTTTTTGCTTGCCTCCGCCATGAATCAGTAAGGTATAGGAGGCTATCAATAAGACTTCAAAGAATACAAATAGATTGAACAGGTCATTTGTTAAAAACGCGCCATAAATGCCTAATAGCTGGAATTGGACCAGAGGGTGAAAGTACTTCCCTTCTCGGTCACTACCTGCAAACGAGTATAAGGTAACCCCTAGACCCAATACGCTACCTAAGGCTATCAGCATCACCGAAAGCTTATCAGCATACAAAATAATACCAAAAGGTGGCTGCCAGTCACCCACTGCATACATGATCGCGCCATTCTTGACCACGCTAAGCATGAGCACTATCGCACAAGCCAGTTGTGCCAACACCAATATTAAGGCTGCGGCACGTCTGAGCTGATACCTTTTGACACCAGCAAAAGGTGGCAACAACATCAGTAAGCCACCAATCATAGGAATTAAAATAGGCAGGATTGCCAAATGTAGAGTCATGCCTTTTCCTCTTCCTTTTTCACCAGTTTGTCGGTGTCAGGAGGGTTAGTACCATCCACAAAGTCGTTACCTAAGTCAGCGCGAGCTCTTATTGCCAGAATCACCACAAAAGCAATCATGGCGAAACCGATCACGATCGCTGTGAGAGTAAGTGCTTGGGGTAAGGGATCTGCATATTCATCAGCCATCCCCAGAATGGCAGCACCATCTAAGCTTAAGCGTCCGCTTGAAAACAAAAATAAGTTAACCGCATAAGAGAGCATAGTTAGGCCCACAACGACTGAAAATGTGCGACCACGAAGGCATAAAAACACCCCACAAAATGTCAGCACACCCACACAAATGACGTATACAGTTTCCATTATTCCTCCGCAGTTGGGCGATGAACCGAGGTGAGCTTACCTAGGTTGGCTAAAATCAGTAGGGTGGCACCTACTACGGTTAAGTAAACACCCAAATCAAATATGAGGGCGCTAGCAAGCTCAATTTCACCAATGAATGGGATATCAAAGTAATCAAACCAAGTCGTCATAAATGGTCTATCAAAGAACCAAGACCCTACACCGGTGAGCGCAGCGATTAATACACCCAAAGATATTAGGGTTTGATAATCGACTTTAATGCGTGGTTTCACCCATTCCACCCCATGGGCAATATATTGTTGGATGATGGCGACAGAGGTGATTAGCCCTGCGATGAAACCACCACCTGGCATGTTGTGCCCGCGCAAAAAGATATAAAACGATACAAGTAGAGCAAGTGGTAACAAGCTCTGCGAAATCATGGTGAGGATTGGAGGATGGCGATCTTCAGACCAAGCTAAACCATTCTCATTAGCCGATGGCATCGATAAGCGCACACGAGCTAATAATTTAAATATACCTAAGGCCGCGATACCTAGCACCAAAATCTCGCCAAGAGTATCAAGTCCTCTAAAATCAACCAAAATCACGTTCACGGCGTTGGTGCCGCCACCGCCTGTTTTGCTATTCGCTAAGAAAAATTCAGAAATCGTATCCAGTGGCTGTGTAATAAAGGCGTAGTTAATTGTCGCCACTAAGCCTGCAACCGACGCAGCTATTGCGAGATCTCTAACAACGCGAGACGGGGATGATTCTGTCGCCGTCTTCTGTGGTAAAAAGTAGAGTGCGAGCATAAGCAAAATAACCGTAACCACTTCAACAGATAGTTGGGTAAGCGCTAAGTCTGGTGCGGAAAAACGTGCAAATGCGATAGACGTGATTAGGCCCACGACTGATATGGTGACCAATGCGAGCATCCGCTTGCGATGATATATAACGGTCGCAATTGCGCTTAAGCATAAAATAATAGCCGCGGTAATTTCGACGCCACTAATGTCTTGATCAGGTAGATGCTGATTGACTGTGTTTAAGTTAATTAGAGGTACAGCGGTAATCGCAATAGTAAAAAATAACATTGTCGCCACATAACGTTGTAGCGAACCGTTGCTGAAGTACTCATGAATTTTGGTTGCTTTGTTGACCATTCGCTGCACGTAAGCTTCAAAAATCAACTTTTCGTCAGGCTCTTTAAATTTGGCTTGGAATCTATATAGATGGCGTCGATAAGCGTATATCAACAAGCCACCAACAATCGCAATTGCACTCATAAGTAAGGGAATATTAAACCCATGCCAAATAGCTAAACTGTAATAAGGCAAATCACCAATGACGACTGAAGACGCTGCCGATGCAAGTAAATCGCCGACTATGTACTCTGGGAATATTCCCACCAATAGACAAAGTACAACCAAGACTTCAATTGGGATCTTCATATACCGAGGCGGCTCATGGGGTGTTTTCGGCAAGTCTTTAGGTTCACCGTTGAAGAAGACATCGTGAATAAATCGCATAGAGTAAGCGACAGCGAATACGCCTGCCAAGGTAGCGAGTACCGGAATAACCCAAGACAAGAAGCCGAGCGCTGAAGAATGCAAGGTTTCCGCTAAGAACATTTCTTTAGATAAAAAGCCATTAAATAAGGGCACGCCAGCCATCGATGCAGCTGCCACCATCGCCAGTGTCGCGGTATATGGCATAAACTGCCACAAACCATTCAACTTACGCATATCGCGCGTCCCCGACTCATGGTCGATAATACCCGCGGCCATAAATAACGACGCTTTAAACACTGCATGATTCATAATATGGAACAAGGCAGCAACAGCAGCGAGTTTTGTATCCAGGCCGAGTAGCAAAGTAATCAATCCCAAATGACTGATCGTCGAGTACGCCAGTAGACCTTTCAAGTCATGCTTAAACAGCGCGATATAAGCGCCAATTAACAAGGTGATTAGGCCTGTCATACTGACAATCAAGAACCACATCTCAGTGCCTGACAATACTGGATACATCCGAGCTAATAAGAAAATGCCTGCTTTTACCATTGTCGCTGAGTGCAGGTAAGCACTGACCGGTGTTGGTGCTGCCATCGCATGGGGCAACCAAAAATGGAAAGGAAATTGGGCTGACTTAGTAAATGCACCCAATAAAATAAGGATAAGCGCAACAGGATATAAGGCGTGCTCTCTAATTAAATCGCCACTGGCTAAAATGACGCTAAGTTCATAACTACCGACCATATCCGACACAAGTAACAAGCCTGCGAGTAAAGCTAAACCACCAGCGCCCGTTACCGTGAGGGCCATCCGAGCACCTTTACGTGACTCTGATTTTGTTGACCAAAAGCTGATAAGTAAGAACGAGCTGATGCTAGTTACTTCCCATGCCATCCAAAGCTGCAAAACATTGTTGGACAATACAATCGACAGCATGGCCGTCATAAATAATATCAAGTAGGCGAAAAATCGGCCAACGGCTTCTTTTTCTGACAGATAATAGCGGGCATATAAAATTATCAGTAGGCCAATACCCAGTATGAGTAAGGCAAACATAAGCGCTAGGCCATCAAGCCGCATTGATAGCGTTAGGCCGACAGAAGGAATCCATGCTAAATGTTCAGTGACGGTGTTGCCTGCCAATACACTGGGCAGCAGGCTTAGAATATAAATAAGACCAATGGCTGGAGCGACCATTGTACATAAAGTGTTGATCCTACGACCGAAGCGCTCTGTGACTACCGGCACTAATACACCAACCAGCAATATTGCTGTTATCCAAAATAAGCTCATCGTTGTTTGTTGCTCCAATTTTTATTTTTCGCTTATTAAGCTTTATTTAGTGAACATACTTTACTGTGAATGTATCTTTAAGGTCGAGTATTTCTTACGATTTTTCACCCTTTTGGGATCTCAATAATGCTAAGTGTAGATGCCTGAGCCCGTAATGCCAATATGTTTCACTTTGTTAAGCTATATTGGTGGCATAGTCAGTCTTTCTATTGGCTGGCGAGATAAATGTGCGTTTGCTGGTGTATTGTTGTTCTCTTTGTGATCGAGTTTTATTTTCTACACTTCGCTTTTTCATGTTTCATGTTTCTTGCCGAATTGCACCGCAAAGAAAGACAATACTGAAAATACTAAAAATCCCAAAGCAATTGGCGTCAAATCTTTATCTAAGAACTGATTGATGAATGTTGCTATAGGCACCGCTAACAAACTAGTAAAAGAGCCAATAAAAGCAGCACCTAAACCAGCAATATGGCCTACTGGTAGCATCGCCATGGCATTCAGGTTGCCAAAGAGCATACCGATAAAAAAGAAACCAAAAAACATAATCCCAATGAACAAGCCCATGGGAGGAATACCGTCATACAGCACTGTGACAACAGTTAAGCTTATACCGAACACCATCGAGAAAAATACCGCTTTATCACACAGCGATTGCATGCCCCACTTCATTACCATCATCCCGTTAAATAAGGATGCAAGGCCGATTGAAAAAGCCAATGTTGCAAACACAAGTGGAAACCATGTTCCAGTGTCATATATTTCTTGGAAGATAGTCTGAGAACCGCTTAAATAGGCGAGGAATGAACCAAAAATAAAACCCATGGCTACTGAATATCCCATCACCTGTCGTTGCTTTAACAACCACCAACAAGAACGGAAAAACTGATGCCAAGCAAAGCGCTTCCGCTCAACCCTTGGCAAGGTTTCGCCTTGACGAAGAAAAAACCATAAGCCTGAAATAACAGCCACTATCCAAAATACAGTGAAAATTTCACGCCAATGAAACTGCTCCATTACTGCTTGTCCTACCAATGGCGCTATCATAGGTACTAAGATAAAAATTACCGTGATAAACGACATGACTCTTGCCATGGCATCACCAGCATATTGGTCTCGGATTACCGCCATTGATGCAATACGTGGCCCTGATACGCCGAAAGCCTGAACTAAACGCCCAAACAGAAGCACTTCAATTGACTGTGCAAAGTAACAAATAAAAGTACCCATTATAAAAATGATTAATCCGACTAGAATCGTGAGTCGCCGACCTCGAGCATCAGAGAAAGGTCCGAAGAATATTTGCCCAAGCGCCATGCCACCGAAGAATAAGGAAATGACCAAATACGTTTGCTGTGTGCTCTGACTGTTGAGATCTTGACCTATAATATCTAAGGCAGGCAACATTGCATCGATGCTCAAGGCAACGAGAGAGGTCAACAACGCCATAAGGGCGATGAATTCTAGTAGGGGCAATTGCTTTTTGGAGGCTACGCTAACCGCGGCTTGGCTCATTTATACAGGTTCACAAATAATGGTGGTACAAAAAATAGGCGCGAATTGTTCCACAATTCAAGTACAAAGTCATGCCCTACTTGACTAATTACGTGCCTTTACGCTTGTCAAAAAAATTTGCTTTCGTCGAATCTTCCGTCAGTCTTTTTATTATACTTTAGTTTATAGTTATTTTGTCGATAGAAATTAGGGCGGATGACGTTTTGCAAACTCACTTTCTATCCGTATTTTCTTTAGAGCCATGGACCTTCCGCTTCTGGATGTATTTAGGATAATCGTTTTCGGTATTTTATATGTTTAATTTTGGTGATTCAGCTTCTAAACAAGCCCTCAAACAATCAATTGTGGCCGTTGTTAGTATCGACGAAAAAAACAATATTACGTTTTACAATGCGGCCGCTGAAAAACTTTGGGGGTACCATCCTAAGGAAGTCTTAGGTCAGAATATTAGGAAGTTAGTCCCAGAGGAGCATAAGTCAAACCATGATGATTATATTGATACTCACCGCGCAACAGGAAAAGATAAAATAGTAGGAAGCTCTCGTGAAGTTGAGCTACAACGTAAAGACGGAGTAAGGCTGTGGGTTCAGCTTTCTTTGTCTCAAGTTATGGTTAACATTATACGGCCTTTGTGCGTGACGTAACGAGTGAAAGAGAAGCTAGAGAAACTGTAGAGCAGATATTGCAGCAAGCCCTAGATGCCGTTGTATCGATAGATGAAAACAACCATATTACCTTCTACAATGCTGCCGCTGAAGAACTGTGGGGCTATCGTCACGGCGAGGTTATCGGTAAAAACGTCAAAATGCTCGTGCCTAAGATGTTGCAAGCGGAACATGACAACCTAGTGAATGCTAATCGACAAACAGGGCAAGATAAAATTGTTGGCACAAGTCGTGAAGTCAAGATTGAACGCAAAGACGGCTCCACCATTTGGGGCCGGCTATCATTATCAAAAATAAAACTTCAAGGACGAACCATTTATACGGCTTTCATCCGCGATGTGACACAAGAAGTTGAGCAGCGGGAAATGCAGCAAATGCTGTCGCTGGTAGCCAATGAAACAGATAACGCCGTCATTATTAGTGATGCCAAGGGTTTAATTGAATATGTAAACAGTGGGTTTGAGCGCTTGACCGGTTATGCATTGACGGAAGTAAAAGGTAAGAAACCTGGCAGCTTTTTGCAAGGGCCCGAAACTGACCCCAATGCCGTTGCGAAGATACGCCATCACTTGCACGAAAGAACCCCATTTTATGATGAAATTTTAAACTATAAAAAAGACGGTAGCCCATATTGGACATCACTGTCTATTAACCCGGTTATTAAAGACGGTGTTTTACTCAACTATATTGCTGTGCAAGCTGATATCACCAAAGTGAAACAAATGGCCTTAGATTTTACCAATCGACTTAACGCCATAGGTGAAGCTTTATGTATGATGGAGCTTGAGCCTGATGGCTCTTTGATAGAGGCAAATGATTTATTACGCAATATTTTAAAACCTAGCTATACAGTTGAAAGCTTCAGTAAGGAAGTGTTTAGGAACTTATCTTCTATAGAAAAAGATAGGCTTGCCAGCGATGGCTTTTTATCAAAATTAATTGAGGTAGGCCAAGCTGAACAGCTAAAAGCATTTGATGCACGCTTATGCGTATTGCGCAGTTTCTCGGGTGATATTAGTCGATATGTTTTCTTTGCAACCGACGTTAGCGAACGCAAGAAGGCTGTTAATCAAACGCAAACTTCAATGGATAGTCTGGTGGGTACCAGCCAAACCATTAGTCAGATTGTGGCAACGATTAATGGAATATCAGAACAAACCAACTTGTTAGCATTAAACGCTGCAATTGAAGCTGCGCGCGCAGGAGAAGTTGGTAGAGGCTTTGCTGTTGTTGCTGACGAGGTAAGAACACTTGCGGGTAATTCAAAAGACTCATCAAACGAAATAAACACCTTGGTAAAAGAAACGGTTTCACAAATTGAGCAATTAGCAGACATGATAAAACGTATAGACAACTAAGCTACCGATTCTGCAATACCGCAAATATAAATGGTGAGGACCACGGCTGAGTTAGCGAGACTAAAACAGCATAGAAGTGTTTTTGATGAGCTTCTTAGGCGGTATCGAGACATTTCCGACCAAAGTCGGAAATGACGAGTTCACCTAAGGTTGGCTAGCAGAAGAGCTATTTTAGGTGTTCTGCTAAAAACGCGTCCATTGCCCTGAAGAAAGCTTGACGATTCTTAGAGTTAGACAAGTAATGGTCGCCGTCTTTCAGCTCAAGGTATTCCACATCTTTACCTAAATTTTCGAGTGTCGACGCGTAGATACGCGACTGCTCAATGTTCACGACATCATCGTACTCGCCATGTGCTAGCAAGGTGCTCGCAGTTATTTTCTCGGCATTGTGCAAAGGAGAGCGTTTTTTTAAATCACTTGTATCGTCACCAATTTGATTTTTAGCAATAAGCTCGCCACCAAGGAAGTCGTTTCTTTGTCTTTTGACTCTTTTGAACAAGTCGGTAACACCGGCAAAGCTCACGGCACATTTAAATAAATTAGGCGTTTTTACGGTTGCCATTGTGGCGGCATAACCACCATAACTCGCACCAGCAATACACATCTTGTTCTTGTCAGCATAGCCTTCCGCTATCATCCAATTTGCCGCATCGCTCAAATCATCCTGCATCTGCAAACCCCATGCGCGCATTTGTGCCTCTGAAAAATCAAGACCAAAGCCGCTAGAACCTCTGAAATTTGGCTGAATGACCGCATACCCCCGACTAGCAAAGAATTGTGCCCAATAATCGAAGCCACCAGTATCTCTAGCGCCTGGTCCACCGTGCGGATGAACAATTAAGGGATAGGGTGCCTTGCCAGCTTTTGGCAGGGTAATAAAGGCTTCAATTTCTAATCCATCCCGCGCTTTGTAAACGACGCGTTTAGACGTAGATAAAACATTCGGATCAATCTTGGCATATTCGCCAAACAAGTAATTCAAACTTCCTTTGTCGCGGTCACCGATGTAGAAGCGACCTGGCGTATTAGATGATTGGCTATACATCAAATACTTTCGCTGATCTATGCTGGTATTGAGTAAATAATTAGACTGATCTGGTATGGCATTGGCCAGGGCATCATGCAAGGCATAATCTTTTGTATCAAAGAAGTGGATACCATGCCTCGCACTGCGATGATTTACACCAATCACTTCACCTGTAAGAGTAGATCGCACCAGGCTGCCATCAACGTCATATTCGTCGTGACTGTAGACCAGCGTTTCTTGCATCGTATCTAACGCAACTTTATACAATGCCAAGTGGTAGCCCTTGTATTTAGTGATATATAGAACGTTCGGGTCAAGACCGAAGCCTTGAACGTAAATCACTTTTGATGGGTCTTCTATCGGCCGAAATGTATAAATTTTACGCCAGCTGTCATCGTTTGTTTTACGCTCATAAATGATCGACTCGCCGGTTTCATAGTCAAATGCTTCGCCAATCCGAAGCCTGCCTTGTTGGTCAGTCGTCCAGTCACGAATATTGTGCTTGCCCATCTCAACAGTGCTGCTTTTGCCCGTTTTGAGATTTACTTTGTACACAGACGGCATACCAAAAGTATGATTATCGATCGCGGCAAGAATGTGGTCAGCGTCGCTCTTTAGCATATCAACAACAATGTCACCAATTTGGCTATCTCGCTGGCGCTGACCTCTTGCTTCACGATTACGCTTTGGCGCAAGTAAAAAGACAGGATCTTGGTCGGCTTCATCATACTTCAACGACATCATACGTGTGTGAGTATAGCGAGAAGAACCTTTGCGCGTTAGAAACCGAAGGCTGACCAGTAAAGTATCCTCGTTCGCCCATTGAAACCAGCGAAAACCAACCGTTTCGTTATCTGAACTAAACAACAAGGTTTGCTTACCGGTTTTGAAATCATAGGTTGCTAATAACGAGCGATGCTCTGGGTGCGTCACATTTTTTATGAAGGCTATCTTGGTGCCCGAAGGTGACAGCTGTGGACCTTCATATTCAGGCAAAGCACCGAATACTTCAGCTGGGATCTGTTGAGCTTGTGCAAAGCTATTAGCGCTAAATAGCGCACTAGAACTCAACACTAATAAGAATAAAAAAGAAAGGATGACTTTGTTAGTCATAATTAACAATCCTTGTTAAATAAGTGGACACTTTTGATAGAGCTCATCATATCCCAAGGACTTTGCAAAGTCATTATAAGGTAAACTCAATGTGTCTATTTGCATTTACGCTAACTCACAAATCGTCTTGCACAACAGGCTCACGTGTTTAATTGCCTGACACGACTAAATAACTTTGCTTTGTAAAGTAGCGTTTTGCGATGGTAAAAATTGTCGTCGATATGCACCGGATCTTCGGTTCTAAAGTCTCCGCCCCATCGCAAGTGTTCATCAGCTCGAATATCGTCAATGAAGGCACCTATCGCGGGAGGAAGGTTGGTAATATTATTTCGGCGAAGCGCCCTCGAGTTGAATAACTTCCCATCTAACATCAAGTTCATATCAATTGCATGACCAATGAAATGGCAGCTTCGGGTTGCAGGCGGCACAATCGCACCTTGAACTTGTTGATTAATACTGCGCGTGGAAGAGGTGACATAAATCTTCAAGTCACGCGCTTTCGCAAACTCGTTGACCTTATTCAAGTGAGCAGCAAAGTCGCGATCTACCTTCACTGCGCTGCCAACGAACTGTGACGCTGTATACTCCATCAATTCAAATTCATCAGACGGTGAGTCGATGCTAGCTTGGAGCTTCTCACCATCGGTTTCAACAAACTGTCGAGTGTCAGGCAAACTCTCTACATAATCACCATGCACAAAGCCGAGTTTTCCAGTCGAGGTTTTCACTCGATAGAAAGTGACTTCATCAATAATATCCAGGATATCGTTATGCTTGAGCAAACCCACTTTTTCACCGTTCGGTTTTTCTCTCAGATTCAAACCAGAGTTTGACTTAACTCTACCTCGCTTCATGTCATCTACCCTTTTGGTTCTTGATCGACAGCTGAAATCAGGCCTTTCAGACGTGAAGGTTCATTCTTTGATGCACGAATCTTTTGAATTTTCTCTAAGCCACGAGAGCCAAAATAGAAACCATAAATGGTTAGCATGATGGTTTGGAAGAAGGGTATCCAGGCTTTAATAGTTTCGTTTTGTTCAGCGGTAAAAGAGGATGTAAAAATGGTTGAAAATGCTAGCAAGGTAACGACTAAGGTCATGAATATGAGGGTCATCGGGCGAATATTTTTAGACAGCCAACTGTCGCTTTTCATGTCGATTTTATGCCGCTCGGTCAGCGACCGTTCAAGATTCTCTTCATATTCTAGGGCCCGTTGGTCGACCTCCATTAGAATTTCTTGCATGCGCACTTTATAAGCCGTCGTCACCTTTTGCTTTTGAATTTCGGTGAGTGCTAACTCTTCATCGCTGGTAATAAGATCATCTACGGCTTTTCCTACTGACGCCACTACATCTACGCCGGTTGAGCTAAATATTCTGCTGAGCCACCCCATCTCATATCTCCTTATACTGTGTATAGAAATAGTTTTAGGGAACTCTAAGCTGCAAAAAAGACTGAATGATGCGAGGGACTACTTCCCTTTGTCTTCTCTATCTTTTGCCATATTGCTCAATTTTTCAACTGTTTTGTGAGATTTTACGCTTCAGGGGGTGAAAGAACTTTGATTTTGCCGTTGCGCAGACTATAGATCCAACTGTGAATTTTTACATCTTGATTGCGTTTCATTGCGTCTTTAAAAACACTGGTTCTACGCACGTTTTCAGCTTGTTGTAGTACATTTAACTCACACAATTTTGCCGCACGTTCACTTTTATCTAAGCCTTCTAATAGTGCGCTATTTTCATCGGCTGTATCTTTAATATGTGCTAACCAATTATCAATGAGACCCAAACTGCCTTGCTCCATTGCCGCCTCAACGCCACCGCAACCATAATGACCACAAACAATGACGTGTTTCACTTTCAGCACGTCAATGGCATATTGCAGCACAGACAAGCAATTAAAGTCGGTATGAATAACCATATTCGCTACATTACGATGGACAAAGATATCGCCGGGTAGAAGATCAACAATTTGGTTTGCGGGCACGCGACTATCTGAACAACCGATCCACAAATACATCGGGGTTTGTTGTTCAGATAACTTATTGAAGAAATGTGGATCTGCTTGCTGTGTTTGCTCAGCCCAGCGAATATTGTTGTCTAGCAGCTTCTTAATTTCAGGCATGCGATCTCAGTATTTATGAATGATTAACGCGCATCTATTTTGAACTGAAGTATTACTTCGAGTCCTTTTGCAATTACCGCATTTCCATTGATTGTTTTAGGTGCAAACCGCCATTTCCCTATTGCGACCGCAGCAGGCTCTTCAAAATGTGAGTCCGAACTCGTAATAACTTTTACATTCTCTGCAAAGCCATCTTCGGCAATATCATAACGCACTTTAACCCAACCGTCTTTGTGCGCTTTTAACATTGCCGGCGGATACATCGGGTTTATTCTATATAAGGGGGTTTGCTCTTTATTATTGTCCCAAGGCCTCAAACACCCCACTGCACGACAATGTTGGGTCGCAAGATCATGCTCGCCTTGCTCTTGAAACAAGACCACTAACCTTGCATGTGAAGCTAGGGTAAAAGGGTTGGAATAATCAGGCGCATCTTCAAACTCTTGCACTACTTGCTCAAGTTGTTCGATAGCTTTACCGTACTTTCCTTCATGACTGTAAATTTTACTTAAGAAGAAACGTGCTTCGGCCGTACTTGCAGACATTTCACCGTACACCTTCAAAGACTCTTTTAATTGCTTTTCAGCGAGTTTTTTTATTAGCGATGGTTTTATTAATAAGGAGTTTGAAACAGCCGTTTTGACCGTTTGTGCGCGAAATAGCATTGCGCTCTCGGGCATCATGGCAATAATATCTGGGGTGATTTCAATGAGTCTGTCGACGGCTAGGTGATCAGAAAAAACGCCAAGGCTTAAGTCTTTGGGCTCAAGTCCGTCTAACTTACGTGCTATTTTTAATAAATTGATGATATCAAGTAACGCGAAATAGTATGATTGGGAATCATCCCCAAGCGTATTTTCGTAGTAATCAAGAATGCTTTTATAGTGCGAGGCGGCTAATTGAAATTCTCCTGCATCCAAGTAGGCGTGGGCTAGGTTTTGGCGCAGCAAATAGCTCGTCAGGTGGCGCTCACCATATTTTTTTCTACCAAGTTCATAGCTCAAGGTCGCAAGCTCAAGAATGGTATCTGGTGATGCTTTCGCAGAATTAAGTTGTGTTTTATAGGCAGCAAAAGCCGTAGCGAAGGTTAGCGGTTCAGCTACTTCACTTGAGGCCGACTCAGAGCCAATAAACAGGGTCGCTAAAGCAACAGCCAGCACTTTTTGATGCTTGCTGAAACTATTCAACAACCGCTCTTCTTCCATGGTTTCGAAATCAATCATAATGTCTTTTACATCGTCGGGCTTAAGCCCGTTATAGTTATAATTATATGTATCACATATATGTATTGCATTATCCCGCAGTGATTAGCGCATCACTGTGGGTAATTTTGTACTGCTTCCATGCTTCAATTTGCTTGTTTCAACTGGTGCCAATTTATGATGCGTTTTACTCACGCACAGTGCCATCTCCAAACACCACAAACTTCTGTGTCGTTAGAGATTCAGCCCCCATTGGACCGTAAGCATGTAGCTTACTAGTTGAGATGCCGATTTCAGCACCTAAACCAAGCTCGCCACCGTCGGAAAACCGAGATGACGCATTAACCATCACAACAGATGAATCAATTTCTTTAACAAAGCGCTGTGCTAGAGAAAAATCTTCGGTGACGATAACTTCTGTATGTCCGGAACCATATTCGCGAATATGCTCAAATGCCTGCTCTTCATTTTTAACCACTCTAACGGCGATTTCTAATGCAAGATATTCAGCATGCCAATCATCTTCATTGGCCTGCAGCGCAGCCTTGAAATATCCTATCGATTGCTCACAAGCATGCACCACTACTCGCTTAGACTCAAACATTTTCGCAACTTTGGGTAAAAATTCATCAGCGACATCTGTATGGACTAATAGGGTTTCAAGGGCATTACAGACACCTGTTCTTTGGGTTTTACCATTTTCCAAAATGGCCAGCGCTTTGTTTATATCTGCCGCTTTATCGACGAAAAGATGGCAAACCCCTTTAAAA
This sequence comes from Brumicola blandensis, assembly GCF_031846165.1. Lineage (NCBI taxonomy): Bacteria > Pseudomonadati > Pseudomonadota > Gammaproteobacteria > Alteromonadales > Alteromonadaceae > Brumicola > Brumicola blandensis. The sequence continues at coordinate 187,254 of NZ_JAVRIE010000006.1, forward strand.
TGCTGGATGACAGGGATTCGACTATGTTCTGTAACGTAATTAATCAAACCTTCGCCACCGCGCGGAATAACCAAATCTATGGTATGACTTAAGGTCAACATGGTCGCCATCACGTCACGATCAGCAAGCGGAATAACGGTCACAATATCGGAACTGAGAGACATTTCGTGTAAAGATTGCTTCAAAATACTGGCTAGAGCCTGATTGCTATGTTGCGCCTCCTTACCACCTCGCAGAATGACCGCGTTACCCGATTTTAGGCACAAAGCCGCCGCATCAATCGTCACGTTCGGTCGCGACTCATAAATCATGGCAACAACACCAAGAGGGATCCGCATTTTCCCTACTTGGATCCCTGACGCTTGAGGCTGCATATTTGAAATACTGCCTAAGAATTCAGGTTGAAAAGCAATTTGTTTCACCGCTTCTGCAATATTATGAATAGCATGTTCGTCTAGCTTTAAGCGATCTAGCATCGCGGAGGAAATTTTAGCAGCTTCTGCATTTGCCATGTCTTTCTGATTTGCAGCTAAAATCTGTGGCACGTTATCTAGCAAGTTTTGTGCAATTAACAACAATAGAGCTTGGCGTTGTGCTGATGTGATCCCAGCAATTTGATGCTTCACCGCAGCCGCCCTTTTGGCAGTAGCAGTAATATCGAAAGAGATATTGGACTCAGTCATGTGTATTTTTCCTGTATTTATTCACTAGCACCAAGTCATCACGATGAATGGCAGCTTCTCCATGACAAAAGCCAAGTATCGCCTCTATGTCACTACTATTTTTACCTTGAATACCTTGTAGTTCGGCACTTGAATACAAACTAATGCCCTTTGCCACTACCTCACCTTCAAATAATATATTCACTGCATCGCCGCCGAAAAAGTGACCGCTAACATCGACGATACCTACTGACAGTAATGATGCACCGGCATTTTTTAGGGCCTGAAATGCCCCCCCGTCAATATTGACATGTCCTTTGGCTTGCAAGGAGTGACTTAACCAATGATGGCGCGCCGATTGCGTACTTTGTTTCGCTTGAAATAGTGTGCCTGCGCACTGACCCTTGAGTAGGGCATCGAACACGTCTGCTTTTTGCCCATTCACTAAGAGGGTTTGAATACCGCTGTGCGTGCATTTTTCAGCAGCCTGAAGCTTGGTCACCATGCCACCTGTGCCGACAGCGGAGCCTGCACCACCGGCTAAGGCTTTGATCGAAGGTGTGACTTCGCCGACATGAGAAATCAACTTCGCCGCAGGGTTTTTCCGAGGGTCGGCATCGAATAAACCATCAACATCAGTGCAAATAATAAGCGTGTCTGCTTGAGCAACCAATGCCGTATGCGCGCCTAAATTATCATTGTCGCCTACCTTAATTTCATCCACCGCCACCGTGTCATTTTCGTTAACGATAGGTAATGCCCCGTTCGCTAACAGTTCGCGTAAGGTATTCTTGACATTCACATATCGTTTGCGGTCATGGAGATCGTCAGAAGTAAGTAATATTTGTGCGCATGGAAAATCAAAAAAACGTGCCCAATTTGCCATCATTTGGGTTTGTCCGATCGCGGCCATCGCTTGTTTTTCAGCAATGCTAGCTTTCATTCCAGTTTTTACGTATCGCCTACCAGCAGCAACGCTGCCTGAAGAAACCAATACGACTTCCTTGCCTTGTTGGCGACTAGACGTAATGAACTTTGCTATGGATAGAAGGAATTCGGCACTACAGCCTTTCCCATCAGGAGAAACTAGGGCGCTGCCTACTTTGATTACAGCCCTTTGCCATGTAAACGAGGTCATGAGTTAATATTTGTTACAAAATATATATATGCTCTGAGAATACTGAAAAACTGCGGCTAAACAAGAAAAAACAGCGCTTTCTTTAGAAAAAAAGCGCACAAATTATAAGGGAATATGCAGGGACACTTTTCTTTGAAGGTAAAGTCGATACAATAGTAAGAAAAAAACGAACTAATAAATAAGTAGTGGGTGACTGTAGACTACAATCTGCATGCAAAGCCAAGCAAACGCTACTGCTCTTCGGTGACAGGGAAAAACAAATGAGACTAAAACGAACTTCGCTTTTTGCGACAGTATTTACTTTATTGTCTGCAGCAAGCGTAATCGCTACAAACGTGCATGCAAGTTCTGCTATTAAACAAACCAAAGGCGACTTTGAAGACAAATTTCGCCAATTAGATGAAGCGCTACCGACACCAAATGTATATCGAAATGCAGCGGGTGAGCCAGGTCACATGTACTGGCAACAGAAAGTAGACTACGTTATTGATGTAAAACTCGACGAAGAGAAGCGTCGTTTAAGTGCTAGCCAAACCATCACTTATCAAAATAACTCTCCGGATACACTCAAGTATTTGTGGATCCAACTCGACCAAAACAAGTTTCGTGAAGACTCGATGTCAGCGCTTACCACCACGTTTGGCGGCATTGGCAACCGAGGTCCTGCGACTCAGGGGGCCAGCGGTGATACTCCAGCACGCTTAAGCCTTGGTGCATTGCGCAGACAGCAATTTGTTGAAGATACTGAACTTGGTTACGATTTACAAAAAATCACCGACACCAATGGTAATGCCCTAAAGTATGTTGTTGTAGGTACCTTAATGCGTGTAGATTTACCTACACCATTAAAGCCGAATACAAGCACTCAATTTAATATTGATTTTGCGTTTAACATTGTTGAAGAAGATGCTGTTTCAGCCCGTTCAGGCTACGAGCATTTCCCTGATGACGCACGCGACGGTGGTAACGATATATTCTTATTAGCGCAGTGGTTCCCGCGTTTAGCTGCCTATACTGATTACGAAGCATGGACTAATAAAGAGTTTATTGGTCGCGGTGAATTCACCCTAGAGTTTGGTAATTACGATGTGAGCATCACCGTTCCAGCTGACCATGTGGTTTCTTCAACAGGTGCCTTGGCGAATCCAAACGATGTGCTAACGAAAACACAGCGTGATCGCTTAAAGAAAGCCGAAACAGCCAAACGACCAGTATTCATCGTGACTGAAGAAGAAGCCTTAGATAACGAAAAAGACGGTACCAGCAAAACAAAAACGTGGCGCTTCAAAGCCGAAAAAGTCAGAGATTTCGCTTGGGCTAGTTCACGCAAATTTATGTGGGATGCAAAAGGTTATCAACAAGGTGGCGAAGATCAACCACTGGTAATGGCAATGTCTTTCTACCCGAAAGAGGGTGGCGATTTATGGAAAAAGTACAGCACAGAGTCTGTCATCCATACCATGGAAGTATACAGCCGATTCTCATTTGATTACCCATATCCAGTTGCCCAATCAGTTAATGGTCCAGTGGGCGGCATGGAATACCCAATGATCACTTTCAATGGCCCACGCACAGAACTACAAGACGATGGCGAGCGCACGTATTCCTTAGCGGAAAAACGCTTTTTGATTGGTGTCGTTATTCACGAAGTAGGTCATATTTACTTCCCAATGATTGTGAACTCAGACGAGCGCCAATGGACGTGGATGGATGAAGGTTTAAATAGCTTCTTAGATGGCGTTGCTGGTCGTGAATGGGACCCAAAAATTCCATGGGGTGTTGAGCCGCGCGATATTACTGGCTACATGAAATCCAGTACTCAGGTGCCAATTATGACGCAATCTGATTCAGTGCTTCGCCTTGGACCTAATGCCTATACTAAGCCTGCTGCAGCCTTAAATATTTTGCGAGAGACTATTCTTGGTCGCGAGTTATTTGATTTTGCGTTTAAAGAGTATGCACAACGTTGGATGTACAAGCGCCCAACCCCTGCTGACTTTTTCCGTACCATGGAAGAAGCTTCTGGTGTCGACCTAGATTGGTTCTGGCGCGGATGGTTTTATTCAACTGACCACGTAGATATCTCACTTGATCATGTTTATAAACTGCGTTTAGACACTGAAGATCCTGACATCGATTTTGCTCGCCAGCGTCAAGTTGAGTTAGACAAACCATTGTCACTTACTGATGAGCGCAACAAAGCCGAAGGCATCGAATTGTGGGTAGATCGCAACGATGACGTTTCAGACTTCTATGACGAAAACGATCCTTGGACCGTTACCAACAAAGAGCGCAATAAATACCGCAAATTCTTGAGTAAAATGGATCCTTGGGAGAAGCGCGTCTTCGAGAGAGCTATTAAAGAAGACAAGAACTACTACGTTCTCGACTTCTCAAACAAGGGTGGTTTGGTAATGCCAATTATTCTTGAGCTTGAGTTTGAAGATGGTAAAAAAGAAAACATGTATATTCCTGCTGAAATTTGGCGCAGAACTCCGAAAGCTGTATCAAAGCTTATTGTGACGGAGAAAGGTCAGATACTTAAATCGGTCACTGTTGATCCGCGTTGGGAAACTGCAGATGTAGATATTGAAAATAACCATTATCCACGTCGAATCATTCCTTCTAGAATTGAAGCATACAAAAGCAAAAAGAATACAAGCGGTGTTCGTCGTGACTTAATGCAAGACAGTAAAACAAAACTTAAGTCCGATGCTGAAATCGAGAAAAAAGCTGCGGAAGAAGAAGATAATTAATGCAAAAGGTTTTCTTTTCGAATGTAGCACGGTCAAGCCGAGTGGCAGCAATGTCACTGGCTTTGTCAGTCTGTATGGCGTTTACTTTAGTGGCAAGCGTATTACAGGTCAGTGAAGTCGCTGCGCATCAACAAAAGATGGCGATAAGTACTGTGTTGTTTAATCCTCGCACTCAAAATATAGAGATCATGCATCGTTTCAATCTGCATGATGCTGAGCATGCGGTAAAAGAGATCTTTGATGGTAAGGCTGACATTATCGCGAATGAAACAACGCAAGCCGACTTTGCGAAATATGTCACCGAACGCTTTGCAATTTACACCTTAGATCATAAAGCATTAGGACTTAGTTTTGTCGGCACCGAATTAGACGGTAAGCACTTTTGGGTTTATCAAGAGGCGCCAGCACCAGAAAGCTTAGATGGCATGGTTATCGAACATAATGCTTTAAGAGATATCTGGCACAAACAGACAAATACGATTAATGTAGAGGGTATGGGCGATATTCAAACTTTAACGTTTACCGATAACACGGAATTGTTGAGTGTTGAATTTAAACATCATTAATTAAAAATCCGTAAGGAAATGCTATGTCAGATAAGCAATACCGACCTTTAGACGAATTTAAGAATAAGAAGAATATAGTTTGGGTGCTCATGTCTGCATCTATGTGCTTCTTCATTCTTTTTGTACTATTCACTGGCACGAGTGTCGGCATTATTGGCTCGGTGTATAGCGTAATGTTATGGACAGGTATTTTTGGTGGTGTACTAGCGCGCTATTTTGACAAAAATGGCTGGTTAGGCTTTGGTGTTGGCAGTGTGATAGGCATGGGATGTTTTATTCTTGCTCCTATTATTCTTGCCGCCTAAGAGCACACTCTGAAACCCCGAAAAGTTCCCTCTAGCCGCTTAGCTCGGTTTGCGAAGTTAAGTGGCCTAGCCGGTGCTGTCACCGGTAATATTCTAAAAGGCACGGCTAAACAGCTCCTCAATGGCGAGCGACCATCATTTTCTCAGTCTTTGCTGACTACCGACAACGCGAACTCTATCACAGAACGATTGGCTCACATGCGCGGAGCAGCAATGAAGCTTGGTCAATTGCTATCCATGGATGCGGGAGAGTTATTACCGGCGGAGTGGGAACCTATTCTTTCTCGATTGCGCCAAAACGCAGATGCGATGCCTAAAACACAGTTAGTCGCTACCTTAGAAAATGCATGGGGCAAAGAGTGGCATAAACAATTTGCCTACTTTTCGCTGGAACCGATTGCCGCTGCGAGTATTGGTCAAGTGCATCGCGCTAAATTGCATGATGGTCGAGAGTTGGCAATCAAAGTGCAATATCCCGGCGTGAGAGAGAGCATCGATAGCGATATAGACAACGTCGTCGGTTTAATTAAATTAACCGGTGCGCTGCCCAAGCATATCAATATCGACCCTTTATTAGATGAAGCCAAAGCCCAATTAAAAACCGAAGCAGACTATTTGCAAGAAGCTCAGTTTCTTAAAGCCTACCGAGAGGATCTAGCCCAGAACGAACACTTTATTGTGCCTTTCGTTGTTGACGAGCTTACAAGTAGTGACATTCTTGCGATGGAATATGTAGAGGGTAGCAGTATCAGCTCTTTAGATGAGGGGATTAGTGGCGAGCAGCATCAAGTACTAGCGAACGATATTTGTGAAAAACTAATGGCGCTGACATATATCGAGCTATTTGACACTCAGTTAATGCAAAGTGACCCTAATTTTGCCAACTATCTCTATCAAAAGGACTCAGGAAAAATTGTCTTGTTAGATTTCGGTGCTTGTAGAACCCTGAGTGACCATACATCTGAGCACTACAAGGCCATGGCGATAGCGATGCAAAACCAAGATCGAAAAGGCATGGAGCTAGCGCTTCTTGAGTTAGGATTGATTGACAAAAACATGTCTAGCAAGGTCACTGATATCATTTTAAACGCATGCACCATTGCAAGTGAGTGCCTACAAACTAAGTATGCTAACGAAACATACAATATCAAAGCGCAAGGCTTGATAAAGCGAATACAAAACGAAACCATACCGCTCATTGCAGATAGAACAGCAACCGCGACACCAAAGTTCGATGTGGCGTTGGTCAACAGAAAAATTACAGGTATGGTACTGTTGGCAAATAAATTGGGCGCAGGATTAGATTTCAAATCTGCTTTAGCACCTTACATAAGCCCTGTGGTAATCAAAGACTAAACAAACACTTGGACGTGTGAAAAGGAGCAACATGGATACAATACTAGCGCTGGGTTTAGCACTTGTTCCCTTTATGCTAACAATACTTTTTGTTGTGTTCTTCTTGATAGGTGCCCATAAAGTGTTGCTGGGTGACAAAAGCATGCACCCCGATGCAAAGCTCCCACGGAAACTGATACTACTACTCTTGTATATTGTGGGTTTAATTGCGATAGCCATTGCTTTGCCTGTTACCGAAAGCACGCGAAACCAAGTAATTAGCCTTATTGGTATTCTACTTTCTGGTGTTATTGCGTTTAGCTCAACGACTATTGTTGCCAATGTTATGGCAGGCATTGTACTACGCTTCACCAAGCCATTTAGAACCGGCGATTTCATTCGTGTTGAAGGTTATTTTGGTCGAGTCACTGAAAAGGGTTTGTTTGATACCGAAATTCAAACCGAACAGCGAGAACTCATTGCGTTTACCAACTCTTACCTAACGTCACATCCATTGCAGGTTGTGCGCTCTTCAGGAACGATCATTTCAGCCAGCCTCTCGCTGGGTTATGACGTTCACCACGACCGTATAGACACACTACTACTGAAGGCCGCTGAATCAAGCGAGCTCAGTGATCCGTTTGTTCAAATCATTGAACTTGGTGATCACGCAATTACTTATCGCGTGTCTGGTTTGTTAACGGAAGTAAAAAGCATGATTTCGGCACGCTCTCGTTTGTATGCCAATATTTTAGATGTACTGCATGACGATAAAATTGAAATCGTTTCTCCGGGCTTTATGAATCAACGTAAACTGCCAGATGACATGGTTGTACTGCCAGCAAAAGCAAGAGCCAAAGTAAAAGTGAAAGTGAAAGAAGACGAAAAGCTGCCAGAGGATCTGATCTTTGACAAGGCTGAGCAAGCCGAAACGAAAGAACGCTCAGAGCAAGAACTACTAAAACAAATCGGCCAGCTAGAAATTGATTTGAAAGCAGCCGAAGGCGACAAGAAGGTGAGTATTCAAAACCAGCTAACCGCGACTCAAGAAGCCTTAGCAATTTTACAAGCACCCGAGATTATTGATGAAGACCGGCCATCTGCAGATAAGACAGATTAGGTTGAATTTTACTAGCTCGTATCTGATCTGACACTTCGAAAGAAAAGCGTAGACCTAATTTGGTTGGCTGCTCCAAGGCAGTTTCTTGCTCGTCACCACCGCGAACCCCTACGTCATTACCGCGAACCCCTACGTCATTACCGCGAAGGCGGTAATCTCCAAAACAGCATAGTAAATTAAAAAAGCAGAACTATTTCAAAAATATAAAGCTAATTGCTATTGAAATATTTCTTGTGTGGCCGGAGATTCCTGCCTGCGCAGGAATGACGTAGGAGGTATTGGCTATGACTCCTTGTGGATGCGACCTCCCAGTCAGAACATCATGTAAAATGCAGCTTTCCTGAATTATCGTGCACATAGCTATGGCCTAATTTCTTGTGCAAAATAGCCGCTCGGCAGGGTCAGATGAGTTATGACCAATCAAGCTGAATTACGAGCCAACCAAACGTTTAGGGTGCTTTTCGCTTGTTGAAGTTCAGCTATTTTTTCATCAATAGCATTCACTTGGTCACTCAACACTTTCTCTAGGACAGGGCAGTTAGGATCTGGGTTTTTGAGCTTAGGTATCGCCTCTTTTATGGTATTCAGTGTAAAACCAACCGACTGCCCTAACTTAATGAACTTTAGCTCTCTGATGTGCCAATCTTGATAAATACGATAGCCATTTGCAGAACGTTCTGGCGGCGTAATTACGCCTACTTTTTCATAGTATCGTAAAGTCTCTTTAGCTACTCCAGTCAACTGACTTAACTTATTAGCATTCATAATTTCTCACTTTTTGTGTTTTAACACTTGACCCTGTAGTTAACTTCACACTTTATACTAAATCTAAGTTAGCGTTAAGTTGAGTTCAAAATGTCAGACATACAAACACCTCAAACAATTAAGAAGCCTCTTGATTTACTTACACTGGATAACGTGGGTATTCGAGCGTATCACTATCAACCCAATAGCGAATCTTCTGAAGATCCTACTGGAATTATAGTCATTGGAAGTGCAACCGGGGTGCCACAAGGTTTTTATAAACGCTTCGCTGAAGCAGCAGTTAGTCAGGGGTTTGAAGTCATTACTTTAGATTATAGAGGCATCGGCGAGTCGGCACCGGCAACACTTAAAGGCTATCACATGGATTATCTCGACTGGGCGAGACAAGACCTAGCCGCCGGCATTGAATATGCGCAAACTGAGCGTAGAACACGCCAACTTTCATGTCGTTTAATTATGGTGGGGCATTCCTACGGTGGCCACGCGCTTGGCCTTTTACCAAACATCGAGCATATAGATGGTGCCTATATTTTTGGTGCGGGAGCGGGTTGGCATGGTTGGATGCCAGCTCTTGAGCGCTTCAAGGTCCGCCTATTGTGGAACGTAATTGCCCCTATTGTAGTGAAGCTCAATGGTTATCTTGCATGGAACAGTTTCGGCATGGGTGAAAATTTACCTCTAAACGTTTATCGCCAATGGAAACACTGGTGTAAGTTTCCGCATTACTTTTTTGATGACCCAAAAATGCAACACATGCATGAGGTGTTTGCCCGATACGACAAACCTTTGGTGGCTGTGAATGCGATCGACGATAAGTGGGCTCAGCCCGCCTCAAGAGATGCGTTCTTCAAAGGCTATAAAAATGCACAAATCACCAACATTGATTTACAGCCAAGCGATTGTGGCCTGCAAAAAGTTGACCACATGGGCTACTTTAAACGCGATGCGACAGCGATCTGGGATGAAGTGTTCGCGTGGGCTAAAACGCTGAGATAATAAGTAAACTGCTTATTACCAGTTACTCAAACTGAAAGGCCAGTGGCAGCAGCACTGCCACTATCAACGACCAGCAAGTATAGACAGGTAAGTAGCTCGCTACGGTGGACTCCAAGCGAGTGAATCCCTCATTCTTGCGAAGACAAGCGACATATTGTTTAAGCAGTAAAATCAGGTGCAGAAAGATCAGTAAGTTTGCACCCGTGACTACTATACGATTGACCGTCATCCCATATTCTGCCCAGCGAAAAATGATGGCTGAAAGGGCAATGACATTCACCACCAGCGTCGCACTGACCAACAAAACGTTGATGTAGTCAGCCACTTGAACGTCTTCACTCCTCTTCTTCCCAGAGATGGAAAAAACGGTTAAAGCCAAAATGAGTATGAGTAGACCATTGAAGTTGATTAGAAAGTCTCTGTCGGTGAATGGGTTATTGCCTTGTAAAAAGCTCGCGAACAAATAGGCCATCACGGTAATAAGAAACAAAGGCGAAAATACATTTGCAAGTATCGGGGCAAACTTTGTTTGTCGATTTAATGTGGTATCAAACAGATAAGTTGCTACAAGAGGCGCAGATACTAAGCCCATAACGATCGCATACTCTGAATACCATTGCATGATGTCTAAATCGATAACTGAAAATAGACCCAAAGTAATACCAGTAAGTACCATGCCACCTAATAGAATAAGCACAGTGTAAATGCCCACCTCTCCGATATATCTGATGAACTTTAAACGAGCAGCAGCACTCTTCCAGTCATCAGACATGAAGCTGAATGCTAGCAAGCTAAAACACACTAAAGGAAAATGCAGAAGCGCCATTACTATTGAGGCAGAGTTTTCATCAAAGGGTAGCACCAGAAGATAAACCACATAGGCGACAAGGCTTGGTGCGACCAACTTGATAGTATTGGCCTTAGGTGCCGACTGTAGAAAGTACATAATCAATGAAGTAAGCACAATCAAAGGGACAAAACGTGGATAGTACCAATCGCCTTCAACTTGAAAAAATACGGGGATTTTCACTAAAAAGGTCGCTAGTAGACAAACGCCGAGCAAAAACAAAAAGGAGGTGTGAGTGAATGAGCTTGGTGCATTGTAATGGATGCGAGCATGCCAAACCTTCAAGGTTTCGGAGTCGCGATTGACTTCCATAGCACGGGATAACTCAGCCTTAAACGATTCTGGCGACTTTCGATAAGCCTCTTCTAACATGTCAGGTTGTTGTAGCTTATCTAAAATTGTATTCCCGTTATCGTCAGCGCTCATTCTAGTTATCTATACATTAATGTTTGTAATACTTAGTCTAACGTAAAAGCTCTAATAACAAAGCGCTTTGTAATGTTGCTTAAGTGAGGTTTTTATCCTAATCTCAATGATACACTAAGCCCACTCTGAAAGGATGCCACCATGCGTATTTCCGCATTACTACTTGTTAGCTCTATTTCCATATTCGGGTGCTCTCCAGCAGAGCCTGAAGCAAATTCTACACAGATGTCTGAAGCTCAGTCGATGAATGTGCCCACTAGCGAAGAGATTCAAGCTGAAAGCGCTCGTTTAAACGCTTGGTTTGATAAAAAATATGAAGAGCAGGTGATGCAGAGTCCGACTCAACTTGCTTATCTTGGCCGCGATGAGCGCCAAAATGAAATAGATGACTTTTCAGAGGCTGGTTATGACGCGTATGTCGAGATGCATGCAAAGCAATTGGCAGAACTCAAAAGTAGCTTTGACTACGACAAGCTCAACGAGGAGACCAAAATCTCCTATGATCTTTGGGTTTACCTTGCCGAGCAGATTGCTGAAGAAGACAAGTTTCGTTACAACACATATGTGTTTGAACAAATGGGAGCAATGCATAGCTTTTTCCCACAATTATTGATTGCTATCCATCGTGTTGAAAACCAGCAAGATATGGAAAACTATCTGTCCAGAATTAGTGAAAGTGCAAGAGCAATTAAGCAACTTATCGAATTTTCAAAAACAGCAGCAGAGAAGGGCGTACGTCCCCCTTACTTCGCCTTTGACGCAGTCATTTCTGAATCAAAGAAAATCATATCTGGTCAACCTTTTGATGAAACAGATAATGATAGTGACTTGTGGGCGGATGCTAAATCTAAAATTGACGGTTTAGTTAGCAATGAGGCAATAACGCAAAAAAGTGCTGATGAGCTATTAGCAAAAATTAAAACTGCGTTGTTGAATGACTTTAAACCTGCTTATGAAGCACTTATTGCTTGGCAAGAAGAAGATAAAGTAAATGCGGGTACAAAAGCACTCGGCGCAGGTGACCTTCCAGATGGTAAAAATTACTACAATGAGCGCTTATCGAACCAAACTACAACCAGTTTAAGCGCAGATGAAATCCATGAGATTGGCCTGAAAGATGTAGCAAGGTTGCGTGAAGAGATGAAAGCTGTTCAACAAGAATTTGGCTTTGAAGGCACGTTACAGGAATTTTTCGTATTTTTACGTGATACGAAGGACGACGAACGCTTATATTACCCGAACACGGATGAAGGTCGCCAAGGTTATATCGACGATGCAACCGCTGCCATCAACAAGATCAAAGAACAACTACCCAATTACTTTGGCATTCTTCCTAAAGCTGACATGGTAGTGAAAAGAGTCGAGGCATTTAGAGAGCAAGACGGTGCTGCGCAACATTATATGCCATCCACACCAGATGGCTCACGTCCTGGCGTTTATTACGCGCATCTTTCTGATATGACAGCCATGCCGAAACGAGAACTAGAGGTTATTGCATATCATGAAGGTTTACCGGGTCATCACATGCAATTAGCAATTTCACTAGAGCTAAGCGGCTTACCTACCTTTAGAAAGCAAAGCTATTTGAATGCTTATGGCGAAGGCTGGGCGCTTTATTCAGAACTACTAGCGAAAGAAATGCCAGGAACTTACGAAGATCCTTTGTCTGATTTCGGTCGTTTAGGCTCAGAGATGTGGCGTGCTATTCGCTTAGTTGTTGATACTGGCTTGCACGCCAAAGGTTGGAGTGAAGAGCAAGCGATCCGTTATTTTCAAGAAAACTCTGCTATTACTAATGAGCAAGGATTATCTGAAGTGCGTCGCTATTTAGTGCTCCCTGGTCAGGCAACGGGTTATAAAATTGGAATGATCAAGATTCAAGAACTGCGCAAAAGAGCAGAAGATACTCTCGGCGATAAGTTCGACATTCGAGCATTCCATGACACCATCTTAGGCGGTGGCGGCTTGCCGTTAACTATCCTTGAGCGCAAAGTAGATGCTTGGATAGCAGCGTCCCTATAAAAAAGATAACTTCATTTTTGTTCCTGGTGATCTTTAGCAATCGGTGTATTCGAGCGTTAAAGTGGGCGTAAACGTTCAACGTGCCGTGGCGCGGAGTTCAGTTTGCGTTCAGCTAGATGCGTTACTATCAGATTCTACTATGCTTTAGAAAAGCCCACGATTGCTTGGACAAATTATGCGAAAACAATACTCTTTAATTAGCGTCATTCTCAGTCTCTTTTTTATTTCAGCCTGCACCAGCTCAGGTGAGATACATAACAGTGCACGCAATCAAATGGTAACAACGTTCTACGCAACGGTAGAATCGATGCAAGAGGTTGAATTTGAGTCTCATGTCGAAGAAGGTGCTGCCATTGGTGCTATAGATGGTTTACTTTCTAATGCCTACGGCGATAGCAGAGACCGGTTATTTGGGGCAATGTGGGGAGCATTTTTTGGCGCATTGGTCACTTCAATTGTAGAAGGTGATACCGACGGGTATCAGTATCAGTTAGAAGATTTATATGGCGACAACCACACCGTCATTTTGGAGGATAGCAAGGCGACTGTTGGAGATTGCGTATTAGTTACCGTATCGGGTGTCGTCGATATCGACCTAGTTTCTGATGACTACTGTTACGAATAAAGTTAACAAAAAGACGAGAATAATACATGACTCAATATTGGCTTTTCAAAACCGAACCCGATGCTTTTAGCATAGATGATTTGGCCGCCTGCCCAAATAAACGTGAGGGCTGGGACGGTATTCGTAACTACCAAGCTCGTAACTTTATGCGCGACCAAATGCTCGTTGGCGACAAAGCATTTATTTATCATTCTAGTTGCAAGGATGTGGGCATTGTAGGCTTAGCTAAGGTTAGCCAAACCGGCCTTGTAGACCCTTTACAGTTTGAACCGGAAAGTAAGTATTTTGACCCCAAATCGAGCCCCGACAATCCTCGTTGGGTTATGGTTGAACTAGAACATGTAGAGACTTTTAATAACATACTCAGCTTAAAAACGATTAAGAACATGCCAAGCATCAGTGAAATTGGTCTTGTTAAAAAAGGCGGGCGCTTATCGATCATGCCAGTATCTGAAAACGAGTTTCAGCTTCTACTGTCAGCGGCGAAACAGTCCTAAATTACAAACGGTTTCATAGCGATTTGATGTGCCCATGTTGGTATTGCCGTCTAGTAGGGTATTGCCGCTTAGTATGGTTGTTCCATAGAGAACGGCATCTCAGTCAGATCACTGGCTTTAACTGGGTTGCCAATCATCTCATCGTAGGGAGAGTCATGAACCATCACTGATTTTTCAACCTCGCAGTGTTCAAATAGGTCTCTTACCATTTGCGAATTATGAAAGCGCATTGGACTGTCTTTTTTATCTGTCACAAACCCAGATTGCCCATCTACCGTTATTTTTACTAGGTAAACATTCATTTCAAATGATTGAACTTCTAAACGCTCTATTTTGAGCGGCTTTTTCGCAATTTGCGACATGGGGAACTTGATATTCATATTGAGTTAATCTTTTTCGTCTATATTTATATGAGCAGTGGGCAACCAAGCCAGTGATTTACTTGTTACCGGTTCTTTAGCTTATTACGCGAAACATGCCGTTCAGTTCAAATCTAGTTAATTCGAACATCACTTCGGTATGGCTAAAAGCAAGTTGAACCTTGTCCAATGGCAATAGTCGTAATAAGTATGGTCTGTTAACCTGTGTGTTTAATTTTTTATTGTTACGTCAATTAGGGAGCTAATCTATGTCTGAACAAGAAACGCAAACGTCTAGTCAAATGGCACAAATGAAGCCATATCTTATTGCGGCTGGGGTGCTTTTTGTGATCTTGTTAGTGGCTTTTTTCTGGCCCTCTAGTAGCGAGCCAGAGACAATCGTTTCTCAGCCTGTCGCGGTGGAGATAGAGCCTGAGCAAAGTGCATTCAATGACGAATCTTTAAATAACCTCAATAGCGCCGATGCGGGTCAACGCAATGTGCCTGAGCCGGACGTATTTGAAGGCACACCAGAAATCCAATCCCTAGAGCTTGAAGCTAACGATGAAACGCCACCACCTCCCTCAATGGAAATTGAACCAGAGCCTTTAGACGAAAGTGATGGTGCGGTAAAAAGTGCCTTACTTGCCATAGCTGAGTCTCCGCTAGTAGCAAAATACTTAGTGGATGAAGGTCTTTTGCAAAAGTTTGTGATTAACGTAAACAATATAGCAAATGAAGAAATGTCGCCTAACCACAGCTTACTGACTAAGCCAGATTCTAGTTTCAGAATATATCAGCAAGCAGATAGAGAATGGATAGATGCGGCCAGCTTCAAAAGATATAACAGCTATGTTGATGCATTAGAATCAATGAGTACCGATGACTTGCTCTCTTTGCTGGACACTTATCGCCCGATTATTGAAGAAAAGTATGCCGAGATCTCCATGCCTAATTCCTCTTTTGATACTACCTTGCTGGATGCCATCAATGAATTGTTGGACACGCCTGTAGTACCACTGCCAATAGAGGTTTATTCCGACAGTGTGATGTATAAGTATCGCGATGATAAATTAGAAAACTTGTCAGGCCCACAAAAGCAGTTGTTGCGCACTGGCCCAGAGAACACACGTCGAATCAAAGACATTCTTCGAGATTTAAAAGATGCTCTGCAGGACCGTTAAATGGATTTAGGTGCAATCGCCCAGCAACTGAGTGATTCTGGCGCGAATAAACAATCCTTACCGCCTGTCGACAAATGGGATCCACCTTTTTGTGGTGACATGAATTTGGTCATCAAAAACAATGGCGACTGGTGGCACGAAGGCACACCCTTCACACGAGCAAAGCTGGTCCACTTGCTCGCTAGTGTCTTAAAGAAAGAGGACTTCAATTACTTCTTGGTGACACCGGTTGAGAAAATCGGAATTCAGGTCGAGGACGTGCCTTTTATCATTGTTGATTGGCAGCAAACAGAGAAAGGCCTAAGCGTAAAAACACAAATTGGTGACGAGTTTATACTGAGTGAAGATCACCCTGTCGAATTACGTGAATTCAACGGAACCGAAGTCCCCTATTGTCTGGTAAGACGGAACTTATGGGCTAGGCTACACCAAAACGTGCTATATCAATGGGTCGATCTTGCCGAAACGAAGCAAAATGAAGGAAAGCGTTTTTTGCAAATCAGCAGCGCTGACTATCACTTCAATATTGGAAGCTATTAAGGCATTTTCACTATTTTGTTTTGGCATCGGTAAACCAAAGCGGTAATCTTACGTATTTACTTTTCTCAGCTTATTTATTCACAGGAAATCGTACGGGCTTGTTGCCAAACATACCTAAGTCTTACTCAATTACACTTCGAGTTTTGTAGGAAATCAGGTATAGTCTCTCGCATAAAATTCGTACGCTTAAAGACTTATGACTAATTCAGACACCAAGTTATCAATAAAGACCATTGTAAAAGCAATCAAGGACGAAGAAAAATTGCTTCGAGAGAAGTATAAGATCTTATCTCATCAAGACATGCTTGGATTAGGCATCCTGCTTGTTTCTTTCAGTGCCCTTGTGGGTGTGGCTTCGCTTTATTTTTACGACCTTATTCCTGCGTGGGTTTGCGTATTACTGGCCGCGGTTATCACCTCTATATCGCATGAATTAGAACACGATTTGATCCACAAACAGTATTTTAGTAATCGCCCGATGATGCATAACTTTATGATGCTCATGGTGTGGATAATGCGCCCGAATACCATCAACCCATGGTATCGTCGCAAAATACATTTACATCATCATAAAACATCAGGTACACAGCAAGATCTAGAAGAGCGCTTAGTGGGTAACGGCATCAAAAACCCTTTCCTACGGTTCTTAGTTATTGTTGACGGCTTATTAGGTCTAGTCGTATTCCGCAAGCGCTACAACAAAGAAATTGATGGCTTTAGTTTCGGTAGAGTCTTCCACGCTGCGTTCCCAATAGCGACGGCCTATTTTGTCGTTCTTTACAGCGTGATTGTTTATCACTTACTAAACTTGGTAGTGCCGCTTGAAAGTTATATGCCAGCTTGGGGATTATCAGTTTTATCTGTATTTGAATTCTTGATGGTTGTGTTGGTATTGCCTAACATCATCCGCTCAAGCTCTTTAAACTTTGTCACGTCGTCTATGCACTACTATGGCAACGTGAACAACGTATACGAACAAACACACGTGTTAACTAGCCGCTTGTACGCGCCCTTCCACCTGTTCTGCTTTAACTTTGGTAAAACGCATACTATCCATCACTTTGTGCCGAATCAGCCGTTTTATTTGCGCCAACTGATCAGTGATAAGATATTGAAAGTGATGAAAGAACAGGGCGTTCGTTTTAACGATTTTGAAAGTATTAAGAATGCCAATTTATATAGCAAGTAAGTTCTAGCGCGCATTCCAACACTGGCTTTCGGAGACAGTTATTTGTCTCCGAAAGTGTTAGTCATTCCAACCATTCTTTGTATATTCTCTGAAAGCGACCGTGCGTTGTCTTCCATCTCTTGGGCCAAGGCCGAGTTAGCATCAGCAACACTTTGAATACCATCAATGTGCGTCTCAATTTCATTACACATGCTATCCTGTGAACCCGTTGAATCAACAATACCGGTTAAGTGATTCGATATGCCGTCAATCATGGTATAGATTTCTTGGATCGAATCTGCAGACTGATTAGCTTGCTCTGTACTAGCTACCGCATTGTCTCGACTATCATGCATTTTCACTACCCACTCTTTTAGCGTTTCACGCATTTGGGCAAGGCTATTCATTGTATTGGCGGCCGATTCTTGCGTGCGAGTCGACAAAGCTCTAACTTCATCAGCAACTACCGAGAAGCCCCGACCCGATTCACCCGCTCTAGCAGCCTCTATCGCCGCGTTTAAGGCCAGTAAGTTAGTTTGGTCAGCAATGGAGTCTATTTCACCAATCGTTTCTGAGACTTTGTCTGAGGCCTGCATGAGCTCATCTGCCGTCACAGAAGCTTGTTCAACAACTTCAGATAGACCACTGACACCATCGCGTCCCTTGATAATCAATTCACGCGCCTCTGCACACTGTTCATTCGTGAGCTTCACTCGCTGATTAGTTGCTTCTGTGCTGCTCATTACCGTTTGACTGCCTGCTGTCATCATTTTCACGGCATTTGAGATTTTTTCCATCTCAGCTTTTTGCTGATGGATACCTTGGGTGGTTCGTTCAACAATAGCCAGCGTATTTTGTGCAATGTTGTTTAACTCTCGCGTTGCATCTAGGGTTCTTCCAAGGATGGTACGTCGCATGGCTTTGTTCATACCCAAATGAAATTTTACGATACCTGAAATGCCCCGGCCCGCCAGAATGTAACGGCTCACACTGTCATATTCAGTTTTAAGGTCGAATGCCATTTTGGGGATCTCAATCAGCTCAGTTTTAAATATAACCAAACCTGTCATTGCCAGAGCAATAATTGAAAAACCAGCATACCAGTCAGATACAAACGAAGTGAAAATGGCAACCACCGCGATGATGACTAAAAATAAGCGTGTTTTTTGTGAATAGCTAAGTTCAGAGCTCTGTGGCTTTTTCCCTTCATTGATCAGTGCATAGAACTCTGTCGCTCGTTGAATTTGGATTTTTTCAGGTTTTACACGAACCGATTGGTAACCAACTAATTCTTCGCCATCATAGACAGGAGTCACGAAGGCATCGACCCAATAGTAACGTCCATCCTTACATAGGTTCTTAACGATTCCATGCCATGACTCACCCTTCTTTAGATGGTCCCACATATCTTTATATGCGGCTTTTGGCATATCGGGGTGCCTGACAATATTGTGATTTTTACCCACAAGTTCGTCGACGGAATACCCCGCTACTTCGCAAAAAACAGGATTGGCATAAGTGATTATGCCTCTAGTATCCGTTGTAGAAACCAACTCGTAGTTGTCGGGATAAACGACTTCTTCGTTGATGATTGCTTGGTCACGCCGCATAGATAACACCTTCAAAATCGAAACTTACAAATTTCGACTCTCTGTAAACAAATTAAAACCCTATTTTGCGCATTCCCTTCATATTCCTTTGATTTGCTGAAAAATATATCCTAATGTGTAGCTACAAAAATAAGATAACGCATGGAACTAACAATGAAAACATCTCTCTTGCCTCTTTCTAAAATCATTGGGGCAACGGCTGCTCTGCTACTGGCTTTTCAAGCTCAAGCTGCAACACACATTTTTGCGAGCAAGCTTATCACCTCACAAGATTCTAAAAGCCAAAGTGATATGACTGTTATCGTCGATAACAACAAAATCATTAAGATTGTAGAAGGAAAAGATGAGGGTGGCGAAGGTGATGTTTTTATCGATTTAAGTGGTAGCACCTTGATGCCTGGCTTAATGGATATGCATGTCCATTTGTCCTTTCAAAATGAAGGACCGTCGAGCTACATGAAGCGCTTCACTTCGAATGAAGCTGACTACGCCATTGCCGCGGTTGATTATGCTGAGAAAACCTTAATGTCTGGGTTTACCACAGTGCGCAATCTAGGTGACATGAAAAATGAAACAGTGGCATTGCGCAACTCCATTAACAAAGGGGTGACCTTAGGTCCACGCATCTATACCTCTGCAAAGTCGATCGCAACTACCGGCGGACATGCTGATCCAAGCAATGGCATGAGTCATGACCAAATGGGTAACCCGGGCCCACAAGAAGGCGTTGTTAACGGCGTGGCTGAGGCTAGAAAAGCAGTAAGACAACGTTATAAAGATGGTGCTGATCTTATTAAAATCACGGCAACTGGCGGCGTACTCAGTGTTGCCAAAAGCGGTCAAAATCCACAATTTATGACCGATGAGCTTGAAGCCATCGTGCAAACAGCAAAAGACTACGGCATGACGGTAGCAGTGCATGCTCATGGTAAAGAAGGCATGAAGCGCGCAATTTTAGCGGGCGTCGATTCTATCGAGCATGGCACCTATATGGATCGTGAAGTCATTAAGTTAATGCGCAAGCATGATGTGTATTATGTTCCTACGATTTTAGCGGGTAACTTTGTTGCAGAAAAAGCCAAAATCGATGGATACTTTCCTGATATCGTTCGTCCCAAAGCGGCTGCTATCGGGCCTCTTATCCAAAAGACTTTCGCGCGAGCACATGAGAATGGCGTATTGATTGCCTACGGAACCGACTCAGGTGTTTCAGCACACGGCAACAACGGCCAAGAGTTTGCCCTTATGGTAGAAGCTGGAATGTCAGAAATGGACGCGATTCGCTCAGCAACCGTCAATGCCGCCAAGCTACTTAAAATAGACAACGAACTGGGTACAGTCAGTGTTGGTAAATTAGCCGATTTGGTTGCCGTGAAGGGTGACCCATTAGAAGATATTTCGTTGTTGGAAAACATAGACTTCGTAATGAAAGACGGTGTTGTAGTAAAACAAAAATAATCATTGTTCACTGCCCTTGATGGGTATAGTAAACTTTGCGATAAGAAACAAAAGAGGTGCAATCCACCTCTTTTTTATTGCGCATTCATGCGTGCTTACCAGCGAGAAATCAGCCTCACATGTCCATCAAAAAGAAGATGAAACGACTTATTAATTCAAAGTATATGCTTCCTGGTATTACTTTAGCCTCGTTTCTTGAATCAACTGTCGTTCCCATCCCATTAGAGGCTCTCATGGTGCCGGTCATGCAAAAGCGCCGTGAGAGCTTATGGTTAATTGCCTTACTTGCTACCGTCGGCTGCTTATTAGGCGCACTGCTTGGTTATGCCTTCGGATACTTCTTATTTGATTTGACCCGTGACTTTGTTATGCAGCACATCACAACTGAAGCACAATTTACTCGTTTTCAGAAACGCATGGAAACTGATGGCTTTTGGTTCACTTTTAGTACTGGTGTTACCCCTATTCCACTGCAGATTGCAATGTTAGCTGCGGGTGTCGCGGCATACTCATTGCCATTATTTATGCTGGCAACGGCTATTGGCAGAGTCATCCGCTATTTTGGTTTGGCCGTGCTGGTTTATTATTTTGGTGATAAAACCGAAAAGCTAGTGAAAAAGTATAAATGGCAAACAGGGCTGATTGCGCTGGTCATCGTTATCACTATATGGTGGTTTATGTTGACCTAGTCAGCCCAAAGAATAATGAGCACAGTTAATTCGTTTCATGTGAAACGTAATAGCAACAATTTGTGTCTATACTGTGTACAAGTAAGATCGTAAAGAAGTAACAATTTATAATAACAAACGTGAGATAACGACAAAGGAAAAATCAATGAAAAAGTTAGTTTCCCTCAGTATGGTATGCGCACTATTAAGTGCATCTGCATTAGTCAGTGCAGACCCAATTAAAGAAAAGATTGAAGCAGCGATGGCATCAGATCTGCGCACCCAAGCTGAGGTCGATCGAGATAGAAATCGCCGACCTGTGCAAACACTGACATTCTTTGAAGTCGAAGACGACATGAAGGTGGTGGAGTTAATCCCTGGTGGCGGTTGGTATACTAAGTTATTAGCACCAGCGCTAAATGAAAAAGGCGAATACTTTGCAGCCATTGGCACTAGTCGTATCGAAACGAACCTATCAGATAAGCCTGGTTTCGAAAAAATGCGTATCGTCGCCAAAGACGCTGAATTGTATAGAGAAGAAGGAGCACGTTTCTATTCAATGAAAGCGACTGACTTAGGCGTAACAGACGCAGATGTTGTGCTGACATTTAGGAACTATCACAACTTCAGCGAGCAAGGTCGCAAGAAAATGAATGAACTGGCGTTCAATGCGCTAAAGCCAGGTGGTATTTATGGTGTTGTTGATCACACTGCACGTCACATGGAACCGCAAAATAGTAGTAACCGTCGTAGAATCGACCCAGTACTTGCTATCAAAGAAATTCAAGAAGCTGGTTTTGTGCTAGTCGACTTCAGCACACTACATTATCGTGAAGATGATGAGCTTGAATATGAAGTCGGTGCTAAATCAGTATCAGGTAACACTGACCGCTGGACCATTAAGTTCATGAAGCCCAAAAGCTAAATAACAGCAAAAAAGGGGTCAGAGTTAATTTAAAAAGGGGTCAGAGTTAATTATTTTTCGCGGTTTGTTCAGGCCCTCAATAATATAAACCTTCAAATGGCATGGATGCCATTTGGGAGCGGGCAGGATGCCGAAAAGCGTGTTTATATTATTGAGGGCCTGTTCAAATCAGAAAGACAAAATAATTAACTCTGACCCCTTTTTCTATGCCTGTCATTTTAGCGCAATAGTTCTGCAATCGTTCTGTCACCCAAACGACCCAATTACTTCATATATTTGAAAGATAACTGCAATCGTAAATCCCTATTGTATGCGTGCACTCAATATAAAAATGTTAATAGGGACTTTTTCACATGAATACCAAACTCAGCTATCTTAGTTTAGCTTGTTTAGCCGCAATGAATACAAATGCAATGGCAGAAGAAGAAGCAACGGAAGCCGCCGTTGAAAGAATTCAAGTCGTTGGCAAAAGCGTTTCATACGCTAACAACGAAACCACCGAGTCGATGCTCAAACAACAAAGCAATCTGACCAGTGTGCTTGCAGGTATAGACAACCTTCCAGGGGTTCTCATTAATGAAGGTGACACCTTTGGTTCTGACGACTGGTCTACAACTGTATCAATACGAGGCTTTCAAATTAGCTTAGATGAACAACAAATTGGTATCACAGTTGATGGCATCGCAAACGGCAATTCAAACTATGGTGGTGGCGCGAAAGCCAACCGTTTCATTGATACTGAGAACTTAGCCCTAATAGAGGTTTCCCAAGGGACTGCTGACATTGCTTCTCGCTCCAATGAAGCATTAGGTGGCACCTTAAACTTCACTACGATCAGCCCAACTGAAGAAGAAAACTTGTTAATGAGTGTTTCGCTAGGAGACTTTGACGCAAGAAAATACTTTGTACGATACAACACAGGTGAAATTGCACGTGATACTTATGCTTGGGTCAGTGTATCTAGTGCAAGTAATACAGACTGGGTCAATCAATCGGCGGAAAACCGCAAAGACCACATTGCTGCAAAGCTAATTTCAGACTTGAACGCTGAGTGGGGTTTAAGCGCTTACGTATCATATGATGACTCCCATGAAGACAACTACCAACGAGTCAGCAAAGCTCAATTCGAAACAAATCCAGAGTCCGACCGTTTAACCGCAGAATGGACAGGTGTGCCATACGTAGACCAACTATATAGAAAAGGCTGGTCAACTTTGCGTGAAAATTTGTTTGCATATGTACAAGCAGACTATGAATCAGACAATTTATCTTTTTCAGGTAACGTTTATTTTCACGATAACTCAGGTCGTGGGGACTGGGTTCCACCCTACCTAAACGATTTAACTGTCGACACAGGTAGACCAGAAACCGAACTTGATTCAACGACTACCGTCCGTGGTGGTTCATCAAATGGTATTATCACTTTTGTTGATCGCGAAGGCTTTGCTTTAGCGCCTGCTGACAACTGCGTTAGCTCAATCGTCTTCCCATATGGCGGCGCTGGTCCAGCATTTGATGCCGACTGTTTTGGTCCAGAAGCAATACCGGTGGGTTCATACCGCCATACACATTACGGCAAGCAGCGATTTGGTTTCAATGCAGACCTTGCTTATATCATCACAACCGACTCTTTTGAAAACGTAACTCGCGCTGGTATTTGGTTTGAGGACTATAGCCGCGATGAATATCGTGATTGGCATAAAATAATTGATTCAGCCTCCAGTTTCGAGTTCGACCATACACCATACTGGATCCAATACGACCGTAGCTTTGCTGTCGATACCACTATGCTATATCTCGAAAATGAAATTGATTTTGAATGGGCCAAAGCTCGTGTCGGTGTGAAGAAATTCATTGTTGAACTAGATAGCAAAGACAATTTCGACGCAAGTAATAACGTAGCTGGCATTGATTCAGACTCTGATGCCTTACTCTCTGCCGGTATCGTGGCAAACCTTCCAATAGAAGGGTTAGAAGTTTTTGCGGGTTATGCCGAAAATTTTGCAGCCATCAAAGACACGGTATTAGAGCGCGATGCGTCAACGCTCACGCAAATTGAGCCTGAAACCGCAGAGAACTTTGACTTAGGACTTCGCTACAATTCCGAGTTCATTGATGCAAGCCTCACCTTCTATTCTATTGATTTCGAAAACCGCATCACCTTCTTGCCACCCGATACACCTGACGCGGGAATTGACTATAACATTGGTACGAATGGCTCGTATGTAAACGTTGGTGGTATTGAATCTGAAGGTATTGAAGCGTCTCTATCTATTCAGCTTGGCGAATATTTTAGTCTCTATGGCTCATACACTAATAATGAGTCAACTTATAAAGACGTACCTGATGAACTTGGTTTAGGCATAGAAGCGGGTAACACCGTGTTTGGTTCCGTGGAAGACATGTTTGTTGTCTCTTTAGATTACAACAAAGGTAACTATAGCGCGGGCTTGTCCAACAAATATGTCGGAGACCGTTTCATCGATGCAGCAAATACAAGCGTTGCAGAAGCATACAGTGTCGCCGATCTCTATGCAGCTGTAGATATTGAACCGGCCTTCGAAGGTGTGCAAAACATGCAAGTCCGTTTTACCCTAAATAACCTATTTGACGAGAGTTACTTAGGTGGAATCGCTGGTCAATCTGCTTGGATTGGTGCACCTAGAACGGCGGCCGTCAACCTTCAATTTACCTTTTAAACAAGCGCAAAGTTAAAAGGTAAACCGATGTTCCCTGCCTGCTCCCTAAGGCACCTTTAGTATACCCTGACCAACTTTTGGTCAGGGTTTTTTCATTCGCAAAGGAAAGTTTATGAAAACAGTCATTCCTAAAAATTTCATCTTACTCGTACTTGTTTGGTGTTTTATTTGTGTTGTTAACCTAAGCAGTGCAAGCGCCGCTACTCAAGAAGAGTCATCTAAACGACACTTAGTTATCGTCACCATTGACGGTTTACGATGGCAAGAAGTATTCCAAGGGGCTGACGCCAAGCTCATTGAACACCCAGATTTCGTCCAAAATCCAGAAGCACTAAAAATGCGTTTCTGGGACAAAAGTGCGGAGGCAAGGCAACAAAAGCTGATGCCATTCCTAAGTGGTGTTATTGCGAAAAAAGGAATGATCATGGGTGATCGCAATGCTGGCTCAAATATGTCAATCGAAAATCAACAGCATTTCTCATACCCTGGTTACAACGAAATATTTACAGGTAAAGTAGATCCAACTCTAACCTCAAATGCCAAGGTGTCGAATAAAAACATCACTTTCTTAGAGTGGCTAAACAAGCAAAAAGGCTTTGCTAATCAAGTCGCTGTTTTCTCTGGTTGGGATGTGTTTCCAATGATCTATAACAGAGAACGAAGTCGCTTATTCATTAATGCTGGCTTTGAGGCCATGCCAATACCCACGACATTAAACCCAGCGGAA
Organism: Brumicola blandensis; assembly: GCF_031846165.1. NCBI lineage: Bacteria > Pseudomonadati > Pseudomonadota > Gammaproteobacteria > Alteromonadales > Alteromonadaceae > Brumicola > Brumicola blandensis. Next base: position 212,652 of record NZ_JAVRIE010000006.1, read on the forward strand.
CCAGAACGAACAGAGGACCTACTTAAAAGAATAGACGTCTTGAACACACTTCAGTCTGAAATTCCTAGCCCATGGTCTACCGTTCGCCATGATGCGTTTACCTATGGTTTTGCAAAGACCTATTTGCAACTCAAACAACCAAGAGTGCTTGTTATTAATCTGGGCGAAACAGACGACTTCGCGCACAATGGCAAATATGACGCCTATCTCGATAGTGCTCGCCGAACTGACGATTACTTGCGAGATTTGTGGACAACATTGCAAAAGATGCCTGAATACAAAAACAACACTAATTTGTTGATCATTACTGATCATGGCCGCGGGGCCAATCCAGATGATTGGCAGCATCACGCCTCAGCAAGTGCAGTAAGAGATTATATGACCTCATTATCAACATTCGAAGAGGGTATAGTTGGCTCAGAACATATTTGGTTTGCTGCCATCGGGCCTGATGTGCATAGTAAAGGTTTGGTGAAAACCAAGGTGGAACAAACACAATCACAGTTCGCTCCAAGCGCTCTGAAATTGCTCGGCTTTGACCCTCATGATTACGACTCAAGTGCAAAAAAATCAATTCAAGGACTCACCGATGAAACAAACAAGTAAATTCCAATATTTTGGTTTGCTAATGCTTAGCATGCTGTGCATCACAATCATTGCCAGTGTCGCTCAAGCACAAGAAAAGACCAGTCATATTTTGTTTGGTTCATGCTCCCATCAAGACAAAGAGATGCCTATTTTTGATGCCATACTCAAGCAACCTGCCGACGCTTTCATCTTTTTAGGCGACAATATTTATGGTGATACCAACGATATGCAGGAGCTTCGTAATAAATATGAAAAACTGGGAAGCAATGAGGGATTCAAAGCTTTACGAAACAAAGTACCGGTGTACGCCATTTGGGATGATCATGACTTTGGTGAAAACGATGCTGGTAAAGAGTACCCCAATAAAAAAGCATCTAAAGAGATTATGTTGGATTTTTGGAAGGTACCTTTAAACAGTCCTCGCAGAAAACATTCCGACGGACTCTATGGTAGTTATGTCATTGGCGAAGGAGAGCAGGCAATAAGGCTTATATTGCCTGACTTGCGCTACATGCGAGATGATTTAAGTTCGGTTGGCACATTAGCCTACTACGCAGATCGAAAACCAAAGGACATGGGTCCTTACGAAAAATCAACAGGCTCAATGTTAAGTGAGCAACAATGGGTTTGGCTTGAAAACGAATTACAACAAGATGAAAAAATAAAGATTGTCGGTTCAAGCTTGCAATTAATCGCAGACTTTACGGGCTGGGAATCGTGGGCCAACTTTGACGATCGACAGCGTTTGTTTGATTTGATCAAAAAACACAAAGTAAACGGTGTCATGATCATCAGTGGCGATACACATTGGGGAGAAATATCGAAGTATCAAGAAACCATGGATTATCCGCTTTGGGACATCACTAGCTCTGGCTTAACCGAAGAATGGAAGCAAGTCAGTCCGAACAAGCACCGAGTCTCTGGTGCAAGTTCTGATGTGAACTTTGGCTTTATCAACGTGGATTGGGAACCAGCCGATCCTAAAATTCATTTCGGTTTAAGAGATCTGAACGGCAACATTGTGATGGAACAAAACATCACTTTGTCGAGCTTGTCCCCATATTAAGGGTGACCATAGCGCGCGCATTAAAAAGGGGTCAGAGTTAGTTAAAAAAGGGGTCAGAGTTAGTTAAAAAAGGGGTCAGAGTTAATTATTTTTCGCGGTTTGTTCAGGTCCTTAGTAATATAAACCTTCAAATGGCATGGATGCCATTTGGGAGTGGGCAGGACGCCGAAAAGCGTGTTTATATTACTAAGGACCTGTGCAAGCCTGAAAGAAACAATAATTAACTCTGACCCCTTTTTTAACTAACTCTGACCCCTTTTTTGCTTTTTACACACCTTTTTTGATGACGTAGCGATAAGGTGCCTGTGCAGTATCAGAAGCAACTAAGGTATGTTGCATAAAACGGCAGAAGCTGGGGACATCGCGAGTTGTTGAGTGATCATCTGCACTGATAGCTAAGGTTTCACCGTTTTGCATTTTACGGATTTGCAAGCGGATCATCATGACAGGCTCTGGACAACGCAAGCCAATGGCGTCTAACTGATGATCTGCTTGTTCAAATATGTCCGTCATTAGATCCCGTATTGCGCGCGATAGTTGTTGATTGCAGAAAATGCGTCTTCGTATCCGCCTTTTTCAGCTAAATACTCAATCACATCTGCTAAGCTCACAATGGAAATAACCTGTGTACCAAAGTCTCTTTCCACTTCTTGAATAGCGGATAACTCGCCTTTGCCTTTTTCTTGGCGATCTAGCGCAATTAATACACCGGCAAGACTCGCTTCATGTTGCTCAATCAACTGCATAGACTCACGAATAGCGGTACCAGCCGTAATCACATCATCCACCAGCATGATCTTGCCTTCTAGTGGGCTGCCTACTAAGTTGCCACCTTCACCATGCGTTTTCGCTTCTTTGCGATTAAAACAATAAGGAACATCTTTGTCATGGTCATTAGATAACGCAACAGCAGTGGTTGTTGCTATAGGAATGCCCTTATAAGCAGGGCCAAATAGCACATCAAAATCGACATTCGAAGCTTGCAGAGCGGCTGCGTAGTAACGACCTAACTTAGCTAAATCGCCACCCCTATTGAATAAACCCGCATTAAAAAAGTATGGACTGACTCGTCCAGACTTAAGTGTAAACTCGCCAAAACGAAGAACGTTGCGCGCTATCGCAAACTCTATGAATTCTTTTTTATAATCCTGCATGACCTTTCCACATTACGTTTTTTACTTTGGCGCCTAGCGACGCCAACTTGCTATCTTCTCGAACGGGTTTACGCTAAAGCACTTTTCTGAGCATCGAAAAGCTCTTTAATTCCGTCATTGGCTAATGACAGCATTTCGTTCATTTCGTCGAAGGAGAACGGGTCGCCTTCCGCTGTGCCCTGAACTTCGATCAACTTGCCAGTATCCGTCATAACTACGTTCATATCGGTTTCAGCATCCGAATCTTCGAGGTACTCAAGATCCGCAATTGGGTTACCTTTATAAACACCCACTGATACCGCGGCGATCATATGCTTCATAGGGTTCGCTTTTAAGATCCCCTTCTTGCGCATCCAAGTGAGAGCATCGACTAAGGCAACACAGGCACCGGTGATTGACGCTGTGCGCGTGCCACCATCGGCTTGGATAACGTCACAGTCTAACGTAATTGTATTTTCACCAAGGAGTTTTAAATCAACCGCTGCACGCAATGAACGTGCAATCAAACGTTGTATCTCTAAGGTACGGCCGCCTTGCTTGCCACGAGCCGCTTCGCGATCTGAACGAGTATGCGTTGCGCGCGGTAACATGCTGTATTCAGCTGTTATCCAACCTTTGCCTTGGCCTTTCATAAAGCGAGGCACGCCTTCAACTACAGATGCATTACAAAGCACTTTAGTATTGCCAAACTCAATCAATACAGACCCTTCTGCATGACAGGTGAAATTACGGGTAATTGTTACGGGACGAATTTGACTAGCAGTTCTGCCGCTTGGACGCATGGTTGACTCCTTAATTTTGAAGCGCGGATTATAACGTAGTTGATGCGAAATAACCAAAGCCTGTTAAACTATTGTGGCTTGTTGCTGGTTATCATTTTCAACACATTTCAGAAATAACCAGTCGAGCACCAATATTCACTTATAACTCGATTAGGAAATACTATGATTTACAGCATGACTGGCTTTGCGCGACGTGAAATTAAAGCGGAATGGGGCAACGCCGTTTGGGAAATTCGCTCGGTTAATCAGCGCTACCTTGAAACCTTCTTCCGCTTACCAGAGCAATTTAGAAGCCTTGAACCCATTTTGCGTGAACGCTTTCGTAAAGGCCTTCAGCGCGGAAAGGTAGAATGCGCGCTTCGCTTTAACATGAACGATGCAGCAAGCAATAGCATCAACGTGAACGAAGAACTCGCCAAGAAAGTAATAGAAGCCACCGCATGGGTTCAAAAGCAAGGCGACGTAGCAATGACTAATCCAATCGAAGTTTTGCGCTGGCCTGGCGTTATTGCCGCGCAAGAAGCCGATATGGATACCATACAAGCAGACATGCTCAAGTGCTTTGACGAAACCTTCAAAGACTTTGTTGCCTCGCGCGCCAGTGAAGGCGAAAACATGAAAGCACTTATTGTTCAACGCCTAGAAGCTATCCAAGCTGAATCAGAAAAAGTAGCTGCGCACATGCCAACGGTTATCGAATGGCAAAAAGACCGTATTCGCGCGAAGTTTACCGAAGCAAAAATGGAATTGGACGCCACTCGCGTTGAACAAGAAATGGTGCTGCTGGCGCAAAAGATGGATGTGGCAGAAGAGCTTGATCGCTTAAATAGCCACGTAAACGAAACCTTATCCATCATGAAAAAAGGCGGTGCCGTTGGCCGACGTTTGGACTTTATGATGCAAGAATTCAATCGCGAGGCCAATACACTGGGCTCAAAATCAATTAATACCGAAGTGACGCAATCTGCGGTTGAGTTGAAGGTGTTGATTGAGCAGATGCGTGAGCAGATCCAGAATATTGAGTAAGGCGTCGACAAACCGAAATCCTCTAGAAGTACCTCACTAGCAACCTATTAAGGCTCACCGCCTCTGACATTGTCCGCCAACTGTTTTCGAGCAGTTAGGCGGGTCTATTTTTATTAAGTGGACAGTTAGCAGAAAGCTACTTCTCGGACGTATTTAAGAACAGATAAGATCTTAAATCCAAGAAATCAAATGATAATTGTTATCATTTGCATTTACATGCTCATTTAAATTTATTACACTCGCCCTTGAACTAATAACACAATCATTAATCCAAGGACCGATATTTACTATGTCATCTCAAAATAGAACCCTTTCTTCACTAGGCTCCGGCGCACTATTAACGACGTTAGCCATTGGTTTGGGTAACGCTTTTGCAAGTGATACCGTTGAACAGTGTGATAAAGCTGATACGCAATGCACAGAAGAGGCAATCGAGCTAATACGCGTCCATGGCGTTCGTAACTCTTTGTACAACGTAAAGAACTCTGGCGATATTCGCCGCATGGCTGATTTAGTTGACACTCCTCAAACAATTACGGTCCTTACTAAAGATCAAATTGAAGAGTCTGGAAAAAGTGACCTCAAAGAAATCCTTGCTGCTCAAGCAGGCGTTACACTAGGTACCGGTGAAAACGGCAATGCATTTGGTGACCGCTACATTATTCGAGGCCACGAAGCTCGTTCAGATGTATTTGTTGATGGTTTGCGTGACCCAGGTATGACGACACGTGAAAGCTTTGCTACTGAGCAAATCGAAATCACCAAAGGTCCAAGCTCTACTTTTGCAGGGCGCGGATCTTCAGGCGGCGCTGTAAACAGTATCTCTAAGAAAGCGTCAACTGCTTATGATTTTGGCCGTGTTGATGCCAGTATCGGTACTGACGATTATTATAGATTGGGGCTTGATTACAACACACCTATAAGCACCAACTTTGCTACACGTGTGAATATATTAGCAGCAGAAGAAGATGCGCCAGGTCGTGAGGGTATTAGCCGCAGTCGTAACGGGATTTTACTTTCAGGCTTATACGACAACCTTGATGACCTGCGCGTTTATACTGATCTTTACTATTTAGAAGCAGAAGACACCCCAGATTTAGGGAGTTATTTTGACAGTGAAACTCGCTCACCAATAGAAGACATTCCTGTTTACGCACAAGATGAAGACTTTTTAGATTCTGAGGTATTCGCATTTACCGTGCGCACTGAATACGACATAAACGAAAATATGACCTTCTACAATTCAACACGTTATGGTGAAACCAGTAATGGTTATATGTCTACTGGTGCTAGAGGCACCGTTAGAGATGACTCTGACCCATTGGCACCCGGCGTAGATACAGTGAATCTAAGCACTCACCAAGGTTGGCAGGAAGTAGAGTATTTCGCTACGCAATTTAACTTGCTTTGGGATGTTGATGCCGCGGGTATTGAACACAAGCTACTATTTGGTTTTGAATTTACCGACGAAGAAGTCGATAACGGCGTATATAGCTATGAAAGTACCGGCGATACGAATTGTGTTACAAGTGGTCGCCGCGGTGCGAGTGCAGCTTATTGCCTTATTGACCCGTCGGGTAACCTGTATGACAACGTAAGTAATTTGATTGGTCGAGACATCACTCGCGGTGATTCTGATGCCTTGTTCAAAGCACAAACAAGCGCCTTTTACGTTATGGATACTGCAACCATTAACGAAAATTGGCAGGTATTTGCAGGTTTACGATTTGATAGTATTGATTACAGCAATGACGTTGTGAGCCGAGGTACTGAGCTTGATTACGCATACAATGATGAATTCTACAACGGCCATTTAGGTTTAGTATATAGCATTACCGATGATGCAAATGTATATGCTACTTACTCAACGGCAACTAATATAAACGGCGGTGAATCTGACCTTGGTGCAAACTGTGGATACGGCGGTTTATGCGGTGACCCTGATCAAGCATCTGTAGCAGACCCTGAAATTGTAGAAAACATTGAGCTGGGTACTAAGTGGTCAATATTAGATGAAAAGCTATTTATAGCTGCTGCATGGTTTCAGTTAACTAAGTCAGATGTGATGGAAAGTGTGGGTGATGCCTATTCAACCCTTGGTTCACTCAACACAGGTAAAAACCGTGTAGATGGTTTTGAATTTGCTATGAACGGTAATATTACCGAAAAACTCAGTGTCCAAATTAGTGCTGCTGTGATGGAATCCGAAGTGTTAGATTCTTATGACGAAGACAATATTGGCCTAGAGCTAAGTAACTTTGCTGGCAACAGCTTCTACGCTCAATTACGTTATCAGTTAACTGAAGACTTCGCCTTTGGTGGTGATTTCACCCATAAAGGCGAAATGTACGGCGGCCAACCTGATACTGCGGCAAGTTATAACAGTACCAATGGCTATTACAGCATTGTGGTGCCTAGTTATAAGGTTGTAAGCTTGTTTGCTAACTATAGTGTGAACGAGTCAACCACTGTTCGCTTGAATCTTGGGAATGTGACTGACGAAGAATATTGGACAGCTGCTTACCGTTCAGGTGCATTTATGTACTTGGGTGATGGGCGTTCAGCTCGTGCCACTATTACTTATGAGTTTTAATAGTACTAAATAGGAAGTATTTCAATGGTCTTAATTGAGCAGTTGCTAAGCAAAACACAAGTAGAAGAGTTTCGTAGTTCGCTTAATCAAGTACCTTGGAATGACGGAAAAGAAACAGCGATGGGGATGGCCTCTGGCGTCAAGCAAAACGGCCAAACTGATGCTAGCGATAAACAGGTGCAAGCACTTGCTAATAAATTACTTGGCATTTTTGGCAGTACACCAAAATTGATATCGGCAGCACTACCTCATCGCATATTTCCACCGTGTTTTAATCGCTATTCCAGTGGTGAAACTTACGGATTTCATGTTGATGCCGCCATTATGCGCATGCCCCATAATAACGAAGTATTACGTTCAGATATGTCTATGACAACGTTTTTGTCAGAAGCTGATGAATACGACGGTGGTGAGCTTATTATTCAAACCGAATTTGGTGAGCAGAAAGTTAAACTCAATGCCGGCGATGCAGTATTGTATCCCTCAAGTAGCCTACACAAAGTTACACCCGTTACGGCCGGTGAGCGTGTTGCAGCAATTACATGGATGCAAAGTTTAGTTCCTAACATTCATATGCGCCAAACCTTGTATGAACTTGACCAGAGTATTCAAGGTTTACTTCAAAACCCCAGTATACAACGTGACGAACTAGACCGTTTGCATCACGTGTATCACAACCTCATTCGCCAATCTTCACAGGTGTAATTCTTCTCGTAAATAACACTCTCGACTTACGCTTACCATTTAACAGAGTGCCGATACAAGTAGACCTCACCATTAAATCGTACAGCAGAACTGAAGTTCCAAGCGTTAATAGAAAAACACTAACGAACTTAAGCATCCAAGGGAGCTGAAGTTCAGCGAACGCAATCTGTAGCCAAATAACAATTGGCAGATGAACGAGATACATCCAATATGAAGCATCTGCGACGTATTGAACCAGTTTGTTCGGACTAGATAGCCATTTTTTACAAACCCCAATACTCAATGAAATGAGAGACCACATCATAACGGCATAGCTCAGCATAAAACTGGCTTTTAATAAGCTGTAATGCGGGTGGCCAATATTACCCTGGAAACCAGATAGATAAATTGCTCCGGTGATAGAAGCAATACACAAAGCAATCTTTGTGAGAGTAATATGAGCGAGAGACTCAATCATCGTTACATCTCTTTGTAGCAACCAACCAAACACAAAGAAACCACCATAAAGGCAAAGCAATGGCACATGGGGTAATAGAGATTTATCTGGTGTATCCAAGCCCCAGTTCTGCATAAACCACAAGCCAATAGCTGTTGGTGACGCAATCAACAAAATCATCCACGATGAGCGACTCGTCATGCCAACAATGTGATCTGCGAGCATAGAAAGTCGATGCTTACTGGGCCCGTGTAAACTGATCAGCCATCTAAATACGAGAACACAGAAAGAGATTAACAATAAATAATATAGAAACCATAGATGTGTACCGGTGAGCAGTCCTTGAGGTAATTCAGCCAAGCTAGCAAAACCTGCTTTCAGCCCATTCACAATATTGACATCACCTCGCATACTTTCAGCACCCATGACCCAAGCTGAAACCAATAATGGTCGCAAGGCAAACCAACCTATAAGTAAGGGCAGACCTATACGCATTAATCGAGATTGGATAAAGGGTTTTATACCCTTTCTACTCAAAGTCATATGACTAAAATAGCCAGCAATCAGAAAAAACAGCGCCATCCGAAAGGAATGACTGACCAATACAAAGTTTGGCAGAATATCGCTGGTTGACATATCCATTACCGCCCAACCAATAAAGATGGGCATGAAGGACAATGCTGTGTGAAATGCTATCCCTAGAATCAAAGCAAAACTTCTTACAGCATCAAGGTAGTCCAATCGTGAGTTATGTTGTATCGCCATTTCCGTCATCTTTTATGTAGAGTATTGTTGGGCATTGTTGTTGAGTGCTCTCAAATTGATCAACTCAGTAAAAACTGACCTTATCTATCTCGTAATCAAAAGTTGTTTTTTGTATGCCATACGCCACAATACTTAAACTATTGATTGTCTGAGTATTTAGTTCAGTTTGCTCTGACCAACTACGCTTGAGCGAATCGAAAGGAATGTCTACTTGGTGAAACTTACCGTCGGCTGGCGCCAAAACGACCGATGAGTGATAATCAAAGTTAGTTATTTCCGTGCTATTGGCCGAGATCGAAATACTGCCGCTGTCTATTTTAACCAGCATACTGATGCCCTTGTATTTACTAGCATCAAAAGGTTTACCCTCGCCATCAAGCAGCAAAACCGTACTTGCCCAACCCGGTTGTCCGCGCGGTGGCACAATTTCACCTGCTAAATGTATTATGCCATTATTAACATCAATCTCGGTTTGTGTGCTGCCACCCACCATGGTGTCGTCCAAAATTTGCCTAGGTAAACCAAAGCTATTATTAGTTTTGTCACTAAAATCATCTATTAAGATAGTTTCAGTGTCCGCAATTGAGGATCCAGACATTGCAATAAGCAATGCTGCAAACGCGGCGCTCAGTAAGTGTGTAGCACGAGGACGTTTATTTAATAAGGTAAATCGCTGTTTCATAAGTTTGCTCCAAAGGTAATATAGTTGAACTGATTCACGCTAGCTGCTTGCATAATGACAAACAGAGCGGTCAGACCTTATAGAGTAAGTGTCGATGGAAAGACAAAAGGTGACATGAAAATTTAAAGTTTTAAAAAGAAGTCAAAAATAGGAAATAATTTGTCACTTTTATTTTCTTTATGGCACTTATTGATTAGAAGACCTTCGTTATTAAAATGAGAAAGTATGTTTACACCGCAAAAAGCAATTAATAAGACGGACGATGCCACTTTAGTGTTGATATCTTTAGGTGGCGATCGTGATGCGTTTTGTGAAATTGTGTCGCGCTATCAAAACTTATTATGCTCACTTGCCTTTGCCTCAATTGGCGATATCAAACAAAGCGAAGACCTAGCTCAAGAAGTGTTTATTGAGTCATGGCTAAAATTGCATACCTTACGTGAGCCAGAAAAATTGAAACCTTGGCTGTGCGGAATTCTGCGATTCAAAATCAGCCATTATCTGCGAAAAGAAAAGAACCAACCTGCGACAGGTGCAGAAGATATTGAAGAACAAATATTGACTGATTTTTCTTCGCTCAGTATGGAGAAGTCGGCGATAGAGCAACAAGAACAAGTACTGCTCTGGAATACCTTAAGCAATCTCGACATTATTTACAGAGAACCATTAATTTTGTTTTATCGACAGCAACAGTCAATCGAACGCGTTGCCGATGAACTTGACTTGACGATTGATACAACCAAACAAAGACTCTCTCGTGGCAGAAAGCTATTGAAAACGGCCATGCTAAACTTTGTGGGCACCGCTCTAGATAAAAGCAAACCCGGGGCCGTCTTTACCGCAGGTGTTGCTGCGATGCTAACAGATGTGACTAAATCTGCATCTGCGGCTGCGCTGAGTGCCGGTTCAATGAAAACAGCTTCAACATTTAAGGCCGCAACCTTATTCACACTGTTGGCGTCGTTTTCTGGTCTCATCAGTGCATTTTTTGGTTTACGTGCCGGTCTCTACCAATCAAGAACCGAGAGTGAGAGAAAGTTAACATACAAAGTAGTTGGCTTGTATATGATGTTTGCGCTTATCTGGCTTTCCGGCACTTATGCACTAAAACATATTGCATTGAACCAACCAGATGATGCAATTCTGTATACTCTCTTTGCCCATGCCTTGGTTTTCCTGTTTATTCTTAGTTACTTTTTACTTACCTTCGCAACACTGCATCAAGTCCAAGAGTTAAGGGCTAGGGAACGTATATTTCAACCCGAAGCATTTTACAGGGAAATTGATCAGAAGGATTACAAAAGGCGAGAATACAAAAGTGCACTCAAATTGTTTGGCATTCCATTAATGCACTTTCAATTTGGCACTCCCGAACATGGCGACTCCGCGGCAGTTGGATGGATTGCAGCTGGAAGCAAGGCATATGGCGTCATCTTCGCTTGGGGGCTTATTGCGGTGGCGCCCGTTAGCGTAGGGGTTATTTCAGTAGGTTTTTTTAGTATTGGTGCTGTTAGTCTAGGCCTTCTCAGCTTTGGCGCTGCTGCAATTGGGGGCCTCGCGTTTGGCTCATCCGCAATAGGATATAAAGCCTATGCTTCACTTTCATCTTTAGGTTGGGAAAGCGCTTTTAGCCACGGATTCTCCGTTGCACACGAGGCTGCAATCGGTACATTTGCATACGCACATGAAGTTAATAATGAAATCGCTTATGAAGTTTCTAAGCTGTCTTTGTTTAGTAACGGCACTCACTGGATTTCATTAACAATCGCATTTTTCGTGATTTTACCGGCTTACTTGCATTATAAAAATGTTCGCAAGCGGATGAAAAAAGATGACAAATAGTGATGTTTTAGATGAGTTTTTATCGTTTTAACGCGCGCACGATTATTGCGTTTAGCAAACCTTTTTATATTTTTGTTTATTCATCATTCATCTTTCCCTAGTATGATGTCATAAATGTACTCTGACCCCTTTTTTTATGAAAGCAGTTTTAGTTTTTCTTAGCCTTATATTCTTACACTTAAGCTCTGCGGCTAATGCTGTGCAGGCACTCACGTCTGAGCAATTGAAGTTGATTGGCGAAAAGATTTATTTGAATGAAACAGGCGGTAAAGCAGAGCATTTGGTCGCTTGGAATGATGGTGAATCTTTTGCCAGTCTGGGCATTGGTCATTTTATTTGGTTTCCAGAAAACCTAGAAAGCCCGTTTACCGAAACTTTTCCGGGTTTAATTTCTTATTTTGAATCGCGCGATGTAGCCGTTCCGCAATGGTTGCTTGCCGAGCGAGACTGCCCTTGGCAAACCAAACCGGCATTTTACAACGCACAAAATAGCGAAAAGATGATGTCGCTTCGCAAGCTCATGGCATCCACTTTTGAACAACAGGTCGAGTTCATTTATCAACGCATGCAAGGCGCGCTTGATACCATGTTAAATGAGCTTAACGATCCTGTGGAAAAATCCTTGGTAAACGAGCGATTTAAGGCACTAGCAGAAACTGAAGCCGGCATGTACGCGCTGATAGATTACGTTAACTTCAAAGGGGAAGGCACCGCAGATTCAGAGAAATACCAAGGGCAAGGTTGGGGTTTATTACAAGTATTGCTCGCCATGGAAACAGATAAGAAAAACATTAATCAAGCGTTCACCAAAGCCTGCGGTGACATCCTCACTCGTCGAGTTGAAAATTCACCGCAGCAAGAAGTTGAGCAGCGTTGGTTAGCAGGATGGAAGCGTAGGTGCTCTACCTACTCTTCCTTTCCAAACTAACTTAGAGGTTATGACTTCAGGTCAACGATAACACGCCCTCTCACGTTCCCCGCGAGTAGCTCACCAGCAGTGTTCACCACATCCTCAAGACCAATGACATGACTTATATCGTCAAAGTCACTCGCTTCGAGGAGTTCCGCCAAACGAGACCAAGCTTCTTCGCGATCAGCCAAAGGACGCATCACACTATCAATACCACGTAATGTGATCCCGCGAAGGATAAACGGTGCCACACTAGCTGGAAAATCCATGCCCTGAGCAAGACCACAGGCAGCTACAGTGCCGCCATATTTGGTGCTCGCACACACATTTGCCAAAGTATGACTACCCACTGAATCAACTGCACCTGCCCAACGTTCGCGCGCCATTGGACGGCCTGGTTCAGATAACGCATTGCGATCAATAATGTCACTGGCACCCAAGGCTTTTAAGTACTCGCTTTCTGCGGGTCTTCCCGTAGAAGCAACGACGGTATAACCCAGTTTAGATAGCAACTTTATTGCATAACTTCCTACTCCACCATTTGCGCCGGTGACAAGAATTTCGCCTTTATCTGGCGTCACGCCATCTTTTTCTAAAGCGATCACACATAGCATGGCAGTATAACCCGCTGTACCAACTGCCATGGCTTGTTGTGCTGAAATTCCATGAGGTAATTTAATTAACCAGTCGCTTTTTAAACGTGCTTTTTCTGCCAAACCACCACAATGTACTTCACCCACACCAAAGCCGTTCAGAAGAACTTTGTCACCCACTGCAAACTTAGTATTTTCGCTTGAAGTCACCGTCCCAACCAAATCGATACCAGGGATCATCGGGAATGACCTCACAACTGGACTTTTACCCGTAATCGCCAAACCATCTTTGTAGTTCAGCGTGCTGTAACTCACATCAACACTAACATCACCTTCTGGCAATACTGAATCGTCAATGTCTTGTAATTGTGCTGTGTACTGGTCGTCATCTTTCTGAATCAAAATACCTTTAAACATAAAATCTCCGCTGTGGTTTGAAGAATCACAAGTGTGATCGTTGAGTATAGTTAGTTTATTTCAAACAGCTAATACCACCTTGGTAGCACTCAAGCAAACTGCTGTTATACATAGGTTTTTCCTATTAGCAATCGCTCCTGTCACACTTATCACATCAAATCGACCTTTCATCCCAAAGCACTATTTTTACCCATTCAAACTCGTATGATAAAACTGTTACCTACTTCTAATCCCTAGACACTAGGTACTTGAGAGGGCTAGTTTAGCCCTCTTTTTTTATGCCCTCATTCCAAGTCTGTCTACTCATCGCAACACCTTGAAGACACTAAAATAAAACCATAAAAAACGGAGCTCAATATTGCTATTGGCTCCGTTTTTTGATCTTGAGGGTACTAGAAAGTGAAACTTACGCCCACCTTATAAATGCGCCCTAAAGTATCAAATTGACTTGGGAAAGTATTACCCGAGTTTGCTCGAGTTGCACCAATCTGGTTGCCCAGCACAGGTGGATCTTTCTTCAACATATTGTCGATACCAGCGGTTACTACTGCCCAATCCGTTACGTTGTAGCTAGCGAACAGGTCAAAATAGTCATACGAATCAATCTTTCTGAATGCTTCGAACCTGCCAGCTGCTTCTGGCAACTCCACATCAATTGAGTTGATATGTCTCCACTGCAAGGACACTGTTAACTCGTCCATTGTCCACGTAGTACGCTGTATCCAACGTAAATCTGAAATCGGCGTACAGCTTGTTCCGTAGAAGCCCTTACAATCAATAACTGGTACGTTATCAGAACTTTGAGACTCTTGTGTTAAATACTTATTTATATTCCCTGAGAAATTTAAGTCGCCGTATTCATCAAGGTCAAAACCAACATTAAAGGTAATCTCTAAACCTTCAGCTCTTAAGAACTTCAAGTTACTAGTGAATAAGTTAACACCAGCTGAACTCCCGGTTAGATCTCCTCCAACACGATTTATCTTCGAACATTCACCTTCAAGTCCTTGTATATAGCAAGAATCAAGGACTTCCTGAGCGGAGAAGTTGCCGATAATATCTTTGATATCTATGTCGTAGTAATCGGCTGACACAGTGAAACTTGAGAAAGTGTCAAAGTCTGGAGTCCAAACAAAGCCAGCGGTAGTGGTATCAGCTTCTTCTGGACCAGGCGGGTTTTGAGGGTCGCTACCAGCAAAGGTGTTAATTTGGCCAGAAATAATATCCGGTATAACACCGACTTGTGCAGCAGACATACCTGTTGAAATACAGAGTTGGCGAAGTCTATCGTCAATATTCGTGGCATTCTCAACAGAACAAGGGTCTAAAGTGGCGTTGCTCAAACCTGAAGTTACCGGAGAAGACAATTCCGCAATATTAGGTGCGCGATTAGCACGCTGCTTCATCACTCTTACAAGCAACTCATCAACCGGTCGCCAATTCACGCCATATTTCCATGAATCGGTAGTACCAATAGTGTCGTAGTCTGAGGTTCTAAAGCCAAGTTCCAAATCGATCTTCTCAGCAAATGCGGCACCGTCTACAAGCGGCAATAATGCTTCGAAATAGATGTCTTGTGTACTGTAACCACCTTTAATTGGTAGTAGATTACCACCAGCGCCACCCTGACAACTTGCTGGAGCAAGTTTTAGACATTCATCAGGCTCTAGCAAGCCAGTTTCATTCCGAAATTCGAAACCGAAACTCATCGATAGCGGTGCATCAGCTGTCGGCAACGAAATCGCATCTACCGGACCAGTGAAAACCACGGAGCCAATCTCTTGCTCATACTTTTGTTGTTGAATGGCAATAGCTCTCGCAAAGCCAGCCTGCTCTTCGGTAATCGTACCAAAACCACCAAACAGATCGATAGGCACACAAGTACCACCGGAAGCACATGTTACGCCATCTCGCGTATCAAGCGCTGCTTGAATATTGGGTAAATTTGTATATCCATCACGAACAGTTGTTCGGTTTGATTCACCGTATTGGTAGGACACATCATATTCCCAGCCATCATAAATCTCACCACGTACGCCTAAATTTAACTGCCAGATGTCTGAATCAAATCGTTCAGTTCGTGGGCCAAGTTCCAAGGTTCTTCTGCGCAAGCGCACATTTAAGGAGTCCTCAGAATCTACAACACCATTCGCGTTAGCATCAGTCCAACTGCCGCCATCTACTAAGGAGCCGCCAGCCACTGCATCGTTCGCACCATCTAATATCCATTGTAAAGCTTGGTCGCTAATAAATGGATTATAAAGTGGTAGATCAAATGCAGCGCCGAAAGTACCCGAAGGAGCTACTTGTTGATCAACTGAACTGTTTGAATAATTAAATGACGCATAAACTTCGGCATTGTCATTAATCGTGTAGTGGGCCAAGGCAGTTGCTGAGTATCGTTGCGCTGGTGTTTGATAGAAATTGAACGGGTTGAAGTTAAAACGACTACATTGATCACCCAAGGTTCTGTCGTCTCTAAATTGTCCAGATACGCCGGTACCAATCAGCTCAAAGCGGGTAGGAATTGCGGTTGTTGATCCACTGCCATTCACAAAATCTACAACATTCGGGCCACCACAACCAGCGACGGGTTCAGCTGGCGTTTGCCCTGCAAGAAATTCAGAATAGCCAGCGCCAGTATTTGAGTTAATACCTAGCTGCCCAAGCGGTCTTTGGCCCAATCGAATAGCCTCACGCTCGAACCAAGATATAGATAAAACGGCATTTCCACGATCATCATCAAAATTGGAACCTAAGGTTAAGGCAATGCTGTCTTGATCACCATCCGACTCATCCGTTTGTGAGTGATTCATTGACAACGAAACACCTTCGAAATCTTTCTTTAGGATAACGTTTATTGCGCCTGCTACAGCGTCTGAACCATAAACGGCGGAAGCTCCACCAGTTACCACATCAATTCGCTCAATTAAGGCCGTTGGAATGTTAGTTGTATCGACTTGACCATTAAAGTTAAACGGCACCATTCGCTTGCCCTCTAAAAGAACAAGGTTTCGCTGTGCACCTAGCCCTCGAAGATCAATCGTTGCAGCACCCGCGGTACCGTTATTGGCGTTACTACCATCCGCAGGAATGGTGGAAGGTAATGCTCGTAATACACGCTCAAATTCTGGTGTTTGTGCGAATGTAATTTCTTCTTCGCCGATAGAAATAATTGGACTTGTCGATTCAATACCTGGTGCTCGAATTCGACTGCCAGTAACAGAGATTTTCTCTATGACTTTCTCTTCTGCCTCCGCAGTGTCTTGCGCGCTTGCCGTAGCGATAGTCATGCTTGACATAATACCCACGCAAAGCGCCAGACTGACCGAGTTGGCTAATTTTGACTTTGTAAACATTGGTTTCTCCCCTGAGAACCGCTCACCGATCTAGCTGAAATTGGCGTAGCGATATTTTATTTTTATGTGAGCAAATTGGTTTGCCCAACTCTAAACTAGGCGCAAAGGTACGGTCTCACTAGGCACTATCCACGAAACGACAAAACGATGTGACAAAAGGCATGAATTGCTGGATAAACGGGGGGAACTATTTTTGCTAAACAACAACGTTGTATGAGAAGCCATCTTAGTGATGGACGGAAAACTAAAGATAATCCACTGAATTTAATAACAAATTATTACAATTAGATACAATTTTTAGACATTTCCTTGAAGGCATAAGAATCAAGCCTTGGGGCCAAAGGTATCGAACATAGGGTGAAAAGGGGAGGTGCAAAAGTTGGCTAATTGAATAAAACACGTTTATGGTAATAAAAAGGATAAAAAATAAACAAGTGATTGTGACCTATGACAGAAATGCGAATGCTAAAGTCTCGATACTTTTGGTTGGCCAACAGTGCTTTTTGGGTAGCCGTGTTGGGCATTTTTGTTCATATTCAATATGGCACGGTGCTTGGCACTGCAGAAGAACTGTCTTGGGGAAGAACATGGGTCCTCATGAGCCCTTGGTTTTTAACATGGATACCCGTTACAGCAGTGATCTTCAAAGTAGTGAGTCATAACGCTCGTCGCGACCAACACCTAGCTGCAAAAATTCTGAGTCATGCGGTTTGGGCGGGCTTACTCCTATCGTTTTACTGGCTCTTTTGCAGCTCTATTAGAATACTGCTACGAGATGATAGTCTTAGCGATTTATGGGATGTCTCAACCCATATATTCACTAATAGTGCTCAGCTTGATGTTGCAATATACGTGGGTGTTCTTGTCATTGCTCTTAGTATCAATTTCTACCACAGAGCCATGCAAGAAAGCATGGAACTGCGTCGCGTGCAAAATGATCTAGTACAAGAGCAGCTCAAGGCATTACGGACTCAGCTCAACCCGCACTTCCTATTCAATACCTTAAATACAATCGCTAGTTTGGTTCGATTAAAGAGAGAAAAAGATGCAGTAAGTGCCTTGTCTGAGCTCAGTATGATGCTACGAAAAATATTAGAAAACAAAGAACACACCGATATCAAAGTGAAGGATGAGATCTCGTTTATCCAAAGCTACCTAACCATCCAAAAGATGCGCTTTGCAGACAAATTGAATACCAATATTAGCGTTGAGCCAGACTGTATGGAAATTGAAATACCCAATATGCTTTTACAGCCATTAGTTGAGAACGCAGTGCAACATGGCTCGCAAATGGAATCGAATAGCAACCCTGTCAATTTGAACATCACTCGCAGCGACAATGAGCTTATGTTCGTGTTAACCAATAAGATTTCAAGAGGTGATAAACACGATGGATTTGGCATCGGTTTGTCTACTACGAGGGAACGATTAAACCGCTTGTATCAGAAATTCAGACTAGAGCTAACGCCGCTGAATGACGGTGTGTTTCAAACAATTTTAGCCATACCCATAGGAGCAAAGGATGCTTAATATACTGATCGCAGATGACGAACACTTAGCACGCGAAACCTTAAAACTGTTACTCAGCGAAATTCCATACATCGGCAAAGTGTATGAAGCAAAAGATGGCACTGAAGCCCTTAAAATAGCACATGAAGTCGACCCAGATATTGTCTTGTTAGATGTCGAGATGCCTGGCTATTCTGGTTTGGAATTGGCGAAACATTTACCCGAGCGCAGTACAGTTGTTTTCGCCACCGCATACAATGATTACGCTGTTGAAGCCTTTGAGCTAAGTGCTGCAGATTATATTTTAAAACCTTTTGAAGACGAACGTTTTGAGCTAGCTATAGAGCGTGCTGCAGAGCGCGTTCGGGACAAAGAGTCACAACATTTCCAAAGCCTTCAAGAAGCCTTTCAACAGCTGTTAAGAGAAAGGCAAAGTGAGTACCGAAAGCGTTTAGTGATTAAAGATCCGGGTCGAATTCGTCTAATTGATGTTGAAACGATCAACTATATCGCAGGCGCAGGTAACTACGCGGAAATTCATCTGAACGATGGCAAAACAGTCCTACATCGTGAGACCTTATGTGAGCTAGAAAAGCAACTGGACCCAAGTTTGTTTGTGCGTATTCATCGATCATCGATCGTGCAACGAAAACATGTTGTAGAACTACGCCCAAATGACAAAGGTGATTACTCGGTAATTTTAGATTGTGGTGAAACCTTAACTCTATCCAGACGAAATAGAGCGAAGTTAGATGAATTAACTTGTTGATGCTTCTCCATAAACTCTAGCGGCAGCTATGCTAGCCAAGACCCAAAGTAAAAAGCCACCTTAAATTGAGGTGGCTTTTCTATCAACAATCAAAAATAGTGAGAGCTATTACCGATCTAAGTTCATTACCTTAGTCCAAGCGGCAACAAAATCATCGACAAACTTTTGCTTGGAAGTGTCATAAGCATACACTTCAGCTACAGCACGTAGCTCTGAGTTTGAACCGAAGATCAAATCTACTGAACTGGCTGTCCACTTAGTCTTGCCCGTTTTACGGTCAAGTCCTTCATAAACACCTTCTTGTGACGCTTTTTGCCAAACTGTCGACATGTCCAGCAAATTCACAAAGAAATCATTGCTTAGCGTACCTGGTTTCCCAGTAAGTACACCGTGACTAGCACTGGCATGATTTGCATCTAGCGCACGTAATCCACCTACTAACACTGTCATCTCTGGCACGCTTAGATTTAGCTGGTCGGCTTTATCTACCAGTGCTTCAGTCGGCGATTTATAACTTTCCTCAGCATCGAAGTAGTTTCTAAACCCATCGGCTTGCAATTCGAGTAGGCTGAATGAGTTTTCGTCAGTTTGAGCTTGTGTGGCATCACCACGTCCTGGGTTGAACGGTACATCAACATTGAAACCCGCATCATCAGCAGCTTTCTCTATTGCCGCTGCACCACCTAGTACGATAAGGTCAGCCAAAGACACCTTTTTACTGCCTTTGTTTGTTTTCGCTTGAATGTCTTTAAGTACCTTAATGACTTTCGCCGTTTCAGCCGGGTTGTTTACCGCCCAATCTTTCTGCGGAGCTAAAGCAATACGAGCACCGTTTGCGCCACCGCGCATGTCTGAATGACGATAGCTTGCTGCTGACGCCCAAGCTACTCGAACCAATTCTGACACTGACAAACCTGAATCTAAGATTTGTTTTTTCAGTTTTTTCGCATCATTCGAATTGATCGTTGACTGCGTATCTTCCGATATCGGATCTTGCCAAATCATCACTTCTTTCGGGACTTCTTTACCCAAGAAATTAGCAGGTGGACCCATATCTCTATGCGTTAACTTGTACCAGGCTTTAGCAAAAGCCAATTGATACTCTTTCGGATCAGCTAAGAAACGCTCAGCAATTTTTCTGTACTCAGGGTCAAACTTCAACGCTAAGTCGGCCGTTGTCATCACTGGTGCATTAAACTTACCTTTCACATGTGCGTCTGGCACTGATTTATGCAGTGATTCGTCGGTTGGGATCCACTGAATTGCACCTGCTGGACTGCGTGTTTGCTTCCACTCAAAGTTTAATAAATTGCTTAAGTACAATGACGTCCAACGAGTCGGAGCCTGCGTCCACGCACCTTCTAAGCCACTGGTTACTGTATCTTCAGAGTGACCTTTGCCACATTTGTTCTTCCAGCCTAAGCCTTGCTCTTCGATTGGTGCTGCACCTGGCTCAGGACCTACGCAATCTGCTGGCTTGTGAGCACCGTGCATTTTACCGAAGGTATGGCCACCTGCGATTAACGCGAGCGTTTCTTCATCGTTCATTGCCATGCGGCTAAACGCCACGCGAATGTTTTTCGCGGAACCAAGTGGATCTGGTTTACCACGAGGACCTTCAGGATTTACGTAAATTAGACCCATGTGTGTAGCGCCAAGTGGACGCTGTAATTTACCTTCACGGTCTTCGCGGTCGCTAGCAAGCATTTCAACTTCTGGGCCCCAATACACCATATCAGGCTCCCAATCGTCTGCACGGCCACCAGCAAAACCATAGGTGTCAAAGCCCATGTTCTCTAGAGCAACGTTACCGGCTAAGACCATTAAGTCAGCCCATGAAAGGTTTTCGCCGTACTTTTGTTTGATTGGCCACAGTAAGCGGCGAGCTTTATCGAGGTTACCATTGTCCGGCCAGCTATTTAGCGGGTCGAAACGTTGTTGACCGCCACCTGCGCCGCCGCGCCCATCTAGTGTACGGTAGGTTCCTGCGCTGTGCCATGTCATGCGGATAAAGAATGGGCCGTAGTTGCCAAAGTCAGCAGGCCACCAGTCTTGAGACGTCGTGAGTAGTTTGTCGATGTCTTTCTTTGCAGCATCGTAATCGAGTTCGCTGAATGCTTTAGCATAGTCGAAGTCCGCACCGTAAGGATTGGAACGACCATCTTGATCGCGTAATTGAGAAAGATCGAGTTGGTCTGGCCACCAAAATTGATTCGTTTTTGCTTGGCCATCTCTGACGTTGCCAGTTCCCATGGCACCTTTTGGCTTAGTGATTTCCGCCGTTTCAGCGGCTGTCGACATTGCGGCGCCAGACAAACAAATTGCGCTGACTAATCCTGCAATACATGCTTTTGAAAACAAGTTTTGCTTTTTCATGTTGTTGTTCCTCTTCGTGAACATATGTGTGTTGAACATTAAAAATATCCACTTCATGCCTAACCCGGATTGACGGCAACAGCGGATAGTCCTTTTGGGTTTATTCAAAGCTTTGGAATTGTTTGCTAGCAAAAACAATTCGTGCGCAAATGCTGTGCAAGCAAATTACTGCGCGAGTAAACCGTATGAATCAGTATAGGCAGGAAAATAGATTTATGGTCCTGAATAAAACCGATTGGTGTAATCGGAAAAACTGTCCGGCGCGGACACTACAAGTGTCCGCGGACGCTTAAAAAAGCCACAAAATAAAAATTAAACCAACAAAAACATACACTTAAAAGTTGGCACAAACATCGCTTTATATCATTAAAAATGAACAAAGGATTAAACAAATGTTGGCTTTTTATCTTCTTATAACACCTGTTTGCATCGTCGTTTTTGCTAGCCTTGTTAATCAAATAACACAAATTTTCTCGTGTACAAGTGATAAAAATTGGAGTTTGGATAATGATTAAAGATACCAGCGCTCAAGATGTCATGGTCAGCCCTAAGCGCAATATAACTAAGATCGTCATTTCAATCGCTGTTGTCGCTTTGTTAATTGCATTTGCTGCCAAGGCCTTTATTTTCAACGCCGAAGCTAGCCGCTCATTCGATAGAAGTACTGTACAAGTCGCGACGGTTGAATTGGGTGATTTGATTCGTGATGTCAGTGCAAACGGTAGAATCGTCGCAGCCAATGCGCCTCAAGTTTATAGCCCAGAGCAAGGGTTTGTGGAACTGAAAGTCAATGCAGGCGATAGCGTAAAAGTTGGACAAATCATTGCCGTCGTTGAAAGTCCTGAACTTGCGAACGAACTGCAACAGCAGCGCTCCGAAATGAATAGATTAGAGGGTGAGTTATCTCGCCAAGAGCTTGATTCACGTAGCCAAGCCTTGCAATTAACCAAGCAACTCGATATTGCACAAGTAGACCTCGAAGCGGCTCAGCGCGAAAACCGCAGAGCGCAAGCATCTATTCAAAGTAACTTAATTAGCCAAATTGATTTTGAGAAAGCGGTGGATGACCTTGCTCGGGCGAAACTCACACAGAAACATGCAAAAGAAGAAGTTGCCATCGCAAAAGATAGACTGCAGTTTGAACTTGATAGTGCACGCAGCCGACTTGCTAGACAAAGCCTAGTGGTTGAAGAACTAGAACGAAAGATTGCGCAATTGAACATCGAAGCAAGTGTAAACGGCGTTGTGGGTAACTTGCTTGTCCAAACCAAAGCACTCGTTGCCAAAAACGACGCATTAATGACCTTAGTTGATTTAAGTGCCTACGAAGTAGAACTGAATGTAGCGGAAAGCTATGCAAACGATATTGCGATTGGCATGCCAGTTGAAATCAAGGTATCTGGTAATACGGTCATGGGCACCTTGTCCGCCATTTCTCCAGAAGTGGAAAACAGACAAGTCAAAACACGAGTACGTTTTAATGAAGAATCTGTTGAAGGTATCCGTCAGAACCAGCAGGTTTCCTCACGAATTTTACTCGATAACAAATTACAAGTCGTCAAAGTTAGACGTGGCAGCTTCATGCAATCTGGCGGTTTCGTAGCCTATAAAGTTGATGGTGATATTGCCACCAAAATAAACATTAGCACCGGTGCTAGCAGCATGAGGGAAGTTGAAATCCTCAGCGGTTTGCAACCTAACGACCAAATTATTATTTCAAATTACGACGAATTTAACGGTATCGAACAACTGCGTTTGAACTAAAAAAAGGAATACATCATGTTAAGTATGAAGAATATCAGTAAAGTTTATCAAACAGAAAAAGTCCAAACGCACGCTTTACGCGATTTCAACCTTGAAGTAGAAGAAGGTGAATTTATAGCAGTGACTGGCCCATCAGGTTCAGGTAAAACCACATTCTTGAATATTGCAGGCATGCTTGAACCGTTTACAAGTGGCGAATTCAGCTTAGACGGCGTAGATATCGGTAAGCTTAACGACAACCAAACTGCTGATTTACGAAATCAAAAAATTGGCTTTATTTTCCAAGGCTTTAATCTCATTCCAGATTTGAACCTATATGAAAACATTGAAGTTCCATTGCGATATGCTGGCATAAAGAGAAGTGAGCGCAAACTTCGAATTGAAGAATGTTTAGAAAAAGTAGGCTTAGCTAGCCGCGCAAAACACTTGCCACAACAGCTATCGGGTGGACAACAACAGCGTGTCGCGATTGCGCGGGCTTTAGCGGGTAAACCTCGTTTCTTGCTAGCCGATGAGCCAACCGGTAATTTAGATTCGCTCATGGCGCGTCAAGTCATGGAGCTCTTAGAAAAAATCAATGAAGATGGCTCAACCATTATTATGGTAACGCATGACCCTGAGCTTGCCCGCCGTGCGCCACGCAATATACAGGTTGTTGACGGTCAACTTGCTGACTTCACCATGTATCAAAACAAAACAATTGAAGCGATTGCGGCTTCAGCGCCGGTAGTGGAGGCTTAAGCATGTTTACTCACTATATTGACCTGGCGTGGAGAAGCTTAAAACGCACGCCAATGGTGTCGATTCTCATGGTTTGCGCTATCGCCATTGGTATCGGTATCACCATGACGAGCTTATCGGTTTATCACATGAT
Organism: Brumicola blandensis; assembly: GCF_031846165.1. Classification (NCBI taxonomy): domain Bacteria; kingdom Pseudomonadati; phylum Pseudomonadota; class Gammaproteobacteria; order Alteromonadales; family Alteromonadaceae; genus Brumicola; species Brumicola blandensis. Next base: position 236,862 of record NZ_JAVRIE010000006.1, read on the forward strand.
GTCGATGGATCCGATCCCCTCAAAAAGCGATCAACTTTTTGCGGTCCAACTCAATACCACTGATGAGGGCACTGATTGGTGGACCGAAGACAATATTGCTTTGCAACTGACCTATAAAGACGCGATGTTTCTACATAATCAAGAATCGGCGTTTCGTAAAACAGCCTCAATGAAAGGGATGGCTACCGTTCATATGAACAATGATGAATTGAAGCCTTATTTAGCGGCAACTAGAGTTGTTGGGCATCAGTTTTTTAATATGTTTGAACTAGAGTTTATTTATGGTGGGCCATGGACGATCGAACAAGAACAGCTTGCTGCACCTGTCATCGTTATAGATGAAGAAACGAGTGAAAAGCACTTTGGAAGACCAAACTCAGTGGGTGAGCAAATCTATCTGGATGATAGGTCATATCAAATAGTGGGTGTTACAAAAAACTGGGACATACACACGAAGTACTACGATCTTAACAATGGCGCATTCTCTGGCGTCGAATCAATTTTTCTGCCGATCACCTTGATTGAAGCTCAACAATTAGATAATTCTGGCAATACTAATGGCTGGAAGTTTGAAGAGATAGACAGTTTCGAATCCTATCTTCAATCCGAACTCGTTTGGTTACAGTTTTGGGTCGAGCTCCCCGACCAGCGAACCAAGAAAGACTATGAAAGTTTCCTTTTTGCGTACCTAGAGGAACAAGGAAAGCTAGACCGTTTTGAGCGCAAAACCCCAGAGTACAAGCTAAGGGACGTGAATGAATGGATGGAATACAACAATGTCGTCTCCGAAGATAACAAAGTACTAGTCGGTTTAAGTTTTCTTTTTCTGGCAGTGTGTTTAGCAAATATCTTGGGCTTGTTATTAGGTAAGTTTCTTAAGCGAGCGCCCGAAGTGGGGGTGCGTCGAGCGTTAGGAGCTAATAAGCGCCAGATATTCCTACAACATATTATCGAAGTCTCAATGTTGGGCTTGCTTGGCGGCGCGCTGGGTATTGTGGTGGCTCAGATCGGTTTGTGGGGCGTAAGAACGACAAATCAAGAGTACAACGCATTGGCATCAATGGACCTTAGCATGTTATTGGCAGCGCCAGGCATTGCAATATTGGCCTGTATTCTCGCTGGCTTATATCCAGCTTGGTTAGTCTGCAGAACGCAGCCAGCTATTTACTTGAAAACCCAATAGGAGCAACAATCATGTCAGAAATTATCCCTATTTTTCGTGCTCTACTTCGCTCAAAAGCGGGGGCACTCATGTTGCTCATACAAATTGCCATTACCACGGCCATTGTAAGCAATGCCGCATTTATTATTAACGATCGTATTCAATACTTAAACACTGAAACGGGTTACCCCGAGAAAGAAATTTTTTCGTTTTCGATTAGTAGCTTTGGTGAAATTAATGATCTTTCGGTTATGTTAGAGCAAACCGAAGAAACAATACGGAATATACCAGGAGTAATAAATGCAAGCCTCGTGAACGCAGTGCCTGTCTCTGGCAGCGGTTCCGCCTCTACATTTGGTTCACAGCCTAGTAGTGAACGAGGTGAAGAGATAAGAGCGGCCTACTTTACTGGCGATGAGCATATACTCAACACGCTCGGCCTTAGTGTGTTTGACGGGCGCAACTTTGAGAAAAATGAGGTTGTTGTTGGCACCGATAGGAATGCGGTAGCCCAAGTTGCTATTGTAAGCAAAGCTTTTATTGACCAAAAATTTCCTGAAGGCAACGGTTTAGGACAAACTATTTATTTTGGAAATGACCCATTAAAAATTGTGGGTGTTGTTGAAGAAATGGTTGGTCCTTGGCTGAAGGACAATCAAGCACAAAACGTGGTTATTATGCCCATTGCGCGAGCGGACAAGCAGCAAAAGTTCATTGTTCGCGCTGAAGCCGATCAACGTGCTGCTGTAATGCGCCAGATAGATGATATATTACTAGCAGAGCACAACAAGCGGGTGATCATGTTTAAACGTGGCATGGATGAAGCTAAAGACAATTACAATGCCTCTGATATCCTGATGCTGCGAATGCTTGTGGTATTAATTGTCGTGCTCGTATTAGTAACAGCGTTGGGCATATTCGGTATGACCTTGTTTAATATTAATAAGCGTACCAAGCAGATTGGAACACGTAGAGCTTTGGGTGCGAGAAAATCAGCAATCGTGAAGTACTTTTTAACTGAAAACAGTATCATTTGTATTAGCGGAATGCTTATAGGTTCAGTCGCTGCCGTCTTTTTAGGTAATTCATTGATGACACGCTTTTCTATCCCGGCTTTGGATATAAATTATATCCTCACCACTGCAGTGTTCGTTTTAGTGATAAGCTTGGTTTCTGTTATTTTTCCGGCGATACGCGCTGCGAACATAGCTCCGAGTATAGCGACGCGTAGTATTTGATCTGGCATATTTAGTCGGGCACATTTAATCGGGCATATTGTCCCACTGAAAGTCATAAAACAAGAGTGGTAAACACATGGATAAGATTCTGATTGTTGACGATACACCCGCTGTACTTCAGGCCCTGTCGTTACTGTTAGAAATCCATGGCTACGAAGTGATTACAACAACGTCTCCGGCGGAGGCTTTAAAGTATGTCGATCAGTTGCGAGTGTCTTTGGTCATTCAAGATATGAACTTTACTCGCGACACTACGTCTGGCGAAGAAGGCAAAGGTTTATTCTTCGCCATGCGTGAGCTTAACCCTCACTTGCCCGTGATTCTGATCACAGCATGGACGGATCTTGAGCAGGCGGTTGAATTGGTCAAAGCGGGAGCGGTGGATTACATCGCTAAGCCTTGGGACGACCAAAAGTTAATCAATACAATCGCCAACCTTGTTGCCCTAGGCAAAGCCAATCAAGCCTCAGAAAAGCTACAACGCCAAAAAGAAGCCTTAGAAGGTAGTAAAACATCTGCACAAAACGTTGGTTTAGTCTACGCTAGCGCCGGTATGCAGCGTGTCGTCGACATGGCTGTGCAGGTTGCCAAGTCTGACATATCTGTATTGATAACGGGTGCTAACGGTAGCGGCAAAGAAAAAATAGCCGAACTCATACAAGCTAACTCACCACTCTATGAAGCCCCATTTATCAAAGTTAATTGTGGTGCATTGCCCGCCGATTTAATCGAGGCCGAATTGTTTGGCGCAGAGGCGGGTGCTTATACTGGTGCGAACAAAATGCGGGTTGGCCTATTTGAAGCGGCGAATGGCGGCACGCTGTTTTTAGATGAAATCGGTAATTTGCCATACTCTGGCCAAACGAAGCTGTTGCGAGTATTGCAGACCGGTGAATTTCAACGCTTAGGCTCGGTGAATACCTTACACACCAAAGTGAGAGTGATATCCGCTACAAATTCAAACTTAGTTGATGCAATCGCAAGCGGTGAATTCAGAGAAGATTTATATTATCGCCTAAACGTTATCGAACTATCCCTTCCGTCGCTTAGTGAAAGAATTGACGACATTATGCCCTTGGTAAACCACTTTTTAGGCGACCGCGAAGTCAGTTTGGCTGCCGAAAATACACTGCGCCAACACCCTTGGAATGGCAATGTTCGGGAACTAGAAAATGCATGTAAACGAGTCGCTGTACTAAAACCTGTAGGTGTAATAGAAGCGCAAGATTTTGCGCTAATGGATACTGCGGGTAAGCAGCAGAGCAAGAATGACGTCACTAAAAACGCAATTGAGCCAAGCAAACAAGAACTCGAAGATGCGATGCGAGAATACCAAGGTGTCGTCGCCAAAGTTGCGCGTCATTTTGGCTTAAGCCGACAAGCATTATATCGCAGACTGGATAAGCACGGAGTTGCCTATTAATGCGCATAAATACCTTGCCTCGAATTTATATCGTCGTTGCGTGCATCAGTCTACTAGCGACACTTCCTTTACTCTTTCTCAGCCCATTAAGCTTACCAGGTAAGATTGTTGTCGTCATTGCCACCGTCTTGATTGCCATGGCTGCGACTCGTTATTTATTGAGAGATTTAAAAGAGGGTTTAAGCGCATTAGAAACCGGTTTACTCAACCTAAAAGACGGCGAATTTTCAAGTACCTTAGCTTACAAAAAAAGTGACGAAATTGGTCATCTTTGTGATTTGTACAACGACACCGCCATGCAGCTTCGCGCTGAAAAGCATTGGCTTTATCAGCGTGAATTACTTCTGGATAAAGTGACTCAAAGCTCACCTGAAGTACTCTTTTTAGTCAACGACCAACAGCAAATCATCTTTAGCAATATCGCCGCTAGACAGTTTTTCCAAAGCCCAAAAGGTTTAGATGGCAGCATGCTTTCAGCATTGGTCGATGGGGCCCCTCAGGGCGCAGCTGAAGCCATAAAAGCAAGAAAGGAAGGCCTATTTACCTTGCTACCTAGCGACAGCGAACCACAAACGTGGCATATGTCGACAGGTCATTTCTTGTTAAACAATCAAGCTCATACTTTATATATTTTAAAGCAAATGACACGCGAGTTAAGCCGCCAAGAAGTGGCGGTTTGGAAAAAAGTTATCCGCGTTATCAGTCACGAGTTAAACAACTCTCTCGGCCCAATTTCTTCTATGCTTCATAGCGGCAAAATATTAAGTGAGCAACTTAACGAAGAAAAGTTGGGGCGTGTTTTTGAAACCATCGATGACCGTATCAAGCATCTCAGTGATTTTGTTCAGGGCTATGGTAAATTTGCCAAGCTACCTGAACCGAAGATTGAAGCGATTAACTGGCAAGCGTTGATAGAAGAATTATCCCAGCAATGGCAATTTAGCTACTTGGAAAGAGGCATCGATGACTCACATAGTGTAGCCCCCACAAATCTCAGTATTCACGCGGACCAAGTACAAATTGAACAGTTGCTGATTAACTTGCTTAAGAATGCACATGAGTCTGGCTCTGCAGCGGATCAAGTTGTTATAGAAGTGGAGCTTCGTGGTACTGAGGTAATCATACTGGTACTCGACCGCGGAGAAGGCATTTCCGACAATGTAATGAGCAACGCGCTCATTCCTTTTTATTCAACTAAACCCAGCGGCAGCGGTTTAGGCCTAGCCTTATGTAGAGAAATTATCGACGCCCATCACGGCCAAATCGGCCTGTATAATCGCGATGAAGGAGGCTTAGCGGTTAGAGTGTCTTTGCCGCGGTTGATTGGCTAGCGCCAAACAATCTTAACCGCCAGTAACCGCTGGAAAGAAGGCTATTTCATCGCTATCTTTAATAACTGTATCGCGCGAACTCATGGTTTGATTAACCGCGACAAGTAAATGCTCGGCGCTTAATAGTTGCCACTTTTCGTCATCTTTTATCATGCCGGTGACCAACTCTGTCACTGTCGCACTGGTTTCGCCAGTCATCTCGTGAATGGATACAGCGACTTCAGACGTGTGAAGTTGCTCTCTCACCGAAGCAAAAAATTTAACGGTCGCCACAATCTGTACTCCTCATTTTTGTCTCAGTTATAGAAAGCGTCATGTGCCAACTTAAGGCCCAAACTACGCATACTTGTTTCCTGATTTACCACCTTCCTTGTGTATCACTTGTGTGCCTTCTATCCGCATGAAGGGGTCGACAGCTTTGCACATATCAAAAAGTGTTAATAGGGCAACAGAAACCGCCGTTAATGCCTCCATTTCAACACCCGTCTTGCCTGATAGCTGGCAAAGTGCCTCAACACGAATGCGCTTCTTTTCGGCTTGAATATCAAAATCGACAGACACTTTGGTCAATGCTAAAGGGTGGCAAAGCGGAATTAAGTCAGCACATCTTTTCGCACCTTGGATCCCTGCTATTCTTGCCACTGATAAGACATCACCTTTTGCGTTTGTGTTATCTTGCACTTGCGCCATAGCTTCGTCATTCAGATAGATAAAACCCTCTGCGACAGCCACACGTTTGGTCACGGCCTTGTCAGTAACATCGACCATATTCGCGTTGCCTTTTTGGTCCACATGAGAAAGGGTATTTTTAGTCATTTCGCTTATACCTTCGTCCATTTCTCAGTGAGATGGCCCACAAAATTACAAGGCCTGTAAGTACTATCGAGCTGCTTACCAATGATGTTATTCCAAGCTGTTTTGCACGCGCCTGTTGAGCCTGGTACACAAAAGATGACTGTGTTATTTGCTAAGCCCGCAAGCGCTCGAGATTGTATGGTAGAGACGCCAATCTCTTCCAAAGAAATCGCTCTGAATACTTCACCAAAACCTTCGACATGCTTGTCGAAAAGCACAGACATAGCTTCAGGTGTTGAATCGCGACCAGAAAAACCGGTACCGCCAGTCGTGATAATGGCGTGGATATTTTCGTTAGCGATCCAGTCAGAGGCTATCGCTCGAATTTGATATACATCGTCTTTCACTATTTGATGGCTGTGTACTGTGTGCCCAGCATCTTCGATAGCGCTTGCAAGGTAGTTGCCCGAGGTATCATTTTCCGCCGTGCGGGTATCAGATATCGTTAAAACCGCGACATTTAAAAAAGTTTTTTCTTTGGATGCAGTCATAGCACTCATTGTTGATATTAATTAAGGGAGTACTCATAGACTAAATTGCGCGTGCTCTTTTCTCAACGCTTTTATTCTTTTTTCTGCTGGCCAGTTTGAATTCATTAATGATAAATCAAAGAGATAGTCTTAAACTTGCTCAAGCTTTAGTATACTTGATGAAATTCGTCATCCGGATTCACTACATAGGGAGAGGTTTTGTCAAAACGTGCGGTCTGCTTAACGTGCCACTATCCTCAATCGACCTGCGTGTGCTCGGCTGTAAAAGAATGTAATAATCAGCACGACATTCTTGTTGTTCAGCACCCAAGTGAGGCAAAGAATGCTAAAAATACCGTTCGTTTGTTAAGCTTAAGTCTGAATAAATTAACCGTCATATCTAGCGCCGATGAAGAAGCGATGCTAACACTGAAAGCGACTTGCTTGAATGCAAAGCAAGGGATCTACTTTGTGTTTCCGAATGCTGAAAGCCAAAGCTTTGAAACGGAAGTATCTAAACGCAAAAAGGATATGTGTGTTAGCGCCAACTTACACAAAAAAACAGAACAAGAAAAACAAACATTCATTTTCATCGATGCTACATGGCGAAAAGCTAAGCGCATTTGGTTAGAAAATCCGTGGATGGATTTTTGCAAAAGTCTACACTTCGACGAGCAAATAGACAGCCTTTATCACATCCGAAAGACCAGCATCGACAATGGCTTATCGACCCTAGAGGCCGTTGCCTATGTATTGCAGAAAAGCGAAGAGATTGACGTCGCCCCCTTACTCAGCCTATTTGAGCATATGCAGTCGTTTTGGCTGCAACGTAGATGAGAGCGAAAATAACTCTTTTAGTTGCTGCTACAAGATTAGATTTTATGGCTATTTGCATTCTAAGGTTGGAAAGTACCTTTTTTGAGTTGTATCTATAAAGCTAGCATTGGTTGGAACGAGGTTGGCAACCGACTCCTATGACGCAGTAACCGGACGGTCGTTTTGGTGCATAAACTGTCATTAGATTTTCACTGTATTTGCTGTTTTAGTGTAATTACCAAGGAATAGTGTCGGTCTAATTACCGAGCGAATTTGACGTAATTCAGGTAACAGTTAGTTTTGTCTACTTCAATAAATATGCAAATATTTCTTTTGAAGCATGAGTTAATTAGACGTTTTGTATATTATTGAATTAACCAAAATATTTAAGGTAGCCAATGTATACAATTAGTAAACTCGCCAAAGCGGCAAATGTTGGTATAGAGACCATTCGTTTCTATGAACGCAAAGGCTTACTTGAACAACCCATCAAACCAATTCAGGGATACAGGCAATATACAGAACAAGCACTTTCAAGAGTATTGTTCATCAAGCGTGCACAGTATTTAGGTTTTACGTTGGCGGAAATATCATCATTATTAATATTAAGTGCTAGTAATTGTGAAGATGTTCAGCAACTCGCTGAACAAAAGCTCGCAGTAATTGAAGATAAGTTAAGAGATTTGCTTAACCTTAAAGACAGCCTTGTCTCACTCGTTTCAGACTGTAAAAATAATCCAAGTGATAAAGAGTGCCCGATAATTAGGTCACTCCAACCTTAAAATGACACATCACTTGACTCCGTACCCATATACGGAGTTTATACTGTGCTTAAAAGAATAGTGTAATAAACCTAAATATGGCAAAAAGTAGTCAACTATCAATCTTAGGCGGGCTCGCCGCAGCGATCGGTGCCAGTGCCTGCTGTGCTGGGCCACTTATTTTGCTGTTATTGGGTATAAGTGGTTCATGGATTAGTCATTTAACACTCTTAGACCCTTATCGTCCTATTTTTATATTCGTGGTTGTAGTTTTATTTGGCTTTGCTGGGTGGAGGATACATCAGCCTGTTGAAAACTGTGCGGATGATGAGGTTTGTGCAGTCCCAAAAGTAAGAACACGACGAAAAGCAGTATTTTGGTTTACCACACTGTTAGCGTTTGTTTTTGTTACTAGTAACTACTGGATCATGTGGGTCGTATAGGTGCTATCACTTAACTCTAATTGGAGAGAAAAATGAAGAAGTTATTGATTACAACATTATTATTGATAAGCAGTTCGGTGTCGTTTGGGAAAGTTGTAACTGTTACGTTAGAAGTTCCGTCCATGGATTGTATAACGTGCCCGATAACAGTAGAAAAAGCACTTGAGCGCGTTAAAGGCGTAAAACAAGTGGAAGTGACATTTGAAAATAAACTTGCTGTTGTAACATTTGACGATGAGATAACAAATACTGATGCACTAACAAAGGCTACAAAGAATGCCGGTTATCCTTCATTAGTGAAGTCGTAGGCCATCACTAGTTGCGCGATATTGAAATCCTCAAAGGAACACAAAACTATGGCAAAAATAGAACTCTCGTCGACGATTACTTGTCCACATTGCAATTACAGCCAGCAAGAAGAAATGCCAACCACTGCATGCCAATTTTTTTATGAATGCAATAAATGTAAAACACTGCTAAAGCCTCTAAGCGGCGACTGCTGCGTTTACTGCTCATATGGAACAGTGAAATGCCCTCCAATTCAAGAGGGCAACAGTTGTTGTAATTAAAAAGTAGTCAGTTGAACAACTGGTTATTTTCATTCTGATTCATGCAAAGCTTGTAACATATAAACTCTCAGTGCAATTGTATTTATATCATTTCTAAGCCCCATACTACGTAAGCTTTTCGAGCTGCCATCAATGCCTAAAGCTTTAATTTGCGATATCGCAACCTTCTGCTAACCGAGGTGAGGATTCGGCCTCTAGTGGTTCTGACCCTTCGAAACAAATATCTTGACGACGGTGTTATTCAACGTTATGAGTCGAGTAGTGATTGCTTAATTATCAGTTTGCGAATGACTGCTTGTGGATGCAAGCAGGCCCTAATTTCCTCTTCAATATTTGCTTTATACCTGTTATCACCCAGAAAGTATCGCTTGGGTTCCCTATTTATCGTTTTTCGATCAAACAAATCTGGACTAAAGTTCAAGTGGAAAGACTAAATTGATTGGTGTAATATTGCACCACTTAAATAGGAGCAATAATATATGCCTAGGCAAAGCGTAACTCTAACTGAAAAGAACGACGAGTGGCTCAAACTGCAAGTCGATGGTGCTGGCGATTACGCTAACAAAAGTGAACTAATCAATGATTTAGTCAGACGAGCTAGACGAGCCGAATATATTAATCAAAAGTTTGACCGAGCAGAAAAAAGCGATTTTGTGTATCAATCCCCTCAAGAAATGCTTGCGGAGTTCAAACATAGCGTCAATGATGGTGACTAAGTACCGTTTAACTTCTGAAGCGAAAGAAGATTTACGGCGAATATATGTCTATGGCTATAAAGAATTTGGTGAAAAGCAAGCTGATGAGTATTTTCAAAGTTTCTTTGACGCCTTTGAAAAGATAGCAGCAACACCTCTAGCTTATCAATCAATCGACCATTTTAGGCAAGGCTATAGACGATTTCCTCATCGCGCAGATGTTATTTACTATCGTATTAATCAGGACTGGGTAGATGTTATGGCCATCCTTGGTAGTCAAGATATGGATGTCTGGCTATAGGTTGCAAACACTCAGACTATGTCTGCAACTGGATGATTCCTGTTAGTCGTTTCTTAACAGTTTGGTCATAGTTTTACTGGGTACTTGCGTATAACGCGCGTTATTTCTATGAAGTTTTCGCGCTCGATGAAATAGATGGAATACGTTTGATAAATTGTTCTGCGGTATCCTTTGCGCACGTCATCAATTCGGGCAAATTGAGCAGGATTATTAACTATTTTTGGAAATACGTTCAGTAGACCTTCATAAAACTCAAGTGCTGATTGGGTACCGAAATGAGCTTCGCCATATTTTAAAGTGTCAGCAAGGTCCATTTCTGCGGCAAGTGTTAGCCTATAGTCATGCATTTATACGGCGCTTGTCTTTAAACTCCTGCAAAATTTGTTCAGCGGACTTGGTGGAATAACCACTTTGCTCCCCCATAATTAGCGCCTCTCTGATGACATTAATGTCTTCGTTTCGACGTTGCTCTTTGCGTATTAAATCTCTCAGTAATTCGCTATCACTGGCGTATTCGCCGCTTTTCAACTGACTTTGCATCCACTCATTTTGTTTATCAGTAACAGTGATGCTCTTTTTAATCATGCCCATAATTTACTTCACAGCCTAATTGGTAGTATTAAATACTATTATACATGGCATTTGTATTGCAATCATATTCTCTAAGTTTGCTGTTTATCTGAACTCTGGAGAATACTTATGTACCCAATTGCCGTTTACAAGAAAAAAGAGCCTTGGAATAAGGGAAAGCTCGTTGGTCAAAAACTAGCTTTGAAACAAAAGCAAATATGGGCGATTCGAATCAGGTTAGAAATTTCTGGCAACATAAGGGACCTAGCATTATTTAGTCTTGGCCTAGATAGCAAACTCAGGGGCTGTGATTTAGTATCCTTGCGTGTCAGAGATATTGCGCTAGGAATGAATATTCAGTCGCGAGCTAAGATAATTCAGCAAAAAACTGGCAGACCTGTTCAATTTGAAATTACTGAGCAGACTAGAGCAGCAATAAAAGCATTGATTCAAAAAGAAGCGCTTGATAATTCCGATTATCTTTTCAAATCTCGTATAAAGGATTCACCGCATCTTTCTACTAGTCAATATAGCCGTATTGTCGATGGGTGGATAAACTCAATCGGATTAGAAGGGACGCACTATGGTACTCATACGATACGGCGAACCAAACCATCTTTGATCTACAAAAAGACTAAAAACATTAGGGCGTGTCAATTGCTCCTCGGTCATTCTAAATTAGAGAGTACAGTTCGATATCTGGGCATCGAAGTTGACGACGCATTAGAGATTTCAGAGAGCATCGATATTTAAATTTGCTGTACTCGTCAACGACGGCTTTTGGATGTTTTTTTTGTCAGTCAACTAAAACCGCAAGCAACTCATTAAATGTCGAATTGTCACTTTAAGTGCATTGTCTATAATCTTTGGCTTTGTAGTCATTCATTAGATATAAGACTTTTTCGAAAGGCTCAGCCTAACCTACCACCTTTTGCACAAAACGGATGTATGTTCACTCACTTCTCAGTTGATGTTTCCAACCTTAGAATGCAAATAGCCGTTTTTATCACTCACTGCCGTATTTTGAATTAATACTTCAAGACATAGCTGAATAATTTGGATGTGCTTCAACCCGTTTTAGCCAAGCTTGAATATTTGGATTGCTCGCTAAATCAAATCCACCCTCGTCACTCACATGCGTGTAAGCATACAAACTTATATCCGCAGTAGTCAGTTTGTCGCCAGCAAGGTATTGCGTTTTTCCCAACTGCGACTCCATCAGCCTGAGCGCTTTGTGTCCACCTGCTTGAAGTTTTTCATACTCCGCTTTGCGTTCTTCTGGCATACCCAGATACTTATTGATAAAACGGGCAACGGCGATAAAGGGTTCATGGCTGTATTGCTCAAAGAACTGCCATTGCTGAACCTGCGCAAGTGCATATGGGTCGCTTGGTAATAAGCTCGTATTGTGTGCAAGGAAATTGATAATCGCGTTCGACTCACTCAGAAACCGACCATCATCTAATTCGAGAAGGGGGATTTTCCCCGCAGCATTCTTTGCCAAATACTCTGGGGTTTTTGTGTCCCCAGCCATAATGTCTACGTGAATCCAATCGTAGGGCAAGGAGAGTAAGTCGCATGTCAGTTTAATTTTATAACAATTACCTGATTTTATATCACCGTAAATTTTCATGCTTCCTCCAAACCTAAATCTGACCACACCGCGAACTCATTACCGCTGGGCTCTAAGAAGTGAAAACGTCGTCCGCCCGGAAAAGAAAAAATAGGCTTGACGATGTCACCGCCAGATTCACTGACTTTCGCCATCGTTGACTCCAAATTATTGGAATAAAAGATGAGTAGCGCCCCGCCAGTTTCTTCACGTGTCTTCAAGTCAGCTTGATAGAAACCGCCATCTAATCCTTCATTTGAAAATGCCACATACTCCTCACCATACCAAGTAAAATCCCATGCAAAGGCTTTATTAAAAAATATGCTTGTGGCTTTTAAGTCGCGCGCTGCAAACTCGACATAATTCAACTTATCATGTTGTGGTGCAGACTCGTTTACACTTGTCATAAACTTCCCTCCATAAAAGAACCTTGATACTTGCATTTTTCGATAACAATTAATACCGTTGAGACCGGCTTAGACAGTGTAGCTTATTTGCACAAGCCTTGGCTTCACATCATTAGCTTGCTCTATAACATGGAAAATAATATGAGAAATCTAGTTCGTACCCTCAGCGCCACCGGCCTATTGATAGCACTTTCTTTCAACACCTTCGGGGCGGATGGACATGCAAAGCATGAGCAAGCAGCTTATCAAACCAGCATTAGCACCCCCGCAATATTAGATTTAAGTGCCGTAGAACAAGCGCGATTAATTGCAAAAGGAGAGTTAAGTTCTGAAACATTGGTTGCTGCTTACTTAGCACGTATCGATGCCTTAGATCGCAAGGGACCAAAAGTACAAGCAGTACTATCCTTAAACCCAAACGCGCTAGCTGAAGCCAAACAGAAAGACAAAGATCGAGCTGAAGGCAATGCTTTAGGTAAGTTACATGGTATACCCGTGCTGGTAAAAGACAACGTGGAAACCAGCGAACTGCCAACAACCGCCGGTGCGATTGTGTTAGCTAATAATATGACCGAGCGTGACGCGCCCATTATCGCCAAACTCAAAGCCGAGGGTGCGATCATTTTAGGTAAAACAAATTTATCTCAATGGGCTAACTTCCGCTCAAACGACTCGGTCAGCGGCTGGAGTGCGTTAGGTGGCCAAACAAGAAACCCGCATAGCTTGGACAGAACACCTTGCGGTTCATCATCTGGTTCAGGCGCGGCAATCGCTGCGCAATTCGCCTCCTTGGCAATTGGTACTGAAACCAACGGTTCCATTATTTGCCCAACTGCCATGAACGGCATTGCGGGTGTCAAACCGACTGTTGGCTTGTTATCTCGCACACATATCGTACCTATTTCTGTGACGCAAGACACTGCAGGACCAATGACAAGAAGTATTGAAGATGCCGCACTAATGCTGTCAGTTATGGCTGGAAGCGATCCTATGGACTCGTACACGAAAGAAGCCGACTTGCACGCTAAAGATTATTTAAACGAACTAGGGAAAACCCTCAAAGGCAAGCGAATAGGCGTATTTAAAGCCGTGCAGGGTGACCATCCAGAAATCATTGAAGCCTTTGAAAATGCTCAGCAGATCATGAAAGGCTATGGTGTTGAACTGGTTATGATTGAAGCGTTCGAAACACCCGAAGGATTCTGGGGAAAGGCACTAGATCTTTTACTGATCGAATTCAAACACGAGCTAAATGCATATTTGGCTAACAGTGCACAAGCGGTGACTACACGCACATTAGCAGATGTAATGAAGTTCAATGACAGTAGTGAAAGAGAGCTCGCTATCTTCGACCAAAGCTTGTTTGTTCAGGCAGAAGCAAAGAATGGTTATGATGACGACTATAAAGAAATCAAAGAATTCTTAAGAGTCTCAACACAAGACAATGGCATCGACAAGCTTCTGAAGGACCACAATGTAGACGCTATCATGATGCCGAGTCAAACACCGGCCTTCTTGATTGACCCCGTTTATGGTGACAGCTTTCCTGGAGGATTTGCTGGAGCGGGTTGGTTAGCCGCTATTGCGGGCTACCCTCAAGTGAGTGTTCCGATGGGCGACATGAAAGGTTTACCCATTAATTTAAGCTTCATGGGCACTGCTTGGGATGAAGCATTGCTATTAAACTTGGCCTACCACTATGAAAAAGCAAATAAAGCGATTCTCAAACCAAGTTTTGCAAATGGCGCTTATGAACATAAGCACTTTAAAGACGCTATGCGCCCAATAAAATAACAAAAAAGGGGTCAGTGTTAATTATTTTTTCGCGGTTTGTTCAGGTCCTTAATAATATAAACCTTCAAATGGCATGGATGCCATTTGGGAGCGGGCAGGATGCCGAAAAGCGTGTTTATATTATTAAGGGCCTGTGCAAATCAGAAAGAAAAAATAATTAACTCTGACCCCTTTTTTACTTTTTTAGTAAAACTATCTTATGATGGCTTTAATGCCCAAGCTGAGCAGTAGCCATTTGCATTCACAAGCTTACCTGGGAATGCACCACATGGACGCCATTCTTGACCATCTTCACCTTGAATCAATAGGCAGTTTGAACACTTCTTGCCTTCAACTTCAGACTTATGAACGTATTTAAGCGCCATAGCTGTCGGATCATCTAGTTTTAGCTTTTCTTGCGCGTTGGCATTTAATGCAACGCCACCCAATGTAAGGCCGATTAGAGTAGAGCCTGATAATTTTAAAAAGTCGCGACGATTAACGTTATTCATAATGCGTTTCCCAATTTGTAGACGAAAATAAAAATGATTCTCTTTTACACTGGCCCTTAAACGAAAAAAACTCGCCAAAAAATGACGAGTTTGCAAAGGGTGGTGCTTTTAATGTTTACCACTATTGATACTTATACCGAAAGTTTTTGGATCCATCTACAAAAACTATTCAAAAAATTAACTTTATTTGATCTAGCTTAAACTAGTATTTACTCATCGCGGCTAGATTGGTCATCCATTGGTAACTTAACCAAAATCCATACAATCACAGCAACAGCAACGATTGCAATACCGCAAACAATCAATAATTGGTCTAAATTCGGGATCATGAGTTCTCTCTAGCTTTTCCAGTTTTTATATCTAGGTGATGTAAGTTTTCATTTGGTTTTGCATAACTAAAGCGCCCCAAACGAGAAGTGGTATGATAAGAATCAAGACCTGATACAGCAACAGACTGGGCTGATTCAATATCCACATAGCCATCTTGACTGACCCACGTTTCGTTCAGAATCACTTCAACGACTTGCCCAATGACTAATTCAGTTTGATTGATTGCGAGTACCTGAATATCTTGCACCTGCATACCCAACTTGATTTGAGCTTCAAGTACATAGGGCGCTTTCACCTGTTCACTCATTTGTGGGCTTAAGCCAAGTGGTTCAAACTCACTCACATCAGAATCAAAACGGGCAGATGTATGATGCGCTTTTTCAACTAAGTCGGTGCAAATATGATTGATTGTATATTCACCGCTATCTTTAATATTTTGCAAGGTATCACGCGGTACCGAATGCGGTCGCATTATCATGCCGAGCAAGGGAGGATGGGCCCCAACATGGAAGACCGAACTCACGACAGCCAGGTTATCGATACCGTGTTTATCGGTGGTACCAATTAAGTTGCCACTTTTAAACCCTGAAAGTGAATTGATAAAATTTGCTCGCACTCGTTGCGGCATATTTTCAATGTCACTGGCGTTGAAAGCTTTTATCGTCATTTTATTCGTCATCTCGTTTGGCAATGATTTCAATACCAAAGCCGTTGTCTATTATGCTTAGCTCTATAGGTGAGCAACAAATCTGACAATCTACAATTTGCTGCTGACCCACATCATTTTGTTCGTCTATCTCTAGATCGTTATACGTCATACAGTAAGGGCACTCAAACGTGGCTGCACTGGTTAAACTCATACGAACTACCTATACAAATTTACGTGTTTGATATTACTACGAGATGAATGCGTTTTAGGACGTGCAAAAACTAAAATGTTTTTCAAAATCGTAATCGTCACATATAACGTAACTTAAAATATGGAAAATAGAAGCCGAAGCCAAACCCGCAAATATCCTCGCCGAAGTAGTTTAGGCGAATGTCCCCTGTGTCATCGACGAACGCACCTGACCTTCCATCACTTGATCCCAAAAAAGATGCATCGACGCAACTATTTCAAAAAACACTACAGCAAAGCCGAGCTAGCTCAGGGCATCGATATTTGTAGACAGTGCCACAACGGATTACATCGACGCTTCAGCGAGATGGAGTTAGCCAAACACCTCAACAGCCTCTCGCTAATACAAGATAATCCAGAGCTGACCGAATATTTTGAATGGGTAGCGAAGCAGAAAATTCAGGTTGGTTGATTGTTCTCCCTGGTCTCACGCCATGACGCTTAGGTCGTTGGTACATCAATATCAATCTTTGTCTTAGCACCGCTAACCAAGTCATAAAGAGTTGCTTCTTTTTTCTCGTCAACCATTCGGATAACAAGTAAGACATTGTGATCAACAATTTCATAATTTTCGATATCTGAAAAAACGGTGGTGACATTTCTGCCGTCATAATCACTCGCCAATAGATCGATACTATCTTTGCGGTTCAGTTGCTTGTCTTTATTCGTATCGTCTTTCACAACGGTAAAGAGGTGTTTATCTAACTTGAATTGGCGATTGTAAGAGTCAATGTCTACCGTATCGTTAAGAAAAGTGTAATCGAGAATCAGGGAATTTTTGTCGAGTAAGGTTCTTTTATAACTGGCGCCTGTGAATAAGAAATTAACAGTTTCTAGATCCTCATAACCTCCGAAGCTGTTACTCATCATAGCTAACGGTTTTCTTAAATTGCTGACTTCTTTATCTTCTCTTGCGAGCCTGTTTGAACTTACCCTGAAAAGGAACACATCCTTATATTTGTTAACGAAACTTGTTTGGAGCTCGATAGGATATTCTTCCAATTCAGTTTCATCGACAAGTGCTATTGAATTGTGTTTTTGATAATCACTTTTGAAGATTTCTTTGGCGAGTTGATAGGCAAAAAAACCGACTATAATGATTAGCCCAGTAAATAATAGATATTGATTGGCTGTTTTAACGAAGTTGTTGATGCCATTTTTCATATATAATTAATCCCTTAATTCAGACATTGCCTTACAAGAGTGTAAACCCCTGCGGTGCTTTGGGTTGCTCGAAACGGTAGAGATTGACGTAAATGACAGCCGGTTTTTTCTGGCCCTCATAGGTAAGCTCATAACGATCTAGTAAACCACCACCGAGAGGCAAAGATGCATCCTCAAATTCACAACAGCTGCCTAGGCGCTCGACCTTCACCTTCTGCCCTTGTGGCCCAAGTAAGCTACTGAAGTACTCAAAGTGTGCACCCTCGTATTTTGTTCCTCGCATAAAGCCACCCAGTTCAACCGGCTTTGATTCAATATAACCATATTGAGGATCTGTTGAGCTTGTCGAGAGATCACCTGTAAATTGGCTATTATTAGCCGTCGAGCTGCAACCATAAGTTAAAAATATCACTAAAACGGTGAGTAAATTCTTCATGCTAATCCTTGTTAATTTTCTTCGTCCAACCTGAAATCAAATTGTTCTTGTTTGTCTTTCTTTACTGCTAACACTTTATCTACAAATTCAACCGGGTCTAAGCTACCTTTTATTCCTTTCAGAAGCTCCACATGCAAGCGCATTTCTTTTTGATAAATGTTATGTGACTCTATTGCAGCGATCGACGGTTCCATTCTTGAATCTTTATCTAATAGCTCTTGGATTCGAACATCAGCTATTTCTAAACAGCGATCTAGTACCAACTGTGTCAATTGTATTTCCTTCGATTCGAGCTGCTCAACCATATAATAATGAGCAATGGCAGCGACCTGCGCGAGAGTTGCTTCAACCGAACCAAAATCATCAGAATCGGGAATTTCAACTTCAAGTGATGCACTCTGCCCTTTGTAATCCGTATTAACGCCTTTCAACCAATTGTAAACAGCCGTTCTCGCGTTTCTCAGTTTATCTGGATTTCCCCAAGTTTCGGCTCTACTAAAACGGTCATAATAGCTACCGACACGATGGCAACATATTAGAGAGAGTACGATCGCTTGCTTTAGACTAAACTCTTTTAGCGCGCTACGAACGGCACTCTCATAAATATTAGTATCCAACCTTAAGGCCCGATTGTACTAATAACAGCCAAAATTAAGGCTTAAAAAGCGCACAAACTTTGTTTCCCGCCGGATCGCGTAAATAGGCTAGATACAGGTCGACTTTGCCATTATTACGCAAACCCGGAGCATCTTCACAGGCTGTCCCGCCGTTCTCTAAACCGGCTTGATACCAAGCGTCCACTTCATCGGTTGATTTTGCCGCAAATCCATATGTACTGCCATTTGCGTGAGTCGCAGGCTGGCCATCAATGGGTTTTGTTACTGAGAAAACACCGGTTTTTTCGTACCAAAAACAACGGCCTTTATCATCAATGACACCTGGCTTGCAGCCAAGCACAGCGAAGATTGCGTCGTAAAATTTCTTTGATTCTTGAATGTCGTTTGCACCCAACATGATATGACTAAACATGAGCTTCCTTTGCGTATTCGTTTAAAGAAATGTTAGTAAAGCATACATTTGTAACGATTGTGAAGCATGCATTTATAGCATCCAAATCAGCACTGTATATTTACACAGTTATTTAGTATGCTTTGCGGCATAGAAACATTTAGCTTTTTGGATAACGTGCGCGACTTACCAACCTACTATTATCACACCCACTTTCATGAATTCTTGAAATTTGTGACAGGCCCATGTGCCTCATTATTAGATGAAGAGGATCAAACGTTCATCCAGCGCTTTCAAGCGCTCAGCAAAGACCAACAATGTTTAATCATTCGGTTCGTTAATCGTAAGTCGATATTTATTAAACCGAGTACGTACGTGTATGATGAAATCGATAACATTGATGATAATTTTTATCAGCTTTTTCAGGACAAATGGTTCAGACCTATTCAACGCAAGCATGCAGCGGAGTTTGTCGAGCATTTAACAAAAGCAGACATTCTTAGCCTATTGGAAGAAATCAATGTGTTGCTGGAAGAAGCCATCGAATATAAGAAATCGGCGCCGAAGTCGACGCTTGTCGATGTCTTGTTATCGGAAGTTAGCGCCGAACAAATTTGTGACAGCAGTATTGCTAGCGATTATTGGGAGGGCAATTTTGAGAGGCCCATTCATTACTTTTTATACCTCTATTTTGGTAATTTTCACGCAAAACTAAACCAGTTTTCTATGCGAGATTTAGGCGTCATGCGTACGCGTAAAGAACAAGCTCAGGTTTTAGCGCGTTTCGACAGCATAGACAGCGCAAAGAGTGCATTTAACCTGCACTTTCAACTCAACGACGTGCGCATTGCTTTGGCGAATTTCAAACACTCACCACCAAACGATCAAGTTCAAGGTCAAAAACATCAAGACGAGCACAAGGCTTATATCTTGGAGCAGCTATCCACTATGTGCTCTCCGATGGGTGACAAGGCCACAGAATTACATCAACGACTACAATTGTTACTTGCCAATGATCTACTGTCTTTCGATGCAACACATGCACTCGATGTTTTAGAAAATATTGGTTCGAGTGCAGCCAGCGAGAAATGGATCCGCGAAGCGTATAAACAGGGTCACACCGAGGCCGTGGAAGCAAGGTTAGAAAGTATTATCCAAGCACCTTTGTGTGAAGATCTCTTAGCCTTTGCAGAAGATTTCCTTGCTCGAAAGTATCATAAAAAGCGCACCAGCGTGTTGACCGATATGTTGCGCGACAACTCCCAAACGATCGCGATTGACGAAATTCATAAAGGCGCGGTTGAGCGCGGCGTCGTGGCCTATTATGAGCAACGTGACATCCTGGCTCTTCGCACCGAAAACGAAATATGGCGGGCATTATTTGGCTTGTATTTTTGGTATGAAATATACGAACTCGATGGCTTGGGCTTAAGCAATGAGTTCGACCATGTGCCCACTTCATTAAAGTCTAATCAGTTCTATGATTTGGCCAAGGAACATATTGAAACCCGCATCAACAACACCCACACCAAAGCTAGCTTATTTCAGCAACTCAGCTTTGTGGCAACCAAGCACTATGGCGAAGGAAACATTGTTTTCCGCTGGCGTAAGAACATTTTAGAACGACTGAATTTACTGATAAAACACAGCGAACTATCACAGCTCTTGTCACTGCTGCGTTGTATGACACAGGACTGGCAAAATTTAAGCGATGGTTTTCCTGATTTAATGTTAATAGAAAACGATAAATTACGTTTTGAAGAAGTAAAATCCGAAGGCGATCAATTGCGTCGTAATCAGTTATTGAGCATTCAGAAGCTGCAAGCGCTTAACTTTGATGTGCGCATCACGAATGTCGTGTGGACCTTTGACCCTATGCAGACCTACGTAGTGGTCGATATAGAAACTACGGGCGGGCGAGCTCAACATCACAGAATTACCGAAGTTGGCATGGTGAAAGTGAGTGGTGGTGAAGTGATTGCTGAATGGCAATCGTTGATCAATCCACAGCGACGCATTCCCGCCAATATCACTTCTCTCACCGGTATTGATAACGAACTAGTTGCCAATGCACCGCTATTTGCAGAAGTCGCAGACGATATAGACGAGTTTACTAAAGACTGTGTATTCGTAGCGCACAACGTTAACTTTGACTACGGCTTCATAAAGGCCGAATTTGAAAGGTTAGAGCGTCGTTTTCGACGTCCAAAATTGTGCACTGTTAGAGAGATGCGGAAATACTATAAGGGTTTACCTTCATACTCATTGGCAAACTTAACTAAGCATTTTGAGATTGATATGCAACGCCATCACCGAGCAATGTCCGATGCCGTAGCAGCAAGCGAACTACTGAGCTTAATCAATGAGAAGCGAGTAGGCTACCAAATCGATTAAGGCTCAGCGTTTGCAGGCGCTTTACTTATTGGCCTGTATGTAAAGCAGCTAATGAATAGACCATCGGTGCATTCCAATTGATAGTCACTTCGTTAGTTGAGTAACTGCACCAATCATCCAAGTAGCTCAAAGCTGGTAAAGGCGATGGATAATTACAGTTGTCTTGCTGACCAGGCTGAGGCCCACCAGCAACAAACCCTGGTACCGGTTCAGAAACAGTGTCAGCAAATGACGGTCGATGATGAATATCCATTGGCGTTTTGCTACCAAAACCCGTCATGAAGGAATAGTCTGTTGGGTTTCTACCCAATACGTAATCCACTAGGCCAACCGCAGCATTTTTATATGCCATATTGTCGCTTAGCTCATAGGCAAACAGCAAGACCATGCTTTTGTTTAACGCAACAGCGTTACTGCCCCACACAAAGTCTTCCTCTTGCATGGCAACACCATAAGCTGAAGTTTCATATTGAGCAACAATGCTGTCTGCTAAAGCGATATAAGACGCTTGAAAGGTATTGAAATCGCTCTGCTCAATCAACATCTTACCGGCCGATAGCATTGATATATAGCCTAAGGTAGCTGTTTCAGGCCACGCTGGTGTGTTTGGTTGAGCACTTTGACGGCTGCTCATCGCTTTGAAGCTAGTCAGATATTGCTGGTCTTGCGTTAACAAAAACAGTTCCGCGGCAGCCCATAAACGCTCGTCGTCAAAGTTACCGTCACCATATTCTCCAGTCGAGACATCGCTGGGCTGATTATAGGCCACGTTCGGATTGCTTTGTGCCCAAGTCCATGCACTTTCTGCTGCACTTTGGTAGCTTTGTGCAACACTCTGATATTCTGGTATGTCCGCATATATACGACTGGCTGAAGCCATAACGGCAGCAAAATTTAAAGCAGCACTTGTTCCTTTTTGCACTACGTAACGCTGTGCAGTGGAAAGGTGTGGCATTTGCGTGCCAGAAAAGTTGAGTGTGGTGAGCTTGTGATAAACACCACCATCATTGGGGTCTTGCATGGCCATCATCCAATCCAAGTTCCACTTTATTTCTTCTAGTATGTCTGGGATCGAATTACCCGATTCAGGAATGTTTACATCGCGGTTCTGATAGAAACTCGTGAAATGCTCATAAGCAGCCATAAGTGTGTATGTTGAAATACCGCTGTTCACAATATATTTATTGTAATCCCCTGCGTCATACCATCCTTTTGGCGCACTGATCACGGTTCCTTCTGGCCGATTAGCATCAGCAGCCGAGCTGTGGACCAACACATTTGTATCAGGATGACCTGCAGGACGCGCCCAATCAGCAGCGTAAGCGCCGTCGAGGGCAAAACTGGCACGGTTGAAGTAATACGCTTTCAGCGCAGCATCGTGGGCACTAAGAAATACGTCACTACCAATTACAACTGTAGCATCTGTCTCGACACCTGCTACGCGCAGTGCATATTCACCAGGAGTAGTCAGTGAAGAAAAGTCGGCGAGTTGCACTGTATCGTTTGCGACAGACCAAGTACGTTCTACTGCTAAGTCACCGCTCATCACTACCGTGTTTGTGCTCATATCAACAAGCTCGAAGTTCGTGCTATTGGTAGCAGGGATCACTGCTTCTTTGACGCTATCAGGCAAGAAACCCAACTGATTCACTTTGATCAATTCACTGGTTTCAGGACTTGGAGCTGGTTGTGGAGGTGGTGTAGTTGGCATATCTGGTGAAGAATTTCCTGCACCGCCACCACTTCCACACGCGCCAATTAGAAGCGCACTCGCCACAACCATACTTGTCATCGTCTGTTTAAAAACTGTTTTCATTTTCCACTGCCCTATAAATCGCCAGACGCCATTAAAACCAATAATGTAAACGATTACAATAACAAAATTTAACAAAGCCTTAACAAGAATTGTTTTTTCGTAAACTATGCAAAACAGCAAAAAGGGGGTCAGAGTTAATTTAAAAAGGGGTCAGAGTTAGTTTTTTGTGGTTTGTTCAGGTCCTGAACAATGTAAACCTTCAAACGGCATAAATGCCGTTTGGGAGCGGGCAGGATGCCGTACAGCGTGTTTACATTGTTGAGGACCTGTTCGAACAGAAAGAAAAAATTAACTCTGACCCCTTTTTAAATTAACTCTGACCCCCTTTTTAGTTTTTTGCGTATAGGAAAGCATGAAAACAAGTGTCAGAAACAAAGTAAAATTACTCAGCGAAGATGAGACCTCGCGTATTATCGAAATGGCGTGGGAAGATCGCACGCCATTTGAGGCGATAGAGCGCTTATTTGGCGTGTCTGAGCCAGAAGTGATTGAAATCATGCGCAGCAATATAAAGCGTAAAACCTTTAATAATTGGCGGGCTAGAGTGAGCGGACGTAAAACCAAGCATATTAAGCTCCGCAGCCCCGATGTGAGCAGAGGGTATTGTTCTACTCAGTATAAGCCTGTGCGTAAACGATAGAGTGGGGTTCCCGCCTACGCGGGAATGACATCTGTGTGGGAATGACGCGTATCGGTTGGGTTTCCGCCTGCGCGGGAATGACATATCTGTGGGAATGACATATGTGCGGGAATAACGCGTACCTACCGCCTTAGCGGGCTTCTAGATCGTCTAGGATCCCGCGCCTAAACTGCGCTGTGACATCAAAATACCATGTTGCTTCTTCACCCGTTTCGGGGTTTTCAACACTAATGGCATCCATCGGGCGTTCTTGATGATAAACCAACGACTGGCCAGTCACGATAAAACCATGCATTTGCACAAAGGCGTATAAATCGTTACTGCTGGTGATATAAAACGCTGTGGCCGGCGAGCGCCCATCACCCGAGCGCCACACCGCATCGATGAACCCATCTAACAGCTGATTGTGAAACTCGCCCTGCGCTTGTTGACCTTGTTCATAATGGCACACCATCGCGCCATAGTGGCCTGTTAAGCTCGTGAAGTTCTCATTCAAAATAATATCAGTGGCACGCAAACAGGCATCCCATTGTTTGCTTTCCATGTGCTCGAAAGCGACCAGCTTTTGGGTTTGTTCCGCACTTGCGTAGGGATTGTAATTTGAGGTGAGGGGATATACTCGGGTAATCGCATCATAATCTCCATTGCTCGCCTGGCCCGATCTGAATTTAGCCACGAGCGCACGATAGTCAGCATCTGCTTTTGCATAATTGAGAATTTGTTTTTTTGCAGCTTCTTGTTGCTGCTTGGCCAATGCCGCTTTCTCTGCATCTACCTTACTCTGGGCCTGATTGCTCGTTTGAGCAGTGCCTTTTGTGGAAGGCGTACTTCCGCATGCAGATACGAAAATAGAAAAACAAACGATGAAGCACAAGGAAAAAAGGTGACGGGGTGAAAATGTGCGTCTGTGCATCTTGCGGGTCCTGGATAGCCATGTCATGACTTAACTGTGCAATGAATTGACCCAAAGATCAACTGTCGCTAATAGCTCTCAGGACGATATTTCTTATGGAAAGTCTTCAAATATAAACGTTCTACTTTGTCTCTCGCCCACGGCGTACGGCGCAAGAATTTCAAACTACTTTTCACTGAAGGGTCAGACTTAAAGCAATTGATGTTGATACGATAAGCAAGCCCTTCCCAACCGTATTCAGCCTCTAGTTTTTCTACAATTACTTGTAACTTAACGCCATGCAGTGGGTTGTTCGCTTGTTGATTTTGCTGTGCTGCTGGCTCACTCGCAGTGTCTGCTGATGAGTCATTAGGTGAGGAAGAGGGCGAAGCATTTGCTTCGCCCTTTAAGCTATTATCGTTCATAATTCTAAAATGGTAAGAAATTGAACGAGTATTCTAACTCAGTTTTGGTAACGTTTTGAACACCAAAGTTAATAAGACCAATACGTCCAATGAGTTTCTCCACCAGTTCAGGTGCATCCAGCTCACTGTTAACTAACTTCACTTCTGACAATGAACCATCCGGCTCAATTACCAAACGCACGGTTAGCTTACCCTCAATAGAAGGGTCTTGACGCAAGGCACGACGATACAAGGAATATACTGCACCTTTGTTGGCGTCGAGTATTTGCCTGATACTATCGAGATCACGACTACCAATAATTTGCTGCTCTTCTTCAATACGCTTGGTCGCCAATGACGCCTCACCTATTTCAGCTGCCACAAATTCAGTATTACGACGCCCCTCAAGTTCACCCGCAGCGCCAACGTCGGAGCTCAAACTTCCCAGCGCAATACCGCCACTGGTTTTATTAGTTTCACGACCTAGAATCTTGCGTTGCGTGCTTTCTTGTTGACCACCGCCTTGAGTTTGCTGTGTATTCGCCAAATTATTTAAGTTGGCGGCATCACGCATACTGGCAAGTTGATCTTGCAAGGCGAGTACACCTTTGCTTTTCGCCGTTTCACGCGCCTCTTTCGTTTTCTCTTCTAAAGTCGGCTCTTTTGGCTTCGGCTTAGGTTTGGGCTTCGGCTCTGGCTTAGGCTCAGGTTTTGGTTCTGGCTTCGGCTCTGGCTTTGGCTCTTCCTTTGGTTTTTCAGGTTCAGGCTCTGGTTTAGGCTCTGGCTCAATCACCTTCGGTGGCGGAGGTGGTTCCTTCGCTTTAATTACCTTAGCTAATTGCGGTGGCAGTTTTTCACGCTCCGCTCGCGGTATCTCAGGTAACTCTGTTATTTGCACAAACACCGCAATTGCTAGCGTGAGCAATAGCAACACGATCGTTATTTTGGTGAATGCTGCATTTTCCCTTGAACTGCTTTCCCAAGGGAGCTCTGAATGAAAATAAACCTTACTGTAGTTCGCGCTGCTCATTATCCACCACCCTGACTTGCGTCATCAACTGGTGCAGCCACATCACTATTTGATTCAAGCTGGTTCTCTACCGCCAAGGCGATATTGGTATAACCGGCTTCAGCGCTGGTTTGCATGATTTTCTTTAAGATCTCGTAAGGAACCGATTTATCGCCCATGATAGTAATCGATAAGCCCGGATCTTCTGCATCAGGATCATCACTATCTACTGGCGCAGCAACGGTACGCGAAGCTTGATACAACAACTCCGTTTTCAGCGCATCAATCGTATATTCGCGCTGCTCGTACAAATCATTGGTCTTCGCTAATGACTTACCTTGCAACAGAATGTCTTGCGCAGTGATCATCAACAACAGCGTTTCTTTTGCTGGTGTTTTTACTGTTGATTTTGGTAGTTCAACAGAGTTATCACGTTGCAATACTTGCACATCTGAAGCATTTAGCATTAGAAAGAAAACGAGTACCGTAAAAACATCCATCAGCGATACTAGACTCAACTTTGCTGTGCGACTTTTATTGGCGCGAGCCATGCGTTTAGCGCGTGCTGATTGCTTCATTGTGCACCTCCCGCATTTTTAAGTTCATAGCGAGCTGGTGCTTCTGCTAAAGAGACTTCTGGAAACAACTCTGCGTCGACTACCGATACTGCAACAACGGCCTTGTAGGAGCGTGTCGCGTCAATCAAGCTAATAATCGTTTGATAGTCAGTTTCGTCCGGTAGCATTAACACAATGTCTTTCTTGTCGATAGACTGTGCTAATAGCGTTTGTTTCACTAGTTTAAGTTGTGTTTGCAGCCCTTTATAATCGTGCTGCATAACAGGTTCTGTGCCAGTTGGAGCAGGCGCTTCACCTTCTTCAGGCACGGCGGGTATTTTCGGCACACTACGTACCAAATAGCCTTGCGGGAAGAAAATATTTAATGCGTCATCGGTCACAAGAATTTCTAAGCTTTGATTTTCAATTGGCTCATCGTCGGCAGCAAGTGCCTCAATGCCCGGTAATTGAAGTTCAACAACCGTAATTCTCGAAAACACCATCATCATTAATAAGACAGGCACCAGTACGATCATCAAATTCATGAACGAGGTGATGTCTAATTCAGCGTCTTCTTTCTTGGCGTTACGCCCGTGGCGTCGTCCAATCATGAGAATGCTTCCTACTGGTCAGTCGTACGTGTTTTTGGCGCTAGGTTTTCTTTAGCAATGAGTGTGTTCAAGCACTTCACGCCAGCCATCTCCATACTTTCTACGATTTCAGTCGTTTTCGTTTGTAACAATGAATGAAGTAGTAATAGAGGAATTGCAGCAATCAAACCGTAAGCCGTTGTGTTCATCGCAACAGAGATACTTTGCGACAATAAGCTCGCTTTTTCTGATGGATCAGCGTTTGCGACGGCCGAGAATGCAGCAATCAGACCGATGATAGTACCTAACAAGCCCAACAAGGTTGAGATGTTGGCTAGCATGCCCAAATATTGTGTACGTTTTTCAAGGCGAGGAACAGTTTCCATCAAGCCTTCTTCCATTGCGTATTCTATGTCTTCACGACGAGGGCTTACACCTAAACGTGTGATGCCGGCACCAATAACGCGTGCAATGGGTGCAGTGCTATTTTGAGTGATTTGAATAATCTTGTCGAAGTTCTGGCTAGCAAGTAAAGGCTCCAGCTCTTTAAACGCTTTTTTATTCGTGCGACGGGCAGAACCCAAGAACCAATAACGCTCTAAAGCGATTGCTAAACCAATAGCTAGAACGATAGAGATAGGGAACATAAACGAACCCCCTTCTTGGAAAAAGCGTACGATGGTATCCATGATATCCTCTCAAAATGTAGTGATCAGTTGTTTATCAAGCCTCAATCGTTCTTATGAACACTGCATTTTGAAGGCTTGGTGAAGTTATGCAATTTTGACTACTGACAGTGTATGTGAATACGCTTTGAACTTATGTATTCTGTACCATCAACAAGTTGCTGAATTTATACCCAAGAGCTACTTTTCAGCGGTAACCGATGTGGTAGTTTGGCTATTTTGTATCCCTTCAAGAAGATTAATCTCCTTTAAAAATTTGTTTCTTACCAGTGGCTTAAGTGATGTTTTAATAGGCGCCCACCGGTTTTCATTGCGATCGATACGCTGATGCAATGGCAACTGCCAAGGTACAATTGACAATACCTTTGGCTGTTCTTTGTTTCCACGAATCGTTTCTTCTAAGCGCAGCACATCACCGCTAGCTGAGACATTTCCGTCAGATGCGACGCGCACATCAATGGGAGACTGCTCTTCTAAAGCTTCTGTCTCTGGTTCTTGAGCGATTGCTGCTGAAAGACCAAAGTGCAATAACAAGAGTAATGAAGTGCTACGTTTGAAAACGAATTTACCCATTAGCTTGCTCCCGCGCGATGGCCTTTAATTGGCGTTTAATATCGGTGATCCACTGCCCTGCTAAGCGTTGTTCTTTCAACAGTGCTTTGGCTGGCGTATCAGTACTTTGTACTTGTATATCGAGTAAAGCTTTATACAGCCTATAATCGCTAAGGGCTGACGCTTTATCACCAATGTATAAGTCATTTAAAATGCCACGATTACGATAAGTCGATGCATTACCAGGCCACGCTTTTAAGGCTTGGTTGTAATATTCTTTTGCCTGCTCAAAGTTGCCCATATCTCTGTGCAATTTGCCCAAGCGATTCAGCGCTTGATAATTGTTTGGTGACAGCGCAATAGCGACTTCGTAATCTTTAATCGCCTGTTCAATGTTTGTCGCTCGCTGATGGATATCACCACGTAAGACCCAGACTGAGGTATGCGGTGCGGCAAAGAAATCGGGATCGTCTAGTACTCGCTGAACCTCGCTTAATGCGCCGTCAGTGTTTCCTGCAGCCAAGGCATTCATCGCATTTTGTACATTCTGTAATTGACTGGCATTCAGCTTTTTCTGACTTTGGTTTTCCACTTGATAAGCGTTTATGGATGCCATCAAGCCCTGAGCCTCT
Organism: Brumicola blandensis; assembly: GCF_031846165.1. Lineage (NCBI taxonomy): Bacteria > Pseudomonadati > Pseudomonadota > Gammaproteobacteria > Alteromonadales > Alteromonadaceae > Brumicola > Brumicola blandensis. The sequence continues at coordinate 265,808 of NZ_JAVRIE010000006.1, forward strand.
AACATCAAGGCTTGCTCAGCTAGTTCTTCTTCGCTCATTACTTGCGCTGCTGGTTCAGTACCATCGTTAAGTACTTCTTCCGTTTTTTGCTCTGCTTCTGTCGCGCTTTGCTCATCACTCCCAAAAGTTGGGAGAGAAGGTAAGCTAGAACAGGCACTCATCATGACGCCAAAGCTCAAGACAAGCAGCGATTGCAGGAGTCGTTTGTTATTCAAAGTCTTCAACACTCAAGTCCTCAATTTGTTCTGGCTTGCGATAGCGCACAGGAAGGAAACCTTCTAGTGTACGTAAGCTTTCTTTCACCCAATCGTCATACAAACCATCATGAGCGCGTTTGGCATTGTTTTCATGCAAGGTAATCGCCGTTTCTTCAAACGGGAAAGCCTGCTCTTCTAGCAATAATTCGTACTGACTCATTTCCAGCGCCGATAAACCGTTTGGTCTAGCAGAATCCATCAGATCAACGGCCAACACAGAATACAGATTTGCTAATGCATAGTTTGCTTCTGTGGTGTACTCAGCAATGCCGTAAGACATCACGCCGTCGTAGCGAGCAATGGCTGTTTTCAATGCTGTTTGCTTGCGCTGTAAGCTCTTATTGAGTGGCAATGTTAGCTTGATCTTTTGGTAAGCGTTGTCGGCATCCTTAGCAAAGACCATAGAGCCCATCGCAGCTAAGTAACGCGAGCGAGCGGAGCGTTGGTCACCAGCATTGCGGTCCGCCTCGATCAATTTATTTAACCAGAAACGGCGTTTCGATTCTTCGCCACTTTCTTGATAGAACTCGGTCATTTTAAAGCGCGCTTCATTCGCATCTGAAAGCGGATTTGGATAGCGATGCGCATAGGAACGGAAAGTGTCTAATGCTTTCTCACGGTCATTTGCCTTTAAGTAATATTCAGCCGCCACAAACATAGACTCTCTACCAAGCTGGCTGTCCGGATTTGCTGCATGCTGAGCCATCAATAGCTTAGCAGCGGGAGCCCATTGCTCTGACTTCTCATATGCGACCAAGAGTTTGCCTGGAATAGTGGATACTAGCTCGTTTTTCGGGAAGCGCGTTTGGAAATCTAATAATAGCGGCAAGGCCGCAGACCAGTCTTCTAAAGCAAGTAAGTAAGTTGCTGTATCGTATTGCGCAGCCGCTCTGAACGTCGAATTTGGTGTTTGACGCATAATGCGTTGCAGTAAGGCCACACTGTCAGCTAACGCTAACTTTTGTGTTTCGCTGAGTACCGCAATATCTTCACCCTCGGGAATGGGTGCAGCTAAGGCTTCTTTCACATTTGCACGGGCAAGTACTTGTTCAGACTGCTGGAAGAATGTAGCCGCGAGACGATTAGTGAGCTCTTTAATACGCTCATCATCCGCCGGTAATATGCTTAAGAGGGTTTCGTAACCAGCTTGCGCCACCACATAGTTTTCTAAGGCAAAGTTACCATGCGCTAGCACTAAGCGTGCTGAAATAAGGCTTTCTTTCTCTAGCTCGTGCACGCCAATGTGTTGTTCACTTAGGCTTGCCTCAGGCAAGTTTGCACGAGCATATGCCAAGCCGTTTAGCTTATCGCCCGACAGCAACCAATTCGCCCAGCGCATTGATTCAATATACTTCTCTTGCTCGAATAAACGCTGCATAAGAGACTGCGCAACATTGACTGTGCGAGGGTCACTGGCAAAGTTTTCAACGAATAACTGTTGGCTGACCATCTTGCGAGCTTCTAATTGATTTTTGAAGCTAACATCCCGGTCGACCGCACGTTCCGTCAAGGTTTCAAACAATATTAATGCAGCATAAGCAGCTTCACTAGCCAGCGGGTTCGGCGAGTCTTCGTATGCATAAATCTCAAAGCTTTCTATTGCGCGATTCAATTTATTTGCTGAGCTTAAGGCTTCAGCTAAGTAGAAACGCATTTGTGGCACTTCATCATCTGGCGAGAAAGTACGGATAAACTGGTCATAATAAACTGCAGCAAGCTCAAAGGCTTCTTGCTTTGTTTTCATTAAATCGTTGATTGATGCTGTGCTCCAAGAGGAACTTTGCGCCTCGCTCACTTGGCTACCCACAAACGAACTGGCTGCCGTTTCTGCGCCAGACTCTGCTGCTTTTGAAGATGATGCGTTTGCCATCATGGCTTCAACTGTTTGGGCTATGCTGTGCTCGTTTTGTGCTAATTCTTTCAGATATTGGCGCAGGTAATCACTGGTTTGACGTCCAACAAGCGTTTGTAAACCGTCAAAGTGCGGTCCATCAACCCCATAAGCTTCAACAAAACCGCGTTTTGCTTCTAACACAAGTGCTGGGAAATCACCTAAGATATATGCATCAATGTGTTTCACGTAAAACTCAACTGCTCGCTCATGAATAGGATAGGTATTCGCAAAAACAAGCAAGGTATCCGCGCTGTCTTTAAAGCGGTCATTGTTTAAATGTTGCTGAGCAAGCTCTTCATAAATAAGGTTCTCATATGCACGCTGACCATTGGTCGCAAAGAAATCTTTGATTGCTTCACCATTTCCCTGATAAGAGAATAGTAGTGCCATGATACGAAGCGTGTCTTTCACCAACTTTTGTTGCCCTAAAGGCAGCTCATCCACACTGATAAAGGTTTGCGTGTATGAGTTATCTTCTAAGGTGTCATCGAGCATTTTTGAGAAAGATACCAAAGCGTTGCCATGATCTTCTTGTTTGAAGAAGCTCCACCCCTGCATGTAAGCAGAGATACCGTAGAAATTATTTGCGGTCAGGCTAGAAGTTTGTTCAGATAGCGCCAATACTTGGCCATAGTTGTCTACGGCGGCTGGGTAATCGCCACGCGTAAAGTAGTATTCACCAATTCGGAAATACAACTCAATATGATAGTTAGTCACAGAGTGCGTTGCGGTAGGGAAAGTGCGTAAAAAGCGCTGCGCTATTTCGACGCTCTCGACTTTTTTGCCGTCTAGGTCAAGCGCACGCGACAGCTGATACATCGCATCCATATATTTGGTTTCAGTGCGTTTTGCCTCTACCAGTCTTGCTTGAATTTCTTTGTCGGTAATTGTCGAGTTGGCCGCTTCTTCGGCTAAGCGCTGTGCTTCAGCCACAATTGAAGCTTGCTGTTCAAGCACTTCGCGATAGCGTGAAATGGCCTGATTAAAGTAGCTCGCAGGTTGCAGCGTGCCTATACCTTGATCGATACCTGTATCAACATTGCGGCTGTCAGCTTGACTCTGTGCTTGCTGAGTTTCCAGAGGAATACCTTCTTCCTGTGCCAATTCTGCTAATTGCATTTCGATATCAGCTAAACGAAAAGCCACCTGCTGCTTCTGTTTTTCATCTTTCAACAGTGGAAGGAGCGCTGCATATTCATCTCGGGTCTCTTTCAATGAAAGTCGCGGTGCTATCGATGGTTCAACCTTTAAAGGTTGTAAATCTAGCTCAGCCAAGGTCGGACGATTGCTCACCCCTTCATTGATGACAGATTCTTCCTCGGAACTAAATATCCCGCAACTAGCAACGAATATACTGCATGACAAGATAAGGGCTGTTTGAATGAACTTTTGCATCTTAACGCCCCCTCTCAGGTTGCGCTAAATCTTGCAAACGGATAATGGCTAAACGTGTGGCAACTTGTTGATCAGCTAATTCCTGCATACGCATCGCCATGTTGGCCCGCAAGAATTGCGTTAGTCTAGCTGTGATTGAATCGACTAACGCTTTGGTTTTCACATAGTCAGCATTTGCGCTCACCGCCATAGCATCAACGCGACTACGCTGCTCATCTATAATTGCCGTGTTGTTCTGTAAAGAGCTGAGTTGTTGATATTGTTTGTCCGCTTGTTGGTACGCACCTTTCAAGTGATTCAGCTGCTTTTGATGCTGCCATCGGCTTTCAGGGTAAGCTTCAGAAAGTTGCCAAGCTAAAAACCCTTTCAATCTGGCGACGCGCTGTGCGTATTTCTTCGATAACTTGCGTTCACGTTCGTTATTAATGCGCTCAATACGTTGCTCTGACTTTTCTAATCGAGCAATGGCTGACAGTTGTTCTTCATTAGCAAATAGCGTCATTGGGACATTGGCTGCGTTCAACGCTTCTTCATAAGTTTCTATGCGAGTTAGGGCCTCATCCAAAGTAAGCTGAGCGGTCGTAAGTGATAGATTCTCACTGCGTTCAATAAAGGCTTGCTCGCGCTCGTCTAGCAAACGATACATGCTATCAATCTGGCGCAAATTCCCGTCGAGTGTATTCAGCAGTTGCTTAGCTTGACGCCTTACATCTAGCAAATACGCAGAATCTATCTCACCATCACCACTGAGTAATAAGATCTGAAGGTCACGATGTTCAACCGGCCAATTGCCGTCCGTCACCGTGTCGAAAAAGTCTTCTTCTTGGACTGCCAAATCAAACGTTTCCAGCGTACTCATGGCAATATCAAGCTGCCTTGAAGAATCACGTAATGACTGAAAAGCCTCAGCCAACGCACCTTGTTGTTCGTAACCAAACGCTAAACCGTGACTGGCTTGCAAGGCATAAATACCTTGGCTATTGTCACGCAAATATTGCCAAGCCGCCATCGCTAGCGGCCAGCGATTTTCTTGTGCTAAGGTCCAACCGTAGGTAAGTAACGACTGTTCCGCTTCTAAAGATTCACGACCAATTTGTTGGAGTGCGATCAAAGCATTAGTGTAGTCTTTGTTATCAAGTAGGCTGATGCCCAAACCGTAGTTCAGACGATCAAATAAAGCATTGCGCTCTTTATTGGCTTGTTCCTCTTGCGTCGCACTTAAGCCATTGCCAAACCAGTCGAACCATGACCACCAACTGTTATTGTCGGCCGGATCCTGCACTGCATTCTCTATCGGTGTATTATCTAATTGCTGTTTAGCTGCAATAAAATAGTTATTCGCGGTCTCATAGTCCGCTTGGCTATGCGATATCACTGCTTGGTTTGCAAGTAAGTAGGTTTGATAAATAGAATCACTCGGCAACTCATTGGCGATCGTTAGCCAGTCTTCACCCGCTTCCATTTTTTCGTGGCTTACCTGATACAACAACTCTTCAAAATGCTCTTCACTCAGCTCGTCATCCAAATCATTGTCCATAATCGCCGCATAGGCACGCTGACTAATGCGGTCACGTTTCTGGGCAAAACCAGACTTGGCTAACCAGAACCAAGTATTCGCGCGAATATAGTCATCTGTAGAGTCACTAAGCAAACGGTTGAATATGATTTCGGCCTGCTGTGTCATGCCCAACTGAAGACTCACTGCACCTTTCATCAATTCCAGACGGTCGTTGTTGTCAGTCTCGTAGGGAGTTTGTGCGATTTGTTCGTTTAAGCGAGTAAGCGCTTCTTGAAGCAAAGTTTGATCAGGCACGTCTTGAAAATAGCTATACAATACTTGTCCAAACGCTACCTGCTGGCGCTTTTGCGCTAATATTTGCTCAGCAGAACGGGTATCTTCCGGTTCGGGATCAGGTTTTGGCGTTGAAAAGCAGGCCGACAAGGCAGCTGTTAGCACGGCAACAGAAAGCAGCTTACCGGTGTTTTTCAAACGAATGAGGATTGACGCACTAGGCTTCATAAACGATATAAACCCTATAGCAATGAAGCTTCAAAAACAGGTTGCTGCTTGCTGGTCGAATCAACAATCTTTAATTCAACAGTGGCAGCTTCATCATCTTTGTCAAACTCAAGTGTAACCGCGCGCTTGTACGGACGGTTTTCAGGGCCGGTACCAATGAATATCGCGGTAACTTCACGCGTCCCTTGATTCACATTACCCACATACAAGCGTTGCACGCCGCCTTTGTATAGGGCGTTCACTTGTCGGTCGGTATATAAGTAATTAGTCGCCAACTCACCATCAATTTTTAACTCGACAGAATCTAATTTGAAGTATTCACCAACATCCATCGCTAAATAAACGGCCACTTGCGTGCTAGAAGGGAAGAGTAAGTCTTCTTCTAGGATAAATAGGTCTCTATTCAAATTCACTAGCGCTTGTTTCAGAGTTTCCATCTCTGCCGCCAGTTCGCTATCAGGGATAGGCGTTACTTGCGCGACGGGCGCTAATACTGGCGCATCATCATTGGCCGTATCTTCCGATGGTTCTTGTGCTGCCACTGGCATTGCGATATTCATAGAAAGTGCAAACAGCATCATTGCGCTAAGTTGAATAAGTTTATTCAAAGTTGTTGTCATAAATTAGTACCAAACTGAAGCAAAAATGCGTAACACGTTTGCAGAAAACCCGAACAATGGTTCTTCACCTACTGGCGCTTCGGCCGTAGCATCTCTGAAGTCATCGTACGCAAATTTCATGTAATCCCATTCAAAATGCACCGCGCTCTTTTTAAAGATAGCGGTTTGAGAGAATTGCCATTCGTAAGCAACGCTAATACCGGCAGTGATACCGTTATAGGTGCTCATTTCCTTGTCGCGGGCCATGAAGTTAAACTCATTTGGGCGACTGAATAAATCTTGATAAAAATCCGCTTTGTCCTGTTCGTAATAACGAACAAAAAATTCAAACAACCATTCGTCTTTATAGGGTTGGATATAGCCAATACGGAAGTTTTTCGCTTGAATTCCCCAGGTATCGCTATAGGTTCTGGCATCGCCGTAAACCGCGGCACGATAGGGAAGATAGTAGTTAGCATTAACAGAATACGCGGTACTTGAACGAGTACGAGGATAAGACTCCGTTGCAAAGCTGAAACCTCTGTCGGTGCTGGAATCTAAGAAGCGAACTGCACGGTAAGGGTTATTTAAATAGCCCTCGTCGGATATATGCTCAACGTTAAAACCAACTATCAAACTTTTGGTTGCCACTTGGCTAAACCCGAAACCAAACTTCTGACGATCAGCTTCTTCTTCGAAGCTTTCGTCACCACGACGTCCTACAACATCCCATCCTTTAGAATAACTTAAAGTAATGGTACTTAGGTCGCCGAAGAAATCTTGGCTAATACCGACATACACTGAGTTTGCTTCGAAGTCATTTTCGCTACTGTTGGTGAAGCTAGTACTCAACAAGGTTTTGTTATGTAAGAAGTCCACTCCGACGGTTTTTTCTTTGCGTACTTCTTTATATGGGCTTGCGGTAGAACGCACATCAATAGATGCGCCAGATACAGTATCAACATAATAATTTGCAGATACTGAGACTTTGCCGCCAATATTCTTACGCAACAGCACTGAAGGACCATCTATCGTGACACCATCACCTTCGTAAGCGTGATACAGAACATCAGCACGCTCTGTCGGTAACACGGCAGCATTAGTGACGCTCACCACAATAGAACTCACTATCAGCGCGAGTGTTACTAAACAGACTTTGATCAATTTCAAATTCTGACGAATGGCTTTTGCTGTGTCTGTGCTAGTTGCAACCACAACCACCACCTGCGCCACCATCTGCGCCACGCGCGCCTTCACGAGATTCAAACACGTGCTTTGCATAGGCTAATGCCACCGGATTACGATTCATACTCATAATCGGATCGGCTAAATTACTGCGCTCATAAGGCTTAACCCACGGTTCAAGATTCGCCAATGGGTTAGATATTTCGAAGGTGCTCGCACAACCACTGCCTAACATTGCTGTTAAGGCGACTACTGATAATTTGAGTGAAGATTTACTGAAAAATTTCATGGTCATTACTCTCTCATCAACATTTTAATCGCTTTTTCATATTTCTTTTCGTCACCTTTACGGTAACCAGGGTGCAATAAACGCACATTGCCGTCACGGTCAACCATCACCGTCGTTGGCATTGCGTTTACATCATATAATTGGCTGACATCACCAGACGTATCAAACAATACTGGGAAACTCACTTCAATATCGTCAAGCAAGACATTTGCCTTCTCAGGGTCGTCATCAACGTTGACGGCTAAAATCTCAACACCCAAATCTTGATATTCTTGATACAACTCTTCAAATGCCGGCAGTTCTTCACGACATGGGCCACACCAGCTTGCCCAGAAGTTTACCAACACGATATTGCCGCGCTGTTCAGACAAACGCATGTTACCGCCATCTTTACTCTTCAGGGTAAAATCAGGTGACTTCTCACCAGATACTGGTTTCGCAGATACGTTTGCAGCACCCAAACACAAGCTTAAAGTGGCTGCGCCTAATAGGATGAATTTGCCCAAAGTACTCTTTGAGCTGGCTTTGCGTGAGCTTGTCTTACTTAAATTTGTTTGCTTAAAAATCATTGTCTGGTCCCGTCAATTAAAAGAAGAATGTTGTGCTTAGCGTAAATGCTAAGTTGTGAACATCCTTTTCTACCCCGATGATGTCGCTATTAAAAACGTGATCACGCACGTCTATTCTTAGCGCCCAAAAATCGGTAAACAGCAGTCGGTATCCTGCTCCAACACTCACAGTAAAACGCTCATCACCACCAAATTCGGTGCTACCAGCGCCTACCGTAAAGTAAAAATCTGAGTTAAAGACTAATGTATCTGTGAAGAAACTTTCACCATTGATGTTATAACCTAGTGATAAGTTATAATACCTATAGTCACGTTCCTCATCGGTAAGAAACGGCGCGCCACCCGAGAGTTTCTCGAAGCTTGTCTGTCCTGCAGTGGTCTGCGCATAGGCAGCTTCCAAGAAGAAATTTTCGTTCACATGATACGCAATCGTAGCGCCAACTACGGCATCTGACTCAAAATCTTCAATACTAATAAAGCCACCAAACACACCGATTTCGAAATTTTCTGTATCGATATCTGACTCATCAATTTCACGACGCTCAACATTGGGATCGATTAAGGCTGGCGGACGCTCTTGGGCCTCTTGATCTTGAGCGCTAGGCGCTGAATTGGCACTTACCTGCGCACTTAATAACAAGGCGCTTGCGATAAGCAGTTTGCCGATGCTCAGGCAGCTTAAGTTTTGAAAGCTGGTTTTCAGTTTTGTCATTCATTTCACCATGGTATTGGTCATCGTAATGTCGTGCTTGCGTCGGTGTTTTTTAGGCCGACTATTCTTTATCTTAAAAGAACACCGCAAACCCGAGTTTAATTTCTTCTAGTCTTTCTTGATCGTCTCTGTCGGTCAACGCAACGATGTTTCGGTACTCTAGTTTCACCACTACGTTACGAGCAAAGTAGTAACGTAAACCGGCACCCACTTCATACATATCGCTTTTTCGCACTTCATCACCACTCTGCACTAAGTTAGAGCGCGGACGTGTTCTTATTTGGCCTGCGCCAATGGTTAAGTAAGGACTTAATTTCCATTCCGGAAAGGTATGGTGTTGCAAACGCGCTGACCATAAAATATTTTCAGAAAAGTTCCCCAGTGCCTGTGCAAATGTTGCCTCTGCAATAAGGTTATCGGTCCATTTCCAAGATGTGCCAACCGATAGAGAGGTCACACTCTCAAGTACACCACCAAAAACACTGAATTCGAAGTTCCGATTGCCGTAGTCTTCAAAGGTTCCGGTGGGCACATAAAGCACTTCACCACTCGGCTTAATGGTTTTACCCAATTGCTCAGCTGACACCCAGCCCTCTTCACCTTTCTCGGTGCGAGCCTTGTACCAGCCAGTTCGCTTTTTCAAAATGGTGATCGCTTCCCCTTGTTCAGCCACGTGAAAAATGGGGTATTCACTAGCAGGACCAGTACGAAAATCAATATAAGGTTCAACGATGGTCACTACCAGTTCATCGGCTTTTGCCGAGAAGCTGAAGCAGCTTGCCCACGTTAAAACAAGCAGTACAACAAAGTTAAAATGTAGTTTCATTAATTAGTTGGTGCATCAAATGGGTTATTATAATTTTGGCCACCGACATCTAGCCATTCGTTAATCATTTTCAATTCAGCTGGCGTTAGCCAAGCTTCATGACTGCCGCCTTCTTCGAACACAGCAAAAAACCGGCCACTTGCGCGCGCGCCGTTCACTCTCATAGATGAAGCAACAGGAACCTGTTGTGTGACTTGAATGAAGTTACCTTCGGGGTCGACAATAGGCTCGCCTTCTTCATCTAACTCAAAGACAGGATCGCCATTATTATCGAATACTGGAACCAAACGTGGCAATAACGCGCCGTCGACAAGCTCTTGTTCAACATCATTAAACAGTAGCTCGCGATAGCTAGTGAGTAAGTCTGCATCAGCTGGCGACGGATTACCAGTAAGTTCTAACTGACCAGCAGGTACTTGCAAGACATTATCAGCATCAAACCGGTTATGACAGGCTACACAAGTATTGTCGCTCACGACCATTCCATCAACATCGACAATGGATCTGTCTAGCTCGAATAAAGGCTGAATATGATCAGGGAAATTAATCACCGTGCGGCAAATAGAGGTCCACGTTTGTGCACAGCTTTGCGTAATGGGTAGCGCGGTTGATAAATCGGCATAAGCAAGTTCGTAAGACTCTGCTGGCGTTTGCACAGCGGGGTCAGTCCACACATCTTCAAAAATGATATCTGGTGTTAAATTTGGCACACCGTTAATGCGTGTGACTGTTTCTGCCATCGTCTCGCCTAGGTCGGTAAACAATGCAGGATTAGTGTTCGGAAAAGGTACACCGGTGCTAGGTGCCCCTAAATTAATTGAAGGCGCTTCTGCATCTGCACGACCATGCGGCCGAAATGTAATGTCAGAGTTATTGCTGCCGTTGTGGCAACCATTACATGTTTTCGTTTCACCCGGTGCCACTTGCAACCAGTTTTCATGGCGTGCTGAAATACGTTTACCGTCAGCATCGACAATGCTTAAGGCGAAGGGCAAATTAGCAGGCACTGCCACCTTCACTGAACCATCAGGTTGAATAGGTGTGTAACCCAATAGTTCGCGCATCAGTTGGTCGCGTGAACGGCCGAAGGCGCTATTATCTAAGTCGAGAGTATCCTCATCTGGAATCGACACACTTTTCACAATACGTAGGAAGCGTGCAGGACGGTCGTTGACGGCTACTTGTGTCGGATCGGCCATATTTACTAAGCCCGCAGGGCTTAAATCTTCACCGGCAAAGTCATACACACTGCGAATATGAATAATACCCATGCCAGCATCAATTAAGGCCGTTTCAGTACTGTCTATCGTCGTATCTGGGTCGGCCGGAAACGGGCGACTTTCAACCGCAACTACTTCTGAATAGGCAAAGTTTTCTTGTGGCACCACTAACGGTAGTTGCGTGCCCTCTTCCGGGTCAAACATCCACAAACCATATAAAGGCGGCGCTTGTTCAAACTCAGGATCATTTAAATTTTGTTCATCACAAGGCACGATAGAGCGCACAGCATCTTCTTCAGCATCTGCAGGCAATGGTGCTAATAGGCGGCACTGAGACCATGAAAACAACTGACGACCACTACCATCAAACAGAGGATACAAAGCGGCTATATAGCCACCTGGGGAAATTTCAGCTTCAATATCGATGTTATCAAACAATGCTTTCTCTTGTGCCGGACCACTAAGTGAATCGGCCGAGGCAATAGGTGTGAAATTATCAATATAATTAGCAACGTCGATAGCAACAAAATCAGTCCCTAACTCTTCCTTTTCAAAAGGGGTGAGGGCAACAAGAATACGATCGTCTGGTGTCACTCGTGTTTGCGTGAATTGAATGTCTGCATTATCGCCGTTTGAATCGACATGGCTGTGTCGGCCATATAATAATTCTAAATCGCTTCCATCTGGATTCATTTGGTAAAGGTGAACACCTTTATTGCCAGAAAACTGATCCCAGCGGCTAAAAATAATTTTTCCATTAGGCGTTACTAGAGGGTCTAGGTCATGACTTTGGTTGTATGAAATTTGCTGAATATTTTCGCCATTTGCATCCATGATATGCAGAACGGACGCATGCACGTCTCTACCTTCCTCAAGGCCTGCATACTGGGGTTTGCCTTCATCAAGCAAGACCGCTTGATTACCACGTTGGCGTGTTGAACTGAACAATATGCGCCCATCTGCTAAATAGACAGGTCCGGTATCTTCCCCCGCTTCAGCAACAATGTTCGACCCAATGACTCTTCTGAGCTCTTTAGTCTCAACAATATATTCCCAAATATTCCAGGTAGGTTGCTCATCATCATCAGCATCTTCATCTTCTGGCGCACGCATACTAAAAATAAGACGTGAGCCATCGTAAGAGCTCTCTAGATCTTTCACATCAATAGGTAAGCGCTCACCCTCTTCGTCAACACGATCAGCAAAAACGTCAGCAGTAATATCAACTTCTGCTGCACTAGCATTGGCGCGCGCTTTGATAATGAGTGATGCGCCAGGTATGAATAAAGCAGGTTCAGTAATAGAACGCTGCATATCAGCATCTTCTACACTTAAGTCGCGTTTAATAACAGCAATTGGTACGTCAACAACAACGGGGTCGGGGTCCTGCTCCTCTGAGGTAATGTTTTCACCACCACACGCAGCAAGTCCTAACAGCAATGAGCAAAGAAAAACGTTTCGGCTATATTTATTGAACGGTTTGTCAGTTTTGTACGCTTGAATTTTCATTTTTCTTTGCTCACTTTACAGATTATTTCGCATCCTAACGATACTGCTCTAGTGCTATGATTTATAGTGTCACCAAAGTGCAACGCCTTATCTCACCTAGCCTTAAACGTATATTTATTTGCACCTAAAACAGCCTTGCTTAAAGGTACAATTTGCGTCAGGATGAACAGACTGACAGCATACTGTGCCTACAGCAATCTTGTTTTCTATATGTACGGATTAAATAATATACCGTCGGTTTTAGGTATATTTTTCTACCCTACATTTGCGACTATCTATAACCAAACTGATATAAAAATAAAACGATTTGCACAATAAGTTATATACAAAAATAGGCATATAACAGCGTTGTCGGCAGAATTAGGGTATCCGTGAATCTCTCCATACCACGTACTTTTCCTCTACACCCTAGAACTTGCAAGGCACCCAGCAAACAAGTTCAAATTTTATACTGAATTTGTGTAAAAAAATACCTTTGCACTGTCTGTCATTGGAAACACCTTTGACTCCGATTTTTGTAAAAAGAAGCTAGAAAGGCAAGGCCACCTCAAATATTTATATGTTAAAACAGATAGATAGGCCGCGCGGCACGTTTCTTGTAACGCTCAACTTTTAAGCCCAATTGCGTTGTTCGTATTTTGATCAATGACCGAGAAAAGTATGAATCGGTATAGCACTCTACACTTATTGATTGCACAAAATAACTTACTGACAACGAAAGGCGGGTATAACGTAGGTCAAATTCATAAAAGGAGTTGGTTCGATGTATTTGTTTAATAATGAATCCAAACGCCCGCTATCACAAAAATCTGCTATCTATAAAGGAAAGCAAACCATCGCCTCTGCAAGCAGGATGCTAAAGAAGGCGTGTGTTGCTGTTCCTCTAATCATATTGTGCGCCACTGCTACTGCTGGTTCCCTAGAACAAGCCAAGCGCATGCATGATCGCCTAGCAGGTGTTCCGGGTAGTGCAGAAGTCATTCAACAAATGGCCGACCTCATCGAATCTGGAGACGCTCAAGCCGCTGCCGAAATTGCAATGGCATCGCCAAGCTTCTACAACGTCACCATTAAAAATTGGGTTACCCCTTGGACCAACGAAGAGTTTGATGTATTCGCTCCGTTAAATGATTACACTGCAACTGTGATCGGCATGGTAAGAGATGATGTGGATTTTCGCCAAGTATTAATGGGCGATATCTTATACGTGGGCGATAACAGTACTGGTGCTCCAGCTTATAGCAGAACCAATAATGCTCATTACGAAAGCTTAGAAAATAATGGTGCAGACCTTTCAAGCGTATTGGTTGCCACAACTCAGTCTTCGCTCACGGGCATTCCCGCAGAAGCAACGGCCGGTGTGATGACAACGCGCGCAGCTGCAAAATCATTCTTTAAAGATGGTACTAATCGCGCAATGTTCCGCTTTACCTTAATGAACCACATGTGTGGTGATTTGGAAGCATTTAAAGATACAAGTTTACCACCAGATAGAATTAGACAAGATCTCAGTCGCAGTCCAGGCGGCGATAGTCGAATTTTCACTAACTCCTGCTCGGGTTGTCACTCTGGTATGGACCCGCTAGCTCAAGCCTTTGCTTATTATAATTATGAATATAATGTTGAAGCGGATCCTGAAGGTGAAAACGGCAGCATCGTATATAACAGTGAAGGACAAACTGATCCTGAAACGCAACTTCGAGTGCAAGCCAAGTACTGGATCAACTCAAACAACTTCCCGTTTGGTTTTGTCACCATGGACGATACGTGGGACAACTACTGGCGAGAAGGCCAAAATCAAACCATCGGTTGGTCGTCTAGTCTACCGGGCACTGGTAGCGGCGCTAAATCTATGGGTGAAGAGTTAGCGAATAGCCAGACCTTTGCACAATGCCAAGTAACAAAAGTATTCCAGAATGTATGCTTACGTGACCCTCAAGATGCGGCCGACCGCAGCGCAATCAGCGATATCCAAGCTGATTTTGTAGGAAATAATTACAATATTAAAAACGTGTTTGCCGCCACAGCAGACTACTGCAAGGGGGAATAATCATGTTTACTTCTAACCCTACATCAAGTGAAAACAACTTTTTAAGCGCGCTTCGTCATGTTGGCGTTGCTAGTGTAGCCATCCTGTTATTAGCAAGTTGCGGCGGCGGTAGTGATACCGAAGTTGAACAAACGCCATTGCCACCTCCTGTTGAGCAACCCGTAGTAAACTACTCAGGTCCTGCTCCAGCAACCACAGACGTACAAAACTTTAAATTAGCCGTGTGGGACAATATTGCCAAAGCAGATCGTTGCGGCGCGTGTCACGTGCAAGACCAGCAATCTCCACCTTTTGCTCGCTTCGATGACATCAACCTTGCTTACTCAGAAGTAAATGCACTGGTTAATCAATCGCAAATTAGTGAATCTGCCATTGTGACAAAAGTCGCTGGCGGCCATAACTGCTGGCTAAGCGATGACAATGCTTGTGCTGATATTATGACGACATGGATCGGCAACTGGTTGGCGACAGAAGAAACAGCAACCAGCATTGAGCTACAAGCTCCGGTAGTCAAAATTCCGGGGGCTAACAAAAACTTCCCTGAAAGCCCTGCGCTTTTTGAAGCTGAAGTATATCCGGTATTGCGTGCACACTGTGTTGATTGTCACCAGTCATCAGCTGCCATTCCAATTTCGCCGTATTTAGCGTCGTCGGATATTAGCGAAGCTTACGCTGCATCTATTTCGAAAATGAATCTTGATACACCTGAAGATTCTCGTGTCGTTGCCCGTTTGCGTGATGAATTCCATAACTGCTGGACTGATAACTGTGCTGCAGATGGCCAAGCGCTAGCAGACACTATTCGTGCAATGTCAGATGCGATTGTGGTGACAGAATTAAATCCTGATTTAGTTAGCTCGCATGCCCTAACACTGTTTGACGGTACTTTAGCAACCGGCGGTGGTCGATTCGAAAGCAATGTGATCGCAAAATGGGAGTTTAAAACAGGCTCAGGCAACATTGCATTTGATACCAGCGGTATTGAACCAGCACTAAACCTTACCTTAAGTGGCGGTTACGAATGGGTTGGTGGCAATGGTATACAGCTTACTGACGGTAAAGCACAAGGTGCGACCAGCGACAGTAAAAAAATTCACGACTTAATTGTAGCCACTGGCGAATTCGCGATTGAAGCGTGGGTTGCTCCAGCCAATGTCACTCAAGAAGGACCAGCACGAATAGTGAGCTATTCAGGTGGCCGCGACAGAAGAAACTTCACGCTAGGTCAAACACTCTATAATTACGATATGTTACTTCGCCACGGCAACACTGATACAAACGGTATGCCTGCGCTAAGTACACGTGACGCAGATGAAGATTTACAAGCAGCCTTACAACACGTAGTTGTGAACTATGATGGTAACGGCGGTCGTCGAATCTATGTCAATGGCGAATTCACTGATGATGAAGATGAAATCGAAGCCACTGGCTTGAACGATTGGGACGATAGCTTCGCGTTTGTATTGGGTAATGAAGTCTCTGGCGATGTTCCATGGGCGGGTACTATTCGTATGGCGGCTATGCACAACCGTGTATTAACAGAAGAACAAATCGTGAAGAACTTCGATGCTGGTGTAGGTGAGAAATTCTTCCTACTGTTCGGTATTTCAGATGTGATCAACGTACCACAAAGCTATGTTGGCTTTGAAGTGAGTCAGTTCGATACATACAGCTACTTATTTACCGAACCATTTATGATCAGTTTAGATGAAAACGCTAACCTAGATGGCATCACATTAACCGGTATTCGCATTGGTGTGAATGGTCGTGAAGCGACAGGCGGTCAAGTATTTGCAACCTTGAATCTCACTGTTGATGGTGTGCAAGCATCTGAAGGTGAACTGGGTATGCCGCTTTCAACTCAAGGTACTATTATTCCTGTGCTGAAGGGACCCGTTCAAGACGAGTTCTTCCTGACGTTCGAAGTATTAGGTGACTCTGTGTCTTCGCGTCCAGCAGCAGAAATTCCAGTTGCCGCGCCACCTGTTGATTTACCGCCACAATCAGATATCGGTATTCGTAATTTCGCTGAAGTGAATGCCAGTATGTCTGCACTGACTGGCGTGTCGGCCTCACAAACTCAAGTAAATGAAACCTATAATCAACTTCGTCAACAGTTACCCAGTGTAACAGATATGGGTAGTTTCTTGGCCTCGAACCAGATGGCTATAACGCAAATGGCTATACGTTATTGTGACGTTTTAGTTGAAGATACCAGTCTGCGCTCGGGCATGTTCCCAGCATTTAATTTCTCGAAGAATGCGAATGAAGGTTTTAATAGCGATGATAGAGAAGCGCTTATAAATCCACTGGTCGACAGAATGATTGGCCCAGGATTAGCCTCACAACCTGATACAGGTTTAGTTGGCACAGAATTAAACTCACTCATCGACCGCTTAACAACTTGTTCGAATAACAATTCTTGTTCTGCGCAAACTACACCCACAGTAGCGAAAGCAACTTGTGCAGCCGTGCTCGGCAGTGCTGCTGTTGTCATGCAATAGCAGAGAGAAAAGGTGAATAATATGAAAAAGACAATACATACATTTTCAAAGAAATACTCTGTCGGTGCCAGCGCACGAACTGATCATGGTGGCTTAGGCGGCCGTGATGGTACCGATGTTGATGCGCCCCTGTTTCACCAAGACCATGGCCGTCCAGTCACACGTCGAGAGTTTATTTCTCAAGGCTTTTGTGCCGGAACCGCGGCTGTTGTAGGTGGTTCTGTACTGAGCATGTTAGCGCCGAATAAAGCGCATGCCTCGTTATCAGCTGATTTGGAAGCGCTAAAAGGTGATTGCGGTATCGCAACGCAAGGTGCAGGCAAAATTCCATTTATCGTGTTTGATTTGGCCGGCGGTGTGAACGTTGCTGGCTCAAATGTTTTAGTTGGTGGTCGTGGTGGTCAGTTAGACTTCTTGAGCACCCAAGGCTATAGCCGCCAAGGTTTACCTGGCGATATGATCCCAAGCATTGCAAATCCAGACGGCGAGCTTTCAGACTTTATAAACAACGAACTTGGCTTAGCGTTCCATGCCGATAGCGGCTTTTTACGCGGCATCCAAGATAAACTCGCAATAACTAATCGAGCAAACGTGAACGGTGCTGTTATTCCAGCGCGTTCAGAAAATGATACCGGTAATAACCCACACAACCCAATGTACGGCATTAACCGTGCAGGTGCTGATGGCTCATTGCTTACCCTCATCGGATCAAGAAACTCTGATAGTGGCGGTAGTTCGATGTCACCCGCTGCCATGATTGATGCTGCAAAGCGTCCAACCAAGGTAGATCGCCCCTCTGATGTGACCGGTTTAGTTGATACTGGCGACCTTGTTGGCTTGTTAAACCAAGGCGACGCAGTATCAGTAATGGAATCAATTCAACGTATTAGCGACATGAAACTGTCTAACGTGAACACGCAAGTTGCTAGTGATAGCGATCTGAAAAAGTTAGTCCGTTGTGGTTATGTGAAAAGTGCGGATATTGCCGATAGATTCGGTGACCCATCGTCACTTAACCCTGAATTAGACACTGATATTGTCGGACCTGCTGGTATCTTCACTCAAGAAGAATTTGACGGTGATCGCGAATTCCAAAAGACGGCTTCCGTAATGAAGCTAGTCATGAATGGCTTTGCTGGTGCGGGCACAATTACCATGGGTGGTTACGATTATCATACGGGTAACCGTTCAACCGGTGAAGCGCGAGATTTACGTGCCGGCAGATGCATGGGCGCCGTCCTTGAATATGCCGCTCGCTTGAATACCCCCGTCATGATGTATGTGGTCAGCGATGGCTCTGTATTTAGTAACGGCATGATTGACGATTCTGAAGGTGGTCGAGGCAAAGGAGTGTGGACGGGAGATAACTCGTCCACCGCTGCTTCATTCTTCTTAGTTTACAATCCCAATGGTACGCCAAACTTGATCGGCGCTACCCCTGAAGAACAAGCTGTTAGCCAACAGATCGGCTATATGCGTCGAGACGGTTCAGTGGAAACATCAGCAACACCAGCCGCGAACAACGTTAACTTATTAGTAGAAACCGTTATCCTTAATTACCTCGCATTACACGGCGAACAAGGACGTATGCGAGAACTATTCCCTCAAACGGGCTTAGGAAATGCTGCGTTAATGGATTCACTCACCGCTTTTGAACCTATTGTAAACGGGACAATTGGCGCCTAGTGCGCAAACAAAATCGGTAACAGTCAAAGTGGGAAAAGCCCATGCAGGAAGCAGGGCCAAACAAGGATGTTTGCTTTTTTCACTACGCACTACACACTAAAATTCGCACTCAGTTACGCGCTGTTTGCGAATTTTTGCCTTCAAGATATACTCATTTACACGAACGCCTAAAACTAGGTGTTGATTAAGGATGATATTATGTTGAAAGCCGTTGCGTTAATTAGCTTGTTGTTCACCTCACTACTTGCTCAAGCTAGCTATTTTGATACCTCTCCGTGGCCAGAAATTCGTAAAAAGAGAATCGCTGTTCTTTTACCAAATGCACTAAACGCTGCGCAAGTAGATGCGTGGTTGGTTATATGCCGAGAAAATAACAATGACCCGCTTGCCGACCATGTAGGATGTGAAAACGCCGGCCAAACAGCTGCCTTTTTGTTTTACAACCATGCTGGTCAATTCCACTCTATGGCCTTTTCACCCTCTGGTGAATCAACTGCACTGCGAGACAGCCAGTTGCTAGACGAAGTGATCTCGGTAGAAAGAAGCGGCTCGGCAATTGATATGGTTGCCAACTACATTAACGAAAAAAACTTCAACAAAGTAGCTATTAATATATCGTCGACTAACGCTCAAGCCGATGGTCTGAGTTACACGCAACATATCGCATTGAGTAAAGCCTTAGGCCCAGAGGCGAGCAAACGTTTGGTATCCGCCGATGAAGTAGTTTATCAATGGCTATCCATTAAGCTGCCTGAAGAAATAGACATTATGCGCAAAGCCGCTGCGTTGACCGCACAATGGCAAATTGAGGCTTACCAAGAAATTATTCCTGGCGTGACCACAGATGCCGATGTTGCACGCTTTTTGAAAGCTAAAATGAAGGCCGCTGGTGTCGGTGATGCTTGGGCACCCGCTCAAAACCCTAATGTTAATTCAGGTACAGACCGCGGGCACAGCCATGCCACAAACAAAGTGATACAAGCCGGAGATGTCATTCAGACTGATTTTGGTATTCGCGTGTATGATAGATGGGTGACCGATATTCAGCGCTTCGCCTATGTATTGAAAGAGGGTGAAACGGAAGCGCCAGAAGATATTGCGACCTATTGGCAGAATGCAAAGCAAGGTCGTCATGCGGCGTTTTCAGCCATGAAGCCTGGTATTAGAGGTATCGATGTGGATGCGGCGCAAAGAAAGGTAATGGCAGATACAGGTTCACTCCCTCTCATGTGGAGTACGGGACATCCGGTAGGCTATGTTGCTCATGATACCGGTCCAAACCTAGGTGGCTCCAAAGCTGTTTCGGTTAGACCCGCCGCACAGCGAAAGTTGGCTGTTGGCATGACCTTCGCGTTTGATGGCTTTTACAGTTGGCACTTACCTAGCGGCGAACCTAAAACCATCTCGGTTGAAGAGATGGTGCACATTACCGAAGACGGCGCGGAGTACTTGATCCCCCCGCAAGAAGACTTAGTCTTAGTAAAGGCTGAACAACAACAATAGTTACGAATACGGCCTGCTCTTTACTGTTGCAAGCCGGTTGAATAATGCATCTTACGTTGATTATCCATCACAACCGCATCGTAACCGTCGATGCGGTTGATCAAACCCAAACCTTCGCGCAAGCCCATCACGAATACCGCCGTTGATAAGGCGTCATTATAGGTACTGCTGGGCCCAATAATCGAAACAGACTGAACGTCGTAGGTTGATTTTCCGGTTTTTGGCGAAAGAATGTGGTGATAGCGTTGCCCATCTTCCTCAAAGTAACGCTCGTAGTCACCAGACGTCGACATCGCTGAGCTTTCCATCGGTAATAACACCGCTTGTTTGTCACGATTACGTGGATCACGAATACCCACAATCCATGGCTTTCCTTGTCTGTCTCCCAACAAGCGTGTATCACCACCCGCAGTAACAAGCGCATTGGTAATGCCCATTCTTTCAAGCAAAGATATTGCATTATCTACTGCATGCCCCTTTGCAATGCCGCCCAAATCAATTTTTACTTTGTCGTTTAAAAACTTAACGCTACTTTTTTCTGCATTCAACTGAATATGTTTATAGTTAATTGCGCTCAATAGAGAATCAATAGTCTTGTCGTCGGGTCGTTGGTTTTCCTTATAGTTATAAAGGTATCCAACGCTGGCGAACGTAATATCAAATGCGCCTTTAGTGAGTTCTGATATCTTGATCGATTTATCTAATAACTCAAACATCTCAGGGCTAATCACAAGCGCTTCTCTGCCTGCTATGTTATTGATTTTACTTAACTCAGAGCTTTCTATGTAAGGGCTCATCAGCTGATTAATCCGCTCCATTTCTGCCAACACTGTTTTCACGCCCAGTTGACCTTGAATAGGATCTTCCGACCACACTTCAACATAAATGTTAGTGCCCATAATCGCTGCGTTTTCAGAATACCACTTTGCATTTGCAGCGTATGACATACTAAAAAAACATAGCCAAATTACGCTGCGCTTTAGCGAAGAAAATATCGTTTTTGAAAGCATAAATAACCCTAATTTACATTATAACCATACCCTGAAAAACAGCGGTAAGGACCTCTATTCAGCTAACCACTTGTACATCACAAGAGCATCTACGTAACCCAAGCGAGGATGATTGAAGGCCTTTGGTAGCGTGCCAACCACAGAGAAACCTAACTTCAACCACAGCTTTACTGCTAAGTCATTGCTTGCCGCTACAAAATTGTACTGCATAGCTTTGTATCCAAATTCGACCGCTTTTTGCTGACTATGTTCACACATTATGGTCGCAAAACCTTTTCCTCTTGCAAGGCTCGATACCATATAGCCACAATTGCACACATGCTGACCGGGACCAGCTTGATTGGTCTTCAAATAATAAGTCCCCATTACCTCGCCATTTTCAACAAGCACATAAGTATAGTTAGGTGCGCTCATCCAAATAGAGAATGCTTGTTCTTTATTTGTGTCTGGCGAATAAGCATAGGTTTCCCCCGCTTTTGCCACTTCATGAAAAATGGGCCAAATAGCTTCAAAATCGTGTTCTGTGGCTTCGCGTATTTCGATCATATTTGGCGACTCTCTGATCTTACTTTGGTAATTGTTCTAGCATGTCTAAGGCAAGCGCCTCAGCGACACGGATGCCATCAATACCTGCTGACCAAATACCACCAGCATAACCTGCGCCTTCACCTGCGGGATATAAACCCTTGGTATTGATACTTTGATAATCGGCATCGCGCTTTATACAAATTGGAGAAGATGTACGTGTTTCAACGCCTGTCAGCAATCCATCTTGTTTCGCGAAACCTTTTATTTGCTTATCAAATGCAGGAATAGCTTCACGAATCGCGTGGGTCACATAGTCTGGAACAACTTGGCTAAGATCGGTTAGCGTCACACCGGGTGTATAAGAGGGTTTCACTTCACCTAGATCGGCGCTAGATTTTCCTGCAAGAAAATCGCCAATCAGTTGTGCTGGTGCATGGTAGTTTTCACCGCCTACCGAGAATGCAAGTTCTTCTAACTTTCTTTGTAACTCGATACCCGCTAGCGGATCACCCGGATAATCTTCCTCAGGGGTAATACCAACCACAATCGCGCTATTGGCATTGCGTTCGTGGCGAGAATATTGGCTCATTCCGTTAGTCACAACACGACCTGGCTCTGACGCTGCCGCGACCACAGTTCCGCCTGGGCACATACAAAAACTGTAAACAGTGCGGCCGTTCTTACAATGATGCACAAGCTTATAATCTGCCGCGCCCAAAATCGGGTTGCCCGCATTGTCACCAAAGCGACATTGATCAATCATGCTCTGTTCGTGTTCAATTCTAAAACCAACAGAAAATGGCTTAGCTTCCACATATACACCTTGCTCATGCAAGGCTTTAAAAGTATCTCTGGCACTATGCCCAACCGCAAGGATGACATGCTTGCAGGCTAAATAGTCACCTGTTGATAGATGCAAACCTTGCACTTCTTTATGTTCATTCAAGTCGAGTTTTTCAACGCGAGTACTAAAGCGAATTTCGCCGCCAAGCGAGATAATTTGCTCTCGCATTTTTTCAACCATGTTCACCAGTTTGAAGGTACCGATATGCGGCTTGCTCACATACATGATTTCTTCGGGAGCGCCGGCTGCCACAAACTCATGTAACACCTTACGCCCGTAATGATTGCGGTCTTTCACTTGGCTATAAAGTTTACCATCGGAAAAAGTACCTGCACCGCCTTCTCCAAATTGCACATTAGACTCCGGGTTTAGTGGCTTTTTCCGCCAAAACCCGAAAGTATCTTTGGTGCGTTCACGAACGGCTTTACCGCGCTCCAATACAATCGGCCTAAAGCCCATTTGCGCTAAGATCAGCGCTGCAAATAAACCACAAGGACCAAGGCCAACAACCACTGGGCGCTCTGTCATGTTTTCTGGCGCTTGGGCAACAAACTTATAAGTCATATCCGGTGTAATACGCACATGCGGGTCGCGAGAAAACTGTTCGAATAGAGCGTCTTGATCAGCAACTTCTACGTCGAGTGTATAAATTAAATGAATGTTTTTGTTGTTACGAGCGTCATAGCCACGCTTGAACAGATTGAAGCCGAGTAATTGGCTCTTTTGGATTTTGAGCTTGCTGAGTATCGCATCTTCAATAGCGTGCTCAGCATGATCAAGGGGGAGTTTTATATCGGTTAAACGCAACATATGAAATGACTCTCTAAAACGCCGGACAGCCTCTCTGTCAGAACGGAGCTTTCGCTCAACGCCATTTTAAATCAGATCCGATTTGATAGATAGCGCTGAATCATTTCTCGACTTGCCACTTTACCTAGCTTGAAACACCCAAGATACTTGTGTTTCGCGATTTGTGCATTACACTAGCAGCGGTATTTAGAAACGAGAATATTCGCACTCCATGACTTTTGTAGTAACCGACAACTGCATTAAATGTAAGTACACCGATTGTGTGGCAGTTTGCCCTGTGGATGCCTTTTTTGAAGGGCCAAACTTTTTGGCTATTGATCCAGTCATCTGCATAGACTGTGCGTTATGCGTGCCCGAGTGCCCAGCAGATGCAATTTATCAAGACACCGAACTGCCTGCTGACCAAATTGAATACCTTGAGTTAAACGAAGAGCTTTGCGCTCAATGGCCAAATATTACCGAACTGAAGTCCGCACCAGAAGATGCAGACAAGTGGAATGGCGTGCCAGACAAGAGAGCTTTACTAGAAAAGTAATTAGCCTTTAAAGCCTTTTGCAACGAGATACACTTCTCGAGAACGTGGGCGTGATGCTGCTGGTTTACGCACGAAGACTTGTTTAAACGACTGTCTCACATCCTTCACATATTCTTCGTAGCCAACCCCTTGGAAAACCTTCGCGCAGAAGCTGCCATTTGGTTTAAGTACGTTACGCGCCATATCTAAAGCGAGTTCGACCAAGTACATAGATGCGTATTGGTCTGTCGTATTCACACCGCTCATGTTTGGCGCCATGTCCGATACGACAAGGTCGGCTTTAGTATCATCACCTAACGCTTTTAACAGTTGGTCGTAAACTGCTTCTTCGGTGAAGTCACCCTGAATAAAAGTAACCCCAGCGATACCATCCATTGGGAGAATATCTGAGGCAATAACTCTACCGGAATCGCCCACCACCGGCGCAACAATCTGTGACCATCCACCTGGCGCAGAACCAAGATCCATCACCACACTTCCCGTCGAGAACAACTTGTCTTTCTCATTCAACTCAATCAATTTATAGCTGGCACGAGACCGGTAACCATCTGCTTGCGCCTTTTTTACATAAGGGTCATTCAGATGTTCATCCATCCACTTCTTACTGGTTTTTGATCGAGCCATAGATTGAGTCTGCTATTGGTAGCGCTAAAACGGCACATATTGTAAGCTTGCACGCTCAATTTGCAAACCTGTTCCAGCAATCACGGCAAAAAACGTGCTTTTCAAGGAATGCGGCAAGCAAGATTCAGTTTACAGCGGGTTTAAGCAGGGCGACATGAAACTAGACGACGTAAAAAAGCTACATCAAAAAAAATACCGAACACAATTCGGTTATTACTTGGTGGAAGGTGAGCATCTCGTTCTAGAACTGTACAAAGCCACCAGCAAAGCAGCCCGTTCGGCTATTACTCTATACGTTACTGACCGCAATGAAAAATGGGCAAATACGGCTGTAAGCGACCTGAATGTTCAGCTTGTTAGCGAACGCCAAATGGACCAGCTCAGCGATACAAAAAGCCCGCAAGGCATTATTGCCTGTGTACCTTTGCCAAAGCCCCACTTGCCAACACAAGCGCCTGGCTCTGTGCAACAAAAGGTCATTTATCTACATGAAATTCAAGACCCTGGTAATTTAGGTACTATTCTGAGAACACTCGCGTGGTTTGGCAATTTCACACTATTACTCAGCCCCAATAGTGTCGATCCATACAACTCTAAAGTTGTGCGTTCTAGCATGGGCGCAATTTTTCATGTACCGATTGAATTGGATGTAGAGCTAAACGAATTAGCCACACGCTATTCGCGTTTTGCCTATTTAGATATGCAGGGAAGTGCGGTTAACACTGCTGAATTCACAAACTTTGATTGTTATTTATTTGGCAACGAAGCCAGAGGCGTGCCGCGGGATGCATTGTCGAGCTTTAATGCAGAGGCATTTACTATCGCTGGAAGTGGCGCAATAGATTCACTAAACCTAGCGAGTGCCGTGAATATTTGTGTTTATGAGTTATCAAAATAGGCGTTTACCACTCAGCGCAATATAAACGCCGACTAAACCTACCAAAGCGTAAACCACTTCAAAGGCACCAATAGTGTCCGCTTGCTCATTCAAAAGAGCACTTACCAACATAAAGCCCAAAAACAACGACGGTAAAGAAGCAAGACCAATCAGTATTCGGATGTTGTTAGCAAGTTTTGATTTATTGTTAGTATTCATCATTCCATACTCTCAGAATTACAGTCATAAGTGAACAAGATTGTGCATTCTCACTCTTCACTTTCAGCCTGCGAAAGATACTCAATCGGGTTGAGGTAAAAGCCCCCAAAACTCAAGGTGAAAACCTATAGTGGCCAGTTATTTTGTAGGCAAATAACATATCCTCAAGTTGCGGCCCACTGCCAATATTATGCACAACTAAGGGCCTACCAGAGTCACTATCGTATTCGTCTACCACTATCCCAATATGAGGAAGGTTGCCTGGCAACATCCAGGACACGATATCACCGGGCAAATAATTCTCGGCTCTTTGTGTGATATCCAAAGACTCACCGTGACGCTTAAAGAAGGCCTGCAGGTTCGGGACTCGACGGTGATCAATGTTTGCATCGGGCCTACTTAAGGCCCAAATACGTTTTGAGGGGTAGGCATCAAAATCTCTCTTCATGTCCTCATGCACCAGCTTTTGCAAGTCGATGCCAGTTGTTCGATAAGCCCTAATTACAACATCTGTACACACGCCTATATTCTCAGGCACATCTCCATTGGGATAAGGAATTGAGATGTATCGACCGTCGTATCTCACTTCATGCGCTAAGCGCTCTTTAGCTGCAATCGCTAGCGGATGCGTAAGGGTATTAGAGCTAACTGGCTCTGTGGTAACCTGCTGCGTACTGACTTCTTGTGCCCAAATAGGCCCAAATGAAGAAAGTAGATACGCCGCTATCATTAAGCGTGAAAACATCATTGCGGTATGGCTTTTATTGGCATGGCTTTAGCCACGGCAACCATGAATAAGGCAGCTACATCTAAAGGGGACTCTAGAGTATATGCGGGATGCATTTGATACTCTTTACGAAACTTGCGACGTCGCGCCCAGCTAAAGGGGTTCAGCCAGCCAACATCAATACCATTGTCTTGCAAGCGATTTGCGAGGATTAGAATAGTGACTAGCGCGCCCAATATCCCAAGTATGATATGCATGTTTCTTCCTTGTTTAATGTGAACCGTTTTTGTTCGTAAACTCTTGTTTATAGTAGAGACTCCAGATTTACAAATCCAGTCCTACATCACCGTTTTTGAAGATCTTTCCTACGCCTCTAATCATCATAGCCATGCCTTGATAGGGAAGGTCAACCAAGAGCTCTATTATATCGTACCAATTACTTTCGCCGTCGCGTTTAGGTGGCCAAATGATATGCACTAATAAAAAAGCGATGATGCTGAAAATGAGCAATGACCAATTGAAGCCATACATGAACATATCGATGATGAAATACACACCAGTGGCAAAGAGAAATATGGCTAAAACAGCCCTAAAATCATTCATGTGAAGCTTCCTTGTGATTGGTTTCCTGTGTCATTGACGCTTAACTCTGCTATAACGAACTATGAATTGAGTGAACACCTTTGCTATCAAAAAACAGTCCTTTGCTCAAAAAAGAACATTCCTCGGTTTTCTTAAGGCCTTGACTAATATAACCAAAATTAATTGCCTTACCATCTTTGAAAGCTGCACTAAGGATTGCGATAGCTTGTTTATGAATATCAACATTGATGAGTTTAGTGTATTTTTCCCAACGAGCTTTGTCATATTCCCCAACAATTTTGATTGACCCACAATCATCAATATAGGCGTCATTTGCTCCTGGTAAAATGTCAGCTTTTATCGAAAAAAAAGTTCCCTCAGCTTGAAGCTCTGTTATTTTTATTGGAAAAAAGTTGCCTCCTGCAAAGGAAGAATCAACCACAAATACAGAGCTAAGCAGTGCCGCTAGTATCGTTAATTTTCTTAGCTGCGAAGTGACTAGGCTACACTCCATAATCTCGCTCCACTTTCGCAATACGAATTTTGAAGGTGTCGTACCAAACGCTTCGACCGTTTTTTTGAGCCTCAATGTGCTCTGCATTCGCTTTCCAGGCCTTTATTGATGTTAAGTCTTTCCAATACGATACGGTGATACCCAACTCTTCACGCGCGGATTCGATCCCAAGATAACCATCATGTTGTTCTGCTAATTCGATCATGCGGGCTGACGTTTCTACATAGGCCCTGTCACCTTCGGTTCGAGTAGACGTGAATATGACCGCATAATAAGGAGGCGCTGGCGTATCTGCTATTACTGACATACTGTTTCCTTTACTGATAAGTCTTTAGTAAAGACCAATTTGCAAATTGCTTCTGGGTGCATAAGCCCTTTGCAGACGAGAGTGAATAACTTCTTGTTTGTTCATATCAATTACGAAAACCTAACGTTGCTTACCAGCCCTTTTTTATCTATTTCAATGCTGCATTGATAAAATGAAAAGTTGATCTTACTGCTAAATATGATGCTTGAACCCTTGTCGTTATTAGAAACAACATAATTGGACAGGTTTGCTGTATCAAGTTGCCTGATGACGTCTGCTTTAGTGACGCCTGGCGCAAAATTCCCACATAGGAAGAAGACTTCTTTTCTGGCTTCATTCCAATAAAAGCCATATACAATTAGCAAGCAAGACACTACTGCCAAGGAACTTATCTTTAGTACTTTTTGAATCTGCAAAACTCTGCTCCTGTATTGTGCTGGCTTACTCAAGCACACTCTTTTGAAAGCGCCATGTTATACAACCACTGCTTGTGGTTGAGCGTCACCATACGCTAGGCTTGTTGCCCAAATAACTAGAATAACGGTAATTGAAGTTAAGATCCTACTCAGCATTTTATACTGAGTTTCATTGTTGCGCTTGTCATAGTGGTCAACAACATTCACTAACAAATTAACCACACCAAATACAAGCGCTGAGCCAAATACCCAAAGAGAGTAGCCAGTAAAGATAATGCCATCTGAAGCACCTCTTCCCGGCAAGTGAAATGAATCGCTCGTAAAACTAAGATAAGCGAAAGCAAGCAAAATGAGCGACCAAAAAATATTGAATACTCGTTCCACTCCAGGGACATGGTTTGGCGTGTACTTTTCTAATTTAGTCATCTTTATAATCATCCTGAAAAAAGTGAAGGTGAAGTATCAAGCGCTACAAGTTCTTCTGAACCATTTCCTTTATCTTCTGCGCCTTTTCAAAATGATCCAATTTATGCGTTTGTATCCACCAGCTAGCGGCTTCCATCAATAGCGCTGGGTTATCGTTTTTATTGGCAAAAAAGGCATAGAAAGAAAGACCGACATTATCTCCTTTACTGGCAATTTTCTTATTACAAACTTCGATAATTTTACTTCTTAGTTCTTGTCTCATTGATCTATTCACCTTTGGTAATTGGCTTTTTCCAGCCAATAAATAAAACGTAAACACCTATCAAAGAATTCGCAATTGGCGTCAATAGTAAAATCACGCCAAAGATACGCAACGACAGCGTAAACCACCTTGTAGTTAAACGATATTTAAAGGCCGCCATAGATATTAATATAAGGGCAATAAGGTAGTGAAAAGACGAGACCATTTGTAGCACAATCTCTTGACTAATTTGCCCGGCCATCGTTCTTGGGTCAGCCTCACCATGAATCACCCCTTGCTAGAAAAGGCTTAACAAAACTGAATAGAGCGAGAAAAAATCAAGGACTGAAACAGCTAATAAGCAACAGCCGACAAGACCTAGTGTTTTATCCATATTGAGCTTCTACTTGTAAATGAATCATAAAAAGGGTTTGTTCCGCTCTAATGGGCGCATCGAGCTCTTCAATTAAGATAGACCGAATATCATCCTGCTTTTCTTGGGCGAACGTTCCACCACTGATGAAATATAGAATGATGCCAACCATGCATAAGGTCAGGAGATAATTGATAGACGTTTTTAGAATATTTTTTTGCTGTGGGGAGTAAAGTTCATGCACAATTGCGTCATTAGGAGCATCCTTTAACGCTTCCACTGCAGCACCCTTTTTACCTGTTTCAGGTGCCGTAATACGAACCGTTATAATAGTGCCCTCCTTGTGTAGTCGTTCATCATAGTCTTGGATAGCACTAAAAGGTAAATACCCATATCGTTCAGCCCCAAAATCTACAAAAGCGGCCGCTAGCATCGGCTCGATTCTTGTGATCCTAGCTTTGAATAAATTACCGGTGACAAACAACCCATCTGAACTCATCTTATCTCCCTATTATTTAACAATCGGCTCCAATGCACGTTTGAATAAACGAAGTCTTCAATCCTTCAAAATACGCTGTCGATAAACCGCAATATACCAGAATAACAATGCAATTAAACATCTGGTTATCGCCGTTGCGTTGCCACCCCTATTGCCATCTGAATAGGGCCTTTATGATATTCGACATGACTAACAACAATCGCATATTCTTTGGCAACTTTGGTCGAAACTTCACAAAATGACTATTTAGTTAAAATAGTCGCTTGATAGTCAATTTTTAACTTTTTTGTTTTTTAGATACTCAGCAACAACCTGATACGCAGGCAATGATGTTGGATCAATCTTTGAGTTTTTGGCTGTCGGGAAAGAAGAAAACCTAACAATAACCATATCTGCAGCTGGATCTATATAGATAGTTTGACCATGGACGCCACGTGCCGCGTACGCGCCATGCTCGTTATGAAAAACCCACCACATGCTTTTATAGCTACCACCAGGGAGTGTATTGTATCCAGCTTTTGCAAAAGCAGTTTTATCTCCGCCTGCAATGATACTTTCAACGACCGTCTCAGGGAAAAGCGAACGACCGTTTAACTTGCCACGGTTTAACATTAAGGATCCAATGCGCCCGAGATCTCTCAAACTTGCACTAAGCCCACCACCAGCAAACGGCATTCCTTTGGCATCAACAGTCATGTAACCGTCTTGTTCCGCGCCTATTTTGCTCCAGATACGTTCTGAAAAAAGTTGCGCAACATCTTTTCCAGTAACACGAGCAATGATCCAACCCAGAGCATCGGTATTAATTGTTTTATATCCAAACGCTTCGCCATGAGAGCCCTCTTTTTTCACAGTTTGTAAATACTCAATATAACCATTCGGCCCTCTGTAATCCGCAGGTTTCGGTAGGGGACTTGCTGCCTTTGAGTATAGCCAGATATCAGCCTGTGGGTCTGAGTAGTCTTCGCTGTAATCCAATGCGCTTGTCATATCCATGATTTGTCGAACTGTCGCACTCCCAAACCCGCTGTCGCTTAACTCAGGAATGATCGAAGAAGCCGTCGCACCTTCATCAAGCTTACCTTCTGCAACGAGGATTTCTGCAATTAAACCGGTGAGCGATTTAGTCATCGACATAGCGGCGTGTTTGCCATTCTCCTCTAAACAACCAAAGTACTTTTCATATACTATTTGGCCCTTATGTAAAATAAGAATTCCATCAGTATAATTTGCTAGGAGTGATTCATTCCATGTCATTTCGTGCTCACTTCCAAGGGGTTTGAACGTCAATGAATCGATATTTTTATCTATATCGTAATTGAGAGAGGATGGCGCACCAATCCCTCGACTTACCTGCTTTGTAGGCATCAACTGTCGAATATGACAAACAGTCCATCGTAATTTGGGAAAGCTAAAAAAATCTGACTCTGGTTGCATAATGAGTTTATTTGACGACGGAGGAAAACCAACCATCCAATCCATTTTCTTTGGATCTGACTCGGTAGCACTTAAGCCCGAAAAGGCGCGATCACTAGCGCCACTAAAGTGACTAAACATTAATATAATTAATACAAGTGTGACTTTCATTGTTATGACTCCCAAACATTCACTAAATCGATCGACTAATGTCTCAGCGAAAAAACAGACCCATTTTTTATTTTAATTACGCGGCATATTGCTTAATGAGTATATCGACAAAAACACCAACGCTGTCGAAATACCATAACTAAAAGCTAATATGTCCCAATATCCGCTGCCAAGCATAAACAGCCCTGGTGCAATAGCGAGAGCTAAAGCGAGACTTTGCTGAGTCTTTTTTTGTTTTTTAAGCATAAAAACAACCGGACTGATTGCAATCATGCTATACGTCAGCCCGCCAAAAAATAAGAAGCTGCCGACACTTAATGCATTGTCCGCAATCGAACTCATCCCTTCAGCAGCGTCACTTTGTTTTTGCCAAAAAACCAAGAACGCAACAATAAAGGAAGTAATCGCGCCCGCGACATTGCTCAGCACAATGGCCTGCAAATACCCAAATACACCGCTAAATTTAGGTTTATTCATTTTCTTATCTGCCTTATTCCAATATAGCCGTTTGGCATTCCCCAATGCATGCTTGAACTATACGGTGATATTAGCTGTTTGGCATTGCTTATCTGACGGTTTTAATTGAACGATATGTCAATTTTGGTTTCTGACTGTGAAGCTAACTCCAACACTTCATCGTAAGTTAAACCATCTAACTTTTTGCTTAAAATATCATAGTTCATGCTTTGCAATTCAGGGTTCAAGACAACTGCTAAGGCTGTGTCTACGTCTGATAACTGTATCTGCATAAGTGAACCGATAAACATAAGCGAGTTTAAGAGAGCCCGACTCAATCGTTAAATAGCTAACTTAGCAAATATATGATTGTCGAAAAACACTCCGTTCTTAAATATCGCTTTCTTTAATACTGCCTCTTGGCTAAACCCTGATTTTAACAATAACGCCATTGATGGCTTATTGTCAGAGAATACTGCGGCAAACAAACGCACGATATCTGTATTTGAAAAAACAAACTCTGTCATTTGCTGAATGGCCGAGCGTGTTATTCCTTTACGCCAATATTCTTGAGCCAACCAGTAACCAATTTCTCCTGACTTTTCATATTCAAAATCCCCGCGGTTTACACCTATACAACCAACTAAAATACCGTTGAACGAAATGGCTTTAATTAAATCACCTTTGCTGCCTTCATTTATCCACCAATCAGCATCTTCAGGCGTATAAGGGGAGGGTATTTTTGTTGACAGAAACTCAGTGACAGACTCGTTATTAAGAATACTTGTGAGCCTATCTTTATCGTCTTCGGTAAAGTTTCGAAGTGACACCATATATCTTCCTTGATTTAAAATAGCCTGCGCCATAAGAAGTATGCACCATATGCAAGCTAGGGCGATGCGAACAACCGTTAATAGCAGCGGTTTTTAGTGAGTTCGAACTTATAGCTCTTTCTTCATGATGCCAGCGAACTCAAGGCCACCTTCCAACTCACGAAAATCTACATTGACCAGTTCCCAACCCTCATTTCCGAGAAGATTCAAGTACTCTTCGACATCACTACGTTGTCTGCCTTTGAATAGACCCGCAGATTCAACATCTCGTGTATCGACAACTTTGTATTGATACTTTTTCATAATTTTTCCTTTTGAGAATCACTTGGATAAAACAGTACCCGTTTATTGCGGGTACTGCAAATGATGGCTGGGAGCGGAGGGTAAATTCAGCTCGCGAACTCGAAAGTCACTCATCAGCATCATAAAAATTACATGTCTTTAGTTCGCATTAGCTCTGTTATTTTCTGTTTGATGATTTGTTGTTCAACCCTTTTTTGAATTAAACCTAAGACGACATAAACCAAGCCGTAAACAACACCAAGTACAATCGGAAAGTCGATGTTTGTAAAATCCTCTGAAAATGACGCAACAATAAAAGCGATAACTATCGCAACCAATGTGCAAGCGTAACCTACAAAGCGCATACTCAACTTCGCTTGTTCTTTTGCCTTATCTATTAACCCAAACGTTTTTGCGGTTGGTTCATTTATCAATTCAGGAAACTGTTCTAACATCCATTCTGTATATCGCATCTTTGCTACTCCCTTGAATCTAATGCTGATTGCGTTTGTAATGCTCGATTGTGTTATCAATGGAGGGCGTTTAAGCGTTTGTTATTTGCCTTGAATTTATGGCGCTGTTGATAACACATTCCATGTTTCCTTGCGGTAACTATCCTGGAAAGAAAGAACTTCCCAAATATTTTCTTAGTGCAAGTTTGTACAAACAACCCTAATACCTTTGTCTCCGCGACCTTCCCATCCCAACAATTCAACATCTCCATTTGGGACTCCCGCACTTTCGCACAAGCCTCTAGCAACAACTTCTTCAAGCGCAAAACCAGACAATAGCGATACTTTATCTTCAGTACTGATTGCCATTTTTGTTAATTCAGAAAACTTTCCCCAGCCTACGGTAACGATGTAAGAGTTAGGCCCTTGCTCCATAACATATACTCTATCTTTAATTGAAGGAAGCAGTGAACAGCTTGGAAGAATGACTGCAAAAACTAAAGTTGAAAAAAGTCTCATCAACACAAACCTAACACTTTAAGAAAGTGGTTTGATTGTACTTTTTCGGCAAACCTATCTTCATGTTATCGTTGTGGACCTTTGACTGTTTAGCGCTCAGAGTTTGACCTGCTATTCTCGCTTTGTTGATTTAATAATTGGGATATTTTTTCTTTTTCCCATTTTTCACCAAATGGCTGAAATACGATAAATGCGTAGCCAGCAATGATGGCAAAAAAGGATAGAAATACGACAATCAACGGTCCTAAATTCTCTCCTCCGTTGTAGTTGGGCAACATTAAAAGAAGAAATATCCCAACTAGAAATGCAGAAAGTGCATAAAAATATTTGATAGATTTCACTCTCTCTCGAGCTTCACGTTGTTGAGATTGGTCTATGGAAGTGACCTCGTTTTCTTTTATCGGTGTTTGCTTACCACGAGCTATTGCATCTATCAGCTCATCTGTTGAAATTTCAAAAACTGACGCTAAAGATTTCAGAGTTTCTATCCCAACGCTTTCCCCTTTTTCTACCCTTTGGATAGTTCTTACATTTAAATCACTTAACTGCGCCAACTCTTCTTGGGACCATCTTTTTTCTAGTCTCAGTAATTTCATAGATATCGCCTTGCCTTATAGATTGCTACTAACTATATACCACTGGCTTCCTGTCGGTAATGACAAACAGACGACAAAAAGCCGACAGGCATTAAGTTTGCACTTATAAATCACTCTCTTTAGTCTGAATCGAATTTGTGACCTTTAATCTAAAAGTCTCTTCTAATGATACTAATATAGCCAAAAAGCCAGACAGTAATAGACCCAAGATTGCGTAAGGCAGCATGAGCGCACCAGTAACAGGAATCAAACCAACATTAGCAAATACCACTATCACTAGCGATATGGCCAGTATAATGTAGCTTATCACTGTAACTACTTTGATCACGTTGACTAGAGAGCTCAAATTTTTGGATTTAAGATCCTTATAAGGCATTTCCATATCTTTTCTTTTTCCTTTTATTTTAAGACTTGCTGCTAAGACAATAGATAGCAGTCATTACATTTTTCATCCATATAAGCGACACGATACTTATAGACACCATCGCCATGATTGAGTCAGTGAGTGAGTAGTATATTGTGTAGCGAAGCGAAACCGAACAATCTTAGAAAAGCCCGATTTTAATCGCTTGTTATGTTTACACACTACCAATGGTAATTATTGCGCTCCTGCAGACATACCAACAATTTTGTGGCATTCAGGGCAACAAAATACCCTATTTACACTAAACCAACCACGATTAACCTCCACGAGTTTATCCAACTCTTTTTCACAGTGTGGACATATAGGTTTAATTTTTTCTTTAACTATCTCGACCATTAAAAACTCCACTTATTAGGGAAATAAACATTTACTAAATTGAGCGATAAATATTAGCTCTCGACACCATATCTGCTACCAATTTTCCATCCAAACCAGCCACCAATAATATAGTAAATTGGCAAACCCATGAAAGCGATGCCTAACCCAATATTTGTGCCTTCACCTCCACTGCCAATATGAGGTACAACATAAATACTGCCGTACACTATTGCTGTGACTAAAACACAAGCGACAGACGCACCTATCATATTGCTGTTAACTGCACCTGACTTTTTTATCAAACCATATAACCCAATCAATACAAAAGGCAATCCAGGCAGCAATCCCCAGTATAGAATCGAATTTTTACCACCATCAAGTGCATAAACTAACGCTGATAAACACAGTCCTAAAACGATGATAATACTGCGAGTAAAAAACCTACTCATACCTAAAACACCCCAAAGAAAGAGCAGCATTGCATGCAGCCGCACGTAATGATGTCCCAGCAACCGAAGGGAGTGAGTTGATGCGATTGTTATGTTGCTTGGATTTATTGAGGTTTTGATAAAACATTCCATGTTTCCTTGAGATAACCATTTAAGTAAAACAATACTCGTTTGGCGTTGATACAGCAACTGATGGTTAGTAGCGTGGACCAAACAACCAATGCTCGCGAACCTGAAAATACCTTATTAAAAACAGATGAGGGTGACTCTTGAAAGAACGAGCCAAATAAGAATGTTAATTTTTGGCTCTGTTTATCCAATAATTGGGTTCTTGATGATTGCAAGCTATTGCAATAACCAAAATCAAATCTACTCTAATTTGATAAATCACTGAATAGGGAAAACGATTGAGTAAGCAGCGATGCATTCGCTGTCCGAATTTCTGCCAAGCTTCAGGGTTATGTTGAATTCGACTCAAAGTGGATTTTATCTCGGCAATAAACCGACTGCCCAAACCCTTTTGAATGTCTTCATAATATTCGAAAGCATCATCTAGTTCAGCTTCTGCAAGGTCTAAAAAATCTATTTTTATTAGTACTTTGCAAAAACATCTACCGCCGATTTTGATCCGACCCGCTTATCATCATAAGCGCTTATTCTATCTTCAGACTCTGCGGACCAAATTGCGTTTATTCTTTCATTTGGTGCATCTAAACTTTCTAGTAACTTCTCAACTAGAGCGACTCTCTCGTTCGTTGATAATGAGAGTGCACCATCAACCAAATCTTCAACTGCATTAGACATAGCAAATCTCCTGTAATGTGTTAAGAATACCATTGAACCGCAAAAATTGTATACATCAATGCATAACGGGCAGCATTGCGTGCAACCGCACGTAATGATGCCCCAGCGACCGAAGGGAGTGAGTTTATGCGATTGTTTTGTTGCTTGGATCTATTGAGGTTTTGATAAAACATTCCCTGTTTCCTTACGATAACCATGTAGGTAAAACAATACTCGTTTGAAACTAATACAGCAACTGATGGTTGGCAGCGTGAACCAAACAACAAATGCTCGCGAACCCGAAAAGAACTTATTAACAACAGATAAGAGTGACTCTTGAAAGAAAGAGCTTTCAATAATGCAAAATATGATTGTATTTATATAACAAGATGTTAATGTGTATAAAATCAAAATATATACACACTGGTGACATATGAGAACAAACATAGTTATTGATGATGAACTTATGGCTGATGCTTTAAGAGCTTCCGGATTACAAACGAAAAGGGAGGCGGTGGAAGAGGGATTAAAAGCTCTCATTCGGTTAAAGAAGCAAACTAATATTAAAAACCTTCGTGGTAAACTTCATTGGGACGGGGACCTTGAAGAGATGAGAGCATCTAAATGATTCTAGTCGACACAAGCGTCTGGATTGACTATTTCAAAGGTATTGAAACTCAAGAAACAAACTTTTTGGACCTTGCGTTAAGTCATGAGGATGTAGCTATTGGTGACTTGATACTACTTGAAATTCTCCAAGGATTCCGAAGCGATAAAGATTATCAGATAGCAAAACAAAGCCTCGCTGCTCTATATCAATTCAATATGCTTACTACTGACCTTGCAATAAAAGCAGCCGAAAATTATCGAATTTTGCGTAAGCAGGGCATTACTATTCGAAAATCAGCAGATGTAATTATCGCTACTTTTTGCATTGAGAAAAACATCCCACTGCTTTTTACAGATCGCGACTTCCTTCCGTTCACTCAGCACATGAAGCTTCAGACTGCATGCATTCAGACATAACACCCGCATAACAGGCAGCATTGCGTGCAGCCGCACGTAATGTTGCCCCAGCGACCGAAGGGAGGGCGTTTATGCGATTGTTATGTTGTTTCGGTTTGGTGCGGTTTTGATAAAACATTCCATGTTTCCTTGCGTTAACCATTTAGGTAAAAAAATACTCGTTTGGCGCAGATACAGCAACTGATGGTTAGTAGCGTGAACCAAACATTATGCGCTCGCGAACCCGAAATTAACTCATTAAAAACAGATGAGAGGGACTCTTGAAAGAACCAGTTTACTTCTAACTCAATACTGCAAAAGCACTCTTATGCTGCGTTTAAATCTAATCGTTGCACTTTCGCCAAGTCTAGGCTTTGCTTAGCTTGCCATAATTCGTAATTATCTTGCATACTGAGCCAGCTTTCGGGTGTTCTGCCAAGAGTTTTTGACAACCTTAGCGCCATTTCTGGGCTTATAGCGCTTTTACCTTTTACTACTCGACTTAGCGTTGATGCGGCTACACCTAAGTGAGATGCTAAAGTTCTACAGCTTACACCGTAAGGCTCCAGATAGACTGACTCGATAAATTCACCTGGGTGCGGTGGGTTATGCATATTCATTAGTGATAATCCTCATAATTTAGAATGTAAGCATTACCATCCTTGAACTCGAATGTTACTCTCCAATTTCCATTTACGGATATAGACCAGATATTCGATCGCTCACCTTTTAGCTTGTGTAAGGAAAAGCCCGGAATATTAATATCCTCTATTTCATGCGCGGTATTTATAGCCGCGAGCTGCATGCGAAGTTTTTTTGCATGCTGAGTTTTAATGCCAGAAGTTTTACCTTTTTCGTAAAACACCTTAAGGCCTTTATGCTTGAACGATTTGATCATGAAATGAGTGTAGCGCGGTGCGCATCACAAAACAAGAGAAACATAACACCTACTATAAGCGGCAGGCCAGTGCTCTTCTGGCATGTCCGTCTTCATAGTTTTGTTATTTGCCCCTACATCTATCTTAATTCACTAAATACTTCAGGATGTTGCTCAGCAATTCTCAATAAAGCTATTGCTGGCCCTTGAGGATTTCTTCGCCCTTGCTCCCAATCCTGCAAGGTTCTTGTACTTACGCCTAGTAATCCAGCAAACATAACTTGAGACATTTTTAGTTTTGAACGAATTACTTGTGGCGCGGAAGGCTCACTAAGTTCTGTTGTTCTGAGGGAGGCCTTTCCCTTTTTGTATTCCTTAATCTCATTTATACCAGCTAATATTTCGGCACCAATATCTCGATTACTCATTGTCGATTGCCTCCGCTATTTGTTTCAGTATATGGCCTGCAATAGTTGAGCGTTCCGATTTACTATACAAAGTAAGCATCCAAATTTCATGTTCTGCTTTCTTCCAATAGTAAATAGCGCGTATGCCGCCACTTTTACCTTTTCCTGAAGAAGCCCACCTCACTTTTCTAACACCGCCCGAACCTCTGACAATATCGCCTGCATCTGGTTTCTGTAGCAGGTAGGATTGCAGTGCTCTGTACTCATCATCAGATAAGTATTCGGAGAGTATTTTAGTAAAGAGACTTGTTTCAATAAAAACCATATTACAATAATACGGCAATGCCGTACCTTGTCAACTGATATTCGAAGGCAAATAACACCCCGCATAGAGGGCAAGTTTATGGGTGCAGCTTTTGAGCGAAGCGAAATGCGCCCGTAAGCTTGTCCCAGCGACCGAAGGGAGTGAACTGATGCGTTTGTTAGCACCGGTTGATTTAACTCGGTTTTGATTAAACATTTAATGCCTCCTTGCGTTAACCATTCAGTTTGAATCGTACTCGTTTTACGGTTAGACAACAACTGATGTTCGATGGCGAAGACCAAACAGCGAATGCTCGCGAACCCGTAATAGAATTTCTGACAAATAGATGAGAGTAACTCTTGAAAGAATGAGCTTATACCTAAATCAAAACTGTAGAAAAACGAAGCATATTAGAATACAATGTATGACAATGTAATACATGAGGTGATTTATGAAAACGGAAATGTTAAGCACTCGAATAGACCACGATACAAAGGTTGCGTTTACTTATATCTGCGACGAAGTTGGTTTAAGTCCATCACAAGCAATTAAGCTTTTTGCTAAAGCTGTTATCAATCATGGCGGTATACCTTTTGATTTAAAAGCAAAACGCCCTAATGAAGATACACTAGCGGCAATCCTTCAGCTAGAGAGTGGTTTAGGAAACAAAGCTGATGATGCAAATGAGCTCCTCTCTCACTTGAGCGAGGGTAAGCTAGACAATGTTTAGCCTTGAATACTCGAACCAATTCAAGAAAGATTTTAAGAAAATAACTAAATTATCAATACCCGATATTATTGAAGTTGGTAACGTAATTTCGACTTTGCAAAAAGGTGAGCACCTTGCTCCAAAATACTCAGACCATTCACTTTCAGGCAATTGGTCCGAATATCGAGACTGTCATATAAAGCCTGATTTGGTTTTAATTTATAAAGTTGATTCCAACATATTAAAGCTAGCAAGAATTGGCTCTCATAGCGATCTATTTACCTAGCACGCTAACACCCCGCATAACGGGCAGTTTTTTGGGTGGGCATAGTCCCAACCAGAAAACTGTCCTGCGCGAGCGTAGCGAGGTTGATGCGTTTGTTAGCACCGGTTGATTTAACTTGACCTTGATAAAACACTTACTGCCTCCTTGCGTTAACCATTTAGGTAAAAATATACTCGTTTGACGTTAAAACAACAACTGATGTCGACTAGCGAAGACTAAACAGCAAATGCTCGCGAACCCGAAAGTAGCTGACTAAC
This sequence comes from Brumicola blandensis, assembly GCF_031846165.1. NCBI lineage: Bacteria > Pseudomonadati > Pseudomonadota > Gammaproteobacteria > Alteromonadales > Alteromonadaceae > Brumicola > Brumicola blandensis. Next base: position 306,102 of record NZ_JAVRIE010000006.1, read on the forward strand.
GACCGTTGAGGATAACTATTGAGAGACAGAGCGACGCTAGGGCTTAATCTTCTATATGATCCAAAATATATGTAAGCACCTTTTCAACATCAGCCGCAAAATATAGGTTTAGTTGAATATTTGCTTTATTTCCATTTGCGTCAACTAAGACCAATGCGCTCTTAGTTATTGTGCTTTTTTCAGCTACTAGTTTTGATAAGTCTACATCTGCCAAGCCACCGAATTCAGTTACGTAAATTACGTGACCATCAGTAAATTCTATCTCTGACAATAATCCTTTGAACAGTGAAATTATCGCTAAGCAAAATGAACCTAAAGCAATTGAAAAAAATGCACCATACTTGAAGCTATCTGATAGCCCAAACTGACTTAAAATAAGTAAGGCTATTGCAAAAGCAAAGTTTGGCAGTAGCGTGTAGTAGGTAAGTAAATGAAGCCTTGGCTTTACTTTAAAGCTCAATTAAACATCACCGC
>NZ_JAVRIE010000007.1:0-300925 GCF_031846165.1 Brumicola blandensis
CAGACTTCTTTCATCGAGTCAAGCCTAAAGACAAAGTTTATTTATCATTTACTCAATGTATAACAACTTTACATTCAAAGGTTAAAAAACACACAAGAATTAATATTAAAGCCATGTTTTTCAGTTAGATACAAAAGAGCCAGGACAACTTAGTAGTTTGTCCTGGCTCTTTTATCGTTTATGTAGCCCCACAAATAGGGGTTACATGATCTAAAAGTTTCTTACACAGATAAGTGATATATTTGTCTTAATTTTTGCTACCCGTTTCTTCTTTATCTACAGGCATTTTTTCTTTGCTGTTATCATCCTTAATATCTGGTTCATCGCTAACCTCTTCTACTGGGTCAAAATCGGCGTCTTCCTCTGCCTCTCCGATCACATCTTCGAGAGTGACTTTATCAACAGTTCTAAATGTATTTACCGGACCAGCAATTGCGTAAAGCATAAAGACAATAAAAAGAACTAATGACGGTGCTGTTGCAACAACAATAAATATCAACATAACCACAAGAAGTGCCACGAAAGGGACTTTTCCATGCCATTCGACTTCTTTAAAACTGTTGTATTTGAAATTACTGACCATTAATAGCCCTGATAGGCCAGTCACAAGTGCAACGATCACACCGTAGTCGTTTCCATCGATATCATAATCAATACCTACCCAAACCATTCCAGCAACTAAGGCAGCAGCTGCCGGACTCGCCAAGCCTTGGAAGAATCGTTTGTCTGCGATGCCGACCTGTGTGTTAAAGCGTGCGAGTCGCAATGCAGCACCTGCAACATAAACAAATGCTGCTAACCAACCAATTTTTCCCAAATCGGCTAAGCCGTAATTATAAGCTACCAACGCTGGTGCCATACCAAAAGAGACCATATCTGCCATAGAATCGTATTCGGCACCAAAGTCACTCTGCGTATTAGTCATTCTGGCGACTCGGCCATCTAACCCGTCAAAGATCATCGCAACAAATATCGCTATTGCTGCTGACTCAAAATGATTATTCATCGACATAACAACCGCATAAAACCCTGAAAACAACCCCGCGGTTGTTAGCAAATTGGGCAGTAGATAAATACCTTTTCTTTTATTCGCGGTCATGTCGTTCAATTATTCCTCTGAGTAAAGTAATACGTAATTGTTAACTAGCTAATATTATCATACATATCAATGCAACGTTAATGAAGCGTAGTTATGCAAATGCGTAGTAATCAAAATCTATGTTAATATTCTACTGTCACTTTCTTACTACAGAGTTGTCAGCTTTTTATACACCACCTGTAGAAGGGAAACAAACATTTCACCTTAACTATTGTTTAGTATAGTAAATTTATCACTGGCTTATATTTTGCATAGGGTTATATTAATAAAATTTGAAAGTAGTAATAGAGAATTGGAATTCAAATGACTTTAAAAAAATTAGGTTTTCTTATCGCACTAACGTCGATATCAGCAACATCGTTTGCGTCTAGCCAATATGCATCTGTAGACCCTGCGTGGGATTTCAGAGCTTCATCTAACGATACGAACAGTCATTTTAGTAGCCCATCGGATTTTGGTAACATCAATCCTTTCGGTACTAACAACCAATTAAACGGTTCCGTTAACGGGATAGACTTGTCAATAACGGCTTGGTCTAGCTCTTTACACAACAACGTTTCTAGCTGTAAAGACAGCCAAGGCCAAGACCTGTGCATACAAAGCGTTGAGTTAACACGCTACAGCACGGGCCTGGGCGTAATTAATGGCGATGAGAGAGATGATACACCTAATCACTCTGTAGATAATAACAACCAAGATTATGACATGGTTCTTTTATCATTCAGTGAAAAAGTGAATATCAGTAATTTGTATACTGGCTGGAACTACGCTTATACAGATGCTGATGGCTCTAATGAGTCGAGAACACAAGGTGGCGCTGGCGCATCGATTATGGCTTATACCGGCGGCAGTATCACAGGTAATTTACCATTTAGCACAACTGACACATGGGAAAGTATTACTCATCAAGGTTGGAACTTACTAGACGCCGATACCACACGAAACGGTCGAGTGCGTAGCAGCGGCCAAAACCTGGATGTCCTACCTGTTACAAGCTCTGGTGTTTATTCAAAATTCTGGCTCGTGGGTGCAGCTCACTCTGTGCTGAGAAACGCGGGTCATATAACTGATCACATCAAAATTGCTGGTGTAGATTTTGTGAAGCAAAATACACCTAACGTTCCTGCAAATGCACCAGGCATCTTAGCATTGTTTGGCGCTGGGGTGCTCTTCTTGTTAAAACGCAAGAAGTAACATAATAACTAAATTTAAAAAAGGCGGTCTTTACCGCCTTTTTTTTTGATATTATCTTGCCATTATCTGCCTGTTCCTGAGTAAAGACGTACCTACTATGAAACTTATTCCAATCATTTCCGCTCTGATTTTGTGTTTTCCAGCGCTAGCTCAAGTAAATACTGACTTTGAAAACGCAAAAACTGCATTTGATAATGGCAACCTTGATGCTGCCTATATCCATTTGAAAAACAGCTTAGATAAAGATGCAAGTCACCTTCCTAGTAAAATATTGATGGGGAAAGCCCTAGCTATTTCTTTTTATTACGAAGACGCTATATTGGAATTCGAGGAGTCCTTGGATGCGGGTGCTGATGCTAATCTCATCATCGTAGATTACGCTAACGCCCTTTTGGTCACAAAACAATACGAGACAATACTAGGGCTGTCGGCTAAAGGCTTAACTCAAGAAAACGAATCGATATTGAACACGTTGCAGGCTAAGAGTCATAACGCATTAGGCAACACGCAAAAAGCCGCGCAGTTGTTTGATAAAGTGGTAAGAATCAGCAACAATCCTGACGTACTTGTTTCAGCAGCGCGCTTTAAGATTCAGCAAGAAAATTATGATGAAGCTCAAACGCTATTAGATAACGCGCTCAGCAAAGATGCATTCAATACCGAAACACTGCGTACTCAAGCAACACTTTATAACATACTAGGCGATACCGATCGTTATGTCATTGCCTTAGAGAGTGCTATTGCAGCTGACGAAAACCAACCCTTAGTGTTGAGAGATCTTATTTCTGCTTACCTTTCTTCTGGAAAACTGGAACAAGCAAGTGATTTACTCGATAGAGTTTTAGTCAGTGCGCCAGATGACCCGATGGCTCAGTTTTTAAGTGCCTGGGTACTTACTCAAAAAGGTGATTTTGACAATGCTAACGTTAAACTCGAAGAGCTCGTCAACTACCTATCATTAATTGATGATGAATTAATGCAAGACGCTGATGGTTTGGTCTATATCAGCGGTATGTCTAATTATGCAATCAACAACTTCGAAGCTGCTAGCCAAGATTTAGAAAAGTATCTCGCGAAACGTCCTAATGATTTAAATGCAAGTTTGTTACTTGCTGATATTTATAGCCAAGAAGGAAACTATACGACCGCAGCAAACCTTTTAGAAAAATTTCAAGAAATCGCTTTAGAAGACTTAAATTTTGGCAATAAATTATGCACGATATATTTGCAAGCAGATGCCAATCACAAATGTAACTGGCTTATCCTCCAGATGGAAAAAAGTTTCGCCGGTAATCCTGAATTTATCGCTTTAAAAGCGAAAGCCTTAGCCTCTAGAGGAAAACTAGATGAGGCACTAAAAGAGCTGGACTCTATTGGCGAAGATTCTGAGGGGGCGCTGCTATCCAAGACACTGCTTAGCATTCAGGCAAACCGCTTGGTCGAAGGCAGAAAACTTGTAGAAAAGCTTTTGGCTAAACAACCTGCGAATAACGATTATAAAAACCTTCAAGCTAGCATCGATATAAAAGAGGCAAAGCTCGAAACGGCTGAAAATACGATAAATGAAATACTTGAAAGCAACAATTCACACTACTCTGCTCGTTTTAACTTAGCTTCTATCCGCTTTAGGCAGGCTCAGTATGATGATGCTTTTACTCTTTTATCGACATTAGTGGCGGAGCGTCCCAATGATATTACTACCCTTCTTCTCAAATCGAGAGTACTTCGTCAACTCGAGCGCTTTGATGAGGCTAAGGACCAGGTATCTAACATACTGTTAATTGATAGTAGTTATATCCCAGCGAAGCTGGAGCTTGCAGAATTGTATGAACTAGAAGGTCAATATGAAGATGCTATTGCTATAGTTACTCAACTTTTAAAGAATAGCTTTTTGAATGCAAGGTACCTAGATAAACGAGCCAATCTTTACCTCGCTCAAGGTAATTTGGCAGCTGCAAGAAAAGACCTTTTAACACTATTCAGCTTATACAAAGACAATTCGTTTCAGTTACTCGATTTGATGTTATTGCAGAAAAGAGCAGATGACTTTGCAAACGCTAGAAAGAGTATCGAACGTGCCATTTCCATCTCTCCTGATGAATATGTCATTCGACGTGAATACACAAAGTTATTAATTCAAACATTCGATATGCAACTGGCAAACAAAGAGCTAGAAAAGCTCTATCAAGATTTCCCTGTTGTCGCAGACACTGATGTGCTCAAGGGTGACTATTTAGTTGGCCAAAAGAAGCTGGAACAAGCTAGTAATTACTATCTGGACGCGGTTGAAAAACAAAATTTGTTCGCCCAAGCCATGGCAAAAAGCTATCAACTCGCGCAATTAGGCTATAACGAAAAACGTTTTGCTAAACTTTTTGAATCTATCATAACAGATGATGAACGTTCAGATTTGGCTAGAAACCTATTGGGCGATTATTACAGTAAGAACGGTATGTTTACTCTAGCCAAACAACATTACTCACAAATAATCAAAAACAACTCCTATACGTTTTTACCTATTGTAATGAACAACTTAGCCAACATTTATTTGCAGGAAGAAAAAATAAATACCGCGTACGACTTGGCTAACAAAGCCTATATACTCAGCCCAAATAACGCAAACATCTTAGATACACTTGGCTGGACCCTGTCATTGCAAGGTAAATATGATGAAGCACTGAGCCTACTTCGTAAGTCTTTTGCAATGAACACAGCGACGCCTGACGTTCGTTATCATATTGCTTATACATTAGCGAAGCTAGGTCGTAAGGCAGATGCCCAAACCGAACTCGAAAACCTACTGCAGTTGTTCGAGTCATTTAGCTACAAAGAGGAAGCAAGCGCATTGTTGAAGCAGTTGAAGAGTTAATTCCAATATTAAAATGATTCTTTTGACTCTTGACCAGACCCGCTAAGTTTCCCTTAAGTTTTAAGCTATACTATTAAGGAAAATACATTCAATACTTAGCTTATGCGATTACTACTAGTAGAAGATGATGCGTCCCTAGCTGATGCTTTGAGCAAATCAATTCATCAGCAAGGGTATTCATTAACCCACGTATCAAATGCGAAAGATGCGCTTTCAGCTCTTGATAGCAACGAATTCACTATAGCTATCCTTGATTTGGGTCTCCCCGATATGGATGGCTTAGAGCTACTAGCAAAAGCCAAACTCTCCCACCCTGATCTTGCGACAATCATACTCACAGCACGTGACTCTATTGATGACAAAATTGAAGGTTTGGATGCTGGGGCTGACGATTACTTACCAAAACCCTTTGATTTAGCAGAACTCTTCGCAAGGTTACGTGCTATCGAGCGACGAGGAAAAACAAGCACATCCTCTATTGTCATGATTGATCAAGTGAGTTTAGACATTGCAAGCCATCAACTTAATGTCGATGGGGCCATCATTGATTTATCTAGGCGTGAATTCATGTTGCTCAAAGCCTTGATGGAAAATCACGGAAGGATACAAAGTAAAGTTCAATTGGAGCAAAAACTATATGAATGGGGCGAAGAAATTAGCAGCAATGCGATTGAAGTCCACATTCACAACCTGCGCAAACGACTGCCTGATAATTTTATCAAAACAATTCGCGGCGTGGGTTATTCAGTGCCTAAGAAAACAGAAACGCCAAAGGTAAATGTATAGCATTCGCAAACAGCTGACTTTGGTATTGGTCAGCGTCATCACTCTGGGAGTATTCAGCGCTGCGATTGAAGGTTATCGCTCGAGTATGATCATTGCAAATCAGAGTTTTGATGATGAATTAGCATTAATTGCAAAGGGTTTAGTACCCATTGCTGTTGCATGGTCTTATTTAAAAGACAATAATGCCCTTGTCGAGGCAAACAGTATCAAGCTCCCCCAAAACCACTCTGACAATGAGTTAAACTTTGCCTATCAAATCATTCAACAGAAAAATATCATTTTCAGAACCGACAATGCGCCAGAAGTTGCCATGGCTGAACTTGAAAATGGCTTCAGTGACGTTTATTTTTCAGCTAAGCGCTGGCGTTTGTATATTTCAGAGTATCAACCGGGACATTGGGTTTTAGTCGCTCAGCAGCGCCAGCAAAGGAATTCATTCGTTTCAGATATGATTGTGGCAGCAGTAAAGCCCATCATCTGGATTATGCCAATATTATGCGTGTTAATCCTATTTATCATATCGAAAGGGTTATCTCCCCTTAAGACACTTTCAAAACTATTGACTCGTCGCCAATCAACTAACCTAAATGCTATCGAATTACCAAACGCAAGTATTGAGCTTCAGCCAGTATTAACAAAGCTCAACGAGTTATTTTCAAGGTTGGAGTCATCTTTTGAAAGAGAGCGTGAGTTTGTATCCCATGCTGCTCATGAGTTACGCACACCTTTGAGCGTGATGAAAATAAACATTCACAACTTGGCTACATCCCCTGATGATTTAAGCACCGATCTTCCCAAGTTACAGCGGGATGTAGAGAGAATGATACTTGCTGTTAATCAACTACTGAGTTTAAGTAAAACAAACCCTGAAACACTAGGGAAAGAATTTAGGAAGGTAAATCTTTTTGAATCTGCACAAAACGTAATTAGTGAGCTCTACCCTGCCGTAGAATTGAAACACCAACAGATCGAGTTATTAGGTGATTCAGTTATTATTCAATCTCAAACTTTCCTCATACAAACACTCATCAGTAACCTAGTGAGTAACGCAATAAAGTACACTCCCAATAAGGGACATATTAGTGTAAGAGTTGAAGAAAATAGTACACACGCAACACTCACAGTCTCTGATTCAGGGCCAGGCATCCCTGAAAACTTAAGAAAACGTGTTTTAGAGCGTTTCTATCGTACTGAAGAAGTTATAAAAAGAGGCATTGTTGGAAGCGGACTCGGCTTAGCTATCGTTGCTCAAGTTGCAAAAGTACAAGGCGCTGACTTAAGTTTTACAGAATCGCCTGTGGGGGGCTTAGAGGTCCGGGTGGCGTTTCCTAAATCAATTTCTGAAATAAGCTCAATAGAGGCGCAAGTTAAATGAGGGCGCTAGTGCTTGCAATACTTCTTAATTTAGTATGCTTACCTCTTCATGCTCGGCAACAAAAGCTCGTTGAAATCGAATTGCAAAACCATATTTTTCAACCTAGTACCATTATTGTACCTGCCAATCAGAAAATAAAATTTGTAATTTATAACCGAGATAATACCCCCGAGGAGTTTGATAGCTTTGATTTAAATAGAGAAAAAGTCATTTTCCCTAACGCAAAAGCGACGCTTTTTGTTGGCCCTCTTCCAGCTGGAGAGTATGAATTTTTTGGTGAATATCATCCTGAGACGGCGATAGGTAAAGTGATTGTACGGAAACAAGAGGGTATTAGCATTGTTGATTAACAGCTTATTATTGTTGATAGAAGAAGCCTTACCAATCAGTATAGCTTACGCCTATTTATGCTCATTTTTTCACTATCAAGTAAATCATCATACCTCTAAAAATCATAAGATTACCTTTTTATTAAATGTCACTATCGTACTCAGTTTATTGCTAGGCTTGGCTTTCAGCAGTATCCGCCCAACACTAACTAATATGGTAGAAGGTCAAGCTTATGAGCTTGCACTAGTGCTATTTATCGCACTTTTTATACTTTTCGTTTTTGGCGGGCTGATAGCGAGCACCGCACGAATCAGCCTCGCCTTGCTCAGTGCAAGCTTAGTCTGCATAGTCATTCCACATGCCAGTGACTTTTTTGTATTTATGCAATCAGTATTCAACATAGATACGAGCACTGAAATCTATACAGGTATACTAATTGGGCTAGGGATTTGTTTTAGCTTCAGCTATTTGTTGTACTTTTTTTGTACACGAGTACTTAACCACAGCACATTCAAAATATTATTAAGTCTTTTCTTAGCTGCACAAATTGCGGGAGCTTTAACCATTCTGGAACAGATTGGCCTTATCTCTTCATCACTTCCACTTTGGGACTCTAACTTTTTGATAAGCGAGAGCCAAGAATATGGTCAATTGCTTAAGACTATTTTTGGCTACGATGCGACTCCAAGCATAGAGTATATAGCCGTTCTCGCCGTCAGTATTGTGCTGACATCAGTATTTATATTTAAGCTAATTCCCCCTCAACAAGAGAGGAAGTCATGAGATTTCTATTCGTTATGTTTCTATGTTTGACGCCGATTATCTTTCCAGTTAGTCATGCTCATGGCACTGAAGCAGTGGATAAAGTTTACCATCCTTATGTGCTGCCGTTTGAACGAGAGTTTGAATGGCGCTTTAGCTCAAGAAAAAATGATGAGGGTAACGCTTTACTGCAACGTATAGCCTACGGTCATTCAATTTCTGAATATGTCACGTTAGAAGGGTACATCGTAGCTGAACGCGATGAAACTGATGACTTTGGCTTATATGCCTACGAGATAGAAGCTCGCTGGATGATAACCGACCAGGGCGAGTATTGGGCTGATTGGGGAGCGTTGTTCGAGTTAGAAAAAGTTCACGACAAAAATAGCTGGGAATTCACGACCGGTATTCTAGGGGAAAAAGAATTTGGTCGTACCAGCCTAACCATAAATGCACTGGTGTCTCATAGCTGGGGTAGTGAAAGCAGCAATAACAATCGATCTCAGGCAGAGTTCAGATTGAAATATCGGTATCGTTGGATACCTGAGATACAACCGGCAATAGAGCTCTACTCAAATAAAGACTTTGTTGGGATTGGCCCTGCGTTTATGGGAATAAAGCGGTTTGGAGGACAACGTCAATTAAAATGGGAATTAGGTTTTATAGCAGGGTTAAATGGCGACTCAACTGACCACACCCTTCGCTTTGCTTTAGAAATGGAATTCTAGCCCGAACTGAGAAACTTTTACTCTCCCTAAGTTTCTCTTAAGTTTCACCAAGTATTATTCATAAAATATCGTTTTTACTTGGAATTTTGAAGTTTATGAAACACTGCTGGTTCATCCCTTTACTCTTAAGCCTTAGCTTATTTTCTTCATTCACTTTTGCTACTAGCGCACCAAGCTTTACTTTGGCAGATTATAAAACGAGTCTAAACAACGCTCCTGCAGAAACTCGTTCTCTCACCAATTTTCACGGTAAAGTCGTTTACCTAGACTTTTGGGCCAGTTGGTGCAAACCGTGTAGAACATCTTTTCCTTGGATGAATAAGATGCAAAACAAGTACGCTTCTCAAGGATTTGAAGTCGTGAGCATTAACTTGGACCAAGATATTTCTGCTATTACTAAATTTCTCGAAAAGTACCCTGCCAGCTTTCATATTCTTCTTGATCCTGACGGAGTTGTCGCTGAGCGTTACGAATTAGTTGGTATGCCAAGCAGCTACCTAATTGATAAAAAGGGCGAACTACGAAAAACACACACAGGCTTCTTTATTAAAAATGAAGGCCAATATGAACAAGAAATTATTCAACTACTTGCAGAATAGGAACCATTATGAAGCTTCAACATCGGTTTAAAGCCTTACGCAAACAATCAAAATATTTGCCATTTCTCGTTGTGATAGCAACAACTCAGTTAGCAGGTTGCGCCAACTTAGGTGTTCAACCTTGGGAAAGAGATTTACTCGCACAAGATGAAATGGCATTGAATGCAGATGCTGTCGATATTGGTTTGGACGAACATATTTATTTTAGTAAAGAAGCCACTAGTGGCGGTCGCTCTTTTGCTGGCGGAGGTTGTGGATGCAATTAACTCATACAAAAAAAATATCTACGGTTCTGGCAGCTGCTACTTGTAGCTTATTAAACGCTCCGGTGCAGGCACAGGATGAGAATAACTGGGAGTTTGATACCGCTATTTTATATTATGGTGAAACTGACCGTGTCAGCTTAGTAGAAGGCGTTATTAGCGCCACTAAAGACTTTGGAGATCAACATATCTTCAATACGAAGCTGGTTATCGATACCTTAACTGGTGCGTCTGCCTCTGGTGCTGTGGCTCAACCGACTGCACAGACTTTTACTCGTCCTTCAGGCAATGGTCAGTACATCATTGAACCAAACTCTCTGCCTCTCGACGATACTTTTAGAGACACGCGTGTTCAGTTAAGCGCTAACTGGACCCAACCGATAATGAAGGATACAAGAACCACGATCGGGGCAAATGTTTCTCGCGAATATGATTACCTTTCTGTGGGTACTAGCGCGTCCATAGAGCGAGATTTCAACAATAAAAATACAACAGGATTGTTCGGTTTGTCCTATCAATATGACAGCATTGACCCTGTTGGTGGTAGACCCGTCGGTTTGTCGACTATGGTGGTTGATAATGGTCAGTTTGGTAGCGGTGAAGCTGGAGAGGCTAGCTTTAAGCAAGCGTTCAACCTGACGCGGATAGACGAGACCGAAGATAAATCAATTGTTGACGTTTTGCTTGGTGTAACTCAGGTTATTAACCGCCGGATGTTAGTTCAGATGAACTACAGTTATTCCAACAACAGCGGTTATTTGAATGACCCGTATAAAGTGCTTAGCGTGATTAATACAGAAGGCGAAACACAATCGATAGTGCATGAAAATAGACCCGATAGAAGAGCAAAACATGGTATTTATGCACAAACTAAATACGCATTTGATTCTGGTGTTGCTGATTTATCATATCGCTTTGCTAGTGATGATTGGGATATTCAATCACACACAGTCGACACTCGCTTTCGCTATAAATTAAACGATCGTGATTATTTGCAACCGCATTTTAGGTATTATCAGCAGTCTGCAGCTGATTTTTACCGGCCGTATTTGAATCAAAGTGATTCAATGCCGCTTTATGCGTCTGCGGATTACCGATTGGGTGAAATGACAGCAATTACTGTGGGTTTAAAGTACGGTCACAAAATGAATAATGGCCATGAGTGGGCAGTCAGAGCTGAGTATTATCAACAAAGCCCGAAGAACGCTGGGTTTGAAAGCCCAGGCGTTTTATCTTCACAAGACTTGTATCCGAGCGTTGATGCTTTTATCGTACAGTTTAGTTATAACTTTTAATTAAGAGCCAACTTACATGTCTCAAGCATGGAAACTACGCACTGCCGACGACCATTTCGTCGGCAGTTTTCATTGCATGGCCAGTCCGTGCGAAATATTAATTGATGGAACTGATGAAAGTTTAGCTAGGAAACTAGTTGCTGAAGCTTGTGTTGAGGCATTCAGGATAGAGCAAAAATATAGTCGTTATCGAGATGATAATATTATTGGTCTTATCAATAACGCCAATGGCAAGCCCATAGCAATAGATATGGAGACCTACCAACTACTTCAATTTGCCGATACTTGCTTTAAAATTAGTGATGGTTTATTCGATATCACTTCCGGCGTATTAAGAAAGTGTTGGAAATTTGATGGTTCAGATTCATTACCAAATAAAAGCGAAGTGGACACACTGAAAAAGCTAATTGGTTGGCACCTCATTAGTTTACAAGAACAATCCATAACCATGCCCGCAGGCTTTGAAATAGATTTAGGCGGCATTGGAAAAGAATATGCTGTTGATAACGTCGCCAATCTTTGTAAAAAGCTAGCACCGAATACTTCTGTGCTAGTTAATTTTGGAGGTGACATCCAAGTAACACGACCCCGTTCAGACTCAGCCTATTGGCAAGTAGGTATTGAATCTCCAGATAAAGAGAACACCTCTGGTACCCCTCGCTCACAAAGTATATTAAGGATTGCTAACGGAGGATTAGCAACTAGCGGCGATGCAAATCGCTACTTACTCAAGAACGGTGTGCGATATTCTCATATACTCAACCCAAAGACAGGCTTTCCAATTAAAGGCGGCCCTCGCTCCATAACAGTAGCAGCAGATTACTGCACTCAATCAGGCTTGCTCGCTACGCTTGCCCTTTTACAAGGGGCAAACGCAGAAGACTTTTTAAAACAGCAGGAAGTAAAATATTGGTGCTATTGGTAATCGCTTATTTATACAATAGACAAGCGTCCATCTAGCACATCAATACGCACCACTTCCTTATCTGCCAGACCATCACTTAAGAGTTTTTCCGCTAAGGGATTCTCTATCTGTGTTTGAATCGCTCGTTTTAATGGCCTTGCTCCAAACACTGGGTCAAAGCCAGCATCAGCAATGAGATCTAATGCGGCGCCAGAAATTTCAAACTTAAGCCCCATCTCTTGCAAACGCTGACGCAAACCTAACAATTGGATTTTGGCAATTGACTTGATTTCGTCTTTTCCAAGTGAGTGGAATACCACTATATCGTCTACACGGTTAATAAACTCAGGACGGAAATGGTTATTCACTTCTCCCATCACCTGCTGTTTCATTTGCTCATAACTACTGTCATCTTTATGGTTTTGAATAATGTCAGAACCTAAGTTTGAGGTCATTATGATCAAGGTATTCTTAAAATCAACTGTACGGCCCTGACCATCTGTCAGCCGTCCATCGTCGAGTACCTGTAACAATATATTGAATACATCCGGGTGTGCTTTTTCAACCTCATCCAACAGAATGACTGAATATGGTTTGCGGCGAACGGCTTCGGTTAAGTAACCGCCCTCTTCATAACCAACGTAACCTGGAGGTGCTCCGACCAAACGAGAAACTGAATGCTTTTCCATGAACTCTGACATATCAATTCGCACCACTGCGTCTTCTGTGTCAAACATGAAATTAGCTAATGATTTACATAACTCTGTCTTGCCCACACCTGTTGGACCTAAGAATAAAAATGAACCCGTTGGTTTATCTGGGTCCGCTAAGCCAGCCCGAGAACGTCTAATTGCATTCGAGACAGCTTTTACTGCTTCTTGTTGTCCAATGACTCTCTTCCCGATACTGCCTTCCATGTTGATCAATTTATCTTTTTCACCCTCAAGCATTTTACTGACTGGGATGCCTGTCCAGCGAGAAAGTACATCGGCAATTTCGTTCTCTGTCACTTTATTCTTGAGTAATAGTGTTTCAGTCGTTTCCGCTTCACTGGCTTGTTCAAGTTTTAATTCGAGCTCGGGAATCCTTCCGTATTGTAGCTCGGACATACGAGATAAATCGGATGCTCGTCGAGCGACTTCTAAATCAAGCTTAGCCTGCTCTAACTCAGCCTTTATAAACTGCGTGCCTTGCATTGCTTGTTTTTCTGCACGCCACAACTCATCTAGTTCGGCAAATTTTAGTTCAAGCTGTTCTCGTTCTAACTCAATCACTTCCAAGCGCTTATGCGATGCAGTATCAGTTTCCTTCGCTAGTGCTTGTTCTTCCAGTTTCAATTGAATAATACGACGCTCGAGCTTATCCATTTCCTCTGGCTTCGAATCAATTTGTAATCGAATGCTCGAGGCCGCCTCATCAATAAGATCTATTGCTTTATCGGGCAATTGTCTATCGCTGATGTAACGGTTTGATAAGCTCGCTGCTGCAACAATAGCAGGGTCGGTGATATCCACAGAGTGATGTAGTTCATACCGCTCTTTTAAACCTCGCAAAATTGCGATCGTATCTTCAACCGATGGCTGATCTACCTGTACTTTTTGAAAGCGTCGTTCAAGGGCTGCATCTTTTTCAATATATTGACGATATTCGTCAAGAGTCGTTGCACCAACGCAGTGTAACTCGCCTCTTGCCAGCGCAGGTTTCAGCATATTACCAGCATCCATTGCCCCTTCACCTTTGCCAGCACCGACCATGGTGTGCAATTCATCAATGAAAAGAATCACCTTTCCTTCTTCTTTGGCTAGTTCGTTTAGTACTGCTTTGAGCCTTTCTTCAAACTCACCGCGGTATTTAGCGCCGGCCAGCAGTGATCCCATGTCTAAGGACAATACACGTTTATTTTTGAGACCTTCCGGTACTTCACCATTAATGATACGTTGCGCTAGACCTTCAACAATCGCTGTTTTACCTACACCAGGCTCACCAATAAGAACGGGGTTGTTTTTAGTTCTTCTTTGCAGCACCTGAACTGTTCGACGAATTTCATCGTCTCGGCCAATGACAGGATCTAATCGCCCCTGTTCAGCTCGCTCAGTTAGGTCGCTAGTGTATTTTTCAAGTGCTTGACGAACATCTTCCGCGTTTGGATCAGTGACCTTTTGGCCATTTCGCATTGAATTTATCGCTTCTTCGATTTTTTCTTTTTTTACCTTCAAGCTTTTGAAGATTGTTCCCAAGTAGCCTTTATCTTCAAGCGAGGCCAACACAAATATTTCAGAAGTGATGTAATCATCTTTGCGCTGTTGCGCGATTTTATCGCTCAAGTTCAGCAACTTAATTGAATCATTCGACAGCTGAACATCACCGCCGATCCCCTGAAGTTGCGGTAACCTCTCAATGGCTTCAGACAGAGAAGAACGCAGGCTATTAACGTTAACGTCTGCTTGATCAAATAACGAGCGCACCGAACCGCCTTGCTGGTTCAGCAAAGCCATCATCAAATGCACCGGTTCTATATATTGTTGGTCACGACCAAGCGCTAAACTTTGCGCATCAGAAATGGCTATTTGAAACTTACTAGTGAATCTATCTAATCGCATAAATAATATGACTCCATTACTTGTATGATTAGTATTTGGTGGCGAATAAGACAACTTTCAAGTTTATTTCTTATTCAATTGTCAATCATTTGATTACGATCAAGTTTGCCATTCGCCCGCAGGCTTTGAAGTTTTGGTGCGTCGTTCTGCGATGAGAGAATAGATTGCCGCTTAAATAAGTGCACATATTTGCAAAATACTGATGCTTGACACCAACGGCTGTGAGTTTTTGACTGGCAACTAGCTGCAAATCTAATAGATACTTGTTTTCTTGGTCGCAACTTGAGAGCGATTCTGGATATGCACCAAATAAATCCGCAACATCATGCCCGACTTCAAAGTTCGAAGCGGAAATAGCAGGTGCAAACCAAGCATAAATATCAGCTTTCTGACATATAAATTGACCCAAGGTGTTTTCAATCACACCATCAATCAACCCTCTCCAGCCGGCATGCACAGCAGCAATTTGTGTTCCCGCTGCATCTACTAGCATTATCGCCATGCAGTCAGCTGTCATTACGACACAAGGCTGCGCTTTACTCTGTGAATATGCTGCATCTGCAGATATCGGTATATTAAGCTTGTCATTTGACGAAGCTTCTAAGGAAACACACTTCGTACTGTGAGTTTGATTCAGCCAATGAACTGGCTTGATGTATGGAAGTTGTTTTGAAAGGTAACTATTTAGGCGTTGACGATTTTCAGTAACATTGGCTGCATCGTCACCAACATGGGCCCCAAGGTTCAAGCTAGCATAAGGGCCCTTGCTGACGCCGCCATTTACTGTCGTACTACAGCAAATGACTTTGTCACGTAAAGGCCACTCTGCGTGAATAAGCTCCACTATATATCGATACCATTAATCTTGGTGTCTTCACGTACTTCTGCAAGCAAGTTGACAAAATCTTCAGGTAGTGGCGCTTGAAATGTCATTTCTTCCTGGCTGATTGGATGAGTGAGTGACAATTGCGCAGCATGTAAAGCTTGACGTTTAAATCCACGAAGCGTATTCACAAAGGATTCACTGGCATGTTTCGGTAAACGTGGGCGCCCACCATATAAAGTATCACCGACCAAAGGATGCTTAATATGTGACATGTGAACACGGATTTGGTGAGTTCTGCCACTTTCTAGCTTTAAGCGTAAATAGGTATAGGCACGAAACTTTTCTTTAACACGGTAGTGAGTAACTGCTTCTTTCCCCGCTTCAGACACAGCCATGGAAGTACGCTTATTCGGGTGCCGACCAATGGGCTCATCTACCACGCCACCTGCGACCATTGTGCCCATGACGAGAGCTTCATATTCTCGCCCCATGCTTCGTGACTGAAGTTGTTCAACTAAGCTAGTTTGGGCAGGCAAGGTTTTAGCAACAACCATTAAACCAGTCGTATCTTTGTCGAGACGATGCACTATCCCAGCCCGAGGTACTTGATCGATATTTGGTACTTTAGCCAATAAAGCATTCAGTAATGTACCATCTTGATTACCAGCACCTGGGTGAACGACTAAACCAGCATGTTTGTTAATAATTATGATGTGCTCATCTTCGAACACAATATCTAAATCGATATCTTGTGGAGTGTTCGTTACCTGAACTTCTTGGGTCGCTTTTATTTCGATCAGCTCCCCGCTCTTTAGCTTGAGACGAGGCGTGTTGACTACTTCGCCATCAACAAGGACGTAATCAGCTAAAATCCACTCTTTTAGCTTTGAACGTGAATATTCAGGGAACAAAAGCGCTAAACATTGGTCTAGTCTTTTATCGAACATCGTTTCTGCTACTTCTGCAGAAAGATCAATTTGTATATTATTGGCTGGCATAGGTTTCGCTTAATTAAGAATAGCGGTCATTATACCAATACAAGCGCAAGAGTATAACCAGAGAATGTCATGAATCGCGAAAAGAGCAAATTATTCACTCTGCCTGAGTTTAAATAAGACAGTAAATAAAGCTTAGTGTAGAATATGACGCAAGAGAGTATGCGACCATAGCGAGTTACTTGAAACTAGCCATGATAGAGCAAGAATTATAAACCTCAGTTATAAATAGAAAGGTAAATCGAATTCAATGAAATTCACGAAAAAAACAGGCGTAGCAATATTAGCCGCATCAATTTTTACTTTAGGTGGTTGCGCATCATCTGAAGAAGAGCAAATCCAAGCGGTTGCTAATCAGGGCGTACAAGCCTTATATACCGATGCAAGAGACAGTATGTCGGTAGGCAACTTTGCCCAAGCTTCTCAAATTCTCGGCCTAATCGATTCGAAGTATCCCTTTGGTGCACACTCACACCAAGTACAACTTGATCTGATCTATTCATACTACAAAGGTGGAAAGCCTGACCAAGCCTTAGCAACGATCGATCGCTTTGTACGCTTGAATCCTAACCACGCCGATGTTGACTATGCGTACTTTATGCGTGGTGTCACAAACATGGAATTGGATAACAATTTGTTTCAAGAGTTACTTGGCGTCGACCGTGATGACCGTGATCCTTCGAAATCAAAAGAAGCGTTCGAGGATTTCCGTCGATTAATTCAGAAGTACCCAAATAGTAAATATGCTGCCGACGCAAGAGAGCGTATGTTACATATCAAAAACCGTTTGGCGAAGTATGAGATTGCGGTTGCTCGTTTCTATATGCGTCGCCAAGCCTATGTTGCCGCGGCAAACCGGGGTCGATATGTGATCGAGAACTTCCCTGATACAAGTCAAGTGCAACCTGCACTTGAGGTAATGGTGTCAAGTTATGATCAGTTAAACCTTACCGAACTTAAAGAAAACACGATGCGTACGCTGCGTTTAAATTATCCGGATAGTGAATTCTTAGATTAAGCAAAAGCCGTCACCAACATGATGGCTCTCAAACAAAAAAACACGTCAAATGACGTGTTTTTTTTTGATCAACATTCTTCAGATATTATTTGAAGAACAAATGGCTAAATGGATTTATCAATCTAGCCCAACCCGAAGTAAAGTGAAGAGGTTTATCAACGATACTAAATACCAAACAGCCTTCATCTGCTTGCGTACTTGGGCTGTGCTTGTGCTCGCCATTCATGACCATGAAGTCACCAGTGTCGTATTCTGATATACCGTCACTGAACTCACCATTTATGACTAGGGTCATTTCGCTACCACGGTGAGTATGTTCAGGTACGCTCCCGCCCTTCTCCATGTAAATGAAGTTGGCAACGGTGTCACCACCGATATCAACAGGCGCTTGCCATAGTTTACCTACAAGATGGGACCAGTTCCCGATTGAATCAGCAAAACGCGTTAAGGTACGAGGTAACTCAAACGTCTTTCCATCCAAATCGATGATATGGTTCTTAGGAGTGACTTGAATACCCGCATCAACTTCCTGAGAAGTGATCATCTCTAGCATGCCAGAAAATTCACTTTCAGTGCTGTCAATTGTTTCGGGAAACGCCACTTCGGCATTCGCTTCTATGTATAACTCAAGCTTGTTTCGACATTGAGAACACATATCGCAGTGTGCTGAAACAATAAGTGCTTCAGTAGACGATAGTGTCCCGTCTGCGAACTGGCTGAGTTGCTGGATGCTGGGATGAAACTTAATCATGTGTTGCTAACATGTCCTTCAATCTTTGAAGCGCAAGTCTTGTTCGAGACTTTACTGTGCCCAAAGGAATTTCTAATTCGTCAGCAACTTCTTGTTGTGACTTTCCATCGATATAAATTGCCTCAATGACTGCTTTCTGCTTCGCTGGCAACTCATCAAACAATTCACCGACTTGCTCTAAGGTTATCTTTTCTTCGAGCGATGTCTCTTTTGGATCTGCTGTTTGCTCGCACAATATTGGCCACAGATCATCGGAACATACATCTTCTTTTCGGTTCTGCAATTTACGCAACATGTCAAAGCGGATGTTTCTTGCGATAGTAAAAATCCAAGTAGATGGAGAACCTTTCTCTGCGTTAAACAGGTGTGCCTTTTGCCAAACGTTTGACATTGTATCTTGCACAAGCTCCATTGCGATTGCCTCATTCCCCATTTGTTTGAGGGCATACGAACGCAAGCGAGGGGCAAAGTAGCCGAACACTTTGGCAAACGAAGCTTTGCATCGTTTTTTTGCTACTGTATCTAGGTGAGCAGACATCTCAGCCGCACAATCTTTAGGCTTTCGAACGTCTGGCTTGTTATTTTCCAATGGAATTCCGATTAGCATTCAATTCAGTCCTGTCGTATTGATTACTGTAGTATACGAATCGTGATTAAGAAAGATCACTTATTAAATTCTTTCTGTTGGCTGTAATTACGATTACTCAATTAGCTGTGAAAGATACGCAACAATCTTTTTGCAGTCTTTTTGCGCGAGAAAATGCTGCTTTTGTTCTGCATCAACCGGCAGCAATTCTAACCACCGATTAATCACCCACAATGGGTCGTCTAGCTTGACCTGGTCGTATAAACCGCTAACTTCCTGATAAGTTTCAAATATCTCACCAAGTCGCTCATTCATTGGGCTCAGTTCATTAATGTCAAAGTTACACTGCCATACATCCACCGGCTCGCAACTCGCCACTCGGAGTTCATCTTTTTCGGTTTCAATGTCGTTTATGCTGACGCAGTACTGGCCTTCTACCGTAATCCCTAAAAGACCATCCTCAAGGACATCAAAATCAATCACTTTGCAATACGTTCCCGTAGGAAAGATATGAGTGTTGAGCGTTTTATCTCCCTTTGCATTCAACATACATATCACGAATCCACCGTTGCTTTCGCAGGCTTCTTTTACCATGCGAGTATACCTGGGCTCGAAGATGCGTAAGGCCATTCTCCCCTCGGGAAGAATATGTGATGACAGTGGAAATAATGGAACTTTCATAAATGTTTTCTTAACTCAATAAATTTGAACTACACTTTCATTACGGGATGAAGGATAAATAGATCGAATTGTTTAAAATTAAAAATAATTAATATCCTGATCTCAACTGTAAACAGAAGGGTACAATCACTATCATTTCGAAATTTAGAACAACATGACCGCAATACAAAAATTTGAATCGTTCTACACAGATTTAGCGTCGATGAAAATAGAACAGCTTGCCAGCGTTTACAGCAACGATGTTGTATTTATCGACCCAATAGCTGCTCATGAAGGCATCAACGCGGTTGAGGATTACTTTTCAAAACTGCTGCACAACGCGAAGTACTGCACATTCAACATACATGAAATCCAAGAAACAAAGACAAACAATCATGTAGTCACGTGGCAAATGGTATTCACATCGTCGCGCATGAACAAGGGAAAGCCAATCGCCGTTGACGGTATTACGATGTTAAAAATAGCTGACGACCGTGTCGTTTACCACCGAGATTATTACGACTTGGGTCAGATGGTGTATGAGAATATCCCACTCATCGGTCGATTAATAAAGAAAATAAAAAGGGCTTTGAGCTAATGACGACAATATTAATAACAGGTGCAACCTCGGGTATAGGAGAGGCGCTCGCAAAACTAGCCGCACAATCCGGCCACCAAGTCATCGCATGTGGAAGAAACGAAGACAAGCTTGCTGAGCTTGAGAAATTACCTTGCATCCAAACCTGCAAGTTCGACGTTACTAATGAAGAAGAGACAAAAAAGGCACTGGCTGATGTTAAATGCGACATTGCTGTGCTTAACGCTGGTACTTGCGAATACGTAGACTTACCTGAACTCGAACCAGACATGTTCAAACGCGTGTTCGATGCAAACGTATTTGGGGTTGTAAATATGATTGCGGGCCTACTGCCTAAATTGGAAAAAGGAAATAAAATCGTTTTCGTTGATAGCTTAGCTAGGCTATTGCCATTTCCACGCAGCCAAGCATACGGTGCTAGTAAAGCAGCGCTGAACTACATGGCGAAAAGCTTTGAAGTGGATTTAGCAAATAAAGGAATTAAAGTACAAACTTTATCTCCGGGCTTCGTAAAGACGCCTCTTACTGACAAAAACGACTTTCCAATGCCAATGGTGATAAGTGCTGATGATGCAGCAAAATATATGCTAGATGGGATATTTAAGTCTCGGTCGAGCGTTTATTTCCCGCGTCGGTTTAGTTTTATCGTTCGCCTATTAAACCTTTTACCTGAATCCGTTCAGCGTAAACTCTGCATTGGTATGAGACAGAAACCACGGAAAGCTAGGAACAAAAAATAATGACAAAGCGCGTTGCCATCGTTGGCACTGGGATATCAGGCTTAACAACAGCCTATTTATTGAATAAAGAACATAATATTACTGTATACGAAGCCAACGATTATATCGGCGGCCATACAGCAACTAAGAAAGTCGAAGTAGACGGTAAGGAATATGCAATTGATACAGGGTTTATTGTCTACAACGATTGGACTTATCCCAACTTCATAAAGCTACTCAGTACACTAGGTGTTCCAACTCAAGCGACCGAAATGAGTTTCAGTGTTAAGAACCTGAAAACCAAAATGGAGTACAATGGGAACACCATCAACAGTTTGTTTGCTCAGCGACGCAATATATTTAGGCCAGCATTTTGGCGTCTAGTGCTTGATATTGTAAAATTTAATAAACTTTGCAAAGCTCATATTGAAAATCAAAGGTCGACTGACAATATAACGCTTGCTGATTTTATAAAACAGCACAAACTCAGTGATGTTTTTACGCAAAATTACATCCTCCCGATGTGCGCTGCAATTTGGTCCACTAGCTTAGAAGCTTCAGCGAATTTTCCATTAGCCTTTTTCCTTAAGTTTTTTAATAACCATGGACTGCTCAATATTACTAATCGCCCTCAATGGTGCACGCTCATCGGCGGCTCCAGCGAATATATTGGTCCGTTGACAGCATCATTCAAAGATAAAATCTTACTCAACTCACCCGTTCAAAGCGTATCGCAAAAAGATGGAAAGTTTATAGTCACTAGCGGTGAAAATGCACAGACATTTGATGAAGTCGTTTTCGCTTGTCACAGTGATCAGGCCTTAGAAATTCTAAGTTCCGATGCATCCAGTGAACTTGACCTCGATAGCTACTCGGCAGTGTTGAGTGAAATCCCCTACTCTATGAATGAAGTCGTTATGCACACTGACACAAGTATATTGCCAGAGCGGCCGCTTGCATGGGCTAGTTGGAACTATGAGATAGAGGGGGCTGCTTCTGAATCCACCAGACCAGCGGCGATCACATACAATATGAATATCTTACAAAGACTGAATAGCGATACCACGTTCTGTGTCAGTCTGAATAACACTGCGGCAATTGATCCAGCGAAGATTCTCGGTACGTACCATTACGCTCACCCTCAGTTTAGCCCTGCTATGGTCTCTGCTCAGGAGCAACGCGAATTAATTTGCGGCAAAGAAGGCATCCATTTTTGCGGCGCTTATTGGTATAACGGCTTTCATGAAGACGGTGTACGCAGTGCGCTTGATGTTTGCGAAAGGTTTGGAGCAAGCCTGTGAGCGAAACGCTAGAGTCTGGTATTTATCACGGCATAGTGCATCATCAGCGCTTTGTGCCAAAAATACACCGCTTTAACTATCGTATTTATCTGTATTGGCTCAAGCTAAGCGAACTCCCGACATTGAATGAGCGAGTTCGTGGATTTTCAACCGAGCAAAAAGGGTTCAGTCCTGTTAAGTTTTTACGACCAGACTTTTTAGGTGAGCCCACTTTACCGATTGAAGAAGCCGTATTGCAGCGAATGAATGAGCTTCATGGCAGCCACCTTGAAGGTGAGGTGTTTTTTCTTGGCCAAATAAGAACATTTGGGTGGTATTTTAGCCCAGTGAACTTCTACTATCTGCGTAATAAACAAGGATATTTCACACACATGCTAGCTGAAGTGAGCAATACTCCTTGGAATAAACGTCACCATTATTTAGTAGACTTAGCTAAACAAGAAAACAACGACAAAGCTTTTCATGTTTCACCATTCAACCCGATGGACATGCAGTATCAGTGGCGAATCAAACAACCCGCAAGTAAGCTAAATCTGCATTTAGCTTGTATAAAGGATACAAAGCATTTCGAAGCAGCATTAGATATGGACTTGCAACCACTAAACAGTCAAACATTACGTAGCGCCTTGTTATCCATTCCCAGCATGACTATCAAAACTGTCGCTGGCATTTACTGGCAAGCTCTTAAGCTATTCTTTAAACGCGTACCAATTTATATGCACCCATGAGGTAAGGATTAAATATGTCACATGGTGAACAAACACTTCCCAATTCAGATTCAATGTCATTTATGGACAAGACCTACCGTAGTCTATTTGTAAAAGCGTTACAGAATATGCCTGAGGGTCACTTAACACTAACCGAAAATGGACACTTGGTCGCCCAGTGTGGCGATCCAGACCAAGACTTACACGCTGAAGTTAATATTATTGACACCCGTGCCTACAAAAAATTATTGCTCGGTGGTAGCGTTGCATCTGGTGAAACTTTTACAGAAGGTTGGTGGACAACGCCAAACCTGACCAATGTAATCAGAATTTTTGCTCGTAATTTAAGTACGCTCGACGAATGGGAAAATAAGTTTAAATGGGTAACGATGCCTGTCATGAAAGTACAACACTTCATGCGCAGAAATAGCCGAGACCAAGCGAAGAAAAACATCTCAGCTCACTACGATCTTGGAAATAAGCTTTACACTAAGTTTTTAGACGATTCCATGATGTATTCTGCAGCTATTTATCCAGACGCAAACGCCACTCTGGCCGAGGCGCAGGAAAATAAACTGAGATCAATCTGTGATAAGTTGCAGTTAACACCCAGCGACCACCTTATTGAAATAGGCACTGGTTGGGGCGGTTTAGCAATATTCGCGGCAAAACACTATGGCTGTAGAGTCACAACCACCACTATCTCAGATGAACAGTATGCCTATGCTCAGGACTGGGTAGCGAAAGAACAACTAGAAGACAAAATTACACTACTAAAGAAAGACTATCGCCTGCTTGAAGGCAAGTTCGACAAATTAGTGTCGATCGAGATGATTGAAGCGGTTGGCAAAGCCTACCTGCCAAACTTCTTTGAAAAATGTTCTAGCCTTCTTAAACCGCAAGGTTTAATGGTGTTACAGGCGATTACTATCGATGATCGTCGTTATGACAGTTACTCAAATAGCGTCGACTTTATTCAAAAGCATATCTTCCCAGGTGGCTTTTTACCTTCTCAATTAGCCATCAATCAGTTTTTGAAAAAGAACACCGATATGAATATTCGAGACCTACACGACATTGGTTTGGATTACGCTAAGACCTTGAGAGATTGGCACACCGCATTTAATGAGAACAAGCAAGCACTGGAAGCAGATGGTTATGATGAACGTTTTGCTAGAATGTGGCAGTACTATTTGAACTATTGTGAAGGTGGTTTTTTAGAGCGTGCTATCAGTACAGTACAGTTGGTGCTGAGTAAACCTCACTATCGAGCTGAACTGGATCGCGCATAGGTGAATAGATAGCCCTGGAGTCAGGGCTTTTTTAACATTTACTGTTCTGGTTCGGTGCCAGGTAATACCGAAATAGGCTCAGCATATTTCGGTTTGCCTTGCATGACTGAAATCTCGACTCGACGATTTTTGCTTCTGGCCTCAGGAGTGTCTTCTTCTTCCATTGGTTGCGTAGCTGCTTTACCAACTATTTTCATACGCGCTTCATCAAACCCTGGCGCTCTTCTTAACTCTTCTGCCACTGCAACGGCTCGCTGTGCAGATAAGTCCCAGTTAGAACGGTATAACTCGTTAGAAATGTTGATGCTGTCGCTGTGCCCGGTAACTTCTATTTCACCAGGCATTTCAGCCAGTAATTCACCAATGCTGCGTATGACCGGCTTAAATTGCGGTTGCAAGAATGCAGAGCCAGCTGAAAATGAACCGTTTTCACGAATACGAATAACGATCTGCTGTCCAAGATTTTCAACATCCACAGCACCATCTTTGATTTCCTTTTGAAGGAGATCTTCCACTTTCTTTGTGTTTTGTTCGGTTTGTTCTTTGGTGGAAGCTGACGCTGCAGCTGCCGCAACCTGATTCGCCGTTTGTGACGATTGACCGCCGCGGAAAGTACCTCTTTGTTTCTGTCTACCACCCGCATTATCTTCCTCGCCATCTTGGAAGTTCAGCATTGGCTTTGTAATTTCTTGGGTAATTTGCTGCACGGTTTCAATTGGTGTTGGGTCGGGCTTGCCTGGTCTGAACTCCATAGCAATCACACTGGTACCTTTGGGAATATCTTTTAGTTCGATTTTGTTTTGCACACCAAAAGCAAACTTCATTGAGCCCGCTATTTGTTTAAACTTCTTCACGTCCATTTCAGAGAATGAAAGTAACAGTACAAAGAAGCACATCAATAAAGACATTAAGTCAGCAAACGTCCCCATCCAAGCGGGTAGCCCTTCGGGGGGACATTTTGGGCATTCGTCATCCACTACTCTGTCTCTCCAGAAGCACGCTTACCTTCGGCGATGTAACCTTTTAGTACACCTTCAATGACACGCGGGTTTTGGCCATCAGCAATACCTAGAATACCATCCAATATAAGACTCTGGTTCAACTTTTCTTCAGCCGCTCTGACACTTAATTTAAAGGCAATTGGCAAACATACGATGTTTGCTAAGAAAGCGCCATAAAGGGTAGTTAACAATGCAACAGCCATTGCGGGACCGATTGCTTTTGGATCATCCATATTTGATAGCATGGCTACCAGACCAATCAATGTACCAATCATTCCCATTGCAGGCGCAACATCGCCCAATGATTTAAAAATAACAGAGCCAGCATCATGGCGCTCAGAAGTGTTGATAATATCTTTACCCATGGTCGTTCGGACAACGTCAACATCGTGACCATCAACTAACATGTCAACTCCCTTTTGCATAAAGGAGTTATCTATTTGCGCCTCTTCCAATGCTAAAAAGCCGCCTTTTCTAGCAGCATCTGCCATCTCAACGATCTTTTCGATCAGTTCCTCTGGGCTCTGAATTTTGAACATGAAAGCCTTTCCGGCCACCTTTCCAGCGCCAAGAAACTGAGCGAGTGGATATTGTGATAAAACAACGAAAATTGAACCACCAAAAACGATCAAGACTGAAGGTACATTGAAGAACATACCTAAATCACCGCCAAGGATCATTGCCATTAAGACAAAGCCAATTGCGCCAATCATGCCTATAAGGGTAGCTAAATCCACCTGTCGCTCCTAAAATGCCTGCTGTTTATCTGAAGAAATTCACTCGGATGTGAAGTCTACCGCCTACTTAAAAAATCGCGGTATCAAGTTTAATACCTTTGTATTTTGAACAGTTTTAAGCTGTCTATAGCGTTAACGGCAATTCCCATTAAAGCTTTATGTGTGAAGCTACATTTTATATGGAATTATCGTCAAATAGGTGGAAACTCGTTGACCTTATAAACCGCCTCAGTTATGGTTCTGCCAATGCTTTTAGAGGAAAATAATAAGTCCAATGACTGAACAAAAAACAACGTTTGAAGCGGCAATGCTAGAACTAGAACAAATTGTGACCGAGATGGAAAAAGGTGACATTCCACTGGAAGAGTCATTGAAGAAATTTGAACGCGGTATTCAACTTGCCAGGCAAAGCCAGCAGCAATTGAAAGCTGCCGAGCAAAAAGTGCAAATATTGATGCAATCGAATGGTGGCGAAAGCTTAGAAGAATTTGAAGCTGAAGAGCCATAGAACCAGATGCAAGTTCATGATATTCAAGCAGCATTGCAGCAAAGAATTGACGATAAACTGACCCAGTTCATATCTCAGCAGTGCTTAATTGCGGAAGAATTATCTGCGGCAATGCAATATAGCTTATTTGCAGGCGGGAAAAGAATGCGTCCGCTTCTACTTACTTTAGTAGGCGATATGCTAGGTGCACAAAAAGATGATTTAGATGTTGCGAGTATGGCAATTGAGTGCGTGCATGCTTATTCACTTATTCATGACGACTTGCCAGCGATGGATGATGATGCTTTACGAAGAGGCAAGCCAACAAACCATATTAAATTTGGTGAGGCAACCGCAATACTCGCAGGTGATGCCTTACAAACCTTGGCTTTTGAAATTGTGTTGAACCACCCTCTTTCAGAAAAAGCGGAGAATAAACGTTTGGAAGTAAGTCGAATTCTCGCTCATGCTTCAGGTCTTAACGGCATGTGCGCTGGCCAAAGTATCGACTTAATGGCGACTGGTAACACTATCTCACTAGATGCACTGACAGAATTACACCGTTTGAAAACAGGGGCTCTACTAGAAGCATGTGTTTCTATTGGTGCGGCTTTAGCGCCCGATGTCGATGTTCAGCACATCAGCACATTACAGAGTTATGCACGCACCATCGGTTTAGCATTTCAAGTACAAGATGATATTCTGGATGTTGTATCAGATAGCGAAACCTTAGGTAAACCGCAAGGTTCGGATTCTGAACTTGATAAAAACACCTTTGTGTCACACTTGGGCTTAGAAGGCTCTCAAAGCTTTCTGCAGAAATTACATCATGAAGCGCTACAAGCCTTACATTCGTTGCCATATGACACCGAGAACTTAGTCGCTTTTACCGATTATCTGGTGACTCGAAACAATTAGTTTCATAATTAGCGCAACAAGCACCTTTTTAGGTAAAATAATCATTAAAGCCGCAACATAATATTCGCAGAATACTGTTATAATTAGCGAAGTTGATGCAGTAACGACAGAAGACAAAACATACATGACACTAGATTTAGCTAACTACCCTAATTTGGCAAAAGCGAACATACCTGAAGAGCTAAGAAAACAGCCAAAGGAATCGCTGACCAAAATAGCCAATGAATTACGCCGCTATTTGCTTGATAGCGTCAGTCAAAGTAGTGGCCATTTCGCGTCTGGATTAGGCACAGTCGAATTAACCGTCGCTTTGCATTATGTTTACAACACCCCCTTCGATCGTCTTATTTGGGATGTGGGCCACCAAGCATATCCCCATAAAATTCTGACTGGTCGCCGTGATCGCATGACAAGCATTCGTCAAAAAGGCGGATTACACCCCTTTCCTTGGCCGCCTGAGAGTGAATACGATACTTTTGCTGTTGGACACTCATCTACTTCTATTAGTGCTGCTTTGGGCATGGCAATAGCCGCAGAAAAAGAGGACAAAGGACGTAAGGTGGTCGCAGTAATCGGCGATGGCGCTTTAACCGCAGGGATGGCATTTGAAGCTTTAAATCATGCAGGTGACATCGCTAAAGATATGGTTGTCATATTGAACGACAATGAAATGTCTATCTCGGAGAATGTCGGTGCACTGAATAGCCATTTGGCCCGTTTACTGACAGGTAACTTTTTCAATTCCATCAGAGATGGTGGCAAGAAGCTGCTAAGTACTGTCCCTCCGATCAAAGAGTTTGCGAGTCGCGCAGAAGAGCATATCAAAGGTATGGTCGTGCCTGGTACGATCTTCGAGGAACTTGGCTTTAATTACTTCGGCCCTATTGACGGACATGATGTTGCGGGCATGGTAGATACACTTTCAAACATGCGTAAAATGTCAGGCCCTAAAATTTTGCATGTCGTGACCAAGAAAGGGAAAGGCTATGAGTTAGCCGAACAAGACCCAATTAAGTGGCACGCCGTGCCTAAGTTCAATCATCTAGAGCAGAAGTTACCCAAATCAGCACCTAGCTCACCTAACTTCTCAGCCATTTTTGGTAAGTGGTTATGTGAGATGGCTGAGAAAGATGCAGACTTAATGGCAATTACCCCTGCTATGAGGGAAGGCTCTGGTATGGTTGAGTTTTCTCAGCGCTTCCCTGAACAGTATTTTGATGTAGCGATTGCAGAGCAGCACTCTGTGACTCTAGCTGCCGGTATGGCGAGAGAAGGTAAGAACGCTATTGTGGCAATTTACTCTACTTTCCTTCAACGAGCATATGACCAACTCATTCATGATGTGGCTTTGCAAAATCTACCTGTGCTCTTTGCAATTGATAGAGCCGGTCTAGTAGGTGCCGATGGACCAACACATCAGGGAGCCTTTGATATCAGCTTCTTGCGCTGTATTCCAAATATGCTCATCATGACTCCTTCCGACGAGCTTGAATGCAGAAATATGTTGTATACGGGGCATATCGCTCAACAACCAGCTGCAGTAAGGTATCCACGAGGTTCTGGCTCTGGTATCGATGCCACTGGTGAAATGGAGGCCATCGAAATTGGAAAAGCCAAGAAACTCAGCGACGGTGAGAAAGTTGCAATCCTGAATTTCGGAACGCTAATGCCATATGCGAAGGAGGCCGCAAAGGCACTTGGAGCAACCTTGGTAGATATGCGCTTTGCCAAGCCTTTAGACGAAGGCATGCTCGTAGAACTGGCTGAGCAACATACATTGTTAGTGAGCTTAGAAGACGGTGCTATTGCTGGAGGCGCTGGCAGTGCAGTAGCGGAGGCCTTATTTAAACACAAGCTCACACCAAACTTACTACAATTAGGTTTACCCGATGAGTTTGTTATGCAAGGCACTCAGCAAGAGATGTACAAAGAACTGAAAATTGATTCCGATGGTATCGTTGCGCAGGTAAAAGACTTTCTAGCCTAGACTTTAGGTACTAAAAGGAAGCTAAACTAATGGGACTGGTGTGAAATAAACAATGGCATGCAAGCATAAACATGCCATAGCCCCTGCGACGATATCATCAATCATAATACCAAACCCACCATGTACTTTTTTATCAAACACACGAATGGGCCACGGCTTTAAGATATCAAAAAAGCGAAATAGTACGAAACCCAAGACTAGAGTAATCGGTGAGATTGGCACCGCAATAAAACACACCATCATTCCGGCGATCTCATCCCAAACAATAGAGCCATGATCATGCATACGCATATCTCTCGCCGTTTTACCGCATAGGTAAATACCGACTAAAAAGCTAACTATCGTGATGCCAATAAAGGCATACAAATTAACGTAAGCCATAGCGATAAGAAGAGGAATGGCTGCCAATGACCCGAAAGTACCAGGCATTAAAGGAATTAAACCTGTACCGAAGCCTAGGGCCAAAAAGTGCACTGGATTTTTCATACTCACTCTTGCGCGAAGTACTTTATCCATTAGGAGAAGTGCTCAAAACCTTTTGCCGAGGCAGAAAACTTAAAAGGCTTTTCATCAATTCTAAGATCAACTTTACCTACTGCTCCGGTCACTTGACCTATGCAGGTCACGGGTATGTCATAGCTTGATAGGGCTGTTTCTATATTCACTCTTTGTTCTTCCGGTACAGTGAATAAGAGTTCGTAATCATCACCAGCGGTGGCTGCGTAAGTGATTGCGTCAAGCAGATTATCAACATTTTCACCCAAGGCTTCTGAAATAGGTAGTTTATCAAGATGAATAAGAACACCTACTTGAGAGGCCGCTGTAATATGTTGTATGTCTTGTACAAGCCCATCTGACAAATCTATGCATGAGCTTGCAATACGACGCATCGTAGTGCCAGCTAGGACTCTTGGTGTAGGATACCAATGACGGTTCTTTAGGTAAGACGCTTGTTCAAGGTTTTCCACTTGGCGCAAACCTTTCAATATATCAAGACCGACGCCTGCATCACCTAAGCATCCCGTAACCATTATCCAATCACCCGCCTGCGCGCCAGCACGAGTGATTTGATTGTCCTCTGGTATAAAACCTTGGGCTGTTAGGGTAATACTCAAAGGGCCTTGGACAGTATCACCACCAATTAGTTGAAAAGAAAAATATTCACTCAAACTGTGCAGCTTCTCTGAGAAAGCCTTTATCCATGCTGGATCAATTTGTGGTAGTGATAAAGACAAACTCACCCATGCAGGCTCTGCGCCCATCGCTGATAAATCGCTTAAATTTACCGCGACGAGTTTATGAGCAATGGCTTCTGGTTGAGTACCAGCAAGAAAATGTACACCTTCAACCATGGTATCCGTTGTGGTCACTAAACACTGTCCACTTGGTACTCTGGTGACAGCAGCATCATCGCCGATACCGATCAAGACATCTTTACGCTGAAAACCACCTTTCGAAAAGTGATTTGATATTAAGTCAAATTCTTTCAAAATTTAGCTTCTTTCGCCTTTTCTTAATGTCTTCACTGCTTTATCTAAAACACCATTGATGAATTTGTGACTTTCTTCTGCACCAAACGTTTTGGCTAGTTCGATAGATTCATTGATCACCACTTTGAATGGTGTGTCGAAACGCTCTAACAACTCTAGCGTGGATAATCGCAAAATGGCTTTCTCAACTGGGTCTAACTCTTCTGGCAAACGACCAAGATAAGGCTTAATGGCTGTATCAAGTTCTTCAGTCCGCTGAGCAACACCGCGAAGTAGCGCTTGAAAATAGTCCATATCGACTTTGCTCATGTCGTTTGTAGTGGCAATACCTAATTCGATTTGCTCAATTGGATTGCCACTCATTTGCCAACCGTACAGGCCTTGTACAGCGAGTTCTCTAGCCTTGCGGCGAGCTGCAGGTTTCACTTATTTTGCCTCTTCGATAGCACTAATAACGTTAACCATTTCTAGCGCGCTTAAAGCAGCTTCAGAACCTTTATTTCCGGCTTTGGTACCCGAGCGTTCAATAGCTTGTTCGATGCTGTCGGTGGTAATGACACCAAACGCTACTGGAATACCAGCATCAAGCGATACTTGAGCAAGGCCTTTATTACATTCACCAGCAACGAAATCGAAATGAGGCGTCCCACCGCGTATAACCGCACCTAAAGCGATAATACCGTCGTATTGTTTCTTTTCTGCGAGCTTTTTAGCAACAATAGGTAATTCGTAAGCACCAGGTACACGAACAACAGTGATGTCATCTGTATTCACTTCGCCATGACGGTCTAAAGTGTCAAGTGCACCATCTAATAAGCTCTCGACTACAAAGCTATTAAAACGCGCAACGACAATTGCAAATTTCTTACCTGTCGCTCGGATGTTACCTTCAATTTCTATCATTTTTGCTCTCCAAAAAAATCGGCGCGAAGTATATCATAAGTCGCTCGGAAAATATTCGTTTAAAAAGGGTTATTTTTCATCATACACATATTCAACGACCTCTAGGCCAAAGCCCGATAGTGCCGAATATTTAATTGGTTTACTTAACAAGCGCATTTTCTTTATCCCTAAGCTGGCTAAGATTTGACTCCCAACACCAACGGTACGAGAAGAACCTTGCCAAGCTTTGCCTTGCGCTACCTCATCATTGTCTTCGGCTTGAAACTGTTTAACTTGCGATACAATATCTTCTTTCTTACCTAGCAATACCAAAACCCCGCCTTCATCATTAATTCGCTGCATTGAGGCTGATAGGGGCATAGAGCGATTAACCGCTCTGGTAGAACTTAAAAGATCGCTGAGTGTGTTGTGTAAATGCACTCTTACCAGTGTTGGTTCATCTTCTTTGATGTCACCTTTTTTCAAGGCAAAATGAATTTGCTCATCGATAACATCTTTAAAGGTAATCAGCTCAAAATCGCCATAGGCAGTTGGAAGCTGGCAAGTGGCCACCTTTTCTATGGTCGTTTCGTTTAAGTTTCGATATTCAATCAAATCGGCAATCGTACCAATTTTCAAATCATGCTTTTTAGCAAACACCTCTAACTCTGGTCTGCGCGCCATCGTGCCATCTTCATTCAAAATTTCGACAATGACAGATGCGGGTTCGCAGCCCGCTAACCTGGCCAAGTCGACACCGGCTTCAGTATGACCAGCACGATTTAAGACGCCACCTTCTTTAGCAATCAAAGGAAAGATGTGACCGGGTTGCACAATATCTTTTGCTTCAGCTGTTTTACTCACTGCAGCCAGCACAGTGCGCGCTCTATCTGCGGCAGATATTCCGGTTGTAACACCCTCTGCAGCTTCGATTGACACTGTAAAGTTAGTTGAGAATTGAGCATTGTTATTGTCTACCATCAAGGGCAACTTGAGCAATTTGCAGCGCTCAGCTGTCATGGGTAAACAAACTAGGCCTCTGGCGTGCGTGACCATGAAGTTAATTGCTTCAGGAGTAACATGTTCACCAGCCATGATGAGATCGCCCTCGTTTTCGCGATCTTCGTCATCCATCAAGATAACCATTTTACCTTGTTTGATATCTTCAATTATCTCTTGGGTTGTGTTTAAAGCCATCTTTGCTCTCTTCGTGTTTGTGTTGTGTGTTTTGGTACGTTATTTTTTGTGTTTATGGCGCTACTTTAAGTAACCATGTTCGGCTAAAAATGACATGCTGATATCAGACTTTTCAGCATCCGCCGCTTTATCGCCTAGCATTAAACGTTCTAAGTAGCGTGCCACGACGTCTACTTCTAGGTTTACTTTGGTTCCCTTTTTGTACTCACCTATAATTGTTTCTTGCAGAGTGTGTGGGATTAACCAGAGCATAAATGCGGCTCCCTTGACTTCATTTACAGTCAGGCTAACACCGTCTACCGTAATGGAGCCTTTGTGGGCGATATATTTTGCAAGCTCATCTGGCGCTTTCACCCATACTTCTACGTATCTCTGGTGATCATTAACTTCGATGACTTCTCCCACCCCGTCAACGTGACCACTAACAATATGCCCACCAAAGCGCGTATCTGCTCGCATGGCTTTTTCTAAATTCACCTTACTCCCATTCGAGTAGTTAGCAAATCCAGTATATTTTATTGTCTCAGCCGACACATCAACACTGTAATAATGTTCACCAAAGTCGACGACCGTCAGGCAGACCCCATTTGTCGCAATACTATCACCTAATGCGACATCGCTCATATCGAGCTTGCCCGTCTCAACGGTCAAGCGTATGTCATCTCCATGATTAACCAGAGACTTAATCGTGCCTAAGGCCTCTATAATGCCGGTAAACATATTTCTAATCCTTATCTTCTATTGCTTGCTAGCTTTTAACTCTAAATCGCCGCTTTAGATCGTTTCCAAGCTGAGTTATTTCTAATGACTCTAGAGCGATCGCATCATCGAGCTCGGTTAGACTGTGAATATTAATTGTACCCTTCGCTTTATTTCCCAATAACATGGGTGCTTGATACAAGACAAATTCATTCACTAAACCCTGTTCAAATAGCGCGCCGCACAAGCTGGGCCCGGCTTCCGTCCAAATACGATTAATTTGCAAAGCAGCCAGGTTATTCATGACTTCTTTTAAATCTACAAAATCGCCTTTCTTATTGAGCTGTATTTGCTGACAATTGGCTTCTTTAAGTTGTGGGTTATGTTCAGTATTAAATACTAAGACCTCTTGGCCATCATTAAACAGATTGTAGCGACTATTTAAACGATTCTTACCATCGATTATCACTCGCAAAGGCTGCTTTTGTCTTTTTGAAAAGCGCGTTTTTGTGGTTTCTTGTAATTCAGCTTCGCGCACGTTCAATTGAGGATCATCCGCAATGATTGTATCCGCACCACTCAAAATAGCACAAGCACTGGCTCTTTCCTGCTGCACATCTAAGCGTGATTCTGAACTAGTGATCCACTTGCTTTTACCATTCTCTAGGGCAGTTCTGCCGTCCAAACTACACGCAAGCTTTACGCAAACCCAAGGTAGATGATGTTGCATACGATAATTGAAGGCGACATTCATATCTGTTGCTAAGGTGTCCATTAAACCGGTTTCAACAATAATGCCAGCCTCGCGTAACATCGCGACGCCTCGATTTTTCACTAAGGGGTTAGTGTCGATACTGGCGATGACAACACGCCCAACTTTTGCTTCAATCAATGCATTTGCACAAGGTGGTGTGCGGCCAGTGTGGCTGCAAGGTTCAAGTGTAACGTAGACAGTAGAACCATCGGTTGGAGGCGGCTCTGATGACTGCTGCGCTGAACTGGCTGCTCCTCGATGCGGTGTAAAGCCAGCATCAATAAGGGCATTGACTTCAGCGTGTCCCTGACCTGCTTTTTGATGATAGCCCTTGCCCAACAGAACGCCATCGGCACTCACTATCACGCATCCCACCATAGGATTAGGTGTTGTTGAGAACCTTCCTTTGCGCGCCAATTGAATTGCTAGCGCCATCCAT
Organism: Brumicola blandensis; assembly: GCF_031846165.1. Classification (NCBI taxonomy): domain Bacteria; kingdom Pseudomonadati; phylum Pseudomonadota; class Gammaproteobacteria; order Alteromonadales; family Alteromonadaceae; genus Brumicola; species Brumicola blandensis. Next base: position 34,849 of record NZ_JAVRIE010000007.1, read on the forward strand.
TTTGCGTCACTTGCAGAAAACTGGGGCATTAGTCACCTAATTTTGCGATTTCTTCACCAAATTCACGTATGTCTTCAAAGGAGCGATAAACCGACGCAAATCTTACATAGGCGACTTTATCAAGCTCTTTGAGAGCATCCATAATTAGGCTTCCAACCAACTCACTATTAATTTCTCGTTCGCCCGTAGCTCGTAAAGCGGATTTTATCCTCACAATACAGTTCTCAACTTGTTCAGTGCTTACTGGCCTTTTTTCTAAGGCTCGTTGTAAGCCAGCGCGCAGTTTATCCTCATTAAATGGCTCTCTTGAACCATCTCTTTTGACCACTCGCGGCATTACTAGCTCAGCAATTTCGAAGGTCGTATAGCGCTCATGACACTCAAGGCACTGACGACGTCTACGCACCTGAGCTCCGTCTGCAACTAAACGCGAATCGATAACTTTGGTTTCCTGTGCGGAACAAAATGGACAAAACATGTAGATAAACTCCCTGCTAACCGCATAAATTAGCGGTGCAACCAAATATCTGCTTAGAGAGAACAGCTTGTGTTTCTCTAAGACTTAAAAACAGAAAAACCGGACTAGTCCGGTTTTTCAATTAGCTAGCTTGTGCGCATTATAGCAATAAAAACAATACTGTGCCGCACAAAGACCCGAGTGTTTTTACTTAGGCATAAACAGGGAAGCGTTCACATAATTCAACGACTTCTGCTTTCACTTTAGTAATGACCGAATCATCACCCATATTATCTAAAACATCACATATCCAGCTTGCGACTTGTCCAGCTTCGGCTTCCATAAAACCTCTGCGTGTAATAGCAGGAGTCCCGATTCGCAAACCACTGGTAACGAATGGTGAACGCGGATCATTTGGCACTGAATTCTTATTCACAGTAATATTTGCATTGCCCAAAGCAGCATCTGCGTCTTTACCTGTGATGTCTTTATCAATAAGGTCTAACAAGAATAAATGGTTGTCAGTGCCATTCGACACAATGTTATATCCACGTTCTTGCATAACCGCAACCATTGCTTTTGCATTTTTAAGCACTTGTTGTTGATAAGACTTGAACTCTGGCTCAAGCGCTTCTTTAAATGCAACCGCTTTAGCAGCGATCACGTGACACAAAGGTCCGCCTTGGTTACCTGGGAATACAGAGCTGTTGAACTTTTTGTACAAGGCTTCATCACCACAAGCAGACAAGATGAGACCACCGCGAGGACCCGCTAAGGTTTTATGCGTCGTTGTTGTAACTACATGTGCGTGTGGAAGTGGGCTTGGGTAAACACCTGCTGCGACTAAACCAGCAACGTGAGCCATATCAACCAATAGGTAAGCACCCACTTTATCCGCTATCTCGCGGAAGCGAGCCCAATCGACGATACCAGAGTAAGCTGAAAAACCACCAATGATAAGTTTAGGCTTGTGTTCGATAGCCAAAGCTTCAACCTGATCATAATCGATAATACCTGTTTCTGGGTGCAAACCGTACTGAACCGCATTGTACGTTTTACCCGAAAAGTTAACATGAGAACCATGGGTCAAGTGACCACCGTCTGAAAGGCTCATACCCAAAACAGTATCATTTGCTTCGATGAGTGCCATGAATACTGCAGTGTTCGCTTGTGAACCCGAATGAGGCTGAACGTTTGCGTAATCGCAATCGAACAATTGCTTCGCTCTCTCAATCGCCAAATCTTCAGCAATGTCGACAAACTCACAACCACCGTAATAACGCTTGCCAGGGTAACCTTCAGCATATTTGTTCGTTAGTTGAGAACCTTGAGCTTCCATAACCCGTGGGCTGCAATAGTTTTCTGATGCAATTAACTCAATATGATGTTCTTGACGTTGATTTTCTTTTTCGATTGCGGCTGCTAATTCTGGGTCGAATTCGCCTATGTTCATGTTACTAGATAGCATGCGGTTCTCCTGATGAGCCTTAACTGCGGGTACTTTTTTCAAGGTCGATATTTTAAGCATTTTGACGCACTTGTATAGCGCTTTATTGGAATTAAATATACTTAAACGTAAAGCGTAGACGTAGTGGGTTTTACGACTCAGTTTCTTTGACTAACTTGTGGGTAGGCAACAGCGCTTATACTTCTTCGCGCTGCCGCAGGGGCAAGGCGCATTTCGTTTTGGCTGCAAGTCTTGTTCAATTTGCAAAATATCCTGCTGATAGAATTTTTCTAGCTTTTCAAATAAGCGTGGGTGTTTTTTCTTGAGCATTTTAGGTCGCTCAAAAAAGTATTCAGAGGCAACGGCAAAAAACTCAGCTCTATTGGTCGCTCCATATTCACGAATATTACTCTTTCGTGCGTGAATAGCTTCAATTTTCTCACCGACTAATTCAAACCAAGGGATCGAAAATGAATGCGCTTTTAAACGCTCAGGGTAGCCATCACATTCACCGTCCATCATATCGATAAGATGAACAAACTCATGGATACCCACATTTTGTTTATCTTGGGTATTTTCAAAACCAAGATACAGAGCAGAACGGCTAAGGACGAGTTTATTAGCCATTCGACCGGTACCAACCATACCGGTAATAAGAGAGTCAGGCCGACCAAATTCAATATTTTCATTAAATGCGGCAGGCAACAGATACACTGTTTTTAAGTTAAAATAATGCCACTGCTTAAAGCCCCAAACGGGAATGATTGCGCTCGCTGCTACCAACAGACGATCGTTATCGCTAACCACAAGTTGTCCACCTTCAATCGCTGTTGTGCTAAGAAAAAGAAGCACACGCTGATTGAACAACAGTCTATCCTCAGCATGAAGGACGCGATAAAAGGCCACTTTGGCAAGCAAAAACTCAGTCCATTCTGGCTGCCAAGCTGTCGGGGGACTACTTTCTGCTATCTCTTTTCGAGAAGAAGAAAATAATGTAAGCAGTGATTTTATCCAAGCAAGCATGTCCATTCCCTTTGCGAACCAATATTGAAACGCCTGTCACCTAAGCTTGTTCTACTTTTGTAGATTTTCCAAGGTTTTCACTCGATCAACGAGTTTGTCTATCTGTCTAAGTCTGACGGTGTTGCGTTGCCAATCTCGATTGCTTTGTACTGGCATACCGGAAGAATACACACCTGGCTCCGTAATCGATTTTGTCACCATACTAAAGCCGGTAATTTGTACTTTATCGCAGATATCGATGTGCCCATTAATTACGCAGGTGCCTGCTACCACGACATATTTACCAATATTGGCGCTACCAGCAATGCCGGTACCGCCGCAAATACATGAGTGATCTCCAATAGTCACGTTGTGCGCTATTTGGACTAAATTATCAATAATCACGTCTCTACCAATAATGGTATTGTCGAGTGCGCCTCTGTCAATACAAGTATTGGCACCTATCTCACAATCATCACCGATCACTACCGTTCCAGTTTGTGGGATCTTTACCCAAGTGCCTTTGTCATTGGCGTAGCCAAAACCATCTGATCCAATGACTGTGCCGCTGTGAATGGATACTCGGTTGCCAATGTCAACTCTATGGTAAAGGGTCACATTTGCTCGCAAGTGCAAATCATCACCAATCTGTGCTTCTTCACCAATGTATGAGTTCGCTCCGATTCGCGCATTGTCGCCAATGCGAACATTTTTATCGATGACAACGCCCGCTGCGATACTTGCGTTACTCCCAATAGTCGCGGTTTCATGAACGCTAGCTAGAGGTGAAATGCCAGCAGCTTGAACTGGCGTTGAATCTAGCAATTGCGCCGCTTTGGCAAAAGCAACATAAGGATCACTGTGAATAATTTTATCTACTTGGCAATGCTCGGCATCATCAGCTTTCAGAATAACAGCGCTGGCTTTAGTCTCAGACAAAACGGTTTTATATTTGCTGTTTGATAGAAAAGATAGTTGGCCTGAACTAGCGCCTTCTAATGTGCCCATGCTATGAATTGTCGTGTTAGGATCGCCCTGTAATTCGCCACCAATTTGGTCTACAAGTGCTTGTAAAGTGAAAGACTTTGGCATAGTTGTCCTTTTTCTTATTTTATTACTGATGAAGCTTGAATTTTTTGCGATGATATCACAGATATTTGCTAGCACTTAGTTTGTAATGTCCTTACAATCCCCAATATAAATGCAGCACAACTTTTCAATAGAGAGAATCAATATGGCTCAATATGTATATAGTATGCATAGAGTGGGGAAAATCGTCCCACCAAATCGTCAAATTTTAAAGAACATCTCCCTTAGCTTCTTCCCAGGAGCAAAAATCGGTGTTTTAGGTCTCAATGGTTCAGGTAAATCTACCCTACTTCGCATCATGGCTGGATTAGATACCGAAATTGAAGGTGAAGCCATCCCTCAACCCGATCTAAAAATTGGTTACTTACCACAAGAGCCTCAGCTCGATGAGAGCAAAGACGTACGTGGCAACATTGAAGAGGCCGTTGCAGATGTTGCTCATGCCTTGAAACGTCTTGATGAAATTTATGCCGCCTATGCTGAACCTGACGCAGACTTTGATGCCCTTGCTAAAGAACAGGGAGAAATGGAAGCGATCATTCAAACCAAAGATGGTCATAATTTAGAGAATGCACTAGAGCGCGCGGCTGACACACTTCGCTTGCCACCTTGGGATGCAGATGTGAGCAAACTTTCAGGTGGTGAAAAGCGCCGAGTTGCCTTGTGTCGCCTGCTCTTAGAAAAACCCGAAATGTTGCTGCTAGATGAGCCAACAAACCACTTGGACGCTGAATCTGTTGCATGGTTAGAACGTTTCCTACATGACTATGAAGGAACCGTGGTAGCTATTACCCATGATAGGTACTTCTTAGATAATGTGGCTGGCTGGATACTTGAGCTTGACCGTGGCCAAGGTATTCCTTGGGAAGGTAATTATTCAAGTTGGTTGGAGCAAAAAGATGCTCGATTACAGCAAGAAGAACGTACTGAGAATGCTCGTCAGAAATCGATTAAACAAGAACTAGAATGGGTCCGCAGCAACCCTAAAGGTAGACAAGCAAAAAGCAAAGCAAGAATGAGCCGTTTCGAAGAGTTAAACACAGGCGACTATCAAAAACGAAACGAAACCAATGAATTATTTATTCCACCAGGCGAACGTCTTGGTGACAAAGTCATTGAAGTGACGAATTTAAAGAAATCATATGGCGATCGCCTCCTGATTGACGATTTGAGTTTTAAAATACCGAAAGGTGGAATTGTAGGTATTATTGGACCCAATGGTGCAGGTAAATCTACCTTGTTCCGCATGCTAACAGGTCAGGAAACACCTGATTCAGGAAATATCGATATTGGTGACAGCGTGCAGTTAGCAAGTGTTGACCAGTTTCGTGATCACATGGACGGCAATCAAACAGTTTTCAATGAAATATCTGACAGCCAAGACATCATTAAAATTGGTAACTTTGAAATCAATAGCCGCGCATACTGCAGTCGCTTCAACTTTAAAGGAACCGATCAGCAGAAATTTGTAAAAGATCTGTCTGGTGGTGAGCGAAACCGAGTTCATCTAGCGAAGTTATTAAAAGCGGGCGGTAATGTACTCTTACTCGATGAGCCAACCAACGATCTCGATGTTGAAACCTTGCGAGCCCTAGAAAACGCTATCTTAGAGTTCCCAGGTTGTGTCATGGTAATTTCGCATGACCGTTGGTTCCTAGACAGAGTGGCTACTCACATTATGGATTATCGTGATGAAGGGAAAATTAACTTCTACGAGGGTAACTATAATGAATACGAAGCATGGCTGAAGGCCACTTATGGCCAAGACGTGGTTGAACCCCATCGTCTAAAATACAAAAGCATTAGCTAACACAGAAAAAAGGCCGCAATCGCGGCCTTTTTTACGTTCAATCACCAAGTTCTGGCGTCAGTGCTATTCGATTTGTTTAGCCTTTAAATGTCTTACTTAAGGCTAGCGCTAATTGTTTACTTTTTTCAAGCGGTAGCATATGCCCCGCGCCTTCAATCACGGTAGTTTGTATTTGACGAGAAAGTGAAGCATGAGACAAACACTGCTTTGGTGAAGCAATTTTGTCGTGCTCACCGAGTATGAAATGAACTGGAATTTGCAAATTCGCTAAGGCATCTAATACATTTTTGCGCTCGCTAGTGGCTTCAGTTTGAGTAGCTAAAGTAGCTGGCCCTAGGTCGTCGGACATTGCTTTAATAGTAGAAGAAAGCTCGGTGTCGTCAGCGTTATTTTGGTGCAGCATAAAGTTAATGCGTGCTTGCGTCATTCCCTTGTACTGTTTCTTTTTGATACTTTGAAGTAGCAGTTTACGTTGTTCCAATTCACTGTTTCCTAAGGCTGTTCCTGAACTGCTGACCATACTCAACGAAGCCACCTTACGCTTTGACTTATCCTTTACTATATTTGCTTCTTGGATCGCAGTTAATGCCGCGATATACCCCCCCATTGAATAACCAACTAAGTGCACTGGTTCATCGAAATAGGCGAGTCTATCCATGCTCAAAGATTGCATTTGAGCTAAGTTTTCTGCCCATTGCAATGGCACAAAAGCCTTGTTGTTTAACGCTAATTCAGACCATAACGGCATGAAAACTCGCTCATCACACAAAGTCCCAGGGAAGAAAATGACTGGAGACTGACTCATAAGGCTTCCAACGCTTCTGACAGGCGACTCACGGGAACCACTTCGATTCCGGGGATTTTTTGTTTTGGCATATTTCCTTTCGGAACGATTGCGCGTTTAAAACCATGTTTTGCGGCCTCTGTAATTCTTTCCGTACCATTCGGCACCGGGCGGATTTCGCCAGATAAACCGACTTCCCCAAAGGCAATCAACTCTTTTTGTAAGGTGTAATTGCGGAAACTCGACACCATGGCCAATAATAAGGCTAAATCAGCGCCAGTCTCATTTATTTTGACACCGCCCACTACGTTGACAAAAACATCTTGATCGTTCATTTGCACGTTGCCATGTCGATGCATCACAGCGAGTAACATCGCTAAACGGTTTTGGTCTGAGCCCACTGCGACCCTGCGTGGATTTGAGAGTTGTGAATAATCAACTAAAGCCTGGATTTCAACCAGCAAAGGCCTTGTGCCTTCCCAGATTGTCATTACGATACTGCCGGGAGACGAGGCTTCTTCTCTATTTAAAAAAATGGCAGAAGGATTTGAAACTTCTTTCATACCCCGCTCGGTCATACCAAAAACACCCAGTTCGTTAACTGCACCAAAGCGATTCTTTGTGCCGCGCAGTGTGCGAAAACGACTGTCACTTTCACCTTCCAGCATCATCGAGCAATCAATACAATGCTCTAGGACTTTTGGACCGGCAAGACTTCCATCTTTTGTTACATGGCCAACTAAAAACATTGCAATATGATGCTGCTTAGCAAAACGAGTTAATGCCGCGGCACTTTCTCTTACTTGTGACACACCACCAGGGGCAGACTGTATATCACTCATGTGCATCACTTGAATCGAATCAATAACCATTATCGAAGGCTTATGCTGGAGCGCCAGTTGACAAATAGTGTCGACATTTGTCTCGGCTAATAATTTGAGCTTATCATCTGGCAGTTGCAGTCTTTTGGCGCGCATGGCCACCTGTTGCAATGATTCCTCACCCGTCACATACAGCGTTGAATTGGTTTTCGCTAACAAGCACATCACTTGTAATAATAAGGTACTTTTACCTGCGCCTGGCGAACCGCCAATTAACATCGCCGAGCCTGGCACAATTCCGCCACCTAATACTCGGTCAAGTTCTTTAAAGCCGGAAGAAAAGCGCGGTAATGCTGCTAGGTCTATCTCATTGAGCACTTCTACTTTAGCGGCAGTAATGCCAGAGTAACCACCTCTGCCGGTAGGGACACCTTTGGTTGGCGAGTTTTCGATAACAATCTCTGAAAGCGTATTCCATTCTCTACAATCATTGCACTGGCCTTGCCAGCGTGGGTGTTCAGAGCCACATTCATTGCATACAAAAGCCGTTTTTCTTTTTGCCATTTACTAATTATCTTCCAAGGAGTATGTTTGCGTTTAGCGCTTGATTTAAAGCCTATTATGTTAGCTCAATTCACTCTAAAAATCTGTTTAGCTTTAGCGTAAATTGCCGATAATCTCATTTAAGGCGAGAAAAAATATCAGGCTTATTTATGCAGTGAGCTTAACCTAAATTACAATAATATCTAGGGCCTACAGTCTAGGAATACATGTCTAACGAACTTTCTGAATATCGAGCATTGATAAATAAGCTAGCCCCCATGTTGGAGCAAGCCGCGTTCAAGCGCCTGTTCGAGGATGTTACGAAAGACCTCAGCAATGAAAAGCGTTTTCTGATCAAAATGGAAATTCAACGCTTAGCCAAACCGTGTCTGCGCGTATTGGACTTGCGTTCAAAGGTTCCACAACCTTGTGAGTTTGTTACCTATAAAGGTATCACACACTACCTTGATGCTAAATCAAGCAAGTTGTTTGAAGAACAGACGCGTGCATATGGCAAATATACTTTTGGCGTATACGAAGCTGTGCTGGCATTAGCTGAACAACAATCACACCACACTTCCGTATTTAATCATTTAGTCTCCAATGAACAAGTATCACCGACCGACAGGAATGGCACGCAATACTTGGCTGAAACAGAGCCACTTTTAGATATCGCCCACCGCTATGAAGAGCGCATGAATTTCGTGGTTCTTGTAGAAGTTTTCCTGCCTGACAATCAGAGCTTTTTTGCAACGACAGTCGACATTAGTTTGCACGGTTTAAAACTCAAGTTAAAAGAAGCAAGTCAGATACATGCCCTACAGGAAAACACGACATTGAGTGTGATATTCCGAGGTTTTAGTGCTGATTCTGATTTACGAAAAACGGCAGTTGAGTATCAACTAGTCCAGATTACAGGGCAAGAAGAGCAAGCTCGGCTGCATTTAGAGCGGGATCATAATAGGTATCCGAGCTTATTTGACGACTATTTAAGAAAGCTCATAAAAACGAACAAACGTCGTTATAAGGTCAATCTTGACAATGTTGTTGCTGCGATTGAAAACAAAATATATGAACAAGCGTTTAGCAGCACGGCACCCGGATTACCGGTGTTTATTGATACACAAGACAAAGATGAGCCAGTCGCTAAGTTTGCCTGTGTTAATGGTAGCAACAAGGAAATCTTAGATTACTGGCTTGACGAGGATGATGAGCAAAACATCGGTTTTTTACTCAACTCAAGTCGGTTAAACACCTTGTTCGGATCTTATCCCTCAGCGTCAAGCCTATGGGTTTATGCATTTACTCATATAAAAGATGGCAAAATCTACTTCTATTCCGCAACGACAAATGAATTAGACGCAAATCCAGAGTTGAAATCCGTATTTTTAAGTTATGCGTCTCGCCGCGTTAGCTGGCGAGTTTATCGTTTGAGTTATGATGTCGTCGATCCAAAAATGGCGCATGTACCGACCTCACTTCCCAACGGTATTAATAAAAAAATAGATCGTTTAAATAAAAAGATTTCGCCACGACTCGAATCCAAACTGCAACACATTACCACTATGATAACCGTCTCGGATGTTTCGCACTTAGTTGGTCAGCAGTGTTACCAAAAAATTGAACTTGAGCGTGATAAAGTGAAAGAACTCGCTGTATTTGGTCACCCAAGAAACAAACCACCAGAACCTGTACTATCTTTTCGATACAAGCAACAGGAGTTGCGTAAAGAGACACGTTACAAACTGCGCTCATCCGTTGAGTTATCCACTTATTCAGATACCATAAGCGGCATCAGCGAAGACTGTTCGGTCAGTGGCTTAAAGATTGAACTAGACTTACCCTATGAACAACGCATCAATTCGCGCGTGAGTGTTTCGTTTCCCAAATTACAAAAGAAAACAACTCAGTTCGTACTTGAAGATTTAAAATATCGAGTTAGACATATCAGTTACGATAAACTTGTACTCCATTTAGAGGCGATATCGGAACACGAGTTAAGTGTGGCAGAACAATTTTTCACCGCGTTAATCGAGAATAACAAAGACAAATTAAAAACCATCAGTAATGAGGAAACTGTGCCGGGTATGGGACATGCACTAAGATGTTTGCATGCAAAACATAGCAGCGAATTTTGTGCATTTATTGGTAAACAGAAGGGCAGCTATTACCCACTGAGAGTTATTTTTGAAAATCGCAACGCAGCTTGGGCTGCTTTGCTGAAACATCAACGACCAAGCCCAAAATTGAATCTTTCGTGGCTATTTCAAGATAAACATAAGAGCAATGCTTTTGTGCGCGATGCGCTGAGAACACTGCGGGTCGATTCACGCCCAACGCAAGCTGAGCTATATGTTGCTTATGACCCGCGCAACCATGATATTGAAAATGCGATCACTGCGCATTGGGAAAATGAACTAGCAACACATCGCTCCAAGTTACAATTTATAAAAGCAGCACGCGAACGCGGTGAGTTTTTTGCGTTTAGCGTGTTTATTAACAAGAGCGCTCGCCCTGATGTGTCGCTCTTAGAACAAGAACTTAGCTACTTAACTCGCTACGCAGTGCATAAAGCGAAGCTACTTGAGGAGTACATGTGGGATATTTCTGGCCAAGTCTTCTTGAGCGATATCACCGACGAGTTTTTATTCCGATATCAAGTGCACAAATAAGCACCAATCTACGTTTACTCAAACAATTTCACCCCTAAAAACACTGATTTATTTGAAATTCACTGAGCTGAATAAGGTAATCGTAGCAAAAGCGCCAAAAGTAATACATTACCTCACCCTACAAATCTAACACATTGTTTTTAAATGATTTTAATTCATCCCAAACATCATCACTGCAATAAATTCTATACTAAAGTCCAAGCTTGAATTTATACTTTAGTCTTAACCCCATGTTTTATATGTATTTTATTGATATCTCTAAAGATACTTATTATTTGTTTTTATACGGTTTTACCCTTTTCATCGTGATTTAATCAACACATCAAAGAACGGCGACACAATCAGTAGCAGAAATGCTTCTTAAGAGTTAACAGGATTTGATGTTAAATAAGGAAACACCCACCAAAATAAAAAAGACGGTAAGGATATCGTCTTTTTTATTTTACTCTCCACGCTCCAAACAAAATGTTCCTTTCAGCGCTTGATTGTCAATGCTACATTAGCTTTTACGACAACTTAAATGGACCAAATATGAGCACATCAAACACAACAATTTCCAATACATGGGCGAATAAATACAAGCGCCTTGGTCTACTCTTAATTTGCGTTGGAGGACTCGCTGCTTGCGATAAGTCTGAGGTAGGTGATATATCCCTTGGCGTCTTCACGACGCAAGATATTAAGCTCAACACTTTAGTTGACCCTTTAGTGCCTGGTGTCACATGTCACGTTGCAAGTATTGAAGCTGACTTAAGTCTTGCTGACCCTTCTGACAGTTCGATCGCTTGTAGACAAACAGGTGAAATTACGCCGAGTATGATAGCGCAAATTGATAAATCTAAATCAGGAGAAGTCGTATTCAGAAAGTCAAAAAGTATTTTCTTCAAAACCATGAAGATCAGACGTGTATATGATGCAGGTTCTCAAACCCTAATGTACGTGTCATATTCAACCAAAGAAACGTCTGGCAGCTTTAAGCACAGCTTATCTACTGTGCCGTTATGGGGAACACAAGCTTATAACGAGAATGTCAAACCAGCGAGTGAACTAGCCGAGTAAGTAAAGCACCCCTTCCAAGCCGCTGAAACGAATAGCATTTGCGGCTTGCGCTTCCACCTTAGGTTTAGCTTTAAATGCAATTCCGGCGCCGGCTTTTGCCATCATCAATAGATCATTGGCGCCATCCCCTACCGCAATAGTATGCTTCAACTGGATATTATTATTAGTGGCAAGCTTTTCCAAGATATCAGCCTTCGCTTGTGCATCGACAATATCACCGCTGACTCTGCCACTCAAACGCTCACCAACTAACTCTAAAGTGTTGCTAAAAGCGTAATCAAAGCCAAACTGTTGTTTGATGTGATCAGCAAAGTAGGTAAAGCCACCTGAGGCAATTGCGATTTTCCAGTCATGTTTTTTTAACTCTTGAATTAACAGCGTAAAACCTGGCATGAAAGGCAAGCGCTGGCGGATATTCAACAAAGCATCAAGGGATACGCCCTCTAAGCATTTCACACGATGATGCAAACTTTCTGAGAATTCGATCTCACCACGCATGGCTTTTTCGGTGACTTCGGCCACTTCTTCACCTACGCCAGCTAAACTCGCTATTTCATCAATGCATTCCATCTCAATAAGTGTGCTATCCATATCAAATACAACAAGCCCTTTAGATTCAATATTCACATCTTCTTGAACGAATATATCCATAAAGTACTGACGGCTAACTTCGGCAATACGTTCCCGCCATTGAAGTGTTTCAGGCAGTTCGCATGAGACGTTAATCACCGTTTTATCATAAATTTGGTGGTATTTGTTCAGTTCAATTTGCAGTGTTTGTTTGTGAATACCGAGCGCGACGAACATGTTGGCCAGCGAGTCAAAATGTAAACTAGCAGCGGCTAGCACCAGTCTGCTCTGTTTGGACTTATCAGTTTGTTGCTTGGCAATTAATGTTGAATCATCTGGATGCCAAAACAGCGTTTCCTCGCGGTGTAGTATTTGTGTGAAAGTTTGCGTACTGAGTGTATCAATTAGGCTAGTATCTACAGTTTCTTTTGAAGTGGCGTACAAAGTGATTCCGATAACGATTTAGATATTAATGTCGATACTATAGCGAAAGCAGTAGGGCAAGAAAACTATGTCTTGGCAAAAAGCCTGATTTATCCTATTGTGCTAGCTGAGAAAATAATAAGAGTAAACAGTGGACGCCAAGAAACCAGCCAAATTTTCAATGCTAAAGCGTATTTCCAATTTCGTATTGGCCGTTTGTGTGCTTATTATTGCTGTTAATCTTTGGCTTATGTATACAAAGAATGCTTATGAATGGTATAGCTTAGAATCAGAGCAATTAGGTCGCAGTTTGGCAGCCCAGGCAGCAAGAATGTTAGCCTCACCTATGCAGTCTGGAGATGAGGAAAGTATAGAGAGTTACGTCGATACCATTGAAACAGATAGCTTTGTGAAGGGCACTTCCCTATATGACCAACATGGTAAAACCATCAAAAGCTTCGATGATGATTACAGTATTATTGAACAATTTAGAGTACTTAATGAGCCACCTCTAATATTCGTTGAAGATATAGTACACGACGGCAAAACCATTGGATATGTGAAACTAGTTCTAGACCGCGACTCTATTATTCAGCATCACCGCGCCTTTACCAAAAGCCAACTCATTCAAACTGCTTTAATTATGTTTTTAACCGCTGTCTGTGCAATTATTCTGACGCGTTTATTCTATAAAGTGAGAGCAAATTACCGTTACTCTGACACCTTAAATAAATGACGGTAATTTAAGGTCGTTTGTTCTTTTACGGTATCGACAGAAACGTCTTTCAATTCGGCTAAGGCCTCGGCGACTAAGGGAAGTTGCCCTGGTGTATTTCGTTGTCCTTGAAAATGGTTCAGAGGCATATCTGGCGAATCAGTTTCCAGCATTAAATATTCGAGCGGTATATTTTTTATCGTAGCGCGAGTTTTCTTCGCTCTTGGATAAGTAATGGTTCCGCCTACTCCCAGTAAAAAGCCTAAATCTAGGTAGGTTTTTGCAACCTCAGCACTGCCAGAAAAAGCATGAATAAGCCCACCATATGAAAATCGCATCGATTTAAGTATTCGAATTAAATGATTGTGAGACTGGCGATGATGAAGGATCGCAGGCAACTGAAGCTCCTTCGCAACGGATAGCTGTGCCCTCAACAAGGTCTCTTGAGTGTCTAGATCACACTTGATGCTCGCATCCATACCCGTTTCACCAAGTGCTACTACATCTTGCCGGTGCTGCTTGGCATGTGCTTCGAACAAATCTAGCGCAGGCGCTATCCCATTGGCCAAAGTACTCGTATAGAAGTACGGGTGGAGACCTAGCGCAATATCGATGGGTATGCCGTGACTATCACGTAGTAATTGCTGCAAGCCTAAGAGTGTAGTGAATTGCTCGTTACTTAAGCCAGGCACTAAAAAACGCTCTACACCGCTGTTTGCTGCCGCTTTTAAGACTGCTATGCGATCATGATCAAATGCAGGCAAGTCGATATGGCAATGGCTATCTATCAAGATGCCTCCAGAGAAAATGGTAAGAGATATCTAAGGCATTAAGCGCTGAGTTGTCCAGCTTGCATCGCTTTGCTTGGTATATTCAAAACGATCATGTAAGCGATGCTCGCCGCCTTGCCAAAACTCGATTTGTTCGGGCTCTACACGAAAGCCGCCCCAGAAATCAGGTAAAGGTACTTGCCCTTTAGCAAACTTCTCTTTCATCTGTGCGAATTGCGTCACTAATAGTTCGCGTGTTGAAATAGGCTGGCTTTGTTGCGACGCCCAAGCCCCTATTTGACTGTCGGTCGGTCTGGATAAAAAATATTTCGCCACTTCAGTGCGACTAAGTGGTTTTGCAACGCCATTTACTCTTACTTGACGTTCCATAATATACCAAGGGAAGTGAAGAGAAATATGTTGATTATACTTCAAGTCTTTAGCTTTGCGGCTGCCCAAGTTTGTATAAAACACAAAACCGTCACGACTTACATCTTTGAGTAATACGATACGCTGGCTCGGTTTACCTGCTGCATCTACTGTTGCGACCGTCATCGCATTAGGCTCAGGCAAGCCCGCCTCTAAGGCGTCATTGAACCAAGTTTGAAAAAGGTCGACCGGATGCTCACTTAAGGCATCAGCATTTAGCCTTCCTAGTTTATATTCTTTTCTCAGGTCACTAATTGCTTTTGTCATTCTGCATTCCTAAGCTGGAAAATTTCTTTTAAGCTTTCATGGATGAATTTCTAAGCTTTGAAATCGCCGTCATATCCAAGAGAACGTAAGGCTCTTTCGTCATCCGCCCAACCCGCTTTAACTTTCACCCAGAGCTCTAAAAACACTTTGTTGTCGAACAGCGCTTCCATATCTTTTCGCGCTTCGGCTCCCATCGTTTTCAAATGGCTGCCCGCTTTGCCTATGATCATGCGTTTTTGAGTTTCTCGCTCAACCAAAATCAAGCCGTTAATGTGATACACACCGGAGGGGGTCAATTTAAACTGTTCTATTTCGACTGTTGTAGAATAGGGTAATTCATCCCCCGTAAATCGCATTAGCTTTTCACGAATAATTTCAGCGGCCATAAAACGGCTAGATCGGTCGGTAATGTAATCATCAGGAAAATAAAACTCACTTTCCGGAAGTGCTTTCAATACTAACTGACGCACTCTATCAACCTGTTTGGCTTGCTTAGCGCTTACCGGAATAACATTGTCAAAGTCATGTTTTGAGCTCAGCACTTGGAGCTGTTCCATTAGCTTATTTTTGTCGGTGACTTTATCGGTTTTGTTGACCACCAGCCAGCACGGGATGTTCGCCTGTTTTATTTTTGACAAGACTAGCTCATCATCCTCAGTCCAGCGCGTACCTTCTACGACGAAAAGAACCAAAAACACCTCACCTAAAGAGCTCGATGCAGCACGATTCATGAGTTTATTTATCGCGCGCTTCTCTTCAGTGTGTAACCCAGGTGTATCAACATAAATCGCTTGGCGATCGGCAATGGTGTCAATCCCCATTATTCGATGGCGTGTCGTTTGCGGCTTGCGTGAAGTAATACTCACCTTCTGCCCCAAAATTTGATTTAAGATCGTTGATTTGCCCACGTTTGGGCGACCGACGATTGCGATCATACCGCAATGCGTGTTACTCATTTATTAGCTTCTCTAATGTTAGTTTTGCAGCATTTTGTTCGGCTTGGCGACGGCTTTTACCGATGCCAAGCTGATTTGAATTCAGAGGTTCTACTGTACAGTTAACCTCAAAGGTTTGCGCGTGATCTTTACCGCGAATTGACACTACTTCATAAATAGGGAGTGGCAATTGGCGCGATTGCAAAAACTCTTGGAGCTGTGTTTTGTTGTCTTTAATCTGAATATTTGGGTCTAGCTCAGCGACTCTCGATTCAAACAGCTTAATGATAGTATTCTTTGCAGCGTCTATCCCAGCTTCGATGAATATAGCCCCAATAACCGCTTCAACTGCATCAGCGAGTATAGAGCTACGACGGTGTCCACCGCTTTTCATTTCACCCGAGCCAAGCTTTAAATACTCGCCAAAGTTATGTTCCTTGGCTATTTTCGCTAATGTATCGCCTTTAACTAATGAGGAGCGCATCCGAGTGAGTTTCCCTTCTGGTTGCTCAGGAAAACGATGATATAGGATCTCTGCAACCACCATTCCGAGTATTGCATCGCCTAAAAACTCTAATCTCTCATTATGCTGTTTGGCGGCACTTCGATGCGTAAAAGCTTGTTCCAACAATGCCATGTCAGTGAATGTGTAGTCTAGTACTGCTTTCAGTTTATCGTATCGATTCATGTCAACTCTTGTGCTTACTCAAGGAATCGCCATTACTAATGGCGATTTCTAAGATACGTTTTTACCTGCACGCTTAATAGGTAAGCGCTTATTGAATGGAGCCGCTTCTTTCAAATCTAATACCTGATGGCACCCACGTAGGCATAAAGTCCTCTGGTTGTCTCTCAAATTCAAAACTAACCCAAATTAAGACGGCGTTACCAACCAGATTCTGTTCAGGAACGAAGCCCCAAAAACGTCCGTCTTCACTATTGTCGCGATTATCGCCCATAACAAAGTAATGATCCTCAGGAACAAGCCATTCGTTGTAGGCTGTACCGGGTTGTTTTGGTTCATAGCGACTGATTGCGTCTCTCTCGTTTGGATCTTTGAGTATTCCCGTCGTATTTTCACCGAGCGTTTCTTTGTACTCTACCAAACGACCATTCATACGACCAATAAAGTCAGTTTTACCCACTTCTTCTTGCGCAATCGCGGTTTGTGGACAAGGTCTCTGATCACACGCTGGCGTAATAAAAAGCTTCTTGTCTTTGTAAACCACTCTATCTCCTGGCAAACCGACTACACGCTTAATGTAGTCAACACTTGGGTCTTCGGGAAATTTGAAAACGACAACGTCTCCCCTGCTAGGCTCACCGGTTTCAATGAGTTTGGTCCTAAAAACAGGGTCCTTAATACCATAACTAAATTTTTCAACCAGAATAAAGTCACCCACCAATAATGTCGGCATCATCGAGCCCGAAGGAATTTGAAACGGTTCATAAAGAAAAGAACGGAAAACCATCACTAAAGCAAAAATAGGGAAGAATTGCTTGGCATTATCAACAAGCATAGGCAAATGCGGATCGGCTTCCTCACCTTCTAATTTAGTGATTGTGTCGTCGCCTAGTACAGCGCGTCGCTCTTCCAATGCCATTGCCTTTCTTTCTGGTGCAAAAAATATAGCATCAATCAACCAAATGAGACCGGTAACGGCCGTCATGACCACTAAGAAGATTGCAAAATAATTCGCCATTAATTATCCACCTTTAGAATTGCTAAGAATGCGTCCTGCGGCAATTCAACATTACCTACTTGCTTCATTCGTTTCTTACCATCTTTTTGTTTTTGTAATAGTTTTTTCTTACGACTAACATCACCGCCATAACATTTAGCGATAACGTTCTTACGTAACTGTTTCACTGTGCTTCTCGCAACAATATGCGTACCTATCGCCGCTTGTATAGCGATATCAAACATTTGACGAGGAATCAGTTCGCGAAGCTTTTCAACCAAGTCACGTCCACGATACTGAGCGTTGTCCTTATGGGTAATGATCGCTAACGCATCGACTCGTTCACCATTAATAAGGATATCTAGCCTGACCATATTAGCTGATTTAAATTGACTAAAGTTGTAATCAAGTGACGCAAAACCGCGGCTGGTTGATTTTAGTCTATCGAAGAAATCAAGCACTACTTCAGCCATTGGAATGTCGTAGGTGATTGCGACTTGCTTACCGTGGTAAGTCATCGCTGTTTGCACACCACGTTTTTCTACGCATAGCGTGATTACGTTTCCGAGGTATTCTTGTGGTACGAGTATGTTGGCAGTAACAATAGGCTCACGCATCTCATCAATATCGTTGATAGGTGGCAGTTTGGAGGGGTTATCAACCTGTATGACTTCACCTTTCGTTGTTTTCACTTCATAAACCACGGTCGGTGCGGTTGTGATGAGATCCAGGTCATATTCTCGTTCTAAACGCTCTTGAATAATCTCCATGTGCAACATACCAAGGAATCCGATACGGAAACCAAAGCCTAGCGCTGCTGAACTTTCAGGTTCATAAAACAAGGAAGCATCGTTTAAGCTGAGTTTTGCCAAGGCATCTCTAAAATCTTCGTAATCATCAGAGCTGACTGGGAACAAGCCAGCATATACTTGCGGCTTAATCTTTTTAAAGCCCGGTAAGGCTTTATCAGCAGGTGCTTTCGCAAGGGTAATAGTATCGCCGACTGGCGCACCATGAATTTCTTTAATACCAGCAATGATGAAGCCAACTTCACCGGTTTTCAAAGTACCCGTATCTGTTTGCTTTGGTGTAAAAATACCCACTTTATCAACTTGGTGAACTACGCCATTAGACATAATTTGAATCTTGTCTTTGGCATTAAGCTCACCTTGAACGATACGAACCAAAGAGACAACACCTTGATAATTGTCGAACCAAGAATCAATAATCAGTGCTTTTAAGGGAGCTTCACGATCACCCTCTGGCGGCGGAATTCTCTTTACAATCTCTTCTAAGACATCTTCGATGCCAACACCTGTTTTTGCCGAGCACTTGACGGCGTCAATAGCATCAATACCAACGATATCTTCTATTTCTTCAGCAACCCTTTCCGGCTCAGCTTGGGGTAAATCAATTTTATTGAGGATAGGCACAACTTCCATATCCATATCGATGGCGGTATAACAGTTAGCTAAAGTTTGCGCTTCTACACCCTGCCCTGCATCAACAACAAGGAGTGCGCCTTCACACGCGGCCAAAGATCGCGATACTTCATAAGTAAAATCTACGTGCCCTGGCGTGTCGATGAAATTCAATTGGTACTTTTCGCCATCCTTCGCTTCGTAGTACAAAGTAACGCTTTGCGCTTTGATCGTGATTCCACGCTCTCTCTCAATATCCATTGAATCAAGTACCTGAGCAGACATCTCACGATTCGTTAGACCGCCACATGTTTGAATCAAGCGGTCAGAAAGCGTCGATTTACCGTGATCGATATGCGCAATAATACTGAAGTTGCGAATGTTCTTTAGTTGCATAAATTTTGCTAAATACCTTGAAGTAGACCGTGCTTTTATATCTGAGATCCTCAACTTACTGTAGGATCTGCCCGAGCAGGGACTGTTGTGCGAAAAATAGAGCCGCGATTTTACCGTTTTATCGGCACAAATGCGAACGATTAGAGGATAATTAATACCCTATCACACACATTGTTACTTATTTTCTCGGCAAGGGGTTTATTTAAAGGTGGAATGTGACTGATTCAGCGCGTATTCAAGGTGTAAAGTCAGGAAAGCTTCTTTAGTGGTATCTCGTTTTTCATGGTCACCGTGTCTTCGTTCACAGCACCAAGAATAATAGGAGAAAAGTGTTTCTGCTTGCCATTCAATTCACGTCTGCGCAATGCGTAGAAACTCATCGCCATAGCAGCAAAACCTAAGCCTATTTGCCATATTTCATGCGCTGATGGTAAAAGGCTTTGTAGTAAAACAACAGCAAAGATCAAAGCAAAAAGTGGCAATATATAAACAAGCATTGAAGCAGACAATAATTGGCTCTCTGGCACGCCCAGTTTGACCCTTTGACCAACGACAAGAGAATCTGGTGCTTGTAACTTTAGTAACTCAGGCTTATTTGTAAATGCCTTTGCAATTACACTGGTGCCGCAGTTTTCGCTCGCATGACAGCTACCACAGGTACTCTTAACCGTAGTCTCTATCCAAACAGTGTTACCTTCGACTATGCGAACAATGCCAGTTTCTTCAATCATTGAGGGTTTATCACCTCAATGGATTCAGCCATTAACTGCGCTGTCACTAAGGGGATATCTCCCACCACGGTCACTTGTACTTTGCCATTTGTTCGTGAATGCACCGTATTAGCCCCGCTATTCAAATTAACGTCCTCTTGAAATGCACCGCTTGCGGCTTGAATATACACAGAAACATTAACTAATCCATCGCTAAACAAACTGTACTCAACCACCTGCCCAGTAATAGCCAACTGATGTATGTCTTGTTTCACTACTCTCATGCCAACAGGAACGAAAGCCAAGCGCCATTCGTGCTGTCGCTGTGGAGGCATTTTAACGGTGATCGCTTTTGGTAAGCTATCTCGTTGTAATTGTTTGAAAATATCGGCTATTCTCTCGTCTAGCTTTAACTGGGTAACTTGGATTTGTTGCAAAAGTTCGCCATTCAAGCCGTACATGTTTAGCTTTAGTAACATGCCTGTTTCTTCGTCCAACCAGATTTGATAACCGTAGCGTGTTTTATCTCGACTAGTGACTCTAATTTGTTGCGCTGAACGGCCTGAAACTCGGTTTCTTCCGACTAATATAAATTGGTAAGCTTGCTCGAGAGTCTCTGGTTCGTATAGCAATGCATATGGAATAGGACCATCGATCGCTTTGCCCGCAATACTATACGGTGGGTAACCAGGCTGAAACAAACTCACCACATTATTGACCCTAATATGTTCGAAACCAGGACCATTAAGTAGGCTTAATTGTTCAATGTGCGTCTCATCTTCCAACACAGCATGACGCCATAAATAAGGCTGCGCATCTTTGCCAGGAATATTGAGCACAAAGGACACTTCATAACTTTGAGTTTTGGTTTGTTTGGCAAGTCGTTCTAGCCATGCTTTTGGCGAACGAGGATCGAAACTATCTGCCTCTTTCAACACATTGCGAGAGACTTCTTCAACGAGAGAATTTTGTGTTTCGGAATGTTGGCTTTGCTTCGCTTCAGTACTTTGACTGTGAGCTAGGGTGTGAAAAGCTAAACCACTGACAACTACAGCGAAGCTAATCAATATGCTTCGCTTTTTTGCTAACACTGCCCTATAAAACATCGATAGTGCTCACTTCTTAATTGACTATTTCTGAGGGGGCGTTTGCTCGCTTAACTCATCGCCTTCAGTTGTCTTTACTTGATTAGATTCTGCGTTGCCCGCATTTTTCAAGCGAATTTGTCTTTGGTGATCTTCTATTAGCGCATTTATCTGGCGCTGTTGCTCTAGGAGTCGAGCCATATCATCACGATTAACACCGTTACTAGAGGACAAGCTCACCGGTGCTAAACCACCCAAAGGTCCATTTGTTGGTGCAGTCAAAAACGGCTGACTTTCTTCAGGCTGATTATAAGACTGATAGCTGAAAATCATTACCGCAGTCACACAAGCAGCAACCGCGAGTTGGCCGCTTTGTTTGACCAAAGGAATCACAGAGGCAACAACTGGAAGCTCTTTCCAGCTAGGCTTAGGTGCTACCATTGGAAGCTCGCCTTCTAGCTTGCTAGCCACTTGTGCACTTATGTCAAAGTTCAGATCCGAGGTCATCTCATTGCGCATGCAATCTCGAATGAGGTGATATCGTTTCCACTTATCTGCAAGTTCAGCATCGCTAGTTAAGCCATTAATTACATCGCTATCATGACCTTCGCCATCTAAAAATGCTGATAGTTTTTCTTGCTGTTGCGTCATATAAGACTTTCCTACTTGAACACTACTGATATCATAACGCGAGTTTCCGCGTTCGGTAAATACCTGTAGATGTTTATGTTTGCACCAGAGGCAATATCACTTTATCAATTGCTTCTCGCGCTCTAAAAATCCGTGAGCGAACTGTTCCCACAGGACACTCCATTACAGTTGCTATTTCTTCATAGCTAAGGCCTTCGATTTCTCTTAAGGTTATCGCGGCCTTCAAATCATCCGGTAAGCCATCAATGGTAGAAAACAGTTTCTCCTGAAGTTCATCGGATAATAATGAACGTTCAGGTGAATTGTTTTCTTTTAAAGCATCACTACCATCATAATAATCAGCTTCACTCGCATCGACATCACTCGCAGGCGGCTTTCGTCCCTGCGACGTTAAATAATTTTTTGCGCTGTTTACCGCAATTCGGTACAGCCAAGTGTAAAAAGCACTTTCCCCTCGGAAATTAGGTAACGCTCGATATGCTTTGATAAACGCTTCTTGAGTAACGTCAGCAACATCACCGCTGTTTTTTACGTACCTTGAAACGATATTCATCACCTTGTTTTGGTGTCTTACGACTAACAGGTTAAATGCGTTCTTGTTACCTTTTTGTACTTGTTCAACTAACTCTTGGTCGGTTTTCTGCTCGCTCATTCGAGCCACTACTCCTAAACTGAATCACTTATGGCTCATGCAAGTGTAGTAATAGACAGACACTTTATGGATAAGTTCGATTAAAATGACAAATAATTAAAAATAAAACGAAAACATAGAAAGTTGTTTTTTTTATTTAGTAGATTAGTATTGCCAGACATTTATCTGTGTATTTTACCTAGAATTTTCTATATGTCTCAAACAATTGAACATCGTTGCGATTTATTAATCGTCGGAAGTGGTGCTGCGGGTCTCAGTTTAGCCTTAAAAATGGCTGAACATTGCGATGTTATCGTACTCAGTAAAAGTGATATTGATGAGGGCAGTACGCGCTACGCTCAAGGTGGCATAGCTGCGGTATTTGACGATACCGATTCAATTGATAGCCATATAAAAGATACTCTTGATGCTGGCGCTGGGATTTGTGATGAAGCCGTTGTTGCGTTTACCGCCAGCAATGCGAAAGAAAGCATGCAATGGCTAATTGAAAAAGGCGTGCCTTTCGACCAAGAGCCCAGTACTACCGGAGAAACAAAATATCACCTTACACGTGAAGGTGGCCATAGCCATCGACGCATCTTACACGCTGCAGATGCGACTGGTGCTGCAGTGCAAGAAACACTTTCTGATAGCGTCGCCAATCACCCAAACATCCACCTTTTTGAACGCTACAACGCAATAGACCTTATTAAAAGTCAAACTCAGAAAGGCCAGTGTGTTGGGGCATATGTGTGGAATCGTAAGAAAGAACAAGTTGAAGTGATTCGCTCCCGTTTTATTACTCTCGCAACCGGCGGTGGCAGTAAGGTTTATCAATACACGTCCAATCCAGATGTATCAAGTGGTGACGGTATCGCAATGGCATGGCGCGCAGGCTGTAAAATTGCAAATATGGAATTCAATCAATTCCACCCTACCTGTTTGTATCACCCTGATGCCGGTAACTTTTTAATCAGCGAGGCCTTGCGTGGTGAAGGGGCTTTCCTATGTCATGAGGATGGTACTAAATTCATGCATAAATTTGACCCACGCGCTGATTTAGCACCACGTGACATTGTCGCTAGGGCGATAGATTTTGAAATGAAGCGCTTAGGTGCTGATTGCATGTACTTAGACATCAGTCACAAGTCGACTGACTTTGTGAAAAAGCACTTCCCTAATATTTATAGACGCTGTCGCTCTCTGGGTATTGATATTACCAGACAACCTATACCTGTTGTTCCCGCAGCACACTATACATGCGGTGGCGTTGTCACTGATTTCGATGCACGAACAAACTTAGATAATGTGTATGCGATCGGTGAAACCGCCTATACCGGCTTACACGGCGCTAATCGAATGGCGAGTAACTCGCTTTTGGAGTGTATTGTGTTTGCACACGCTGCCGGTAAACATATATTGCAGCATTTAGCTGGTGATTGGTTAGATGAAGAGATTCCCGCCTGGGATGAAAGTCGCGTTATTGATTCGGATGAGCAAGTGATTATCCAACATAACTGGCATGAACTGAGACTTTTTATGTGGGATTACGTTGGAATTGTGCGCACAAATAAACGACTTGAGCGGGCAAAACGTCGAATCAATCTTTTAAAACAAGAAATTGATGAGTATTACAGTAACTTTAAAGTCAGTAATAACATGCTGGAACTCCGCAACCTTGTGTGTGTTGCACAGCTGATTGTCGAATGCGCCATGCAGCGCCGTGAAAGCAGAGGTTTGCATTACAACTTAGACTATCCTAATTTACTACCTGAGTCAGGACCGACAATTATTGTAAAAGAAAGCTAACGGCTTCAAATAGTGCTTACTTCACCTAATATATGCAACCTTGTTTTAGCGCGTTGTTGAGATTTGAGCGAAAAACGTAAACTGGGTAGTTCATTACCTTGGATTTCGTCACTTTTGGGGATTGCCTGACTGACCTCCATCTCTGTTGCGCTTGGCAAGTAAATGGGTTGAACAAATTGCGTTGTAATCGCTTTATCCGCGAAAATAGATGGGCTAGCGGTTCTGCAATCAAAGGCGTCATTTTTTGCGAGCATAGATATACAGATAGCTTTTGAATACATGCCGTGCGCTATTGCTCGCCTAAAACCCAGCAGTTTCGCACTCCAACGGCTCAAGTGTATTGGATTGTAGTCACCAGACGCACTGGCATATCGTCTGCCTATGCCTTGTTCGAATGTTAGCGGAAATGATAAAGATGGCCCTTGGTGGTCATTGTTGTTCAATGACGGTAACAATTGTATAGTTTCTGGATTCGATGCTATGTGACCGCTTTGTTCATCATGCGCTAAGTCGTGTTTAACTCTTGCTAAATAGAATGATGTTGCTTCAATCGCTAGCGCTTCGTCAACAAAGCCTTCACTTTTCAATGCAAATACATATCCACGCTTGTGGACTTGAAGACCAGCGAAACTCGTTTTCAGGTGTAACCCAGCGTTTTGTTCCGGCAACTCATTCACTTTTATTTCATTTGCCAAATGCACTAAACCCATGGGTTTAAATGGAAATGGTTTATTTACCATCATTGAAAGCTGCATCGGCAACGTCAGTACCTGTAAATAGTTTGGGTGAATAACCGATGCAATACCCGAATTCCAAGCAACTAAGTTGTGATACTTCTCACAATGCCTGGTGTTGATTTGATGCTTTTGCTCACGCACTTGTGTGGGTAACGCAAGCTCTTCTGAAGCGGCTTGAGGAGGCTTGTAAAAAGCAGCTTGTAATAAACCCATATTCATTTCGACACTTTATCCTTTTGCTGCGAACGAAAAATACAACATGCAAGTGCGCGATACGTTCTTTTACTGACACTGCTTGGTAATAGCACTACGTCTTTGACGCTAGTGACTCTGCTTCCACTCATTGTTGACTCTTTATCGATAAGCTGCAACTTGAGAAACAGTAGCCAAGGGCTGACACGCGAACTTGGTAATATTCTATATTGTGACGCTAAATCACGATATATTTGACCGTCGCTCCTATCTGAACCCGGGCTAACCCTAGGGTGTTGTAGTATCGTCAGAACGCCATCTGCTAGTTCAAACCAACACTTTAGGTGGATAGGTGTTCTTTTAGAGAGACCACGCCAGAGCCAGACCGAGAAAAAAACGCCTGCAAAGCCTAGCCCCCAAAGTGTTAATTGCTTTAGATATGGTGATGTTACAACCGAGGCAAACCAAGGCGGCAATAGTGTCACACATGCTAAGGTAAAGAGCAGTAGGTAGTTACATAACTTTATTGGCGAATAGCGTGAAAAGTGAATGCAAACGACCAAATGAACTGCTCGCCTAAACTTTGACTCTACTGAGTACTCTTTGAACCATGCTAGCTAAATCAGGATCGTGACATTTCTGATGCCCCATGAACCAAGCAAATAAATCAGGATCGTCACACGTCAATAAACGTTCAAACGTCATCTTTTCACCATCACTCAACTCATCAAACGCCTGCTCCACGAACGGCAGAAACAAAACATCTAGCTCTAACATGCCGCGTCTACAAGCCCATTTTAATCTTGCTAATCTTTTTGCTGTGAACATTGTTTTACCTTATTTAAGTCCCATTAATGATATCATAAGAAGCAGTTATTTATAGCTGCACTTGGGATCAAACGATGTTTTTCATTAGGTCCCAAGACTAATACAGAATTATTGGAGTATTGATTCATGACAGACCCTCAGAATTTTGTTGCTAGCCTAGACGAAATGGCAGTAATTAGTGTCACAGGCCCACAGGCGAAGGAATACTTACAAGGTCAACTCACCATAGACCTCGACCGTGTTAACGAAACTAATGCTCGGTTTGGTGCGCATTGTGATTTCAAAGGTAAAACTTGGTCCGTATTCACGATCGTTAGTGTTGCTGGTGGCTACGAATTAATAATGCCGAAAGAGTGCATAGACAAAAGTCTTCCTGAACTCAAAAAGTACGGTGTGTTTTCGAAAGTAGAGATAAACGATATTCCTTCCCACCCGAATTTTATTGGGCTAAGTGGCAGTGATAATATTGCCTTAGCTAAAAACTTGTTTCCTGAGTTAGCGACAGAGCACTTGAGTAAAGTGGAAAATGCTAACGGCATAGCAATCTGTATAAATTTGTCTACACCCAAGTTACTATTAATGCTAAGCCATTCCGGTTTCGAACATTTTACTGCAGTGATAAAAGAGTCAAGCTGTCCTGGGCTTATGTCAGCAGCCGGTCAGAATGATTGGAATTTTGCCATGATTGCTGACGGTATCGCCTCGCTCAGTTCAGCTACCAGCAATGAATTTGTCCCACAAATGCTGAATCTTCAGTTACTCGCCGGAATCGACTTTGATAAAGGCTGTTATATGGGGCAAGAAACGGTGGCTCGAACTAAATTTCTTGGCCGCAATAAGCGAGCGACTTACCTACTTTCAGGCAATACGAACAGCCAGTTTCCATTCATTGCCAATGGTGCAGCACTTGAGAAACAAGTTGGAGAAAACTGGCGAAGCGGCGGTACACTTTTACAAACCGCAACTTGTTCGGCAAATACCGATAATGTGCTGGCACTTGCGGTCCTATCGAATGACACAGACTTAGGGTCTGTGTTAAGGTTAAAGGAACATCCTGAGCAAAGTTTCACTGTAGAAGCCTTGCCATACACTCTAGATGAATAATAGGACTCAGCATGGAAATTCAAAAAGACCACGTAGTTAGCCTTCATTACACTGTAAAGACAACTGAAGGAGACGTGATCGACTCTTCTCGTGAAGCAGAGCCACTTGCTTTCTTGCAAGGTAGCCATTTTATGATTGAAGGGATAGAAGATGCCCTTTACGGTAAAGAGAAAGGGGCTACTTTCGACTTAGAGGTGGGCCCGGAAAAAGCATATGGTCATCGCCACGATGATTTGATCCAAGAAGTCCCCGCAGCTATGTTCGAGGGTATGGACGTAGAAGTGGGTATGAGCTTCAGAGCGACAACCGATGACGGTGAGCAATCTGTTCTTATCGTGGACAAAACAGACAGCACTGTGACAGTAGACGGTAATCATCCATTGTCTGGTATGTCATTGGCTTTTAGCATTGAGGTTGTTGATGTAAGAGCAGCTACTGCAGATGAAATCGCCCACGGCCATGTGCATGGTGAAGGCGGTTGTGGACACAGTCACTAAACTTCACAAGTGGCTGCACTGCGCTTAATACTGTATTAAGAGGAAGCTAAATAGCTTCCTCATCTGTTTCACCCGTTCGTATTCGAATGACTTGCTCGACTTCAAAGACAAATATCTTGCCATCTCCAATTTTGCCAGTTTTTGCATGCGTCTGTATGGTTTCTACAACACGTTCTGCAAGCGCATCTGGAATAACCATTTCAATTTTGACCTTTGGTAAGAAGTCCACATTGTATTCAGCGCCTCTATACAATTCTTTGTGGCCTTTTTGGCGTCCAAAACCCCTAACTTCAGTCATGGTGATACCAGATACTCCTACCGAAGAAAGAGCTTCTCTAACATCATCAAGCTTAAATGGTTTGATTATCGCTTCAACTTTTTTCATAGTGTAAAACCAGTCCTAGTTTATGTTATTCACTGTCGTATACTGTCGGGATCGCGACTCTTTTATGCTGCGTTTTTAAGTATATAGCTAATAGTTTGTCATCAGCAACCGTGTCTTCACTCTTGCCCTCAAGAAAATCATCAATTTGATCGTAAGTTAAGCCTAGAGAATCTTCATCAGATTTTTGTGGCGTTAATGATTCTAAATCGGCGGTAGGCGCTTTAGTAATCACTTTTTCTGGCGCTCCCATGTGTTGAGCAAGTTGTCGCACTTGACGTTTACTCAAACCAAATAAAGGAGCAAGGTCACAAGCGCCATCTCCAAACTTGGTATAAAAACCCGTAATATTTTCTGCCGAGTGATCAGTACCTAGCACCAAACCTTGTGTTAAACCGGCAATATCATATTGAATAGCCATTCGACTTCTGGCTTTGGCATTTCCTAAAACAAAATCAGAATGTGTATCAGTAAAGCTATCGACACCGGCAGCTTTGAGGCCTTCAATGGCTGAAGCGTGGATCGCGTCGGCTGCTGACTTGACGTTCGCTGTCATCTGCACGCTAGGCTGAATAAAATCTATCGACGCTTGAGCATCTTGCTCATCTGCTTGCACACCATACGGTAAACGCACTGCAATAAATCGGTAAGCAGCATTAGTTTCTTCATTTAGCTCATTTACCGCAAGCTGCGCTAACCTACCTAAAGTGCAGGAATCAATCCCACCGCTGATACCTAAAACCAATGTTGTTAACCCTGAGTCTGTTAATTGATTCTTTATAAATTGGGTGCGGCGCTGGATCTCAAGCTCCGCATCAATCTCAGGCAGTACACGCATTTCATTAATGACTTCTTGTTTTAACATTGTTCTCACTCTCAATTATTTCGATTCTCACATTTTCACTACATCGGCAAGGTATAAACTCGACTAACCTCCCCTGATTGTGTATACGCAAGAGGAAGGAAAATAGCGTATAGTAATGTGTATAAATTTCGGGGGTCTACGTGCTAACTAACAAACCTACATCACAAACGTCATTACAGAAAGGTGTTACCTTGCTAGAAATGATGATCGCTTTAGCAATCATAGCGATTGTATTGACAGTTGTCGCGCCTAACATTCGAGAATTTTTAATCAAAAATAGAATTACCGGTGAGCTAAATGAAATAAGCGGCATCGTTCAATATGCTAGACACGTTGCAATTGACCAGCAGTCACCTGTTATCCTATGCCCTGCCAGTGACTTTAAAGAGTGTGGGACCGATTGGGATGATCCAAAGATAGTATTCATCGACGATAATGGTGATGGCGACCGAAACGATGATGAAGATTTATTAGTGGCAAGCTCACCTACGTCGGACACAACGTATATGGACGGTCCGAATAATCAAGTCGAGTTCCAAGAAACGGGCGCATCCAACCGCAATTTCAACATCATACTCTGCCCAGATAGCAAAGATGTGAAATACGCTCGGGCAATTAATATTTCTTTACAAGGTCGTGTTCGCGTTAGCAAAGACACTGACAATGATGGCGTGCACGAAGATACATCTGGCGATGCGCTTACCTGTCCATAAAGACTTTCACAGATAAAAAATGAGACGCCTTTCAATCACGTCTCATTTTATTCTGTGTAATGCTAGACCACTCATTACTGAATTCGTTTAATGGTCACTTTCGCCACAGACTCTCTGCAATCATAGAAAGATATTGATAAATCACCTTCTCCATGTATTCAAGCTGCAATATGCACAAAACCTTCATCAGATTCACTCACCTCATACAATACACTTCAAATACCACAAGCTAGGCCCAGTATTCATAAGCCATTATGGTCTGCACTACACGCATCGTAAGCGCTAGTGAAGAAAGGAGACTTCCCTTAGCGCGAAAGCGAACTGTGTTAGCCGATACAAAAAGCATCGTTAGTAGGGATTATGATTGCCGCTAAACAGATGCGATTAAATCGTCTTGCCGCGCATATTTCATCGCTTGACGAAGTGCCTAGTCCCAACGATGATTGATTAGCGCTGCTGTCGCTTACACGATTGATTTACTCACTCGGAACAGACGTTAAAAGGCTTGGATTAGCGGATTCAGTTAGTGGAAAGAATGACGATTGTTTTCAGTCAAAAAAAAGGTTTAGACTATTTGCCTAAACCTTTTTTGTCATATTGTTTGAATCAAGCGCGCTTAACAGCTCCAGCAATACTCATCGCTGTCGATGCTACCGTTATTGTTCTCATCCCAAGCTTTTCTGCCATCACTAAAGTAATATATAGCACCCGTACCGTCTGCAACACCACCTGAGGTAGGTGTCGCTTTCAACCGATACGTCAGTCCATTCGCTGACATTGTTTCAATAATCAAGTCGTACTTTTTGCTCGTGGCCGGTTCAGAGCTTGGACTGTGCTGGGCAAAAATAGTTGGTTTACCCGTATTCGCTCCGCCAGCAGCAGCCCCTTTATATGTGTAGCTCGATGCATTGTGCCGCTCCATCGCTGTTGCAAATGACATCAAATCAGCTTGAGCAGTACTTCGAGCCGAGCTCGCGATAATCCCTTGATAACTAGGATAAGCAATGGCGCTAATGATACCGATGATTGCGACTACAATCATCAGCTCAATTAGGGTAAAGCCTTTACTATTTTGACCTATTTGTTTCATTTACTGACGCTCCACTTCGGTTTTCCAAGTATTTTTCTGGACGCGCTCAAACTTACCATAGATGTTTCGTGCTAAACATTCAAAGTCAGAGCCACAAGATTTAATTTCGCCATCTTCATCAGTTTCAATAACGGCAGAAACACACTCTGCACCTAAACAAACCACCGGCTTAACAATATTCTCGATTAGAATCTTTGTATCGGGCGCGATGCCTGTTTGCTTTAACTGAGCATATCGATCTGACGCATCTTGTTCGTCATTATCATTCAAATCCTCTACTGCGTTACCGTCAACTAAGTTGACTAAGTAAGCACGACTATTTCCAGTTGGTGGTGCACACGCACTGGTGCTAGCACTGGCTGGCAAATAAGTAGTAAAGAAAACTTGATAGTCTAAGATCAATGGCGAAGCTAACACTTTTTCGCCACCACTCGTCAAGCGCACAAACCAGCCGCTTTTCGACGCAAAAATGGTGTTTTGCAATGCACGCTCTTCATCATCTTTACTAGTTAGCAGGTGATCAGTCGCATCATATAAACTGCTATTGCTGATAGCTGTCGTTGGGAAGGTGAATTTGTCAAACTCATCTCTAACGAATACTCCATTATCTTTGATCATGTAAAAATTATCTTGAATTTGTGTATTCAGAGGACCGGCTCTGAAGCCTGAACCAATGGCAACAGCATAATAATGCTCATCAACCGTTGAGATTTCTGACACATCAGGTGCGTAATAGAATCGTCTATTATTCTCAGCATCATCAGCACCGAGTTGAGCAAGCAATTGCCCAGACACTAAATCACTTCTCGCTTCACCATTATAAATGTCCAAACGGAAGATTTGACCACCCATATCTGCGACATACATGTGGTCAGCAAACCCATCGTTGTCACGATCGATAACTGATATACGGGCTGGGATACTGTACTTCATATCTGTTAACACTAGGTCGGCATTTTCTTTACCCGCTGACCATAGTAGATCGCCGTTTTCAGCATCGATGATATACACAGAGTTACCAACCACGTCGTCGCTGCGTTCAGCCTTTGAGTCTTGGTCTGGATCGTAACCCCCACCAATAATGACCACATTCTTGACGACATCGCCGATCCTAACTTTAGTAATCGTTGGACGTGACCATGATTGCCCCATATTAGCGAAGTCACCTTCACCACCATTTATTGTAAATACAATCTTCGGATCGTCTTTCGCGGTCACATCAACAACGTAGTAGTTATTTCCACCTCTACGCATGCCGATATAGATGTACTTTTTACCCTCTACTTCACGGTAAACCATGTCACCATCAAGACCATAGATATGATTAAAGCTACTGGCATTTCGATAAAATTCATTTAGGTTTTTGAGCAATTCTCGAGGAATAATCGAGAAATTCTCTTCACCCGTTTCAGCATTGAATGAGTGTAAGAAACCGTGGTTAGTTGCAACAAATACAGCACTTTCAGTTGCACTGTAGTTCACGATGACTGGCTGCGAATGGATAGGATCACCCATCTCCATTCTTACATCGATTACAGAACCATCGCCGTCATCATCTCTAACGTCAACACCCCGCGCCCACTTAAGCACAGTTTCTCTGGTGCCGATTGGATCAACGTCCGGATTAAGGTTCAAGTCGCTGTTGTCTATTTCCAAATTGGTTTCAAT
Source organism: Brumicola blandensis (assembly GCF_031846165.1). Lineage (NCBI taxonomy): Bacteria > Pseudomonadati > Pseudomonadota > Gammaproteobacteria > Alteromonadales > Alteromonadaceae > Brumicola > Brumicola blandensis. Next base: position 67,103 of record NZ_JAVRIE010000007.1, read on the forward strand.
CAACTGGTTCTTAGGAATCATGACTGAACCTGTATCATCAAAGAAATAGACTTTACGCACCAAATCCAAACGACTTGCAGCACCACCTGAACGCACATCGTTGCCGTCAGGACTGGCAGACCAGAATGAATGAGAGTTCTCGCTGAAGAAACCGGAACCACTGTCTACCGCATCGGTACCGTTCTTATCTAATACAGTATCACCACTGATTTTGTACTTCTTCAAATTACCAGGCCATTTTGAACCCTCAGATGGCTTAAACAAAGCGAAATAGAGCTCGTCCCTATGGGTTAAGCGATTCAATTGGTTTACGGCCACACCTGGCGAAACAAAGGTGGCATTCACATCTTTCACGTTTCTGAGAATCGTTTTAAACGCTTGCACCAAATCTTCGCTGTTGTCAGCTTGGTAGAAACCTCCGCCGCCTTGCAATGCAAGTTGATTAAGGAAAGTATTTGCGTTGTTGTTTGCAGCAAATCCGATCGTATGCGTAACAACTCTGGCATCGATAACGGACTCACTGGCGTCACTTAAGTTCTTCACAAGGTCCACGCCGCACTTCTCTCCACCGTTTCCTGAACAAGAGGTTCCGAGAAGTGACTGGATTTCGCTAACACTGTGATTGTTATTCGCTTCACCATCAGATAATAACACGACATGGTTGTTAACCTGACACTGTAAATCGACGACAGGTGAAATGTATTGTGCACCCTCTGGAATATATTCCTGAATACAGTTCCAACTATTTAAATTATCTTCCGTACAACCTGATGGTCGCACAGCATCATCACCAATGTATGATGCTCTATGACTGACTCTCGTGCTACGTCTAACATTATTGTTAACACCACTTTCACCACGCTTACGGCCCCAATAGACTTCATTGCCTCCGAAGTATTGGGCGGATTCATACAGCGTATCTACAATCGGTGTGTAACCATTGGCGTTCAATTCATCAACTTTACTCACCAAGTGTTGTCTTACAGTGGAAGACGTTCCTGGCGTCGCATTACCCTCAAACTCAACAACCAATCGAGCAGCGCCAGATGGTTTCCCGCTAACAGTATACCCTCCGCGTTTTGAATAAGAGAAATCGGATAGGATAAACATCATCTTATTACCCGTTCTCCATCCGCTGCGATTAACCGTCGTTTGCACGATGTTTTTTATCGAAGGGCTTTGGTAATCTCTATCTTCAACCCAAGTTGGAATATTTTCCCAGTTGACAGCAGCTGTCTTGCTTTTATTACGCTGCATGTAGCGATAATATGGACTGAAGTCGTTTGGATGATCTTCATTTACGCCTTGGATCGTCATTCTAGCGCCGCTAGAAGTGTAGGTATTGTAAGAAGTAAACTCGAGATATGCGTTGAGGATATTTGCGTTTTTGGGGACATTGACGCCAGAAAAACGCAGCCCAATATAAGCATTAGAGCTTCTATGGAAAGTCAGCTCGCTACCCGTTGATTGATAACCATTCCACTGCTCTTCGGCATTCTCACCATTGGTAGATAATTGATAGATTTGACGTTCACGCATACAGCCCGTTGCCGTGCTTTCATCATAGTTAACGACAAGTTGAGGTGTTCGACCAATACCTTCTTCAAAGCCACTGACTTTACGGTTACTGGAGCTAACCGAACTTGAACCTTCAATGATGATGTTAAGGTCGTTCCCCCCACACCAATCACCGCGATTCACTACTTCCTGAATAACCGCAGATAAATCGGGTGAGTTTATCCCTTCGTCTGATAGTGGAAAATCATTATCGGTGTCCCAAGTGACTTCAGCACCGGTGGTGCTTCTATTAGTAATATCTTTATCTTGGTTTTTGAACGCTTGCGCATCTCCCGTCGCCTCAGCTTTGAAAACCATGCTTGCTTGAGATGTATTGAGTCCTTTGGAAGTAAAACGAATATATGCATTCGTAATAACCGCACCACGAGGGATCATGAGCTCTTGATAACGCAAACCTGTATGCACTGTTTGGGTGCCTTTGGTAAGCTCTAGCTGATTCGTTGTCAGCTTAACATCTTCATCGACTTCATATGCGTCATCGCTACCATCAACAACAGGAATAATGAGTTCTGGCGCTACTGGACTATCGATGTCTCTTACCGGAAATAATATTGGTCCACCATAATCAGAAAAACGCATCAAACCGGCATTGATATTGGTTGCTGAACGCAAGGTTTCTTTCAATGCGTTTTGAACACGAAGCATTCGGGTTTGAGAAGTACCATCTTTACTGCCCATCGAGCCGGAGGTGTCCATAATGAATAATACATTAGGATTGTAGGTGCTGGATGTTCCTCCTGTACCTAGATATATTTCAAGATCGTCGCCAAGCGCGCTCATGCTTACCATAATCGTAAGGAAAAAAGCGCTCGCTGAACTGGTCCATCTTTTAAGTGACATGATTCTTACCTCACTGTGATGCTGGCGCAAAAACGGCTGCGCTCATCGTGTTAGCAACTGCATAATTGCTACCAGAGATTTGGCCGCAACCTCTGACTAAGAAAACGTGACAGCTAATATTACTGCCACCGATGACGTTACTAGAGCCCCTGCAGGCCTCTTCTCTAATGAAAGCACTTTTAGACCAACTGGTGGTCGTAGGGTGTGTTCGAAAATTACCTTGGTCGACGTGCATTTTGCCTCGCGTTAGACCGTCATTCGTTATGAAACGGTCTATACGATCATTATCAAAACAACTGAGTTCATCATTGGCTAAATCCAAGGCATTTATTTGTCGCGCTTCAGATAAAGGATCTGACTTAAGAGGATCAGCTAACAAAGACTCATCTTCTGATTCATAAACCACGCCTGCTAACGCGGCTTCTGCCGCGTCGAAAGCAAAGGATTTCCTTTCCATTGATGCCGCCATTTTAGTTTGCATCATACCGCTAGATACCGAGGCGACGCCGAGAATTGTCAATGACATTAGCACTAATAGTGCAAATACCATTACGAGACCGCGCTGCTGATTCATGCTCCACTCCTTACAAAATTTTTCATATTTCTTAGCGTTATTGTGGTTTCAAAAGCTTTATATAAGCCATTATCACTGACTGTAAAACTGTCTTCGTTTAATAATTTAAATGAGGCCTTTTGATCAACCGTTATTTCACTATCACCTTTAACAACGACAGCTAACCTAAGAGCGACAATAGATTGACCGTCATTAATTGAGTTTTGGATCCCATCAGCAGTAATAAATCGAATTGGAATTGCAGACCCTTGAGTACTTTCTAAATCAGTAATACCGTAGGTGACTTGAAAACTAACAACATCGTCGAGCAAGGTAACCGAATTATGAGCATTATGCCCCTCGGCTGCTTTTAAGCCTCTTAAGTAACGTCCATCAAAACCTGTACATTTCAATTTATTGTCGTCGACAAAGTACTCGTTTACTACGTAAAACTCTTCTTGGTCTGGATATCCTAAGGTGTAACCACGACAATCCTGAAAGCCTTGCAAACTGACAACCAGTTTGTCACTCGCACCATCAATGCCTTGCACTGAACCAAGCTGGTTACGAACCGCAAACTTGCCTGGCAGGATGATAGGGTTATTGCGGACGAAAACATTCTCGTTAACAATATCAACATCGTTATTGAGCTGTGGGCTCAATTGGTCATAAAGCCCTACCATGAGCATTTCGCTGCGCAAACGATTGATGATGTATCGACCACTTTCTTGGGTAGATGCAATACCTCTGTTTAGCTTCTCTGTGACTTGGTTACTAACCATCACCTGAACTACTGCGCCAGCAATTATTAAGCCGAGCGCCATGGATATCATGATTTCAACGAGAGTAAACCCTCGTTGCTGTTTAGAGCGTTTAATCACAGTGCAACCTCCACTACGACACAATCGTTATCGTCACCTGTAGAAGCGTTGCAAGCCGCATTTTTTACTTTATTGTTGTTCTGCCAATTTTTTGCAGGCCATGAAATAATCACTTCGTGAATAGACCCTGCAGTGCATAAGTCTGTATCTCCAAGGTCTTTGTCTTGTGAACACTGCAAACTGATTCTTGCGTTTGGATTTGTCATGACGGTTGCGCAAGACATTTGGTGAGCATCAAATTCAGCTAACTGGGACGCCGTGCAATCGCCTGTTTGACAGTTAGGTACCGACACCGGATGTGTTTTGCAATAGCAATCATAGGGTAAACCACCACCTACACACGACAAATTTTCAAAATTATAAATATCTTCATCAAAATAGGTGTTGTCTACCACAAAACCATCAGTGATATCTGATGGGATGGCGTTTGCGCTTAAGCGCTCCCCAAACTGTTGAGCGATGAAAACGGCTTGGGTACGATTTAAGGCATCGGCGTTAGAGAACGAGCCGATAAACTGCAAAGACGCCACACCTAGCAGACCTACGGACAGAATGAAAAGAGTGACGAGCACTTCAATCATGCCGATCCCGCGCTGTTGGCGTATCGCTTGAGCTGTGTTTCTGCCTTGTTTATTACTTGCCTTCATACTCATTCACATACTATTTTTCCATGGCATCACTTTAACGCAGCATTGGTATGAGTTGGTTATTTTGTATGAGTCTAAGGTATTAAAAAGAAATAACTACTGAACTTAAGGATTGTTTACACGTGTATTAAAGCAAAGCCCTTATTGATAAAGGGCTTCAACGGGGTAGATTTTAGCTTCGTTGCTTAAAGTTGAACGACACGTAGCTCTTTTGGCACGGCGAATTCAATACTTTCTTCACGACCGGGTCTCTCGGTCGATTGAACAGCGCCCCAGGACATGAGTCTATCAACCACACCTTGCACTAAGACCTCTGGTGCTGAAGCGCCAGCGGTTACGCCAATCTCACTCACCGAATCCAACCATTCCTTTTGAATACAGTTAGCATCAGCAATCAAATATGCCTTCGCCCCCATTTTCTCCGCTAATTCTCGAAGACGGTTAGAGTTAGAGCTATTTTGAGCACCTACAACTAATAGCACGTCGCATTCTGAGGCAAGCTCTCTTACTGAGTCTTGACGGTTCTGAGTCGCATAGCAAATATCATCTTTGCGAGGACCATCGATTCGTGGGAATTTTTCCCGCAAAGCTGTGATTACGTCGGCAGTGTCGTCAACAGATAAGGTTGTTTGACTGCAATAATATAGGTCATTTGGATTTTTGACCTCTAACTCAGCCACATCTTCGATAGATTCAACTAAATAGATGCCGCCTTCGGCACTGCTATATTGTCCCATCGTACCTTCAACTTCGGGATGGCCTTGATGACCAATCAATATGCACTCAGCGTCTCGCTTGCTTGCACGCATCACTTCCATATGGACTTTCGTTACCAATGGACATGTCGCATCAAACACCTTCAAACCTCTGGCATCAGCTTCGGTTCTGACCGCTTGTGAAACACCATGGGCAGAAAAAATCACAATGGTGTCATCAGGCACTTCCGCTAACTCATCCACAAATAACGCACCGCGCTCTTTTAAGCCGTCAACCACGAATTTGTTGTGCACAACTTCGTGACGCACGTAAATAGGAGGGCCAAACATTTCAAGCGCACGCTCGACAATAGTGATCGCGCGGTCAACACCGGCACAAAAGCCTCTTGGATTCGCTAAGTGGATATGCATATTAGTCAGCTCCAGCGTTCTTCACATCAATAATTTCAACATCGAATGTCACGTCTTGCCCTGCTAATGGGTGATTGAAATCGACCGTCACAGAATGGCCTGCAACGCTTCTGATCACGCCAGGTAGTTCGCTACCATCGGGTTGAGCAAATGCAATTATCATCCCTTCTTCTACAGGTGTATCTGCAGTGAACTTAGTTCTGTCTACATGATAAATGTTATCCGGATTTGGCATACCAAACGCATCATCAGCAGCAAGTTTAAAAGCCTTCTTATCGCCGATAGTCAGGCCTCTTAAGCAGTCCTCGAAGTTTTTTGTCAAGCTTCCGTCACCCATGACCATTTTGGCTGGTTTATTATTAACACGGGTACTATCAGCTGCTGAGCCGTCTTCTAGTTTTAGGTCAAAATGCAAAATAACTTCGCTATTGTCACCAATAATAAGTGCGCTATTTGTCAAGTTCGTTAGCCTCTTTGTTCTTAAACATATCTATGATCAGGAGCACCGCTCCGATGAAAATAGCTGAGTCAGCTATGTTGAATGCGGGCCAATGATAGGTCCCATAATACAAGTCAAGAAAGTCAATAACGTAGCCATGCACCATTCGGTCATATACATTTCCCAAAGCGCCGCCCAAAATGAATGAGAAAGCTACCGGCAGCAGCTTTTGCTGCTTTGTTGTTGCTTTCAACCACCATAGGATCAAAGCACTTACACCTAAGGCAATAGCGCTTAAAAAGTAACGTTGCCATCCACCAGCATCATATAGGATACTAAATGCAGCACCGTAGTTGTGGACATAAGTGAAATTGAAAAATGGCATTATCTCAATTGATTGATATAAGCTCATGCTATCTACAACGGCATACTTGCTCCACTGATCAAAAATAAAAATAATCAGTGATATCCATATAAAGCGCAAGCCCGTTTCTGTTAACAACTTAGGCATAATGGCGCACTTCCCCTTGTCCATCTACGTTATCAATACATCTGTTACACAGTTCAGGGTGTTTAGGATCGGAACCGACGTCTTCTTTGAAGTGCCAACATCTCGAACATTTTTCACCATCTGCTTTAAGCACGTCAACAAACACTTCGTTATCGCTCAAGGAAACAGCCGTGTCAGTTTTTTCAGATAATCCTTTTACTTCAGCCTCTGAAGTGATTAATACAAATCGTAACTCATCTTTTAGCTTTGCTAATGCCTCTGCTTTTTCTTCAGTGACATACAAAATCACTTTTGCTTCAAGAGAGCCGCCAATCACTTTTTCATTCCGCGCTTTTTCTAAAGCACTGTTCACTTCTGCTTTTATCGTCATTAATGATTGCCAAAACGTATTGTCGAAACCACTATTTTGTTGCTCGGTTTTTGGCATACCCTCATACCAAGTTCCGGTGAATACAAACTCTTCACGTTTACCCGGCAAGGCTTCCCAAACTTCTTGAGCGGTAAAGCTCATGACCGGCGCCATCCAACGAACCAAGGCTTCCACAATATGATAAAGCGCAGTTTGGCAAGAACGACGAGCCAAACCGTCGGTTTTAGCGGTGTATTGTCTATCCTTTATGATATCAAGGTAGAAACTACCCATCTCAATAGAGCAGAACTGCATTAAGGTTTGGCAAACAACCAAAGTATCGTATTGCTCATAACTACTCAAAATCTGTTTTTGAACTTCTGCAGCTTTGGAAACAGCCCATTGGTCTAAGGCAACCATATCTTCAAATGGCACCATGTCCGTTTCCGGATTGAAACCATTGAGATTTGCTAACAAGAAGCGACAAGTATTTCGAATGCGTCGATATGCATCTGCTGAGCGTTTTAAAATCTCATCAGACACCGTCATTTCACCTCGGTAGTCTGTTGAACCAGCCCATAGACGCAAAATATCTGCACCCAGCTTATTCGTGACCTCTTGAGGAGCAATCACGTTACCGACAGACTTCGACATCTTTTTACCTTGTGCATCTACGGTAAAACCATGAGTAAGCACTTCTTTATATGGCGCATGGCCATGAATTGCAGTAGATGTCATTAACGATGACATAAACCAGCCGCGATGTTGGTCAGAACCTTCTAAATACAAATCGGCTGATGCAGGTATATCGTCTCTTTTATCAACGACAAAGTAATGAGTCACACCCGAATCAAACCACACATCAAGAGTATCAGTGACTTTTACGTAATTGTCTGCATCATCACCAATAAGATCTTTTGCATCGATATCCCACCAAGCTTGAATACCTTTGGTTTCGACTTCTTGTGCTACTTTTTCGATAATGTCTGCAGTGTTTGGATGCAATTCACCAGTCTCTTCGTGAATGAATAAGGCAATTGGTACACCCCAAGTGCGTTGGCGAGAAATACACCAGTCGGGTCGCCCTTCAACCATACTCTCAATGCGGCTTTCACCCCAAGCTGGAATCCATTTCGTTTGATGAATTTGCTCGATTGACTGTTTACGCAGGCCGTTTTTATCCATACTGACAAACCATTGTGGTGTTGCGCGGAAAATAATAGGCGATTTGTGGCGCCAGCAATGCGGATAGCTGTGCTCATATTTCACATTCAGCGCCAACGCATTTTGCTCTTCTAAGGCAGCGATAATATTGTCGTTTGCTTTGAACACGTGCTGGCCAGCGAACAACGGTGTGTTATCTAAATAAACACCGTTGCTGCCAACGGGGTTATACACTTCAATGCCATACTGTTTACCAACATTGAAGTCATCTACACCATGAGCGGGTGCAGTGTGGACACAACCCGTACCGGACTCAGTCGTTACGTGCTCACCCAAAATTAACGGCACTGTTATTGGGTTGAGAGGATGACTAACTGTTAGGTTTTCTAGCGCAGCGCCAGTAAACGAGGCAAGAACGCGATAGTCTTCAATACCGTAGCGCTTCATTGACGCATCAACTAGGTCGGCGGCTAAAACATACTGCTCGCTACCGCTTTCAAGTTGTACCTCAACGAGTTCATAACTTAGTTCGGGATGAAGGCTAATTGCGCGGTTTGCAGGAATAGTCCAAGGCGTGGTTGTCCAAATAACAACAGATGTTTTTTTACTATCCAACACACTCTGTTCTACGCTCATTGCTTTTGCATAAGCAGCACTGTCGACTAAGCTAAACTTCACATCAATCGCTGGAGACACTTTATCTTTGTATTCTACTTCAGCTTCAGCGAGCGCTGAGCCACAGTCTGTGCACCAATGAACTGGCTTAAAACCTTTCTCCAAATGACCTGATCCAACGATGTCGCCTAACGCACGGATGATGTTTGCTTCAGAACTGAAATCCATCGTTTTATACGGGTTTTGCCAATCACCTAGCACGCCAAGACGAATAAAGTCTTTGCGCTGACCATCAATTTGACGCTCAGCGTAAGCTCTGCACTTTTCTCTAAATTCGGCGACTGACACTTTCTTACCGGGTTTACCGACTTTTTTCTCTACCATTAATTCAATCGGTAGCCCATGGCAATCCCAACCAGGCACATAAGGAGAATCGAAGTCGGAAAGCGTCTTAGATTTGATGATAATATCTTTTAGAATTTTATTAACTGCATGGCCAATGTGGATATCACCATTCGCATATGGAGGACCATCATGCAGAATAAAAGGTGTTTTACCAGCTTTTGCTTTTCTGATTTGCTGATAAAGCTTTTTCTCAGTCCAGCTTTTCAGCATTTGAGGCTCTTTATTGGCCAAATTACCACGCATTGGAAAGGCCGTTTCAGGCAAATTTAGCGTTGGTTTATAATCAGTCATATCTGGTTTTCCACTTCTATTTTATTGTTGTACGACAGAATGAGCTTCTGTTTTGTCTGTTTCACTGAGCAAGCTTACAAACTCTTTGGCTGCTTCAGCATCTTTTGCTATTTGTTGTTTTAGAGCATCGAAATTATCAAAACGTTTTTCGCTTCGAATTTTCTTCAATACCGCTACCTCTATCAAAGTGCCATACAAATCTTCATGAAAATCGAAGATGTGCACCTCCAACTGAGATCGAGTGCCATTTACTGTGGGTCTGTTCCCAATGTTCGCAACGCCGTAATACGTCGAGCCTTGTATGAGGACCTTAACGGCGAATACACCTGCGACTGGTGATTTACAGCGTTTAAGTAGGACGTTAGCAGTAGGAAACCCTATCGTACGTCCTTTCTTATCGCCGTGATTTACTTTCCCTGCTATTGCAAAGTCGCGACCCAGCATCTGTTTTGCAAGTCCAAACTGATTACTCGCCAGTGCTTGACGAATTTCTGTGGAGCTTATACGACACTCAGCTAGTTTGAAGCTTGCCGTGCTAACAACCTCAAAATCGTGTTGCCGGCCTGCCGTTTCTAAAAAAGCGAAGTCGCCGATCCGTTGTCTACCAAATCGAAAATCATCACCTACAACCAAAAACTGAATACCAAGCTGCTTCACTAGTAAATCAAAAACAAATTCGTCTGCGCTCATACTAGCAAACTCAGTGTTAAATCTGACGCAAATTAAACGGTCAATCCCCAACGCCTTAAACATTTGATATTTATCGCGGAAACGCGAGAGTCGAGCAGGTGCATTATCTTTTGCGAAAACTTCTTCGGGCTGAGGTTCAAATATCATTACACTTGCAGGAAGGCCTAGTGCTCTTGCTTTTTCGACAAGGTTCACCAAAACCGCTTGATGGCCTTTATGCACGCCATCAAATTTTCCAATTGTAAGTACACAACCTCGATGATGATCGCGCACATTGTGCAAACCTCGAATTAACTCCAAACCGCCTCGCCTGAGCATACAATTTTAAAGCGCTCGATTATAGCCGACCCGCACCTGAATACCAATGCTTATAGGCGATCTAAGCTAAGTTTATTTTATTTTTTCAACGATTAACTGTGCTGGTCGAATACCAAACAGTAAAAGGGCAAGGACATACACTGCTATGCCACTGCCTATCAGTAAACCTAAATCACGTACTCTTGGACCCAAGCCATTGCTTTGCCAATCAAAGTTTTGTTTAAGCACATAAAGAACCGCTCCCATGAGTAGTGATGTGATAAGCACCTTACCTACAAAAAGCGCTGAAGAAGCAGAGACTCTGTAAACCCCTGTTTTATGTAAGTTGATGTAAAGTAGCAAGGCGTTGAGTGTCCCTGATAAGGCTGTTGCCATCGCCAGGCCGATATATCCGAAAGGAATCGCTAAAATCAGATTAAACACCATATTGCAGACCATGGTGATAATCCCATATTTTACAGGGGTTTTAGTGTCTTGTCGTGAGTAAAAGGCCGGTGCGAATATTTTCACCAACATGAAACTCAATAGTCCACTGCCGTACGCCATCAAGCTATATGAAGCCATTGTGGCGTCATTCAGAGTAAACTCGCCTCGTTGAAATATTACCAGTAACAGAGGCTCAGCAATTAATACCAATGCCGTTGCAGCGGGGATCCCAAGTAAACAGATAATTTTAAAAGCCCAATCTAGGTTATTTTTGAATGCGGCAGGATCATTGCCAACGTGGTTGCGACTAAGCGTCGGTAAGATAACCGTTGCGATTGCGATCCCAAATAAGCCTAATGGGAATTCAAGGAGCCTGTCGCTGTAATAAAGCCAACTTATTGAGCCCACTTGGTCCAAAAAAGTAGCGATTAAGGTATCTAAGAGCAAGTTTATTTGGCTTACTGAGACACCGAATAGCGCGGGGATCATTAAGGTTCGGACCTTTACTACTTTGGGATCTTTCCAACCCCATCTTGGTCTTTTCAATAAACCGGCCCGATATAGAAATGGTAATTGGAAGCCTAGCTGAACAATGCCACCGATGAAGACTCCCCATGCTAGCGCAAACGCCGGCTCATCCAGCATAGGACCAAGAAAAATGGCACAGATAATAATACTAATATTCAATAAAACAGGCGTAAACGCAGCCACAGCGAATTGATTGAGCGTATTTAGCACCGCACCTACCAAACCCGCTAACGAAATAAAAAAGATATACGGAAAAGTAATTTTAAGCATCGCCGATGCCAAAACAAAGTTATCGGCTTTATCACCGTCATTGAGATAATCTAAAAACCAACCCCCACCAAAAATCGCGGCTAATACGGGTGAAAAAATAACGCCCACGATAGCGGTAATAAAAACAATGGCACCGAGCGTGCCAGAAACTCTTGCTACAAAGTCTTGCATCGCCTTTTCATCGTTCTCTGCCTTCACCTCGGTGAGCACTGGAACGAAAGCCTGTGCAAATGCGCCTTCGGCAAATAAGCGTCTCAAAAAATTAGGAATTTTGTTCGCGAAGAAAAAAACGTCAGCTGCCGCACCAGCACCAAGAAAATTAGCGACAACAACATCTCTGACTAAGCCGAGTATCCTCGACAAAAATGTCATAGCACTTACCACTATCCCTGATTTCAACATCTTAGAGCACTAACCTATTTGTTATTAAGAGTACGATTACTCTCAATGATTGAGCCTTGCCGAGTATTACGCTTGTTTTTCGAGCAATCGAATTGATAGCTTTACAAAATCAGATGAACTAATAATCCCAACCAACTTATTGTTTGCATCAATACAAGGTAAGCAACCATGTTTATTGTTCAGAAAAAAAGTAGCTACTTCTTGCACATCTTGCTCTGGGTAGACTGAGACAAATTCTGTATCAGCAATATCTATTGCCAACGTTTTCATCTCTTGTTCGTTTAGGGCATCGATACCATATTGCGTTAAAATACTGATTACCCTCGCAATCATTGCTTTCTGCGTTACCACTCCCATCAGCTCTTGGGTTTCATTATTCACGATTGGTAAGTGTCGAATCCCTTTTGCCTTGGACAGATCATGGGCGTTTTTCATCGTGTTTAATTGATTCAGCGTAACGACTTTGGTCGTCATAATATCCGCAACTGTAAGCATCACATTTAGCCTCGAGAAGTAATTGAACAAGCTGGAGAATGACTACATCTTCGCATTTTTTATTCTATGCTATCAATAATTCATTTATTTTATCATTTCGCATGCATTTTAATTGACAGTAAGCTTGAAAAACTGGATAATCCGCACCCTCAATTTTGACATGAATTTATTTAGGAGTTACACCTTGGCTAACATTAAGTCTGCTAAGAAACGTGCAATTCAAGCTGAGAAGCGTCGCCAGCATAATGCAAGCCGTCGCTCCATGACTCGTACGTGCATAAAGAAAGTTCTCGCTGCTATTGAAGCTGGCGATAAAGAAGCTGCTCAAGCAGCATTTACTGCAGCAGTGCCAGTGCTTGACCGCATGGCGACTAAAGGCCTTATTCATAAGAATAAAGCTGCTCGCCACAAGAGCCGTCTTAACGCACAAGTTAACGCTCTTTAATCTACCCCACTGCTGCTACTCGCAGTAAGAAGATAGATAGTAAAACATTATGAAAAACGCCTTATGGGCGTTTTTTTTTGCCTTGTATTCCAAAGTCATGATTCACAAACACAGGCCACAAGCGCAGCACTTGTCACACTTGTTTCAAATAAACGTCACCCAAACGTCATAGAGCCAAACTACTCTCCATACTATCTATACCCAATTCTTTTGCGATTTATGTTTTCTGTTGAGCACCTTATTGAAGAACACTATCCCGGTTTGCGTAAGCACACAGCTGTTTACAAACCTCTGAGCTCATTCCTACGATACCTTTTACATGAGAACGATGCCCAAGCTTTTGCCCGTCAATACGGTCATTTACAAGGGATCGATTTCGTAGAGCAAATACTCGATTATTTCACATTCCGTTTTTCGGTAAGCGATATAGAAAAAGAGAGGATCCCAAGTGAAGGTAAGCTTGTGATTGTTGCCAACCATCCCATTGGCTCACTTGACGCCCTAGCCTTAATAAAGCTGATTAGTGACGTTCGCAAAGACCTAAAAGTGGTGGCGAATGAGATGCTAATGGCATTGAACCCTCTACATTCTATTCTACTGCCTGTCAATAATATGCAAGGGAACACGGCTAAACAAAACCTAAGACTGATCAATAAGCACCTAGATTCTGATGGTGCGGTCTTGATATTTCCTGCAGGCGAAGTCTCTCGTTTAAGACCACAGGGAGTTCGCGATAGCAAATGGAAAAAAGGGTTTCTTCGCATGGCGAAACAAACACGCTCTCCAATCTTGCCAGTGTTTATTAACGCTAAGAACTCGCCGTTATTTTACGGCGTATCCATGTTATTCAAACCCGCTGCAACGAGTTTGTTAGTAAGGGAGATGTTTAAGAAAAAACATCAGCACATCAAACTACATGTCGGTGAGCTCATCCCAGTTGAAGCATACTTGCATAGCAATATCCAGGCTAAGGAACAAGTAAACCTGTTCAGAAAGCATGTATATCGCTTAGGTACTCAAAAACCAAGTCTGTTCAAGACACAATCGGCACTGGCACTACCTGAAGACAGACGCCACCTTAGAAAAGCGATTCTTAATGATTGTGAAAGCTTAGGGGAAACGCCAGATAATAAAAAGATTCTGCTTTACCGTCATACTGGTTCGAATCCTATTATGCGTGAAATTGGTCGACTGCGTGAAATTGCTTTTCGTGCTGTTGGAGAAGGCTCTAATAGTCGCCGAGACATTGATGCCTTTGATTATCACTACTTGCATCTCATTCTCTGGGACGACAATGACTTAGAAATAGCTGGCGCATATCGCCTTGGTGATGCAAGTGTATTAACACAAGAGAAACATCCTACTGGTCTCTATTCTGCAAGTTTGTTTGATTACCAAGCGCCGATGCAAACTATTTTCAAAGAGGGATTAGAGCTAGGCAGAAGCTTTGTTCAACCAAAATATTGGGGAAAACGCAGCCTCGACTATTTATGGTTGGGTATAGGCGCTTTTATGACAAAGTATCCTAAATATAGATATTGTTTCGGACCTGTGAGTATATCAAATGCACTACCAGCTAGCGCATTAGCGCTGCTGGTTCAGTTCTATAGTAAATATTTTCCATCCAACGAGAACTTTGCGAACGCTAAATTACCCTTCATACCGAGTACTGACTCCCTATACGACTTCCATGGCAATGACTACATGGAGGAATTTAAAGTACTCAAAAGTGTTCTGGCTAATATGAATACGACGATACCTACGCTACTAAAGCAATATGCAGATATATGCGAAGATAAGGGGGTCTGTTTTGCCGCTTTTAACGTTGACCCCGACTTTAACTATTGCGTAGATGGTTTGATTATTATGGACTCCACTCGCCTTACTAAAAGTAAACGTAAACGCTATATGCCGTCGAAATTTGAAGGCGACATGCAGATTCAAGAATAAACGAACGGAACCTTTGCTCCATATACAACTCTTTTTGTATAATATTCTAAGTAATAAAAAGTAGCCAAAACAGATTAATTTGAACGTCATCAAAGATGTTCAATAATGTTATGATAGATGCGTTTTAGGCTCTTATTAATCTTGGCTTAGTGTACATAAAGGAGTGAGTAAGCTTGTTTAAGTTTTTATTTTTAATTCCAATAGTGCTTTGTATTATCTGGATAGCTTACTTGCGGTCTAGGGGCTTTAGCCTTGGGCAAGGTAAGCAAGGTTTTATTTATATTATCGTTGTATCAGCAACAATACTGGCAGCATTCGCAACACTCATGTTTTTGTTGTGACTTTAACTCCATACGAGCAAAGTTCGACTCTAGTCACGCCTTAATGAGCCTATCTCAGCTCTTTGCGGCAAATAAAAAAATACCGCTTCAAATGAGCGGTATTTTTATATTCAGGGGCTATAGCCTAGTCATGCGACCTATTAACGCTGGATTTTTTCAATCTCTGCTTCGCTCAATAGAGCAGCAACGAAGTTATCGAATGACTGGCGACTAAAGTTATTGGCTAACCCATCAGAAGTTGCGGTCAACTCTTCAGCTTCCACGTCGTTAACAGGAGTCACAGACTCAAGTTCAACAATGCCGATATCGCCGTTATTTAGTGTCACAACAGAGATATTCTGCTGATCAACTGGTGCTAATGAGAATATCGCCTTTGACACTTCTTGAGGAACGTCGGCACCGAAACGAGCAATGTTTTCATTTACCTGCACATCGATAGACTTCTCGCTCAATTTCTCACTAATATCTTCACCTGCTAACAAAGAAACTTTTATTTCTTCAGCCCATGCTAACGCAGCTTCTTGGCTTTTCTCAGCACTCAAACGGCTCACTATTGTTGCTTTGACTTCTTCTAAGCTCAATGTGCGCTGGGGCTTGTGCTCTTTAACTCTAACGACCATGATTTTCTCGTCGTTTAGCGTCAGTAGTTCGCTATTCAAACCATCTTCAATCAATTCAGTACTGAATGCTACGTTTGCTACCTGTGGATAATCAACGGAAGCCGGGTAAGCATTTGAAGCAAAGAACGCTGTTTCAATAATAGGTCTATTTGCTACGTTTGAAACTCGCTCTAAGCTATCTGGAGATTCGAAAGCAGCACTTGCAATAGCTTCTTGCAAACCAAAATAAGTCTCGGTCGCTTTGTCTTTTAGCATAAATTCAGTGATTTCAGCTTCAACGTCCTCAAATGGCGTTGTAACCTGAGGTTTTAAGTCGGTTAATTTGATTATGTGATAACCGAACTCAGTCTTCACTAATGGGCTAATATCTCCGGTGTTTTCGATTGCAAATACGGCATCTTCAAAAGAAGCACTCCAATCCCCACGAACGATATAGTCCAAGTCACCACCAACTTCAGCACTCACAATATCAGCTGACTCTTGTTCTGCAATCGCAGCAAAGTCTGCATCATCAGCTTTCACGCTAGCCAATACTTCTTCTGCTTTCGCTTTTGCATCTGCTTCATCATCACCAAACTCAATCAGGATGTGTGACACTCTGCGTTCTTCATCTGTTTGATATGCACGGATATTTTCTTGGTAGTTGCTTAGTACTTCTTCAGGGGTGACTGATTCATTAGCAATTAGGTCGTCTACAGAAACACTCACATAGGCCAACTTCACTTGCTCTTGAGTATCGAAATCACTTAAATTTGCTTGGTAATATGTATCGATTTCTTCATCACTAATTTCGACGTCTGTCGCAAAATCAGCAGCCTTCACCACGATAGTTTTCGCAGAGCGCGTTTGTTGCTGAAGTTTCAAAATATTGGCAACTTCTTGCTCAAGGCTAAAGCTAGAAGAATTAAGAGTAGAACTTAGCTGCTCTGTTGTCATCTGCTTACGCATGTAGTCTCTAAAAGAAGCTGGTGTGAAGCCTTGGCGTTGAATCGTTGCTTTAAATGTTTCGTTGTCAAATTGGCCGGCAATTTTAAAAGCATCAATTGCAAAAATAGCGTTTTTGATCTGCTCATCACTCACTCTCAGGCCCATCTCTTCAGCTTTTTGCTCAACTAGCTTTTCAGAGATCAGCTGGTCAAGGACTTGTCCTTTGAAGTCAGCAAGGTAAGCTTCGTTAGCAAAAGCTGCAGCTACCTGCTCGCCAAATTGCTGCTCCATTCGAGCACGCTGGTTTTGATAGGCAACTTCGACATCTTGTACGGTGATTTCTTCGCCATTTACTGTTGCCGCTGCTTCGCTTGTTGAGCCACCGAGGTAACTACCTACACCGGTAACAGCAAAACTGATAATAATTAAGCCGACAATCGTCATGGCTAAAGGGCCTTGTGACCCTTCTCTGATTCTTTCTAGCATGAGTTAAAACAACCTTGTAAAACTAATGTGTAATACTGCTGAACGCGCTTTAATCTGTCGCGATGTTGACGTTCTGCGCGAGGCGGACATTATACCTTTAGATAAGGTGTTACGCGACTATTACAAGCTTTTTTACTTAATAAAAATAAAAAAGGCGATGGACTAGCCATCGCCTTTTTCTATGTAAAACTAATTTTTCTTAGTTAACAGCGTCTTTTAGTGCTTTACCAGCCTTAAATGAAGGTACTTTAGCAGCAGCAATCTGGATAGTCTCACCAGTTTGTGGGTTACGGCCGCTACGTGCAGCGCGCTCACGAACTGAGAATGTACCGAAACCGACAAGTGCTACTTGGTCGCCATCTTTAAGTGCAGAAGTAACTGCGTCAGTGAAAGCATCTAATGCACGACCTGCAGCAGCTTTAGAAATATCTGCGCTAGCAGCAATGTTATCGATTAGTTGAGACTTGTTCACAATATGATCCCCTTTGTTTTTTATTATATTGCTTAAATGCAAAATTATATTGTCTAAAAGTTATAACAATCTTGAAGTAGAACTTCAAGCAATGATTAACAATTTTTTAACTTCCTAGTAAATCGCTTGCTATCCCTTTCGTGACAAGGCCTTAAGCGAGTACAGATGTAAAGGTAGCATAACTGCAGAGCATGTGAAGCCCTAAAATTTAAAAAAAGTAAAAAAATCGCAATTTTTTTGCCATTTCTGGCGAAAATTCGGCCAGTTGCCAACTTTCAGCAACCGCCAAATATAAATTAGGATAAAACTTCTACGCTATCAATCGGCTCCTGAAGCGCTAAACTTAGCACTTCATCGATCCATTGCACTGGATGAATATCTAAATCACCAATGACGTTTGCTGGAATTTCCTCCAAGTCACGCTCGTTATCTTTTGGAATAACAACCGTTTTTATGCCACCGCGATGTGCAGCCAATAGTTTCTCTTTTAAACCACCGATTGCAAGCACTTCGCCACGAAGCGTAATCTCACCCGTCATGGCTACATCGCACTTAACCGGATTCCCCGTGAGCGATGATACAAGCGCAGTACACATACCAATACCCGCACTAGGACCATCTTTCGGAGTAGCCCCTTCAGGAACATGCACATGGATATCACGTTTTTCATGGAAGTCGCTATTAATTCGCAGCTTTTCAGCTCTCGAACGTACAACAGTCATGGCTGTTTTAATTGATTCTTGCATCACATCGCCTAAGCTACCGGTAAAGGTCGTTTTACCCTTACCAACGACAGATGTTGTTTCAATTGTTAGCAAATCGCCACCCACTTGAGTCCATGCTAAACCAGTCACCTGGCCAACCTGATTGCTCTTGTCTGCTTTACCATAGTCAAAACGTTGCACACCCAGGTAGTCTTTCAAGTTTTCTTGATTAACAACAACCTGCTTAGTCCCTTTGTTAAGAAGGATATGCTTCACCGCTTTTCGACAAATTTTAGAAATTTCTCGCTCTAAGCTACGCACACCGGCTTCACGGGTATAATAGCGGATAATTCCGATAATGGCTGACTCTTCAATTAACAACTCTTTTTCTTTCAGACCATTTCTTGAAATTTGCTTGCCAATCAAATGACGAGTCGCAATATTCAGCTTCTCATCTTCGGTATAACCGGCAAGACGAATCACTTCCATTCTGTCTAATAGAGGACCGGGAATATTCATACTGTTTGAGGTCGCAACAAACATCACATCAGATAAGTCGTAGTCAACCTCCAAGTAGTGGTCACTAAAACTAGCATTCTGCTCTGGATCTAAGACTTCGAGTAATGCAGAAGATGGGTCACCGCGCATGTCAGACGACATCTTATCGATTTCATCTAGTAAGAATAGCGGGTTTTTAACACCTACTTTTGACATCTTCTGGATGAGCTTGCCTGGTAACGAACCGATATAAGTCCGTCGATGCCCACGAATTTCAGCTTCATCTCTAACGCCACCCAAAGCCATACGCACATACTTTCGGCCAGTTGCTTTGGCAATTGATTGACCTAAAGACGTTTTACCCACGCCAGGAGGACCAACTAAACAAAGAATAGGACCTTTTAATTTTTTAACTCGTTGTTGTACGGCAAGGTATTCAACAATGCGCTCTTTGACTTTCTCAAGACCATAATGGTCGTTGTCTAACACTGCTTCTGCTTTACCTAAGTCTTTTTTGACCGCACTGCGCTTGTGCCAAGGTACTGAAGATAACCAATCGATATAACTTCGGACAACGGTAGCCTCAGCAGACATCGGAGACATCATTTTCAATTTCTGCAATTCTGCATCCGCTTTCTTCTTCGCGTCTGCGGGCATTTTTGCTTCTTCTATCTTCTTAGCAAGCGCCTCGAATTCATCAGGTGCTTCATCTAACTCACCTAACTCTTTCTGAATCGCCTTCATTTGTTCGTTCAGGTAATACTCGCGTTGGCTTTTTTCCATCTGTTTTTTTACGCGGGTTCTAATTTTCTTCTCGACCTGAAGTAAATCAATCTCACCTTCCATCAGTGCCATAAGGTACTCAAGGCGCTCGACAATAGAATTCATTTCCAATACTTTTTGCTTTTCGACAAGCTTCAAAGGCATATGAGCAGCCATAGTGTCAGCAAGGCGAGCTGCGTCCTCAATGCCATTGAGAGAAGTTAATACTTCTGGTGGAATTTTCTTATTGAGCTTTACATAACCTTCAAATTGAGAGACCGAGGAGCGAATCAATACTTCTTGTTCGGCTTCATCAATGACTTCGGGTTCAAGCGCATTAATTTCACCGGTAAAGAACGGGGCCGTTTCGGTATATTTCTCAATATTACCTCGAATATTTCCTTCCACGAGGACTTTTACAGTGCCATCAGGCAATTTTAACAATTGAAGGATGGTAGCAATGGTGCCGACGGAGTAAATCTCTTCGGTTGTTGGTTCGTCAATGCTCGCATCTTTTTGAGCGACCAAAAATATTTGTTTATCGTTTTCCATTGCCGCTTCTAAACATTGGATAGACTTCTCTCTACCTACGAATAAAGGGATCACCATGTGTGGATAAACGACCACATCTCGTAAGGCCAATATAGGCATTACTCTGAGATTTGTTAGCTCAGTTGTCATATTTCTCTCTTGTGTTTACTCATGCTTGTTTATATGGGGCTTTACCAGCAAAGTTCAAACCAAAAAAACAAAAACATCAAAAAAAATCAAAAATGAATAAAAAAAGGCCGACTTGTGATTACAGAGTCGACCTTTTTATTATCTTCAAAGTATGCAACTTAACTATTCAGATGCTACTTTTTTGTCTTGTCCACTTTCATACATCAATAATGGCTTAGATTCGCCACGAATAACAGCTTCATCGATCACTACTTTGCTAACTTCCGGCATCGATGGTAAGTCATACATAGTATCTAGTAACACGGCTTCGACAATAGAACGGAGTCCACGAGCCCCCGTTTTACGCTGCATCGCTTTAGATGCGATAGCGTGTAAGGCATCATCTCTGAACTCCAGCTCTGCATTTTCAAGAGCAAACAATGCACCATATTGTTTGGTGATCGCATTCTTTGGCTCTTTCAAGATCTGAATTAAAGCGTCTTCATTTAACTCTTCTAAGCTTGTAACAACCGGTAATCGGCCAATAAACTCTGGAATCAAACCGTATTTAACTAAATCTTCGGGTTCGACTTCCTTGAATAGTTGGCTCACGGCCTTCTTCTCAGCTGTAGACTTAACTTCAGCGCCAAAACCAATACCCGCACCTTTCGCTGCACGTTGCTCAATAACCTTATCTAAACCGGCGAATGCTCCACCACAAATAAATAAGATTTTTGAGGTATCAACCTGCAAAAACTCTTGCTGCGGATGTTTTCTGCCGCCTTGAGGTGGTACTGACGCAATTGTTCCTTCGATAAGTTTCAATAACGCTTGTTGAACACCTTCACCTGACACGTCACGAGTAATGGATGGATTGTCTGACTTGCGAGAAATTTTATCAATTTCATCGATGTACACAATTCCGCGCTGCGCTTTTTCAGGATCATAATCACACTTTTGCAGCAGCTTTTGAATAATATTCTCAACGTCTTCACCAACATACCCAGCTTCAGTTAGGGTCGTAGCATCTGCCATGGTGAATGGAACGTCCAATAGACGCGCAAGGGTTTCAGCTAGCAAAGTCTTACCGCTACCAGTTGGGCCTATTAATAAGATATTACTTTTACCCAATTCTACGCCTTCATGCGTATCATTATTGCGTAAACGTTTGTAGTGATTATAAACCGCTACAGCTAAAACCTTTTTTGCATGCTCTTGACCGATTACATAATCGTCAAGGTGCTTGTGAATTTCACTTGGAGTCGGCAAGGCATCCGCTTTTTGCTTTGGAGAAATCTCTTTGATTTCTTCGCGAATAATATCGTTGCATAACTCAACGCATTCATCACAGATGAATACGCTTGGGCCCGCAATCAGTTTGCGAACTTCGTGCTGGCTTTTACCACAGAACGAGCAATAGAGTAATTTACTATCACTGTCTTTTTCATGGTCATCACTCATAAACTTTGCCTTTTCTTCATACCCTACTTGGGCTTTCAGTATAAGTAGCGCCATATAACTCCGCGCTACTCATCACAACTATATTCTATATGGCGCTTAATCCGAGCTTTTCAACACTTCGTTACGGTTTGCCATAATGGCGTCTACTAGCCCGTAATCAACTGACTCTTGAGCACTTAAGAAGTTATCACGATCAGTATCTTTAGCAACCTTTTCGTAAGGCTGCCCGGTGTTTTCTGACATTAAACGATTCATTTTCTCTTTAATAGACAGGATTTCACGTGCATGAATTTCAAAATCAGATGCCTGACCTTGGAAACCACCCAAAGGCTGATGAATCATTACGCGTGAGTTGGGCAAACAGTAACGCTTACCTTTTGCTCCAGCAGTCAGCAGGAATGCTCCCATACTCGCAGCCTGTCCAATACACACGGTGCTCACGTCAGGTTTGATAAAATTCATTGTGTCGTATATCGCCATTCCAGCAGTGACTGAACCGCCCGGCGAGTTAATATACAAGAAGATATCTTTTTCAGGATTCTCGGCTTCCAAAAATAACATTTGCGCGACGATCAAATTCGCCATGTGGTCTTCAACCTGCCCGACCATAAAAATAACGTTCTCTTTCAAAAGACGAGAATAGATGTCATAGGAACGTTCGCCACGGGCTGTTTGCTCAACAACCATTGGCACTAAGGCGCTTTGCGGATCAGTTATTATATTTGTCATAGTTCTCTTAAATAAAAATCTTCATAAAAAAAATGCCCGGATAATCCGAGCATTTAATCAGTTCATTGCCTGTTAAGTCAATTGTTGAAGAACAATTTAGGCGTTTTTGTTCATGATTTCGTCAAAAGCTTTCTTCACTTCTTTCACTTTTGCTTTTTCAAGAATCGCTTCAATCGCTTGCTCTTCTAATGCAAGGTTCTGCATTTGCTGCTTTAACTCGGCATTCGTCTGGTAATACTCGATTACTTCTTGCGGGTCTTCATAAGCAGAAGCCGCTGATTCGATAAGTGCTGTTACCTTCGCTTCGTCTGCTTCTAATTTATTGTCTTTGATAACTTCACCCAACAACAAACCAATGCTTACACGGCGTTTAGCATTGTCTTGGAACAAATCAGCCGGCAACTCAGGAACTTGACCGCCTTGGCCTTGCTGCTCGAAGCGCTGTTTCGCTTGTTCACGCAACGCGTCGATCTCTTGATCAACTAATGCTTGAGGTAAATCTAGTTCGTTATTCTCTAATAAACCAGCAATTACGTTTTCTTTTACGGCTGCTTTCAAAGTTTGGTCTAGTTCGCGCTGCATGTTTTTCTTAACTTCAGCTTTAAGTGCGTCAACACCGCCCTCTTCTACACCGAACAACTTAGCGAACTCGTCATCAACTTTTGGTAAGTCAAGACCTTCCACTTTAGTCACGGTAATCGCAAATGATGCATCTTTACCTTTCAGTGCTTCAGCGTGATAATCTTCAGGGAAAGTTACGTCAGAAACAACTTCGTCACCCTTCTTAACACCTACCAATGGCTTTTCAAAGCCTGGGATCATTCTGCCTTTACCCAATTCTAAAGGGAAATCTTCAGCTTTTCCGCCGTCAAACTCTTCGCCGTCAATAGTACCAACAAAGTTCATTGTTACTTTGTCGTCTTTCTTAGCTTTACGCTTAACTTCTTTCCAAGATGCGTGTTGCTTTTGCAGCGTTTCCATCATGGTATCTAAATCTTTATCAGTGATTTCTACAACTGGCTTTTCGACCTTAATTTTGTCTAAGCCATTCACCTTCACTTCTGGATAAACTTCAAACGTTGCTACGAATTCTAAATCTTCACCATCAACATCTTTCGTCAAATCGAAAGTCGGCATACCTGCCGGAGTGATTTTCTCTTTCATGATCGCTTCGTAGAATTGACGCTGCATAACATCGCCAGCAACTTCTTGACGAACCGCTTGACCAAAACGTTTTTTGATAACGCTTACTGGTACTTTACCTGGACGAAAACCGTTAATACGTTGTGTTTTTGCTAATTGTTGTAAACGTGCTTTAACAGCGGTATCTACAGAATCTGCAGAAACGGTAATAGTAAGACGGCGTTCTAAACCTTGAGTCGTCTCGACTGACACTTGCATTGTTCTACCTCAACTTGCGCTTCGATGCGCTTTACATGATTCAACACTCTTTTGGGTTTAACCAAAGTGTTGCCGAATGTAGGCTTAAAACAAAACCTACATGAGTTTAAAAAAGGACGCGGAATTATACAGAGAGCGGCTCATAGAGTCGAGCGATTAAACCCAATTAATGAAAATTAATTGAATTAAGCACAATAAACGACCAAAAAGCAGCTCAAGTACGGGGTTAAAAGCCCCAAGGCACTAACAGCCTGCAGGCTTTTTGTTAGTGCCTTAGGGCTTTTGGGCTTTTGGGCTTTTGGGCTTTTGAGGTCCCTTCATGAAATATAATAAAGTGAATAAATGTTTGGACTTTGAAAGTATCACTCGACATGGATGTCGAGTGTTAAGCGCCCCATGGATGGGCTTGCAGCGTCTTTCAAAGTGTAAACGTTTATTCGCTTATATTTATGAAGGGACCTTAAAAGCGCTAAGCTCTAGACAGATGTCGAGTGTCAAGCGTCCCATGGATGGGCTTGAAGCGTCTTTCAAAGTGTAAACGTTTATTCGCTTATATTTCATAAAGGGGCCTAAAAAGCTCTACACGCGACAAAGCTGTAGCGTTGAGACGGACTATCAGAATTATTTATGAGTGTGGTGTAAATATGAAAATCGTAAAAGTGGTCGGTGAGATAGGATTCGAACCTACGACCCCCTGGACCCAAACCAGGTGCGCTACCAAGCTGCGCCACTCACCGACATTATTACTTTTTTGTGCGTTAAAGCACTTAGATGGTGCGGAAGGAGAGACTTGAACTCTCACGCCGTGAAGCACTGGAACCTAAATCCAGCGTGTCTACCAATTCCACCACTCCCGCAAAACTGTTGCCCTAAGGCTTGCCGTTGGCTCGAGAGTCGCGTTGACCTGACACTCTCAAACTGGGCAGAAAAAGTGGGGTGGACGATGGGGTTCGAACCCACGACCGCCGGAATCACAATCCGGAGCTCTACCAACTGAGCTACGCCCACCACTGTTTCTTAAACTTACAATTGCCACATCTGCTTAGACTCGCATGGCGCGTCCGGCAGGATTCGAACCTGCGACCACCCGCTTAGAAGGCGGGTGCTCTATCCAGCTGAGCTACGGACGCTCATCGAATCATGAAGCAAATGGTCGGTGAGATAGGATTCGAACCTACGACCCCCTGGACCCAAACCAGGTGCGCTACCAAGCTGCGCCACTCACCGAACAAAGTAACAGTAGAACACTACCGCTACGGGGGGCGCATATTACCGACTTGCCCTGTTATCGTCAAACACTTTTTGCGAGTAAATTGAGATTTTTTTCACTTGTTTAAAAAGCAGTCAGCTTTTGAACATTAAGCTGACATGACAGTATATTTTCAGCGCTGTTTTTAATACAATCGACGTCCTCCAGTTAAGCCACGACAGATATGAACATGACCGCGCATTTAATAGACGGCAAGAAAATTGCCAAACATGTAAGAGACAACGTACACGCTTACGTTGACACCCTCAAAGAAGCAAATAAAAGGATGCCTGGTTTAGCGGTTGTGTTAGTCGGCAATAACGAGGCGTCTAAGGTTTACGTAAGCAACAAAACCAAAGCGTGCGAAGAAGTTGGTTTCGTTTCAAGATCATACGACTTACCTGCTGACACAGACGAAAGTTCACTGCTATCCTTGGTCGATGAATTAAATGCAGACAACGAAATAGATGGCATTTTGGTTCAATTGCCTTTACCTGCAGGTTTGAATGCAGAAAAAGTGCTTGAAAGAATTCATCCGCACAAAGATGTTGACGGATTTCATCCTTATAACATCGGCCGACTAGCGCAACGTATGCCTGCGCTAAGACCGTGCACGCCGAAGGGCATCATGACAATGATTGAGGCTACCAAGCGTCCTGTGAAAGGTTTAGATGCCGTTATTGTTGGGGCGTCGAACATTGTTGGACGTCCAATGGGCCTAGAGTTGCTATTGGCTGGTTGCACAGTGACAACGTGCCATAAGTTTACTAAATCTTTAAAAGAACATGTAAAGCGCGCTGACTTGCTGGTCGTTGCAGTAGGAAAACCGAATTTTATTCCAGGCGATTGGGTAAAAGAAGGTGCCATAGTCATTGATGTTGGCATTAATCGCTTGGATAACGGGAAGCTTACTGGCGATGTCGACTTTGATGTGGCAAGAGAACGAGCCGATTGGATAACACCCGTACCTGGCGGTGTTGGCCCAATGACAGTAGCTAGCTTGATCGAAAACACACTGGAAGCTTATGTGAAATATCACTCTGCCGCCGCCAAAGCAGCAAAAGGGATATCTGAATAAGATGCAAACTAATGATGATGCGCGCGTAATTCAAAATACCTTGCATTGGGTCGACAAAGTGATTATCGGCGAAAACCTGTGTCCATTTGCTAAAAAAGAGAGAGAGCAGAAATCTATTCGGACACTGTGTTGTCGAGAAGAAGAAACTGCGTACACTTTGCAAACCTTGCTGGATGAGCTTGTGTTTTTAGATAATAACTCACAGGTAGAAACGACACTTTTCATTTTACCCGACACATATCATGACTTTTTTGACTATCTTGATTTGGTCGATACGGCGAATAAACTTCTGCAAAGAGAGGATTATGAAGGTATCTATCAACTAGCTACATTTCATCCATCGTATTTGTTTGCAGATGCTCCGGCCGAAGATACAAGTCATTACACAAATCGTTCACCCTACCCTATGCTGCATATTATTAGAGAAGAGAGCTTAGAGAAAGCGCTCGAACGTTACCCTAACCCAGAACAAATCCCAGAAAGAAACATCAGTCACGCTCAAAAACTAGGTGCCCAATTTTTTAAACAAATATTGGCTTATGACAGCAGCAAACACTGATTCCAAGCAAGCGCTCCACTCGGGTTTATTATGACAAACTTAGTCGTTCGACCTATTGGGTCAATCACCACACCTTTTAGTCAAAAATTTGGTATCCCTCGGCAATCACAAGCATTGAGTAAAGCCAAAGGCTATATACAATTCGAAGCACATATCAATCCACAAAATGCGTGTCGAGGTTTAGACCAGTTTTCACACCTTTGGCTCAGCTTTTTGTTTCACGAAAACATTGAAGCGGGTTTCAGTGATACTGTGCGGCCCCCTCGTTTAGGAGGCAATGAAAAAATAGGTGTTTTTGCGAGCCGCAGTACCTTCAGACCTAACCCCATTGGTTTGTCTCTGGTAAGAAACAGAGGATTGAACAATAAGAAACAATTGGTTGTGGAAGGCGTGGACTTACTCAATCAAACTCCGATTATCGATATTAAACCTTATATAACATATGCAGATAATCCTACGCATTTGACAAACCATAACACTGAGTGTGTCTCCTCTGGCTATGCTGAAACCACGCCTGAGCTCGCGCAAGTCGTTGTAAACGAAAGCCTCAAAAAGCAATTGTCTGAGATAGAATGCGACAAACCTGGCTTTTTAGATCTACTTATTAACGTGTTAGAACAGGATCCACGGCCAGCTTACAGGAAGCGTAAGACGGATAATAAAACATATACTATCCGCCTATATAATTACGATATTACGTGGCAAGCACTCAATAGCGTTATACACGTTTCTGAGATTTGGAGTAGGTGAAATTACCCTACGACTGCTCTGAAAAGGTTCTTTTCATCCAATTGGTCAACATTGAGCGCTGTTCAATATATGGTTGTTCAGCTCTATTAGAGGCTTTCATTGAATCTATCTTTAAGTTCTTCTTACCTTGAACAACATTGTTACCGTCAGCATCGACAACAGCATATTCGAATTGTAAGCGATGAAGTCGCGATAACTTGCCTCCCGGAATATCTAAGTTTCGGCCGTTCGTACTGAAATTTTGTGAAATACCATCGTTTACAAGAGGCAAAGTTGTCGTTTTATGCTTTGGAGTTCGGTCAATATCATCAGGTATCTCAATATTGACTATATTAATTTCTATACTGTGCCCGTCGGGCAGGTATTCCGCTAATTCGTCCTTGTAACTCGACAAGTACTTAACGACGTCTTGACTTCCTTTCGCGGAAGCAGCGTCACTTAATTTGATGTTTACTGCAGTGTCTGATGCAGCAACGTTAAAACAAGTCGCTAAAGCAAATCCTACTGCTACTAAATTTGTTTTGATAAATTTCATAAATAATTCCTTTTAAAATAACCTCAAGCACTCACACATCCACGGGCCCGACAACCCTAGCTCGTGTAGCAAACGCGACGAATGTACTGCTCAAAATTTAGACTAGACTTAGCTCATTGTCAAACCACTAGCTCAGCTGTAAGGAAGGAAAAGCCACATCAACTTTCAATGCTCATGCTATCTGGAAGTAACTCAGCCAAGAGAGCAAATAAACAGATAAGTTATCCAAAACCGCTTAATAAAGCTGGCACGCTTGTTTAATATTCCATTATTCGCATTTTCTGCTTTTTACCAAGCCATGGGGCTGATAAACTCCTCGACATTCATGAGCTTCGGGCTCAGGCATCATAATATCAAGGTAAAATTAGAAAATGCGTACTTCCCAATACTTACTCGCTACCCAAAAGGAAACCCCTGCTGAAGCTGAAGTGATTAGTCACCAGTTAATGTTACGAGCAGGAATGGTCAGAAAACTGGCATCAGGTTTGTATAATTGGTTACCGACGGGGCTACGTGTAGTAAATAAAGTGGCTGCTATCGTGCGAGATGAAATGAATAAAGCCGGTGCAATTGAAGTCTCTATGCCAGTTGTTCAGCCTGCAGATTTGTGGGTTGAGTCGGGTAGATGGGAAGATTACGGCCCAGAACTATTAAGAGTTAAGGATCGTCATCAACGCGACTTTGTCCTCGGTCCGACGCATGAAGAAGTCATTACTAACTTAGTTAAGAATGAAGTCAGTAGCTACAAGCAACTGCCTCTTAACTTGTATCAAATACAAACCAAATTCAGAGATGAGGTTCGCCCTCGCTTCGGTATTATGCGCAGTCGCGAGTTTATTATGAAGGACGCTTATTCGTTCCATATAGACGCGCAAAGCTTGGATGATACATATCAAATTATGCATCAAGCTTACTGCAATATTTTTGAGCGTATTGGGCTTGCATATCGCCCAGTCATCGCTGATTCAGGCTCTATTGGTGGAGCGGTTTCTCACGAATTCCATGTGCTTGCCGACTCAGGTGAAGATGATATTGCGCATAGCGATAATTCTGACTACGCTGCAAACGTCGAACTTGCTGAGGCGCTAGCTGTTGGTGAGGAACAGACTCCATCAGAAACTTTAGAAGTCATTGATACGCCAAATTTAAAAACCATCAATGCCCTAGTTGAAGCACGCGGTTTAGACATTAAGAAATCTGTAAAAACACTCATCGTAAAAGCAGATGAGCATAGCGAGCACGAATTTATTGCTTTGATTTTACGTGGCGACCATTCACTTAATGAAATTAAGGCAGAAAAACTAGCCTTAGTTGCAAGCCCCTTACAAATGGCTGATGAAACAGCGGTCAAAGCAACGTTAGGTTGTGGCTTTGGCTCCTTAGGCCCAGTAAAACTTGATATGCCAATTATTGTCGACCGTAGCGCAGAACGAGTCGTCGATTTTGTGTGTGGCGCAAACACAGATGAACAACACTACACCGGCGCCAATTGGCAACGTGATGTAGGGGAGTACGAAGTGGCAGACCTACGAAATGTGGTCGCTGGCGATCCATCACCCGATGGCAAAGGCTCGCTATCAATCAGCAAAGGCATTGAAGTTGGGCACATTTTTCAACTTGGTGACAAGTACTCCAAAGCAATGAACTGTGGCGTTCTTACCGAATCAGGCAAGCATGATGTCTTGCAAATGGGTTGTTACGGTATTGGCGTTACTCGTATTGTTGCGGCCGCAATTGAACAGAATAATGATAAGTTTGGGATTATTTGGCCTGAGAGTATTGCCCCTTTCTCTGTCGTTATTATCCCGATGAATATGCATAAATCTCATCGAATCATGGAAGCTGCCGAAAACCTATATAAGCAGCTACAAGACGCTGGAATAGAAGTCTTGTTCGATGATCGCAAGGAACGCCCAGGTGTGATGTTTAATGACATGGAATTGATTGGCATACCTAACAGCATTGTAATTGGTGAGCGTAATCTAGATAATCAGCAAGTAGAATTTAAAAATAGAAAATCTGGTGAAAAAACGCTTCTAACTATTAGTGAGGTGTTGAACCACATTCAAACCCTAGGCTAGATCAAATATGAAACTAACTTTTTGTGGAGTGCGCGGCTCCACGCCTGCACCAGGTGCTGAGTTTGTACGTTATGGTGGAAACACCGCATGCGTCCATGTTGAGCTCAGCGATGGTACAGACCTCGTACTAGACGCGGGCACAGGTATTCGTGATCTCGGCAAAAGGTTAGCAGCTAAATCAACGCCTGTTCATATCCTATTGAGTCATAACCATTGGGACCATATACAAGGCTTTCCTTTTTTTATTCCTATTTATCAACCCAATAGAGATATTTTAATTACTCCTGGTCTTACCGATTTGAACCAACCAGAAGCCGTGTTGGACCAAATGACGGGCTCATACTTTCCTGTTCATCGGAATGATTTAGGTGCCAATATCAGAGTAGAACCAAGGCCGGTCTTAGAAGACGATGAATGGTACATTTCTAATGCACTTATCGGTCGCATGAAAATGAATCACCCTGGCGGTGGTAGTTGCTACACCATCAAAGAAAATGGCCACAAAATCGCCTATATCACCGACAACGAGCTTTATCCTCCATATCAAAAACAAACCGACTTTTTGGATTTTGTTACATTCGCAAAAGGCGCTGACATTCTTATACATGACGCGCAGTACCTCGTTTCAGATATGCCAGCTAAATCCGGCTGGGGCCACAGTGTCGCAGAAGAAGCAGTGAAACTAGCTATGGCTTGCGGTGTAAAACAACTTGCTTTGTATAGCCACGATCCAGAACGAACCGACGATGATATTGATGAAATTATTGCTCATTGCAACGAAGTCATTGATACGGGTGGCATGGATTTGATTTGTTTTGGTGCCAGAGAGAATCAAACCATCGAGTTTTAAGCAATACTAGGGTAAAATTACGAATCCATTCCACTTATCAGTATTGATTGAAAGGATTCGTTTTGAAACACATCACATGTTCGTTCATGCTTTTCACCTGCATTTTGTTTAGCCCACTTTCCTTGGCTCACACTATTCATAATGAAGCGCTACAAGACAAGCTAGCTACTAGTGAAACGCCGCCTCCGCCGAGTAAACCTGAAGAGATAATGAATACGGTGAAGAAAGCTGTAGCCGATGCACGTGACGGAAAACAGACGACTGAGTCAATCCTAGACAAGCGTGTCGATAGAATGAAAGAGTCCAATAATAACCCGTTTTCAATCTCTCAATACCGTCAAAACTACCTATTGCCATTCAGTTATGCAAAAGCGCCCAACCCTATTAGTGTTGATGGGCTTACTGAGGAAAATGTAGACAAGTTCGAAGCGAAATATCAAATCAGTGTTAATTTGCCATTGTATTTGCAAGATGATGATGTAAGCGGTGTTTTTTTTGGTATGACCTTGATTTCATTTTGGCAAGTTTATAACGATGATGTGTCAAAGCCATTCAGGGAAACCAATTATGAACCCGAAGTATACTATCAATGGCAAACTGACTGGGACATTCTCGGCTACCGTTTTAATCAATTCAACGTAGGTATTAACCACCAATCCAATGGTCAAAGTGGTTTGAAATCAAGAAGCTGGAACCGTCTCTATGCGACGGCTATTTTTAGCGATGTTGATTCATTTTATTATTTGAAAACGTGGTACCGGTTACCGGAGGACGAAAAAGAGTTTGAACTGGATCCAAACGGTGATGACAATCCAGATATTACCGACTTTATTGGTCGAATGGAGCTGGGTTATGGCTTCCAGCTGGGTAATGTCAATGTATTATCTAAACTAACAAATAACCTTTCTTTCTCAAAAAACAGGGGGAGTGTTGAACTGAACTTCACCTACCCTATCAATGACCGCTACGATTGGCTGCTACAATATTTCAATGGTTATGGCGATTCATTAATAGATTATAATCGTCATCAACAGCGTATTAGTCTAGGTATCCAATTAAAACTATTATGAGCTACGAGCACACTATTAACTTGATTGAAGCTGAAACACAAAAAAATTATCTCGATAGGTTCGTGAGCATTGGTTTAGTGAATCCTAAGTCTGCGACTAACGTTGCGAGTATTTTGCGCGCCTGCAGTTGCTATGGGGCGAGTGCTGTTTTTTATACTGGGCAACGTTTTGGTTATGCTAAAGAGTTCAATGCAGATACAAAAAAGATGCGGCATATTATTCCCACTGTGGGGGTCGATGACTTATTAAAAATGAAACCCGAGGGTTCAAAGGTGGTAGTCATCGAACTGGTTGAAGGTGCAACTCCATTGCCCGAGTTCAAACACCCTGATAACGCTTTCTATATTTTTGGTCCAGAGGATGCATCCGTTCCTCCAGATATCGTCGAACTTGCTGATCATGTGGTTTATATTCCAACAAAGAATAGTATGAACCTGGCCGCTACAGCAAACGTGGTATTATATGACCGTTTAGCGAAAAGTGATTATGATCGCAGCGATGAGTTTATTAAGCTAAGCCGCGACAATAATAATAATTTATAGGTTGTTTGAAAGCCTATATTAGAATTCCTAGCTCTTGCGGCGAGCCGTTATTGCTGAAGCACCGCGTCATTCTAAAACACCCCGTCATGCTGAAACACCCCGTGATGCTGAAACACCCCGTGATGCTGAAACACCCCGTGATGCTGAAACACCCCGTGATGCTGAAACACCCCGTGATGCTCAAATACACCGTCATTCCTGCGAAGGCAGGAATCTAGGTCCCCGCCTACGCGGGGATGACGGCATAGCGCGGGGATGACGAGCCTACGCGGGGATGACGAGAATCGCCTATCAACAGTATTTAGAAGAAGCCCAGTGGATTGATGTCGTAGCTCACCAACATATTTTTGGTTTGTTGGTAATGTTCCAACGCCATCTTATGAGTTTCTCGCCCTACGCCTGATTTCTTATATCCACCAAAGGCAGCATGTGCTGGGTACATATGATAGCAATTTGTCCACACTCTTCCTGCCTGAATGCCTCTTCCCATTCGATAAGCAACGTTCATGTCGCGAGACCAAACGCCTGCTCCCAAGCCAAATTCAGTATCGTTGGCAATAGCGAGTGCTTCAGCCTCGTCTTTAAATGTACATACAGACACTACAGGCCCAAAGATTTCCTCTTGGAATACACGCATTGAATTGTCGCCTTTGAATAGCGTTGGCTTGATATAATAACCATCGGACAAATCGTCACTCAATTCTTCAATATCACCACCCATGAGCACTTCAGCACCTTCTTTTCTGCCTATTTCAAGGTAATCAACAATTTTATCAAACTGTTGTTTCGAAGCTTGTGCACCAACCATTGTCTCGTCGTCCAGTGGATTTCCACGCTTGATCGATTTACAGCGTTCTATCACCAAAGCGATAAACTCATCGTAGATACTTTCTTGAATAAGCAGTCGAGACGGACAAGTACAGACTTCACCTTGATTAAAGTAAGCTAAAACAGCACCTTCTATGCATTTACTTAAGTAATCATCTTCATGATTCATGATATCGGCAAAGTATACATTCGGAGATTTACCTCCCAACTCTACAGTCGATGGAATGATGTTCTCTGCAGCACATTTTAAAATATGCCCTCCAACAGGAGTCGAACCAGTAAACGCTATTTTGGCAATACGCTTACTGGTTGCGAGCGCTTCTCCAGCTTCCTTCCCGTAGCCGTTAACAATATTAAGAACTCCAGGTGGTAACAAATCGCCAACCAATTCCATAAGCACCAAAATTGATGCGGGAGTTTGTTCAGCCGGTTTCAATACGACACAATTTCCTGCTGCCAGTGCGGGGCCCAGCTTCCAAGCTGCCATTAATAACGGGAAGTTCCAAGGAATAATTTGTCCGACAACACCGAGTGGTTCATGGAAGTGATAAGCAACTGTATGTTCATCAATTTCTCCCATAGTCCCCTCTTGAGCACGCAAACAGCCCGCAAAATAGCGATAGTGATCAATACATAATGGGATATCTGCGTTTAAAGTCTCTCTTACCGCCTTACCATTATCCCAAGTCTCAGCGACAGCTAACTTTTCAAGGTTTTGTTCCATGACGTCCGCTATTTTTAACAATATATTTGAACGTTCCGCTACAGATGTTTTACCCCATGCCTCCCTTGCTGCATGAGCTGCATCAAGAGCTAGTTCTATATCCTCTGCGCTTGATCTTGGAATTTTACAGTATGGCTTACCATTCACTGGGCTTACGTTATCAAAGTACTCGCCTTTGACAGGTTTTACCCAATTCCCACCAATGTAATTTTCATATTGGCTTTTAAAATCGACGAGAGCACCCTGAGTACCTGGATTTGCATAAATCATATCAATCTTTTCCTATTGCTTGCTTAAGCGTTAAATGTAAAATTCATTCCAAAGATGTAAAATAAGTGTTAATCCGAAAGTCTACTTGACTATGAGTGCTGATTATTTATCTTAGAGTACGCATTATGAAAATGTGCAAAACTGGCGTTATGACTTGGCTATCTTGAGGTGTTTTGCCGATAGACTACTCCTGACGCGATTAGCAAGTGAATCAAGGAAGTGCCTATGATAAACGAGAGTTTGTTGAACATTAGAAGTAAGCCACAAACAATGGTTGAGAATAAAATTAGCTTTGCATCTTCTAGCGCAGAGCTCAGTATTTACGATACTTTTGAATGTGCCAATCGAGTCAAACTGAAATCTGATCAACTGCTATATTGTGGCATGATATCGGGAAAGAAAATTATGCACCTTGAAAAGGATAATTATCATCGTGAGTTTTTACCCCACGAGTCTTTCATTCTAGCGCCAGATCAACTTGTAGAAATAGACTTCCCTGAGGCTCAACATCACTCACCCACAACATGCCTTGCGATTGAAATACCCGTCGAAAAAATTCAAAAGGTCTGTGATCACTTAAACTCTATATCGCCCTTGCCTAAGGAATTCGATGAATGGCACTATAACAGCCATATGATTCATACTGCCCACAATCAAGAAACACAGGCGTTATTGAGCCGTATCGTGCATATTTTTACAGAGAATCATCCAGACAAGTCATTCTTGAGTGACCTAGCTGTCTCAGAGTTAACAGCACGTTTATTACGACATCAAACACGCGAAATCATTGTTAATTTTAGCCGTCAAAATCCAGAACAAAATGGCATTAATAAAGCGTTAGCGCACATGGAAGCAAACCTACACAAACCCTTATGTATTGATACTTTATGCAAATTAGCTTGCATGAGTCGAACTAAGTTCTTCCAAAAGTTTAAACAAATACTGGGATGCAGCCCATCTAACCTGCAGCAACAGCTACGAATAAAGAAAGCGCAAGCTTTGTTGCAACAGGGTTACTCGGTTACCTATGTAACCTTTGACTTGGGTTTTTCAAACGTGAGCCACTTTAGCCGTTGCTTCAAGCAAATGACCGGAATTGCGCCAAGCCATTATATGCGTGCGAAGGCGGTAGTAAACTGATTAAGGGATAGCGGATCCCCGCCTTCGCGGGGATGACAGATTGCGTGAGGATGACGAGCATCTAGGTCCCCGCCTTCGCGGGGATGACAGATTGTGCGGGGATGACAGATTGTGCGGGGATGACAGATTGCGTGAGGATGACAGAGTGCGTTAGGATGACAGAGTGAGCGTCTACCCTTGGGTCATTCCTGCGTAGGCAGGAACCTAGCAGCGCAGTGGTTCTTTCGCGCGTGTAATGCTCATGATCCTACCGTCCATCGCGTACATGATATTAACAGATTCACCGCTCACCAATTCTAAGTCTATACGTTCAATCTCAGCTAACATGGAGAGAAGCTCATCACTCACTTTAACCAGTTCGTTTTCACAGGTTGCTAATTCCCAACCTTGCTCTGAAACCATCAACGTTGCTGACTTTTGATGGTGTACCGCTATCCGTCCTTGCCCCACCAAATATTCTCTATAGGCAATATCATATTTCACTCTTAAGACATCGCTAGCAAGTGGGTTTTCGCTTGATAGCATATGCTCATTAACCGTTTTGTATTGTGCACTTACATAGGCCTCAGGGCGCTTCTGCAAAAATGAATTAGACTGTCCTATCCAAACCACAATGACGAGAATGCCAAGCGCCGCGACACTGCTCAAACCCTTTGACCAACGCACCCATGTACCAAAGCCTTGTGCCAAACTGTTGTGCTGTCCTTCTGCTTTCGCTGCCGCTTGTAACAAATCTCGGCGAGTCTGATGTGGTGGAGCGACACCACGTTTGTGCGCTTGATACAGTGCTGACAGCTGCTCTTCAACTTCAGATTCTTCAGTGTTTGGTTTTTTTTTCATGATTCGTGTTTGCCTTTGGCGAGCATTTAAATCGTCATCTTGTTTATTATTCTTTCGGTTTATATCAGCCATCCTGAACCTCCAAGCTCTTTCGTAAGCTTGACTTCGCATAACGCAGGCGACTTTTTACAGTTTCTGTCTCTGAATAGGTAATTTGAGCAATATCACTCAGCGAAAAACCTTCTTGTTGTAAACAGAAAGCCTCCTTTTGAAGAAACGGTAAATTACCTAATGCTTGCTTGAATCGCTCTTCAAAAGCCGATTCTTGCTGCTCTTTCACTATAGATTGTTCAGGTGCTTTATCATCGATAGGGAGGTGTTGTTCTTGAAGTTCATCGAAACGCTGCAACTTTCGAAACTCATCTATTAAGGTTCTTCGCCCTAGCGTAAATAACCAACTTTTGAAGTTACCAGATGCTTGGTATAGATGACTTTTATCAATGACTTTTAGCCAAGTAAGCTGGGCAATGTCATTCGCTAAATCAGCGTCACTTAGGGTCAATAAAAAGTGGTATAGATCACGTGAACAATTGTCATACAACTGAGCTAGTATCTGCTTCTCTTTCTTTGCTGCGTAGCGGCTCATAAGTGACTCATTACTAGTGTCACCTATTGCCGCATAGCCAAATAGAGATTTGAGATTAAGGGAAATACTCATTGAGTGCCTTGTTAGCTGGTAAATCACATTATTCTGATAACTTAAATTCAAGCATAACACTCAAACCATGTTGTTCAATAGCTTTACCGTTGACTACTTTCGCCTGGTATTTCCAACGCTGCAAAGCTCTTCTTGCTGCTCTATCAAAAATCCGCTTTGGTTCTGAATTTGTAACTTCCACATTTGTCACCGCTCCACTAGTATCAATGCTAAAGCTCATTTCAACCCAGCCTTCAATACCTTCTCTAGAAGCAACTGGAGGATAGTCAGGTGGAAAACGAACTAGCGGTCTAGCTTCTCCCTGCATCGTGAAATTATTCAAATTAGTTTTGTACTCATCTGATGGAATATCCACTGTGATAGGATCACCAAAACCTGTATGTGGTTTAGCATCTGTAGGTATTGGATCGCGTTTTAACTCTGGTTGTTGTATTACTTTAGGCGGTTTGGGTAGCTTTTTTTCATTCTTAATTTCCGGCTCTTCTTTTTCGAAAACAATCGATTCCAAAGCAACTATTGGGCTTAGTATGGGGGGCTTAGCATCACTTTGGGTAAGGTTATGCATCAGCACAAAGAGGGCAAATGTTACAAGGCCACCAATTAAGATCGCAACGAATATTCTGAAGGCGCCACCGACCGCAGAAGTGCCGTCATTGATTGTAAAAGAAGCAAGTGTATTGGGTGTGAGTGTGTGTGGGTTCATGGCAATTCTCCTGTTTTTGATGCCTTTCAACACACTAACGCAGGAGAATTACCAAAGGGGTTAAATAAAATAAATTTTTATTTATTTTTTAAATCGTCAAGCCAAATAAGGCTTATTCCCACTCAATCGTAGCTGGTGGCTTACCAGAAATATCGTAGACCACACGGGAGATCCCATCGACTTCATTGATAATGCGATTTGATACGCGACCTAAGAAATCGTAAGGAAGGTGAGCCCAATGTGCCGTCATAAAGTCGATAGTTTCGACTGCTCGCAATGAAACCACCCAATCATATTTACGCATGTCACCCATAACGCCTACAGACTTAACAGGAAGGAATACTGTAAATGCCTGACTGACCTTTTGATACAAGTCTGCGGCAACCAGTTCTTCGATAAATATAGCATCTGCTCTGCGTAATAAGTCGCAGTATTCTTTCTTAATTTCACCCAAGACACGAACACCCAGACCTGGACCAGGGAAAGGATGGCGGAACAGCATGTCGTAGGGTAAACCAAGCTCTAAGCCAATCTTACGGACTTCATCTTTGAAGAGTTCTCGCAATGGCTCCACTAGACCCATATTCATATCATCAGGTAAACCGCCTACGTTGTGGTGCGATTTAATCACGTGAGCTTTACCT
The DNA here is from genome assembly GCF_031846165.1 of Brumicola blandensis. NCBI lineage: Bacteria > Pseudomonadati > Pseudomonadota > Gammaproteobacteria > Alteromonadales > Alteromonadaceae > Brumicola > Brumicola blandensis. Next base: position 105,609 of record NZ_JAVRIE010000007.1, read on the forward strand.
GTTGCGGAGCCTGCAGACTCGATAACATCAGGATAAATAGTGCCTTGACCCAGCCACTTTGCGTTAACTAGTTTATGCGATTCTTCGTCAAACACTTTAACAAATTCGCCGCCGATCACTTTGCGTTTTGCCTCAGGTTCATCTACCCCTTCCAAAGCAGCTAAGAAACGATCTTCAGCGTCAACTTTGATGATGTTGAGGCCGAATTTATCCCCAAACATATCCATTACCTGTGCGCCTTCATTCAATCGAAGTAAGCCGTTGTCAACAAATACGCAAGTCAGGTTTTTACCAATAGCACGATGTAATAACATAGCCGTCACTGATGAATCGACTCCACCAGACAGACCTAAGATAACCTCATCATTACCCACTTTTTCTTTGATCCGCTCAATAGCATCTTCGATGATCGAGGCTGGTGTCCATAGTGCTTCTAATTTACAAATATCAAAAGCAAAGCGACGTAAGAGTTCCAATCCCTGCTTAGTATGCGTAACTTCTGGGTGAAATTGCACCCCATAGAACTGTTTGTCCAAGTTAGCCATAGCCGCATGCGGACAATTTGGGGTTTGTGCGATTGTCGAGAAACCTTCCGGTACTTGACTAACCTTATCACCGTGACTCATCCAAACGTCAAGCATCGCATTGCCGTTGTGAGCCGTTTCATCCAACAACCCATCGAAGATCGTCGATGAACTCAAGACTTCTACTTGCGCATAGCCAAACTCTCTGAGATCAGAGCCCAGAACAGCGCCTCCCATTTGATGTGCCATGGTTTGCATGCCGTAACATATTCCTAATACTGGTACGCCAGCATTAAAAACAAACTGTGGAGCCCGCGGCGAGCCCATTTCAGTTACCGACTCCGGACCACCAGATAAGATAATACCATCAGGTTCAAAATTACGAATTTGATCTTCGGTGACATCCCATGCCCAAAGTTCACAGTAAACGCCGATTTCACGAACACGACGAGCAATGAGTTGGGTATATTGAGACCCAAAATCTAAGATCAGGATTTTTTGACTATGAATATTTGCGGACATTTTATTACCTAAATAAAAAAGCTGAGACACAGGTTTTGGTCCCAGCCTAATAGAAATACGAAGTTGCTTAACCTAGACGGTAGTTTGGAGCTTCTTTTGTGATGCTTACATCATGGACATGAGATTCACCCATTCCAGCAGCGGTCACTTTTACAAATTGAGGTTTAGTTCTAAGCTCTTCAATTGTCGCACAGCCAGTGAGACCCATTGCAGAACGCAATCCACCAAGTTGCTGATGAATAATCGTTGAGATTGGGCCTTTATAGGCAACACGACCTTCAATTCCCTCAGGAACGAGCTTTTCAGCATTGTTACTCTCTTGGAAATAACGATCAGAGCTACCATGACTTTGATTCATCGCGCCAATCGATCCCATACCACGATATGACTTGTAATAACGACCCTGATAAAGTTCTACTTCACCCGGTGCTTCTTCTGTACCTGCTAACATGCTTCCGACCATCACTGAGCTAGCACCAGCCGCTAAGGCTTTTGCAATATCACCCGAGAAACGAATACCACCATCTGCAATAACAGGAATATCGCGATCCTTTAAGGCTTCTACTGCATCAGACACTGCGGTAATTTGTGGCACTCCGCAACCAGTCACAATACGTGTCGTACAAATAGACCCAGGGCCAATACCGACTTTGACAGCATCGACTCCAGCGTCAGCAAGTGCCAGCGCACCTTCTGCTGTTGCTACATTACCAGCAATAATTTGGATATTTGGATAATCGTTACGCACTTTTTGAACTCGTTCAATCACCCCTGCAGAATGTCCGTGCGAAGTGTCTATTAGTAGCACATCAACACCTGCATTGACTAAAAGCTCTATCCGCTCATCTGTGCCTGGACCAACACTGACAGCGGCGCCCACACGTAAGCGGCCTTTTGCATCTTTGCACGCATTTGGCTTGCTTTTCGCTTTTTGGAAATCTTTAACCGTAATAAGGCCAGTCAACTTGAAAGCATCATCAACAACCAAGATTTTCTCTATACGGTGTTCATGCATCAAGTCCATAACAATGTCAGGGTTCGTATCTTCCTTGACTGTGACCAGCTTTTCTTTTGGCGTCATCACCTTGCTGATAGGCTGATCTAAGCGGTTCTCAAAACGCAAATCGCGCCCCGTCACCAGGCCGATAAGATTATTTTCTTTATCTACTACTGGGAAACCAGAGTAACCTAATCGTTTACTTAGCGCTTTCGTGCTACCAATCGTTTCATTCTGGCTTACAGTGACAGGATCAGATACCACACCACTTTCGTACTTTTTAACTTGTAGCACGTGTTCAGCTTGGCTTTCAGGTGTCATGTTTTTATGGATAAAACCGATTCCCCCTTCTTGCGCTAGCGCTATAGCTAAGCGCGCTTCAGTTACCGTGTCCATGGCAGCAGAAATCAAGGGCATATTCAGCGTAACACCGCGAGTTAATCGCGTTTTTAAGTCAGCTGTGTGCGGGAGTACGGTCGAGTGACCGGGTACGAGTAAAACGTCATCGAAAGTTAACGCTTCTTTAGCAATTCGTAACATGCAAATAACACCTTAGGGCAATGGTTAATTGCGGTGCAATTGTAGTGTTTTTTTAGATTTAGGTAAACTACAATTCGCAAACAATTTCACAAAAAATGAGTTTTATGTTTTCTAACGCGCCAAAACAGCCCAGTATTATTTCTGTTACCAAACTTAACCGCCTTGCTCGGCAGGTTCTAGAGTCAGAAATTGGACAAGTTTGGGTCAGCGGAGAACTCTCCAATTATGTTGCAGCAGCGTCTGGTCACTGGTACTTCACATTAAAAGACAGCAAGGCTCAAATAAAAACAGCAATGTTCAAGGGAGCGAATCGGAGCGTTAAGTTTACCCCCAAAGTGGGTGATAAAGTTTTAGTGCGAGGCAGCCTAAGTTTGTATGAGGCACGCGGCGATTATCAGCTTATTGCGGAACATATGGAACCAGAGGGCTTGGGTCAGTTAAAACAAGCGTTTGAGGCTTTAAAAGCTAAGCTATCAGCGGAAGGTCTATTCGCGATGGAAAGCAAAAGACCGATTCCTGAGAATATACAACGCTTAGGTATTGTAACCTCGGCCACTGGTGCTGCCGTGCACGATATATTGCATGTGCTTCAACGCAGAAACCCAAGTATTGAAGTCATCATCTACCCTAGCCTTGTTCAAGGTGAAACTGCGGCCCTGAGTATCGCCAAACAAATATATGTGGCGAATCAACGTGATGAAGTTGATATACTCATTGTTGGACGTGGTGGCGGTTCATTAGAGGATTTATGGGCGTTCAATGAAGAGGCTGTCGCTTACGCTATTCACGCTTCACAGATCCCTGTCGTATCCGCTGTCGGCCATGAAATAGATATCACTATCTCAGACTATGTCGCTGATATGCGAGCACCTACGCCCTCAGCTGCTGCTGAGTTGGTAAGCACAGATAAAAGCCATGTGCTGAAGCAGATTGCTCAGTATGAATATAGTTTGCACTCTGCAATCGCCAGTTATCTTCGAAATGCTTCCTACACCACAAAGCTATTGGAATCTCGTTTATCCAATGTACACCCAGCCGTGCAAATTAAACAGGCAAGTCAACATAGTGATAAGCTCAGCATGCGTTTGGCTCAGTTGCTAGAACAATCACTAGCTACCGCAAATAGCAGAGCTGAACGTCTAGCCTTACGTTTGCAACATGCATCCCCCGAAAAAGCCATTCAAAATCAGCAAGGCAAGCTACAACAGCTGTCGCGCGACCTAATGTCGATGCAGGGTCACGCCCTGAAAAACAAGCGTCAACAATTGCAACGCATCGCAGATATTCTCAATTCTGTCAGTCCACTTTCTACACTTTCGCGTGGTTACAGCATTTCGTTCAAAAATGAAGAAGTGGTGCGTTCTGTCGATGACTTGCAAAAAGACGACATAATTGAAACACGATTAGCAGATGGAAAAGTGATATCTAGGGTAGCGTTGCTAGAAAAACGTTAGCCCAAACAAAAGCTGCGCGACATTTGCGACACAAAGACCGCTTTACGACCATGATTTTTAAGGCTTTTTTTATTAAATTTAATCTGCTAACCTAGGGGAAATAAGAGGTTCAAGATATAGGCCCACAAGCACTAACTACGCAAATTTTGTAGTATCGTGCTGGATAACAAGGATGCTACAGAAATAATGAGACATGCTCTTTTCAAGCTTAAAAAGTTAAAGCAGTGTAGCTTCTGCTTGCTCGCCTCACTATCCTTGTTCTTAATTGGAAATACAGAAGCACACGCTACCCCACCTTCTACTCAACCACTATTCAACATCTATTTGGCCGAAGCCAGTGATGAGAAAATAACCCAGTGTGGAAGTGGAGAATATGATTGCGACCTCACCCCATTGGCAAACGAAGACTTGGACCAAGTGTTGTTGCAACTTCAGTCGAGTTCTGACGATTCAATAAAAGCGCTTTTGGCAAACTTAAGCGGTACCGATTACGACTTGCTGATATCGTCCACTTTAGTCAAAACCTCTAGTGAAAGAGCCTATCTAGCATTGGAATTTATGACGACCTGGAGAGGCGTTCCTATCGACTTCATTAAAATAGATACTCAACAAACAGAACCAAGCAAACAATTAAAGAGCTCTCTTTTAATTGGTATTAAAGAATGGCTTGTTCGTGTATCGCAAACCGACGCCTTTGAATCATATACCCTATACAAAGCCTTGGGCGCGAGTGACTACATAAATGAATTGAGTTTGCCTCGAAACATAGGCGACTTTGCACTAAGCAAGCAACACTTAAACGCAGACCCATTTGAAGGTATGTTGAGCCGCTATATTCATAAAGACTTTGATTTAGCCGTCTTAGATATCTATGTGTATCCCTTGCTGGAAATGCAAATTGAAGAACAACTCCGTATGAGCCTGTCTAAGGAACAAGCTGATATTAAATCAATCAGCATCGCATTAGGCGAAGACGCATTGGAAATGAGTGAAATAATACGGGTTGACGCATTGAGCAAGCAGTTTGGCGTAGACGTTTTCGCTTTTGAAGCGAAACTAGAAACAGCATTCGAACCGCTATTTGTTAGCCAGTATGCCTATGTTAAAGAGGACAAAATTGTGAGGTTCAGTGCTAACGTCCCCATGTACGTCACTGATTCGCTTATCCCTCAAGCAATAGGAGAAATAAGCGTACCAATGGTTTCGACATTCATGCAGCAGTTAAGAGAGCCACTAACAGCTCAACTTAACTGATGCTTTCGATACTAGCGTTTTTTGTGGAAAGACATTAAGCGCTTACGCTTGCGTTCCTGCGCTAAAGTTAGCTTATTCTTTTTACCTTCAAACGGGTTAGCACCCTCTTTAAACTCGATTCGTATGGGCGTACCCATCGTCTTAAGAGCTTTGCGGTAATAATTCATTAGGTAACGTTTATACGACTCTGGTAAGTCTTGAACTTGGTTACCGTGAATAACAATAACAGGCGGATTGTAGCCACCAGCGTGCGCGTATTTCATTTTCACACGACGACCGCGGATTAGCGGAGGCTGATGGTCGTCTTGCGCCATCTCCATTATTTGGGTCAACATAGACGTGTTAATACGTTGAGTCGCTGAAGAGTACGCCTCTTGAACAGATTCAAACAGATGACCAACACCAGTGCCATGCAAGGCAGAAATAAAATGTAGTCGAGCGAAATCGACAAAGCCCAAGCGGCGATCAAGTTCACGCTTTATTTCATCTTTAACGTGACTTTCAAGTCCATCCCACTTATTTACTGCTAATACCAGTGAACGTCCAGAATTAAGAACAAAACCAAGTAAAGACAGGTCTTGATCAGAAATACCTTCACGGGCATCAATAACTAATAAAACAACGTTAGACTCTTCAATTGCTTGTAAGGTTTTAACAATCGAAAATTTTTCGACCACTTCTGATACTTTCTTACGCTTTCGTACGCCAGCAGTATCAATCAGAATATACTCGCGCTCGTCTCGTTGCATTGGAATAAAAATACTATCTCGGGTGGTGCCTGGTTGATCATAAACCACGACTCTTTCTTCACCCAAAATTCGGTTTGTTAAGGTAGACTTACCGACATTCGGCTTACCGACAATCGCTAGTTTAATCGGGGAATTCTGTAAACGCGCAAGCTTTTCGTCAGCGTCTTCTTCTTCATCGTGTAACTCTTCCACAATTGCCATGTCAGGAAAAGACTTGGCTAATGGTGATAGAACGTGCGTCATCAATTGAGAGACACCACGCCCGTGGGCAGCAGCAATTTGAAGGACTTCAGCGAAACCTAGTTTGTAAAAGTCTGCACTTTCACTGTCACCATCGATACCGTCGACTTTATTCGCTACCAAGTACATTGCTTTGTTCTGTTTACGCAGATGCTCAGCGATGCCAATATCTGCAGGTGTTAAGCCCGCCCTTGCATCCACTAAGAATAAAACGACGTCAGCTTCATCAATTGCTAGTAAAGATTGCTCAGCCATAGCAGCGTCGATACCTTCCTCATCGCCAGTGATACCGCCAGTATCGACAACAATGAAATTGCGCTCTTCGAATTTCGCTGGACCGTATTTACGGTCACGAGTTAAACCAGGAAAGTCAGCAACCAAAGCATCTCTGGTATTCGTCAATCGGTTAAATAATGTAGATTTACCAACATTGGGTCGCCCTACTAAGGCCACAACAGGTAACATTTTTTGCCCCTAAATAAAAAACGCCAACGGCAATCCATTGGCGTATAAAAAAACTAAGTACTAAGAAAGTAAACAGCTAGCCCTTAAGGCTGAGTAACCGCCGCTATTTTACCATCCCTAGTTTGCACATATAGTACACCGTCATCACTGACTGGCCCAGTAAAAATGCCTTCGTCTTCATCGTCTTCGCCAACCTCTAATCGAGCAACTAATTTGCCTTCATCTTGACTAAACCAATGCACAAAACCATATTCATCACCAACCACAATATAATCACCGTGCGGTGTGGCCGCTGTTATATTACGTGACTTTAACGCGACATTGGCCCATAGCTCAACGCCACTGCGCCGGTCAATGGCGTAAACATGGCTATCTTTATCGACTACAAATAGACGGTTGCCATCCAATGTCACATTGCGATAAGAGCTATATTCACGCGTCCAAACAACTTGACCAGTACGCAATTCAACGGCACTTAGAGCACCGTTGTAGGAGATAACATAAACATTACCAGCAAACACCAATGGCTTAACGTCAATATCCACAATTCGCTCTAACTCGGTAGCACCAGATGGACTGGCGATTTGCGTCTCCCAAGCCACTAAGCCTGTTTCTATAATGCTAACCTGAAGTTTTCCTGCTGGCGTGCCAATGAGTGCACCGCCACTGTCAGCCGCCGGTGCGGACACGCCTCGAAGACTCAAAGGTGGTACGTCGGTTTCGGTTATCCACTTTTCGTCACCCGTTTTAGGATCCAAGGCAATCAAATGGCCTGACGTAGTATTTACCAGCACGATACCAGCATCAACGGCAGGTGCAGCAATGACTTCACCTTGCACGCCCACTTTCCAGTTAACTTCACCCGTAGATTCATCTAATGAATAAACGTAACCGTCTTCGGTTCCAAAGTAGACACTCTGATACGCAACCACTAAACCACCAGAGATTTTAGCTGACACTGCGCGATTCGAATACCACAACAAGGCTTTCTTTAAACTGTAGTTGTCGTAGTTCGCAAAATCTTGTTCCCACACTGGCTTGCCCGTTTCAGGGTCTAGTGCGACAACATCACCATCTCGGCTGGCAACGAACACCTTTCCATACCCCACAGCAGGTGTTAGGCGAGAGAAATAGTCATACACACCGTCTCCTACCTGAGCATCCCATTTTATTGTGGGTTGAAACTGGGCTTCGATGGGTTTTAAACGTCTTATTTCGAGCTCATCGTCGTCTGCAAACCAATCAGAAATTGTTGCACAACCAGACAATGACAGCGCTAGAGCTGCAATAATTAACTTATTCTTCACTAGTACCACCAGCCACTTGTGTTGCTGCGAAATTTAGATTGCTAAGTTTCATTTCAACTAATCTATTTTGAGGCTGTTCACTTAGCACCGCATCATAAGCCGCCTTTGCATTGTCAAAATCTTTCAAGGCGACGTATATATCCCCTTTTATTTCTTGTACTTGGTCTGAATACGAATCACTTGCCACTGAATCAAGCGTGGCTAGAGCGGCTTGACTATCGCCCAATTGATGCTCAACACGAGCTAAACGCATTTTAGCAAGATCTGCTACCGCAGGGCTTGGCGCGTTACTAACTGCCATCGTCAAATGCACTTTTGCAGATTCAAAATTCTCAGCGCTTACCGCTTTTTGTGCCGCCATTAAGCTTGCAAGCACGGAATAGCCAGAGTCGCTATTTTCTTTCGCGAATGCTTCTACGGCATTGAGGCCATTTTCGCTATCAATTGATTCCAAGGTTTCTTGAAACGCGATTGATTGCGCTTCTTTGTCAGCAATGACTTTATTACCGTACCACTGCCAAGCACCTAGGCCACCTAAACCAAGTACAATACCAACGCCAATCGCGACGCCGTTTTCTTTCCAGAAATTCTTAATCGCTTCTACTTGTTGTTCTTCGGTTTCGTAACGTTCCATTTCAATCCTCTGCGCTTACTGCTTTTATCTTTTTATATTAATTAACTAGTGTAATCCAATACTCATCAAATCATGCTTGTTAGCGAGGCTAACGCCGAGATATCGAGACTAGATTGTGCTTTATCTTGAGTTAAAAACTTAAGTGTCATGGTGTTGTTTGCCAGCTCTTCGTCACCGACGATGATGGCAAGTGATGCACCAGACCCAAGGGCTTTTTTCATTTGTTTCTTAAAGTTACCGCCGCCACAGTGTTGTTGTACTTTCAATGTTGGCGCAGCATTTCTTATCTGTTCAGACAAACTGCTGGCTTTCGCTTCAGCCTGTTCGCCTATGGTCATTAAATAAACGTCAACCGGATTAATGGCCACATTTTGATTTTCTAAACTCTCTACCAACAGAACCAGCCTTTCTAATCCCATTGCAAAGCCTACGGCTGGACTCGCCTTGCCGCCTAATTGCTCAACCAAGCCATCGTAACGTCCGCCTGCACAAATAGTTCCTTGTGCGCCGAGCAGGTCTGTTACCCATTCGAAAACTGTGCGGTTGTAATAATCAAGGCCACGCACCAAACGTGTATTAACTGTGTATTGGATACCTAAATCGTCCAATCGTTCACATAAAAGTGAAAAATGCTGTTTTGACTCTTCGTCGAGATGATCAATCAACTTTGGCGCATCTTTTACAATTTCTTGAACCGCAGGGTTCTTGCTATCCAGAACACGCAAAGGGTTGCTTATCAATCGACGCTGACTGTCTTCGTCTAGACTGTCGTGATGTTGTTGCAAAAAGGCCACAAGAACCTCTTTGTAAGCGGCTCTTGCCTCAGCAGAACCCAAAGAGTTGATTTGTAACTCGACTTTGTCAGAAATACCGAACGCTTTCCACAAGCGAGCGCCAATTAATATCATTTCAACATCTATGTCTGGACCAACAAAACCATATGCTTCGGCACCAAATTGGTGAAATTGGCGATACCGTCCTTTTTGTGGACGCTCATGACGAAACATAGGCCCCATATACCAAAGGCGTTGCTGCTGATTGTATAACAAGCCATGTTCATTGCCGGCTCGGACGCAACACGCAGTCCCTTCTGGTCGCAGTGTTAAACTGTCCCCATTGCGGTCTTCAAAGGTATACATTTCTTTTTCAACAATATCGGTGACTTCACCAATAGAACGTTTAAATAAATCCGTACTTTCAACAATAGGCGTGCGGATTTCTTGATATCCGTAATTAGCCACTACTTGGCGTATATTAGCCTCGACAAATTGCCAAACTCCAGTTTGTGAAGGTAAGCAGTCATTCATACCTCTGATTGCTTGAATATTCTTTGCCACGCTCGTCTCTATTTTGTTGAAATCAGCGCGACATTATAAGGATTTTGTTGGGCGGGGTAAAACATACATAAGGGGTTTTTGCGTGTTTTCACCTTTTTTTTCGTGCAAACACGCATTGATTGAATATATTCGGACTATTTAGCGAGGTTTGTTACCTGAATTCGATTATTCTCATCCAACTGCGCCGCTTTTGCTCGGATACGTTTTTCCAACTGTTCGACTAAATCATCATTAGATAATCGCTCTCTTTGGCGTTTACCATCAAGATAAAAACCACTCATATTGCGAGCGCCAGTTAAACCAAGATCAGACACTTCGGCCTCACCGGGTCCGTTCACCACACAACCGATAATCGATACGTCCATAGGGGTAAGAATATCTTCTACCCGTTCCTCTAAGGCATTCACTGTCGATATCACATCAAACTCTTGACGCGAACAACTAGGACAAGCAATAAAATTGATGCCGCGCGAACGAATGCGCAAAGACTTGAGGATATCGAAACCAACTTTGATTTCTTCAACTGGATCAGCTGCCAAGGAAATACGGATGGTATCACCAATACCATCAGCTAAGAGCATGCCTAAACCTACTGCGCTTTTAACCGCTCCTGCACGGAAGCCACCAGCTTCGGTGATACCGAGATGGAGTGGTTGCTGAATCTGTTTGGCCAATAAGCGATAAGCGCCTACAGCAAGAAAGACATCAGATGCCTTAACACTCACTTTAAATTGGTCGAAATTGAGCTTATCCAGAATATCAACATGTCGCATAGCTGATTCAACAAGTGCTTCTGCTGTTGGTTCTTTATACTTTTCCTGAATTTCTTTCTCTAAAGACCCGCCATTTACGCCAATACGAATTGGAATATTCTTATCTTTTGCGCAGTCTACAACAGACTTCACTCTTTCCATGTTGCCAATATTGCCGGGGTTAATGCGCAAGCAGTCCACCCCATACTCTGCAACCTTTAGCGCAATACGGTAATCAAAATGAATGTCGGCCACTAATGGCACATTCACTTGTTCTCGTATTTTTTTGAAGGCTTCAGCTGCGTCCATCGTAGGTACGGATACACGCACGATTTCACCACCAACGGCCTGAATTCGCTTTATTTGCGCAACTGTTGCAGCAACGTCGGTTGTTTCGGTATTGGTCATAGACTGAACGGCGATAGGAGCGCCGTCGCCAATAGGCACATTGCCTACATTGATTCGAGTAGATTTACGACGAACAATTGGAGAATCAGAAAACATTATTCACCTGTTACAGATAATTCAAACTTAACTGGGACACCACGTCTATATTCACTTAGGTCGACGTCTTTACCAGCAAAATTAATTTTTACGGTTTCTGGCGGGCACATATTCACTGAAATAGGTGGTACGCCGCTGACTGGCATCACTCTGCCTTTTACTTTTACGCCTACAGCCATAACTTCGTCATTTGCGTCAGTCACCTGTAACCAACAGTCTTCTGAGAAAGTAAAAACAAGGTCTACAGTGCCATCGGAGTTCACTTCGTAGTCGCCATAATCGCTTGAGTCAAAAACGGCGATATCACCACTATCTAGTACCGGATCATCATTACTGAAATCATCAGCCACTTTTTCAATTTGATCTTGCGCAGTTTCAACACCCTCGGTCACAAGGGCTGCTGCATCGTCTACTATTGGTTCTGCTATATCTTCAGCTTCAGAAATGAAATCTGACGTTGTTGGACTTGTGTCGGTACTTTGCTGCACAACTTCTTGCTCGGTGACTTCTAACTCATCTGGTAAATCGGCAGGAGGAAGCGCTGGCTCTTGCTCACGACTGAGGACATCCACTAATTCCCCCTCTTGCGCGCTAGCGTCTTCAGAGCTTGCAGACGTGAACCAAGAAAAGCGTTCTAAAAATGGTTTATCCGAGGTTTCAGATTGTTGGAACCACCAAATAACCAAAGATGCTAAAACAAGAAAGATAATCAGGTAGGTGACCATCATCCACCTATCGTCGTTAGCTTGCCTAGCGACACGTTGAGAAAAACTCTGCAGTTTAGCTGGTTGTTTTTCCCCTTGGTGAAGTATATCAAAGGCTTCTAGCAAGGGTTCTGATGGCATACCTAGTAATTTGGCATAAATACGCACGTAGCCTTTCGTAAAGGTGATTGATACGCCGGGTTTGTGAGTATCACTCTCGATATCTTGAATATTGTTTAGACGTAAATGAAGTCTATCGGCAACTTGCTGTTGTGATAGCCCCATGGCTTCTCTGCCTTGGCGCAGTTGCTGACCTGGTGTAGCTTTTGTCGACTCTGTCGCCGCTTCTTGTGTATTGCTATTTTCATCAGTCATTCGATTTTGGGTCCTTTACCCGCAGCTTCGTCCCTATTTGGATAGAAGATGCATCGTCTAGTTTGTTCCATTGCATAAGATACTTCATTTTAACGTTATATCTAAGTGAGATTTGATACAAGTTTTCCTTAGGTTTGACTATATGATAAACAGGTTTGTCTGCATCATCGCTATCACCCCTCTCTACAATTTGCGTACTTTCGCTTGCTGTCTCGTTTTGACTTTCAGCGACATCGGTAATCACCTGCTTTGGTTCACTTTTTTCAAGCTCAGCAAGAGGCTCACTTGGCACCACTTGCGCAGGCTCTTCAACTGCTTGCTCTGCATTATCAAATGCGGCTTCTAATTCGGCTTCACGTTTTGCTACTTCCTCAGCACTTAAGCTTGGCTTAGTCATGGCAGGAGCAGTCTTGGCAGGAACAGTTGCGGCAGGAGTACTTGAAGTGCTTTCCACATTATTTTTAAGATCTTCCTTAGGGCTTTGCGTTGCTTGTGTAGCTACTTGCGCTGCCACTTCTTCTGACTCGGCAGTCTCTTCTGTCGTAATCGGCACCTCAACAACCGCGGTTGGTGCTAATATCATCGCTTTCTTTTTCGGTGGCTCTGGGTTCGACTTTTCTTCTACTTGCACTACTTCAGCGGCGCCATCCTCAGCTTGAGTCACTGCTGCACTTGGCTTATCTTCAACTTGCACTTGATTAGGTACAGGATCTGCCGTTCCTGCTGGGCCTGTTGGCTCAACGCTAACGCGTCTCTTTGACTTTACAGTAGCAACCGGCTGGAATTTACCCATTTGCTTCTTAAATAGTGCTGTATTGGGATGGTCAGGATACATACTCTTCATAATCTCACCGTAAGACAGTGCAGATTTTGTGTCACCTAGGCCTTGCGCAATCTCATAGGCTAACCATAAGGACTGAGGCGAGACTTGTGAAACACGTTCATATTTCCATAAGGTTTTCTTTGCATCACCAAAATTCCCTTCTTGAGCCTGTAATTGGGCTAGCAAATAAAGACTCTTTGAGCGTGTAGGTTGATGGTTTAAGGCAGACTGAAAATAAGTCAGAGCCTCATCAGACCGACCTTGATCTTGGGCGCATATTGCCAGATTCTCATAGGTTTCTGCCGTTGATACATAACTCTTATTATTTACCGCGCGAAGGAAGTAAGACTTGGCTCTTTCGTATTTCCCTTGCTCACATAAAAAAGCACCATAACTGTTAATAATATCAGCGTTCTCCGGGCCATATTTCAGTGCGCGATCGTAATATTCATTGGCCAAACCCAGTTCATCAACTTGCTGGTAGTAAAAAGCCATCGCAAAGTTAGCATTTGCCGATCTGGGAGAGAATTCCAGAGCCTTATCTAGGTTAGCTTTCGCTTGCGCAAAATTCCCGTTATTTAAATAAGTGAGTCCAAGACTGACGCGTGTCTTTGCCGCTTCGTCGTTATTAATTGCTTCGGCGCCCGCAAAGGCAGGGTCACGAGGTTCAGATACACAGCCCGCTAAGGTCGCGCATACAACAAACATTGCGATCAATTTTTTCAACATGTTAATCTCTTTGTTTTCTTATTCAGTCATTTTTACCGAAATTGGCAATCCATTCATCTGTTTTTTCAACAATCTTTTAGTCCGGTCTACAACATCACCCACCAACTGGCCACAAGCTGCATCGATATCATCTCCGCGTGTTTTTCTGACTACAACAGTAAAACCATATTCCATGAGGACTTTAGCAAACCTATCCATTCTTGAATTACTTGAGCAAGTATAAGGTGATCCTGGGTAAGGGTTGAACGGGATCAAATTAATCTTGCTTGGTGTATCTTTTAACACTTTGGCCAACTCGTGCGCTTGGTCAGTACTATCATTAATATGACTCAACATCACATATTCTACTGTGACTTTGCCTTGGTTCGCTTTTGATTTCGCTAAGTAGCGACGAACACCCGCTAAAAACTCCTCAATTGGGTACTTTTTATTTACTGGCACTATTTCGTCACGCAAAGTGTTATCTGGTGCGTGCAAGGATATTGCTAGCGCTACGTCGATTTGGTCACCCAGCATATCTAAAGCAGGAACTACGCCAGAAGTACTTAAGGTCACACGACGTTTTGACAAGCCAAACCCAAAATCGTCCAACATAATACGCATAGCTGGAATAACATTTTTAAGATTGAGCAGCGGCTCTCCCATTCCCATCATAACGACATTCGTAATAGGGCGTTGAGAGGTGTCTTTGGACAAACCAATAAAGGTAGCAACTCGCCACACTTGGCCAATAATTTCCGCTACCGACAGGTTGCGATTAAACCCTTGTTGTGCAGTCGAACAAAAAGTACATTCTAAAGCACAGCCGACTTGTGAAGACACGCACAGTGTGGCGCGGTCAGTCTCTGGGATCCAAACTGTTTCGACCTCTTGCCCACCGTCCAGTAGCAGAGCAAACTTAATTGTTCCGTCAGAGGCTTGTTGATGCTGAGAAATGACAGGCGCTTCAATATGGCAACGACTTTTTAATTTTGCGCGAAGGTCTTTATTAAGGTTCGTCATTTTATCGAAGTCAGATTCACCCGCTTGGTAAATCCACTTCATTAACTGATCGGCCCTGAATGGCTTTTCATTGATAGAAGCAAAAAAGTCACGCAATCCCTGACGATCAAAGTTCAATAAATTGACTTTTTTGTCTGTTGCTTCAATAACTTCATTTTGGGTGCTTGCGGACATTTTATTACCTTGAATTTAATTGCATCACTGTCGAGCTGTATGGCAAAACAAATCACTATGTTTCTACTATGAGCCCTTAATTACCATGATATACGTATTCGACAAAATTTCAGAGTTTAATCGACTATAATTAGCGATAAACTAAAAAAGGGAGCCGAAGCTCCCTTAGTATAACACTTCGTTTGCTTAGCGTGTGCGTGGGCAAATTTCTTCGTCAGAGAAGAAGTAAGCAATTTCGCGGGCTGCAGACTCTGGCGCATCAGAACCGTGACAAGCATTCTCGTCAATTGATTCTGCGTAATCAGCACGTAAAGTACCAGCAGCTGCTTCAGCTGGGTTAGTTGCACCCATTATTTCTCTATTTTTCACAACTGCGTTGTCGCCTTCTAAGACTTGAACCATTACTGGACCAGAAGTCATGAAGCTGACTAAAGCGCCAAAGAAAGGACGTTCGCTATGTTCTGCATAGAAGCCTTCCGCTTGCTCTTTGCTCATATGAACCATTTTTGAAGCAACGATGCGCAAGCCCGCAGATTCGAAACGGTTGTAGATAGCGCCGATAACATTTTTTGCTACTGCGTCAGGTTTAATGATTGAAAAAGTGCGTTCTAAAGCCATGGTTAATTCTTCCAGTTTGCTATATTTTAAAAATTCGCGCGATTATAAAGAAGATAGACGTAAAAACCTACCCCTTCATTTAAATTTCATTTACTTGTTGTAAGCGATAGTGAGCACACTTGGTGACCAAAGCTTGGAAAAAGACAGCGAGAACAGTGTGATAAGACCATACAGTAGATACTGAAACTGAACTAAAATACTTAGCTCGAGTATAAAGTTTTTTAGGGACATTGGGCACTCACAGTGAAATTATTGTTTTTAATCATAATGGCCGGTGCGCTTGCGTTTGATAGCAATGCGAAGAACACTCGCGCAGAAAACACGTTGCAAGGGGAAACTTCGAGTATGGAAACATCTAAGACCACAAAAAGGGTGAGTCAGATATTGTTTCAGAGCGAAAACGACATTGCAGCGTGGCGCAGAGTCAATGACTCGGTGATGGGCGGTGTTTCGCGCTCAAGTATGACAAATGAAGGCCAATATGGGGTATTTTCTGGCACTCTTTCTTTGGATAACAATGGTGGCTTCGCCTCGGTGAGAAGATTATGGACGCCGACTGAAAAGGTGCCTAACACTGAACTTGGAACGAAAGGCAAACTCACTTTAAAAGTGAAGGGTGATGGTCAGTACTATCAACTTCGTTTTAGAACCAACCGATACTTGGATGGCGTTTCATATGCTAGTGGCTTCCAAACTAAAGCTAATGAGGTAACCGAACATAGCTTTGATTTAAACGATTTTGTGCCTGTATGGCGTGGGCGTCAGTTAAGAAATGTAGAAGCGCTAGCATGGGAGGATATTGTTCAAATTGGCATCATGATCACTCAAAAACAGGAAGGTCCTTTTAAGCTGATGATTGATTCTGTGTCACTCGAGCTTCACTAAACTATCAACTTAAAAGCTATAAACCTAAAAGTGATAGTCAACGTTTAATGCGGCTTGAGTGCGCCTAAGCTGGCCGATAGATGAACTCTCTAAGGAAGCGCTTACCGTAAATGGCTGAGCAGATGGACTCCACGAGAACTCTCCTATCATCGTCTGTAAGGGTTTACTATTTTGAGTATCCAACTGATATGTGTATTCAACATGCAATTTGGTATTACTCGCTAAATTAAAAATAGTGCCAATACGAGGTTCAATTGCAAATCGACCTTTATCTAGGTTGAAACCTAACGCCGTATCAAGCATGCCAAAAACCATCACATCACGATGCAGTTTATAGGTTTTACCAAGTCCACCGGCAAGGGTGACAAACCCGCTATCATCTAGATAATCATTATACTCTTGCCTGTAGCCTAAGAAAAAATTGCCTGACAACTCTGAATGCATACTGGTGCTTGGCACAAAAGAAGAGACTGAATACAAGGAGAATGAGCGCAACTCAATGTCACTGTTATCGAGTCCTATTCTTAATGTGGCTTCTGCTATCTTCAACTCAGACTCAGAAAAGAACTGTTTATTTCCAGTTCGCATACGGTGACTGGCTGGTAAATAACTCAAATCAAGATATTTTGTTCTCTCGTTTATTTTCTTATTGTCGATTACAACCAGCGAGCTGGTAAAGACTGAGTCCTGTTTGGCATCAATCGGATTTTTATATTGACTAAAATCAATCGCTAGCTCGGCATCAAGTTCCTGCTCATCTCGATATATTTGTAAGGAGCCTAGCGCACTGCTCGCTTTCTCAGTAGCCATCACTCCTTGGCTTTCTAAATGTGTTATTACACTCTCGGCATATTCCAGTGACAAGGCTTTAAGCCTGGTATCTTGAATATTATCGATAGATGAGATTAATTGTATTTCAGATTGAATATTAGCTGAAACCTCTTGGCTAATCTCGTCACCCAACTCTTGTTGTAAGAGTTTGGCTTCCCATTTATTTGCCAAGGTAACTGTTGTTGATAGCACTAAATCACGCGCATTAATCGCTTTTACCACGTCACTTGGTGTCACAAATAAGCTTTCTGACTGTTTAAGCTGACTATCGCCTAATGAAAGAATGTATAGAGTTAAGGTGGCACAGTTATAGCTTTGAAAAAGGTACTTTATATCAATACCTTTCAACTCCCAGATATGCAGCTGAATTAACTGTTTAGAAAAGGCATCATATTCTATCTTGTACTCAAACACATTTCGCTGCTCTTGTGCTGAATAAATAGCAAGGTCTTGTTCATACTGACGCACAATGAAAAAACCATCCATGCCCCCGATAAGCCCGTCATACACAAGTCGGAGAGGGTTAAATGTGTCATATTGTGTAAAAAACGAAACAGAATGGGCAACCTCATTATTGTTGTCGTTTCGTCCTTCTGCTTTCAAAAATACATGACCCATCATACTAGAGGCTGATGAGAGAACTTCACTAGCATAAATGACAGATAGCTTGTCATAAGGCACCTTATCTAAATACCGCGCAAATTCAGTGCATCGCAACGTGGCATCTTTAGGCGTAGATAAGGAAAAAAATTGTGATAAAAATAAATGACGCGCTGGAAAACGGCAGTAAGACTCTAGTGGCGCTGAGCGAAAGTAGCGCAAGCTTTCCTGCATTTCGTTTTGGAGACTAAAGTTTTGGTAGCTCAATAAAAATGATGGGTCACTTATACGCTGGTGACTATTGCTAACATGTAACAAAGTAGCCCAAGTGTCGCTTTCCGCTACTTGATTTATAAGGTCTTGTGAATCGATAGGCTCTTTTGTTGCCGACTGTGTCTTAAATGAAACGAAAAACAGGAAGACTAGAAAACAGAAAGCTGGCAAAAGCCAGCTTTCAGGGTGCAATATCTTAGGCACGTATTATTCAGCGCAAGAAATTTCTACTGAATCTGCGTAGTCCCACATTTTGCCAGTTACGCCGTCAGTCGTTGAACCGAGAAGTCCACCGATTACGATGTTACCGAAAAATACAGGTGTTACGCTCTTTTCTACAACTGTTGCGTTATCACAACCAGCAGTTTTAGTTTTTACAACCTTGTCTTTACCATCGCGCAATACAACAACCATTCCTGGTGCAGTAACAGTCTTATCATCAATAGTTACTTCAGCAGGCTTATTGTTTGAAGTAGTTACGTTGATTGATTGTGATTCTGCAGTCATGACGCTTGCACAGCCTGAAGCCATCATTGTGGCACAAGCTAAAACTAATAATTTTTTCATTCTATTCCTTGAGTATGTATATCGTCGAGAACTTCGACCCACAGGAAAATAATAGTTATGTAAAATTATGTCAAGATGATTTGTAAGATTAGTATGGCCTTGTGCAGTTAGCGCCTACTTATTGTACGAAAACGCTAACAACGTAAAGTGCACCTTTGGGTTCTTGCAAACCTAATGGTCTTCGCTTGCGTGATTAATAGTGTATTTCGGAATTTCAACCACTAGGTCTTCGTCTCGAATGATTGCTTGGCAACCTAAGCGAGAATCTGGCTCCAAGCCCCATGCTTTGTCGAGCAGGTCATCTTCCAGTTCATCCGTTTCACCTAAAGAGTCAAATCCTTCACGAATGATTACGTGGCAGGTTGTGCACGCACATACTTTTTCGCAGGCATGCTCGATGCCAATACCATTCTTCAGTGCAACATCAAGAACAGATGTTCCTTTGTCACCCTCAAGTACTGCACCATCTGGGCATAATTCGGCATGAGGTAAAAATATAACTTGTGGCATGTTTTCTTATCCTAATCTAAATATCATCAACTGAGTGACCAGACAGCGCTTTTTGAATCGACTTGTCCATTCTTCTTGCAGCAAAATCTTGGCTAAGCTTGTCAACCTTGGTTATTGCTTGTTTAATCGCTTCAATGTCGCCAGCTTTGGCGGTATCAACTAGCGCGAACAAAGAAGCTTCAATCGCGCTGCGTTCTTCGTCATTGAGTAATTCGTCTCCGTCTTCTGCCAAAGCGCCTTGCATCGCTTCAAGCACTCTACTCGCTTCTACCTGCTGCTCTTTGAGCATACGCGCTTGCATGTCATGCTTAGCATTCTGCATGCTTGACTGAAGCATGCTCAAAATTTCTGACTCTTCCAAGCCATAGGAAGGTTTAACTTGAATCTCTGCTTGTACACCGGTCGATTTTTCCATCGCTGTGACGTTAAGCAAACCATCCGCATCAACTTGAAAGGTAACGCGGATATGCGCTCCACCAGCGACCATCGGTGGAATACCAGTAAGCGTAAACTTGGCGAGGGAGCGACAATCTTCAACTAATTCTCGTTCACCTTGTAACACATGCACCATCATAGCCGTTTGGCCATCTTTAAACGTAGTAAATTCTTGTGCTTTTGCTACTGGGATTGTGGTATTTCTTGGAATAATTTTCTCAACTAAACCGCCCATAGTTTCAATACCTAAGGATAATGGCAAAACGTCCAGTAGCAACATGTCACTATCGGGTTTGTTTCCAACCAAGATATCGGCTTGTATACCAGCACCTATCGCAACGACCTTATCTGGGTCAATAGAAGTCAATGGAACTCTCCCGAAGAAGTCAGCAACCTGAGTTCTCACAAGAGGAACACGAGTAGAGCCACCCACCATGACCACATTATTAACGTCATCTATCGACACATCTGCGTCTTTCAAAGCACGTTTGCAGGTAGCGATCGTCTTTTTCACTAAGTCTGCAATGAGTTCGTTAAACGTTTCTAGGCTCACCGTGATATTACTCTGAACAGTTCCTCCTGACGCCTGAAGCAGCTGAAGCTCACCATTAAACGTAGTGTTATCGCTCAAGCATTCCTTGGCTTGTTTGGCTATATTCATCAAACGTCTGTGATTTAGCTTTTGGGAAGCGTCGTCTAAGTGCAAAGTATTGGAGACATAATCGGCTACGAGATGATCGAAATCATCCCCACCAAGAGCCGAATCACCGCCGGTTGCGAGTACCTCAAAGACACCTTTGTTCAATCTTAGAATAGATACGTCAAATGTACCGCCACCTAAATCGTAAACTGCAATAACGCCTTCTTCTTCGCTATCTAATCCGTAAGCGATGGCAGCCGCTGTGGGCTCATTCAACAGGCGTAATACGTTCAAGCCGGAAAGCTGCGCGGCATCCTTAGTCCCCTGTCGCTGAGCGTCATCAAAATAGGCAGGAACGGTGATAACCGCACCCGTAATTTCCTCTCCCATACTCGCTTCAGCTCTCGTCTTAAGCGCACTTAGAATATGTGAAGATACTTGGATTGGATTGAACTCACCTTTCGGCGTGATAAAACGAGGAGACGTCGTTTCTGACGAAAACTGATAGGGCAACTGGTGCCAATGCTGAGTCACATCAGCTAAGGTACGCCCCATGAATCGCTTCACAGACATAATGGTATTTGCAGGATCGGCGTTTGAATTATCTCTGGCATGAAAACCGACATCAATAGAATCAGTTGCATAATGTACGACCGAAGGCAGAAGGTGGTGACCTTGTTCGTCAGCAAGCGTCACACACTGACCACTTCTCACTGCGCTGACTAAGGAGTTTGTCGTTCCTAAGTCAATACCAATGCCGATTTTTCGCTCGTGCGGAGCAGCACTTTGCCCGGGCTCCGCGATTTGTAATAAAGCCATGTAAATTAGTACCCTTTACGCTTCTAATGTGTCAATTTTTGCATCGATCTCTGATGCTAGTTTTAGCATGAATTTCATTTTACGCAATTCATCTGCTGCTTGTTTATTAT
Organism: Brumicola blandensis; assembly: GCF_031846165.1. NCBI lineage: Bacteria > Pseudomonadati > Pseudomonadota > Gammaproteobacteria > Alteromonadales > Alteromonadaceae > Brumicola > Brumicola blandensis. Next base: position 126,983 of record NZ_JAVRIE010000007.1, read on the forward strand.
CACTTTCAGTATTTTTTTCTAAGAGAGCGCGAATAGTCGCTTCTTGTGCGTCAACTTCACTCTTATTTTCAACGGCCAATTGATTTAGTGCATCAACGGAGTCAGCATCTTCAAGCGCTTCTCTCCATTCCATTTGTTGCATCAAAAAGTTTACATCACCAACGGTTTCTTGTTCATTCGCCAATTCAATGCCACGTAATCCCAACAAATGCTCACCACGACTAACAGGAGACCGAAGAACGGTATACGCGTCGTTGACCTGTGCGTTTTTGGTTAAATACATACGTTTTTGTTGCTCACTCGCACTAGCGAAGCGGTCTGGATGAGTCAATTTTTGAAGAGTTTGATAGTGTTGTTTGAGCTTGCTTAAATCAATCTCAAACTGTGCTGGAAGATTGTATAACTCAAAGTAATTCATGCGAAAAAGACCTTGATGGTTGGCGTGTTATGTCTTGTTTTCCAGTATCTGTAATATGGTAGATACTGGAAAACAAGCCGGCGATGACGTTTTACTGGGAATGAGTATTCACGCCTTAAACGTTGAAACTTTCTCCACAACCACATTCACCGTTAGCATTCGGATTGTTGAATTGGAAACCTTCATTTAAGCCTTCTTTGGCAAAGTCTAACTCGGTACCGTCTAGGTAGGCTAGACTTTTACCGTCAATAACAATTCTAACACCGTTATCTTCAAATACTTCGTCGTCCGGATTCAATTCATCAACAAACTCAAGAACATAGGCTAAGCCAGAACAACCAGTGGTTTTAACGCCCAAACGCAATCCTAGACCTGTTCCACGCCCGTCCATAAATGCTTTTGCTCTTGATGCTGCTGCATCAGTGACCTTAATACCCACTAAATTGCTCCTCGTGTTAACTTGTTCTTGTGCTTGCAGCATTGCAGCGAAGCCACAATGCTCAATGATATCAACTTACTTCGCGTGCTTCGTTTTATAGTCAGCTACAGCTGCTTTGATCGCATCTTCAGCGAGTATTGAACAGTGAATTTTCACTGGTGGCAAAGCTAGCTCTTCCGCAATGTCAGTGTTTTTAATTGATGTAGCTTCATCAATGCTTTTACCTTTTACCCACTCAGTCACTAATGAGCTAGAAGCGATAGCAGAACCACAACCGTAGGTTTTGAACTTCGCATCTTCAATAATGCCGTTTTCGCCCACTTTCAATTGCAGCTTCATCACATCGCCACACGCTGGTGCGCCAACCATGCCAGTTGCAATACTAGGGTCATTTTTGTCAAAACCGCCCACGTTACGTGGATTTTCATAATGGTCGATTACTTTTTCACTATAAGCCATAACAATTGCCTCTTAATCACTATCAACGAGTTACGTCGTAGTATTTTCGCTAATGTATCTAATGATACCAATTCAACTTAGGTCGAATCCAAGAGATTCAACCCTCAATTTCTAATTTAGTGCGCCGTCCACTCTACTGAGTCTAGGTCGATACCTTCTTTATACATATCCCATAATGGCGACATCTCACGGAGCTTGTCGATTGCATTACGAATCACTTTAATCACGTAATCAATTTCTTCTTCCGTTGTGAAGCGACCAATACTAAAACGGATTGAACTATGTGCTAATTCATCATTTAAGCCAAGTGCACGCAGAACATAGGATGGCTCAAGGCTGGCAGAAGTACACGCAGAACCCGAAGAGACAGCCATGTCTTTTAAGGCCATAATCAAGGACTCGCCCTCAACGTAAGCAAAGCTCACATTTAAGTTGTGCGCAACGCGATGTTCTTCATCACCGTTTAAATAAACAGCTTCAATGTCTTTGACGCCATTGTACAATTTGTCACGTAGCATCTTCACACGTTCATTCTCAGTTGCCATTTCTTCTTTGGCAATTCTAAATGCTTCGCCCATACCTACAATTTGATGAGTTGCTAAGGTACCTGAACGCATACCTCGCTCATGACCGCCACCGTGAATTTGCGCTTCGATACGTACTCGTGGTTTACGTGATACGTACAATGCACCAATACCTTTCGGACCATAGGTTTTATGGGCAGAAAATGACATTAAATCCACCGGTAAAGCTTGCAAATCGATTGGCACTTTGCCTGTACTCTGTGCAGCATCAACGTGGAAAATAATCTTACGTTCGCGACAAATATTACCAATCGCTTCAATATCTTGAATGACGCCGATTTCATTGTTTACATGCATGATGCTGACTAGCACAGTGTCATCGCGCATTTCAGCCTGAAGCTTGTCTAAATCTACCAGTCCGTTCGGCTCAGGCATCATGTAGGTCACTTCGAATCCTTCACGCTCTAACTGACGCGTTGTATCTAATACAGCTTTGTGCTCAGTTTTTAAGGTAATGATGTGTTTACCGCGTTTCTGATAAAACGTTGCTGCACCTTTAATCGCCAAGTTGTTTGACTCTGTAGCACCTGAGGTAAATACAATTTCTCTCGGGTCCGCATTGACTAAGTCTGCGATTTGATTTCTTGCAATGTCCACCGCTTCTTCTGCAACCCAACCAAATTGATGAGAACGTGATGCAGGGTTACCGAAATTACCTTCATTAGTCAGGCACTCTTTCATTTTTTCGGCGACACGAGGATCAACAGGGGTCGTTGATGAATAGTCTAGGTAAATGGGTAATTTGATATTGCTCATTATCGCTCCGCTTACAGTTGCATACTGATTTCTATGTCGCTAACTAAATTTTTAGCTGCCGTTTTGCTTGAATCTTGACGGCCAGCTACTTCTTTTACTTCATTCTTTGTCATCAATTCACCAATGGTTATGCCATTCAAAAATTGACTAATTCGGTCACTTAAGTCTTGCCATAAGGTGTGAGTTAAGCAGCGCTCGCCGCCTTGACAGTCTGACTGTCCTTGACACCGTGTTGCGTCGACCGACTCATCTACTGCCCGAATAACGTCGCCAATTGCAATTTCACTTGGTGCTTTACCTAACTGATAACCACCGCCTGGACCTCGAACACTAGATACTAAGTTCTCTTTACGTAAACGAGAAAATAATTGCTCTAGATAAGACAAAGAAATTTCCTGCCTTTCCGAAATATCTGCCAATGGAACCGGGCCTTTTCTCGAGTGCAAAGCAACATCTAACATTGCTGTTACTGCATAACGCCCTTTAGATGTTAGCTTCATAATGTACCCGCTCCGCTTAAGTGTTCGCGTGTGTCTGAACACTACTGATGGCAATTGATATTTGCTATTGATGATGCGGAGAATTGTATATACCTGAGTAATTTTGTCAAGTATATACCTGAGTAAATTAGTAGGTTATTTATTCCTACCTTATAATCTCAGCTAATATCACCTAAATGTGTGGGTCGAAGGCTTCAACTGCAGCCTTCTTTAACACAGGCGATATGCCGGTTTCAGCAAAATCTTCTATATCCAGTCTAGGAATTGAATCAGTGCAAACGTCACCACCTAACGATTGAATGACTTTACACATTTCTTCGACTTTCGTGTCCATTTGATGCACATGTTCAAGCATAATGCCCATCGCATTTGCTACCGGATCGGGGTTTTCTTCGCTCACCGCATAAGCATCAAAACCATATTTCTTTGCAATTGCTTGTCGTTTTTCACTCACATGTTCGCGTTTATCACTTGATTCTTCTGCGCGCTGTAAGATGATTCGGCCGGGAATACCAACACAGGTTGCGTTTGCCGGTACATCTTTAACGACAACACTGTTAGAACCGACTCTCGCGTTCTTGCCGATCGTAATAGGACCTAGTACCTGTGCACCAGCACCTACTACTGAATTATCTTCCAGCGTTGGATGACGTTTGCCTGCTTGCCAACTCGTTCCGCCCAGCGTAACACCGTGGTATAAAGTAACATCATTGCCCACAATAGCCGTTTCACCAATCACAACGCCCATACCGTGATCAATAAAAACACGACGACCGAGTTGAGCTCCTGGGTGAATCTCAATGCCTGTTAAAAATCTGGAAATATTGGATAGAAAACGGGCCAACCAATTCAACCGCCAAGTCCATAGCTTATGACTAAAGCGATGGATCCACACAGCGTGCAGACCAGGATAATTGAAAATGACCTCAAGGGAGTTTCTCGCCGCAGGATCACGGTGGAAAACACTTTTTATATCTTCGCGAATTCTACTAAACATTCGTTTGCTTTCTCGTTTACTTAACTGTATCTGAACTGTCTGTTGAGCTCTTATCAGTGTCATCGGTGAGCTTTGTATCTCTACCGGTCACTTTATCAATAGAAGATAAAATACCTCTTAGTATGTTCAGCTCTTGCTTTTCAGGCCTGGCTCGATTGAATAGTCGCCTTAACTTCGTCATAACGATGCCTGGGTGATTCGCCACTATAAACTGAGTTTCTTTCAGCGTGGCCTCTAAATGTGTATAAAACCGCTCTAAATCTTCATTGCGAGGGTAATCTGCTTCTTCCGACGGAGGGAATTTTGCCGCCTCAATATCAAGGTGATTCACACGAATTTCGTAGCACAGTGTTTGTACTGCTGCCGCGATATTCAACGAACTATAATCAGGGTTAGCGGGAATACAAACATGAAAATGGCATTGCTGAAGTTCTTCATTACTTAGGCCATTATTTTCGCGTCCAAACACTAAGGCCACAGAATATTTTTCAGATTCTACAACCAGTTTTTCACCGCACTCTCTGGGCGTTAGCATCGGCCATGGTAAAGTGCGTGAACGAGCTGAAGTTCCAACGACTAAACCGCAATCACTCACCGCTTCTTCCAAGGTTTTTGCCGTTGTCGCATTCGCTAAAACATCGCCAGCGCCAGCAGCCAACGCACTCGATTTTCCGTCTGGAGGCGATACCGGGTCAACTAAATACAAAGAGCTTAGGCCCATTGTTTTCATTGCTCTGGCAGCCGAACCAATATTACCTGAATGGCTGGTATTAACGAGGACGATTCGAATGTCAGAAAGCATGCGTTATTAACCTTGATATAAAAAATGTACAGAGTGTCTATTTGCCTTTACTACCCACGGATTCGGATTGTTTATTCCGCTATGTGAGGTGCAAATTTATGGGGCGAGAGTATATCACCATCGAAGTTGCGTGTCTGTTGAAACTAGTTCAAGTTTTCTAGGTGAGTAGCATCGCTTTCGTTTACTTGAGTTGACCTTTCTGTTAGTATGCGCACGTTTTTTAGCCAGTCCATGTATATTCATGGCAACAGGCTTTCCGTTCTTTTTACAAATTGGTGGTTTTAATATGCATCCTATGCTCAATATTGCTGTGCGTGCTGCGCGCTCGGCTGGAAATGTGATTGCTCGTGGTTTCGAAAACGGCGACGATCTTCAGATAGAACAGAAAGGCGAGAACGATTTTGTGACTAAAATCGACAAAGAAGCAGAGCAAGCGATTATCGCGAAAATTCAACAGTCTTACCCAGATCATACCTTTGTGGGTGAAGAAGGCGGTTTAATTGAAGGCGATGCTGATTTTAAATGGATCATCGATCCATTGGACGGAACCACTAATTTCATCAAAGGCATTCCTCATTTTGCCGTTTCAATTGCTCTACAATATAAAGGTCGACTCGACCAAGCTGTTGTATTTGACCCTTTACGTGGCGAATTATTTACTGCAAGCCGAGGCAATGGCGCACAATTAAATGGGCACCGTATTCGTGCCAGCCAAGCGCGCGAGCTTGGTAGCACAATCCTAGCAACCGCATTTCCGTTTAAAGCAAAAGAATCGTATGACGAATACATGAAAAGCTTCACAGCGATATTCGCCAAAAGTGGTGATATCCGTCGTGGTGGTTCTGCAGCCCTAGATATGGCCTATGTTGCTGCTGGACGTTTTGATGGTTATTGGGAGCGTGGCATTAAACCTTGGGATATTGCTGCTGGTGAATTATTGGTGCGTGAATCTGGCGGTTTGGTCACTGACTTTGCTGGCGGAAATGATCCATTACTTAGCGGCGAAATTGTTGCTGGTAGCCCTAGAGTTGTGCAAGCCCTAGTAAAACATCTTAAGTAAACTCAATAAAGTTAAAAAGGGCGGTCAATATGCATTGACCGCCCTTTTTTGTTTCAGATATCTAACGCCTTTATCAGCTTACAAAGGATCTAAATCTTCACCTTCTTTTTCTACTTCTGTCGGCATTAGATCTTCTTTACTAATACCTAAAGCTAAGCCAACGGCACTCGCGATATAAACAGAAGAGTAAGTACCAATAACGACACCAAATAGTAATGCAGTCGCAAAACCATGGATCAACGCACCACCTTTATAGAACAAGGCAACCAATACCAAAATCGTCGTTAAAGACGTAATAATCGTACGATTAAGTGTTTGCGTCAGTGAGATATTGATAATTTCCTCAGGTTCAGCGTTGCGAATCTTTCGGAAGTTTTCGCGAATACGGTCCGACACAACGATAGTATCGTTGAGTGAATAACCGATTACCGCAAGCACAGCCGCGAGTACTGTTAAATCGAACTCTAGTTGCAGAATTGAAAACAAACCCAGCGTCAGAATCACATCGTGCCCTAAAGCAGCAACTGAACCCAAAGCAAAACGATATTCAAAACGCATCGCAACGTAAATCAATATGCAGATCAACGCAACTAACATCGCCAAACCACCTTGCTCGGTGAGCTCTTCACCCACATTAGGTCCAACAAACTCTATTCTGCGCATATCGACTTCAGTACCGTCTTCACGAAGTGTTTTCATGACCTCGTCACCAATCTCAACAGCTTTAACGCCATCTCGTGGTGCTAAACGGATAAGCACATCTTGACTGCTACCAAAGTTTTGTACGACAGCGTCAGAGTAGCCTCCAGCATCCATTTGCGCTCGAATAGCTTCTAAGTCCGCGGCTTCTTTATAGCCCACTTCTATCAGCGTACCACCAGTGAAATCTAAGCCCCAATTTAATTGGTTAATGGCTAATGATGTTATTGAACCGATAATCAATAAAGTCGAGAGTACCATTGCTGGCACTCTGAGCTTCATGAATTGAACAGTACTTTTTAATTTTAATAATTGAAATCCCATGTGACTCTCCTATATCGCTAACTTAGTCACACGTCTACCGCCCCACACGCTATTTACTAGCACACGTGTTACGATAATCGCTGTAAACATTGATGTTGCGATACCAATCATCAATGTAATAGAGAAACCTTTGATAGGTCCGGTACCCACTGCAAACAGAATCATACCGGCAAGGAAGGTCGTTATGTTGGCATCTAAGATGGTCGAGAACGCGCTGTCATAGCCAAAGTGAATTGATTGCTGTGGACTTCGACCTTCTCGCAGCTCCTCTCGGATACGCTCAAATATAAGTACGTTCGCATCAACCGCCATACCGACTGTTAACACAATACCCGCCATACCAGGCAAGGTAAGTGTTGCCCCTGGTATCATCGACATAATACCGACAATCATCACCAAGTTGAGTACTAGGGCAATATTTGCGACGATGCCGAATGCTCTGTAGTAGATCAGCATGAAAACGAGCACTGCGGCTAAGCCCCAAATAATCGCCGTCATACCGAGTTCGATGTTTTCTTTACCCAGACTCGGTCCCACCGTTCTCTCTTCAACTATTTGAATAGGCGCAATAAGTGCACCGGCTCTCAGTAGCAAAGACAGTTCACGCGCTTCGCTAGGTGAATCCAAACCAGTAATTTGGAACGACGCACCTAATTGACCGCGAATAGTCGCAACACTGATAATTTCTTCTTTCTTCTCAAAGATCAATTTGTCATTCGCATCACGCTCACCAGTCGCCTTGTATTCGATGAATACAGTCGCCATCGGTTTACCCACGTTTGCTTTAGTTGCTCGTGACCATTTAGCGCCACCCTTCGAGTCAAGGTCGATGCTGACGTTTGGCACACCATATTCATCAACACCACTATTAGCATCAATAATATGAGAGCCCGTTAACATGACCTGCTTTTTCAGCAAATAAGGACGACCATCTTTGTGTAACAACAATTCCGAGCCTGCTGGCGCTCGGCCGCGCTGGGCATCTCGAACGTCATTTTTATCGTCGACCATTCTAAATTCGAGTGTTGCTGTCGCGTTTAAGATTTCTTTTGCTTTTGCAGTATCTTGAATACCCGGCAACTGCACTACGATTCGTTCTGCACCCTGCTTTTGCACCAAAGGCTCAGCCACACCCAGTTGGTTAATACGGCTACGAATGATAGTAATGTTCTGTTTCACTGCAGCGTCGCGTATCTCAAGCAATCGAGCCTCAGAGAAAGTTGCTCTGAGCATCAAATTATCGCGTTCAGTAATACTAAGGTTACCGAATTGGTTGCGTAAGAAGAATTGCGCTTTATCCAGGGTGTCAGCATCTCTGAAGAAGATATCAACAGAATCTGTATTTTTTGTTATTGAGCGGTAGCGAATGTCTTCTTCACGCAAACGCGTTTTGAAGTCACCTTCAACGTCTTCGTATGCTTTGGTGGTTGCGCTATTCATGTCAACTTCCATCAAGAAGTGAACACCGCCACGCAAATCTAAACCTAATTTGATGGGTTCAGCGTTAAAGGCTTTGAGCCAATCGGGAGTATCTGGTGCAAGGTTCATTGCTACCACATATTCATCATCTAATTTTCTATCGATAAGCTCTTGCGCGATTAACTGAGCATCTGAATCCAAAAGACGAACAAGAAGTTGGTCGTTTTCCATATCGATACGCTTGATTTCGATATTCTCGGCCAGTAATGCGTTTTCAATTCGTAAAGACAACTCTTCATCAATCGGCGCATTTTTGCTAGCGGAAATCTGTATTGCGTGATCTTCGCCGTAAAGGTTCGGGGCTGCATAAAGCGTTGTCAAACCGACAACAAACAGCACTAGTATATATTTCCAAAATGGAGTTTGATTTAACACAACGTTATCCTACAAAATAAAATAGCACCGGAGTGCTATTCTATTTTTTGTTGATGGTTCAAATTGATTTCATTGTGCCTTTTGGCAAAACAGCACTGACCGCTGTTTTTTGTACCACAATGTTATTCCCTTCGTTCAAAGCAACTTCGATGAAATCTTTGTCATCGCTTACCTTCGTGATTTTACCCACTAAGCCGCCTTGAGTTAGCACTTCATCACCTTTTGATAAAGAAGATACCAATGTTTTATGTTCTTTTACGCGCTTCGCCTGTGGGCGATACAGTAAGAAATAGAAAATCAAACCGAACACCGCTAGCATGATCAACATACCAAACTCGCCACCAGGTTGAGCGGCAGCTGCGTCTTGTGCATGTGCACTTGAAATTAAAAAGCTCATATACGTCCTCGTTTACTTTTATATTGTTATTGTTGTTTTAAAACTTTATCTCAGAACTGCTGACTGACGTGGTCAATCGGCCTACTCTTCAAGAGCAGGTACTGGCATTCCTTTTTTCTCATAGAAATCAGCGACAAAAACCTCTAATTCCCCCGCAGCTATCGCGCTACGCAAACCGTCCATCACACTTTGATAGTATCGAAGGTTATGAATCGTATTTAACCTTGAGCCAAGTATCTCATTGCACTTGTCTAAATGATGTAGATATGACCGAGAATAATTTTTACAAGTGTAACAGTCACAATTTTCGTCCAAAGGCCCTGTATCTGTTTTGTGCACTGCGTTGCGAATTTTGACAATGCCTTCGGTCACGAACAGATGTCCATTTCTCGCATTACGTGTTGGCATGACACAATCAAACATGTCGATGCCTCGACGAACTGCTTCAACAATATCTTCCGGTTTACCCACACCCATCAGGTAGCGTGGCTTATTTTCTGGAATTTTAGGCGCCGTATGATTGATGATGCGGATCATGTCCTCTTTCGGTTCGCCTACCGACAAGCCACCAATGGCGTACCCGTCAAAACCGATATCTTCCAAACCCTGCAGTGAAATATCCCGCAGATCTTCGTACATACCACCTTGGATAATACCGAATAACGCAGATGGATTATCACCATGTGCATCTTTGCTGCGTTGTGCCCATCTTAAAGACATTTCCATGGAATCGGCCGCTTCTTTCTCTGTCGCTGGGTAAGGCGTACATTCGTCAAAAATCATGACGATGTCTGAACCAAGGTCGCGCTGAACTTCCATTGACTTTTCAGGTGTGAGAAGAATTTTTTCACCGTTGATCGGAGAGCGGAAAGTGACGCCATTTTCAGTAATTTTGCGCAAATCACCCAAAGAGAAAACTTGAAAGCCGCCTGAATCAGTCAAGATGGGCTTATCCCAGTGCATGAAATCATGTAGATCACCATGCTGTTTGATAATGCTGGTACCAGGACGAAGCATCAAGTGAAAGGTGTTGCCTAAGCAGATATGAGCACCGGAGTCAGAAAGTTCTTCAGGTGTCATCCCCTTCACTGTTCCGTAGGTTCCCACTGGCATGAATGCGGGTGTTTCTACGACACCTCTATCAAATACAAGTTGGCCGCGACGAGCTTTGCCGTCAGTTGCCATGAGATTAAATTTCATTTACTAACCCAATTTCTTGACCCGCGCTTGTTGCCATGCCAATCAGCGGTAGAGTCTACAACGCATTGTTACAGAGGCCTAGTATTAGACCTCATTTCACTCGCGGAAGTTTGAATTCGCGTAGCGGCTAAACATGCGGGCTAGTCGCTACGAATTTTGGCGCGCAGTATAACAAAGTTTATAGCTTGGCTCATAGGTTTTTCGCCTTAGCTAGCGAATATTTAATCGCCTTTAGCCCGCTCAATTAGCATGGCATCGCCATAGCTGAAAAAGCGATACTTTTCGTCAATGGCTTGCTGATATGCCGACATGACATTATCCCTGCCAGCAAATGCGCTAATCAGCATCATTAATGTAGATTCTGGCAAGTGGAAATTGGTTAACATCGCGTCAATGACTTTAAAGTTGTAACCTGGGTAGATAAAGATGTTGGTGTCAGACATAAACTCTTGTATTAACGCATCTTTAGCCGATTGAGCCGCAGACTCAATTGAGCGGACAGAGGTAGTTCCTACTGCAATCACGCGCTTTCCCGCAGCTTTTGTCGCAATCACTTTATCTACGACCTCTTGCGGCACCTCAGCATATTCAGCATGCATTTGATGTTCCTCAATATTGTCCACCCTAACTGGCTGAAATGTCCCCGCACCGACATGCAAAGTAACAAAGGCAAAATCAACACCTTTGGCTTTGATTTTATTAAGAATTTCATCATCAAAATGTAAGCCTGCCGTGGGTGCTGCAACGGCACCTGGCTTTGCATTGTATACTGTTTGATACCGTTCCTTATCGGCTTCGTCATCTGGCCTGTCGATATATGGAGGGAGCGGCATATGCCCAAATTCCTCTAATAATTCAAAGACATTACGCTCATTTAAAAATTTAATATGAAAAAGCGCGTTCTCACGACCCAGCATTTCAACTTCAAGTCCGCCCTCCATAATCATGATCGCACCTGACTTTGGTGACTTACTGGAGCGAATATGTGCCATTGCACTGCCATCAATTAAAATCCGCTCAATTAAAATTTCGACTTTTCCGCCAGAACTCTTTTGACCGTGCAATCTGGCAGGTATCACCCTGGTATTATTAAAAATAACTAAGTCACCAGACTCAAAGAAATCCAAAATATCAACAAAGCTTTTATGCTCTACGCTACCCGTAGCGCCATTTAGGTGCAGCAGCCGACTTTGTGTTCTTTGTTCAGCGGGATGTTTAGCAATTAATGCCTCTGGTAACTCAAAATAAAAATCTGATAACTTCATACAATCTCAATAATAATAACAAGTCAATAATGATAAGGCTTAACAAGGAGGCCATACCAGTCATCGTATATTTCACGATACGATCAAGTAGGCTTTAATACTTTATTGTGCAAAAAATGGCGTAATCTTAACTCAAGTTAAAGATTAAGTGACGTTCTCCCAAACTTGCTTGTTGCCCGGTTCAACCGGGTATTTTTTTGCCTAAAATTCGTTAAATAACCCACGTTGATACTGAATCAATTCGATTCTATATCACTTAACATCTCAGAAATGTCTTCATGACGAATCTGCTTGATGTTCAACACAAACATAATCTGTAAGAGCAAATCAGCCCCTAAAATCCCTTTATTTATTTTATTTCGCAAATTGTCAGCACTTTGCTCTACGCCAACTGCCTTCAGTTTATCACTTAAGTCTTGATATTTGACGCCTTTCTTTGACAATTCCGTTTTTAATACACGCTGTACTAAGTTGCGCCAATCACTTGCTTTGGGTTGCATAAACACACCTACTCATGAGTTACTTTCGTAAATTATAATTCACATTTAAACATTATTTGAAACAAATGTGAAAATATTATTTGACTTATTTTATTGCCTATGACTATACTAATCTCAAATAGCAGGTCAGCCAAGTTGTTCATATTATAGTAAGGGTCTATTATAGATGACGACATGGTAAAACACACTTTTAGGAGAAGATGAATGACGTGGGAGCTATCACAATTAGCAGAAATCGTTTCTGCCCAAGATGGATATGTAGTTACACACGAAAAGGATTGTTTATTAATCGCGAACGAAGACGGCATTGACGCTTGGCTCGCAATTAGCGGAGAACAGATTTTAGTTGAATCATTATTGTTTTCTATTGATGAAGTGAAAGATCCAAGCGCCTTAAATGAAGAGATTTTGCGTACACACATGGTTTTCCCACTAACAACTATCGGGATTTCTAATGTAGCAGGCTCGCAATATTACACGGCATTTGGCTCACTGAGCTCACAGTCAAAAGAAGAAAGTGTGTTGATAGAGATTTCAACATTATTTCAAAACGTAGAAGCATTTTTAGATGCTTACCAAGATTTTTTAAAAACCAATTAGTTTAGATTGTTAATAACCGGAGATTACCATGTCAGTTTGGAAAAAATTATTTACTGCCGTTAAAGGTACCGCTACAGAAGCAGCGCAAGCGGTTGTTGATACTCAAGCAATTAAGATTCTTGAGCAAGAGATCCGTGAAGCGAAAGATGAATTGAGAAAATCAGATCATGCTCGCACACAGATTTTAGCAAAGTGTAAACTGTCTCAGCAGAAAGTTGACGGCTTTAATAAATCAATTGCAGAGTACGAAGACCACGCTAGAAAAGCGGCTGATACTGACCGCCAACTAGCCCTTGATTGTGCACATAGAGTAGCAGAGTTAAAAGGTCAGCTTGAAACTGAGCAAACGTACTTAGATCAGTTCACAAAATCGGAAAAGCAGCTTGCTGGTAACATAACTACAGCGAAGAACAACTTACGCCGTTTGGAGCAACAAGTGGACATGATTAAAGCAACTGAGTCAGTGCAACGTGCCCAAGTTGCGGTTTCGTCAAGCCACTTAGGTGCTAACAGTAAAATGAAAACAGCAACTGAGTCTTTGTCTCGCATCCAAGAGAAGCAAAATCTGCGTAACGCGGAATTGGAAGCAGCTGAAGAGTTAGCTCAAAGCGAATCGACTGATGATTTGGAGAAACGCTTGGCTGGTGCAGGAATTAAAGGCGGCGCAAGCTCAGCTGATGATGAACTGGCTAGAATCTTAGGTAAATAAAATACAAAAAACGGCAATCTTTGATTGCCGTTTTTTTCTGCCTTGAATATTATCAACGATACAACAATCAAAAAGGGAAATTTTCATACATGTTAAATTGGGTCAAGCTCAAAAAACTATGCATGAAATACTTTTCCGAGATGCGCTGGTATACCCTATTACTGGCACTCTTATTCTATACCGTCACCAGTTGGGTATTTTTGTTTCTTGCCGAAGAACATGCTTTGCTAGAAGCGAATGACTATTTTTACTGGCTGATTGTAACGGGATCTACTGTTGGCTACGGTGATATGTCGCCTTCAACAAGCGCCGGTAAATTAATTGTTGCGCTTTACGTTATCCCGGTTGGATTGAGTATATTTGCATTGGTCATTGGCCGAATCGCATCTTGGGTAAGTGATCAATGGAAAAGAGGAGCAAGAGGTTTGAAACCGTTAAATGTCTCTAATCATATTTTAATCATCGGTTGGAACGAAAAACGTACTGACCAACTATTAAAACTGCTAATAAAAGAAAAGCTAGATACGCCGGAAAACCCGGATATCGTGCTTTGCGTTCGCGCTGAAATTGAAAACCCTCGCCCAAGTGAAATTGAGTTTGTGCGTGTTGCCTCTTTCAATCAAGACGAAGATATGGACAGAGCTTGTATCGAAACAGCATCAACCATTTTGATTGATAATCCTTATGACGACGTCACCATGACGACAGCGCTTTACTGCTCGAAACGCAACCCTTCGGCTCATAAAGTGGCTTACTTTGAAGATGAAAGCCTAGTTGGCTTACTCCAAAAGCACTGCCCTGAAGTAGAGTGTACACCGAGCGTTGCTGTTGAAATGCTAGCAAAATCAGCTTTCGATCCAGGTTCAAGTCTATTGCATCACGACTTACTTGATGTTGAAGAAGGCCAAGCCCAGTTCTCAGTCGACTTACCCTTAATGGTAAATCCAGTTAGCGTTGAAGCATTATTTTTAGGCTTGAAAAAACAATACAACGCAACATTTATAGGTTATGCAGCAGCGGAAGATGCAAACCAAATTACCGTCAATCCTGACTTTTCAGCGGTCGTTACGCCGGGTGATAAAATTTTCTATATCGCCGACCAACGCATTAACGACGTGGATTGGAATTCACTTCACGCCTAAACTACGTACCAAGGAGTCAACTATGTTTGGAAAGCTATTTGGCAAAAAAGACGAGGACACCTCGCACAAACCCGATGCTCCAGAAATCATGGGGCTATACTTAGGTGGTTCATTCGAACTTGATGCCTTGAAGTTACGACTTTTACAACCACACTTAAAAATCGACGGTGCTGCAAGTAAACATTTAATACAAGCGGTTGGAAAAGTCGCTTTAGATTCGGGTGGTAATGTTTTCCGATTCTATACTGATGATGATGCGTTTCTGCAAGTCATTACCGACGGTGGTGACACAGAAAACCACATTACCGATGTTAAACTATGGTATTTCTACGATACCATGACCGTTGGCTCGGATAGTCAGTGGCAAGATTTACTCAACAATGGCATTTCACAACCCGTTTATGAACTTGATGGTGATGTTTATGAGCGTGTATGGGATGCTGTCGGTGAAATATCTCCCCCCGTGGCGATGACTGAAACCACTTTCGAGGAAGATGGTGACGTTAGCACAACCGATCAATTCATCATGCTTTATGAAAAATCAATTTCAGAAGATGATGTTGAAGCAGTTTTAGTCTCTGGCGAAGAAAAAATCGTTGGAAATAATCATGATAGATGCCTAGTCATTAGTACAGGTTTCAATCTAAGTCCCTCTGATATAACAATAAATGGTTAAGGAACACACATGGAAGCAGCACTCGACTCTATTGCGGGATTACAGAATTTCGCACTTTATTTTGCAATCTCTATCGCCCTATTTTTCGTTTTCAAAATCGTCTACGCGTTCGTGACGCCACATGACGAATGGAAACTCGTAAAAGAAGAAAAAAGTACTGCTGCTGCCATTGGTTTCGGTGGTGCGATGATCGGTTTTAGTATTGCTTTGGCTGGCGCAGTATCAAATAGCGAATTTTTACTCGACTATGCGATTTGGGGACTAGTAGCACTGGTTGCACAATTAGTTGCCTTCGCCCTACTGCGCTTTACTTTTATGCCGAAAATTGCAGAACGTATCCAAAACAATGAAGTATCCGCAGGTATCATGCTAGGCGCGATGTCTGTGGCAGTAGGTATGTTAAACGCTGCATGCATGAGTTACTAAGGAGTCGAATATTATGACGACGAGTAAACCCAACAACCTGACGCAAAAACGGACGAGTTATATTAATTTGTCGAAGATGCGTAAATCCTTCTCAATCAAACCATTAGCCGTTGGTATTGCGGGTATTCTAGTGAGTGCTTGCTCTGGTGGAAAAGAAGAGGCCTTGGTCTTCAAGAATGTAGAAGACTGCGTCAATCAATTGCCTGACATGGCACAAAAATGTCAAACGGCATATCAAGGTGCACTTGAAGAGGCTGCGCGCACTGCCCCTAAGTATAATACTAAAAATGATTGCGAGTATGAATTCGGTACCAATCAATGTGTTGTTTATAAAGAGTCTGGTAGCTCTATATTTATGCCACTCATGGCAGGATATATGATTGGCAATATGCTTTCGCCAAGGCCTTATTACCAACCTATGTTTACGTCATATTCGCGCTATTCTCCTTATCGTTACAATTGGATAAGTGCAGATGGTTACGATTTCGGCGACAGCAGAAAACGTAAACTAAGAGTCAAACCCAGTGCGTTTGAAAAGAAACCTGCGGTCACCCGCACAATTAAACGAGGTGGCTTTGGCAGCTCAGTTCGTGCCAAATCATCTTGGGGTAGTAAAAGTAGTGGTAAGGGTTGGGGCGGTTAAATGCTTCGATTTCCTATTGAACCGCGCCAACACTGGCAACAAATGGCGCGGGATTATGGATTTCATTTCCATACGATGTATGGACAAGCTTACTGGGATGAAAGTGCGTATTATCAGTTTACTTTAGAACAAATCGAGCGTGACTTAGAGGCACCTACTGAAGAAATTCATCAGATGTGCTTGCACGTTGTCAACAAGGTCGTAAAAAGTGATGAGCTGATGACAATGTTCGCCATTCCCGAGCACTACTGGCAAGCTATTAGCGATTCATGGCAAGCACAAGAACCCTCTCTATATTCTAGATTAGATTTTGTATATAACGGAAAGTCTCCCGCAAAACTGCTAGAAAACAACGCAGACACTCCCACTAGTTTGTATGAGTCTGGCTTTTGGCAATGGCTTTGGCTAGAAAACAATGTCGATAACCATAAGCTTAGCCAACGCGCTGACCAGTTTAATTCTTTACAAGAAAAGCTGGTGAACCAATTTAAAGTGATTGCGCAATATTATGGCTTACAACATATGCACTTTGCCTGTTGTAAAGACACAGATGAAGATAGAGGTACGGTTCAATATCTTCAAGACTGCGCCAAAGAAGCGGGTATCGACGATTATTTCGTCTTCATTGAAGATATTGGTTTAGGTGAAGGCGGTGATCTCACTGATCGACAAAACCAAATTATTTCCCACTGTTTTAAGCTCTACCCATGGGAATTTATGCAACGAGAAGAATTCGGGCCTCATGCATTGTCATCAAATGTGGGGTGGCTTGAGCCAATTTGGAAGTCACTCATATCAAACAAAGCTCTACTACCCGCGCTTTGGAAAGAATTTGAAGGCCACCCGAACTTGCTACCTGCATTTTTTGAGCATGATAAACATAGAATGAATGATGTCGACACGCATCAAAAGTGGGTTAGAAAGCCTATTTTTTCTCGCGAAGGTGCCAATATAGATATAGTTGAAAATGGTAAAATGCATCTTTCTTCTGATGGGCCGTATGGTGAGGAAGGCTTTATTTATCAAGCGTTCACACCATTGCCTAAATTTGGCAATAGCTATACCTTAATCGGTTCTTGGTTGGTCAATGATCAAGCTGCTGGCATTTCCATTAGAGAAGATGAATCCCCTATTACACAAGATATGTCTCGTTATTTACCACATATTATTTTGTGATCTATCTTTAATTCACTCACTTATTTACTGTACATATTTAGCAAGGTAATGAATTCATGACGAAGTCCCCTACAACGCTCAGACAACAACTTATGTGGGTTAGCTACATTGTGGGTGTATTGTTAGTCATTGAAGCGGTGAACATGCTCACCGGCCGCTTTTTCAATCAATATAGTATTTACCCTCGTGAACTCGAATATGTAGGCTTTATCTTTACCGCACCATTCTTACACGCTAATTTTTCTCATTTTTTTTCAAACGCAGTCACACTGTCTATCTTCTCTGTTCTGTTGCTGCAATTTGGCGGAAAGCGATTTATTGAAGTTACCCTCTGGTTAATGGTTGCAACGGGCCTGCTCGTTTGGGTATTTGGACGCCCCTCATTCCATTTAGGAGCAAGTGGCATCATCTATGGGTATTTTGGTTACCTCTTATTAGCGGGCTTTCTGAGCAAGCGCATATTCTTGATGACTATTTCTGTTGTTGTCGTCTTCTTCTATGGCGGGATGGTATGGGGCGTGTTGCCTAGTCACCCCTATATTAGTTGGGAATCGCATTTATTTGGCTTCCTAGCAGGGCTGGTGCTTGCGTATCTATTACGCAGCAAAGCCTAATTGCTTTAAAGAACCGTTGATTTATATACGCTTTGGTTTATTCATCACAATTAGATACAAATACAAGGTGACATTCTTGGCGTTTTTTTCGTACAATCACCGGCCTTATTGTTAATAGGCAAGCAGCGTTTAATGTCAACAACCGAAGTAGAAAAACCACCACAAACAGGCTTTTTTGGCAATCTAATCTTTAACATTGCCGTACCAGTGTTAGTGATGACCTACCTGAGTTCTGACGAATACTTGGGCCCCATGTGGAGCATAGCGTTTGCCCTATCCTTCCCACTAGCATTTGGATTTTATGATCTAAAACTGACAAAGAAAATTAATCCATTTTCTGTTTTAGGCATTGTAAGTGTCATACTGACTGGTGGCATTAGCCTGTTAAAATTACCCGCTGAATACATCGCTATAAAGGAAGCCGCGATTCCAGGGCTTATTGGCCTTGCTGTATTGATTACGCAATTTAGTAAAAAGCCCCTAGTCAAAGCGCTTATTCTGAATGACCAGTTGGTGAATTGGCCAAAGCTCAATAACACTCTGGAAGAAAAAAAGCTGACAGAGACCTTTAATAACAAAGTTGCTGTCAGCTCCTATATCGTTGCTAGTTCATTCTTCTTGTCGTCGGTGCTCAACTACCTGTTAGCAAAATGGATATTAGTTTCTGAGCCGGGCACAACGGCTTATACCGAGGAACTAGGCCGAATGACTGCGCTCAGTTATCCGGTCATAGTCATACCGAGTATGATCTTGTTGATAATTGCCTTGATGTACCTGTTCAAACAGATATCAGCAGTCACGGGTGAGCCAGTCGAGAGCTTTCTTCAGCAGTAAATCCGAGAGGTATGTGCTGCAAATGATAAACATAGAAAACATTTCAAAAAGCTATACTGACGCAGGTGAAAAACGCCTTATTCTAGACAAGCTGAGTTTGTCCTTTGAACGCGGCGAATCCTTGAGTATTCAAGGCGCTTCAGGGTCTGGAAAGTCCACATTACTTCATCTATTGGCTGCATTAGACAAACCTGATAGTGGCAAGATAACGCTTTCTACGAGTTCCGGCTTTGAAGATCTTGTTTCTTTTACTGAAGCTCAAGCAGATGAGTATCGAAAGCGTCAGGTCGGTCTTATTTTCCAAAAGTTTAATTTGATTGACTGCATTTCAGTCTGGGAGAATGTGAAGCTACCCATTCAAATTAGTGCTCTCAACCGAGCATCACAGAATAGTCCCGACAATACTGACCTTCTTATTAAAGAGTTGCTGATATCTCTTGATGTATATAAACACCGAGACAAGTTGCCCCATCAACTTTCCGGTGGCGAGCAACAGCGCGTTGCGATCGCTAGAGGCCTTGCTCACAAACCGCCCCTTTTATTAGCAGATGAACCAACCGGTAACCTAGATAGCAAAAACTCGGATATCGTGAGCCAACTGTTAGTTGAGACCTGCAAAGCACAAAATACGGCTCTGTTGATGGTGACTCACAGCGAGAAAGTCGCGCAGCTTACAGAACAACAATGGTACTTAGAAAACGCAGTACTAAGGTCGATATAAGCGCATGCCTTGGCCCTTTATCGGAGTTCTATTCGCAAGTTACCGTCACAGCAAATTTAGCTTGGCAATGCTAATGAGCTCTCTGTTGATTGCGGCTGCAGGACTGAGTGCCGTGCTCATTATCAATGACAGCGCTAAGCAAAGCTACCAATCCAATGAGCAGTTCCTCATTGCAAATGTGCAAAACCAAATAGTGAGTGTTGATAATACGAAAGCACTCAGCCGCGCCGACTATGCAAGTTTACGCCGAGCTGGGTTTACAGAGTTGGTCGCGGTGGCTCAAACGAGACGACATATTTATGCTGATGGCAAGCGACTCACTCGGCGCAGTATCGATCATACAGGTATTGATACTTTTGCCCTTTATAGTCAGCTCTCTAGCCCTGTCGCCTTGTCCGCTTCAAAAGAACACCAGCTGGCTTATGAAAAACAAGATGAAAACGCGGTTCTTTTAGCACTGGACTTTGGAAACGTAGGATCTCAAAACCAAGCTATTATTCACCCTACGCTCTTAGATTCATTAAGCGCTGAAGCTGAAGAGCTAAGCGGCCCTCGCCCCATATTCACAAGTGCTGACGGACGTTTACTGCCAAAGCTATATGCACATAAAAATGCCTCTTTAGGTAATGACATTATTATGAGCATGGCAGCCTTATACGGCCTCTATCCAGAAACTGAACTATCTGCTTTACTGTTGATTGGCGATGCTCCTGCCAATCGACTAGATGCGTTAAAAGCAGCCTTGCCTTCGCACCTTAATCTGCAGTCTTTGAATAATAGTGAGCAAGATAGTGAACTCACTTCTAGTTTTCACCTGAACTTAATGGCCATGGCCCTACTGATGTTCGTGGTCTGTTTATTTATCGTGGTAAATGCGATTAATTTATTGATGCATACACGTATGCCTTGGTTGAAAATATGTCGGCAACTGGGGATTGGACGAAAGCAATTAATGTTGGTGCAATTAGCTGAAGTTGGTTTTCTTACCTTAATTGCCTGTTTAATAGGCATTGTATTGGGATTAGAGCTGGCGAAACTGGCTTCGCCGACTGTGCAGGCAACCTTAGAAAACTTATATCAAGTTGAAGTAGGTTACGGTCAGATATCTCTTATCACTTTGTTTTTACAGGTGTTTGGTATCAGCCTTGTCGGTTGCATAACAGCCAGCTTATTACCCTTGCAAAAATTGAATCAAAACTTAAGTTCAACCAAGGCAGTTGATGAAGCCAAAAGCCAAGCCTTCTGGCACAAAATGACGTGGGCATGCTTCGTAGTATTCGCGGTAATTGGCATCATACTGTTGAACTTTGTTCAAGCGCTCTGGCTATTACTCATTGCAACTGCCTGCGTGATACTTGCAGGGTGCTGCATCTTGCTAATTAATTACCCATTAGCACTGCGACAGATTGTGAAGCTTATTCCAAAATCTCTGCCTTTACTGCGAGTAAGCACGAAACAAAGTGTCTCACTCTCTGGTAAAACTAAGATCGCTTGCTGTGCATTCTTCATTGCTGCCACCAGCAATATTGGTATGAACCTGATGGTCGATAGTTTTCGGGGGGCTACTTTTAGTTGGCTAGAGCAGCGGCTTGCAGCTGATTATTATATTTATTCAAACACAGCTCTAGAACTCGACGATATTGCAAAAGCATCAGATCTTGTCATTCATCAACGGTTTGAAAACTACACTCAATTTGGCAAACGAGAAATACAACAGTTCAGTTACCCATCTACCCAGCGATTTCAAAAAGCCATGTCTTTCTATGAACTCGCTCCACAGTATTCACAAGAAAATATCAGTGAGCTATGGCATGCATTTGAAAATGCGAACGGTATTTTGGTTAATCAGCAATTTGCTTTTGGTATGGGTTACGAGGTAAATGATAAGGTCAGTATTCCTCACCCCAGCACTGGTAAGCTCAGCGAATATAATATACTGGGTATCATCTATGATTTTGGAAATCCCTCAGCGCAAGTTTTAATGCCAATAAGGCTATTTGATCCGTCTACCACCTCTTATTTTATTTACTCAATTCAAGGTAGCGAAGCGTCTATTGACCGCTTTACTCAATCCTTGTTGCAAAATGATATTGATATCGAAAAACAAATAATAGAAACCAGTGAGCTTCTGCGTCTTTCGATGCAAGCATTCGACGATACCTTTGTTATTACCGATGGCTTAAATATTGTTACCTTGTTAGTCGCTGCTCTTTCACTTGCTTGCGCTATTGTAGTAATAATGAATGATGTTCGCCCACAGAATATGTTGATTCGTAGCTTGGGAGTATCTGCTTTTAAAACACAATTCCTAGCACTGTTTCAATATGTATTGCTATGTTTAGTCGCCCTTATTTTTGCGACACCATTCGGCATTTTATTAGCGTGGGTATTGATCACTGATATTAATTATCAAGCATTCTCTTGGACGTACCCCTTACTTATTAGCTTAACGAAAATTGCGAAAGTGTATGCATTAAGCTTGTGCGTGGTTATCTTAGTCATCATTGTTCCTCTAATACGAGCAGGTAAACGTCCTTTGATTAACGACATAAGACAGGTAAATTAGGCCCACTATGACTGAGAATCACAATCCTAGAAGGACAACAAGAAACGCGGAAAAGTCAGCCCGCTTTATTATCCCTATCGCAATTTTTGTTTCAGTTTTGATTGTCGGTTCAGCGCTCTATTTTATCTATCCATCTGCATTAGAGAGGGATAACACCAAGCTAACAGAGCCTATTTACAAGGCAGAGCAAACACCTCTTTTTGGACGAGCAGTGCAAACAGAAATTCCCTCTCAATCGCTAGGGAAGAAAGCTAATCCTGATTACAAGATTGTGTTTCCTCAAGATCACGGCTCACACAATGACTTTGACATTGAATGGTGGTATTTGACTGCGAATTTAGACGGTGACAATGGTCTTGAATATGATATTCAATGGACATTGTTCCGCTTCAGAATCCCCTCGGAAGAAGGCAAAGCTTGGGGAAATGAACACACTTTTATGGCTCATGCCTCTGTCCACTCTGGTGAGCAGCACTGGTTTACTGAAAAGTTTGCACGTGGTGGCATAGGCATCGCTGGAGTCACCAAAGAAAGTCCTTTTGCATTGTATATAGATGACTGGCTTTGGCAGAACAATCTTGGGCAGCGTGGTTTACTTCCAGCAGATTTAGACTTCTCCCTTAGACGAGTAGACCCAGGTAAAATAAATCAGAACGTGAGCCCATCAGGCAGCAGCACTTTGTCGCTTTCTCTTCAACTGAAAAACAAAGGGCCCTATATTCTTCAAGGAGATGAGGGCTACAGCATAAAATCAGGTTCAGCTTCACATGCATCACATTATTATAGTGCGCCTTTTATAGATGTTGAAGGCTATGTACAAATGAGTGGTATTGACGCAGCAGCAGTCCGCGTGAAAGGTCAAGCTTGGTTTGATCAGGAGTGGACCTCACAACTATTAGACCAGAACACCTTAGGTTGGGATTGGATGTCTTTGCATTTGGATGATGGCAGTAAAATAATGGCGTTTCAGATGCGTTTGGCAAATCAGAGTGACTACATCACTGGCACCTTTATAGAAGCAGATGGGTCGTCGCAAACATTGGAAGGAAGTGACATTTCACTAGTAGCACTCAACAACACAAGCGTTGGCAATAAAACGTTTCCACTTTCTTGGCACCTTCGTATACCACAGAGAGACATCGACATTACTGTAGAAAGTAAAAAACAGGACCAATGGAATCCGGCTTTATTCCCTTATTATGAAGGCGCCGTAAACATTTCTGGCTCTCATAGCGGCGAGGGTTTTTTAGAACTAACTGGCTACTGAAAGGTGGCGTTTACCGTTCAACCGACCGAGGCACTCATTGGGAACAGATCTCCGATACCATATGAGAGCGGCTATAGTTTTTAGCTTGGTTAATTGCGTTCAAGTGGAATAGTTTTTATTGAGCCACTTTCTTATGTCGTCAAGTGGTAGCGGTCTACAAGTCAAAAAGCCTTGATAAGTATCACAATTGTATTCTTTCAAATATTCTCTAGTTTCCTCATCCTCGACCCCTTCTGCAACAATTGCATAACCGAGTGCTTGTGCCATATTGATAGAAGCTTTCACAATAATGGCTGCGCTGTCAGAAGACCGAATTTCTCCGATTAGTGAGCGATCTAGTTTAACTTCTTTCGCCGGTAGTCTCTGCAGATATGACAATGAAGAATAGCCTGTACCAAAGTCATCTACGGAAATATTTACTCCCATTTCCGCTAAAGCGGTCAAGCTAGCTATACTTACTTTTGGATCTTCCATAGCCGCGGTTTCAGTCAGTTCGAGGTAAATGGATTCAGCGGCTACCGAGTGTCTGTTGAGTATTTTTTTAACGTCTTCAACGAAACTCATTTTTGATATATCTCTTGCCGAGACATTGATTGACACTGTACCAGAGTATGCTGCTTGTTTAATCGAGTTCATATCGACAATCGCCCTATCAATTGCCCACAAGGTTAACTGATTGATGAGTCCAGATTCCTCTGCCAGTGGAATAAACTCATCAGGAGGAATAAGCCCTCTAGTAGGATGAATCCAGCGAACCAGTGCTTCCATACCAACGACCTGATTGCTGTTCACATTTAGCTTTGGTTGGTAATACAGTACCAGTTGTTCTTGATCTAGCGCTTCTCTAAGGTGAGTCAGTAATGTGAGACGATCCTCATCATAAATGTCTAGCTCTTCATGAAAAACGCCCATCATCTCTTTTGAATTTGGCGCTTCCCCCAAAGCAATAAGAGCATTTCTGATCAGTTGAGCAGGATTGTCACCATGTTGCGGGTAGAGAGCACTTCCGTAGATAGGTGCTAAATCGATAAGTAAGCCTTGTACCTCTATCGGTTCTGCTGTTCGACGTAGTACCTCATAGAAGGCCTTGGGATTTTTTTCGAAAGCATCTTGGTACATTAACGAACCAAATAGGTCACGAGAAAGTTGGTAAACACACTCTTTTTGGCCTTTGTCATTAATAAAAGACACCACTCCTTCCAATTCAGCATGTTGTGTATTTAGTGACTCAGCGATGCTACAAATAATGCGCTCTGTACTAGATAAGCCCAGGGTTCTTGTAATGTCATCCAAACGAGTGATTTGTGCTACCGCGAGTATGTAACGCTCATCGGGATTGGCATCAATGCTTTTTTGGACCAACCATTCAAAGCGATTACGATTGGAAAGCTTACTTATGGGATCTTTAGATAAGGTTTCAGTCAGCAAGGTTTGTGCAATATTACGCTGCTTTTCTTGCTCTATACTTTCAGCCTGTGCTTTAATTTTTTGTGAGCGTTCTATAAATAAGCGGCTGGCGAGAGCAAGAGTCAAGATGACCGCCTCAATAACTGAGCCTATTTGCATTGCATATTCAGTAAAGAATGTATTAGGCAGAAAGCCCGATGTACGGCCAGAGGTAGCAAAGAAACCGATGGTCAAAGAGGACCAAGCGATTGTAAAAAATATACCAGGTCCCTTTCGTACCATACTAGTGATGGGGCCCGCCAGTAAGAGCACACTAAATAAAAAGACAGCGCCGACAGCGGATACTCTTACAACGAGATCGTAAGGAGCAAAAAACGCAACTAGTAGATTAAAGATTTCAAAGACCCTCATGCTCCTCAGAGCGATATCAAGCTTAGGACTGTACTTCGCAGATTGAAGAAACTCTCTAGCAAAAAGAACTGAAAACAATGCTAATAATGGCATTGAAATTAAAAATAATCGGCTATTTAACTCAGGCCAATCACTCAGTAAAAGTTGTCGAATATGACCGCTGCTTGTAGCGAAAAAAAGTAAATAGCCGGAAATAGCAAGGGTATAATAAAAATACAACCTTTCTCTCAGCGTGACGAACACGGCAAAGTTAATCAAAATAATGAAAACCATTGCACCAAAATAAAAGAAATGAAAATTCTGAGCTGCGGCGGCAGCTTCAAAGAAGTATTGTTCCTCCCATACTTTAACAGGAATGATCAATGAGCCTTGTGTCTGAACACGCGCAAAAATTTGCAAACTCTCGCCTGGGACAAGTTGGAATTTGAAAAGATTACTTGGGTGATCAATATCTCGCGGATAGAAAGGCAGCATATCGCCAGTAGATAATTGTGCCACGAGCTTACTGTCTTTGAGAGCATAGAAATTGACGGAATCAAGCTGAGAGTAGTCTATCTCAAAAATGAAGTTTTTAACGCTTTGGGACTGATTCAACACTGAACTTCTAATCCAATAAGCGGATGAATTAAAACCGAAACTAGCTTGCTTTGATGAAGTTCCCTGCCACTCAGTATTTTCTAAGATTAGAATATCATCCAATGCCTTCGTGTTCTGAATATCTTCATAATACTCAAAGTAAACTTCAATTGGATAAACTGACGCCTCATCTACTTGGGTCGTTTTAAAATCGGCAGAAGAAGCTAGCAAGTTCAATGAGAAAAAGCATAAGAATAAAAAAAGAAATATGCGCTTACTTGTCAAAAATATCTTATTGAACATAAAACGGATTTAAACCATACACTAACCCTTTTGACAGCGTCCTTACTGAACTGGTAGCTCCTTAAAAAGAAAATACGCGTTGTTTTCTTACACTAATAATCGACGACGAATCAAGCTGACTTTGAGCAGTAAAGTGCTGTGTTGCCAAGATTTCATTCGAGTAGTAGCGCCTATTCAGGCGCTTTTCCGAGAAATTCAAAGATACGCTCTGCAATATCTGTATTGTTTAAATTGCCTTCGAAAGCGTCGGCGCCTGCGCCAAATGCATAAATCTCTACATCAACGCCAGTATGGCCTGACGTTGTCCAACCGGTATTAGTACGATTATCTAAGATTGTTTTTAATACGCCTTCACGAGCTCGTTGATCTAACGCGGAAGTTATCACACTGACCGCATTCTTTTCCTCGTCATTTAATTCAAAACCAAATTGTTCAGATACATATATTGCCATGTCTTCTTTTTCTAATATGACTTTCGCGATGGCTTCAACAGATGACTTCATGTTTTGAATGAACTCTGGACTCCAGCGGTATTCGCCTTTGGCACCAATAGTTAAACCGCCGGTGCTGTGGTCAGCGGTTAACACAACCAAGGTGTCAGGATTAGCTAATACGTACTGTTTTAGCAGCATCATCGTATGCTCTAAGTCCTGCATTTCACCCATCGCAGAAGCGATATCATTAGCGTGACCCGCCCAGTCAACTTGGCTAGCTTCTACTAGTAAAAAATAACCGTTTACATTTTCCAAGTGCGCAATCGCAGCCTCTGTCATTACCGACAAACGCTGTCTGTTGGTATCGTCCAAGGCCTTTGGCAAGCCTACATCAGCAAACAGACCTAAGGTTGGTTTGCCTTTTGGCAAAGCAAGTAAATCGGTATAGGAATCCGCATATTGATAGCCTAAGGCTTTGAATTCATCGACTAAATTGCGGTCATCACGAATGAAGTAACGCCAGCCACCGCCAAGCATCACGTCGGTAACTAGGTCATTGCCGATGCGGTCGTCGAGAAAAGAATCGGCGATTTGATCATAGTTTCGTCTCGATTCATTGTGCGCAATATAAGATGCTGGCGTTGCATGAACGATTTGTGATGTTACTGCTACGCCCGTTTTCATTCCTAGTTTTTTAGCACGATGAAGGACGGTTTCTAAAGGTTTTTTATCGAGGTCAACCGCAATTGCACCGTTGTAGGTTTTTTGCCCAGTCGACAGTGCTGTTGCACTCGCAGCGGAGTCAGTCACATAACCGGAAATCTGCGCGGGATATGTTCGAGCAGTCCCAACAAGAAACTCATCAAGAGCTGTCGGTTCTATTTCAGCAGTATCAGGGTTGTCTTTATATAAACGATATGCGGTTGTGTACGCGGGACCCATGCCATCGGCAACCACCATAATAATATTTCTCGGTGTTTGAACCTGACTTGAAGCATCAGACACACTGCTTGTAGAAGTGCATGCTGCAGAGAAAAGTGCTGCACTTAACACTATTGTTAATAAGGGAAACTTGAAACTCGTCATTATATCTCTTCAAACCTTATAAAGCTGAAGTGCTAGCTCACATAGCACCTTGATTAAAAGAAGCGTCATTCACCACTTTGCAGAGAAAAGCGCCACATCGGGCCGGTATGCCCAGAGTATTACTCAAAATTATACACATTATATGCAAGAGTAAATACAAAGATTAAGCATCTAAGCTTAATGATGGGTCTATTTTTCAAATAACTCATTTATTCAACAACTTAGAGAAAATTATCAAGCGCTTGATATTTCAATGCCAAGCCACATTCACAAAATAAATACCGAGAATCATTTTCATACTGTTTTTTTATTCACAATTGCAGCATAGGATGAATGCGTCGCTAGCAAAAATGCAAACAACCATTTTTGCCAAATAATTAGAAATGAATGACAGCGTTCGCAATAAGCAGCGAAACTAACATTAAATATCTGCTCACTCGCAACAACGCAGGTAGCACAACAAGAGGAATACAAGATGTCACAGTATCAACAAGACTTAGCAGCAATGACTGAATTGAAAAATGCACAAGGGACACCTTGGAATGCCATCAGCCCTGAATATGCGGCGCGCATGAAAGCACAAAATCGATTCAAAACGGGTTTGGACATAGCCAAATATACTGCTGGCATTATGCGCGCTGACATGGCGGAATACGATGCTGACAGCTCGAAGTACACTCAATCACTCGGTTGCTGGCACGGCTTCATCGGTCAACAAAAAATGTTGGCTGTGAAAAAGCACCAAGGCACAACGAGCAAGAGCTATTTATATTTGTCTGGCTGGATGGTTGCTGCGCTTCGTTCTGAATTCGGTCCTCTTCCAGACCAATCAATGCATGAAAAAACAACAGTACCCGCCTTGATTGAGGAACTCTATACGTTCTTAAGACAGGCTGATGCCCGAGAGCTTGGTAAGTTATTTGATGCGTTGGATGATGCTCGCGAAAAAGGACTCAATACCAAGGACATTCAATCTCAAATTGATAACTTTGAAACGCATGTTGTGCCTATCATTGCTGATATCGACGCCGGTTTCGGTAACGAAGAAGCAACCTATTTACTTGCTAAGAAAATGATTGAAGCTGGCGCATGCTGCATTCAAATTGAAAACCAAGTTTCTGACGCTAAGCAATGTGGCCACCAGGACGGAAAAGTAACTGTGCCACATGAAGATTTTCTAGCTAAAATTAATGCTGTGCGTTACGCCTTCCTTGAGCTCGGCGTAGATGACGGAGTCATTGTAGCTCGTACAGACTCATTGGGTGCAGGCCTGACACAAAAAATTCCAGTATCACAGTCTGAGGGTGATCTAGCAGATCAGTATAATGCCTTCCTTGAAACAACACCTGTTAATTCAATCGATGATTTAAGTAACGGCGATTCAGTGATGAAACTTAATGGTGAGTTGGTGAAACCAGTACGCTTACCGAACGGTTTATACAAATTTAAAGACGACACTGGCTTCGATCGTGTAGTGCTTGACTGTGTAACCTCCTTACAAAACGGTGCTGACTTGCTATGGATAGAGACCGAGAAGCCTCATGTTGGTCAAATTGGTGACATGGTTAGAGCCATTCGAGAGCAAGCGCCAAACGCTAAATTAGTCTACAACAACAGCCCTTCATTCAACTGGACCTTGAACTTCCGCCAGCAAGTATTTGATACTTGGGCTGAAGAAGGGAAAGACTTAAGTAATTACGACCGCTCAGCATTAATGTCAGCAAGCTATGACCAGTCAGAACTTGCACTTGAAGCGGATGAGAAGGTACGTACCTTCCAAGCAGATGCAGCTCGTGAAGCCGGTATTTTCCACCATTTGATTACATTACCAACCTACCACACAGCGGCATTGTCTACGGACAATCTAGCCAAAGGTTACTTTGGTGAAGAAGGAATGTTGGCATATGTTAAAGGCGTGCAACGTCAGGAGCTGCGCCAAGGCTTAGCTTGTGTTAAACACCAAGCGATGGCAGGTTCAGACTTGGGTGACACTCACAAAGAATACTTCTCCGGCGAACAAGCTTTAAAAGCTTCTGGTGAAGACAACACAATGAACCAGTTTGATGTTGTAACTTAATATCAAAAACAACAATCAAGATTATCTTGATGATCCAACTCTTGTTCAGGCGCCCTTCGGGGCGTTTTTTTCATTTCGACTTAATTCTATGATGTAAATCAAGTGATTAGCTTCTTACACTACCAAGGTATTATCAATTTTCTCCGCGCTATGGTTATATACTAGCCAAAGTAAATTGTGTTTACCTCCTCTGAGTTTTGTTAAACTCTCATGCAGTGGAGCGCAAGCGCGCTGATCACATCTCATATAGGAAATGGAAGAGTATTTTGAATATCGCAAAAGTTGATTTAAACCTATTAGTATATTTGGATGTGTTGTTACGAGAAGGCAGTGTCACGAAAGCGGCAAATCAACTGAGTATCACCCAACCAGCAATGAGTAATGGCTTAAAAAGGCTACGAGATCTTTTTAAAGATCCTCTTTTGGTGCGAACAAGTGATGGTATGACCCCAACCAAACGTGCGCTTGAATTACAGCCAGTGATCAGAGATGTTCTCAGTAAATTAGAGTCATCTATTCAACCAGAAGTTGAATTCAGTCCAGAAACTAGCGTACGTACCTTTCGCATTATGACCAGTGATTATGCCGAATCGACTTTACTGCTAGAGCTAATTGGTCGTCTAGCGACCTTGGCGCCAAATATTACCCTTGATCTCATCACGCCAAGCGACGTGACTTTCCACGATGTAGAGCAAGGTAAAGTGGATATGGCTATTAACCGCTTCGATGAGTTGCCATTGTCATTTCACCAGAAAGTTATTTGGTATGACTCATTTTCATGCGTCATCGGTAGTGACCACCCAATGAAGCACAACTTTGATTTAAACGCTTATTTGAAAGGCCAGCATATTTGGGTCAGTAAAACCGGTTTTGGTGTGGGCGTGGGCATCGACCCAAATGAGGTTCAAAAACTGGGTTGGGTTGACGCTGAATTAACTAAGATAGGTAAACAACGAGATATTCGAGTATTTACTCGCCACTACCATGCTGCGTTACAGTTAGCTAAAACGCAAAATTTGATAGCAACACTCCCCAGTAAAGCAGCAAAAATATTTAAAGACGACCCTACTATTACGGTTGTGGAGCCTCCTTTTGATATTCCACCTATTGCATTAAAAATGGCCTGGAGTGCACTCCTGCACCATGATGCTGGGCATATTTGGTTACGCCGTCTTATCACCGATGTCGCCAATGGAATGAATAATGAAGTTGAGCCAACATAAGCAACATTCATCATATTTATAGCAAACATATATTACATAAACTAAAAGTTACTCTTTTCTTTCCTTACACTGGTAAAAAGAAAGGAGAACGACGCCGTCGACATCATCTCCAGCCACCCAACTAAAGAAGGCTGTCACAATGACTTTATCAACTAAAGAAGCAACGCAACTCAATGACTATGTGACAAAAGGGCAATTATCCATCGCCAGGGTGCTGCTTGACTTCGTGGAAAGTAGCGCACTGCCAAACTCACAAACATCGTCCGAAGCATTCTGGAATGGCTTTGAGTCTGTTTTAGGCGATCTCATGCCATTGAATAAGGCTTTGCTCGCTGAAAGAGAGGAACTTCAACGACAAATTGATAAGTTTCATACCAGCAACAGCGATGCTAGTCCCACAGAATATAAAGCATTTCTAACAGAAATCGGTTATTTGAAAGCAGCGCCGAAAGCAGAGGCAATAAAAACAGGTAATGTGGACCCTGAAATTGCAACAATGGCAGGTCCACAGCTGGTTGTACCGATAAACAACGCGCGTTATGCCCTGAACGCTGTGAATTCGCGTTGGGGAAGTTTATACGATGCACTCTATGGTACAGATGTAATTAGTAACGACGACGGTGCTGAAGCAGGGAAAACTTACAATCCCGTGCGCGGATCAAAAGTTATCCAAAAAGCACGTGAATATTTAGACACGATCTTGCCTCTAAAAGTCGGCTCACATAGTGGTTCTACACAGTATTCTTTCAGTGATGATGCCCTGTGCGTCACCTTAGCCAGCGGCGAACAGAGCCAACTAGCTGAGCCTGAGCAACTCATTGGGTTCACTGGCAGTAAATTAAACCCAGACAGCATCTTAGTTTGCCACAATGGTTTACATGCTGAATTACAATTTGATAACCAGCATCCAATTGGTAAAACAGATCCTAGCGGCCTAAAAGACGTGCTATTAGAGTCTGCGTTAACCACCATAATGGATTGCGAGGATAGCGTTGCGGCAGTAGATGCTGAAGATAAAACCTTGGTATATCAGAATTGGCTGGGATTAATGCAAGGAAACCTCAGCGTTGATGTTAATAAAGGTGAGCAAACATTCACACGTAAGATGAATAACAATCGCACCTATCGCTCACTCAACAATGAAAAAGTCACATTGTCTGGTCGCAGCTTAATGTTCGTTAGAAACGTAGGGCACTTAATGACTAACGATGCGATTTTGTTCAATGGTGAGGAAATCCCTGAAGGCATCATGGACGCAATGATTACCTGCTTAGTCGCGAAGCATGACATTCTAGGAAATAGTCCATTCAAAAATTCACAACATGGCAGCATATATATTGTAAAACCGAAAATGCACGGTGCCGATGAAGTGGCGTTTACTAACACTTTGTTTGGTCGCGTAGAGCAAGTGCTAAACCTCCCGAAAAATACGATTAAAATGGGGATCATGGACGAAGAGCGTCGAACAAGTTTGAATTTAGCTGCCTGTATTCATGCCGCAAACGAACGTGTTGTGTTCATTAATACTGGTTTTTTAGACCGCACTGGCGACGAAATTCACACATCCATGCTGAAAGGTTGTTTTGCGCCGAAAGCAGAGCTTAAAGCTCGTCCATGGATTGCCGCATATGAGTTAGCCAACGTAGCTACAGGGTTAAATTTTGGACTATCAGGAAGAGCACAGATTGGTAAAGGCATGTGGCCGATTCCAGATCAAATGGCAAATATGATGGAAGCAAAAACTGTCCACCCTGAAGCCGGAGCAAATACGGCATGGGTACCTTCGCCCACCGCAGCAACGTTGCATGCACTGCACTATCATCAAATTAATGTATTTGAAGTTCAGAAAGGTATTCAATCAGATACGAAAAACACGCATTTGGAGTACATTGATACCATACTCGATATTCCTTTAATGGCAACAGATGCACAATTAAGTTCACAACAAGTCACACGTGAACTCGACAACAATGTACAGGGTATTTTGGGATACGTTGTACGTTGGGTCCATCAAGGTATCGGTTGCTCAAAAGTTCCTGACATTAACAATGTGGGCTTAATGGAAGATCGCGCCACTTTACGCATTAGCAGTCAGCATATTGCGAATTGGTTACACCATGGGATCGTAACTACTGAGCAAGTGAATGAGTCACTCGAAAGAATGGCGGTTTTGGTAGATGAGCAAAACCAAAATGACGCTGAATACATTCCCATGATGCCAGATTTAGGTAAGTCTATTGGATTCCAAGCCGCAAAAGATTTGATATTTTTAGGTAAAGAGCAACCTTCAGGCTATACCGAACCGCTATTGCATCAGCGTCGTAAAGAAATGAAAGGTAGCCTTAAAGCGCATTAACCGCCGGTCATCCCCGCATTAATCCCTGGTCATCCCCGCGCAGGCGGGGACCTAGATTCCTGCCTAACTACCCGTCATCACCGCATTAACCGCCGGTCTTCCCCGCGAAGGCGGGGACCTAGATTCCTGCCTTCGCAGGAATGACGTAGCTTTAGGAGTGACTTAGTTTTAGGTGGACGTAGTTTTAGGTGGACGTAGTTTTAGGTGGACGTAGTTTTAGGTGGACGTAGCTTTAGGAGTGACGTAGTTTTAGGTGGACGTAGTTTAAGGAATGACGCAGTTTTAGGAATGGCGCAGTTTTAGGAATGACATAGTTATAGGAATGGCAGGATCTGTTATAAGACACACCTTTTTCTTATATTTAAATCGAAGTTTTCTTTAGAATTCTCGCTTTGAGCTGTTGACCCCGTTGCTTTGGCGAAGTACAGTGACGATATCGAAATAAAAACTACCAAAAAGGCGCAGATATGAAAATTTTATCATCAAAAAATGCATTTTCACTCATTTCTATTCTGCTGCTATCACTACTGGCGAAGATAGTGCACGGGTAAATAAGTTTAAGAAATTAAAAAAACCCGTGCAAAGCACGGGTTTTTTGTATCTCTAAAGAAAACATCGGCAAGTAACGCCAAATGAAAGGGCAAGAATAATGAGCAGTGTTAACAAGCAAGTCAAAATCTTTGACACAACATTACGCGATGGTGAGCAAGCATTACCAGCAAGCCTTAATAAAAGAGATAAACTACAGATTGCGCTGATGCTCGAAAAACTTGGGGTGGATATTATAGAGGCAGGCTTTCCTGTCTCTTCTCCTGGTGATTTCGAATCTGTTCGTATGATTGCTAAAGAAGTAAAAAATGCAACAGTTTGTGGCTTATCGCGAGCACTTGAAAAAGATATCGACGCTTGCGGCCAAGCACTGAATATAGCTGACCAGTTTCGTATTCACACCTTTATTGCTACCTCCGACATTCATGTAGATACCAAACTACGCAAGTCACAAGATGAAGTTGTTGAAATGGCTGTAAAAGCAATAAAACATGCTAGAAGCTACACTGATGATGTCGAGTTCAGCTGTGAGGATGCTGGGCGAACTCATATCGATTATCTTTGCCGTATGGTAGAAGCTGCAATTGCTGCAGGTGCTACCACGGTAAATATCCCAGACACGGTCGGGTACACCACGCCTAGTGAGTTCGGTGGCATTATCCACAACTTATTTAACCGTGTACCCAATATCGACAAAGCTATCATATCAGTACATTGCCACAATGACCTTGGCCTTGCTGTTGCTAACTCTTTAGCTGCCGTAGAGCAAGGCGCCCGTCAAGTAGAATGCACCGTCAATGGTATCGGTGAACGCGCTGGCAACTGTTCCCTTGAAGAAATTGCTATGATCTTACAAACACGCTACGCGATGCTAGGCCTTGAAACCAACATACAGTCACAGGAAATATCAAAGGCGTCAAAGCTTGTAAGCAACCTTTGCAACATGCCTGTACAATCTAATAAAGCGATTGTTGGGGCTAATGCCTTTTCTCATTCCTCTGGTATTCACCAAGATGGTGTGTTGAAAGGACAGAATACTTACGAAATAATGACTCCTGAAAGCGTTGGTATAAACAAGAACAATTTAAACCTGACCTCTCGCTCAGGTCGACATGTCATAAAGCATCGTCTAGGCGAACTCGGTTATCAAGCAGATGAATATGACTTAGACGCTATTTACGATGCATTTTTGCGCCTTGCAGACAAAAAAGGGCAAGTGTTTGACTACGATCTTGAAGCTCTTCTATTTTTCGACCAGCAGAAACATGACCACGCTCACTATCAATTGGAATATTTACAAGCAAACTCGGGAAGAAACATTATTCCTAGCGCGACAGTGAAGTTGTCAGTAGGCGACCAAAGTATTACTGAATCTGCTACAGGAAACGGTCCTGTTGATGCTGCTTATAATGCTATTATGCGCGTAGTAAAAGATAGAATAATTAACATCGTCGATTTCAAACTTGATTCGAAAGGTGAAGGTGCCGATGCCCTGGCCCAAGTAAGTGTGGTCGCGGAGTATAATGGCCGTCGTTTTAATGGTATTGGACTTGCAACTGATATTGTTGAATCTGGAGTTAGAGCCCTAATTTTTGTGCTTAACAACACCCACCTTGCCGATCAAATTGACGAACAAAAACAACAAATATCAGGAGTTTAGAATGGCCAAATACCAAATTGCAGTGTTACCCGGGGACGGTATTGGCCCAGAAGTAATGGATCAAGCAAATAGAGTGCTCGATGCAGTCTGTAGTAAATTTGATATTCAATTAGAACGCACCGTCTACCCTGTCGGCGGTTACGCTATTGATCATCATGGAGAGGCATTACCGGAATCTACCTTAAAAGGTTGTGAGCAAGCTGATGCTATCTTATTCGGCTCTATCGGGGGGCCTAAGTGGGATTCATTACCACTCGACAAGCGTCCAGAACGAGCAGCTCTGTTAACGCTTAGGAGCCATTTCGACCTATTCAGTAATTTAAGACCCGCTAAAATCTACGAGGGTTTAGCTCACTTGTCGCCATTGCGCGTAGACATTGCACAATCTGGCGTTGACGTATTGGTTGTTAGAGAATTAACCTCCGGTATTTACTTTGGACAACCCAAAGGCTTAGAGGGTGAAGGCGAAGAGCAATATGCTTTTGATACCATGCGTTATTCAAAACGTGAAATTCGCCGTATCGCTATTAGTGCCTTTGACGCCGCGATGAAGCGCGGTAAAAAAGTCACTTCAGTTGATAAAGCTAATGTTTTGGTTTGCAGTCGACTGTGGCGCGAAGTTGTTGAGGAGGTTGCTAAAGACTATACAGAGGTCACTTTAGAGCATATATACATCGACAATGCCACCATGCAATTACTGTGCGACCCCGCTCAATTCGATGTGATGCTTTGTTCTAACCTATTTGGTGACATTATTAGTGACGAATGCGCTATGCTGACTGGATCAATGGGACTGCTTCCGTCAGCCAGTATCAACGGTGACGGTTTTGGCATGTATGAACCCGCAGGCGGTTCAGCGCCAGACATTGCAGGGAAAGGTATAGCCAATCCTATTGCTCAAATTTTAAGTGCTTCCATGATGTTACGCTATAGCTTAGGAGAAGAGGCTGCAGCCGATGCTATTGATGCAGCTGTGATGAAAACTCTCAGCGACGGTGTGCTAACTGGCGAACTGATGCCAAAAGAGCAACGCGATAAAGCTTGCACAACTGAGCAAGTTGGCACTTACCTTATTCAACAAATTTCTTAAGAGGGGACTTATTATCATGGCTCAAACCCTTTATGACAAAATAGTGAATGATCATGTTGTTGAACAGCTTGGTGAAGATACTTTGTTGTATATCGACCGACACCTAATTCACGAAGTGACTTCGCCACAGGCTTTTGCTGGCCTAAACGAAAAAGACCGTAAAGTGCGTCGTCCAGACCTTACTTTCGGTACTATGGATCACAGTATTTCTACGCGCTCACTCGCCCTAGACGCGTGTGGTCCACAAAACAAACTTCAATTACAAACATTAGCTATCAATTGCGAACAACACAATATACAACTCTATCCTGTGGGTCATAAGAATCAAGGGATAGTGCATGTCATTGGGCCGCAACTCGGTTTGATACAACCAGGGATGACTGTTGTTTGCGGAGACAGCCATACTGCAACTCATGGTGCGTTTGGCGCCTTAGCTTTTGGTATTGGTACATCTCAAGTTGAGCATGTTCTTGCCACACAAACTCTCAAGCAAAGTAAAGCAAGGAGCATGAAAGTGGATGTCGTTGGCAAACTTCCTCTTGGTGTCACAGCTAAAGATATTATTCTTGCGATTATTGGCGAAATTGGCCATGCAGGGGCAACGGGACATGTCATCGAATATACAGGTCAAGCGATCAGTGACTTATCGATGGAAGAAAGAATGACTATCTGTAACATGAGCATTGAAGCGGGCGCAAAAGCCGGTTTGATTGCTCCAGATGAGAAAACGATTGCTTATTTGAAAGGCAAAGAGTTCGCACCGAAGGGGGAGCTATTTGACGCAGCTGTTGATTACTGGAATACCTTGTATTCTGACGACGGCGCTATTTTCGATACGGTAGTCACTTTACAAGCAAAAGACATTCAACCACAAATCACTTGGGGAACTAATCCAGGGCAAGTTGTTGGTGTCAATCAAGCCATTCCATCACCGGATGATTTTAGCGACCCGATTGAAAAAGAATCAGCTATTAAAGCACTCAAATATATGGGGCTTGCACCAGGTCAAACATGGGATCAAGTGGCAGTATCACATGTATTCATTGGCTCTTGTACTAACAGCCGCATAGAAGACTTAAGGGCAGCAGCAAAGCTCGCAGCTAAAGGCAAAGTCAAAAGCGATATTACTGCCATTGTGGTGCCTGGTTCAGTAGAAGTTAAAAAACAGGCGGAAGAGGAAGCCTTAGATAAAATATTCATTGATGCTGGTTTCGAGTGGCGTCTACCTGGTTGTTCCATGTGTTTGGGCATGAACGACGACATTCTGCAGCCAGGCGATCGTTGCGCATCGACCAGTAATCGCAACTTTGAAGGGCGACAAGGTCGCGGTGCAAGAACGCACTTGGTCAGTCCAGAAATGGCAGTCACTGCTGCAATCACTGGTTGTTTCGCTGATGCGCGACAATTTGAAGGATAACTTGGGAGGCTTCGGAGAAATACTATGACAGGATTAACAACATTGAGCGGCACTGCTGCTCCACTTGACCAAGCCAATATTGACACAGACCAAATAATTCCAAAGCAGTTTTTAACTGGCGTGACTCGTGCCGGCTATGGCAAACACTTGTTTCATGATTGGCGTTATTTAGATTTACACGAACAAGACCCCAACCCTGAGTTCGCCTTAAATAAAGCTGAGTATCAAGGTGCAAGTGTGCTTCTTTCACGAGAAAATTTCGGTTGTGGTTCAAGCCGTGAACACGCTCCCTGGGCACTCGCTGACTTTGGCTTTAAATGTATTATAGCGACCAGCTTCGCAGATATTTTTTATGGAAACTGCATAAATAACCAATTGCTGCCGATAACGTTATCAAGTGAACAAATGGATAGCTTGTTTAATCTGGTTCACGAAGACGCTACTATTGAGTTTCATATTGATTTGCCGGCACAAAAAGTTATGGCTGGTAGTGAGGAGTTCCACTTTGATATTGCTGAGCACCATAAACAAAACATGATCAAAGGCTTAGATGCAATTGGTCAAACTTTGGAGTTTGACGCCTCGATAAAGGCTTTTGAAAACAAAAGAAGCGCTTGGTTATAAAACATTATTTATACTCATATATAAATGTGAATACCTTAAATTATCTGCATGTTTTGCGATAGTTCAGTCATATGATGTGTATACTACGGACTAATTTTTTGGATTACTTTACTATTTGTCACCATTGTCGAGCTAACTAGTATTTTATGATTAAGTCTATCCCCATTACTGAACTTACCATTGGCATGTACGTCGAAAACGTCGTCAAGCAAAAAGGTAACGTTCGGATAAAAAGCAGAGGCCTGATAAAGACTCAGGCCATTGTTGATGCCCTCACCAAAAAAGGGATATTAGAGCTCGAAATAAACATAGATAAGTCAAAAATAGAAATCCCTATAGCGTCAGAGGAAAAGGTTCCAGAACCTGCGCCTCAAATTCAGCCCTCATCTAACGTAATTGAGGATGCTGCGCACAGTGAAAACATTAATGCGCCCGCTGATATCTCAAATGACAACCCCACACTAGTACATGACAACGAAGCACATATAACAGAAAAAGCCATCGCTGCAGAGGCTCATCAAGCTGCCTTGGCTAAAGCAGACAAGCTATATGGCCAGGCAAAGAACGTTCAACAAGAATTTGTAAATAAACTTCGCAGCGGGGCAGCGCCAAATGTGCAGGAACTCAATAATCTGTCCCAAGATATTATTGATTCGGTGTTCGATAATGTAGACGCCCTATCCTGCTTAATTATGCTGAAAGATTCTGATGACTATCTGGTTGAACATGCAATTAATTGTTCAATTCTGTTAGCTGTTTTTGCAAAGTACAAAGGTTTGTCACAGGCCGAAGTTGAAGACCTTACCATGGCTGGTTTATTGATGGACATTGGTATGGCAACCCTGCCCCGTGAATTACTGGGCAAAACAGACGACTTCAGTGAAGCAGATTGGACCGTAATCCGCAGTCATGTAGATATTGGCATCGAACTCGTGGAGCGTTTAGATGACGTCGCTCCGATCGTCCTAGACGTAATTGCTAATCATCATGAGCGTGTCAACGGCAGTGGTTACCCGAAAGCGAAAACAGCCTCCGATATCAGTTTATATGCCCAAATGGCGTCTATTGTAGATAGTTATGATGCAATGATCTCAAATCGAGGTTACAAGCGCTCTGATAATGCATCCATTGCCTTACTGAAGCTTGAAAAAGATGAAACACTTGACCGCGACTTGGTCATGGAATTTATCAATGCGATTGGCCTACACCCCGTTGGTTCACTCGTTCAACTTGAAAGTCAGAAGCTAGCCATTGTTAGTCAACGACAGGTCGCGCATCCACTTGAACCTGTAGTAATGGTATTCTATAGCTTACAAACGCAATTACATACAGAAATCGTGCGCTTAGATTTGAGTAGAGCGGACGATGCCATCGTTGCAGGAGTGAGGCCCGAAGAATTCAGTATGAAGCTAAGTAAATTCTTTAAAAAAGCGTTTATGCCAGAAGCTTCGTAATTCCTGATTTAACTACCGTTCGTTTTACCAATCAGTCATTGCATTCATCGTAAACACCTCATCCTTGAATGACAAGATAACTGTTTGTGGTTCAATGTTGATTATCTGCAATTCTTCTGCGATAAAGTCGCCTTCAACAAGCTTACGACCATTGACTCTTACCCAACGGTTTACTCTTTGTGAAGAATAAAAGTGCGCACTAAATTGCATCGAAGGTATTTCTGTTTGCATTGCAATGGATAATTGGTCAATGCGAGGAAGATCGGAATAATCCGGCAACTCACTGCTCACATCGTTATCGTCAGGCGCTTTGTCTATTTCCACAATAGCTGAGTTTACCCTCTTCAATAAATCAGAGGATACTTCAACAGGTCTGTCGGCACTTGGTTGAGCTAGTATCTCACCTGCATCACTGGAGGCTAGGTCTTGTAAGTCATTACTGTCTAAATCTTGTTCCGGACGATAGCCAAGTATCATTGGCGGAGGCTCTTCAGCCATGGCTGCGCTAGCAAGCTCATCAGCATTATCTTGCATGTTTGCTTTGTTTGCAGCTGTTTGAACATCACTTGGCTCAATGTCGGATTGCGCCTTGCCCTTGGATTCTCGTTCTTTAGCCGCAATAGGTGTAAAGGGTATATTTGGTACATCCACCCGAACATAGTCTTTCGTTTGCGCAAGCGAGATCCATTGCCCGATATGCGCAATATTCCAGCCTAAACAAATTCCACCAACAATTAGCAACATGAGAATCGAAACATTCTTACCATATAAACGCCACGGGCTCGGCAATGTTTCGACCGATGGCATGAACAATGAGCGATGATAATGCTGACTTGAATCTGGATTGGCTTGAGCTGTTTGTCGTTCATCTCGCAGTAATTGTTGCGTCGGCGTAATTGTCGGCTTTTCGTCTTCTGCAATGTCAGGATTATCTATACCGATACTTTGCTCTAAGTCGACTTCAAGCTCAGAGACCCCCATTTCTTTAAGCCCTTTAATCATTTCAGGGGAACGGATCATACCCACTTTTCGAATTTTCACTGGGCCATTTTGCGTGACAACCTTGCTTACCATCATTCCTGGCTGCAATTCTGAAATGGAATACACCTTATGCATAAAGACCTCCCACCACAGCACCTAAGACAATAGAGGCGACAAAACCTGTGACGAAGATGCGCTTCCACATTTCTTTCTGGCCTTGTTCTACAATATCTTCACCCAATACTTGATGACTTGCCGCGATCACTAACTGATGATTAATAATGGGTTTCTGTAGTGTGTAAGCCAGACTCATAGCCCTATCGCACAATAAGTTGATTACACGAGGGATGCCACCGCTAATAGCAAACAGGGTATTTAAGGAAGTCGATGTGAAAATACTTGGGTTGCCATTGGCCACTTGCAACCTGTGAGCTACATATAGTGCGACCTCAGCCTTTGTTAGTGGCAATAGGTGATAACGAGCGGTGACACGCTGTGCCAATTGACGCAATTCATTTCTTCGTAAGAGTTGCTGTAATTCTGGTTGGCCTATAAGTACCACTTTGAGGAGCTTTTCACGAGTCGTTTCAAGATTAGTCAACAAACGTAATTGCTCTAATACTTCCGGCATTAAATGCTGAGCTTCATCAATGATCAGAACCGTATTCACGCCTTTGTTATGATTATCAGCTAATTTTTGCAGTATTTTATCAGTGAACGTCTTCAAACTTGTCGTTTGTTCAGTATAGCTTATACCAAGTTCGTCGCAGACTGTGGCCAACAGCTCCAAAGCGGACAATGTTGGGTTAAGAATGACCGCCGTTTGCGTATCATCAGATAGATCTTGTAATAGCTTTCGAGACACCGTCGTTTTACCGGTACCAACTTCCCCAGTCAGCATCACAAAACCACCCGACTCTTTCAAGCCGAACGTCAGGTGTGCGAGAGCCTCCCGATGCCTCGGGCTCATAAATAAATATTTGGGATTTGGAGCAATTGAAAAAGGGTTGTCCGATAACCCGAAGTAGCTTAAATACACGTTTTCTGCGCTTTGATAATTATCCTGCAGATAAACTAACGAGCTTTGGTTTTTAAGTCAACGACTAGGCGCATATTGTGTCTCCATTTACATCCTCAAATTCACAAATAATGACACTTGAGAGGAATTTATAAACAAACATACTCCAAAGCACGCATTTAAGGTAGAATGCGCCCAATTAACACCATATTTAAGTTACTCATGTTTGACCAATTAGATTTAGACGACGAACTCTGCAAAGCCGTCGCCGATATGGGCTACGAAAGCCCCACAAGCATCCAAACTCTGGTTATTCCGCATGCAATGGATGGCAAAGATATTTTAGCAGAAGCACCAACAGGCACAGGAAAAACCGCGGCGTTTTTACTACCAGCTTGTCAGTTTCTACTTGATTACCCTCGTCGCGAGCCAGGTTCGTCTCGCGTGTTGGTGTTAGTCCCTACGCGCGAATTGGCAAATCAAGTGTTTGAGCAGGCCAAAGCAATTACTAAGTACACTCATCTCACTTGTGGTGTCATCACGGGTGGTATCAATTACGGAACGGATCGTGAAACCCTCGATGGACATTGTGATATTTTGGTCGCTACGCCGGGCCGTTTGTTCGA
Organism: Brumicola blandensis; assembly: GCF_031846165.1. Classification (NCBI taxonomy): domain Bacteria; kingdom Pseudomonadati; phylum Pseudomonadota; class Gammaproteobacteria; order Alteromonadales; family Alteromonadaceae; genus Brumicola; species Brumicola blandensis. The sequence goes on from NZ_JAVRIE010000007.1 coordinate 169,903, forward strand.
ACATATTGAACAAGAAAGCTTTGACTGCAGAGATATCGAATCGCTGATTTTAGATGAAGCAGACCGAATGTTGGATATGGGCTTTTCTTCTATCGTGCATCAAATTGCCGGCGAGGCAAGGTGGCGAAAGCAAAGCATGCTCTTCTCCGCCACATTAGAAGGTAGGGGCGTCAGACAGTTTGCAGAAGAACTGCTGAAAGAACCTGAGACTATTTCAGCTAATCCTTCACGCAAAGAAAAGAACAAAATCATTCAGTGGTATCACTTAGCAGACGACGCAACTCACAAAAATGCGATCCTAATGCACCACCTGAACAACACTATCGAATCTTGTGTGGTGTTTGTGAAAACACGTGAGCGCTTGCAAAACTTAAAGGACTACTTAGCCAGTCAGGGTTTAAAAGCTAGCTATCTGCAGGGCGAAATGCCGCAAGACAAGCGTAACGCGGCAATGGAAAGTTTCAAGTCGGGAGATACTAATATCCTGATTGCCACCGACGTAGCCGCCAGAGGTATCGATGTGCAGAATATCAGTCACGTGATCAATTATGACATGCCGCGTACAGCCGATGTGTATGTTCATAGAATAGGTCGTACGGGTCGTGCCGGCGCTAAAGGTACTGCCATTTCAATCGTAGAAGCACATGACTTTGAAATGGTTGGAAAAGTGGAACGCTATACAAAAGAAGTTTTTAAAGCAAGATTTTTAGAAGGCTTACGGCCTAAGAATAAAGCGCCTACGATCACCAAAAAGAAAAAGGTGAAAACCAACAAAAAAGTGAAAACCAAAGCTAAAGTGAAAACGCGAGCCAAGAAAAAATGAAGATAGATCAAATCGTCTTAGCCACCGGCAATAAAGGCAAAGTCGCTGAGTTTGCAAGCTTGTTCGAAGGTTTCTCGATTTCAGTGAAACCGCAATCACATTTTAATGTAGAAGACGTTCCTGAAACCGGCACAACCTTTGTTGAAAATGCAATTATTAAAGCGCGCCATGCGGCTGAGGTGACTGGCTTGCCAGCGATTGCAGATGATAGTGGCTTGGCGGTTAACGCGCTAGGCGGTGCACCTGGCATCTATTCCTCACGCTATGCAGGTCCAGACGCAACGGATGCGAGCAATATTGATAAACTGCTTGATGCATTAAAGAGTGAACCACAGCAAAACCGAGACGCTCGTTTTCTGTGTGTATTGGTTTTCATGCGTCATCACCTAGATCCAACTCCGATTATTTGTCAGGGCGAATGGCTGGGTGAAATCAGCACAGAACGCCACGGTGACGGTGGTTTCGGATATGATCCTGTCTTCTGGTTACCCGAGCAACAATGTAGTGCAGCTCAACTCGACAAAACAACGAAAAACGCACAAAGTCATCGTGGTAAAGCCCTCGTTTCACTAATGAAAGAAATGCGAGAGTTACTCGCACAGTCATGAGTGTAAACCCAACACCTGAAGCACCACTGGGCATGTATGTACATATTCCATGGTGCGTCCAAAAGTGCCCCTATTGCGATTTTAATTCTCACAACTTAAAAGGTGGCTTGCCAGAGACCGAATACGTAAGCCACCTACTAGACGATTTAGTGGCGGACCTCCCATTTGTTACTAATCCCGATGGTTCACTACGCGAAGTGACTAGCATATTCATTGGTGGCGGTACGCCTAGCTTACTGTCAATCAGCGCAATGGCGCGTTTGCTAGAAGGAATAAAAGAGCGCATTCCCTTAGCAAGTAACGCAGAAATCACCATGGAAGCCAATCCAGGAACTGTGGAAAGCGATAAATTCGTTGGGTTTCAAAAGGTTGGTATTACTCGTATTTCGGTTGGCGTGCAAAGTTTTCACACTGAACATTTGCAATCTTTAGGTAGGATCCATGACGCTCAACAAGCAATTGACGCAATAAAGCTTGCTTCTATTCTTAAGCTTAAAAGCTTTAACTTAGACCTTATGCATGGTTTGCCGGGGCAATCTGTTGAAGATGCAATGCAAGACCTAAAAACAGCGATAGCGCTCAACCCTCCTCATTTGTCTTGGTACCAACTAACCATTGAACCAAATACAGCGTTTCACTCCAAACCACCAACGCTTCCAGATGACGATGTTCTTTGGGAAATCCAAGAACAAGGCCATGCCCTGCTAAGCGCTGCGGGCTATGAACAATATGAAATTAGTGCTTATGCCAAACCCGGTCATCAATGCCAACACAACCTTAACTACTGGCGATTCGGCGATTATCTCGGTATCGGTTGCGGAGCTCATGGCAAAATAACCAAAGCTCATCCGAATATAAACAGTTTAGATAAGCAGACGTGCGAATTACATCGCACAGTCAAGGTAAAGCATCCGAAAGGTTATATGGACTTGACCCGCTCTTATCTGGATCAAAAAAATCCAGTTGATGACGACGACTTAGCGTTTGAATTTTTTATGAATCGTTTTAGAATTTTTGAGATGTGTCCAAAAACAGAATTTCAATGCACAACTGGGCGCTCATTGACACAGGACGAGCGTGCAAAACTCAACAAAGCGCTGTCTTTAGGACTCATACAAGAAACACCAACTAGTTGGCAATTAACAGCCTTAGGCAAACGTTACTTGAATAGTTTGCTTGACCTGTTTGTATAGCGCTGATTATTCAGTTTCTATTTCTAGCGCTGTTGGCGTTCGAACTAAGCGAACAAACACTGCGCGATTTTTTTCTTTGATTGAATTACTACTGTTGAAAAACGCCACAACCCATGCCCTTTCCGGATCGGTCATTGAGGGCGTTGAGGTCCAAAAATCATCAGGTCGAGTGTTTGGAAATAGCTCTTCATTTATCGAAGGTCGTGTGCACGAGCGTTCAGTGATTGAGCTGAGCTCTTTGATGTTTGGTAAACGCCAATTGCTTGAGCCATTAAATTCATAACTCACACTTCTATCCAAAGCTTCTTTCCACGTATACGGATTGGCTTCTCCTAAGCAGGTCTCGCCGTCCCAAGTTTGACCCAGAGCACAACGCATCCACATTAAATTCGTACTAAGATGCAATACTTGCCCACTTTCAAACGCTCTAAACTGTTCCGTCGATGCACTCATAGGAGCTGTAGACAAACAAAATTGTTCTTCCTGTGCTTGCGTGAATGAGCTCAACACCATCAACGAAACTAAACTGGCTATTTTAGACACCCGTGTACTTGAACTCATCGCCCTGCCCTCACTAACTTAATTCGAACTTCACTAGATTTTAGAATGAAATTATCTACGCCAGAGTTAAAATCAATCGCCCACGCACTTTGTGAACCTATTTCACTCACACCATCAACATTCGGTAGTGATGTCCAATACCAAAGTAGGTCAAGACTGATTGAACCCATGTCAGGAAAATATTCACTATCAACTAAAGGACCTTGTGACTGGCCAAAGTGAACGAGAGATAGAAGCTCTGTATGAGATGGCAAACGCCAGTCGAAAAACCCACACAAGCCTTGGGCATTTACTTGGTCTATATATGCTTGTGTATTGCAGGTACCTGAAGTGAGGTTGCAAGACAACGAATTCAAATTTTGGAAACCCGCAAAACCGCCATTATCAGCTTCAATAAACCAAGTAAACAGATTGTCTTGATAATGAAGGTCCGTAGGATCACTATTTTTGTTTTCCCATATCAGGCCGGTAGTATTGTCGCGTACACATCGCCAATTCGTGGTTTCTTGGTCAATTTCATCGCCATTTTGGTTCAGGCGAGTAAAGTCAAAACCAACTTCGCCGCGCCCGGCTTTGTCCAACACACCACTTTGTTCCATTCTATCGCGCCCTAGATGAGCATCTTGGCCAGCAAATTCGCCTTGATATGCGTCGCTCAGCTCAATATTTGTTGCATTAACCGTGACACCTGTATCATTTAATTTCGATTGAACAGGTGGCTTCACACGCATTGTTTGCGTTTCGACTTGCTGATTGCCATAGCTATCAGTTACTTGGAACTGATAAATAATCTCTGTTTCCTGGCTGACTAAAGGAGCCACACTGTAGGTGTTGAAGCTGTTAAAATCAGCAATCAAGGGAGCAAGAGATGAATCACTACTCCAAATCACTGAGTATGGAGCAGCCCCTCTTGCAGCGCTTGTTGCGCTTCCCGATAACGCTATGTAGTCGCCAGACGTATGAGTTTGTTGACCTACAATAGTGAGTTCTGGAATGGTTTGCGATTCGCTGAGTAAGAGGATGCTTTTTTCTTGCTGGCCAATAGCACCCTCCTGATCTGTCACGGTCAAAACGATGGTCGCTGTCTCATTAGATGCCAAAATGGGTGTTCGTACAGTTAAGCTAGAAGCTGTCACAATTTTGCCAGTGAGCAGGTCGGGGCCGGCAGTTTGTTGCCACAAATATTCAGTAATTTCTGCGTCATCTGTTTGAGGATCGGCATCAGAACTCTGCGACGCGTCAAAAACTACATCACTATTAATGGGAAAAGTGTCCACTTCATAGATATCGTTTTGCGAAACAACGATGTTAGCAATCGGGGAAATATTTACCGGATTAACGCTTAAAGTAATCGAGTCACTTCCCTGCACACCATTCTCATTGCTGACAGTTAGAGTAAGTATATACTCACTGACTTCGATTGTTACGGGAGTCGTTAGAGTAGCAACTGAGGAAGCGATATCCTCTTGAGTTATCGTCAAACTTGGAGTAGCCGACCAAGTATAAGTAAGCGTTGCTGCAGCATTTCCCGACTCTCTAGCGTCGCCAAGAAGGCTCACAGTGCTCTGTTCATTGGCAACAATATCCGGCCCGGCGTTAACTAGAACCGCGGTGGGTTCGGGTCTATCAGCATCACCTCCACCGCATGCTGAAACCGCAAGAAGGAGGAACGCGACGAGTATTAATAGACGAATGTGAGAAAGACGATTCATTTTTACGAACTGACCATAAAATCCTGCCAATAAAATAACGCTGGCGTAGTTAATTAACTGTTATGGTCTTCATTTAGCAATTATTGCACCAAAGCAGATAAGAATAGCGAATGCGTCTATTTGTTCTTATGCGTTGTGCTTTCTTGTTCGCTTTGTTTTACTTGTAAGGCTAATAGCTGTTTCTTGGCTGAAGCCGCATCGGTCATGTCATACACCATCATACAAATATGATCGACACTCCCCGTTGCTGATACTAGGGCCGAGAGAGCAATATTCTGGTACATAAAAGGCTCACTGCCAGTGATTGGCCTAAAATTTCTAAACTTAAATAAATAAGGTCTTTGTTCCCAAGTAACAAACGCGCGAGTTCTCAACTCAAATACCGCTTTCGCTTTACGTTCAAACCATGCTTCAGAAATATCTGGAAATAGTGAAAACAAACTTTTGTCTCTAGTATCACTGGGCAACAGGCCGCTGTGAGCTTCCATAAAACCGTTCCACACTTTTACTTCGAACTTCCTGTTTAAAACGACAATCCCAACATCCACTGTTTGTAACATATCCATCATCCAGTGGAATTCTAAAATTTCGTCTAATGCGTTGTCTGACATTTTTAGTCCTCCAAAAGGTGAGCAAGTTTTGAATTCAGCATATCCAATGAATCTTCAGTGAATAATAGTAAGAGGTCGCACTGTACGTTATAGCCTTCCAGGCCATAACTGAGTTCAATAGCTAAGGTTTTTCGCCAGTGACTTTTATTGGCTTTGATAAGTTCTTCTACGCTTTGATGCTGGCCTAATACCATTGGATGGCCTTGTCTAAACTGCATGTCTAACTGCTTTGCTAGACCAGATAGACAGGTCCCTATCAAGATACTCGCCACATCCATCAAGATTTCAAGTTGCATTTCATCATCAACGTTTTCGTGTATGTTCATGATTTTCGCGACATCACCAAAGCTAGAATCACTCAAAACACACAGTGCTTCACCACTAATACCGTCGCCTAAGAAGCCTTGACATACGCCAGATGTTTGCTCATGTTGCTCGATATCAGAAAGCATCATATGCAACTCTGACACCTCGATTAAATTGACGTTTGGAATAGGTAATTTCACGAAGACATTCATGATGCGCGCTAAATGATCTCCGGCTTGCCCCATTGCAACATTGGTAACCTCTTGATAGCAGTCGCGCAAATTCTCATCTAAGCCTTCTGGCTCATGGGGCATATCTTCAGCAAGAGCCAGAACGTTGTGTTTGCGAAGCACAGCAGTCAGTTCTTCTGAGTTAACAGGCTTTTGGATAAAGTCGACCGCGCCTAGAGCGAGCACTCTCGCTTTTGCTTCAGGCTGAATATCGCCTGATACCACAATCGTTTTTGTCAGTAGTTGCTGAGCCTGGATGGCTTTTAGTGTTTCGTAACCGTCCATCACTGGCATATTGAGGTCGAGCAGAAGCACTTGGCCTTTGCCTTCGCACAGTGCCTCAATGGCTTCTTCACCGTGTTTTGCAAAATGCACGTTTACTTCCCAGTCTTGGGGAAGACATTTCGCTACTTGTTTTCGAGCTACTAGTGAGTCGTCACATATTAATACTGAAATCATCGGTCAACCAAAAAAAGAAGTTTAAAGCGGTACTTTATTTTCTTACAAGCATCGGAGCTAGTTAAACATAAGTCTATTGACTGATAACGGCAACATCGCCGCTTTCTTGAGCGCTATTAAGCAAATAGTAAAGGCAAAACAATGGCTGTCGCAATACCATTTATACACAAGCCTAAGGTTGCAAAAGCACCACAGGTTTCGCTAATGCTTAACGCCTTGGTGGTTCCGACAACATGCGCGACTGAGCCCAGCGCAAGACCCATTGCATATTCAGAGCGCGTATTTGTGAGCATGATTAGCCAAGGTGCGAACGTTGCTCCGACAATACCGGTTAAAATAACAAACACAGCTGCTAACTCGGGTAAACCGCCAATTAACGCAGTTGTTTCCATCGCCAGAGGTGTCGTTATCGATTTAACGAGCATCGTCATTTGGAGTGTTTCGCTTGTATCAAGAAGATACATTGTGCCCCAACCTAGTATAGGAGCAATGGTACCCGCAATAATTATTGGCGCCAACACTCTGACACCTAAGCGCTGGATCACAGGGATTTGATTATATAGCGGAACAGCCAAGGCCACGGTTGCAGGGCCTAACAACAAATCCAACAAGCTCAGCGATGAAGTGAATTGTGTTACATCAAAGTCTAGTAGATATAAAGCGCTACAAATAATTACTGTGCACGTGACCAACGGATTCAGTAAGGCATTTTGCTTACTAAATGCATAAAGCCTTCTGGCCAAAATATACACTAACAATGTAATACAAAGTACACCGAGTGTTTGCAACAACGGTTCTGCCCATAGTGCGATAAATAGTTGATTAATGTTATCCAAGCCGCTATTCATCCGGATCAGGCACCTGCTTTAATCTCAACTCAACACGTTTGAGTATTTTCTGGCTAAGAAAAAATGCGCAGACCAAGCTAAGTAAGGTGCTCCCAACGATTGCTAATAGCAATACCACGGCGTGTTGATTAAAAACGTCCAAAAACAATAGCACTGAGATCATGGGAGGAAGCAGAAATAAGCCCATATGTGCGAGCAAGGGCCGCGCAGCAATGGTGATGGATAGAGGCACTTTTTTTATTACCAATAACACAAGTAATAGAATGAGAATGCCAACTAGTGCAGGCGGCACTGGCAATGATAAAGCGTGAAAAAGAAAAACGGCGAAGAGATATATGAGCGTAAGAACCAAGAATCCAAAAGCCCCACGAAGCATCGTCGTCATCATGGGAGTGGGAACTTAAAAAGTACTGTCTTGGTGTACTGTAATAAAGAAATCGGTGCCCGCTTTACTGTAGTCGATTTTATACTCTTTGTTGTTTAATGTTTGAATAAACAACATGGGACGATAATCACCGAAATTGTCACCGGAGGCAATATCTACCTTTGCCATATCCATGCGTTTTGCGTCGAGTTTATTTTGCGGGATCTTACCCTCATAAACTTCGATTTCGTTATGCATGACAAGCAATACTGGATCACGGCGACCATTGATGATTAACAAATCTAACTTACGTAATTTGTGAATAATGGTATTTCGACCGCTGATTAAGTATGGTGCATCAGCCATTTACCGCTCCTGACAAGTGAAAATAATGTTTACACGCGAAATATACCAAAGGTATGACATATTTGCACGTTTAGTACTAAGCTTAGTGCATTTTACTGGCTTATATGCCAATTATCGGCTTTTTTAAAAAAATATTTACCGCTTTGATGACATACCCGCAAAAAAAATTTATACTGCACGCCGTTTTTCCGGATGGCCCTTTAGCTCAGTTGGTTAGAGCACCCGACTCATAATCGGTAGGTCCCCAGTTCAAGTCTGGGAGGGGCCACCATCTCCATCCTGCTTATATTGTAGCCACTGCGCACTTACATCCAAGACCGCTTATCACTCACAAGCTTATCTAAGGCCCGATTAATCTGTTGCCTAACCACGTCTTCAGGTAGGTACGGGATGGTTTGTGAACCCGATGCCAAGATCATACGCAAGCTCGCCAGTTTGTATGGTTTGATAAAAGCGTTTTGCTTGAATTGAGCTTGTTGGATTTTGTGGATCGGGAAGCAGTAATAATTTACTCCCAAAAATCCTTTGCGAATATAGATGAATTCATCGTCAAAGCTATATCCCCAGCGCCACCAGCGTAGACTCACTATTGCAAAAAACATCGCTAACAAACCCACACTCATTGCCATTCCGGCCAAGCCATTTTTATCTATCAAGCCAAAGGTAATAGCGCCAAGCGGAATAGCAAACAGCATGGTGTTTTTCAAGATGAGACGCTTTGAAATCGGCGCAAAAACTTGCTCGCTCAAACGCTGGCTTGGCATCGCGTCTAACATTAACGCTTTTGATTCTTCTAATGTCACGGACGGCACCAACAAGGTATTCGACATTTGTTGGCCCGGTTTATTGGCATTCGCAGAGCCTGTCTTGTTTTGCTCAAAGTGCAGATTTACTCGCTTTAGCAGCACATCAAGCCAGTCTTGTGCTTGATACATTATCTGAAGGCGACGTAACTTCATACTCACTTCTTGCTTGGTCAACAGACCTGAGCGACGAATATAACGATTATCTATTTTGCTTAGTGTGTACTTGTAGAACATTAAAATAGAGCCAATCACAGACAAGATAACGACTATCAGCATCAATAACATGGCTACTGACAGTACATGTAAGCCAAACTCCCACCACGCTTGTGTTTCCAAGCTGAAGTATGCTTCCGCATCAAAACCAACGGCTGCAAACACTTCCTGAAGAATATCAGCAAGTGAATTATAAAATGGTGCCAAGGCCCCTAGAAAAATCCAAACTCGGTTATTTGAAATGCCATGAATAACAAGGTCTTTCATACTGCGTCGATTAAGCACAACTTCTTGACTAGCGTCGGCTGCCTCAGAGTCACTTTCCCCAAGCTCTTGATTAATAGCCGCGTGCTGCTTAGTATTTTCAACGACGATTTGCCGCAGCGCTTCTGCTTGCTGCATTTTCAAAGCAACAATTTTAGCTTCCTGCTTTGCACTACCTGCGGTATCTAACTCAACACAAGCGTAATTGTTAAAGCGATAATAAAGTGGCTGCTCAAGTTTCACGTTTTGAATGCGCTCAAAAGGTAAGTCAATGTGGGACTTCTTGAAAATACCTTGTTTAATTTCAACTCGACCGGCTTCTAGCCGAAACCGATAGAAAAAGTAATTCAAAAAACCGATGACGGAAAAGAGCAATAAAAAACCACCTGCAGCAAACGCTAAAATTAAAGGGTTTTCCTTTATTTTGGATAAGTTAAACGCCACTGCTGGTAGCAAATAGAATAGAGTATTGGCCATCGCATAGAACGACTTCACCATGAAGTACAATATACTGATGGGCGATAATCGTTGCCAATCTGTGTAGTCACTGACAACCTGTGCTTCGGCCTTCTTATTGATCACGTTGTTCTGTGCATCATTCGAGTGTTCTAGCTCTTCAAGCGACTTATCCATCCTCTCGAACATCCTTGTGATCTAAGATGAATTGCCGAAGTTCTATGGCTTTTTCATGCACCAAACCAGGGATTTCGAAAGTGTGATTGGCCCCACCGGCACTGAAAACTTGTAAGGTTGCCAAGCCCGCTTTTCGTTCAATTGGTCCACGCTCAATTTCGATATGTTGAATGCGCATAATGGGTTGGCTTGTTCGCTTTTGAAAAATCCAACCGGTTTGAAAGTGGATATCGTGCTCACGGATCGCGTATTTCTTTTTCGGATCGGCGAAATAGTGATAAATCACAGACCAAATCATGAGAAAAAGTAACACACTGATTGCTATCCACGCATGTTCATTGAAGAAAGTAGGTAAATCAAAAAAAGGCTGGAGCAATACCAGAGCGATAATGGCAGCAAAACCTCCCCAAAAAGCAAAGGAAATTTGGATATTAAGGCGCCGATACTTAGGAGAGAGAGCCTTCATATCCATGCTCTCTACCTCTGTTAAGCCATCCAATTCGACTTGTCTATTACTGGTAATTGTTTCCATTACTTACCCTTTTATCGCGAAGATTCTGATGTTCAATTTGTCTGTTTATAAAATACACGATCATGAAATAGCCCTATTTGTCGTATACTGCCAAATACCTTAATACATATAGTGAGCTTGGAACATGTTTATTTGCAGGAATATGTTTCAAACGTTTACGTGTATTTATACTTGTTACTATTTTTTCATACCCTCAGGCGACAGTAAGTCCTTTCAATAGCCGGGGGCATCTTTATAATTAAGTAATATGATTTTTAAAACAATACGCTCAACCCTCACCGTCTTCAACAGCTTGGCGATAGCAGGCTTGTGTGCTGCCGTTTTGGCTTTTTCAATTTTCACTCATGAAGATCTATACCGAGAAGCTGTAACCGGCGATTTAGATGGCCTATCAAACAATTTGTCAGTCGACCTTTTCGCGGTGCTCGCTGAAGAGGGCGATGACCTCGACACTGTGGCTATTCGCACCTTGTTACTTCGCTTAGGCGAATATGAGAATGTTAAGTTTGCAGTAGTATTTGATCGAGACTTTAATCAGATAGACACCTACCGTGGCCCCACTTTGCAAGTCGAAGGCGAACTCGAGATTGTCGTGGACACAGAGCAGCTAAACCAAATCCCTTTAGGTATGTCGAACAAAAATGGCGAACTCTTCGCATACAAAATTGTTGGCGATGAAGAGCTCCCGTTTGGTTACCTTCTGATTGTGAATGATTTAGAAAAGCCACTAACTGGCAGCAAAATGCATTTATTAACGCGTGTTTTGCCATTGACATTTATTATCATTGGTATCGGTATTGCTCTCTCTTTATGGCTTAACAGTCGCATGTTACTGCCTTTACAAAAGCTTGCTCGCTTAGCGCATCAAATTAAAGAAACCAACGATTATTCCATCGATATCAATGTTGAAGGTAAAAAAGAAGTAGTCGATTTAAGTAATGAAATCGGCAGTATGATGGACACCATCCATGAAGAAGAAATAAAGAACAAACGCTACACACAGCAATTAATGCAGCAACGTAAAGATATGGAGCGCTTGGCCAATTTTGATAGTTTGACCGGCCTACCTAACAGACAGTTTTTTATGGAAACCTTACGTAAGTCTCTGAGCACGGCTGAGCGTGAAGGTGATAATTTAGTATTGATGTATTTCGACCTCGATGGCTTTAAAGGCGTCAACGACACCTACGGTCACGAAGTTGGTGATAAGCTGCTTATCGAAGCAAGCAAACGCACTCAACGATTCTTACGCCACGGTGATTTAATTGCTCGCTTGGGCGGCGATGAATTCCTTATTTTGTTGTACAACGATCCAAATGACTTCGTCGTAACTGATATCTCTGAACGTATCATTAAAGAAATAAGCAAACCATTCGACATCAATGACTGGGAAATACTCATTAGTGCTAGCATTGGTATTGCTAGGGCTAAAGATGCGCAATTCAATCTTAGCGACTTCGTTAGCAACGCCGACGTGGCCATGTACAAGTCAAAAGTAGAAGGGAAAAACACCCATACTATTTTTGTCCCTGAAATGATGGAAGACAATAAGCGTAAGCTGTTGTTAGCTAACAAAATTATACCTGGTTTGAAAGACGGTGAATTTAGCTTGTACTATCAACCAAAAGTCAATCCATATGAAGAAATCGTCGGCTTTGAAGCACTCCTGCGTTGGAATAGTCCTGAATTTGGTTTTGTTTCCCCTGTAGAGTTTATTTCTATTGCGGAACAAAGCGGCAAAATAAACGAAATCACATACTGGGTACTAGAAAGTGTGCTGCGCGATTCTGCTACCTTGATTGAGCATTTTGGTTCTAAACTGAGTATTTCCCTCAATTTATCGGTACATGATTTACGTAATCCAAAGCTCTTTGAAGATATCGTTAGGCTATATAAAGAGTTAGATATAGACGCTAGATGCATCGAATATGAGGTAACAGAGTCTACTTATTTAGAAAACTTCGATATGGCAAACGAGTTCTTTGGCAAAATAAAAGACTTAGGCTCATTCATTGCTCTGGATGACTTTGGCACTGGTTACTCAAGCTTAAGCTACTTAACTCAAATTGAGTTGCATACCCTTAAAATTGACAAGCAATTTGTTGACAACCTTGGGGTATCTAAACGAAGCACTCTGGTAACAAAAACAATCATAGAGATGGCAAAACAGTTGAATCTTAATATTTGTGCTGAAGGTGTTGAAACAAGAGAGCAAACCGATTTCTTGATAGCGAACGGATGTCATCAATTACAAGGTTATTTGTTTGGTAAACCTGCTCCCTTGAAAGCAATCTTAAATACCTTCACTAAGCGATAAACTAGTTCACACTATAAATAACCCTCAAGCCATCCGGCAGTTTATCCGCTTTGCTTTCATCCAAATAAGCCGCTGCGCCCTGATTATTCTGTAGATATTCCAATACCGCTTGTTCAGATTCTAACTCTTGTGGGGGCTTACTCTTTCCGGAAAAGCGCATTTGCGCCCAATAACTTTGAACTCTCGATTCAGTTAATCCTAAAACACTCGCATTGAACTGCATTCTCGACTTGTGTTTTGGTTTTAATGCGACCGCTTTCAAATTATAAGAAACTGCACCGCCCATAAACAAGGCCTTCACCTCTTGTCGCGTCAGTTTAATGACTTCATCAGTGTTCGCTACAACAATGACTTTGGCATTTACAGTTGAGCATATCAATGAACTTGCGATAATCGAGGAGTACAGTAGGGATTTTCGAACGAAGCCCATCATTAAAACACCCACTCTATAGCTAATTGATAGAGTGTTGACTGGCGATCGCCACTGTCGTTTGGGAACTCATCAAAGAAACCTCTTTCTCCATCTTCTGCATTCAGGAAAGATAATTCAGCTTTAACTGCTATGTTTGTGGAATAGTCATACCGGGCGCCAACAGTAAGAGAATCTAATGAATCCACGGGTAGAGAATTGACAACTTGCTGGTAACCAAATGCAAGTGCATCTAGTTGAGGGGCAATACCAATAGGTATTTCATCTGGAAATTCGTTATATTCGGCATCACTCGTTGCATAAGTCGCATGCAATAGTACGTTTGATAAATGGTAACCAACACTCACATACGCTGCGCTGACTTTAGGTACAAAGTGAACTTTAGAATCTATTTGCGTCCACTCTGTTCTGAAGTAGTAATCAAACGTTTCATAGGCAAGCCCAAGCTTGGCGAAAGTTGCCTCCCCATCAATTTCGAGAGCCAATGCGCTATTGTTGAAACCGAGTTGGCGAAGCGAGTCGATAAAAGGTTCGAGCCCAGGGTTTTTCACCGCAACTTCTCCCTGATGATATGCAGCTGAGAAGTCAAAGCCAGACCAAGACGCCTCTACTGCCACACCCGCTATATATTTAACATCAGCTTGTCGACGATCATTGGAAACATAAATATCACCATCAAAAGCACCGTAATAAGCGGTAACAGCGCCTGAAGCCGAGTTATTGATAAAATCGTAGCGACTGCTCAAACCTTCAAAATCTGAGAATACATAATTAGTATAAACTTGGGTCGGTGGGCTTATCCAAGGATAAGCAAACCCCACATCAATAACGTCACTGTAATTGAAAAATGGTATGCGCTGGCGACCCAACTTAAGTGACCAATTACTCGTTGCTTGATAATTCAAATATAACCATTGAATGCCGCTATCTCTTGTATCTGCGCTGTGTCCAATGACTTGACCGACAAACGAAATATCGTCAGTAAAAGTATAGTCTGCTCTAAGTGCAATTAAACTTTGTTGATCTAAACTGAGATTCTTGTCATAGCCGTTGAAACTCAGGTCTTTATCTGAAATAGCGCCACCTACAACCCTACCAAACCCAGAAAACTCTATGTCTTGCGTAGCGTTTGCTGCTGTGCAAATAGACAAACTTGACAGCATTAGAAATACACAGTTCAGTCTTTTAACGTTTATCAATTTATTCACTAATTATCCAGATCAATAGTCAACATGACTAACCTATCTCTCAGCGTAGTGAGGTTATCCTCAACGTGCATACCCTCATCGATATGGGATATGATCTTCGCTGCCTTCGTATTAACCAACTCAGAAATCGTATTTTCCTGAGTCTCAATTAACCCCAATTTAAAAAAACTGTCACCCAATTCGTTTTGCATATCTTCGAGTATATGCATACTTTTCTGTTTATGCGTGGTTTGCATTTGAATAATCATCTCCATAGTGGACTGAATATCCTGAAGTTCTTCTCGGAGAGTAGCTAGCCGAGTATCTGGTAATGGAGACTCCATAATTTCGCCTGACGACGTACCCATTTTTTTATTCAATGCATCGGTATCTTCGATGATCATCATGAGATTGTCGCGCAGTTCACCCCGCTCCATTTCATCATCGGGCATATTCTTGATAATCACAGACACACTTTCAAAATTCACAATGTAGCGACTTCCCTTTTCAAGGAATCGCCCTTGCATGTTTGCTGCTCGATACAATAAATCTTGCTCAAGTGGCGTAATCATCATTTGACTGGAACGATTAATGACCCTCTTTTCCATCCGAAGTTGTACGCATGCATCAATATTTAAGCCATCAAATACGTCAAACAAAGCGCTAACAAGCGCCTCGGGCGTTCTAATTTTTAAACCGCTTCGTAAGAAGCCCAAAACAGTCCCTAGATGTCCAGCGCTCGCAATAACCGACATCACCATATCTGTCGTTGACTTATTCTCGTCTGACAACTCTGCTATACGAGCTCTATCTTCAATGACCACCTTTACTTTTCTGGCAACGAGCGTTGCATCGATAGGCTTGGTCAAATAATCTAAACCACCAACATCGAAGCCTCGCAATATTTCTTCAGTGTGAGTGTTTCCAGAAACGAACATAATTGGAATATGAGGAGCGATTTCGAGTATTTTCTGGCAAGTTTCATAACCGTCCATATCTGGCATGACAACATCTAACAAAACCAGCTCAATATCTTGATCATCCTTAATCATTTGTAACGCTTGAAAGCCACTCGTCGCGGCCACTATTGCATATTTATCTTTCAAGACTTCCATCAAAATGCGTAATTCATTTGGTGAATCGTCAACAAGTAGAATTCTGTTCTTAGCCATTATCTATCCTAGTTGCACCAATGCTGCCGCAATCGCTGCCGACACCATTGGTGTATCAAACTGATTCATTGCATTTTGCGCATTTTTTAGCTCTTCTAGCACACCCTCTGAAAGCTCACAATCCAATAAATCTTTCAAAATATCCTCTGCAGCGAACAAGTCTTTATTTACCAAGTTTTGTAAATCTTTTAGCTGTTGCAATACATAGCCTTGCGACTCTTGCCGCAGCGTTGACTTTTGGTTTTCGTTGCTAGGGTTATCGACCGTTTGCATCGATTTATTAAGATTATCGACCATCATTTGTAAGCTTGAAAAAGCAGATTCATCTGGCCAATTCTGCTGCTTTGCTAATAGTGTTTCATAATCGCCCGCTAGCGATGACAATTCGGCAATTCCTAAATTTGCAGCGCCTCCCTTCACTTTATGCAGCAAAATAATCGCGTTAGTTTGATCGTTATCTGCGAGATACCGCTTCAAGGTATTCCCTAGATTTGTGTTTTCAGTCAAAAAGCGTGCGATTAATGAATATAACAAAGGCCAATCTCCGTTCACTCTTTCCAAAGCGCTGGCTAGATCGATACCAGGGATACGTAAACTGTTGTCTACTGCTATTTCGTCTGACTCTTGTATGTCATTGCTCACACTTAAATATTGTAAAACGACTGCCTGCAGACTGTCCCGCTCAATTGGTTTAGAAATATGGTGCTGCATGCCAGCGTCATAACACTCCTGCATATGCTCTTTACTATTGTGGGCTGTCATTGCCACGATAGGTATGTTGGCAAACTTTTCTTTAGAAGCTCGAATGCGTTTTGTCGCCTCGATTCCTCCCATATTCGGCATTTGAAGGTCCATTAACACGAGTTGGTAATCCTTGGTCTCAAGCATTTGTAATGCACAAAGGCCATCGTCTGCCAAATCAACATGACAATCCCACTTCGAAAGCATCTTCATCGCTACCATTTGGTTAACAGGGTTATCCTCAACAAGCAGTATATTACTCTCGGCAAGCGGGTTTTCTCCCGCGTCTATTAAAGGAAGTATATCGCTGTTCTCTTCGCCTTGAGCAAATGAGATATCTACATGGAAGGTTGTTCCTTCGCCTAGTTCGCTTTCAACTAGGATTTGCCCCTTGAACATCTCAACGAGATTCTTAGTAATATTCATTCCTAGGCCTGTGCCGCCAAAGTCTCTAGTAATACTATTGTCCGCCTGTTCAAACGCGGCAAAAACACTATCAATATGTTCCTGACCAATACCAATACCTGAATCGGCTACCGTCAAGCGATAAACGCCTTTTGAATTAAAGGGAGTGAAGGATAAAAACACACCGCCGTTGTCGGTGAATTTAATAGCATTTGAGAGCAAGTTACTGATTATTTGTGTAAAGCGCAGCGGGTCGGTCACCAATGCTTTGGGCACGCCTATATCAATATCGTATCGGAATTCGATGCCTTTTTTCTTGGCATCCAATGCAAAAGGTGCACACACAGAGTGAAAATACGGTTCAATTTGAACTGAGCTTAATTCTAGCTCTAACTTCTTGGCCTCTATTTTTGAGAAATCTAATATGTCATTAATCACGCCAAGTAAGTGCTTACCTGACGACAAGGCAACACGAACCAGCTCTTGCTGTTCTTGACTTAATTTTTCGTCGGACAATAGGGTAAGAACACCTAAAACCCCGTTCATTGGGGTCCTAAGTTCGTGACTCATGTTAGCGATAAAATCAGATTTGACCTGCAAGGCTGTTAACGCTTCGTCCCTCGCTTTTTGCATCTGCGAAGTACGTTTAGCCACCAGCTTTTCTAAACTGTTACTTAATTTTTCAAGCTCTCTGTTTTTTTCAAACAGTTCTCGACTTTTTAACTCAAGTAAATGCTCCGCTTCCTGCCTTGCTTTTTGTTCCCGAGCATGGCGCCTTTCTAGACGCGCCAATTCAGTAGGCACTATACTTCGGTCGCTTCGATCGGCGTAATATAAAAAATGCAGTGGTGTACTTCGCCTTCAACCCAATCTTTACGCTTGAGCTCGAATTTTTCATTGTAATAACTGGAGGTCGATTGTATGAGCCCCTCAGCCAAGTCAGCGAATCCCCGAGTAGAACTGTAGTGAAGTTCGAAAGGTTCGTTTGGAGTGGATGGTTCAGTATAGCTAAAACCGGGCAGCTCAGCATCAGGGTATAACTTACGCACTTCCACATGTATGTGGTTATCGATTTGTTTCAAAAAGGCGAGAGTGTTACCCGCCTCCTCAAAAAAACTAGAGAATTTTTCAGAGAATGTGCGACCGAGATGCTCGCCAAAAGTATAGATGAGTTTTGCAACCGGGACGTCGGTCCGGTTGTGAAGCTCAACCACCATGTCAACCAACTCTTTGTGGTCATAAGTGCCTACACTGGTGTAAGCGCCACCTGAAGCTGGATCCGTTGCGTCGAGCAAATCGTCTAGCATGTCTTCGCCAAAGAGGCTCTCGACCATAGTGGAAAACTCAGTAAAAACAATACCTTTCATGAAATCGCCTTATAAATAATTAGTAGAACGATCCCTGTTGAGCAGCACTCAATGAGTTCCTTACTTCCTAAACAGCATAATACACAAACAAACATCGCAAAAGTAGTTTACTCAGAATTTAAAAATTAGGTAGCAATATAAGTATGACTTTTCACACCTGATTATTGTGACTTAAACGGTATCAACATGGTTATTTGGTATTCTATGTATCCTAATGACTACCAGTAGAGGTTAGATTGCAGACCAGACGACGTTATTCCCATTCTTTTTTCTTTGCGGCTGTCGCGACTTTTTCACTTTTACTAGGCTCTTCAGTATCGCTCGCAAATGAATACGACATCATGGTGGTGGATCAGGCGGGTAAATCAGTACCAAATGCAGTAGTGACATTCCCAGATTTCAAAGCGAAAAAGGATGAGCGAACAGCCGTAATGGACCAGGTAGACCAACAATTTAAACCTGAAGTACTGGCTATCCAAAAGACTCAGAGCGTAGATTTTCCAAATAGTGACAATATTCGACACCACGTATATAGCTTTTCAAGACCAAATCATTTCGAAATAAAACTATTCAGCGGCAGCGAATCTAAGGCTGTCACTTTCGAACATAATGGCGTAGCTGTTCTTGGCTGTAATATTCATGACAATATGATTGGCTTTATTTACATAAGTGATGGGGAAATTCTTGGCGTAACCGATAACAATGGAAAGGTAAGTATCGAATTGCCTAAAGAAGCTGAAACAAGCGAGCAACTGATGCTAAAAGTCTGGCATTCGAAGCTTTCACCATTGAGTAACGAGCATATTGAAGCCAAGGTGAACGGAAAAGAAATGAAACACACCGTGACATTACCGATGACTATTGAAGACAAACCTGAAAATTCAGAGTCGATGCCTCCCGAGTCATCTGGCTTTAAGAAAAAATTCGGTAAATAGAGACACAATGCAAAAGACGCTGAACCAACGTATTAATCGCCTAATCATTCGTATCCTAGTGATAACGATGGTGACTTTGTTGATTTTCATCTGGAAATCGACCAGCGATCAAGCGTCTGCACAATTAAAAAATGACTTAGAAGTCGCGAGAAATGTACTATCCCAAGTGCTCGATACCAGACAGAAACAACTCGCTAACTCTGCCACAGTATTAACAGATGACTTTGGCTTTAAAGGAACTGTTGCTAGTCGAGACAAGCTCACCATTGATAGTGCCCTATCAAACCATGGACAACGCATTAACGCTGATCTAATGGCTCTCTTTTCCTTACGCGGCGATACGATCACTAGCGTCCCAGAAAAGTTCATCCCAGGCGCGAATTTTATCTACCCTAAGCTGATTGAAGAAGCCGTGAACCAAGGCAACTCTGATTCTATTTTGTCGCTTGACGGTGAACTTTATCAAGTTCTGTTTTCAAGTGTAAAAGCACCGCGGCCTATGGCTGTAGCCATGATGGGTTTCAAAATAGATAAGAGCATTGCTGAACAGCTGAAACGTATTACGCAACTAGAGACGAGTATTGTGGTCACACCTGGCGATGCACAAAGTTACCGTGTGAGTACTATCGATAGCGATGCCAACATGATGAATATCCAGATTGAAAATATGGATGCATTGGCCTGGTTTACCTTATCTTTTAATTCCAAGAATAAGCTCATCTCCACATCCTTTACTTTACTCGAAAAAGACGGACTCAAAGTAGAGATCATGTTGTCTAATCAGGTTGAGAGCTTACTGGCAGATTTTATATCCTTACAGATTAGTATTGGCTTGATTGCCTTAGCGGCAGTACTCATCGCGATTATGTTTGGCGCAATGCTTTCTAAAAAACTGGTGAAACCCATTGAAGCGCTTACCGTGCATGCAAAAAAAATTGCTGATGGTGAATACGATGAAGGGGTGAACGTTGATGGACATTCATCTGAACTTACCACCCTTTCTACAGCATTTGAAACAATGCAACGTAATGTTAAAGACAGAGAGCAAAAGGTCATTTATCAGGCACAACATGATGTGCTTACCACGCTTTATAACCGAAACCATGTTGAGAAGTTACTCAGTGAAAAGTTTGAACGACAAGAGTGCTTCCAAGCTATCGGCATTAACATATTTGGATTTAGAGGCGTCAACGATACCTTCGGTTATCACAATGGCGATCTATGCCTGACTGAACTTGCTCGCAGAGTCGATTCTCTTGGCGGCCTCTCTGCGCGTTTAACCGGCGGTGAGCTGTTGTGGGTACCCGAAAAAGAGTTGTCCAAAGATGAGTTAGTACAAATCAAAGGTAAGCTGGACGGCGAAGTTGCCGCTCAAGGTGTTAGTATTCCCATGACAGTCGCAATGGGTGTTATTAATTGTCCCTCGGACACTCATTCGCCTAGCGATCTATTTAGAAAAATGAATATTGTCATCGACGAAGCACAAATAACGCGCCAGTTTATTCTTGAGTTTAGCGACGAGTTAGAAGAAAAGTATACACGTCGCCTTTCAATTATTACCGAGCTGAAGAAGGAACTGCGTGAGAATAACGGCGAACTTGCATTGTTCTATCAGCCAAAGTTAAACCTTATCCAAAATAAAGTCCTATCGGTTGAAGCTCTGATTCGATGGAATAACAAAGAGTTAGGTTTTGTATCACCCGAAGACTTTATTGCTGTTGCGGAACATGCGGGTTTCATTGGTGAAGTGACAACATGGGTATACCAACAGGCTATCAGAGATATTATCAGCTTTAGAGATCACGATATTGATGTCATGGTTGCCATAAATATTTCAGCGCAAGATGTGATGAACCCAGAACTATTGTCGATGGTAATGGCGCTGCTAAGGGTAAATGAGCTACCTCCTAGTGTTCTTTCTTTCGAGATGACCGAAGGCCATTTGGTGAAAGATCTTGGTAAAGCGGTGCAACAACTTGCGATAATGCGCGAGGCTGGATTCAAAATTGCTATTGATGACTTTGGAACCGGCTACTCTTCATTGTCTTACTTAAGCAAGCTTCCCGCTGACATACTAAAAATTGATAAGAGCTTTGTCCTCAAACTTGACCAACAAGAGTCGGATCGCAAAATTGTTCGAACCGTTGCCAAACTCGCACACGATTTCAATATGGAGATTGTTGCAGAAGGTGTAGAAAACCAAGAGTCGCTCGAGATTCTGCGCAATTATGGTTGTGAGTACGCACAAGGCTATCACATCTGTCGTCCTATCGATGCTGCGAAGTATATTGAGTGGCACAAAACATTTTCATTGCCTAACTAACCTTGTTCCTTGGTAATCACTAGGCCAATTACATATAACTTACTCAAGATGACCCACTTTTATGATGAAGATAAAACTAACGAAATACATTTTATTACTTTTTAGCCTGCTGAGTTTTCACAGTGTAGCAAGTGACGGCAAATTGATTGGTACAGCCGGCCTTAGTCAAGTTGAGGGCGCCGGTGGTGGCGGCCTAGTTCCTTGGGCGATTCTATCGGGCTATGACAGCCAAGATGAAATATCCGTTTCAGCAGCTTTATCTCAAGCGGATTTAAAGGATTATCGGCTGAATGTTCAAGCAATTAGTGCTTCATTTTATGACCAAGTAGAACTGAGCATAGCTCAACAGCGCTTCGATTTGTTGAGCTTAGGCGGTGAAATTAAGATGAATATCTTTGGTGCAAAATACAAAGTTTTTGGCGACGCCGTTTATTCCCCTATCGGACAAATTAGTGTCGGCTTGCAACACAAAGCACTTGAAGACAAGGCCGTGGCAAATTTACTCGGCGCGGAAGGAACTTCTGGAACTGATTTTTACGTCGCAATGAGCAAGATACACTTAGGTGCTATTGCCGGTTACAACGCCGTATGGAATGTGACAGCAAGAGCAACAAAAGCAAATGAAATGGGATTGCTAGGTTTTGGTAGTAACAATCAGAACAGCTACGAACTCATGTTAGAAGCCTCTGCTGGCGTTTTATTTTCTCGCCACTTTGCAGTGGGCGTAGAGTATCGACAAAAACCAGATAACTTAGGGCTAGGTGAAGACGATTGGTTTGATTTCTTTGCCACTTATATTCCAAGTAAATCCGTGTCTTTCACCGCTGCGTGGACAGAATTAGGCACTATCGCAGGAGCTGAAGGGCAAAGCGGACTCTATTTATCTATTAATGGGCACTTCTAATGACAAATAAAACTGACTTTTCAATCAATAAAAAGCTAAAAACATTGAGTCTAATTGCCATCATTTTCACGACCCTTAGTCTTGCCTCATGCGCCAACCAACAAAGTACAACGTTATACGAACAGTTAGGTGGAATGGAAAAACTTGAACTCATTGCAAATAACTTTGTGAACGAAATTGCATTTAACGAAGAAATATATAGTTACTTCGAAGAAACAAACATCGAACGTTTTACTGAAAAGCTAGTAGAGCAGCTTTGCGTTATGAGTAATGGCCCGTGCACATACACTGGCGACTCGATGGCGCAAGTTCATGCTGGCATGCAAATCACCGAAAACCACTTTAATCTCACTGTCGATTTATTTGTCGCGGCTATGGATAAGGCTGAAGTGCCTCACCGTTTGCAGAATCAACTGTTGAAAGAGATGGCGAAGACTCGTGATGAAATGCTCTACAAATAAAAAGCAGATTAACGATAGACTCTATGTGTAATATAATGGTGGTATCAAAGGAATTAGCGACTATCAGGGAATAGCGTGATATCTCACCAATACCAATGCATTTTTGTACACATTCCAAAGTGTGCAGGCACTAGCGTAGAAAGTGCACTAGGCCACTTTGATGGTCATCAAGGGCGCAGTGGACAGGATCATCGTAGTATTCGAATGATACAGAAACCATTACCCGTAACCAAAGTATTGCGCTCTCGAGAGAACATTAAAGATCTAGTTAGACGTTTTCGAGAGTACACTCGCCCACATGCAAACCCCAACAACGCCATACAAGTCACACACATCCAATACGAACAATACTTTAAGTTTACGATTGTACGAGACCCGGTGAGCCGCGCTTTTTCTTGGTATAAAAACGCCATGCGCGATCCTATACATCAAAAAAACTATCAAATCCCCAGTGATATTGACTTTGACAATTTCATCCGACGGTTTGCTGGACAAGGTTTTTTGCGTCCGCAAACGTATTGGTTGCAAGAATATTCTGGCCTTATCAACATGGATCTGATTATTAAGTTTGAATCCTTAGAAGATGGATTTAACACTTTGCGGAAACAGCTCGGTGTAGAAGATTTACAGTTTCCTCACAAACTGGAGAGTGCGCCTAGCAGAGACCACCAAATCGATGAAAATACGATAACATTTATTAAAGATTTTTATGCGAGTGACTATGAAGCGTTTGGGTATTGAAAGATGAATAAAAGCATAGAGTAAGCGCGAGACCCAGCATGATATTCACGTCAATAGAGTTTGCTGCTTTTTTTATCGTTGTTTTTATTACGTATTGGACTGTCCAACGCAAAATTAAAGTCAGAAATGCAGTAATACTGGCAGCCAGCTTTTTCTTCTATGGATATTGGGATCCTAGGTTTCTGTTCTTAATTGCTCTATCAATAAGTATCGATTTTTACTGTGGAATGCTTATCGATAAAGGAAAAAGCGAGAAGAATGCTGGACTGCAAAGCCTGACTTTCCTCGCGCTTAGCGCCTTACTATTCTTAGTTTTCCCACAGCTAGATTTTGCACTTAAGATAATTCGAGAGCACATGTTCTTGAGTTTGAGCTCAGTCTTGTTGGCGCTGTTTGGTGTGCCACTCCTGTTTAGGTACTTTGCTAACTTTGAGTTTAGTAAACGTCGCAAAGCTTTCTTAATTTTTAGTATATTTTCTAACTTAACAATCCTCGGATTCTTTAAGTATTTTAATTTTTTTGCAGACTCATTTGCACAATTAAGCGAATCGCTTTTTGATATTACTCCAACAGCACTCACTTTAGACATCATTCTTCCGGTAGGCATTTCCTTTTACACTTTTCAAACTATTAGTTATTCCGTCGATATTTACCGAAAAGAGCTGACACATACAAACAACATCATAGACTTCGGTGCATTCGTTTCATTCTTTCCACAGCTTGTGGCAGGACCAATAGAAAGAGGTAAAAACTTACTCCCTCAATTCCAAACGGTTAAGCAATTCCCAAGAGGAGAGCAATTGAGTAATGCACTTTGGCTGATCACTTGGGGAATTTTCAAAAAAGTAGTTGTTGCCGATAATATGGCGAAGATTGTAGATAGTACTTTTCATCCATTTGATATTGGCAATGCAGCAGCTGGCGCAACTGATGGCTTAACCCTCCTCGTAGGTGTGTATGCCTTTGCCATCCAAATTTACTGTGACTTTTCTGGTTATACCGATATAGCGAGAGGGATAGCAAAGCTATTTGGCTTTGAGCTCATGGTCAATTTTAAGCTTCCATATTTTGCGACAGATCCTTCATCATTTTGGAGAAGGTGGCATATTAGTCTGTCTTCCTGGTTACGAGACTACTTATATATTCCATTGGGAGGCAATAGAGGTGGATCTTTCTTTGTTTACCGAAATTTAAGTATCACAATGCTATTAGGTGGCTTATGGCACGGTGCATCTTGGAACTTTATAATATGGGGAGCCTACCATGGTTTCCTGCTCAGCTTTTACAAAGCATGTAAACTAGAGAGCCCAGAACGAGTTAAAATCTCAGGAAAGGTAATCTTGAAAGTATTTATTTTCTTTCACTTGACCTGTTTAGGATGGTTAATATTTAGAGCTCAGAATGTTGAGACAATCTCGCATTTTATGTATTACATTGTCACATCGCCTACTTACTCTGCAATCACGATAGAAAACTTATCCACTGTTCTTTTTTATTCTTGGTTTTTAGTCGCTTTTCAATGTTGGCAAGCATTGTCAAAAAGCCTGACACCGGTCAGTAAATCGCATTGGTTTGTATCCTTAAATATCTGGCTCTTTGTGTTAATGAGTATTTTGGTATTAGCCTCGAACAAACCTTCGGAGTTTATTTACT
This sequence comes from Brumicola blandensis, assembly GCF_031846165.1. Taxonomy (NCBI): domain Bacteria; kingdom Pseudomonadati; phylum Pseudomonadota; class Gammaproteobacteria; order Alteromonadales; family Alteromonadaceae; genus Brumicola; species Brumicola blandensis. The sequence continues at coordinate 195,068 of NZ_JAVRIE010000007.1, forward strand.
TTGCGTTTTAAACTGTTGATTAAAATAATTTTTGTTTGTACTTGGATGGCCGTTTTTTTCGAGGGCTATATACGCCTATTTAAAGTCCAACCAATAAACCCTAGAAATATTACCAAAGGTGAATATGGAATTCGCGTAAACAAAGCCTTGGCGAACTATACGCACAAGACATATGATTACACAGTAAACTTCAAGACTAACGCTAAAGGCTTAAGAGCTGATGATGAAATACCGTATAAAAAATCTGACAACACATTTCGACTTCTGCTTTTAGGTGACTCATTTGGTATGGGATATGGTGCTACTTTAGAAGAATCATTCATACACCAAGCAGCTACTATTGTCTCTAAAAATATTAGTAAAAAAGTTGAAGTCATTAATCTTTCTGTATCAGGTTATAGCACCGCAGAACAACTCATCGCGTTACAGCAGGAAGGCATTAAGTATTCGCCAGATCTGATTGTGTCTACATGGCACCATACCGATCTAGATGAAAATAAGTGGAGTCAACTCTTTCACTTAGAGAATGGCGGTTTGAGCCGTAAGGCAATTAGCTATTTACCTGGAGTTAGGCAACGCGAAATACTCGAACATATCCCGTTTTACACTTTTCTTTCTGAAAATAGTCAAGCATATAGTTTTATTAGGGAAAGATCAGCACTAATGATTAAGTCGTTGCTGCGAAACAAAAACAATACATCAAAGCATTCTGGAGCAGGGCCTGAAAAGGCTAAGCTAGCCTTTGCACTCTACAAGGAGCTCGAGAAGACAGCAGGGCTAAGTGATGTTCCACTTATTGTACTGAACATACCTAAGAAACTTGAAAAACGGGCTTACGAGAATACGATGCCACTAACAATCAAAGAAAACTTCGTTGTTGTTGATCCTACTGGAACTTTTGAACAAAATAGTGAAAAACTGCTTTACTGGGAGCGTTCACAAGGTCACTTTACGCCAGTTGGGAATGCCTTGGTTGGACAATTGCTAGCACGTCGGGTTATCGACGTTATACAAAACGAGAATACGCCAAAATGAAAAAAAACTGGCAGTTTAAAAGAGCAGTCAATATCGCTTTTTATAAGTTACGGAAACTTCCGCGCCTTGCCCGTCTTTTTGTCCGGCTTACATATTTGCTGCGCTACTGTCTTCGAGCAGGAGTGGCGCCGACTGCAGATAACATAGGAACGGTCATCATATGTGATGAACTGAAAGCAATTCACGCAGGAAACCCTAAAGTGGCTTCAAGCAGTGTAAGGAGCTTTTTTCGTACACTCCCTTTTAGCTATCAATTAGAAACCAAACTCTCATATGCTGAAGTATTACAAACCAATGCAAAGCTTTCAGACTATTATCAATTCGCATTTGTGAGAGATCCTTGGAGCAGAGTTTATTCTTGTTGGAATGATAAAATAAGCAACAATGGGAAGTTTGCCGACATTTTCATAATAACTCGCTATCGAGGTTTATACCCAGACATGCCGTTTGCTGAGTTTGTCCATTGGCTAGCTAGTGAGGAAGGCGCAGACCAATTTTCTGATAGGCATTGGATTTCGCAATATCGAATACTTAACAACAATGAAGGCGGACTTCGTTTTGACTCTTTAGGCTATATGTCTTCGTTGACAGAAGACTTTGCAAAGATTCAAAGTGAACTTGGTGTAGAAAGTTTCTCACTGCCGCATTCTAATCAGCAGCAAGACGAAAACTCATTTTTAAACGCATACACAGATAAATTACTAGCGATAGTAAGTGAAAGATATCAAAGGGATATCACAATATTTGGTTTCAAAGTGCCGCAACTTTAGCTTGTGTGTCAGCTTTTTTAACACCTTTTCTAAACTCATTGGACCAACAGTATTTTAACCATAATATTCAACAACTTAAATAAATGGCGCAATTATTGCTTTGTATTGAGACTAACTCGTAACTGAAACATGGTTACACTTTTCGCGCAAATGCGCATTATTATTGAGGTTTTATGAATTCTATTAAGCTGGTTTTCATTTTTATCGCTTTATCCATAAGCACATTGGCTAACGCGTCTTTTATTACCAATGACGATATTGATGTCATTAATGTTTATATTCCAGATGGTTATGTGCTTGATACCACCCCAACTAGCACTACGACTGACTCGACTGTTTTATTGTTCGACAGTGTAGTTCAGAGAAAACTCTCTAAAGGTGGCACTGGCGCTTTTCGAGTAACCCGTGACAAAGACGGTGCAGTTATCTCCGATACTAACGCGGTGTTTATTGAAATTGAATTAAACAGACTAGTCAATATCAAGACATTCTCTATCTTTAATGATGGTTTAGCTAATCCGAATGAGCAAGTTACGGAAATTGGTTTAAAGCTTTTAAAAGACGTTGAAGTTTTATTCATGGACATATTTAACAACTTCTACGTAGCACCTACCCCAGATGGCAGTGGTCCAAACCCTTGGCTTGAGCAAAGCATTGCAAATTTCGGTGACGGCATTAATGGCGTAAACAAAATAATGATTGCACTAACTGACGCTCAAAATGATAGAGAGATTGAGATCCGTGAACTACGCTTCTCTATAGAAGAGTACAAAGCCAGCGCTCCAGCCGCAGTGTTGTTATTCATGGCCTCTTTGTTGTTTATGCTAAGACGTAAGAAATAATAAGTACATCAAAGAAATAACAAAGCCGCCTGATGCAAATCATGGCGGCTTTTTTGTATGCTCACTTTAGCCTCTAGCTACTCAGACACGAATCTTCTTATTCTTTTTATTATGGTTGGATCTAAAGCAAGTACACTGCCTAAATAAACAAAACCACCAATATTAACAATCAAAGTAATATCGATGACGTCTTGTAATGGTAAGTATGTGATATATGCCAATAAACTTCCGCATAAGACGCCACATGCTAATACAGGCTTTAAGAGCACCAGCAAATAGCGTTTGACCGAGAACACACAAATACTAGTGATAACCTGAGTGTTGATAGGCAACATAATTGCCAATTTAATAATAAGTGCCCATACAGCACTCATCAAGCCGTAGTGTTCAGATGTCATAAACACGAAAAGAATAGCCATTATGGTTGTGATAATTTCTGGTATTAACGCTTTCTTCGTCACCTTCTTCGCCACCAGAATGCTTGGTAAGAAAGTTAAAGAAAAACTGATGGCCGCCATGACACTAATAGGCAATATTAAACTAGCCGCGGCGGCCCAACGCTCTGGAAAAATCACGCCGACTAATGCCTCACCAATTATCGCAAACCCAATAAAAATAGGAGCAGCAAGGTAAACCGCTATCTGTGTTGCATCTAAGAAGAAATTTGAAAGCAATTTTTCCGCATCTGGGCTTTCACTTTTCGCTTTCCTACTAAACACAGGATGACCGTAAGTCATTAAAGCGCTGTGAATGGCTTTCTTTGGTAATTGCACCAAGCGATTAGCAAAGTTGAAAAAGCCCACTGCTGCCGAGCCTAGAGTAATATCTAGGGCAAATATCAAACCTTTTTCTACGAAGTTACTGCTTATTGACTTCACAGCAGCAGGCACACCAACTAGACTCAAATCTTTTATCAAATCGATGTCGAAGGTGAAAGGAACTGATCTACGACAAGTTAACATTAGCAAACTTGCAGAAGTAAATGACATCACAATTGCTTGAGTCACTAAACCCCATGCTCCATAGCCAATATAGGCTACGTAGATACCGCAGCACAAGCCCAATAGTTTACCGAGAAGCGTTCGCTGAGCTAATGATTTGAACTCCCCTGCCCGCCTTAAGTGGATAATATGGATACGTGAGAGTGATTGTAAGGGTAAAAATAGTAAAGCCACCATTAATATCGAAGATTCAGCTTCTTGGAAGTAGAAGGTGCTAAGTAATACCCACAAAACACATGCAAGTATCGATGTACTAATAAGGCCGGTCCAAAATACTGTTCCATCGTCAGACTTTGAAATCTTTTTCATTCCTATCATCGAATTATCAATGGTTGATGAAAAGAAGAATGAAAACAACTCAGCAATCGCTAATAAAAGCACAGCTAAGCCCAATTCATTTGGTGTTAGCAGTAAGGCGAACGCAAAGAATGAAAATATTGAAAGGAAAATTAGGCCGAACTTTTCAATAAACAACCAGGCTAACCTTGCCATCCTTTGTCTAGCCGGGGAGACTTGCATGTTACTTACTCACTTTTTTTGAGGGCCGAAATTTTCTAAATAGGGCAGATACCGTACTTTTCCAGCCTATAAACTCAGCACACACTTTGACCCATGATAGCTTGTACTTTTTCCCCATCAAATTAGTTAAGGTTTGCGAAATAATGCGCTCTCTAAATGCTTCTTCACCTAGCCAAGCTCGATGTTTAAGTGCTGCATCAAGTCGATAAAGTGCTTGTGTTGGCTGAATTATTTGCGTGCTTTTAGTAATACCAGAGTTAACTTCTGTACGGTAGAGATATAGAGGTAAAGAAATGTTCTTAACGCACATTCCAGATTGAAAAAAGCGAATGTAGATATCCCAATCTTGTGCGTTTTTTAATTCCTCATCAAAAGGAATCTGTTTTAGGTACTCTTTTTTTGCAGTAAAACCACTGACACCACAGTACGTATTGCCTTTTTGTAACTCTGCTTTAGTAAGGAAGCCTTCGGAGTTCACTTTTTCAATATGTTGACGCTCCATGATCCGCTTACCACAGAGGGTGGCGACCACTTTTCTATCTTCAGCGTATGCTTGAACTACCTTTGATAAATATTCTGGAAGCCAAATGTCATCATCATCTAAAAAAGCGATGACATCGCCACTTGCAACATTCGCGCCTGTGTTCCGGGCGTGATTAGCCCCTTTTGAGCCATCGGTACTGATTAATTTGGCATTACTCAAGTTAACTAATTCATCACAGCTTGTGTAGTCATCGCTAGGACTATCGTTGACCACAATAATCTCCGATGCTTGAGCGGATTGAGCTAAAACGCAAGACAAAGCGCTCTGCAGATACTCTGGCCGTTGATAAGTGGCTATTACGACAGAAATACTCGGTAGGCTATTCATCTTATTATTCATGACTTGTTGTACTCATGAGAACCCACCAAATTAGCCACACAGAAAAAGCAAAGCATAAATAAGAACATATCGAAGCTATTATGATTGAGAATAATATAACCTATATAATTGGTAATAAGCTGTACTGACAGAAGCGTTATCGCGAAAGAAGCAAAGATACGATGTTCGCTACCAATATAGAGTTTAATTGCTCGCGCAGCGTTAACAAAAATAAGGACAAAGAAAAGCCCCATACCAACTACGCCAGCATGCAACATGATCTCAAAGTAGCCGCTATGCGCGTTACCAATAAACCCCCACCTTTCAATAAAATCTGCCACAGCACTACTTGCCCAAAAACTACCAAAGCCATATCCATATAAGTATTTTTCTTCCAAATAGGGCTTTAGTAATTCCCAGATAATTGCACGATTTGTTAAATTAGCGTCACGACCTAAGAGTGAGAGTAGGTATTCGTACAAATTAATAATTACCAATCCGGCGATCATTAAAAGCAAAACTAGCATAATAAAGCGAAGTATACTCTCAGACTTGTTTCTACCTCGAAATATACGAAGTGCAATAGTGAGACCGACACCCACCACCGCTATTACAACAGCTGATGCTGATTGCGAGGCGAAAAGGGCAAGAGTCAATAGTGCTAGGAGCGATCTATCCCATCCTGTTCTGTAACGCCCAAGTGCACAAAAAAGTAAAAGACCATAAGCATATATTCTAGCGGCACTGTTTTTATCAGCAAACATTCCTCTAAAACCTGACTCTCGCTCACCCAGGCCAAAATTAATCGTACTCCCGCTTAAAAAGGTATAAAACAAGCCAACAATAGTAGCCAGAGCAATAGCGTTTGCCAAAAAATACAACAAAGAACGAGGAGAAAAAACTTGAGCCAAAACGAAGGTACTGATTATCAAAGTGAAAAATGCAACACATCGCCTAAACGTTATATTCGGTACATCAGACCAAGTTATGGATAATAAGAAGAAACATACAATCAATAATATGGGCCATGCTGACATCAGGAATGCCTTAATACCTTGAAGCTTGCTAGTCAGAAAGTATGTAAGTGAAAGCAAAAGTAAAAGTATCCCTATTATTTGATTAAGGATATTTCCACCAGCAACAACTTCGAATGAAGCGCTATCACCCGCTCCAGTAATTACTCGCTCAAAAAAGCGAAAGAAACTCAAATAAAAGCCAACGGCAATAAGTAAAAAGACTCTGTAATAATTTGTGGTTGAAATACTCATTTTGCTAACATGAAGTCCAAATATATCTTGGCAGATTCGGCTGCCTCAAAACGAGAAATGATTGCAGGGTAAATATCTATATTAGTTTTTTGTTGCAAAGCCGTCTCCATTCTTGAACTCAAAGCCTTAATGTCAAGGTAAGGAACCAACGCTTCTTTTTCTACCGCTGCAAGGATTTCTTTTGGCCCGTGAGGACAATCAAATGCTACCACAGGTAGTTTAGCCGCCATCGCCTCTACCAAAACATTAGGGCTCCCTTCAAACCTAGAGGGTAGAACGAACAGATCAGCGGCTTGCATTTCAGCGACGGGATTCTCGGCGTATCCAGGCAGTGATACATAAGGACCTAAGTTCAGATCTAGCACCCTTTGCTCTAGTTGAGGTCTTAATTCCCCTTCTCCAAAAATAATCAATCGATACTGCTCTTTGTTCGCCTCTTTGTCCACTAGAATCGAAAACGCTTTTAAAAGCAAGTCGAAACCTTTCTGCTCGCATAAACGACCGATTGCTATGATGACTCGACCTTGTTTATTTAATAGCCATGGGTGAGTTGCGGTTGAATTAAGTTGCAACAAAAAGTCGGTCGCAACGACAGGGTTAGGTGCCACAACAACATCTTTACTTCTAGCAATGCTCGTAGCAACGAGATCGTTTGCCACGCCTTTAGATACTGCAATAACTGGTTTGGATGCAAACCGATAACACCAAGGTGCTAATGCATATGCTAGTTTCATCACAGCACCTTTGTTGACTAACTTGTCATGAGAAAAAGTATTGCGTTCACTCATACTTAATTTGTGTCTCATGCCCAAACTCATGCAAACGAGGAATGTCAAAACGTTAATGTGTGTTAGCGCTGACAGAATTGCATCTGCCTTGAGGGCTTTGAGCTGTATTCGAAGCGGCATAAATGCAGACAATGTGCGATCACAGGCTAATTGGATTACCTTAACTTCTGGCGAAACAATGGCAAGATTAGCACCTCCTTTCGCGACTAAAAGTAAAGTCACAGTATGCCCTCGCATGGACATTGCGTTTGCGAGTCGCACCATCATTTTTTCGGCACCACCGCCTCGTAGGTCATGAATGACAATCACTATCTTAGACATTCGCTTTACCGCCTAATAGCTTCAAATAATGTTGGCAAACACTGCTTTGTGAGAATTCAGCGACACTTTCGACTAGTCCAGTTTTTGGTACAGACTGATAGTTCGATAAGGCATCTGCAAGCGCGTCTATGTCTCCGTTTGCGACTAAAAAGCCATTTTCGTTGTGTCGAATAATTTCGCTCGGGCCCGTTGGGCAATCAAAAGCAATACAAGCAGTACCGAGAGACAAGGCTTCTATCAGAACCGTAGGCATACCCTCATGGCGAGAAGACAAAACAAAACACTCTGCTTGCGCCATAGGATAATATGGATTCCGCAGAAAGCCTGCAAAAGTGACATGCTCTTCCAGCTTGAGCTCAGAAACGAGCGCTTTGAGTTTCGCCTCATCTTCACCTTGCCCCGCAATCACTAACGAGGGTAGATTTTTGTTTTTATTAACAGCTAGGCTGTATGCTGTGATCAACATATCAAAACCTTTCTGTTCGACCAGTCGACCAATGGCTAGGAAATACTGTTTATGAGGCCAGTGTTCTGTATTTTGTTGAGCTAAAGCTTGATTTTCTTGGGTAGCAGCAGCATTTGGTATGTAGTGTAAACGACTTTTATGAATCCAAGTCTGCCTTTTCGTCTGTGTGACTAGCTCCCTTGACACAGCAACGACTGTGCCAAACCAAGGATAGATTGAATACAGTGATTTAATTGCACTTGGCCCTAGTTTCTGACCGCTGACATCAAAAGCACAATGACGAGTAAAAATAATCTTAAGGCTCGGAAACCTTATTTTGCAAAAAATCGCCAGCATGTTGGCAGTTTCAGTGGCAGCAATGACACTGGTAATTTCCTCTTGGCGGATCAGTTTAGATAAGACTGAAAATTTCCGGTTAAGGGAATCATTATCAAACGTAAAGGAAACACTGAAAGACTGAGCAAGTTTTTTAATCCCTTCTGAATGCTCCGCGCTAGCTGAGATGATATGGAAGAAAACATTTTGTTCGCTGGCAACGAAGCCGGCAGCTAGGTTCGAGTGCACCTTTTCAATCCCCCCTCCTAGTTCGAAGGTTTTCTGCAGAAACAACACTTTTTCGTTCATGAGGCCTCTGATGGAAAATACTTATGCTTCAACACGCAGTATATTGCATGCGGATTAGTGGTGAGATAGCGCCAGAACAGTTTTCTTGGCTCACTTAGCATTCTATGTAGCCACTCTAATCCCCAATTTTGCATCCATTGTGGGGCTCTTTTATAGTCACCTGTAATGTAATTAAAACAACCTCCACAGCTAATAATAACGGGGACTCGCAATTTGTGTTTATTTTGCATAATCCAATATTGTTCAATAGGTTTTCCCAAACCTACCCATAAAATATCGGCCTGTGTCGCATTGATCTGCTCAATAATGTCATCGCTATTTTGCTTATCAAAATAACCGTGATGCTTACCCGCAACCAAAAAATTAGGATACTTTTCAGTCATAATGTCTGCGCAAGCATCAACAACTTGAGCTTCGCCACCTAACAGAAAATGTTGTAGCTTTGCGTCGCTCCGATTCGGTATGTCGTGGATAGTATCAGTTGTGGCCGTTCTTTCTGGGATATCTGCGCCCTTTAGCCAGCGAGAAAATGATACAACGCTTTGGCCATCTGCGTGAATTAGATCAGCTTGATTCAAACAATGCATAAAGTCAGCATCTGAATTAGCTAAAGAGATAGCGTGCCCATTAGAATCGAAAATCACCATTGGCGTCGATTGTCTTGTTGCCCTTTCAATTCGACTCACAATGACTGAAACCATTCCTGTGCGGTCGATACAGGCAGTTTTGATACCACCTACATTGATAAGTGGATATTGAGCTAAGCCGTTTTGCAAGAACCTAATACTCCCTATTATGCTAACTTTCCGTAAATGCTTTGGAATTAAGCAGTATTACTGCCAATAAGTAAGTATTAATAGTACCAAAAAGCACAGCTGCGTATAAATAACTAACATCATAAATATGAAACTTTAAGTTATGATGCAAATCTATCGATATAGTAAGTGCAAAAGCATAAACGAGCATTAATGACATCATGAACAGCGCATGCTGGAACAATTACATGTGGCTTATAAAGGTATCGCAATAGAATGAAAAAGGTCATTCTCTATTGCTGCGTTGCCCTGCTTGCTATTCAGCATTCTCCTCTCTATTCAAAAATTGAAATTAATGAAAATTTGCTATCGCGAATAAGCGAACAATATGGTCAAGACGCGTATAAACGAATCATCAAATGGCAAGCCCTACTTGAAGCTCAACAAAGCGAACCTATTGATGAACAATTAAAAGAAATTAATGACTTTTTTAATCGACTAGATTTTATAGATGACAAAAAACACTGGGGAAAAGAAGACTATTGGGCAACACCAATAGAGTTTCTATCCACATCTGGTGGTGACTGCGAAGACTTTACTATCGCCAAATATTTCAGCTTAGTCGAGTTAGGTGTAGATAAGTCTAAACTAAGGCTAATGTACGTTACGGCTACCAAGCCACCACAAGCCCATATGGTGTTAGCCTACTATGAGAATCCAAATTCTATCCCCTTGGTACTAGACAATTTAAATAAACGCATTCTCCCGGCAAGCCAAAGAAAAGATTTACTCCCTATATATAGTTTTAATGGCGATGGCCTATGGCTTGCCAAAACTCAAGGCCGAGGCAGAATGATGCAAAATCGAGGGAACAACAGCTTGTGGGATGAGCTAAATGAGCGAATGAAAAATGGCTTTTAATAAGATACGCCTTATAATCTCAGCTAAGAGTATAAGTCGTGGCTTGTCGACGACATTCAAACGGAGCAGATATGTCACTCTCTAAACAGTTAGGATTAGGGTTTTTCCTAGTGTTGTTTATCGTATTTATGTCATCCATTTGGGTGAATGTCAGCAATACCCGTGAATACATAGAATACCAGCTTTCCTCTCACGCTCAGGATACTGCTACCTCGTTGGGTTTATCGATCATGCCTCACTTAGAGAGCGAAGAAGGCTTACCAATTATCGATACAATGACGAACGCAATTTTCGATCGTGGTTATTATCAAGAGATTACACTATATAACGGTGAAGATGAGGTATTGATTAGAAAAATAAACACGCAAACACTTGATGATGTTCCCGCTTGGTTTGTTGATTTATTTACTATCGAGGCCCCCAAATCAAATACAGAACTAAACACTGGCTGGACTATTGCTGGGCGATTAGAAGTCATTAGTAATCCTGGGTTTGGGTATCAGCAACTATGGTCTAATGCAAAAGCCACATTTTCAGTCATCAGTATTATTTTTGTTTTTGGATTATTTTTTGTCTATGCATTAGTAAAAATGATTACGCGTCCTCTTAAAGATGTTGCTCTGCAAGCTGAAAAAATGAGTGATAAACACTTTGAGAAAGTGAGTAGAGTCCCAAAAACTAAAGAGCTAAAACAGTTTGTTTTAGCCATCAATGTTATGTCTACTAAGCTAGGTAAGTTGTTCATGCAGTTGAACAAACAGTCTGAGCAATATAGACGATTCGCTTATTCCGATGTAGTAACTGAAGTCGGCAATCGTCGCGCTTTCGATTTAGCTTTTGAACAACTGCTGCGAGATGAGCAACATCATTCACAAGGTTTTCTATTAATCATTCGTGGCACGAGCCTACAAAATATCAATGAACATATTGGGATCAACGAAGGCGATTCGTATTTAAAGAAAATCTGTGAGGAAACTAAACAAATTTGCTCTCAGCATTTTAGTCATTTCTCTATCTACCGAATTGCAGGAGCCGATTTTGCAGTGCTTTTAGAGGATATTGAAAAACCTAAATGTGAGAGCTTAGTGGAAGCGCTTGCTGCTAACTTTAAACGCATTGAAAAAAGTGAATACCAACTTGGTACTGCCCACATAGGCGCTACAGAGTTTCAGTATTCAGACAATTATCATGCTGCTATGGAGCGCGCCGATAGTGCCCTAGCCATCGCAGCTACGTTGCCGTCACAATGGCAATTTGCATCTAATATCACAATTAAGCAAAGCAATAGTGAGTGGCGAGGTCAAATCTTACAGCTTATTGATGAAGCAAAAGCAGATTTTGCGGCACAGCCTTTGATAATGCCTAACAGCAAGGTTGAGTATTCTGAGTGGTTTGCACGAATGAAGCGAAAAGATACCGGTGAAATGGTACCGATGTCACAACTGATACCGGCCTCAGTCAGATTAAATTACTCTGAAGAATTGGACAAAATGCTATTCTCTAACGCGTTTGCGTTATTGAAAGCTAAGAATGGACGTGTTGGCCTAAACGTTTCTCGCTTATCCTCACTCTCTCCGAATTTTCAATCTTGGCTGCTTAGCAAGTTAAATGAAGAACCTGACATCGCGAAACGTTTGGTTTTGGAAATACCCGAACGAGCCTTAGTCAATTCTGCGCAAACACTCAATATGTTTGCTCAGCAGTTAAAAGCATTAGGTGTCAGCATCACCTTAGAACATTATGGCGCTCAACTGGCTGGCTTTATTCACTTAAAAGAACTGCAACCAGACTACTTAAAGTTAGATGGTCGCTTCACTGCCAACATCCATGAGCAACAAGATAATCAATTATTTGTGGAGTCTTTGCTTGCGATTGCTCATGGTTTAAATATAAAAATAATTGCAGAAATGGTTGAGAGCTCGGCAGAGTCAGACTGGTTAAAAGACGCCGGCGTTGATTTCCAACAAGGTTACTTCATCGCAGCTCCCAGGTTGGTCCAAGATGAGCAATAAACTACTGTCGCTTATTTGCTAATAAATGAATTACTGAGTAAAATGTAAACAAAGCATGTGTTCGGCGTATGCTAGTAATAAATTGTCACTATTATCAAACGATTTGGAAAATTAAAATGCGCAGACTCGCCACCTTTATCTTTGTTTGTTTTGCTTCATTCGCCTCGGTCGCGGCGCAAGATGTTGCAACAAGGTCTCTATTCGGTGATGAAGTGCAACCAGGAAATCGACTTCATGAGAATGTTATTGAATTAGTGAATAGCGGTAACACCTCTGTTCAAGCTATTGCCATGGCAATAGCTTCATCGATGACAGAAGAAGATACAACGCTTAATCCTGACGCAAAATCCGCCATCGCTTTTAATGTGCCGCTGTCGAATGATTTTTATCGTGAAATGATTGTCGTAAACAGCTTGATTGATGTCACGAAAGTGCTCATTGAAGAATATCCCGCAAAAGTCATTGAGGTCATTACACTTGGTGTTGTGCTTTACCCTGACTTCGCCCAAGAAGTGCTTGATGGCGCAGCCCTTACCGGCGCTATTACCCCAGAGAATGCTTTAGTTGCGGCTTTGCAAGCAGGCGCTGATCCCTCTTTGGTATCAACAGCAACAGCGGCTGGCGTAATTAGCACAGGTCCTATTTCACCTGTTGGTATTGGCATTGGTGCTGGCGGCGCTGGCGGCGGCGATACAACGGTCTCTAGCAATTAAGAAATAATCATAAAAAATTGCCGCTAGCTTAACGCGAACAACCCAACGAGCACTCGTGAATTTAAAACTTCAATCATTACTGTATTATTCACTGTTGTTTGTTATTTTTGCCTTACCTATACCTTTGGGTGCTAACCGCCCTTGGGCTTGGAATTTTTTCCAGATCGCTATTTTTGCTCTCACCTTTGTTGCAGCCCTATCTCACAAAGACAAACCTTGGCTGGGTTTGCTGCCCTACCTGCGAATGATCTACTTATGGTTAGCCTTAATAGTAGTTGCTGCATTGCAACTCGTTCCCCTACCAGCAGTCTTTGTTGAGTTCATTTCGCCAAGCGCTTTTGCTATTCAACAACTAGCCTCTGTGGAAAGTTTTTACTTATCCTTAGATACCGGTCAAAGCGGTATTAGTTTTTACAAGCTCTTGTCTTTTTTCTGTTTATTTTGCTTAATCTTGATGTTGGTAAATACTGAGCAACGGCTCAAACTTCTGCTCATGACCATGTTGGCAGCCGGTACTTTTCAAGCCTTATATGGTGCATTAGAAGTCTTGTTGCAAAGCCATAGAAGTCTAATATTTCAGTTAGAAGTCACTTCAATTGCCACTGGTAGTTTCGTTTATAAGAACCATTTCGCCAACTTCCTTATGTTAACCTTAGCGGCAGGTCTGGGTTTATTGATCACTAGTTTACAGAAAGACCAAATGTCATCACCAAAGGACTTGTTGCGTTCAATAGCAACCACGATGCTGGGAAGTAAAGCACTCATTAGAATTTGTTTAGCCATTATGGTCATTGCCTTGGTGATGAGCAGAAGTCGAATGGGAAACACCGCGTTTTTCTTAGCAATGACCTTGACCGGCATCTTGGCTCTGTTAATCATCAAACAACGTAGTAAAGGTCTGAGCGTCCTAATAATTAGCATATTTATTATTGACCTCTTTATTGTGAGCACCTATTTCGGCCTAGAGAATGTGAAAAATCGACTTGCTGAAACCAGTCTTAGTGAAGAGACGCGTGACGAGGTCATTACTGATGCCATGCCAATGCTTAGCGACTTTGCTATCACTGGATCTGGCGCTGGCAGCTTCTACTCCGTGTTTCCGAAATACCAGAAAACTGACGTCATGTCGTTTTATGATCATGCTCATAATGATTATTTACAATTCGCAATTGAATACGGCTTGCCTGCCTTTACGTTATTAGCGGGGATTGTTGTCTTTGCGTTCTACAAGTCAATAAGAGCAATGCGAAAGCGTCGGAACTCTATATTTAAAGGCGTTTCGTTCGCCTGTTGCATGGCGATCATCGGCATGTGTCTTCACATGGCAGTAGATTTTCCGCTGCAAGCGTATGCAAATGCCTGCTATTTCGTGATATTCATCTCACTTTGTATGCTAAGCAATAATTTGAAAATTCGAGCAAGAGGCCCTCTTTAAGCCATTCTTAGAAAGATGTAGAGTCTACTGCACGCATTTTAAAGCATTCTTGACCACCCAAGGATCCTGTTTGTTCATCCATCGACAAACTGTTTTAAGGCTTTGATAATAATCAATTATAGCAAGCGTTGAGATTCGTGTTTCTTGATTGCGCAATGCCAGTGAAAGATACTTTGGTAAGGCATCTCGTACATGAGCATAGAACGGGTGATTTTCAGCATAAGTTGCTAAACCGAAACGAATAATGATTGCATGTACTTCTGGTTTTTTAGCGCCTAAGGTTTGCACCATTTTAATACTTTCAATCAATTCCTCGTCAAATTCACCCAATCGCCATTTCACTAAGATTAAGGATGCGTAAGTCACTGGCCAGGTTGGTCGTTGTTGTATAGCTGCACTGTAAAGGGCCTTCGCTTGTTGTAGGTCTCCAATTTCATTGCTGCTTCCGGATAAAGCACCCCATTCAAATACCTGACCAAGCATGTCAGTATAAACTGGATGCGCAGGGTGAAGTGCTTTTGCTCTTTCTAAATGAGATTTTGCTCTTGCTATGTCTTCAGTGTTTTTTACTGACTCGGTTTCTTGCCATTGAGAAATGAGATTTTTAACTGCATAGAAGTCTAAACTAGATAGCGCAAAACGTGCGCTATGGAAAATACCCACTAAAGATATAAGCAACACGAGTATTAACATTAGATTTGTTCGAATTAACTCTAAGGCTTTTTGTAACATAGCAATATTCCCTACCGCCACTGCAAATCAGCAGTAATCAGAGCAGGTGTTGTATGCGTTAAACGTTTAACATCTTCAGCACTGAGTAAACTGTCTAGCTCGACTCGAGCTGCTTTCATATCGTTCGGTCGCCGGTGAATGCTATGCATATCTGAAGCAATATAATCAATCAGACCATCGCTTAACATTTTAACAGCTAAATCTTTCACGCGCTCATTAAACCGATTGGTAAATGCGCCGGCAGTAACTTGGAATAAACAGCCTTGTTTCTTCAAGCTTGTTGCTTTTCGGTAATCCGCAATGATATCCCTGTTTCTCTCTGGGTGTGGAATAACAGGCTGTATTCCCGACTTCAACAACCACTTGATCAGATTTTCGACGCCCGGTGGAATATGGCTATGAGGTAGCTCCAGTAATAACACAGAACGCCCTTCCCATGAGCCTAAAAAGGGTAGTTGTTTATTCGCAACCCAAGATACAATTTCTGGGCATATTCTAACTTCACCAGAATACGCTAATTTTATAGGTATTGCTTTGGACTTTACTTCATAGCACAATAGGTCGTATGCATTTAGGATAGTCGATAGGTCATTATCATATACACCTTGATGAATATGTGGCGTACAGACAATATGAGTCACATCAGCAGCAATCGATTGTTCAATAAGCGCAATGGCATCATCCATGGTTTTAGCACCATCATCAATGCCGGGTAGGATGTGGCTGTGTAAATCTATCAACTCTTCGCGTCGTCTGATGGGTAACTGTTGTAACCATATTGGTCATAGAAACCAGAATATTCACCCGTTTTCTTGGCCTTTTTCAAATCAACCTGGTTTAGTACAACACCGTCGACCCGATTTCCAATCTGTAAGAACCGACTTAAACCTGTATTGATCACTTTATGACTAGTGCTGTCCGCTCGAACGACATAAACGACCGAATCACAGAGCTTAGAAACGACCACTGCGTCGCTCACAGCTTGGGTAGGTGCACTATCAACAATAATATAGTCATACATTGTCTTTAAAGCTGACATTAACTCTTTGAATTGATCAGATGCCAGTAACTCTTGAGGGTTTGGGGGCACTGAACCTGAGCATATTAAATCTACCCCAGACTGTTCATCAGTCACAATGCACTCATCTAAACTATGGGTACCCGCTATCAAGTTTGCTAAGCCCGGCTGAAAACCTGGAAGGTCGAACTGTTTAGCAAGCGTTGGGCGTCTCAAATCGGTATCTAACAACAACACTTTATTCAGTTGCCCGATAGCAAATGCGAGATTGATTGATACGGTACTTTTACCCTCTTTGGGCACACTAGAGGTAACCAATATCGTTTGTGAAGGTTTATCTAAATTCAGTAACTGTAAACTCGTACGTAGTGTCCTTACTGCCTCACTGAACATATGATGCTGTTTATCGAAGAAGTGCCTCAGCGCTAAGTTTTCAGACTTTTTGTGGGCTTGCCATGGAATAATCCCTAGCATACGCTGCCCCAACTTTCTTTCCACATCATCTACTGAGCGAATCCCAGCATTCAATGCTTCTAATGCCAACGCAAGAAAAACACCAAAGCCCATACTAAGAACGAACGCAGCAACAATAATAAGGGCTTTTTTTGGTTTAGCAGCTTGTGTTGGCGCAACTGCAGCATCAAGTACACGCGCATTTGCTGACTCAAAGCCACCTAATTGATCAGTTTCTTTTAAACGGGTGAAGAAGGAGTTATACAGCTGTTGGTTAGTATCGACTTCACGCTGTAGCCCTTTTCTCTGATTCTCTAAACTTGAGAGCTTTCTAAACTCAGCCTTTGCTTGCTCAACATCTTGAGTCAATTTCTTCACTTTTGATTGAGCGCTTCGATATTCCGTATTAATGCCAGAAATCAACACCGCAACTTGTTTCTGAATACTTTGCTGAATTGAGTTTAATTCTGCATTGGCGGCTATCATTTTGGGATGCTTTGGACCGTAAACTTCTCTGAGTTCAGAAACCTTACTCTGAGCAACCACTTCTTCTCGTTTGATAGACTGAATAGAGGGATGATTTAATACTTCAGGCAGGCTTGAAAGTTCTTCTATTCCTACGCCAGCCTGATTTACTTGTTCATAAATACTACGAGTTCTTTGAAGTAAAACTTGAGCTTCAATCAGCTGATCACTAAGTTGTTGCAGTTGCTCAGATGCCAAACCAACTACGCCATCGATATCAACAAGTTGTTCTCTTTCGTAAAAGTCAGATAAGTTCTTTTCTGCCTCATTCAGCTTAAGCCTTAAGCCCTGAAGGCTTTCGTTTAACCATGAGGTTGCTTTTGACGTCATATCAAGTTTGGCTTCAAGGTAGCTTTCAATATAAACATCTGCGAAGGTATTTGCGATTTGAGCTGCTAACTGAGCATCCTCACTTTCGAAAGAAATTTCAACGACCTGTGTGTTCTTGAGAGGTTTAATAGTGACGTTATTCATAAGCTGCAAAACAGCATAATTCAAACGTCTGTTAAACGCTTGTTCCTCTGAAACTATACCTTCTTCGGCTTGCGGTAAAAACGGTAACAGTCCCTTGAGAGAGTCTAGAGTATTCGATAAACCAGATTTATTCTGTTGAAGCAGCTCAACGTTAAATAAAGGATTGTCATATAAGCCTAGTTCTCTAGCAACTTTGGTCGCTATTTGTCTAGACCTCAGTATTTCGAACTGTGTCTCAAAGTACTCTTTGCGGCTAGAATCTAAACCATAAACTTCTTCGATCGAGAGCACATTTGCTTGTTCTGCTTCAATGAGCAAGGACGCTGTTGCGATGTACCTTGGGGTAATTGAAAGCACCAGTAAAGCAACTAATATAGTTAAAAAAAAGGCAAGACCCAGAATACGCCACAAATATCTTTTAACAGTGTTCCAATACTGAGCAAAGTCGATAATGTCCGCCCCTATCAACTTTGCTTCAATTTGTTCAACTTTTTCGATTGTCATCTATTACAACTCTGGCTTAAAAGAAGCGTTCTTTAACTGTGACGATGTCACCGGGAAAAATAATATCTATTTCGGTCGCTTCCAATTCAGTCTCGACACCAGAAATATTACGAATTATGAGTACTTTGGATGGGTTTGCACGTTCGGTATAGCCACCAGCAAGAGCGGCAGCTTTGTTAACTGAGAGGGCTGGCTGATAAGGGTAGCCACCAGGCTTATTAACTGCACCGTCGATGAAAAATGGACGATATTCAACGACTGTGACTGAGACCGAGGGATTTACTAAATAATCACCTCGCAAACCTTTATCAATGAGCGCTTCAACTTCATTCGCTGTAAGACCCACAAGGTTTATATCCCCTAAAAACGGGTAATTTATAACGCCAATATTTGATAGCTTAGTTTCTACCATTAGGTCTTGCTGACCAAATACACTTATCTTGATGACGTCGCCCGAACCAAGACGATATTGGTCGAACTGTTGCGCTGAATGCGCCTGAACAGCAATTATCATCGATAATGCGATTAAGAGCTTCGCAAATAAGCTAAAGCTAGTGGATATAGTCATTGCTATACAAAACCCTCTTTATAATCTTTAAATTAAAGCGTAAATAATGCGTTGATCAAAATTTGGTTACGATCATATACAATGGTCGCTCTGTTGCTGTCTCGCTCATCTCGAATATAACCTAACTCAAAATTTATCCAACGTCTGAATTGGTAGTACATAGATGCCCTAAACCGTGCTAAGTCGTCTTGTCTTACGCCAATATTCCCGACAGTTTGACCTTCATAGCGGTCATTGCCCCATGTGTAAGATACACGAGTTCTTAGCCTATCCAACCATTCATGGCGCCATTCAACTTGATAGTCACGACCGCGGATAAAGTTTCCTTCACCATTAGTCTCATTCGTGTTAGCGCCTGTTGTCAGTTCGACTGTAGAATATTCTACAGGTTCCCATAGGACACCCGCTTCCCAATCAACACCGTCAAAGTCTTCACGAAAGGGACTGTCGAAGTCTTTCTCTTGATAACCTATTTTTGCATAACCAGAAGTCTGTGCTGTTGCTTCCCAGTCTAGTCCGATTAAATACGAAACCTGGGTGCTATCCAAGGGAGAGTCTGCATTCAGGTCAAACTTGTAACGCACATCTGTATGGATGATGTCGAACACCAAATCTGTGGTTGCGCCAACACGATAGTAGAACGTACTACCCAGAGTAGAGAATGTGCGATCACGAGCCATGTACTGGGGTGTCGAAATATCGTAGTCTCGGTTAGTCACGTTAAAATTGAGGTCTAGACGACCGTCAGCGTTAAACGCACCGTACGAGTACAAAATATCAAACTCAGCTTGTTTAAATTGATCTGGTTTGTTTAAGTCATTACCACTTCCAATAGAGAAACCGGTACCTCGGTCCTCATGGGTGTCGCTAAAATCAATGCCTATATCTAAGCGATGACGAGAGTTAAGTTCATATTCTACACCTGCTTCAAAGAAGTGGTCGGTATAGTTATCAATTGGACTGCTAAAAAAACGCTCATTACGCAAACGGTAGCCCACCGTCACTTGACTGCTACCAAAGTTGGTAAGCATTACCGCTTGAGGAGAAATGATTTGAGACCAACTGCTCGTTTCATTTTGTGAGGCACGCGTGATATTGTCGTCATAGCGAAATCCAACATCTAGTGTTGGAGTGAGGTCAAAGCCACCAAATTCGATGCTTGAGGCATCTTCAAACTGCTGAGCATGAGCGAGTGCGCATGAACTTGTGAGTGCAACGATAAGTGCCGTTTTTGTGAATTTCATTCCTTTGCCTTTGTTATTCTGCTGGTGTTGACATGGCTATCTTTCCAAACGATTCTCTATCGCTTACGTAAGTAGCTCAACAACGTCACTCTGAGGCCTGATTGTAGCTCATCTTAGCGGTGAAGCACAATGCTCAAGTGCTCAGTTTCACGCTTTTTATTGACGCAGAAATGCGGCACTTCCGAATAAAAAAGAGAATAGTTACAAGTACCTAGTAATCACAAATTTTAGCGCGTACCATTAGCGCATATGTAAACGCCGACTCCATAGGTGAGTTTTTATAGTTGACCAAGCTCTTGGTTTCTATATGTGAGAAAAATGAACAAGCAAAAAACGAATCAAAGCCGTCGAACCGGCATTATTCAGTCCAACCAAAGTAGCTTCTCAACAATGTATCGCCTTGTTGACTTAATAGCGATTGCCTTCTTGTTTTTTTTGATTCTTGAGTCTAAGCAAGAAAAATTTGAAGCTGACAGTTGGATTCTCCTATCACTTGGGCTCATCGTATTTAATGTGACCGCTGAAGCACTCGACCTTTATCGATCTTGGCGAACACAATCAACAACGATCCTGATTAAGTACACAACAATTGCATGGCTAGTGACGTCTTCCGTCATCGTTGTCTTTTCCTACTTTTTCCCTGAATTAGCGAAATATGATGAAACCATTATATTGATTTGGATATTCTCTACTTTTCCCGCTCTTGCCGCGTGGCGTATCGTCTTTAGAGAAATCTTGTTTATACAAAGGAAACAAGGCCGCAATACTAGAAAAGCAGCCATTATTGGAGGAACTCCTGCGGGCTACCATCTGGCAACCCAGATTTTGGAAAATAACCATTTAGGAATAAAGCTAGATGGGATTTATGATGATAGAGACATGAATCGCTTACCCTTAGAGTTCCACGATCAAATTGTTGGCAATATTGAAGAGGCCATATCTAAAGCGAAGAAAGGCACGATTGACTTTATTTACGTTGCCATGCCCATGAGTGCAGAAGCGCGCATTATGGAAATTCTTAATCGTTGCAGCGATACTACCTGCTCTGTATACATCATTCCTAATTTCTTTATCTACAACCTTCTACACGCTCGCTGGCAAACTGTCGGTTCAGTGCAAACCTTGAGCGTTTTTGATACACCGTTTCAAGGTGCAAATAATGTATTGAAACGTATCGAAGATCTTATTTTTAGCTGCATTATTCTGAGCATTGTCGCGATTCCAATGTTATTCATCGCCCTAGGCATCAAACTTAGTTCAAAAGGCCCTGTTATCTTCAAACAAAACAGGTATGGCTTAGATGGTAAACAAATCAAGGTATATAAATTCAGGACGATGCGCACTGCTGACAATGGAGATGTTATTCAGCAAGCTACGAAAGGTGATAGCAGAGTAACGCCTTTTGGTGCTTTTCTAAGAAGACGCTCATTAGACGAATTACCTCAGTTTTTTAATGTGTTGCAAGGGCGCATGTCGATAGTAGGTCCTCGCCCACATGCAATTGCTCATAATGAGCAATATCGCGAGTTAATTGAAGGTTACATGCTACGTCATAAAGTGAAACCTGGTATCACCGGGTGGGCTCAAATCAATGGCTTCCGTGGAGAGACTGAAACGGTGAACAAAATGGTCAAACGTGTGGAGTATGACCTTGACTATATCCATCGCTGGTCAGTTTGGTTAGACGTGAAGATCATCTTAAAATCAATCATTAAAGGTTTCTCAGATAAAAACGCTTATTGAGCTTTCAGCCATTTATCTGCGTAACACATTGTTGATTCAATATTAGTTAAGGACATTGCTTGATACCTTTGGTCTTTCACCCTATTTATAGCCAGCTTGACCTGCCAGTCCGCCATCGATTTCCTATTGAAAAATATCAAGGGATCAAGAACGCACTGCTCGAAAAAGGTGTACCCGAGCAACAATTCTCTCGCCCAAACCCACTCGATACTAAAGCACTCTCTAGCGTTTATGACCCTAATTATGTGAGAGATTTGTGCGCAGGTAGTTTAGATCCTAAAGCTATGCGTCGAATTGGATTTCCTTGGTCAGAGCAATTAATACAACGGACCTTAACCGCAGCCGGCGGAACAGTATTAACCGCTGAGCTAGCGCTAAACTCCGGGAAAGCATTAAATTTAACGGGTGGTTATCACCACGCCTTCGCTAATTTTGGTTCCGGTTTTTGTATGATCAACGATTTATACTTAGCTGCCTTGCACATGCTTCAATCTCCAAACATAGATAAAGTGCTTATTTTTGATTGTGACGTTCATCAAGGGGATGGCACTGCAAAACTCGCTGAAAACAACCCGTCAGTTTATACCGTGTCTATTCATGGCGAAAAGAACTTTCCTTATCGTAAGCAGCGTAGCAACCTAGATTTCGGCTTAAGCAAAGGCACTGAAGATGATGAGTTTCTTACCACTGTGGAACAAGCCTGGCATATGGCGATCGCATACTTTCAACCAGACGCTGTGATTTATGATGCTGGAGTGGATGTGCATATAGATGATGATTTAGGTCATTTGAATATTACCACAGAAGGCGTTTATGCCCGAGACGCGTTTATTTTTCAGCAATGCAAGAACTTAGGCTTGCCTGTAGCAGCGGTTATCGGCGGCGGTTATCAGCGTAATATTGATGCCTTAGTTGATGTGCATTTACAGCTATTTAAAGCCGCGGGGGTGTTCAGTTAAACTTGTAAGCCACGCTAAAGTTCCGCTATTTTCACACTAAGCCTTATAGAATCATTTTGATTGCACACTGAGTATTTATACACTATTCTTATGCATCAAAAATGAGCTTGTCCTTTTGGGAGATTACAGGAAGTGAACAACACCGAAATCATCAACGAAATGCCTCATGCCCAGCGTGAGCGACTTGCATTCATTGACTTTTGTTTACAGTTTTTTGGACATATTTCGCGCAACGATTTGGTTACTCGGTTCCAAACTGGCCTCGCAGCCTGTACTCGAGACTTTGCTGCGTACAGAGATCTCGCAGCGAAAAACCTGTTGCTTGACCACTCAACCAAACAATATTACCGAACAAGTGAATTCCGGCCGTTATTTAAATATGAGCCAGATATCATTTTACATTCACTGAGTCGTGGTTTTGGAAACGGTATATCAAACTACACACAACCCTCCGAACAATGCTTTGATGCGGTTCAGTTAATTCACCCTGACAGCAGTATTATTGCAGCTCTCATGCGCGCAATTCATAATCAACAATTATGTGAAGTTGATTATGTCTCCATTAGCTCTGGTGAAAGTAAACGCCAATTGGTTCCCCACGCTTTAATCAATAATGGTCATCGTTGGCATGTAAGAGCTTACGACTGTAAGAATGAAAGCTTCAGAGACTTTGTATGTACACGTTTCACTTCGATCACGACACTCGAGAGCGAACCTGACGCGCATCAATTGTCCGGTGCTGATTCTCAGTTTCATCAAATGATTAATCTCGTTTTGATCCCGCACCCTAGTATTAAAAATCCGATGGCGATTGAAATGGATTTCGCTATGGCCAATGGACGTAAAATTATGCCGACAAGAGCCGCGCTCGCTGCATATATTTTAAGGCAATGGCAGGTCGACTGTTCCGAAGGACACAGAATTACTGGGCAAGGTTGTCAGTTAGCTTTGGAAAATACTGATGTGTTGCAGCGTATCGAAAACCCAAGCTTGGCACCTGGCTATTCAAGTACAAACTAAATCCCTCTTGATTTTGTCTTTTTGGCACTTAGATCCTCAGTGAAATGAACTACTTAGTTTATTCTCTGTAATAACTTTGTATAGCTCAGGAACTTTACTGAATAATCAAGGGTCTTTATAAAGCGTATATAGCGGCTACTTGATTTAGTACCTGTACTCTCTAACACTCATCGGTTTAAGGTAGATAACATGTCACAAATTCATCGATTAGAAGAACAGCAACACCAACAGCACAATGAAGCTTTGATTAAATTGACTGTTTTGTTATATCAAATCGATGGGAAAATCACCTTGAGTGAGCAGGATTATTTTGATGACTTGGTAGACGAAATGAGCTGGCATAGTGGTATTTCCAAAGAAGCTTTTATAAACGACGCAATTCATCAAGCTAGAGAGGCAATAGATGGCTTTGCGGCGCCCGACTTTATTCGTTCGCTATCAGACGAGCTCAATATTGACGCAGCGCGCTCACTCGAAGTCGCTATGGCGATCACCAAAGTTGATGGCGAGCGCAGCGAAGAGGAGGTCGAACTTCTTGCCTTGCTCGCTAACCGAGTATTAGCCCGGGGTCTTGTCGCTTAAACACTCGCTCTTGCGGCACTCTCGACTTGAAAGACCTTGCCATACTTTTTACACAGTATGGCTGAAGCGATTGTTCCAATCACACCTGGTGCGATCCAAAATACTAATTGCCAATAGCCTAGCTCCTCAAACATGGTTCTGCCGCCAAAAGCCAGAAATGCTGTATAGGCACCGATGCCTGAACCAATAAACGAACCAATATGCTCAAAAACCCACTTGCGTTCACCCATTTCGGCTTTTAGGCAATAACGCAGCATACTGCATGCTAAAAAGAACCCTAATATTCCGAACACAAGATGCAAGACACGACCCCCTGACACACCAAAGTAAATCATAATAGGACCACCTATCAACAGTGCTACTATAGGCGCAAGATAGGAAAACTTGCGTAAGGCACTTCTGTTTTCTTTCACTTTGATTACCGCAACAGCATGGCGAGTCACAGTGAAACTGAGAATACTTAAATACAGCAAATATGCCCAAAATATTCTTACCACATCTACCATTCTCTCTGGATCACTTGATTGCGCTATCATCTCTGCTTTCATTGTGTGTGGCATAGTGATAACCATCAGTGACATAACAAAACCACCTAACGCAACAATGTACATTGATGTCTTGTAAAAAAGGCCGAATTTAACGTGATTCAACTGACCTTTTTTCGTGAACAATGGCACCCAAAATAAGACAAGGGCGATACTGCCGAAGACAATATGAATAATAAATAACAAGGAATGAAAGTAGGTCATAGTAAACTCCGCATAAGTCGTTTGTTTGAATTGTTTTATCAGTGAATCCATACTAGCCGCTCAAAAAGAGATACGAGAGTGCCATTAGTCATGACGTAAAAAGTGACTTTTTACCTATCGCACTTGCAGGCAAAACACTGCTATTCTTTCAACAAGAAAAAACAGACAGTAATGAATAACATGACAATCACTACAGCACCTGTGCAAAAGAAACCTCTTTGGCAACGCCTTTCTATTTCCATAGAGAGCGCTTCTGCGTTGCTTACATGGGCCCTAGTCAGCGGAAGTGCATTGTACTTTATGTACGGTATGGAAAAGTTATCGGGCAGTGCGTTCCCAATAGCCGCTGCGTTATTTCTGACTTACATTGTGCTTTGGCTTGGCTTGATTAGAGAACGTCCGTACAAAAACGATGGCCGAGTGCGTGCTAGCTTTCTTTTCCTACTTTTTAGCACGGTAGTAGGTATCTACTTTGTGGTTCCTTTCGTCTATACCGCTATTTTCATGGTGATTTGGAGTGCGGCCTTACCCTACTTTATCAGCGCTCGATTGGCTTTCATGCTATCACCTTTGTGGTCTGCAGTTTTATGGGCAGTTTACGGGTATCATTGGGGTTTCAGCGGAATGATTGTTTCCGCCCTTTTATTCTGGACCTTTAACTTGTTTGCTTTGGTCATGGTCACCACCACAATCAAAGAGAAAAACACGAGAGAAACGGTAGAAACGATTAATCGAGAACTCGTTTCTACCCAACACCTATTGAGCCAAGCTGCTGAACAAGCAGAAAGAGTGCGGATTGCGCGCAACATACATGACTTATTGGGTCACCACTTAACGGCATTAACGATTAACTTGCAGGTTGCAGGGCGTCAACTTGACCAGCTCGATACAAACAAAGAACAAGCAAAGCAAAAACAAACGATCAAAGACTCCATCGAGCAATGTCACAGCTTGTCTAAATTATTATTGAGCGATGTGCGTGAGGCGGTGTCTGATATACGAGATAAATCATCGATTCGACTAGAAAGTGCAATAAAGGCGATTAGTGACAGACTACCTAGTATCGATATCACCGTGGACTACCCTGACAACATTAGCATCGAAGACGTTACGCTAGCTGATGTGCTGATCAAATGTATCCAAGAAAGCTTTACGAATAGTCTGAAGCATGGGAAAGCAAGCGAAGTTAAGGTCTCTTTTTCTCAACACTCAAATCATGTTCAAGTTGCTATTCAAGACAATGGCAATCATACTCAGAATAATCAATTAAAGGCCAACAAGCACGTTAGAGATGGCTTACAAAAAGATATCGAAATCCAACGAGGAAATGGCCTAACGGGTATCGAAGAGCGTCTAGCGTTAGTCGATGGCAAAGCAGAATTTCAACGCAACGAAAAAGGATTTTTAACTATGCTAAGTGTTCCGGTAATGTTACATGATTAAAGTATTGCTTGTAGATGACCAAACCCTCGTTCGACAAGGTATTCACAGCTTACTTTCGCTCTCTGATAAAGTTGAGGTTGTGGCGCAAGCCAGTGATGGACAAGAAGCCCTAAACGCCATCAATTTGGCCGCAAATGGCGGCATTGATATTGTGCTCATGGATATTCGTATGCCGAATTTAAACGGAATCGAAACTCTCAACAAACTCAAAGAAATGCAATGCACTATTCCAGTCATCATGCTGACCACTTTTGATGACCATGAATCTGTAATGAAAGCCCTTCAAGCCGGAGCGAAAGGCTACTTGCTTAAAGATGTTTCGTTGGAAACCTTGGTCGAAGCAATACAGACAGTAAATGCTGGCAACACCTTAATCCAACCCGCTATAACCGAACGCTTGATCCAAGGTTTACAAGGCGTGAAAGGTGAGTTTGAATCTAGCGAAATGCCCGAAGCGCTGTCTAACAGGGAAACCGAAATTTTACGTCTGCTCGCTGCTGGATGCAGTAATAGAGAAATGGCGGAAAGCCTGTTCAAATCAGAAGGGACAATTAAAAATCAAGTCAGCAGTATTTTGTCAAAGCTGGGCGTTAGAGACCGAACTCGAGCTGTTTTAAAAGCGATTGAACTAGGCATCATTTAAACGTTTACCGCACCAAAACGAACAGGCGGTTAATTGCGAAACAAACAGAACACGCTCAAGCAACAATCGCTTAGAAAGTAAGATACCAATATGAGTAATAACAAAACATGAAGTCGATTAACCTATTAGCATTCGGACTACTGTTTAGCCAACTAGCCTTCGCGCTAAATTTAGAAAAAGACGTCACACTACCCCTAGAGTGCCACTCCATACCAGAGCACAGTGACTCTCTGTGTATCGTCGATACTGCCTCACCAAGCATGCCCGTTAACGATGTCGTTTTTTATCGCCAAGATAAGTTCGGTAACTTCGTTTTACTGGAGGCTATCAAAGGAGATGTTGCACATGTGTTTATAAAAGACTTTTCTAAAGGTGGGAAATACACAGTCATTGGCTATGCTGAAGAAGGACATCCAAGCTTTATCATCTATGAAACTGACACCTTTCTCGCTCGTTCTCGTCCAGTTAAAAGCGTGGCTGTCATATCCAACTATTTTATTACCAATATCGTATCGCTAGATGATGAGGGCAATGCAATCCTTGAACTAATGGATTTGCCCAGTGACATCCAAAGTCAGGAAAGCTGTATACCGTCAGCGCAACTGCCCAAGCACACCGATACTGAGCTTTGCCACATCGCTTACTCAATATATCAACATTCTTCGCCGTACTAGTTGTTTGAGCAACAAACTCATTAATAATTATCTCTGCTGCGAAGCCAAAGAACTTTCAAATGGTCTAAAAATAAGGGGCCACCCTTAGGTGACCCCAATTTTTATTTGCATTTAATACTTGCTGAGTCTGCAGTATCGAATGAAAATTCAATATCACTTACGCTTAATTGAATATTGCCAGTACTTAGTAAGTGGAAGGGTACTACCAAGCCAGAAAAATCGACACCTTGCTGACTGAAGCACTGTAAATCAACGGATAGTGCGTGCCACTTATCTTTTTCCATTGCTTTCAAGTTCTCGGTAATATCAACACTGCCACGACAGCTGCCTGGAGCATCACCTTCGCTCTCGCAACTCATGTTTAACATCACCGCTTCCGTTATAGCCGACTCAGGTTTGATCATGAATGATAAACTGGACTTATTAAGAAGTTCATTGCTGATATCTTCGCGGAAGAAACTCTTACTTGCTATCTTAAGTCCTGAGGGAACTGTAGCGTCAGCGAGTGTCATTCTAATAGCGTCTTCTTGTACTTCCTTATCAATAGTGCGATAGCTCAGCGTTCCCAATGAAGCTGTACTAGCGACAACAAGCTCTTCCTTGTCACCTTCGCTAAGTAGCAAGACCCAAGGTTTTTGCATCGTCCCTGTGAAGATTTTCTTACCGGTCGAAAACGCCTCAAGCTCTTCGTATGTCTCACTCAAGTCATTTCCTAACGTGTCTTTCGAGTCATAACTTAAGCCATAACCGTAGGGGAATAATGGTGAATAATCCTCATCACCTTTGTTCAACACCGCATCATATGGTGAGTTAGGCCATGAAAATGACAAGCGGCCTGTGAAATCATATTGACGCTTTCCATCGGCATCAGTAAACAGTACATCCGCTACCGCACTACCTTCTGAGCCTGGCAGCCACAAAGCAACAAAAGCATCGCTGTTGTTGAGCTCTTGATTCACCCACATAGGTCGACCGCTAATAAATAGTGCCACGACAGGGATATCTTGCTTTTGTAGTTTCTTCAACAGTGCCAGATCAGACTTTTGACCTCGCTGATAATCTAAGTGCTCTCTGTCGCCATGACCTTCTGCATACGGCTCCTCACCAAAAACAACGATAGCAACATCAGGTTTCTTGAAAAAGTCACCATTTTCATTTAACTCAACACTACCATTTGCTGCACTAACTTGGGCTTTGACACCGTCATAAATAGAGGTGCCGCCCGGGAATTCTTCATTGGTATTGTTGGTGCCTTGCCAAGTGATTGTCCAACCGCCAGATTGTTTGCCAATGTTGTTGGCACCATCACCTGCAACTAAAATGTGCGTATTTGGATTAAGTGGTAATAGCGCCTCATTATTCTTCAGCATTACAAGCGATTCACGTACAGCTTGTTTGGCAATATCTCTATGCGCTTTTTGACCGATCAACTCGGTTTTACCTGAAAACTTCCTATTTGCTGGACTAGGCTTCTCAAACAGACCTGCTCTCAACTTTACTCGCAATATTCGAGTCACCGCATCATCAATACGAGACATTGGGATGATGCCTTCATTCACTTGGCGAACAAGATTTTCATATAGCGGTTTCCAGGCGCTTGTTGGCACCATGAAGATGTCCAAACCCGCATTTGCTGCTTGCGCACAATCACCGTTAGTGCAGCCTTTCACCTGTCCGTGTCCGTTCCAATCTCCGACAATGAAACCATCAAAGCCCATTTTTTCTTTCAATACATCGTTCAATAGATACTTATGGCCGTGAATTTTTTCACCGTGCCACGAGTTGAAAGACGCCATCACTGATTGAGCACCCGCTTCTAAACCACCCACATAGCCCTGCGCATGAATTTCGAAAAGTGCTTGTTCACTCGCAACATTATCACCTTGATCGTCGCCTCCTACAGTGCCACCATCTCCAACGAAATGTTTCACTGTGCTGATCACTCGATTGTCACTCAAGAAGTCTTGTCCGGCTCTGCCTTGCAAGCCTTTTACGATAGCTGCGGCATAATCACGTACAATCTCAGGATCTTCAGAATACGATTCGTAGGTGCGCCCCCAGCGGTCGTCTCGCACTGTGGCTACAGTCGGTGCAAAAACCCAATCGATTCCTGTCACCATCACTTCAGTCGCAGTAGCATTAGCAATTTTTTCAATTAGCTCGGGGTTGTTGGCAGCTCCCAAGCCAATATTGTGAGGAAATAAGGTCGCGCCAATCACATTATTGTGGCCATGTACGGCATCTGTGCCCCACATCGTAGGAATAGTCGAACCATCCAGACTATCGTCAATCGACGCTTGATAAAGATCTTCAGCTAACTTAATCCAATCTTCTGGTGTGGACTGTTTATTGCCCTGAGGAAATGAGCCGCCACCATTTAAATAGCTACCAAAACCATATTGGCGCATATCTTCAACCGTAATATCGCGAATTTCTGGTTGAATCATTTGTGCTACTTTTTGCTCCAATGTCATTGTTGCCATAATTTCTTGAATACGGCTTTCAATTTCATCGGTTTGTTTCACTTCAACGTTTAGCCTTGGCCAAATATCAATACCGTTTTTTTCTTGCATTGCAGGTTTCTCTTTTACTGGTTCAACAACTGACTCTTGGCTGCATGCCGATACTAAGCCCATAGCTAAACATAAAATTGGAAGATGCTTACGAAATGCCACGATCTGTTTTCCTCAAAACTATCAAAAATATAACGCGATTGACACAATCCAAACGCGCAATGTAAACGTTTACATTACATCATTTTAACAAGATTGCATACCATAGGTCGAAAAAATGCCGAGATTAGATTTTAACTATTTGAAATGAATGTAGAAATTGCAACGCGGAACGCATTACTCTACGAATAAGTTGAGATAACTCACTATCATCTGTTTGATTCGTTACCATTGCCTAACTGATTAAAAGTTGAGCCAGCCGATAAGCCGGGTTCTGTCGTGGGCAATCATTCGTCTAGGCCAACAATCACTCGTTGGCTCCAGCAACCTACCCGTTCCCAACGCGGGCCGCGCCATAAGGGAACCTATTTGGTCTTGCTCCGGGTGGAGTTTACCTTGCCATCCACTGTTACCAGCGATGCGGTGCGCTCTTACCGCACCCTTTCACCCTTACCAGTCGAAACTGGCGGTCTTCTCTCTGCTGCACTTGTCGTCGGCTTACGCCGCCCAGACGTTATCTGGCACCCTGCCCTGTGGAGCCCGGACTTTCCTCCCCTTGCAAACATGTAAACATGAAGAAAGCGGCGATTGCCTGGCTGGCTCAGGGCGGGAGTTTACACTAAACGTTAGCGTTGTGATATACGTTTTGCACGTCATCACAATCATTCAACATATCCATGAATTTTTCGTACATCGGCATGTCTTCTTCACTAATGTCTTTGGTGTCTTGAGGTACCCAAGTAATCTCCTCGAGATCTATTTCCAAGTCAGGAAATGCTTCATCAAGTGCTGTTTTACATTTGAAAAACTCTGTATGAGGCACAAACACAGTTACTGTGCCGTCATCGACTTCAACGTCAGATACATCTACGTCAGCTTCCATTAAGGCTTCAAGCACAACTTCATCGTCATCGCCCTTAAACCCGAAAACAGCAAAGTGATCAAACATAAAGGCTGCAGAGCCTTGCGCACCTATTTTACAATTGGTTTTGGTAAAACAGTTGCGCACATCAGTAATGGTCCGGTTAGCGTTGTCTGATAAACAGTCAACTATTACCATGCAACCACCTGGACCAAAACCTTCGTAACGCATTGGTACGAAGTCTTCTCCAGCGCCACCGGCTGCTTTGTCGATTGCTTTCTCGATAACATGGCTAGGTACTTGGTCTTTCTTTGCTTTTTCAATCAATCGACGAAGCTGCAAATTGGCCTCTGGGTCAGTACCACCGTTTTTTGCAACAACATAAATTTCTTTACCATAGCGTGAATATACTTTGGTCTTTGCTCCGGCAGTTTTTGCCATAGAGGCTTTTCTTACTTCAAACTTTCTACCCATTTTTAATTCTCTTTATATGGATTAATTCAATGTTTTGGATTTTATGCGCAAGATTGTACTGTTTTTCATGCCCGGTGTCAGCACGCGTCTGTTAGGCGATATGTTGTAGCCCCAAGTACTCTCTTGATTGCATCTCTTGAAGGCGACTTAAACAACGTTGAAATTCAAAATTGAGTCGTCCTTGGGAATAGAGTTTCTCAAGAGGCGTTTCGGCAGACATGATCAACTTTACTTTCCGTTCATAAAACTCATCTACCATCGCAATAAAACGACGAGCGATATCATCAGAGTTGCCCCCCATTTGCTCAACATTTGCAATCAGTACAGTGTGATAGCAACGACTAATCTCTATATAGTCTCTTTGACTGCGTGGACCATCACATATTGCTTTGAAATCGAACATCACAACACCATCAGCATCTCTCAAAGCGCTGATTTCACGACCTTCGACGCTAATTTTCACATCGCTTTTACCTTCTTCAGGGGCGAGTTGAGTAAAGTAGGTTTGCAAATTTGTTGTCGCTTCATCATCGAGTGGATAGTGGTAAATTTCAGCTTGCTCTAGGGTGCGCAATCGATAATCGACTCCGCTATCGACATTCACAACACGGGTGTTCTGATTAATCAGTTCAATCGCGGGCAAAAAGCGTGCACGTTGTAATCCGTTTCGATATAACTCGTCTGGAATGATATTGGACGTCGCAACAAGGACTATGCCATGGCTGAACAGTTCCTCCATCAGGGTTCCAAGGATCATAGCATCAGTGATATCTGACACAAAGAATTCATCGAAGCAGATAACTCTCGCTTCCTCCGATAATTTCTTAGCAATGATTTTTAGGGGATCTTCCTTCCCATCTAATATTTTGAGTTCAGAATGGACGCGATGCATAAAACGGTGGAAGTGCACACGCATTTTGCGTTCAAATGGCAGGCATTCATAGAAAGTGTCGACTAGGTAAGTTTTGCCTCTACCAACACCACCCCAAAAGTAAATCCCTTGAATACTGGGATTGTGCATGCCTTTTCCAAAGGCCTGTTTGATTTTGACACGCCAAGACGGCTTGCGTTCTGGGTGAGTCAATTCATCATATAGTCTTTGTAACTCTTTAACGGCATTCTCTTGTGCTTCATCGTACTGAAAGTCAATCAACGACAAGTCGTCTTGATATTTTTCCCAAGGGGTCATGAATTTTCCAAAAAATCTACATTTATTGGGTTGAAAAACCGAATTAAGGCCAAAAATACGCATTATATGGGCAGTGATGACACACCGTAATGAGTATCGCTTTAATCCCTGTGTCTAAGAAGTGAGGTAGTATACAGCGCTTGTGACAGCTTGAAAATCGAGATTAAAGTCTAATAACAATTTATTACCAATAAGCGCTTGCATGGATGAGTTGAATGTTTGATCATGCAAGGGAAGCAATCCTCAAGTTGGAGTTATCATGGAAATCGGCACCTTAGCCATCGGCATCATTATCGGTTTAGTTATTGGGGGCGCATTAGGCGCTGTGCTGTTTAAAAGCTTATCGGCTTCTTCAGAGAAAAAGCTTGGGCACAATGAACAAGAATTAAAAGCATTATTGGCTTTACAAGCCAGGCAGCATTTGGATTTAAGCCGTAACGCGCTGAATGAAATACAAAGTAAAACGGCTGAGCTAGCACGTCAACTTAATGACTATGAAGAATCATTGACTCAAGCGACGACAAGTAACGAAGATACAAAAGATACATTCTTTGGTGAACATGCAAGCTTGTTTCTACGTAACAATCTACAAAGCAACAAACATGATATTGCACTTGCTCAACCTGACGCTCAACCGAGAGACTTTGCAAATAGTGGTTCAGGCGTATTTGTCGGCGTTGAGGCCGAGGTAGAAAAAGAGAATAAATCACAAGCCTAGTGAACTAAAATCTCATTTCACTAGTCTTTGTAAGGTATTCAGTTAACTAATCATTATTGGAGTATCGAGATTAATGAAAGCAATTTTTCGTCAAATAGCTGTATGTATAACCGTAGGTTCCCTTGCATTGGGCGCTGCGACATCAGCATCAGCTTCTATCCCTTTCTTCTCTAGCAGTAAAGATGAGGTGCCGTCTCTGGCACCTATGATCGAGCGCACCTCTCCAGCCGTTGTCAGTATTGCCGTTGAAGGTACGCAAGTCACTCGTCGTCAAGTCCCAGAAATGTTTAGGGAGTTTTTCGGTGCGCCCGACGAACAAGTGAGCGAGAGACCCTTCAGAGGGATGGGCTCTGGCGTCATTATCAATGCAGCAGAAGGTTATGTAGTAACAAATAATCATGTTGTCGATAATGCTGATGAGATTATTGTCAAACTTACTGACGGAAGAGAATTTACAGCCAAGAAACTCGGCGCTGATAAACAAAGCGATATCGCTCTACTTAAAATTGAAGCAGATGACCTGTCTGAAGTTGCCTTGGCAAATTCTGATCAACTTCGTGTGGGTGACTTTGTAGTCGCTATTGGTAACCCCTTTGGCCTGGGTCAAACAGTGACATCAGGCATTGTGAGTGCGCTAGGTCGTTCTGGCTTGAATATTGGTGGTTTAGAGGATTTCATTCAGACCGACGCTGCTATAAACCGAGGAAACTCTGGCGGTGCACTCGTCAACTTAAATGGCGAACTGGTTGGCATTAATACGGCGATTTTCGGACCAAATGGTGGCAATGTCGGTATAGGATTCGCCATCCCAAGCAATATGATGAAAAGCTTAGTCAATCAGATCGTTGAATTTGGCGAAGTGCGCCGTGGCTTACTTGGTATTCTGGGTAGAGACGTTGACGCAGGTATCGCAGAAGCGATGCGCTCCAAGAGTAATAAAGGTGCATTTATTGAGGAAGTTGTGGCTGAATCTGCAGCTGCTAAAGCAGGCCTAAGTGCTGGCGATATCATTACTGAAATTAATGGCAACACACTTTCTAGTTTTGATGAGCTAAGAGCAAAAGTCGGAAGCATGGGTGCTGGTGCAGAAGTTGATTTAACCATCGTTCGCGATGGCGAAGAACAAGTGGTCGAAGTCACTCTTGGCGATGCTGGTATTACACCAGAGGTTGCGAAAGAAATGCACCCCGCATTTGAAGGTAGTGAACTCAATAATGGCCAAGATAATGCCGGCAATGCAGGTGTTGTTGTCACTAATGTAGAGGTACGTTCTCCAGCAGCCCGCATTGGTTTAAAGGATGACGACGTGATCATCGGTTTAAATCGCCAACGAGTAAACAATGTTGCTGACTTACGTCGCCTTATTGAGGCCAACGAAGGCAATGTTATGGCCTTAAATGTGAAACGAGGTAGTTCTACAATCTACGTTGTTATCCGACAGTAATCGTCATATAAATCGTAAAGGAGGTAGGTGCATACATGGGCTTACCTCCTTTTTTCATGGTTATTTCGAATAAAAACCGTTACTTAAGCTCCCCACCTAATCATTATTGGCTATATTAAGCGCATTTTGTTTGTTATTATTCGCGCATTCAAACACGTAAACCAGTGAATCATGTCAACATTGCAACGCTTTTTCATCGCGCTATTAAAACCTATTATTCTTGGGTTAACAGTTGCCGCTATTTTGTTGATTTTCATTCCTGAGTTTAGACAAGGTAGCGGCTTAAATGTGAAGTGGTTGAAGACCTCTGACAAAGCCCCAGAACGTGTTACCTACTATGAAGCTATTAGTCGTAGCGCACCCGCCGTTGTCAATATATACAGTGTCAGTATAGATAATCGAAACTCCATTTTCCGTAATCGTCCTAGCGAACGAACAAACCGCGGCTCTGGCGTAATCATGAATGAAGAAGGTTACTTGCTGACTTGTTATCATGTTATTAGAGAAGCCGATACCATTTACGTTCTGATACAAGACGGCAGGTCACTCGAAGCTCAAATTATCGGTTACGATACAATTACAGATTTAGCGGTGCTGAAAGTAGATGCCGATGACTTGCATGTCATGCCTCAGATACCAAAAACAGATGTTCGCGTTGGCGATGTGGTTATGGCTATCGGTAACCCTTTAGATTTGGGTCAAACAATTACGCAAGGAATCGTCAGTCGCACAGACCGCACTAACAATTTAGCTAACTATTTCGGTTTTATCCAAACAGATGCGGTGCTCAACCCTGGCAGCTCAGGTGGCGCCTTAATCGATAGTAATGGCTACTTAATGGGTATTACAAATGCAGAGTTTAAACGTATTGATAGAAACAGTCGCACGATTACTGAAGTAGATGGTGTTAATTTCGCAGTTCCCTATGAGCTAGCAAAACGCGTCATGGATGAAATCATCGTTTCAGGCACAGTCACCAGAGGCGAATTAGGATTCTCAGGAAATGTAGAACTTGGTAGTTCAGGTATGACTGTCACGCAAGTTGTTAGCGGGGGGCCTGCAGATCAAGCAGGCTTGCGTGTGGATGATGTCGTATTGTCCGTCAACGGAATTGCATTGAGTAATGCCAGTAAAGCCTTGGAGTTTGTCTCTGAAACAATGCCAGGTACTCAGCTTCAATTAGAAGTGAGTAGGAACAACCAAATCATCATTATGACCGTGACGGTTGGCGCCCTAGCTTCTTAAGCAAGCGGCGCTGTCTGTAGAAATATTATTCCGAAACCCGCTTAATATTAGCGCCTAAGCCACTTAGCTTATGCTCTATTGCTTCGTAACCACGGTCTAAGTGATATATCCTATTAACCGTTGTTTCACCTTCAGCAACTAAACCCGCAATAACTAGGCTAGCCGAGGCTCTTAAGTCAGTCGCCATAACTTGTGCACCGGTTAGTTGAGAATTACCTTTCGATAAAGCACTATTGCCCTCTAATTCAATATGAGCCCCCATCCTTTGGAGTTCAGGCACATGCATAAAGCGATTTTCAAAGATAGTTTCTGTGATCACGCCCGACCCTTCTGCTACCGAGTTGAGTGTCATAAACTGGGCCTGCATATCTGTTGGAAAACCTGGGTGAGGCACTGTCTTTAATTTCACCGCTTTGGGTGCCCGACCTTCCATATCCAACTCAATCCAGTCTTCGCCTACTTTAATGCTCGCACCAGCTTGTTCTAACTTGCTTAATACGGCGTCTAAAGTAGCTGGCGCTGCATGTTCACATCTCACACTGCCACGACTGACTGCTGCAGCGACCAAGAATGTGCCGGTTTCAATTCTGTCAGGTAGCACTGAATAGTGACAGCCTTGTAGATGTTTAACACCGGTAATTTTAATGCTGTCATTGCCCGCCCCTTCGATTTTAGCGCCCATGCTGTTTAGACAATTAGCTAGATCGACAATCTCAGGTTCTCTTGCTGCGTTTTCTAAAATTGTTTCACCATCAGCAAGCGATGCAGCCATCATTAAGTTTTCAGTTGCACCGACACTTACCATGTCCATGAATATGCGTGCGCCTCTTAAACGACCATCGACTTCCGCGCGAATATAGCCTTCTTCAACCTCAATTTTAGCGCCCATCTTTTCAAGGCCTGATAGATGAAGATTGACAGGTCTGGCACCTATCGCACAGCCGCCTGGCAACGATACATTTGCTTTACCATGTTTAGCCAATAGTGGACCTAAGACCAAAATAGATGCGCGCATCGTGCGCACTAGGTCATACGAAGCAGTAACACTATTTAATTGGCTAGCATCAATTTCAACATGATTTTTGGCTACTTGGTTGACGCTTGCACCGAAATCTTTTAACAAGAGCAAAGTCGTATTAATATCTCGTAAAGCGGGAACGTTCTCAAATGAGCAAGTAGAATCAGCAAGTAGACTTGCGATCAACAAAGGTAGTGCGGCGTTTTTAGCGCCTGATATAGTGACCGAACCTGATAATGGCGGGCTTTTCTTGATGACCAACTTGTCCACGGGTACTCTCTTATTCGTTTTTCTTATTAATATTATTAGTGCTTTTGATTACTTTTATACAGCGAGTTATCACTAATCAAAGTTAAGAGTGGAACATCTTTTCGCGCTTCCACTGCTCAGTTGTAAAGGTTTTAATCGTGATTGCATGCATTGTGCCGTCTGCTATTTTGTCGGACAGCGGCTTATAAATCAGTTGCTGTTTCTTTACGCGGGTCATGGTATCAAATCGGTCATCGACCGCAATGATCTGATAATGAGAGCCTTCGCTTTTCACTTTTACATCATTTAGCGAAAGTTCGCCTTTCAATAGATCCGCAATTTCTTCGTTTGTCATTCTATTCTCTGTTTACTCTATTAACTGTTCAGCGTTGCTTAACTTCGCCAACTCTATCAGCTTCGCAGGGGAGTTTTGAATGGTAACATCAACGCCGTGTTGTTTTAAATCTCGTTTCAAATTAATTAGCCAAGCGAGTCCAGCACTGTCGCCTCTGACCACGTCAGCAAGGTCAACTCGCAGCTTGCTCGCTTTTTGTAGACGCGCTTTATCTTTAGATGATGCCATCAACCAATAATCTTTGCTGAGCGTTAATTGATCAATATCGCCGCTGATGATTAAGCTAAGGTTTTGTGTTTCTTCACATGTCTGTAGATTTGCTTGCATTTGATGTTTTACTTTTCTTCAAGAACGATCGGTTGCTCAATACTTTCACGCATCAACTCAATCACTCGATCGATACCGTCCTGTCTCAACACCGACTCAAACTCGCTGCGCTTACTGGACAATAAACTGATGCCTTCAGCAACCATATCATAAGCTTGCCATTCGTTTGACTTTCTATCTTTGCGCACCTTGAAAGCCACTTTGATGTCAGGTCTCTCATCGTCTTTAATAACCGCACGAACAGTTACATCAGAACGCCCGTCAAAATCGATAGCTGGCGCAAATTCAACGAATTGATCATCATAGTAACCCAATGCTACTGCATAGCTGGTAATTAAGTATTCACGAAAAACTGATACAAACTCAAGAAGCTTTTCTCTCGGTACCTTTTGAGCGTATTTGCCCAAAACCTTGAAGGCTGAAAAACGGTAGTCGATATAAGGTAGCAACTCTTCTTCCATCACTTTACGCAAGAGTTCAGGGTCTTGCTTAATCGCATCCTTCTCTTTTTTCATGCGTTCAAAAGTTAAACCAGCCACTTCTTGGATCATTAAGTAGGGGTCGTCTTGCTTTGCCGCATGGGCACTAGATGCTGTCAATATGACCATCATCGCAGTCAACATTGTTAATAAGTACTTAAAACGACTATATGTTTTCACTTTCACACTCTTCCCCTTCTGCACACTGCGAGATTAATTATTCTGAATCTTTACCAAATAAGAATTGACCAATCAGGTCTTCCAATACCAAGGCTGATTTGGTATCTACGATAAACTGCGTTTCACCCTCTTTATCACCGAGGTAAATCGGATCTTCACCTGGGAAAATAAAGCCTGGTGTTAGACCCACATACTGCTCACCAAGTAAACCAGCGGTTAAAATGGATACCGAACTCGTTTCTGGAAAGGTCTGTGCATATTCGTCAGATATTTCCATTACGACAACAGGAATGAGCTCTTGTTCATCTAAATAGATACGAGAGACTCTGCCCACCACAACGCCACCGACTTTTACCGATGAGCGCGGTTTCAAACCACCAATGTTGTCAAACTTTGCATTGACGACATATGCTTCACCGCCTCCGCTCATTCCCTTATTGGCTACTTGTAATGCTAAAAGTAATGTTGCGGCTATCGCCAAGGCAACGAAAATACCTACCATTAATTCTGTTTTCTTGCTTGTCATCTCAATTCCTAATTAATTCCAAACATCAGTGCTGTTAGCACAAAATCTAATCCCAACACTGCGAGTGATGAAAACACCACAGTTTCGGTTGTTGCTTTGCTTATTCCTTCAGAAGTAGGAATTGCGTCATAGCCTTTGTAAAGAGCTATCCACACCACGACCAAAGCAAACACAATACTTTTTATTACGCCATTTATAACGTCTTTGTCCCATTCGACCGTGGCTTGCATTATTGACCAGTAGCTACCTGAATCAACGCCTAACCAATCTACCCCAACCAAATGACCGCCAAGAATACCAACGGCGCTGAATATTAGCGCGAGCAAGGGCATTGAAATAACACCCGCCCAAAAACGAGGACTGATTATACGGCGGAGCGGGTCAACAGCCATCATTTCCAAACTACTGAGCTGCTCGGTTGCTTTCATCAAGCCTATTTCAGCAGTCAGTGCCGAGCCTGCTCGCCCAGCAAATAGCAAGGCCGTCACAACCGGACCTAACTCTCTTAACAATGACAGAGCGACCATGGGGCCGAGACTGCCTTCGGCGCCATAATTGACCAAAATAGTGTAGCCCTGCAACGCCATTACCATGCCGATAAACAAACCAGATACAATAATAATTAACAAGCTTTGCACGCCAACGACGTATATTTGCTGAATAATCAAAGGAATGTTTTTCAATCGAGGTAAGGCAAACAAGCCACCCCAAAGCATCAACGAGGCATTTCCTATCGCACTCAAGCGGGATAAGGTTCCTGCCCCTAAATTGATTAGCCAATTCATTCCTTGCCTCCTAGGAAAGATGTTTCCATTGACTCAGAAGGGAAATGAAATGGGACAGGCCCATCGGCATTACCTTGTAAAAACTGCTGCACCAGCTCTGATTTAGATTCACGGATTTCGGAAGGCGTACCAGCACCAATTATCCGTTTATCAGCAAGAATATAGGCGTAATCTGCGATAGAAAGCACCTCATTGACGTCGTGAGTAACCACAATGCTAGTCAACCCCAAGGCAGAATTTAATTCTTTAATCAGCTTCACCAATACGCCCATTGAAATAGGATCTTGGCCTGCGAAAGGTTCGTCGTACATGATGAGTTCTGGATCGAGTGCGATAGCTCTTGCCAACGCCGCTCTTCTAGCCATACCGCCAGATAGCTCGCTAGGCATCAAATGTGCAGCGCCTCGCAAGCCAACGGCTTCTAATTTTAATAATACGATTGTCTCGATGATTGCCTCGGAGAGCTTGGTGTGTTCTCGGAGAGGAAATGCAACGTTGTCAAACACCGATATATTTGTAAACAGAGCACCGCTTTGAAATAGCATGCTCATTTTTCTGCGCACGTCATATAATCGTTTGCGGCTCATCTGATGAATATTTTCATCTTGAAACAACACTTCACCGCTTTCCGGGGTCAATTGGCCTCCGATCAACTTCAAAAGAGTCGTTTTACCAATACCACTAGGTCCCATGACCGCGGTAATTGCACCCTTTTGCACCTGCATCGAGATGCTATCGTAGATAACACGTTCGCCGCGCTCAAAATGCATTTTGTTAATATCAACTAAAATGTCTGACATTCTGTGTTCTTTATTCCTATTTTGTCTTGCATCTTAGCTGCATCCTTACATCGCTCTTACCGAGCTTTACGTTGTACAGAACACACAGCATGCATATAAAAATTGTATTAATTTTGCTGTTAACTACACTTTAACTGAGCAACCCACTTAAGGATTCGCTGATACCCTAGTAAAGACGAGTAATAGCGCTAAAAAGTTCATAAAATGAAGATTAACAAAGTTTAATGACTCTAAGCTGAACAAGACCATCAATTTCGACATTTTCTTCACATAAAAGGCTTTTATTTTCAAATTTCCCTAAGGAATCTTGAAAAACCTGCGATGTAGCCCTAAATTATAGCGTAATAAGGACAGCTATGTGGTTATAATTTTCGGTTTTTCAAGGCGATTAATAGTATTTATTCGTAACAAAATTTATAAATTGTAATGAAAACTTACAAAAAGTAGCCAAAGCCCATTTTGTTTTAGACATTTTAGTGTCAAATGGCCCTACTTTTTGCGACAATAGAAAAACTACTTAGAAGAGACTACTTACTCAGTGTTAATACAAATTGTTATATTTTTAATAGGCTTAGCAGTACTAAGTTGGAGTGCTGACAAGTTTGTTTACGGTGCCTCAGCATTAGCCAAGAACTTCGGCGTGTCGCCAATGATGATTGGTTTGACGATTGTCGCGATGGGCTCTAGCGCACCAGAAATTGTTGTTTCAGCCACTGCCTCGATTAATGGTAATCCCAACACTGCGGTAGGGAACGCCTTAGGCTCTAATATTACAAACATTGCTTTGGTTTTGGGCATTACAGCGCTTATTAAGCCTCTGCTTGTATCTTCTACCACGCTCAAGCGTGAACTCCCCGTCTTATTGCTAGTCACATTATTTGCTGTGTACTTTCTATCCGACAGTTATTTAAGCCCTGTTGAAGGCATTATCTTAATCACCATGTTTGTCATTGTATTAGGCGGAATGGCTTGGCTATCGTTTAAAGTCGATAAGAACGATCCTCTGATTGCTGAAACAGAAGACGAGATTCCAAATAACGTTCCGACAGTCAATGCGGTAACGTGGGTGATTGTTGGCTTAGTCATGTTGCCCCTTAGTGCGCACTTTTTAGTAGAAAGTGCCGTGTTTATTGCGCGCCATTTTGGTGTGAGTGATTTGGTTATTGGTCTCACCATCATTGCTTTAGGAACGAGCTTACCAGAACTTGCTGCAAGTATTGCCGGTGTGAGAAAGG
Organism: Brumicola blandensis; assembly: GCF_031846165.1. Lineage (NCBI taxonomy): Bacteria > Pseudomonadati > Pseudomonadota > Gammaproteobacteria > Alteromonadales > Alteromonadaceae > Brumicola > Brumicola blandensis. The sequence goes on from NZ_JAVRIE010000007.1 coordinate 237,289, forward strand.
GTGAAGATGATTTAGCCTTAGGCAACATCATCGGCTCGAACATATTTAATATTTTGGCTGTTCTCGCAATGCCAGGCTTGATAGCACCTGGGCTATTGGATGCCGACGCTTCAAGTCGAGACTCCTACGTTATGCTTGGCCTAACGATATTGTTATTTGTATTTTGCTTTAATCTGCGTGGTACACGACAGATCAATCGCTATGAAGGCGGTATTTTTGTGCTAGCGTTTTTAGCGTATCAATACTGGCTTTTCGCATAAAGTAACAGTTTAAACAGAATCTTGTGTTGTTCATGCCAGATTCAGGCATCGGTATTTATAGTCCTAAATAGGACAAAAGAAACGAGAAGATAATGAGCTTTTTGCAAACCGCAAATAAAGTATTCGAAAATGAAATTGCCGCTTTGACGCGCTTGCAAGGCCGACTCGACGAAAAATTTAATCAAGCTTGTGAGCTTATGTTGCATTGCGACGGAAAAGTCGTCGTCTGTGGTATGGGCAAATCGGGCCATATCGGTAACAAGATAGCAGCAACACTAGCTAGCACCGGGACTCCTTCATTCTTCATGCATCCAGGTGAAGCCAACCATGGCGATTTGGGTATGCTGGCCTCTGGCGATGTATTTATCGGTATTTCTAACTCTGGCGAAACGCAAGAACTCACCAGTCTACTTCCCGTCATCAAACGCAAAGGCATCCCGACGATTGCCATTACGAATAATGATGCCAGCTCACTTGCAAAGCATGCTGACGTCGCTCTCAACATACAAGTCACCAAAGAGGCTTGTTCTCTTGGTTTAGCACCAACCACAAGCACTACCTCAACCTTAGTACTTGGCGATGCACTGGCAGTTGCCTTACTCGAAGCTAAAGGGTTTACCGCTGACGACTTTGCCCTCTCTCATCCTGGAGGCTCTTTAGGCAAACGTTTGTTGCTAACAGTTGACGATATAATGGCACGAGATGACGAATTGCCTATCGTCTTAGAAACTGCCTCGGTCACCGAAGCGCTATTCGAGATATCTAACAAAGGCTTGGGGATGACTGGCGTTGTAGATGCTCAACAACAATTATTGGGTGTATTCACTGATGGTGACTTACGCAGAGCCTTAGATAAACATATCGACATTCATCACTCAATAGTTACTGAAGTAATGACCAAAGGCAGTATTACGATTGAACAGCATAAGTTAGCGGTGGATGCATTAAACGTTATGCAGCAACATAAAATCAATGCCTTGTTCGTTGTTGATGCTGACAGACACCCCGTGGGCGCGATTAAAATGCACACCTTGTTAAAAGCCGGAGTGGTGTAATGGCTAAAGTAAATACATTGTACGGACAGATAGACCAAAGCCTCATGAACAAATTTGCCAACATCAGGCTACTCGTATGTGACGTGGATGGTGTTTTCTCTGATGGTACGATTTTGTTGGGCAATCAAGGTGAAGAGCTAAAAGCATTTAACACCAAAGACGGATATGGCATCAAAGCACTCTCTAAAGTGGGTGTCGATGTAGCCGTAATTACTGGGCGGCAGTCGCAAATTGTTGCGAACCGTATGCAAGCCTTGAATGTGAAACACATTATGCAGAATCGGGAAGATAAGCAAGTCGCGATTAAGGAGTTGATTCGTGATTATGGATATACGAATTCTCAAATTGCGAGTGTCGGCGATGACATGCCCGACACAGGTATGTTTTTAGAAAGTGAAATTGGCATCGCAGTTGCTGATGCCCATCCAATGGTGAAGCAAAAGGCAACTTTTTGTACCAGCTTAGACGGTGGGCGTGGTGCTGTTCGTGAAATTTGTGATTTAATATTACAAGCAAAAGGAAAGCTGGAAGAAATCCATGGGGCTAGTGTATGAATCGACTAGCGCTCAGTATCATCCTTATTTTCAGTGCCGCACTTGCGCTGTACGTACCCATTTGGATGGAAGAAGAAGAACAAGTTGAGGTGAGCGATAAAGACGCGGCACTCGTGCCTAACTATCAGGCCCTAAATTTACGCAGTAAAATATTTGATAAAGATGGTCAGCTCACTCATCAAGTCAGTGCCGCAAAAATGGAACACTATGACCTACTTGAATATGTAAACTTTGAGCAGCCTGAATACACTATCTACTTAGCCGAGACCGGCGAGAGTTGGCAACTTGTCGCAAGTGAAGGAACGTTTTATGACAACAATCGACTAGAGCTTGCCTCGGATGTTGTGATCAGTAGTCAACAAACTAACGACTACATACAAACCATTTCTACTGACTACATTTCTTTTAGTTTAGACACTCAAGAATTGTCTTCAGATCAACCAGTCGCTATATCTGGTTCGAATTTTACGATTAATAGTATTGGGTTTAGCGCAAATCTAGAAACCCAACAATACGAGTTAAAAAAACATGTTGAAACTGAATACTTACCTACTCGCTAGTTGCTTAACGCTAGGTTTAGCGTTTTCGAGCACAGCGCAGGAAATCATTCAAAAGAGTGATTTTGAGCAACCCATTAGACTTGAGTCTGAAAATACCTTTGCCGATAGTAAAGAGAAAGTGCTGTTTTACGAGGGTAACGTCAAGATTACTCAAGGTAGCTTAAAAATTAGCGCCGATAAAATGGAAGTGATAGGCACCAATGGGGCTGGGCGTGAAATTTTTATTGCCACCGGCAAACCTGCTTCTTATATCCAACAATTGGCCGACGGCAGCATGGTCGAAGCCCGTGCGAATGAAATCAAATACATTAAAGCTGACCGCACCATTTCTTTGAAAGGCAATGCACAACTTCTGCAGAATGCCTTTACGATTGAAGGTGATTCAATTATTTTTGATATGCAAAAAGAACAGGTGCTGGCCAACACAAATGAGAAAAGTAACACGCCTACCGTGACAATTTTCAGTCCAGATACGATTCAGAAAACCAAAGACACCTTGAAAAATAAAGCAGAAGACGCAGATAAGAAGCAAGAGGACGATCAATAGTGAGTAAACTCGTTGCCAATCATCTCGCCAAGTCATACAAAGCTAGGCAAGTCGTTAGAGACGTCAGTATTGAGGTATCCACAGGCCAAATCGTTGGCTTGTTAGGCCCCAATGGCGCCGGTAAAACCACTACTTTTTACATGATCGTTGGGCTCGTACCTATCGATAAAGGTGAAATTTTCATTGATCAGCTAGATTTATCAATTCAGCCCATGCATGAGAGAGCAAGACACGGTATCGGTTATTTACCGCAAGAAGCTTCGATTTTCCGGAAACTAACGGTATATGAAAATCTAATGGCTATTTTGCAAACGAGAAAAGAACTCACAAAAGACCAGCGCGAGCAACAAGCCGATGATTTAATGGATGAATTTAATGTGAATCATATTCGAAACAATCTTGGGATGAGTTTGTCAGGCGGGGAGCGGCGTAGAGTCGAGATCGCGCGAGCTTTAGCAGCAAATCCTAAATTTATTTTGCTCGATGAACCCTTCGCCGGTGTTGACCCAATTTCTGTTAATGATATAAAGAAGATAATACAACAATTAAAAGAACGTGATATTGGTGTATTAATAACTGACCACAATGTTCGAGAAACCCTCGATGTTTGTGAACAAGCGTATATAGTAAGTCATGGCGAACTAATCGCCTCAGGCAGTGCTGAGGAAGTTCTCAGTAACCAAAAAGTGCGAGATGTTTATCTCGGTGAACAATTTGTCTTATAGGTATTCCGTATCATGTTTAGAATTCGGCACGTCTCGCCGTTAACATTAGGTCAAGGGCATCAATGAAGCCTTCATTGCAGTTAAAATTCAGTCAACAACTTACGATGACGCCTCAGTTGCAGCAGGCGATCAAGCTATTACAGTTATCTACGCTAGACCTGCAACAAGAAATCCAAGAAGCGCTTGACTCAAATCCCTTATTGGAAATTGATGAAAGTGAACACAATAATGACAAGCAGTCAGAAGAGAATAGTGCAAACGATAGAGAGCAAGCTGATTCTAGCGACCTCAATTCGGCAAATTCTGACAACATCGATAGTCATGACGCCTTAGAAAACAATCAACTCACTGATGATTTACCGATCGACAGTTCATGGGAAGAATACCTCAGTTCGTCTTCTGCACCAGCAACGATGACAGGTGGCTCAAGCCCCGACGACGACTACGTCTTTCAAGGTGAGACCTCAGAAAATATCCAAGACCACTTAATCTGGCAGATGGAATTAACGCCCTTCTCTGATATTGACCGTTCTATCGCTATCGCAATTATCGACAGTATCGACGAATCAGGCTATTTAACCGTCAGTTGCGAAGACATTTTGGATAGCTTACAAAACGAAGAGATTGAGCTTGATGAAGTGGAATGTGTTTTAAAACGCATTCAAATGTTTGACCCTATTGGCTCTGGGTCCCGCTCACCTCAAGAATGCTTGCTGGTGCAACTCAATCAGTTTGCTCCCGACACACCTTGGGTCGCTGAAACTAAACATTTGCTAAGCGAACACAGTGATTTACTAAGTAGTAAAGACTACCGCACTTTAATGCGTAAAACGAAGTTGAAAGAAGACCAACTGCGTGAAGTGATGCGTCTGCTACAAACACTCAATCCCCGTCCTGGGAGTGAGATAGCAACCAAAGAGCCGGAATATGTCATTCCAGATGTCACTGTGCTCAAGAAAAACGGTCGCTGGGTTGTTGAATTAAATAATGATTCACTGCCGCCATTAGTGGTTAATCAAGAGTATGCGGCCTTAAGTAAAAGTACAAAAAATTCGAACGATTCCCAATTTATTAAGTCTCATTTACAAGAGGCGAAATGGTTTATCAAAAGTTTAGAAAGCCGCAACGAAACACTCCTAAAGGTGTCTCATTGTATTGTGCAGCAACAAATGGGCTTTTTTGAACACGGCCCAGAAATGATGAAACCGATGGTACTAAATGACGTAGCTGAAATGGTGGATATGCACGAATCGACTATATCTCGAGTTACCACACAAAAGTATATGCACACGCCACGTGGCATTTATGAGTTAAAGTACTTTTTCTCTAGCCATGTTTCTACTGAGTCTGGAGGAGAGTGTTCATCTACTGCGATAAGAGCATTAATTAAGAAGTTAGTGGCTGCAGAGTTACCTAGCAAGCCATTAAGTGATAGCAAGATTGCGCAATTGTTAGCTGATCAAGGTATTCAAGTTGCACGGCGGACAATTGCGAAATATCGAGAGTCTCTCTCGATTCCCCCGTCGAACCAAAGAAAAAGTCTTTTATAAGACGACATTAGAGGACGTAACATTATGCAAATTAATCTAACAGGTCACCACGTAGATATTACAGATTCACTCAGAGCATATGTCGATACTAAGTTTGAGAAGTTAGAACGACACTTCGACCATATCAGCAACGTACACGTGGTGTTAAACGTCGAAAAGCTGAGCCAAAAAGCAGAAGCTACTGTGCATTTAAAGGGTGACGTTGTTCACGCAAATGCCGAGCATAATGACATGTATGCAGCCATTGATGGCCTTATCGATAAACTAGACAGACAGGTTATTAAACACAAGGAAAAACTAAAGCGACACTAGTTGCTTAAGAGTTAATATGATCATATCTGATATCATTTCTTTAGACCGCACTGAATGTGCGGTCGATTGTCACAGTAAAAAAAGAATTTTCGAAGTCATCAGCGAGATTGCGGCCAGAGAAAACCCATCATTAGCACTTGGCGATATACTCGCGAGTATAGTGAGCCGAGAAAAAATGGGCAGCACAGGTATTGGAAATGGCATTGCCATTCCTCATGGCCGTATCGACGGCATAGACGATATCGTAGCTGTTGTCGTCACGAGTGAAGAACCTATCGACTTTGACGCTATAGACGACAGACCCGTTGATATTTTCTTTGCACTATTAGTACCATCAGAGCAAACAGAAGAGCATCTTCAGACACTTTCTTCTATTGCACAAAAACTCAGTGATAAAGAAATCGTGAAAACGATTAGAAAAGCCACAAGTAAAGACCAAATAATCGCAGCGCTAGCATAACCAAAACCTAGAATAAGGGGCTCATCATTGAATCTAATCATCATTAGCGGACGCTCCGGTTCAGGCAAATCAATAGCATTGCGCGCCCTAGAAGACTTGGGCTACTACTGCGTAGACAATATTCCGGTCAGCTTACTCCCCACGCTAACGCATACCTTGGCCGATGAGAATGAAAAAGTAGCCGTTAGCATCGACGTACGAAACATTCCCAAAATGGCTAACGAAGTGTCTGAAATTGTCGACTTCTTACCAGATATTTGGGAAGTGACTATTTTATATCTGGATGCAAGTGACGATGTACTTATCAAACGCTATAGTGAGACGCGCCGCTTACATCCCTTGTTCAAACTGAACAAATCATTGTCGGAATCGATTGAGGCTGAGCGTGAAATCCTCGTGCCAGTATCAGAAAAAGCAGACTTGCATATCAATACCGATAATTTATCGCTACATGAGCTCTCTGAACTCATTAGAGAGCGCGTATTAGGGAAGAAGAGCACTAACCTCGTTATCGTCTTTGAGTCCTTTGGTTTTAAATACGGTATACCAAAAGATGCTGATTATGTGTTTGATGCCCGTTTTCTGCCCAACCCGCACTGGGAACCCGATCTTAAACCTCTGACTGGCTTAGATGGCCCTGTACAAGTATTCCTTGGCGGCCAACCTCTAGTGACCAAGTTCATTTGGCAAATCCAAAATCTTATTAGTACTTGGTTACCGCATTTAGAGCGTAATAATCGAAGTTACGTGACTGTTGCGATCGGCTGTACTGGTGGCCAACATCGCTCAGTTTTTGTGGCCGAGTCATTGTGTAGCAGTTTCCGTTCTAGCCACGGTGACGTGCAAGTGAGACACCGCGAGTTGAAAATCATTAAAGCGCTTGAAAATAAGCCTGAAGATGGCGACGAGGCTACTCGGCTATGACTCTTGAAAAACAACTTACCATCGTTAACAAGCTAGGTTTACACGCCAGAGCTGCAACACAGTTAGCCAAGCTTGCCAATCAGTTTGAATCCTCTATCACCCTTCATCAAGGCGATAAAGAAGCGTTTGCCAATAGTGTTTTAGCCTTGATGATGCTTGAAAGCAGTCAAGGCAAACAGGTTCTGCTGCGTTGCGATGGTCCAGACGCACAAGAAGCCATGGATGCTATCGCTAGCCTTATCGTAAACCGCTTTAACGAAGATGAATAAATTTCAATAAAATCAATAAGACAGATAACACTAATGAAAACTAGTGTTATACTTAGCGCATATTCGACCAAACTTAACATAGACAGTCCTGTATAGAGTGGCAACTCAGCCTCAATCTCTTTACAAAGACGACGAAAGGGTCTTATGGCGGAAACAGTAGAATCAAGCAACGTACAAAGTCAACTGGACTCGATTAGCCAATCACTAAGCGACGGTACCTTTGTGCAAGTCAGAAAACTACTGCATGATTTGCCATCCAGTGACGTTGCTTTACTACTTGAGTCCAGCCCCCTAAAAACGCGTAAAGAACTCTGGGAGCTATTAGACGCTGATTTTCATGGTGAAGTCCTCGAAGAATTATCAGAAGATGTCAGAAACGGTATTATCTCGAAGATGGTGCCATCAAGCGTTGTTGATGCGCTTGAAGACATGGATACCGATGACTTAGCTGAAACATTAAGTACCCTGCCCGATACTGTCCTGCAAAGCATCCTCAAGTCAATGGATGCGCAAGATAGACAACGTGCCGAGAAAGCACTCTCATACGGTGAGGATACCGCCGGCTTTATCATGAATACCGATACCATCACTTTGCGTCCTGACGTAACCGTTGATGTTGTATTACGTTACTTACGTTTAAAAGGTGAACTGCCAGAAAATACAGATACGCTTTATGTTGTTAATCGCCATGACAACCTCATCGGTACAGTGCTTGCTACAAAGCTACTGACCTCACCGCCTGAGGTCAGCGTTAGCGAAATCATGAATGAAGAAGCTGAAACCATTCCCGTTAACATGAGTGACAGCGAGGTCGCTAGCATGTTTGAAAGATACGATTGGCTTTCTGCACCTGTCATTGACGAGAATAAAACCTTAGTTGGTCGTATCACAATTGATGACGTGGTTGATATTATTCGTGAAGATGCGGAACACAGCATGATGAGTATGGCGGGCCTAGATGATGAAGAGGATACCTTTGCGCCAGTAGGCCAAAGTACAAAGCGACGCTCTATCTGGCTGGGAGTAAACCTTGTAACAGCGTTGTTAGCTGCGGCCGTGAGCGATTTGTTTGAGGCGACTTTGAGTCAATTAGCCGTGCTCGCTATCTTAAACACAATTGTGCCAAGTATGGGTGGTGTTGCTGGTAATCAAACGCTAACACTGGTTATTCGTGGTATGGCGCTAGGCCATGTTAGTGGTAGTAACTCGGTTTGGCTGGTCAGAAAAGAATTAGCGATAGGCTTTTTGAACGGTATTATCTGGGCGACCTTGATCGCCTCTGTTATCGCTATTTGGAAACAAGATTTCATGTTAGGCGGGGTTATCGCGTTCGCCATGATGATGAACATGATTGCTGCTGGTTTAGCCGGTGCAACACTGCCGATCATTATGAAACGGTTTAAGATTGATCCAGCCCTCGCTGGCAGTGTTATATTGACTACGATCACGGATGTGGTCGGAATATTTGCTTTTTTAGGTACAGCTACTTTATTCTTACTTTAGTTTAGGACTATTTAACTTGGAAGTTCAGTGAAGCCAGTTCGCTTGGAAACAAGCCCTTCTCCAACCTTACTCTATTTATTGCTAGCAATCATCACTGTGGTCAGCGTTATTCTGGCCTTAGTTCAACAAAATTATCTTCTTCTTATTATTGGTTTTTTCGGATTATTATCTGCTATCGCATTACGCCAATTTAGCACAACCTTCTGTGACCAAAAACGCAAACCATATTGCCAAGCGCAACCCCCTATTGACGACGACAAAGCCATACTCCAGCAAATTCAAGCGGTCGTAAACAAACTGCCCGTAGGTGTGCTGTTTTATAATCAACAGCGCCAATGCGTGTTCATCAACAAATACATGGCAAGTTCTGGCTTAGTGCTCGAACACGACTTCAGTTCAACACCCGAACTAAATGAATTATTCTGCTCCACTTTTCTAGCAACGTTCAGTGCTCAACTGGATAATCAATCTTCAGCAAGACCAGAGTTTATCGCTTCACAAGTCTTTGAATATAAGAATAAGTTCGATCGGCAGCGGTTTGTAGAAATCAAAATATACTCCCCTAATGCCGAAGCCTCTGGTATGAATGCCTTAGGGACTGTGATTGCTAGAGATATCACTGAAGCCTATGAGTCTACAAACCAATTGACCACGCTCAACGAAGAGCTGCGTAATCAAACAGACATTGCCATCGCTCATTCTCAGGCGAAGAGCCAGTTTTTAGCAAATATGAGTCATGAAATACGCACTCCAATGAACGGTATTTTTGGTATGTTAGAGCTATTGAAAATGACTGATTTAGCGGCGCAACAAAAACAATATATTTCAACCATAGATCAGTCATCGCAAGCGCTATTGAAAATACTGAACGATATTCTTGATCTATCAAAGCTTGAGTCTGGCAAGCTTACGTTTGAGTCAGAGCGTTTTGACCTCACTTTAATGGTTAAGCAGATTATTGATACCTACAATAAAAGCGCTGAAGACAAAAAACTCAAGTTGATAAGTACTTTGTCGAATGATTTGCCTCGTCATTTGATTGGTGATGAATTTCGCATTACACAGATTTTGAATAACTTTGTTTCAAACGCAATCAAGTTTACTGAGATCGGTAAAATTGAAATTGAGCTACGCTTAGTTGAACGTGATGACACAAACGCGATCATTGAATTCAGCGTGCAAGATAGTGGTCTGGGACTCAGCCCTGAACAACAATCCCGTATCTTCAATAGCTTTGAGCAAGCTGACAATTCAACAACGAGAGAGTTCGGCGGTACCGGGCTTGGATTAAGTATTTCCCGAGATCTAATTAAAAGAATGCATGGCCAGCTAGATGTAGACTCTGAGCTTGGAAAAGGCAGTCGTTTTTGGTTTCGCTTACCTTTAATGGTCTGCAACGAAACGGGCCAAATAGAACCATCCGAACTTAGTCACAAAAGCCAGAGTATCACTAGCCTACAGGGCAAAAACATCTTGATTGTAGACGACAATGAAATTAATCGCGCAGTTGCCGCGAGTATGCTTGAGCAGCATCGGGCGAAAACCTTTCAAGTTGATAACGGGAAAAAAGCGATAGAGTTAAATAAAAGTTTTACTTTCGACCTTATTTTAATGGATTATCAAATGCCGATCATGGATGGTATACAAGCGAGCAAAGCCCTTCGCGAAAATGGTCTTACCCTTCCAATAATAGCGATGACTGCTGCAGGTTTTAATGAAGATATTGAGGCTTATTTTGAGGCTGGAATGGATGGTGTAATCATTAAGCCCTTCCAATCAGATCAGCTTGTAAACGAAGTAGTTAAACACTTATCGATGAACAATCAGGAAACATGACTAAAAGCCAAGTACCAACTACATTGCGAGTTTGATTAAAATGAGCGACTATAATAATTAAGTATGAATACTCCTGAGAACATATGAGTCAAAAGTCGGCCTTAATAACCACCCTCAAGCGTTTGTTAAAACAACGAGGCATAACTTACAAAGAAGTCGCTTCGTCACTGCAGTTGTCGGAAGCCTCTGTTAAGCGCTTATTTTCAAAACAAGACTTTTCACTTCAACGCTTAGATGACATGTGTAAGTTACTCGATATTGAAATTTCAGATTTAAGTGACGAGATGCTAAAAGCGCAAAGCTTGACCAGTGAACTGAGCGTGGAACAAGAGTCCTTTCTGGTCTCAGATATTCGATTATTAATGCTTGCACAGTTGTTGATGGACCATTGGACCTGCGATCAGATCCTTCAGGTATATGACTTTGAGGCACTTGAGTTAGTCCAGTATCTGGCTAGCCTCGACAAACTCAAGATCATCGATCTTTATCCAAATAATAGAGTGAAGCTGAAAATTAGTCGTGATTTCTCTTGGCTAAAAGGTGGACCAATAGAAAAGTTCTTCAAGCAACATGTTCAGTCTGATTTTCTGAATAGTCACTTTAATGGACCTGGAGAAATCCGTATTTTCCAAACTGGGCTGCTCAGTAAGGCTTCGCATGCTGAACTAAGCAGGAAAATAAAACACTTATCGCTTGCGTTTGAAGATGCTCAACGCAGCGATGAAGCCGTCGAGTTCGACGATAAGTATGGCACCAGTATGGTTATCGCAATGCGACCTTGGAAGTTAGCGGTGTTTGAACAATTTAGGCGCTAGGGCCTAAGTGGGGAGAGACAAGTATGAACTATCAATTTACGAGAGATATAGACGGTGAACCCAGAGCTGAATTCGAAATGGGCTGCGAAACCTTTAGCTTGTGGTTCAATGAAGAACTAGGAAACAATCTCAACAAGATACGAAGCGTGCTAGACGGCATAGAGCAAGTGACATCAAAAACACTAAAAGAATATAAACTAGCTGGTAACGATATTGATTTGGTCTTAGATTGCGATGAGGTCGAAGTTAGGTCGAAGACTTTAGACATTGAGCTAGATGATGAATTGCCAGAAGGAACCGAGGCTTACGATCAGGAATCAATGGCTGGATGCGGTCTTGAAGACTTTAGTAGAGTGCTTCACTCTTGGCACGACTTCGTTGTTGAAAAATAGCGTGTTAATACCGCTTGGACAATTCGTCAAACGCCTCTCTTTGGCGTGCCTGTGAAAATACCCATTGATACCTTTGTCGCGCCTAAGTGTGAGCAAAACATTAATATTTTGCGTAACGACGAACACTTCTTATTAATAAATAAACCCAGTGGCTTGCTATCATTATCAGGTAAAAATCCATTAAATAAAGATTCTGTGCATTACCGCTTAGTACAGGATTTCCCACAAGCAAAACTTGTCCATCGCCTAGACTTTGGCACATCAGGTATTATGTTGGTAGCCTTAAGTAAGCTGGCAAACAAAGATTTCACTCAGCAATTTCAAACGCATGTGATCAATAAAACCTATATTGCTATCTTGTCAGGACAATTGTCACAGAATCAAGGAGATATTACTGCCCCTATTGCCAAAGATCCCAGTCTGTTCCCTCGGTTAAAAGTGTGCTTCAATACTGGGAAGTCATGTAGATCTGATTTTGAAGTATTGGAGCGGAATATCAGCTCAACTCGCGTACGTTATAAGCCAGTCACAGGAAGAACTCATCAGTTACGGATACATAGCCAATATATGGGCCATCCTATTCTAGGGTGCGATTTATACGGAACTGAAGAAACACAGAGTCAATCAACCAGGCTACTGTTGCATGCAGAGACCATCTCATTTAAGCACCCAATTACCGGGGATACCGTAGTAGGAAAAAGTCCATGTGAATTTTAGTTATCCTTCTGCTCCCTTCCTTAGGTGTCATCTTTTTTAAAAAACGACTTGGGCAGTTGTAAGTGAAACATAAGCTGATAATTACCAGTGACCCACCTACGTCATTACCAGTGACCCACCTACGTCATTACCAGTGAACCACCTACGTCATTACCAGTGAACCACCTACGTCATTACCAGTGAACCACCTACGTCATTGCCGCGAAGGCGGTAACCTCCAAAACAGCGTAGTAAATTAAAAAAACAGAATTATTTCAAAAATATAGAGCTAATTGCTATTGAAATATTTCTTGTGTGGCCGGAGGTTCCTGCCTGCGCAGGAATGACGTAGGAGGTATTGGCGATGACTCCTTGTGGATGATTGCTGACCTACGTCTTATCTTAGCGAAAGCATACTCAGGAGTTTTAGAACCGACACTGTTTCGCTTTCGTTCCAGTGTGCAAAAATTTGTTCGCATTTTTGCGATACTGTTAGATGAGCATTGTTAAAAATCTCCATTCCAGCGTCAGTTATTTTTACCAGACTAACTCTTGCGTCCTTCAGATTACTCTGTTTAACGATTAAGCCTGATTTTTCCATTGGAAGAAGAATTCTGGTTATACCTGACGCTGATTTACCTAATGAATCAGCAAGGTCAATTCTTCTTACGGTATATTCGTGTGCATTATTTAATTCATTAAGTACCATATATTCCGTTAGACCAATTCCATGTATTGCGCCGAGAGTACCGTCTAGCTTCTTAGTGAGTAAAGAGTTTGCCGCATTAATTGATAGTAAAAGACTTACTCGCTTTTCTGTTTTTTCCATAGTGTTACTTTCCGATTAATTTTTTAAACGTTTGTTGTCAGTAGACAAACATCATACTTCCAACATACTTGATAAGTCAAGCATATCAGAAGTACCTCTGAGACACTGAAAAGAATAACGAATGGTTCTAATACCAAGCAAATTGCGCGGGCAATTACGCTCATACAAACAGAGGTAAGCTATGGATCTAGGCTAGTTTTGATTAACTCAATCACAGTATTCATTCTTTTGAGAAGAGGCCTATTACGGTGGTAGCACACATATATATTTTCATTCACTGAATTCGCTAATTGATGCACGTTTATCAGTTCAGGTTTATTAAATGTACTTACCGCAGTTGCAGGTAAAACGGTAAAGCCTAAACCTAAGCATACAGGCTCGAGTATCAAGCTTATTTGATTGGAAAATCCAGTCTGCTTTATTTGGTCAATATGCTCGAATTCAGGGTAGTTTGCGCTAAATAGCAGCTGAGCATGGTGTTGGCCATCTGGGTGTGCAATAAAACCGGCATCACACAATGTTTGCCACGTCGGGTTGTTTATATTGCGTGCTGTGACTAACAGCAGACGTTCCGTGCCTATTTTATAGTTAGACACTTCCCCAAGGCTAGGCTCTTGAGTCATAAAGCCAATATCGGCTTGATGATTAGCAATTGCTTGTTCAACGCTAATATTTGGTGCAAAACGATAGTCTATGCTCAAGCTGCGATGCTTGGTTTGTAAAGCCAGTAACTGCTGATAAAATTGTAAACCACAACTGCCAGGCGATTGTATTTTGATCAAGCCACTAGTTGATGAGTCGTCTTTCAATTGTTGTTCCAAAAATTGCCATTCTTTTAATAATAAACGTCCTTTTTGATATAGGTTTTGTCCATGTATGGTGAGCGAAAATGTTTTGCCATGTCGCTCAAGTAAAGCGCAGCCAACTTGCTGCTCAAGTTTTTTAATATGCTGACTTACACCTGATTGTGTCATATACAAACGCTCAGCGGTTTGAGTGAAATGGTTTACCTCAACAAGTGTGCAAAACGTATTTAACCAGATTGGATTAATCATCACAAAATGTACTCAAAATAATAATTATTAATAATTTTAATTAATCAATAAGGCTAAGTAAACTCTGCGATTAGAATCAATCAGTCGATAGGAGACAATATGATGAATCAGAAATATCCGCGAAGCTTTTCCCATATCGGTATATCAGTGCCCAACGTTGAGAAGGCCGTGGAGTTTTATACCAAAGTAATGGGTTGGTATACCATAATGGAACCAACTGTAATTACTGAAGACGACAGCCCAATAGGCGAAATGTGTACAGAAGTATTTGGTGAAAAATGGGAAAAGTTCAAAATTGCGCATCTATCTACTGGAGACAGAATTGGCGTTGAGATTTTTGAATTCAAAAACCAAGAGAACCCAAAAGATAACTTTGAGTACTGGAAAACAGGCATCTTTCACTTTTGCGTTCAAGACCCTGATGTAGAAGGATTAGCTGAGCGCATTGTTGAGGCGGGCGGTAAAAAAAGAATGCAAGCGCCTCGATATTATTACCCAGATGAAAAACCATATCGAATGATTTATATGGAAGACCCGTTTGGTAACATTCTTGAGATTTACAGCCATAGCTATGAACTTATTTACAGTGCCGGCGCTTACTAACTTCTTACAATTTAATTTCAGGCCGGAGTATAATCTCCGGCTCTCTTGTTTTTTATTACTATCGTTTTTAGAGGACTTTGATAACAGGATTGACTATACGATAAGTAAATCTCACCTGTGTGCTTTTAGACAATATTTACCCTACAAAAACGCAGTTAAACCAACACTCAATCCTAGCCTAAAAAATATTATCCCACTTTTCGTCCAGCGCAGCTTTCGCTTCAGCTAAGTTCAAAGCCTCATATTTATCTTCTCGCTTTTTGATAATTCCGAAACGAGTTAACTTTGACAAAGCATCTTCAATTTCAAAATCGATTTCAAAATTAAACGTATCCTCAAACCACTGCTCAATGACTCTGTCTAACTCTAGCGCCGTATGCGGGGTCTTTGAGATATGCAAAAAGAAGTAAGCTAGTATTGCTTCTTTACATTCCTCTTCTTCTGCAGAGTCGAGCAAGTGATGAAACACACCCGCGTTATTATCGAGATTCTTAAAATACAAATTGTCAGCCAAGGCTTTCATGAACTTCAATTTACGGTTTTTAAATTTACTCCACTCTTTAAAAATAAACCCGCCTAAGACACCGGCACCGGCGGCTAAGGCAAGCAGTTCTTTCGTTGTGATGGTGACTTCTTTATCAGATAGGCCTATCCAATAAGCGAGTAAACCTGAAACTAGTAAAAGAGATGCACCGAGCTTGGTCACTAACATGATCGTTCCACCAATTAAGGCAGAGCCCCCAATAATAGCTTTATCAAGAGTGCGCATGCGCACTTCACTGTTCGGGAAAAGCATTTCCAAGTCCGCTTTAGGTACATTCTGAAAGAGTTTTATAATGGTTGAACTCGGTTCGAAGTTGTCTGTCTCTCGATCCTGAGCCTCAAAATAGTCTTTATCCTTAAAACGAATGTAAACCGCTACCTTGTCATAGTTAGTGAAGGTGATTTTTTGCTTCTTTAGCCCCCACCACTTTTTAACTATTTCGGTTTTTTGATATTCTCCGCGGCGATAAAAAACGACTTCCGCGAAATCATCAAATTCAACCGCTAATCTGACTTTAAATAAGGACTCTTCTTCCAGAGCTTCTCGAAGGTCTTGGTCGGTTACTTTTTCAAAATTTGCAGCATTTAGAATTTTTGCAAATGTGTTTGCAAATATTGCTTGCTTCTCTGTCAGTTCGCTTTGACTCAGTGGGTTTAATTTGAGGGTGTCACTGTTTGGGTCAAAAGGCGCATAATTATCTTTGAGAACCTCTAAATGCTGATGATATTCGAAGTGCAAGGTACTGACGATCAAACTGCACAGTTCGCCAAACTCGACTTTCTCATGCAAGTCTTGGTGTGCAAGGCAAGCGTTAACCAACTCTGACTTACGCAAGGGAATAAAGCGGTCTTTATTTATACTCTGCTGCATAACACTGCCGGCAGGTCGAACAGTTCTGTCATAGGGCCGTTTCCTTAAGTTCTTTTATCCTAGTCATCTATCTTATTTGCATTAACCCATTCAAGTAGATGTTCAACGTCTTGCTCAATCGCCATTTCAAGCTCTTCAACCCAATCATGTACGTTTTCCCACCATGTTGGGTGATCACCTTGCTGAATTTTATTCGCCGTTTTTTGTACTCTGGACAAACCAACAGATCCTGCGGCGCCTTTGATTTTATGAGCTTCAGAACAAACGTCTGATTTTTCATCAGCGGCAAGTGACACTTTTAATAATTCCATATATTCGGGGATCTTCTCCTGGAACACGCCAAGACTGGTTCGCACCATATCTTCCCCGATGGTATCGATTAACATTTGTAGCATATCAATATCGAGTATCTTGTCGACCTTAGGAATACTCACAACCTCACTCGCACTCGGCCGCTCAGATTGTAATTGATCTTCACCAAACAGTTCATTGAAGACTTCAATGACTCGGCTTTTCTTGATTGGTTTGGCAATAATGTCGTCCATACCGTTTTGTAAATACTCTTCTCGCTTCTTAATGACATTCGCCGTCAGTGCCACAATAGGTGTTTGTAGCACTAACTCTTCATCATGTAGCGTTCTTGCCACATCAAAACCAGTCATATCGGGTAATTGTATGTCTAACAGAATGAGGTCGTATTGTGTTTTCCTCGCCATTTCAATTGCAGCGGTTCCTGTCATAGCGACTTCAACCCGCTGACCTAGCTTTTCAAGTAGTGCTTTTGCAACCATGACATTCAACTCAATATCTTCCACCAATAGTATATTGAGATTGCTGACCTCCAACTCTGCCATTCTTGCTTGTTGCTTGCTGATTGCCACCGGCAATACAATTTCAAAACAGGTTCCTTGACCAACCACACTATGGACGCGAATGTCGCCATTCATTTTGTCAACCATCTGCTTACAGATGGCAAGACCAATACCCGTTCCGGTCGCAGACTGATGATCGGGATGATCAACCTGATAATACATCGCGAAAATTTTATCTATATCGTCCTGTGGTATTCCGACACCTGTATCGTTAATTCTGAAGGTAACCGTTGAGTTACCAGCCCCCTCATCTCTTGCTTCGACAACCAATGTCACTTCACCCTTTGGCGTAAACTTCAAAGCATTGAATAGAATATTCCACAAGACTTGGCGTAAACGTGTACCATCGGCTTCAATGGCAACAGGAATGGGTTCGATAATCTCAGATTGAAAGGTCAAATTCTTATCTTGCGCTAACAAGCGAATAATACTGCTAATTTCATTTGTGAAGTCACGTAAATTGACGGTCTTCAGGTCAATCTCAATTTTATCTCTATCAAGTTTGTCCAAATCGATAATATCGTTAAATATATTGCCCAGAGTGATGGCACTCGCATATATTGTGCTCACCCAATCAAACTGCTCTTTTGACAACTTGGTATCACGGAGCATTCTGCTCAGACCAACGATGCCATTCAACGGCGTTCTTAATTCGTGGCTAATTGTGGCGATAAATTTGGTTTTGTCCTTACTTGCCTGGGCTATGGCACTTTCCGCCTGCTTTCGCTCGGTCATGTCTCGTCCAAAAGCCAGTAGACCCAAGCGATGACCGTCTTGATCAAAGAAAGGAACCTTACGCATTTCGAAATAGCGGCTACGCCCATCTGCAAATTTTAACCAAAGTTCCTCGGTCAAACTGGCGTTAGTTTCAAGGACCTCGTTATCACTCGCGGCAACCTGCCTCGCCAAAGATTCATCATAGACTTGATGCGGTGTTAAGCCTAATAACTCTTCTTCTGTTTTACCTGTCACTTCCTCTGCAACACGGTTACAACCCGCAAATCGGCCTTCTTCATTTCGGTAGTATATTAAGTCTGGAGACGCATCAATGATTGAACGAGTTAGCGTAGATAGTCGTCGCGCTTGCATTTCTTGCTCAGACTTTTTCTTAATTTCTCGCTCCAGTTCTTCAAATACGCTTTCACGCTCTAGCTGCGCATTGCGCCTTTGTTCAATCTCGTAGTTCAACTGTCGAATGTTGTTCTGTAATTCACGATTCAATATGACATCGTGTTTTCTCAAACGCTCCAGTTGGCTGACAGCGTCCTCCAAATTAATGCGGCTGTGTTCGAGTTGTTTGATTAGCTCACTAAAGAAGTAGAGCAACCAGGGTGCACTGAGCATAGTTAGGATAAGTGCACTGATAAAATCATCAATTTCAATCTGACTGCCCATGCTGCTTCGAATAATGTACGAGCCAACGAGCGTAAAGAGGAGAGTAAACACAACAAAAAGGATACTGATCTTAAGCGTACCAAAACGATCAACAAATTGAGCAAACTTTATTGCCCAAGACTCATTAGGAGATTTTAGGTGCATGGTTTATGTAGTCTATTGCTATAATTGTTTTGCATGCTACCAAGAAAGCAAGTGAAGTGAAATTAATCTCATCATTCAAGCCCAATTAAAAAGCGACTTACTGAACCTTATGTAATAAGTATGCAGCTTTATATGAATTTACATTCATTCAAACCTCCCTTTTATTAAGACATTTTTTACCCTCGATAAAAGCGAAGTCAAGCATGCCATGAGCAAGAAACCGAACAGCAAGACCTTGAAATCATTAGATCATCACCTTTATTTTTAATATTTACAGGCGATATTCACCAAATAAATATTAATATTTATACTGCTTATAATTGCTTTTGATGTACAAAATAGGTATGTTGTTTTGCCGCTATAAAAGGTGAATAAAAATTCGGACCTTTGAATTCGTTATTTCACAACAACCATTCTGGCAACAACAGTAGATAGCGGCAAACAATACGACAAAACATTGGCCAACATACCAATGGCAAATTAATAACAATAATAATAAAAGAAATACAGCGACTGGTTCGCCTTATTTAACAAGTGTCACGTCTTGTTCAAGGACAGCGTGCTGCAGCGTTAAGCTGCGGAAGGAGAATAATATGAGTTTGTATCATCCTAATGATTCAAAAGACAACTGTGGCTTCGGTCTCATCGCCCACACATCGGGTGAAGCTAGCCATCAATTAGTATTAACAGCAATCGAAGGTCTAGACCGCATGCAACACCGTGGTGGTGTTGCCGCCGATGGTAAAACCGGTGACGGCTGTGGCTTATTACTACAAAAGCCAGACTCCTTTTTTCAAGGTATTGCTGAGCAAAGCGGTTGGAAGCTGAGTAAAAACTATGCCGTTGGCATGATATTTTTAAGTCAGAACCCAACACTCGCGGAACAGTCACGCCAAGTATTGAGCGAAGAAATTGAAAAAGAAATGTTGCCCGTTCTTGGTTGGCGAATCGTACCTGTAGACCACAGCATTCTTGGTGACTTAGCAAAAACAGGTGTACCGCAAATCGAACAGATTTTTGTCAACAGTCCTAGCGGCTGGCGCTCAGAAGATGTTGAACGTAGGCTGTATATGGCGCGTCGTCGTGCAGAAAAACGATTAGAAGACGATCCTGACTTTTATGTTGCCTGCCTATCTGGCTTGGTCACGGTCTATAAAGGTCTTGTCATGCCAAAAGATCTCCCTACTTTTTACCACGATCTTGCAGACGAAAACTTACAATCTAGTATCTGTGTGTTCCACCAGCGCTTTTCAACGAACACATTGCCCAAGTGGCCACTTGCTCAGCCCTTCCGGTTTTTAGCGCACAATGGCGAAATTAATACAATCAAAGCGAACCGCGATTGGGCAACGGCTCGCGCAGGAAAATTTGCAACCCCGCTAATACCAGACTTATTGCAGGCAGCCCCATTTGTAAACACCGAAGGCTCAGATTCTAGCTCGCTAGATAACATGCTAGAAGTCTTTTTAGCTGGCGGCATGGACTTGTTTAGAGCCATGCGCTTACTTGTCCCACCCGCATATCAGAACAACGAAACAATGGGCGACGACTTACGCTCATTCTACGAATTCAATTCAATGCACATGGAGCCATGGGATGGTCCTGCCGGGATCGTACTAACAAATGGTCGCCATGTTGCATGTAACCTGGACAGAAATGGCTTACGCCCTGCTCGTTATGTGATAACTAAAGACGGTTTAATCACGCTAGCATCTGAGATTGGTATCTGGGACTACAAGCAGGAAGATGTCCTTGAAAAAGGACGTGTTGGTCCAGGTGAAATGCTGGCAGTGGATACTTACACTGGAAAAATCTGGCGTACCAATGAAATCGACGAAGATTTACAAACACGTCACCCTTATAAAGAATGGTTAGAAAGCCATATCAAGCGACTTGTTCCAGTGGAACAGGCTGATGCCAGTCAAATTGGACAACGCGCCTTTGACGACAATACCATGGCGACTTATCACAAACTCTTCGGCTACAGTTACGAAGAGATGCAACAGGTGATTAAAGTATTAGCCAAAGACGGCCAAGAGGCGGTTGGCTCAATGGGTGACGACACGCCGATGGCGGTCATGTCATCAAACAACCGAACCCTGTATGATTATTTTAGACAACAGTTTGCTCAAGTAACTAATCCCCCAATTGATTCATTGCGTGAAAATCACGTTATGTCACTGGCAACTTGTATTGGCCGTGAACAAAACGTGTTCAACGAAACCAGAGGCTACGCTCATCGCGTTTTGTTTGAGTCACCGGTATTAATGTATACCGACTTAAAGCAACTTAAAGAACTGGATGATGAGCACTACCATCACGAAATAATTCCACTCAATTATAGTCTAGCAGAAGGCTTGTCCAATGCTATTCAGCGTATTTGTGATGAAGTTGAAGAAGCTGTAAGAGAGCGCTCTGCCGTATTTGTAGTATTGAGCGACCGTGATATCGAAGCGAATATGCTACCAGTGCCTGCCGCTATGGCAGTAGGTGCGGTACAACGCAGACTTGTTGATAATGCCTTGCGTTGTGATGCAAATATTGTTGTCGAAACAGCCTCTGCTCGCGACCCACATCACTTTGCTGTACTCATAGGCTTGGGCGCGACAGCTGTCTATCCGTTCTTAGCCTACGAAACGATTGAGCAACTGGTTGATAAGAAAGAACTTGATATCACACCAATGCAAGCGGTGCTGAATTACCGTAAAGGGATTAACAAAGGCTTGTACAAAATAATGTCGAAGATGGGAATTAGCACCATCGCCAGTTACCGAAGCTCGAAATTATTTGAAGCGGTTGGGATCAATAGTGATGTTGTGTCTCTTTGTTTTCGTGGTATCCCTTCTCGCATTCAAGGCGCCTCTTTTGCTGACTTCGAGCAAGATATCGTTAACTTATCAAGAATCGCTTGGTTGAAACGTAAAACGATTAGCCATGGTGGACTGCTTAAATACGTTCATGGCGGCGAATACCATGCTTACAACCCTGATGTAGTTACGTCGCTTCAAAAAGCAGTAGTTAGCGGTAGTTACGATGATTACCTCGTTTATAGTAACTTGGTGAATGATAGAGCACCGGCACACTTGAGAGACTTAATGGAAATTAAGAGTTTCAAAGAAGCCATTCATGTTGACCAAGTAGAATCTGCTGAAAACCTATACCCTAGGTTCGACACTGCTGCAATGTCTATCGGAGCACTCAGCCCAGAAGCGCATGAAGCATTAGCTATTGCGATGAATAGGCTCGGTGGGCAATCTAACTCTGGTGAAGGCGGTGAAGATCCAGCGCGCTTTAATACAGAGAAAAACAGTAAGATCAAACAAGTAGCATCAGGTCGATTCGGCGTAACGCCACACTATTTAATGAATGCGAGTGTTATTCAAATCAAAGTGGCTCAAGGCGCAAAACCCGGCGAAGGTGGCCAGCTTCCTGGTGACAAAGTCAACAAATACATTGCTGAGTTGCGTTTCTCAGTGCCTGGCGTGACGCTCATATCGCCTCCACCACATCATGACATTTACTCTATTGAAGATTTAGCTCAGCTGATATTCGACTTGAAACAGGTTAATCCGAAAGCGTTGATTTCGGTAAAACTCGTTTCTGAGCCTGGTGTCGGAACAATAGCGACTGGGGTTGCAAAAGCTTATGCCGACCTGATTACCATTTCTGGTTATGACGGTGGAACAGGCGCAAGCCCATTAACTTCAGTGAAATACGCTGGAAGCCCCTTTGAATTGGGACTATCAGAAACTCAGCAAGCGCTTGTTGAAAATGGCTTACGACACAAAGTACGTGTACAGACAGATGGCGGCTTAAAGACTGGTTTAGATGTTGTTAAAGCAGGTATTTTAGGCGCAGAGAGCTTTGGTTTTGGTACCGGCCCAATGGTAGCCTTAGGCTGTAAGTACTTGCGCATTTGTCATTTGAACAATTGTGCAACAGGTGTAGCCACGCAGGACAAATCACTGCGCGACAACTATTTCATCGGACTGCCTGATATGGTGATGAACTACTTTAAGTTCGTTGCCCAAGAAGTGCGTGAAATCATGGCAAGTATTGGTGTCACCAAGTTTGAAGACCTCGTGGGGCGCACAGAACTACTGACCTTACTCGACGGTCAAACGGCTAAGCAAGCAAGATTAGATTTATCACCCTTGTTGAAAAAGCCAGAAGCGGGCAAGCATACGCGCCTATTTTGTTCAGAAACGACCAATGAACCAATTGACAAAGGTGAGTTAAACAAGCGCATGCTTGCCGATTGTAAACAAGCCGTTGATAAAATGTCTGGCGCACAATATACCTATGCCGTTCGCAATACTGATCGTAGTGTTGGCGCAACGCTATCAGGCTATATCGCTAGCTTGCACGGTAACCAAGGTATGGACGATGAACCAGTTAAAATTACACTAACGGGTACTGTTGGCCAAAGTTTTGGTGTGTGGAATGCAGGCGGATTACATATGCGCTTAATTGGTGATGCTAACGACTACGTTGGTAAAGGTATGACGGGTGGTAAGCTAGTCATCCACCCTCCTCGCAATGTCAGTTTTGATGTTCATTCCAGTGCCATTATGGGTAACACTTGCTTATACGGTGCAACAGGCGGGAAGCTATATGCTGCAGGCCGCGCCGGTGAGCGTTTTGGGGTTAGAAACTCTGGCGCAGTAGCGGTTGTGGAAGGCATGGGTGACAATGGTTGTGAGTACATGACCGGCGGTATCGTTGCTTCCCTAGGTAGTATTGGCGTTAACTTCGGCGCAGGTATGACAGGCGGATTTGCTTACCTTTACGATGAGTTTGATGATATCGAAAACAGAGTCAATAGTGAGTTAGTCGAAATTATGAGTGTTGACGACAAAGTGATTCTTTCTGAACATTTACGTGGCCTAATCAATGGCCATTATGAAGAGACTGGTAGTGAGCATTCATTAAAGTTACTCACTGACTTCGCTGAAGAAAGTAAGCACTTTAAGCTTGTTAAACCGAAAACCAGCGACGTGAAAAACTTGCTTGGTCATATTAGCCGTTCCAGCGCGGAACTACGCGTTCAAGCGCAATAAGAGAAGGGAGAAGTATTATGGCTAAAAACGTATATCAATTTGTTGATGTAGAACGCATAGACCCGCCTAAAAAACCTATTTTAGTGCGTAAAGAAGATTTTGGTGAAATTTATCAACCACTATCTCAATCACAAACTGAAGGTCAAGCCGATCGTTGCTTAGACTGCGGAAACCCCTATTGCGAATGGAAATGTCCGGTACATAACTTCATTCCACAATGGCTAGCTTTAGCTAATGAAGGGAAGATATTGGAGGCTGCTGAATTATCTCATAAAACCAACAGCTTACCCGAGGTATGTGGTCGTGTTTGTCCACAAGACCGTCTATGTGAAGGTGCTTGTACATTAAATGACGACTTTGGCGCTGTTACTATCGGTAGTATTGAAAAGTACATCACTGATACCGCGTTCAAAATGGGCTGGCGTCCGGACATGTCTGACGTTGTTCCTACTGATAAAAAAGTCGCGATTGTAGGTGCAGGACCCGCTGGACTGGCATGCGCAGACATTTTAGTGCGCAATGGCGTAAAACCTGTCGTATTCGATAAATATGAAGAAATCGGGGGGTTGCTGACCTTCGGTATCCCTTCGTTTAAGTTAGAAAAAGAAGTGATTAAATTACGACGTCAAATTTTCACTGAAATGGGTGTTGAATTCGTACTGAATACCGAAGTAGGCAAAGACGTTCAGTTCCAAAGTCTAATCGATGACTATGATGCTGTTTTCCTAGGCATGGGAACATACAAATCAATGAAAGGTGGTTTTGATAACGAAAGTGCACCTGGCGTATACGAAGCCCTTCCCTTTCTCATCGCGAATATTAATAGAGTGATGGGGATTGAGAAAGACCCCGCTGACTTTGTCGATATGAAAGGTAAAAAGGTGGTGGTGTTAGGCGGTGGTGATACTACGATGGATTGTGTCAGAACCTCAATTCGCCAAGGCGCGCAAAGCGTCACATGTGCTTATCGTCGTGATGAAGAGAGTATGCCTGGTTCACGCAGAGAAGTTGTAAACGCGAAAGAAGAAGGCGTTGAGTTCCAGTTCAATTTGCAACCAATTGATATTGCAGTTGATGAGCGTGGCAGAACAATCGGTGTTCGTGTTGTTAAAACAGAAATGGGTGAACCGGACGCGGCTGGCAGAAGGCGACCTGTAGAAATTGAAGGTTCAGAACATATACTTGAAGCCGATGCCGTCATTATCGCTTTCGGTTTCCAACCCAGTCCAGCGCCTTGGTTTGGCGATTATGGCATTATTCTGGATGAGAAAGGCCGTGTTCGTGCTCCAGCAAAAGGTCGCTTTGCGTTCCAAACCTCTAACCCCAAGATATTTAGTGGCGGCGATATGGTGAGAGGCTCTGACCTTGTCGTCACTGCCATCGATGAGGGACGAAAAGCAGCTGAAGGTATGCTGGATTACATGGAAGTGTAATGCCTGCCTAACTAGCTTCTTTCCTATCATAATGGGCGTGATGACTTGATGTATCACGTCCATTTTTTCGTTCAAAACGCCCCAGAAACACCCACTTTGGTTATTTTTTAATATACCTAGCTATTATTAGACAGACTACACGACTGCAGTACAGCTAGTATCCTGCCGATATGGAAATTATATTTAGTATTCTTTTAAACGATATGTCAGCAGTTTAAAAGACACATACTCAGGCGGGTAGGATTTTGAATAAGTACAATCAAACACTGTTTAGTTCAGCGGCGAAGAACAAACCTTCGAGCGCACAGGCTATGACCAGAAACACTAGCAATAAAAAGACAAGCATCGTGATGCCTGCTGTAATTGCTGGTTTCATCTTTGCAACAGCTGCTAATGTTAGCATTGCAGAGGCTGCCGGAACGACGGTTAAAAGCCCGGACCAAGTCGAACAAGCACTAAGTGCTCTGCTTGATACGAGAAAAGGCAATGTTGATGGAGCTTTGGTAGCTCAAGTACCAACTACTTATAAAACACAAGCTGTTGCTGCACCGAAAGCAAGTGACAAACCAGATCATTCCGAGAGGTCAGTGGCTGAACTGATTATGGCTGGTTTAGCCATTACGAATGAAGCAAAGAGCGAGTTAGCGGCACAAGATGCTAGTACGGTTGAAAAGGCAAGTGTTGAAGCAAGTACGGAAAAAAGTAGCGATTTCCAAGTCAAAGATATTAAAACCGAAAGTGAACTTGCGGCACTCGAGCAACAAAGTATTGAAATGGCAGTTGAAACCACCGAAGAGGCCGCTGCAACTGAAGCACAAGTTGAAGCTGTCGTCGCAGAAGCAGAAGAAGAAGTACTCACTGAAACCGCTGAGGCGCTCGTTGCTGTTGAAATTCAAGACACTGCTGAACAGGTTGAAGAAGCGGTAGTGACAGAAGTGCAAGACGTTACTGATACCACTGAGATGCTTCTTGCTGTTGAAGTTCAAGACACTGCTGAACAGGTTGAAGAAGCGGTTGTGACAGAAGTGCAAGACGCTACTGATACCACTGAGGTGCTTCTTGCTGTTGAAGTTGAGGAAACTGCTGAACAGGCTGAAGCAGCAGCTGTAGCAGAAGCGCAAGACGCTACTGAAACCGCTAAAGCCACTGTTGTCGCCAAAACAGAATTGGCAGCCAAAGACGCTAACAAGACCGAAATCCCTGCATTGCCTAAAGTTGCAGCGTCACCTGAAGTGCCTGCTTTACCAGCCATTGCAAAAACCAAACAAACACCAAAACCTGTGGAAGACAAGGTAGTCTCTCCAAGCGTTGAAAATGAAGCGGCAGAAGACGACAACTATTCAATGATTGCTGTCAGCGAAAGTGCTGAAGAAGCTAACATAGAAGACCTATCTGATAACAATGCCAACCTTTACGCTGTAAGTGAATCTAGCGAAACAGTGAAGTCTCAACAAGACACTGTTGTAGATGAGACTGTTGTAGATGAGCTTGAAGCTAACGTTGAAGTTGCGGTAAGAGCAGCAGGTTGCCCTGAAACATTTAATCAGGTCGATATTCCGGTAAACGGCAAATTGTGCCAAATTTTTGCCGCTGATTACCCTGCTTCTATGATTTTATTCATCCCACAAACGCCAGAAGAGGTGGTTGAATACTACTTATCTTCATCTGTACAATTTGCTGAACCGAAAACAGTGAAGCAAAGAACAATGATCAAAAGTGCAGATAACAACACCACTTTGATTATCTCAAAAGACGGTGGTGGTACACAGGTAGATATCCTTGTAAAAGCGCCTCTTAGCTAAGAATTGCCGCCCTTTCCTTCACGATTTAGAACCATTAAAATCGTTCTAAATCGTGAATGTCTTCCCAAAAGCTAACAGCTAGTTAGCGACACTCCTCATTAAAAAAACACTTTCAAACTTCTGGTTGGCACAGCAATTGCTATCTCTTTGTATAAGTCAAAACACCGACTCGACGATCACGTCAAGTCAACAGACCAACTAGGAAAGAGTATGGAATTTGCGATTGTATTAGTGATGATTTTAATTGTAGTGGCTATCGTTGCAATTAAGTTCAGTGAAGATGAAGTGAGTTTCCCTTTTATGCGCAAAACGCAATTGTTCTCGCCAGTAGAGCACCAATTTTTAGATATGATTGAGCGCGCGGTTGGCAATGAGTTTAGGGTCATGTGTCGTGTGCGTCTTACAGATGTTTTGTCACTGCGACGCAACACCAACAAAAAAATGGCGAAATCAGCTCTGATCAAAGCAACGGGCAAGCAACTTGATTATGTGTTGGTGAGTAAAACCGACATGACACCTGTGCTAGCTCTCGACTTAGTGCATAATATGGGGCCCGAAGGACACAAAACTAAACGCGACTTCTTTGTCACTGGTGCTTTGGATTCAGCAGGCATACCGCATGCTCGAATCAAAGCCAGACACGGCTACAAAATTGAAGATATTCGAGCTTGTATCGAAGCAAAATTGGTCCCTTTGAGACGTCAACAGGGTAAACTACCATTGGCACCTGAACCAACAAACTCATCTCTATTTACACCATCTAAGCGCCCCACGAGACCTGTACGCTCATCTCGCCAAGTTGCAGCGTAAGTGCCTCTGAACGCATTAGTATAGTTAAGATTGTGACATCATAAAAGCGCAAGCCACTCCTTGAGTGCTTGCGTTTTAGTGTTTGCCAAGTACACTTCCCATAAAAATCAACGAGATTTCTAATGAAAATAGCAATACTCGGTGCGATGGACGAAGAGATCGCACTACTCAAAGCCTCAATCACCAATTTACAAGAGCAAAATCACGCTCACCTTACTTTTTATTGTGGCGAATTAAATGGTCACTCTGTTGTATTAGTAAAGTGTGGCATAGGTAAAGTCGCTGCCGCTGTTGCCACCAGCTTGATCATAGACCGTTTTGCGCCTGATTATGTGGTAAACACTGGCTCAGCAGGTGGTTTCGATCAAGATCTCGATATTGGTGATATTGTGATTAGCCAAGCAGTCACTCATCATGACGTAGATATTACACATTTTGGGTATAAGCTTGGTCAATGTGCTGGGATGCCTGAAAACTATGTGTGCAACGAACAGCTCATCGAGGCAGCTATCGCCTCGGCCAAATCACTTCCCGACGTTAAGACCAAAGTCGGTCTAATTTGCACAGGTGATAGCTTTATTGGCAGCGATGATGCAGCCATGGAAACCAAGCAACGCTTTCCTGAAATGACAGCTGTTGAGATGGAAGGCGCTGCGATTGCACAAACCGCATATTTGATGGGAACGCCATTTTTGGTAATTAGAAGCTTATCAGATATCGCTGGAAAAACATCCACGGTATCGTTTCAGGCTTATCTCGACAAAGCAGCAAAAAATAGCGCCAACCTCGTTATGGGTATGCTCAAAGTCATCGATTAAAATTAATGGACATATTGCTCAACATCATCACTCACCCAGCGCTTGAACCTTGGCTGATTCTGTGTGCTGTGGTTTGTTTTGAGAGAATATGGCCCTTGCCTACTAGGGTTGATCCAATGTCATTTGTTCGCTTTCTGGGCGAACGAATGGCCTCAAGAGTCAAACCAAAGACCAGTGCACCTAATAGTCAACATGTAATATCAGGTGCGCTTGCTGCGTTCATGATCATTGCACCCAACTTGGTGATCTTGATCATTTTCAGAGAGTTTGTATATTACCCAGCTCTATTTGATGCCTGCATTTTGTATGTTTGTTTGCAGTTCTCAAGCCATCTTCAACGAAGCCAACAGATTAAAAAAGCCCAAATATTGGAGAAGAAATCACTGAGTAAGTCTCTCCTCGCGCCCATGGTATTGAGAGAAACAGATATGTTATCTGAGGTAGGAGTAACGAAAGCCACAGTAGAAGGCTTGTTACTTCGCTTTCATTATCAATCTATCGTGACTTGGTTCTGGTTTATTCTTCTGGGCCCATTTACGGCGCTTACCTATCGAGTATGTTATGAGCTGCATCACAGCTGGAACACTAAACTGCCGCGGTATGAGTATTTTGGTAAGGCTGTTGCAAAATTTGTATTTATTCTGCAATGGTTGCCTATTCGACTAAGTGCATTCATTTCTGTATTCATCGCAAGAGGGGTAATGATCGTTACGTACATACGTCAACATAGAATTGCCCGTTCTATCTCCGAGACCCAGGGAGCTATTGTGCTGCGTGCATGTCATTACGCGCTTGATATCAACTTAAGCGGGCCCTTGTTTTATAGAAATACTAAACACCGTGACGCGAACAAATATCGCCGCACAAAATATATTGGTAAAGGTGAGCCACGAGCAATAGTCATCTCAAATACCATCGCATTGATAAATCGAATAAGCGTAGTGTTCCTTTTACTTTTACTACTATTTTGTTTAGCCTTGCATACTGCGATTACCTACTAACAAGCTTATTTTGAAGAATTCACTCATTTTTGTCATGTTTGCATGCTTTGGTTTCGCCCAAGCAAATAGCGAGGAAGACAAACGTATCATCAGCCTCTCTCCTCATCTAAGCGAAATTGTGTTTGCCTTGGAACAAGAAACATATCTCGTTGCTGTCAGTGATTTTAGCGACTATCCTTACGGCCAAGGCTGCCGAACAAAAAAATGTACCCAGCCCTTACCGTCTGTATCTAGCTATCAAGGTGCAGACATTGCTAGTATCGTTCGTTTAAAGCCAAGTATTATATTGGCTTGGGAAGGTGGGAATAAAGCACAAGACTTAGCTCGGTTAGAGCAGTTAGGTTTTACTGTGTACCGATCATCACCACAAGCATTTAACGATGTTATTACCGATATAGAACGCATTGGTAAGCTCCTTAATGCAACACAGCAGGCAAGTAAACTAACAAAGCAATTAACAAGCACTCTTGCCGACTTAACTCAACAGTATAAAGACCAAAACAGCACAGCCCTTTATTATATGAGCCAGCAACCTCTAAGTGGTGTTGGTAATGACAGGTGGATAAATAATTTATTGGCCATCTGTGGTATCCAAAATATATACGCTGACACGGCAAGCTCTTTTTCACAGTTTTCGTTAGCCGACATTATTCGCAAACAGCCTTCACACATTATTGCTGGATTGAGTTTACCAATGAAAGATATTGAGCTTTTTTGGGCCGCCCACACTGATGTATTCGCACCTAGTATTATTAAAGTTAATCCAGATGCATTGCATCGCTTTACACCGAGAGTATTACCTGAATTAGCAAAGTTATGTAAATCCGTCTATCTTTAGCTATAGTTAACTTTCAAACAACAGCCCTGATAACTAGTTAAGAACTCATGGCTTATTGATAAAGTCGATACAAGGACATAAAACGATGCGTCAAAACAAACAGTCACTTTTCTTCACAATTAACACATTTCTCAAAACTACACTTAGTCTATTGATGTTCTTATCTTTTTGCGCTTACAGTAGCCAAGATATTTCACCTGATGAATTGCTAAAGATGGATAAAGGTGAACGTTTACTTCTCGATGTAAGAACCATACAAGAATACAGTGAAGCACACATTCCGAACTCAGTGAATATTCCTGTGAATGAAATCGAAACAAGCTTGGATCGTTTGTCAGAATTCAAAGACTTCCCAATTGTCGTTTATTGTCGATCTGGTTTTCGCGCTGGAAAAGCCATAAAAATGCTGGAAGAAAACGGGTTTAATAAAGTATTTCATTTAGAAGGTGACATGTCTGGCTGGCAAGAAGATAAACGCGCCGTTAACTCTTTAAAATAACGATCACTTAAGTTGCGCAGGTTCTTGTAAAGTAAGCGCGCCAATTGGCAGTAGAAACAATATATGGCAATAACTCCTAGCCAGCGTTTGATCGCTGCGGCTAGAGAAAACATCGCTCCCGCCCTTATTCTGCAATCATTTGCATTGGTGGTCGTGCTTAGTTTTTTCTACTTAGAACAAGCGAAAAGCAGTTTTGAATATGTTGCACAAATAAAAACGCAGTTTGGTATTTTATATGCAATTGTGTCCACTGCTCTTTTTGGCGGCTTTCTTCCTTTTGTATTTCTTTATTTTAAACAGAAAATAAAAACACAAAAATTTCAGCATTTTATATTTTACATCCTGGTTTGGGCATTCATGGGGTGGCTCATAGATAGTTTTTATCAACTGCAAGCTGGGTGGTTTGGAGACCAAGCAGATGCCATCACGGTAATAAAGAAAACAGCCGTCGACCAATTTGTCTTTAGTGTGTTTATTACTAGTCCCCTGCTTACCGCGCTTTACATCTGGAAAGAAAGTGGCTTTAGGTGGGCCGTCACTCGGCAGTCTCTTTCTCGGCGCTTTTTTTACAGTCGATTGTCAGCCACAATCATTAGCACATGGTGTATTTGGTTGCCCGCAGTGAGCCTCATATATATGATGCCCAGTAGTCTGCAGATACCCTTATTCAATTGTGTATTATGCTTTTTTGTGCTGATTATTTCTGCTTTAGATAGAGACTAGCAAGAAGGCTATGGATGATTCTGCACAAAACAAGCCAAATTAGGCCAACTTGCTCTTTCTGGCTTTCATTTTCTGAAGAACAACACCCAGCACTACGCCCCAAAATGCGCCAGAGACACCAGCAAAGCTCATACCCGACGCACACACTAGAAACGTAACTAGCGCAGCTTCACGATTGTCGGGTTCAGCCAAAGCGCTATGTAAGCTACTTGCTATTGTGCCTAATAAGGCTAAACCAGCTAAAGCGCTGATAAATGCCATTGGGAAGCTAGCAAATATGCCAACCATCGAAACGGCCATTAGGCCGGCGAGTATATTGAATAGACCTGCGGAAATACCCGCAATGTAGCGCTTATTTAGATCGTGATGAGACTCTTCTCCTGTGCATATGGCAGCAGTAATCGCCGCAAGATTCAATGCAAAACAGCCAAAGGGTGCTAAAACCAACGTGACCACGTTTACGCTTCCAATGAGAGGGGAGATTGCTTGATCGTGATAGCCACTCGCTTTTAGTACTGCAATCCCTGGTAAGTTTTGTGCGCTCATTGTCACTATAAACAAAGGAATACCAACACCTATAATGGTACTTAACTCAAACTCTGGCATAACAAAGTATGGTTTAGCCATTCCCAGTCCAACGCCCTCGACTGACAGTTGCTCAGGTCCGAAGAATAGGTATAACGCACCGCTTACTAGCGTTAAGATGACTGCGTAACGAGGCGCAAAATACTTACTTCCAAAAAAAGTAATAAGCATAAGACCAATAAGCACCGGGGAAAGCTGAAACGACGTAAATATAGAAAAGCCGAACTTGATTAAAACACCGGCAAGTAGAGCTGCAGCGATGGGCATTGGGATCCACTGCGCCACTTTATTAAACGTTCCGGAAAGAGCAATAAGCAATGAAAGCGCAGCAACAAACAAGAAAACACCTGTTGCCTGTTCTATGCTGAGTCCTTGCAAACTAGTCGCCAATAGCGCGGCACCGGGTGTTGACCACGCAATAATAATTGGGTTTTTATAGTACCAAGAAAGACCGAGGCAACAAATCCCCATGCCTACGCCTAGCGCTAAAACCCAAGACTCAATAAGTGCAAGCGGCAAATCCATCGCATGAGCAGCCTGCAGCACAATCGCCAAAGAACTCGCAAAGCCCACCAAAACAGCAACAAAGCCGGCACTAAAGGCCGAAATACTAAAATCTTTTAGGACGTTACTGTTATGAGCGTTATGCTTCAATCTGGCCTATTACCTATTGTTGACCTTGAGTACCTTACTTCAGGGTTATTCGAGCGAATTTCCGTTTACCTACTTGATAAACAGCCTCTCCCGCTTGTTCGATTTTGAAACGTGTATCACTCACTTTTTCGCCATCAATTTTAACTGCACCTTGCTTAATCATTCGCATTGCATCAGATGTGGATGCAACTAGGTTTGCTTGTTTCAAAAGATTACCAATAGCGATCCCATCAACTTCTAAAGCAAATTCAAACTCTGGCATATCATCTGGAATCGCGTTCTTTTGGAAGCGCTGAATAAAGTCTTGTAGCGCAGCTTCTGCGTCCTGTTCAGTATGAAAACGAGCAATCAACTCTTGGGCTAGCGCAATTTTCACGTCTCTAGGGTTTTTACCGTTTGCTACCTCATCCTTTAGCAATTGGACTTCTTCAAGCGGTTTAAAACTTAACAGGTCGTAATAGCGCCACATCAAGTCATCAGAAATACTCATCACCTTACCAAACATTTCGGTAGGACTATCGGTAATACCAATGTAGTTATTCAAAGACTTTGACATCTTCTGAACGCCATCGAGGCCTTCTAGCAATGGCATCATTAATACTGTTTGCTGTTTCTGCCCCTGATCTTTTTGTAACTCACGCCCCATTAGCAAATTGAAGCGCTGATCGGTACCACCAAGCTCAACGTCAGCTTCTAATGCAACCGAATCCCAGCCTTGCACAAGCGGATACAAAAACTCATGAATAGCGATTGGCTGACCATTGGCATAACGCTTTTTAAAGTCATCTCGCTCCAGCATACGCGCCACCGTTTGGCTGGCCGCTAGCTTAATCATACCGGCCGCGCCCACTTCGTCAAACCACTCTGAATTGAAGCGGATAGTCGTGCGCTCTGGATCCAATATTTTAAAAACCTGTTCCTGATATGTTTTAGCGTTCTCCAGAACTTGCTCTTTGGTTAATGGTTTACGCGTGACATTTTTACCCGTTGGATCGCCGATTAAGCCAGTAAAGTCCCCAATCAAGAAAATCACTTCGTGACCTAAATTCTGAAAAGTGCGGAGTTTATTGATCAAAACCGTATGACCTAAGTGCAGGTCTGGTGCAGTTGGATCGAATCCAGCTTTAATTTTTAGCGGCTTGCCGCTTTTTAACCTTTCAATGAGTTCTTCTTCGATCAATATTTCGTCGGATCCGCGCTTTATCTCTGCGAACGCTGTTTGCCAGTCTGCCATTACTTATTCCTGTAGTACTGAAGGTATAAAAGAACGTCCTTTATAACTTCTTAATATGATTACATTTTAATCAGCTCTTTCGTTTGGATGAAGAAATTCCTCAGATTGAGGAGTAACAAACAAAGTGGAAATTGAACCTTTCCGCTGGATTCAAGACTAAAATCATTATATTCTGGTGTTTTAATAGAAAGCTATTTTACGGTCGTATGATTACGAATACAATAAAACAACTGCCAAAACCGCACCGATTTACGCTTGCCACTGTCGCAATCGTCATGCTCGGCTTCGTTTTATTCCCTGCCGACACTGTTGAAGCTTCAAGAAACCTTGAGGTTAAACAACTGCTTCCCGGCATAAAATACGATGTGCAGCTACCAAAATTAGCCTCAACAGTAGAAAGCGTTGAGCTCGAAGATGATGCGGATAACTGGCAAACTCATCAAGTAAAAAGTGGTGATACCCTCGCCAGTATTTTTTCACAACTTGGATTAAGCCCAAGAGACACTCACAATGTGAGCCGTGCCGGCAAATTAGCAAAGAATCTAGTCAAAATTAAGCCAGGCGATTTTCTCTACGTTCAAATGGATGAAGCAAAACAGTTTCAATCACTACGTTACCCCTTATCTAAAACCGAAACCCTTAGCATTAAGCGCGACAGCGACAATAAACTCACCAGTGACGTTTCTGTAAAGCAAGTCGATACCCTATTCAGTTTCGCACAAGGCGAAATACGCAGTAGTTTTTGGAACGCTGGTAGTGAAGCAGGGTTAACTGACAATCAAATTATGCGCTTAGCGGGCATTTTCGGTTGGGACATCGACTTTGCACAAGAGATAAGAGAAGGCGATACCTTCAATGTTATCTATGAAAAGCAATATATTGACGGCGAGTTTATTGGTTTCGGCGACATTGTTGCTGCTGAATTTATAAACCAAGGCGAACAATTCCAAGCAATAAAATATAGCGATGGTAATTTTTATACGCCAGACGGCAGAAGCATGCGTAAGAGCTTTTTGAGAGCACCTGTCTCATTTAAATATATTAGCTCAAGCTTTAAAAAACGTCGTTTCCATCCTGTGCAAAAGCGTTGGAAAGCACACCGAGGTGTGGATTACGCTGGCAAAGTAGGCACGCCAGTAATGGCTGCAGGTGACGGTAAAGTGATTAAATCAGCTTACGACAAATACAATGGACACCACGTGTTTATTCAACATGGTGAAAAGTACACCACCAAATATTTACACTTTACAAAACGCGCTGTGAAGCGCGGGCAAACTGTTAAACAGGGTCAAACTATTGGCTATTTAGGTTCTACGGGTCTAGCCTCTGGACCTCATTTACATTATGAGTTTCTAGTCAACGGCGTACACCGCAACCCTCGTACGGTAAAGCTGCCTCAGGCTGAGCCTATCGCAAAAGATCAAGCAGCTAAATTCTCTTTGGTGGCTCAAGAAAGAGTGGAACAGTTGAATAATAACAAGCGGATAATGTTGGCGTTTAATCGGTAAACGGTGGGAGATTGACTAGCAAGCCTGGTGTTTAAGCTACCATGGCTTGCTTACGAGTGACTAAACTCAGTTTTTCTAAAGATGCTATCCAGCCATATTGCTGGTGTAACATGTCCTCTTCACGCTTAAAACCACTTTGCGTTAGCCTGATTGACGTCGTGCTGTCATTATCACAGGTGAAAGAAATGTTCACTTTAGTAATGTCGTTTGTATCTTCCCAGCGCCAAGTAAAACAAAGCTCCTCATTCAGACTGATCGCTTCATAGCTACCAATGATGGTCTGTTGGAATCCATCAGGCGATTGCAATATCAGCCGATAGTTCCCACCTTCTATGAAGTTAGACATAAACTGAGACACCATCATATTGCCAGGGGCAAACCAACGCACTAGCACATTAGGATCGTGGAATGCAGTGTATACATCGGTCAAACCTGCGTTCAGCGTTCCATTAATGGTGAAATCATACATAGTAACTACTTCGCTTATTCTATTTATCTGTGATAAAAAAGGTATCGGCATTTTTACCAAATCCTGCACCTCTATTTGCAAAAACTAAGGAAGAATTTCTGTGTTAAAACTAGCAATTATTTCTCGAGACCATAAAGCGTATCAGCAAGCCTTTGAAATATTGAAAAATAGTGAAGGCTACACAGATATTGAGCTGTTTTGGGCTAATGAACATGCTGAAGGCCTTGAACTCTCTGAAGCAAATATCGTTCTAGGCAATCCCAATATTTGTTCTAAATTTATCGACCAGTGTTCCAACTTGATCTGGTTTCAATCAACCTGGGCTGGCGTTACACCTTTGATTAATAGCACGAAGCGGGACTATGTATTAACTGGCCTAAAAGGTGTTTTTGGTGCTCAAATGCGTGAGTATGTGATGGCATATGTTTTACTGTTTCAGCGCAAAGTAGAAGCATTTATGTCGCGACAATCGAACAGCCACTGGGAACAAGAGTTACTCCCAACACTGAAGGGAAAAGTAATGGGTATCATGGGCTTGGGCGATATTGGATATGATGTTGCGCTTGCGGCTAAAGGCTTCGGAATGCAAATACATAGCCTAAATGCCCGTTCGCGCCCTGAAGTGGCAGATAAACATTTTCATTTATCCACACTCGTGGATTTCGCGGAGAGTTGCGATGTTATTGTTAATTTACTGCCGCATACACCAGACACTAATGGCATTTGCAATGAGACTTTTTTCAATGCAACTAAACCCGAGTGTATTTTCATCAATGGCGGCCGCGGCAATGTTATTGCTGATGATGCAATGCTAGTAAAGGCCTTAGACGAAGGACGATTGAAAGCGGCTGTACTTGACGTTTTCAAACAAGAACCCCTGCCACAAGAACACCCATTTTGGACGACGAAACGACTCTATATGACGAACCATACTGCTGCATCCAGTATGCACGCTTCAGTATTCGAGTTATTTACCGAAAACTTAGCCCGCTTTAGGAGTAAACAAGGCCTGATTGGCAAAGTCGACTTTAACAAAGGGTATTAGTGCTCCCTGCACTTTCGTCATCCTCGTACTTTCGTCATCCTCGTACTTTCGTCATCCCCGCACTTCCGTCATCCCCGCGTAGGCGGGGACCTTGATCCCTACCTAAACAGAAATAACAACTAAGCTTTCGCTATTTTGGACGCGCTAAAGTAAAAACATCACCTAAGTTTGCATATTGATTCGCACCTAAACGCGCCAGAGGGTTTAGTACTTTTGCATCAACATGTAAACGTCCTTTGACTTCGCTAACCGCGGCATCATCAATGTAAATATCGACAATTTCAACAAAAATGAGTTGCTGTGGTGCATTGCCTAAAGTTTGAGTACTGTGAACGCGACATAAAAAAGCGGCGCCGCAATTGGCTACAAAAGGTAATGGCCAATCGTTTTGTTCTTTAAGCGCAATATCATTAATATCAATTTCGCTATTTCCGTAGTCCACAGTCGCAGCTGATGCTGTGACAAGTGCGGCTTGCTCAGCATTCGGAATATTGATCACGCAATACTTTCCCTGAGTCAGATTTACCGCTGTGTCTTTTGACGCGCCACCAGCGTTTTTACCAACAGACAACATACACAAAGGCGGATCGCTGCACACTGCGTTGAAGTAAGAAAACGGAGCAAGGTTATAGTCATCGCTGATTGGCGCTTTGTCTCTATCATTTTCAGACAATACCCATGCTATTGGCCTTGGTATTATTGTTTGTGTCATTAGATGATAAATAGCACTACTCGACATCCCATCTAAATTGATAATCATTTAGTCTTTCCTGTTCCACGAATTATTTCATTATGGGACACACCTTTTTCCGTTTTGAGACAAAAGTCAATGCCGAATTCTAAGTCAGCTCTGATTACCGCTCATATCGTTCTGGATAAGCACTCAATAGATGGATACACTTAGCGTCGGCGTCATTTTTATTACAGGGATTAAACATGGAATTAGTAGTCGACAAGGTTGTTAAAAAGTACGAAGAGATGATTGCAGTCAACGAACTTTCTTTTTCGGTGTCAGAAGGTGAAATTTTTGCTCTTTTGGGTCCAAATGGTGCAGGTAAATCCTCTATTATTCGCATGTTGACTGGATTTACACATGCTGACGAAGGCCGCATATCAGTCAATATAGACGGAACTTATCATCCATCAATCCCCTCTCATGAGCTTGGCTATTTGCCCGAAGACCGAGGCCTTTATCCAGAGAAGTCTCTGCTTAAAAATATCCTGTATTTTGCTCAGTTAAATGGCATGGAAAAACAGTCAGCGTTAAGTGCCACCGATAGCTGGCTCGATCGCTTTGAACTCATCGACCGTAAAGATGATCCCTTAAAGTCCCTATCAAAGGGTAACCAACAGAAAGTACAGCTAATTACCGCTGTTATTCATCAACCACGATGGGTCATTTTAGATGAGCCATTTTCCGGGCTCGACCCAGTGAATCAAGAGAAAGTCGTCACCTTTCTATCCGAACTGACTGCACAAGGCATGAGCGTAATTTTGAGCGCCCATCAAATGGCAATGATTGAAAAGTTGGCCGCTCGCATCTTGCTAATGAATAAAGGAAAAGCCGTATTCTACGGCAAACTGGCAGACTTCCGTTCAAAGCAGGAAGCCAATGCGAAAATTTCTGTTACATTTGTACAGTCTATTGCACCGGAACTACAAAGCAGTATTCCTGACAATGTTGAACATCAATGGCTTAAAGACAATAAACTGAGTTTAAGCATCTCGGCACAATTCACCATTAATCAACTATTAAATCTACTACCTTCAATTGGTGAGGTAAGTGATATTCAAAGCCAGCAGATGGATCTACACCAACTTTACTTGCAAGCAATCGAAGAACAGGGAGCGTCTACCCATGCATAAAAATACATTTCGCCAAGTAAGGCTAGTTACTGCGTGGGAGTTTATGCATTTTTTCAAATGGAAGCAGGAGGTTATTTCAAAACTTATCATGCTTGCTATTGCTGCCGTTGTTTTTGTTTGGCAAACGGTAAAGGACGACAAAGAACCAATGTATTGGATTGGGGTTGTAAGCGAAAGCAGTAATATCGCCATACCTAACTCTACAGGGCCATTTGAGTTTGAACCTGCACCAGGAGCGCTAGACTCTTTGATCGAACAACTTGAAGATGACGCGCTATATGATGCAATCATTGAAGTCAAAGTGGGGGCACTGGGAAAGCATGAGGTCAAAATTCATAGCAGTGAAAAGACTGAGTGGCTAATTACACTGCAGCAAACGGTGACGCAATACTACGCGCAACTTTATGCGCAACAACTTGGTCTACAACAAGAGCAACTAAGCTTGCTATCCGAACCCGTTTTATTTGAACAAAGCTATACTGACGACAATGTGAAAGAAGACGAGAATGAAAGTTCGCTCACAGCCATTGGTATGGCCTTTCTCCTAATGGCAGGTGTATTCACCTCATTTGCCCAGATCTTTGCGAGTATTACGGGTGAAAAGCAGCAAAGAGTGACTGAACAACTTTATTCCTGCATTAGCGCTCAGACTTGGATTGACGGCAAAATATTTGGCAACTTATTACATGGCCTAAAAGCCATGCTCACCATGAGTATTAGTGGGATTCTAGGTTACACTTTTATACGTGTCGTGATCGCCGGTGAACCTTTAAGTTTCGACTTTATCGATTGGTCGATGTTGCCTTGGCTCATTGTATTTGCCTTAGCGGGCTTATACTTTTGCACCGCCTTTATGGCGGCGATTGCAGCAGCTATCGATGACCCAAATCACAGTGCAAAGACGAGTTTGATGCTTCTCCCCTTGCTACCTGTCATTCTAACGATGATGACAATGGGTAATCCTAGTGGTCTTGCCTTTACTTTCCTCAGTTACTTTCCATTAACTGCATTTGCAGCAATGCCAATAAAAATGTCATTGATAGAAGTGGCTATATGGGAGCCTTTATTGGCACTTAGCTTAATACTATTGCTATGTTATTGGATTAGGGGCTCAGCGGGTCGCCTATTTAAAATGGGCATGATTATGTATGGCAAAGAGCCCACTTTAAAGGATATGGTCAAATGGGCATTTAAAGGTAATTAATATGTCACGTTGAGCTTCTACTATCTCTATTGATTTAGAAGCTTAGTCATTCCTTGATTGAATAAACGTAGCCATGAACCGCTTAATTGACCTTTGTAATCTTTATTCAACGAAATAACAGCGTCTCGTTTCGACAGTTTGCTCGCATTTTTAGGGTTAATTAGGCTATCGTAACGATCCAAAATACCAAGTAGTTTGGCACCTTCACAGATTTGATCTCGCTTAAGACCTAGTGGATACCCGGAACCATCCATGCATTCATGGTGTTCCATAACGATTTTTCGAGCTTCATCCCACAAACTTAGATTCTCAAGCAAACGTGCACTCTTGTAGACATGCGAACGCATTAGGTTTTGCTCTAAACTCGTTAACGCGCTTTCTTTATTCACGATGTCTGCTGGCATAAATGACATACCAAAATCATGCACGTAACAAGCAACGGCCAACTGAGCCTCATCAATAGGCGTGGGACTGAGTTCGTTAATATAGAAAGCTAACTTTGCAATTCGATCGCCCCGCCCCTCTTGATATCCAATACGTTTTTCAATTGGTTTCATCAATTCACGGAAGAACAGTAAATCGACTTGTTGCTCAGGACTGAGGTTTTGTGGAATACCCGTACGCGCTAATCGAACAGGGACTTCATCAAAACCTTCCTCTCCCTGCTCTAAGTTCCGCGTAGGATCAATTAAATTGACTGCATTGGCAAACAGAAACTCATGCCGATTTTGATTCGTCGGATTAATTTTACTGATCACATCAATGACTGCGTTGTTTAACTTTTCGTCATACTCGGCGTAACCATTCTTCATACAGCTTTCGACAAAGACCTTAACCTTGTCCATAAGCAATAGAACCAAATCACTCATGTTACTGGTGTAATCAATTTCGCCTTTCCGTAACAGATCTAATAAATCTTCAAGATGCTGCAATATAGCAATCATCGGAGTAAACGAGACTAAACCCAAATCACCCTTAATGGTATGTACAGAACGGAATAACGCGCGCTGAAGTTCATTGTCTTTAGGTGTTAGCTCCAATTCGATAAGCGTTTGCTCACTAGCCTCGTACAGCTCGTTAATCTCTTCGATTAAGTCATGAAGAATATCGTCCTCTAGTTCTTCGTGCTTAAATACAGGCATACTGGCTCACTAAATGAAATTGGAAGTAGTGATAGTATATCGACACATTCAAGAAATTCATTCATATTTTCGACTGGTAAGCTATCTTCGCGAAAAAATCTCCGTATAATTGCGCCCATAGATTGTCACCTGGAATTTCTGTGTTAGCTATTATTCGTTTTATCACCTTACTTATCTATTTTATAGGTTTGAATGCCGTCCTCTTCCTTATCTTTTTGACGCGCCCATTTCATAGAAATAACGTTGCTTTAGCAGGTAGAATGTACTCGACAATGGCGCGCATTGTCGGACTGAAAATTGTAATGAGAGTTTCAAGCGAAGTAGACACTAATAACAATTACGTATTTGTCGCCAATCACCAGAATAGCTATGACCTGATCACAATTTGTAAAGCCGCATTACCCGGAGTCGTCACAGTCGGCAAAAAGAGTTTGAAGTGGATCCCTATCTTTGGCGTTATTTACTGGTTATCAGCAAACATCATGATCGACCGTAAAAACAAAGGTAGAGCTCGTGATACACTCACCGGTACCTTAGACAAAATGCGCGAAAAGAACCTAAGTATTTGGTTTTTCCCGGAAGGAACAAGAAGTAATGGCAGAGGTTTGTTGCCGTTTAAAACCGGTGCATTCCGATTAGCCCTCGCAGCAAAAGAACAGATTGTCCCTGTATGTGCGAGTGAGTTACACAATAAAGTGCATTTTAACCGCTGGAATAACGGTACTGTCGTCATTGAAGTCATGCCGCCGGTTGCCATTCCTGATGGAATGAATGCCAAACAATTAGCCGAACATTTTCACTCGATCATGTCGGACAAAATCAAGCAGCTCAATATTGAAGCTGAAAAACTAGATAACGCTTGAACATTGAGGAAGGTCAATTATGAGTGAACATGATGCAAATGAATGGTATGAATTCAACAAAGAGACAATTGAAGCCTTAATTGCTGACGGCAGTGATGTGTCACAAGCACACCAAATCGAGCACCACCTAGCTAGCTCGGATTTTGATGCTTTAGAGAAAGCGGCAGTTGATGCCTTCAAGGCAGGCTTTGAAGTCACTGATGCTGAAGAATTAGTGCTTGACGATGGTGGCACAGTCTTTTGCTTCGACGCTGTTGTAGAGAAAAAATTAGATGTTGACGTTTTTAACGCCGATGCCGATAAGCTGATAGCTATCGCAGATAAACACAAGGTCTATTACGATGGTTGGGGCACATACTTTATCGGCGAAGGTGCGTTAGAGCGCGATGAAGTTGGCCAAATCGATTATGACGACGATTATTAACGCCATAGCTTCATGGTAATCGCTAATTAGATCGACGGCAGCGCCACTTTTACAGATAGAGCCATATATATCAGCCTGTTGCCTAGGACAGCTTGATGTTTTACCCTAAGACGGGTCAGTAGTCATAAAGGTCGGGAATGCACGGGACAGTCGGAAACTCAAAGTTTACTCAATCAATTCTTGATATCGTTAATCTTATTGATGGCAAGTCGCCTTTGCAAGATTCACTTTTTGAAGAAGCCTCTGTATTTTTTGAGAACCAAGAAACGGACCAAAAGCGCCTGACGACACTCGATACCGAAATACAAAGACTCACCAAAGCTGTTCAGTCTTCAAATAAAAAGACCGCTAGCTTGTCAACGGACGCGCTAAAAAAAGCAAAACTGAAGTTCAAGAAAGAAAAGGATCTGCAGGAACAAGAAAGGCTGAAACGCCTGCGTCGAGTGTCGGAAATTGGTGAGAAGATCATACGCCTTTCGGAAAGTGAAGACTGGGAGAAAACACAAACATCAAGTGCCCGAATGTTGGGAACTTTACACCTATTGTGCCCCACTGAAGGCTTTAAGGTATTACAAACTAAACAACGTTTTAAGCCGGCTTACAAATCAATTTTGGCAATGCGCTTATTAGATAAGCTACTGGATAAAAATCAAATTGATTCTAGCTACATTTCTGCTCGCTATGATCCTAATGCAAGATACACCGATGCTAGAACTGAACTCACGCCGTTTCAAATTGACGTCGCCATCCCAATAATCACCGCTGCTATATTCCAAGATATTGGCTTACTGCACCCTAAGGCTCAAGAAATATTGAAGGGGCGAGATGGTAAACGCGACGAATATGCTGTCCTTGATAAAGAAACACGGATTGAATTATTAAAAACCAATTACAAGTACACCTTAGAATATGTGAAATATGGCCTAGGAATGGAGCAGTACGTCGGAAATTCAAAGCCCGAAAGAGCAGAGTTTATTGCTAAGGAAGAACAAAAGCTCAAATTAACAGTGGACTTATTAGTGGGTGCACAAAAGCCCAAAAATGGGATCGGTAACTTAATCAAAATCCCACAAATTTATGCTTCTTTTATTTTTTCAGCGAAACCCGACCAAACTCTATTTGATTTGCCTAAGGCTGGTTTGCTCATTACCAAGGCAGCAAAACAGTCATCACTAAGTGAATTAGCCGTTGATAGTTTATTGAAAATTTTAGGCCACTTTCCACAAGGATACGGCGTCACCTATATT
This sequence comes from Brumicola blandensis, assembly GCF_031846165.1. NCBI lineage: Bacteria > Pseudomonadati > Pseudomonadota > Gammaproteobacteria > Alteromonadales > Alteromonadaceae > Brumicola > Brumicola blandensis. Next base: position 281,284 of record NZ_JAVRIE010000007.1, read on the forward strand.
GCTGAAAATCCTGATGGTACTAAATCTGATTCATTTGAATATGCGATTGTAGTTGAACTCAATCCAGAAAATATATTTGAGCCTGTCTGCCGAATTGCGACCAAAAACCTTACCTTTGTCGGAAATGGATCGACTATGGTCATCCCCGCAAAGCGCAATCTTTATTATCCCGAACCCAGAAAGCAATTAGAAAGAATCGATCCGGAAAGGCTTAAGTTGATACTGAAAAAGCTTGTGTCGAACTATGAAGAGCGCAAGGATCTTGAATTGATTCCAAGCCATTGGGACCCTCACACCTTTTTCCAGTATGAAAAATTACAAAACCTTTGGAAAAACTAATATAGCCAAAAAACGCTGTTTGTTACAAGCTAGAAGCAAAAAGCCAATCAACAACATGTGATTGGCTTTCTATATCTCAAAGCTTTATAGCCAAGCTTATGCTTTACGCTTTCTTGTCATGTAAACGCCACCTAATAGCACCAAGGAAAACAATACAATTGTTGAAGGTGCTGGCACTGGTTTAGAGTCGTAAGAAATACTGCCTGATAACACGTTAATAGTACCGCAACAGTTTACCCTGCTTGAAGAGTCAAAAGAGAGGTTCAATAAACCGTCACTGATAAGCGCAGCAAAATCTGCTGCTGAGATTATAGCAACACCAGTTAAAGTTGATCTAGATTGATTGCCAATATCACCAGCAAAATTAAATAAGTCATTGGCAGTGTTGCCATCAAATACTCTTCCTAGACTGAAAGCGTCAAAAAGAATATCGAGGTACTCAAAATTACTGTTAAAATCACCATTTACAGAAAGCGTAACAGTTGCATTACCCGTAATAGTGGAAGGAACAACTAGATTATTGAACGAGATTGTCGGCCCAGAACCAGAGGCTGATGAAGGTCCAAACGTTATTAACGCAGCGTTAGCTGAACCACCAACAAGCAAAAACATACATACAATCAACAGTTTTTTCATAAATATTTCCCTAATTTACTTTTTACAATCTGAATGCAATAGTTAGGCCACACATTTAATATAACAATATCAATAACTTAAGGTGGGTGGAAATAAAAATGTAAAATAACCTGACGGAAGTATTGTCATCAAAATAGATCAAACGTCACATAAAGCTTGCTCCACATCATCAAGAATATCTTCCGTCCGCTCACAACCCACGCTAAATCGAATCACACCTTCAGCAATGTTATCGGTTCCCCATCGTGCCCGTCTCTCAGCCATACTATGCACACCACCAAAACTGGTTGCTTCGTATACCAATTTGCACGCATTGAGAAAATTCTCTGCAGCTTCTTTATCAGATAGTTCAAAGCTGATTATAAAGCCGAATAAATCTTGTTGCTTCTTGGCTATCTTATATGAGGGATCAGAAACTAAACCTGGATAACGGACAGACACCACTTTTTGATGTTCTGACAAGTATTCAGCCAAACGCATAGCATTCTCACACATACGTTGTAATCGCATATCGAGTGTTGACAGACTACGGTGAACCAGCCAAGTTTCCATCGGCCCTGGAATATTGCCAGAGTACTTTCGCCACTCTCTTATTTTATCGCTCAGCGCGCTGTTTTTTGTTGAAACATGGCCAAATACAACATCTGAATGGCCATTCACTGATTTTGTATCAGCACATAAACTGATGTCTGCACCTAAGGCCAAGGGTTGTTGGCCGAGAAACGTCAGTGTTGTATTATCGATTGCTAGTAAACAATTTTGAGTGTGCGCACGCTCAGCCGCTTCTCGGATATCAAAAGTGTCTAGCATCGGATTGCTGGGAGTTTCGAGTAAAGCAAGATCAACCCCTGCAAAATCGAAGTGTTCAATATCTTTCGTTGCAATTGTCTGTAAATTCACGCCAAAACGAACCAAGTATTGTTCAGTATAATAGCGCACAGGAGCATAGCCATCGCTTGGTAATAATATAGTATCCCCTGGCTTCACTAAACTTGTCAGGATCGCGGCTGCAGCGGCCATGCCAGAAGGAAATATACTCGTCTCACCTCCCTCAAGTTGAGATAAACCAAGTTCCAGATCCCGCCAAGTTGGATGATCAAAGCGTCCATACTGAAACGCTGTAGGGTCCACATCACCTGAGAGGTGAAAGGTGCTGGCAAACTCTGGACCTCGTCTAAAACTTTTTCCTTGTTCAGGTGGTGGTGCACCAGCATTAATGCTCAGTGTGGCTAAGCTTGGCTTCTTCGTCATAGCAAACTCAATAAATAAGGTATGTTAAACAGGATATTAGCACACACTTCGACAAAATTTAGCAGTTCATAAAGCAACAAATACTTCAGTTTGCAACAAACCTAGTCAGCTAAGGTTCAGGTAAATTTCAGTTTCGGTTCAGCTTCACCCTTGCATACTGACTATCAAGCATTACACCTAAGGGCTTACATTATGAAATTTATAACTAGCAAAACACTTTTTTCCATCGCGATGGTAAGCAGCATAGTATTTACTGGTGATCTGTTTGCTAATCAAGACACATCATCAGCATTGGTGAAGTCGAAAGAGTATCAACCCAACATAGTGGATGCTGCTGGCGAAAAACAAATTAAATATAAAACCGCTGAGCAAGGAAAAATCACAAATAGCGCAGCAACAAAAGCAGAACTAAACCTAAAGAAAAATGTAGCTCCTTTAACAAGAGAAACGGCAAGAAGCTATGATGATCCAGATTTTTGGATTTACGATAGCTACGTTACTTTAGACAATGACATCGATTATGACGGCTACTATTCATCGTTCACGATAGAGTTTGACGTAGACACAATATACCAACGTGCAGCGATTTATGCAGAAATATACTCAAGCACAAATGATACATTTACACCTTTTTATACCACCGACATCTATTATATCAACGGTGACAATACGCAAGATGCAATTGTGGTGGAAAACTCATTAATCACCGGCTTTCCAAGCAATGATTATGAAATAATGATTGTGATTTACGATGCTGATACAGATGAAGTTGTGGCGGTATCGGATGGTACGGACGATGCAGATTTAGCGTTTATCAGCTTGGAAAGTGAAAACTATGAGTATGTTGAACCTGTTGATGTGATTGTTGTGGAGAACGGCGGTTCATTTGGTAGCTGGTTACTCGCAGGGCTAGGTCTTGTTGCCTTGAGACGCGCTATTAAATAATATGTCAGAAAAGACAATAAAAAGCCCTGATTGCATTTCATCTAAAAGAATCGTCACAATCAGGGCTTTTTCAATACATTTGTAAAGTAGCTACCTTACTCTTCAATCCCGTGTGATAGAAGCGTAAATGCGTACTCTTCAGCATAGTCACGCAAGCGACCATAACGACCACTATTCGAGAAATGCCCCGCACCCATGTTGATGCGCATGACCAAGAGGTTATTGTCAGTCTTCAACTCACGCATTTTCGCTGTCCATTTGGCAGGCTCCCAATAAGTCACACGAGGATCATTCAGACCGCCAGTCACCAACATTGGCGGATAATCTCTCGCAACGATATTGTCATATGGCGAATAGCTTTTTATGTAGTCGAATGCAACGGGATCTTCGATTGGGTTGCCCCACTCTGACCACTCCGGTGGCGTCAACGGTAAACTTGCGTCCAACATAGTGTTAAGTACATCGACAAACGGCACGCCCAAATTTACAGAGCTCCACAATTCCGGAGCCTGAATCACAACGGCACCCATTAATTCGCCACCTGCGCTACGACCCGAAATGCTAATATTCCCTTCTGCAACATAGTCTTCACTGATCAAGTGACGAGCGACATCCACAAAATCATTGAAGGTATTCATGCGTTTATCTAGTTTCCCGTCAAGATACCATTGATGTCCTAACATATCGCTGCCACGCACATGCGCAATAGCGTATGAAAAGCCTCTATCCAATAAGCTTAATCTTAATGTTGAAAAGCGCGGTGTGACAGTTGAGCCATACGCACCATAACCGTACAACATCATCGGCTGACTACCATCCTTTTTAAAGTCCTTGTGATACACCAAGGTAACGGGGACTTCGATACCATCACGACTTGGTGCCATTATGCGCTCTGTACGATATTGAGACTTATCATATCCCGACGGTATCTCTTGAACTTTTTTAGTTTGCAGCTCTTTCTTGCCGACATGATAGTCAAACACGGTGTTTGGCGTAATCATTGACGTGTAGTTTAAACGCACAAAGTCTTGTGAAAACTCTGGGTTGTTGCCCAAGCTGATGGTGAACACATTTTCTGGAAACGCAATATCGTGTGAACTGTCTTTGTAGTCGCTGATAGTCACTTTCTCAATCCCTTTCTCGCGGAATGAGATAACCATAAACTCCTTAAATACAGACATGCCTTTTAGATAAAGATCGTTTGAACCTGCGATAACTGTTTCCCACTTATCATAGCTAGGGTCGGCATCCGATACCTTGGCCATGCGTGAATTCACGTGAGTATCGTTGGCAATGATATAGAAATAACCATTGGCATGATCTACATTATTGAGAAAACCTTGCTCTCTCGATACGAGTTTAGTGGGTGTCGCGAATAAATCATTGGCGGGAACCACAAAAGTTTCGACCGTTTCACTTTGTCCACTAGCAATGATCAAGTATTCTTCGCTTGAGGACATATCAAACTGAATAAAGAAACCGTCGTCATTTTCAGTATGAATGATTTTATCTTCAGATGAATTTGTCCCCAAAGAATGCACGTTGACACTCTTTGTAAACCAACGCTCGTCATCTAACCGCCCGTAAACTAGAGTTTTATTATCAGCGCCAAAAACCAAATCGCCATTGGTATCGCTTAATTCATCAGATAAAAGCTCACCCGTATTTAAGTCTTTAATGACTATTTTATAGCGTTCATCACCGTTCGTATTATATGAGTAGGCTAAAAATTGATTATTTGGGCTAATTTCCCAATCACCCATTGTGTAATAATCATGCGGCTTAGCCAACTCAGTCACACTCATAAAAACTTCTTCTTTGTCGCTGTCCAACTTTCGACGACTATAGGTACGATACTCTTCACCTTCCTTGTAGAAGGATTTATATTCGTAACCGTTTTCGACCCAAGGAACTGATGAATCTTGATCGTTGGTTCGCCCTTTAAACTCCTCGAAAATAGTGTCGACAAGGGCTTTTTTGGGCTCTAGGAAAGCATTAAAATATGCATTTTCTTCATTTAAGTAGTCAATAACTGGCTGGTCGTTTACTTCTGGGTAGCCTTGGTCTTTTAGCCAGTTGTATGGGTCAGATAAAGTCTTACCATGATATTCTGCGGTATATTCTACTTTTTTTGCCGTTGGCGCAGGAATAGGTAATTCTTTTAAACGCTCAAAGGTAGGTGAAGTTGCTTTCTTTGTTTCTTGTTTTTCCATTGAACCTTCTTCTGATGGTGTGCAAGCCGCTAATAAAGTCATGCCTGCGAGCATGGCTATGGGGCCAAATTTTAAAAATCGCATGGTATCTCCTTTTTTTTACTGTTGCTTTCTTGCGGAATAAACAAAAAAGCCAACACATGTTGGCTTTTCTTACTTATACATATCGTTAGATAGCTTCTATTTCTGCTTTTTGAGCACTAATTTTACTCAATTGCATTTCCATATCTGCAAGCTTAGCTCGCTCCTTTTCAATGACAGCTTCAGGAGCTTTGCTCACAAAGTTTTCATTACTCAATTTACCTTTCGTACGCTGTGCATCCTTCTCAATTTTTTCAGCAGCTTTATTTAAGCGTGCCAATTCAGCATCCTTATCAATTAGGCCAGCCATCGGTATTAAGATTTCCATCTCCCCCACCATCGCGGTAGCGGAAGCGGGTGCTTTTTCACCCTCGGTCAACAAAACAACGGACTCTAGTTTCGCCAATTTCGCTAGATAATCGCCACTGCTATCGAGCTTTGCTTTATCTGAGGCACTTACATTCTTGAGTAAAACCGGTAAAGGTTTTGAAGGCGCGATATCCATCTCACCACGGATATTACGGATACCTACAATAAATGATTTCACCCATTCAATATCGTCTAGCGCTACCTGATCTACTTTACTCTGATCAAACACAGGGAAAGCGTCAACCATGATGCTTTCAGCACTCGTCTGGTTTGTAGAGAGAGGGACTATTTTCTGCCAAATCTCATCCGTAATGTAAGGCATGAAAGGATGTAATAAACGCATCATATGCTCTAGTACATTGATTAAGGTATGACGAGTACCTCGTTTTTCTGCTTCACTACTGTTTTCTGAATTTAATATAGGCTTTGATAGCTCCAAGTACCAATCACAGAATTGGTTCCAGGTGAATTCATATAAGTGTTGAGCTGCAATATCGAATCGATACTGGGCCATAGCTTGTTCGTAGGCTTTCAAAGTCTCTTGGAATTGAGACCAAATCCAACGATCGAACACGCTCAATTGCAATTCACCACCGTTTTTACCTGCATCGAACTCTTCGGTATTCATTAACACAAAACGAGTCGCGTTCCATATCTTGTTACAGAAGTTTCGATAGCCTTCAACACGTCCCATATCAAAATTAATATCACGACTTGTTGATGCCATTGCTGCGAAAGTGAAACGTAAAGCATCAGTACCAAAAGCATTAATCCCATCTGGGAACTGCTTTTTAGTTGCCTTACCTATCTTTTCTGCCATTTTAGGCTGCATCATACCCGACGTGCGTTTGTTAAGGAGTGTATCGAGGTCAATACCATCGATAAGATCGATAGGATCCAGCACATTCCCCTTCGACTTTGACATTTTGTCGCCGTTTTCATCTCGGATCAGGCCAGTAATATAAATGTCCTTAAACGGGATCTTGCCGGTAAACTTCTTAGTCATCATGATCATTCTGGCAACCCAGAAAAAGATAATATCAAAGCCGGTGACCAACACTGAACTTGGTACAAACGTTTCTAGCTCAGGCGTTTCTTTTGGCCAACCCATCGTTGCGAAAGGCCATAAGGCCGATGAAAACCAAGTATCTAGCACGTCTTCATCTTGTCTTAACGCAACACTCGCATCGATATTATGCTTCGCTCTTACCTCGGCCTCATTGCGACCCACAAATATATTTCCAGCGTCATCAAACCAAGCAGGAATACGATGTCCCCACCATAATTGACGTGAGATACACCAGTCTTGAATGTTGTGCATCCATTGATAGTAGGTTTTATTCCAGTTTTCTGGTACGAAACGGATCTCCCCACTTTCCACCGCCTCAATTGCAGGCTTGGCTAAAGACTCAACCGCAACATACCATTGGTTAGTTAAATAAGGTTCAATGACGACACCCGTGCGGTCTCCACGAGGCACTTTTAGTTTGTGTTCTTCAACTTTCAGCAACACACCAAGCTCAGTTAAATCGGCAACAATTGCAGTGCGGGCATCAAAACGATCCATACCGCGATATTTCTCTGGCGCAACATCATTTAACTTAGCATCGTCAGTTAGAATATTGATCATTTCAAGATTATGACGTTTACCCATATCGTAATCATTGAAGTCATGGGCTGGCGTAATTTTCACACAGCCTGTGCCAAACTCTTGATCAACATAATCATCTGCAATAATCGGAATTTCACGCCCCGTTAGTGGCAAAGTTAATGTTTTACCAATAAACGCGGCATAACGTTCATCATCAGGGTGAACAGCCACTGCCGTATCACCGAGCATTGTTTCTGGTCGTGTAGTTGCAACAACCAAATGACCGCTACCATCAGACAGTGGATATTGCATATGCCACATGTGACCGTTTTCTTCTTCACTCACTACTTCAAGGTCTGATACCGCCGTTAATAACACAGGGTCCCAATTCACCAAGCGCTTACCACGATAGATTAAACCTTCTTCATGAAGCTTAATAAACACTTCTTGAACGGCTTCAGACAAATTATCATCCATGGTAAAGACTTCACGATCCCAATCTGGAGAGTTCCCTAAACGACGCATTTGCTGCGTAATAGTGCCACCGGACTCTGCTTTCCAGTCCCATATTTTCTTAACGAAATCCTCTCGCCCTAAATCGTGACGTGTTTTTCCATCAGCATTTAACTGGCGTTCAACAACCATTTGAGTCGCGATGCCCGCGTGATCTGTACCGCATTGCCACAGGGTATTGCTGCCCTTCATTCGATTGTAGCGAATTAATGAATCCATGATGGTATGCTGAAACGCATGACCCATATGCAAGCTACCCGTAACATTCGGTGGTGGTAATAAGATACAGTAGGGTTCACCTTCACCAGATGCTTTAAAATAACCTTGCTGCTCCCACTTTTGATAACAGTCTTTTTCAATTTTGTGGGGATCGAATGTTTTATCCATTAATTACTCTCGTTTAATTGATTTGCAGGCGTGAATTGCATCTGGCAACCCGCCATTTTGTATTGCTTGTAACGCTCTCGCGCCTCTTGTTTTTTTACTTCGTCGACAGGCACAAAATCAATAATATGTTGATATTGTCGGTGGTTATCAATCATGCTGTGCGACAGATTCACTAGCGTGTGGCGGTTACTAATCGGTTGGCCACTCCAAGTGATTTCAGCAGGTGTACCTTGCTTCGGTCCCTCACCCGCCAAGTTATGCGGGATAAACTCATCGACCGGATGTTGCCAAACAAATTCATCAACTTGTTCGGCTTGTTTTTTATCAGAACACAATACTGTTGACCACTTACGCTTTCGGTAAGCTGTAAGTAATAAACTCGAACACGCTTTCATTAGATCGTGACTTGGATCTGCTGAACTCTCATCGAGTTGATAGAACGTGACTATTGTCATTTAATATTGCACCTACTGCGTTTTATATTAATCTTCGCTGACTAAACCAGCTTTGTTAAACAGATACTGCGATAACATCGGCACTGGTCTGCCCGTTGCACCTTTTCTTGCGCCCCCGACCCATGCGGTGCCAGCAATATCTAAATGCGCCCAATTGTACTTTTTCGTGAAGCGCGAAAGGAAACACCCTGCAGTGATTGTACCTGCCGGACGACCACCGATGTTTGCCATATCTGCGAATGGGCTTTCAATCAGTTCTTGATACTCATCCCATAATGGTAAGCGCCAAGCACGGTCAGAACTTTGTTCTGAGGCGTTAATCAACTCATGCGAGAGTGGATTATGTGAGCTCAGGACCGCCGTTGCATGAGGCCCAAGAGCAATAACACATGCACCTGTTAGGGTCGCAATATCGATGACAGCTTCAGGTTCAAAGCGCTCAACATAAGTTAAGGCATCACACAACACCAAACGGCCTTCTGCGTCGGTATTCAACACTTCGACAGTTTGCCCTGACATTGTGGTGAGTATATCACCTGGACGATAAGCATTCGCGTCCGGCATGTTTTCACACCCTGCGATAACACCGATAACATTGATAGGTAAGTTTAGCTCTGCCACGGTATGCATTACACCTAGGACTGAACTTGCACCGCACATGTCATACTTCATTTCATCCATATTGGCGCTAGGCTTGATTGAAATACCACCTGAATCGAAGGTCAGACCTTTACCAACCAACACAATTGGCGCCTGTGAGTCATCCGCTCCTTTGTGATGAATCACACTCATTATCGATTCATTGACAGAACCTCGGCCCACTGCAAGATAACTATCCATACTCAACTCAGTCATCTCTTTCTCGCCAACAGTATCTAATGACAAGGAATCGTATTGAGACACTAATTTAGCAGCTTGTTCATTCAAATATTTAGGATTACAGATATTTGGTGGCATGTTACTCACGTCTTTCGCAACCAGCACACCCTTGCTCACTGCTGAACCATGCTCAATAGCACGTTCACCAGAGGTTAATTCTTTTCGAGTAGGCACATTAAAGACCATTTTACGAAGTGGTCTACGAGGTTCACCTTTCTTAGTTTTAAGTTGCAAGAAGGTATAAAGAGAGTCATTCGCAGCTTCGACCGCTTGACGCACTTTCCAGTAAGTGTCTCGACCTTTCACGTGAAGTTCAGTCAAGAAGCAGACCGCTTCCATAGAACCAGTCTCATTGAGTGTTTGAATAGTCTTAGCAATAATTTGCTTGTATTGGCGTTCATTTAGCTCGCGCTCTTTGCCACAACCTACAAGAAGTACCCGTTCGCTCAGTACATTCGGCACATGGTGGAGGAGTAACATTTGACCAGCTTTTCCTTCGAGGTCACCGCGACGCAAAAGATTGCTAATATAGCCTTCGCTAATCTGATCAAGTTGTTCAGCAACATGCGTTAAACGGCGCGGCTCGAAAACGCCCACGACGATGCATGCACTACGTTGCTTTTCAGGACTTCCGCTTTTTACGCTAAATTCCATGTTGTTTCCTCAAATATTGTTTTGAATGAAAATCACCCAAAACCGATTAATTTCGTCTTTTTCAGATTATTGCAGATAAAAATAATGTATTGTCTGTTAGCAAAACTTTTGTTTATGCTAAACTATTACGTGATTTAAAGACGATGTGTGCATTAAAACAGTCAGAAATAGTAAGTTTACTGAAATATCTGCACCTTTCCACTAAAACCTATGTTTTCACCTGTAACTAAATGCTAATTTTTCGATATTTATTGCGCGAAACTTTCAAATCACAAATGGCCGTATTTTGTGTTTTGATGGCTATTTTCATCACCTTACGTTTTGCGCGTGTTTTGGGCGACGCGACCGACGGTAACGTTCCTGCAGACTTAGTGCTTGGTTTCATTACACTTTATAGTCCATATCTTGCTTCTTTGGTACTGCCCATCAGTCTATTTTTGGGCATAATGCTGGCGCATGGGCGGATGTATGTGGACAGCGAAATGACTGTACTGAAAGCATGTGGCGTCAGTGAATGGTATGTCACACGTGTTACCCTGCTTTTTGCGGTAGTAATGGCCCTCGTTACGGGCCTTGTCACTCTTTACCTTGTACCGGCATCAGCTGAACGGGAGTACCAATTACAAGAACAAGCGCAATCCCAATCGGGCTTAGCATCAGTAATTCCCGGCAGGTTTCAACAAACAGGTGATAAAAAGTCAGTTATTTTTGTTCACGATTTCGACGCAGACACTAATCGACTTGAGAAAGTTTTTCTTTCACAACGCGGTAAAGACGACGAGACAGTCCATCTCATTTATTCAAAAACTGGTACTATTGAAACTAGTGAACTAGGTGATCAGCAATTAGTGCTTTTTGATGGAAATCAGTACGAAGGCGAAAACACTGATCAGGCTTTCCAGATCATCAACTTTGACGAATATCGCCTAACAATTGCACAAAAAGACCAAGAACAAAAGCGTCGAAAACTAGTCGCTTTGCCTACCTCTGAACTCTTAAAAATGAATAGTATCGAGGAAATTGCCGAGCTACAGTGGCGAATTGCCATTCCTCTGTCTTTACCTTTTCTTGTTTTAATCGCGGTTCCTCTGAGTGCCGTAGATCCTCGCCAAGGGCGCTTCGGAAAAATGTTCCCGGCTCTACTCCTATATCTCGGCTATTTCTTATTGTTACTCGCCAGTCGCAGAGTGTTAGAAGATGGCAAATTACCTGTATTCCTTGGTTTGTGGTGGGTTCACTTCCTAATGTTATTAGTGGGCATTGGATTAATAGCGCGCGATAGAAAAACAGGCGTAGTGTTGAGACAACTATTTTTGAGGAAGAAAGATGTTTAAGCTTCTAGATCTTTATGTTGCTCGAACGCTTATTAGCACCGTCACCGTGACGCTTTCAGTGCTGATTGGTCTTAGCGCGTTAATAAAGTTTGTAGAACAATTAAGACGTGTAGGTCAGGGTGACTATGATATGACCTTAGCTGCACTTTACGTCTTACTCAGTCTACCTCGTGAAATTGAACAGTTTTTCCCAATGGCTACCCTACTTGGGGGCTTAATTGGTATGGGCTTGCTGGCACAAAATAGTGAGTTAGTTGTTATGCAAGCTTCAGGCTTAAGCCGCTGGAACATTATCGCTTCAGCGATGAAGTCCTTGGTAATATTGATTATTGCGGTCATGATGCTTGGCGAATGGGTCACTCCACAAAGTGAGTCGAAAGCTAAGGAGTTGCGTACACAAGCGCTGTCTGGCGGTAATTTGATTTTATCCGATGAGTTGTTCTGGGCGAAAGATGGCAATGACTTTGTGAGTATTGGCGAGGTATTGACCAAAGAAACACTCCGAGACATCACCGTATATCAATTCAGTCCTCAGCTCGATTTAACGAATATTTTATCAGCTGATGCTGCATTCTTTAGTGGCGAAGAATGGACCTTACAAAATGTTCAATTACTGTCATTTTCAGAAACCCAAATAGATAAAAGCCAGGCTGAAAAAATCACTTGGAATAGCACACTGACCCCAGATAAATTAGGCATTGTAGCTATCAAACCAGAGGCCTTGTCAATTCAAGGTTTGGTTGGTTACATCAACTACCTTGATAACAGCGATCAAGATTCTGAGCGCTACAAGTTAGCATTTTGGCGCAAGCTGTTGCAGCCCGTGTCAGTGGCAGTTATGTTACTGATGGCTTTATCTTTTATCTTCGGTCCGCTACGAAGCGTGACGATGGGCGCACGGACCATTATGGGCGTGATGGTTGGCTTTACTTTCTTTATTGCAAACCAGGTGTTTGGGCAGTTTAGCTTAGTCTTCCAACTTCCCGCGTTTGTCGGAGCCATTCTACCGAGCCTAGTATTTGCTGGCATCGCAATGCTTCTTTTACGCCGGCAATAGCGCAACTAGCTCGCTTTTGCTTTTACCAGCTTTTATGGTCGTTTGCTTCTTTCGACAGGAATAATACTTCAGTTTGGGCAATACGGTCCTGCAATGACTGTTTGTGTTTATAGTCGAAAAGCACCAATAAGGTGCCAAGACCTAGAAATGACGTTAGCATCCTTAACAACAGGCGTGCATAGGAAATATCTTTCTCATCTTTAAGGTTATATATTTTTAAGCGCCATGCTCTCATCCCAAGCGTCTGCCCGCCATGCTTCCAGAACCACAGAAAAAAGCTAGCAACCCAAAATCCAACCCATACGTTAGCGATTAACTTCAGCGAATCTGACACTTGGAATAAATCCATATAGTGCTCATGACCCTTAGTATCAATTAATTGAAACTCAAACAAGACCAGTAAAACGGCTTGAATAATGAGTCCTGCACACATAGCAACCGCTGTCGCAACTAAGGCGTCATAAATGATAGCAGCGAGACGACGGAAGAAACTTGCTCTGCGAAAATCGCCCGCTTGTGTCTCAGTCTCTTCGGTATGAAGTACTGCGCTAGAAGGTACCTTCGATTTATCGGTTTGCTTGTTCTTTTTTCTGGTCAAAACGGTACTCTAGTTGAATAGTTTTATTATGATTAGATTGGAATATACGAATGTTACATTCAACAGACCAATAAAACTACGCGAGACTGTGAATTTGTTTCGCTATTCGCTTATCTTTTCGGCACTTGAGCGAAATAACACTTGATACATGATCCAAGATAGCTATAATGCTCTCCTCTCGGCAAACGTCGTAGAGCACTCTGTGCCAGAGTGGCGAAATTGGTAGACGCAGCGGATTCAAAATCCGCCGGTAGTAATACTGTGCCGGTTCAAGTCCGGCCTCTGGTACCATCTCTTTTTAAGAGACACAAAACCCGTTGATGACTCAATGGGTTTTTTAGTTTCTGGGATCTACTAAATCATCTTGAATCAATTGTTCAATAAACCATAATCGGTCTTGTCCCCAAGTAAACTCTGAACCATATTTAAAACATGGCACTCCCCAAAAGCCGAAAGATGATAGTTCATTATAATTTTGGTCAAGTTCTTCGCGCCAAGTTGTATTCTCGAGTTCAAGTCTGGCTTTCTCCCAATCCAACCCACTTCGTTCAATAATGTCTTTCAAAGTATCAAGCTGATCTGCATGACGTCCTTCAGCATTTACGGCTCTGCCAAAGTTGAGCAAAAACGCGAGCTCTTTGCCATGATGTCTAGCATGTATAAACAAGGCATAACAGTGTTCAATTGGCTTTCCCAAAGGATCTGCGACAAAGCCATATGGTATGTTGTATTTCTTAGCCTCGCGAACGGTATCGTGAAAAATGACCATCTTCTTTCTATGGGGAACTAACATACCTCGCATCACCATAGGTAAAACAGGCTTTATCACAAGGTTTACATGATACTTTTCACACAGTGCCGCTGCTCGCTCAAGACCTAAATAGGAATAGGGACTTCTGGCGGAATAGAACATTTCCAGTGATTTTTGTTTTTCTTCTTTGTTAGCTGATTGCGTAAATACCGGTTTGGATATTAATTCCTGTGTGTCGTACAACACGGTATTTATCCCTTTACTCAAGCCAAGTGCATTCAACCTTTTTTCTAGGTGACTTAGCCTATCAACACCCCAGTACCATTCGCCTCCATAATGCATTGATGCCGGCAAGTAGTGTCCCATTTTCTTGAGCTTTTGCTCATTCTCCGCGAGTTGTTGACTGACACTCACTATATCTAGTTGTGGTAGTTTCCGCTCCTGAACTTTTTGTTTTACCCATGCCTTAGACAGTATTTTCAAATAGTCTGAAGTATTATTGACCGTTCCATGAAGCTCAAGTATTTGGCTTGTAAAGGCCGCTCTTTCTTCATTACTTAGCAGTTTATCTTTCGATGGAGCAATCAGCTTATGCTGTGCAGCTAGTCTGCAAGCATCAATCACACTGTGCTTGCGCCATTTTTCCGGATCTGGAAACATCTCTTTTTGCAAATGGCTGATAAGATAAAAGCGTATGCTAATATCGAACCGCGTTTGCATGTTTGTGAGCACTTGAACAAGCAAAAAGCTATAGGGGTCGTCTAGAGAAATAAACACAGACACTTCATGCGGCTGCTGACTGACTTTTCTGAATAGCTCTGCTTTCGCCCTGCGCAAGCGCAATAAGAGATCGCTGGCTAAAAGACATGCTACGTAGGGTTGGAGGATTCTCACGAGCATGAGCTAATACTTCAATTCTGACAAGTCATTCAGCATTAAGGTTGGCAAACACTAAGCTATATTTACATTTAAATGATAACCAGAGTACTTTCGCATATTAATCACGCGGTTTTCGTCTAGTATTAAATACTGACCTTTTATCCCCATTAATTTACCTTCAAAACCACCCTCCTTATCAAGATTAATAGACTTAATCTTTTCTGGGTACTTTAAAACAGGGTAATTAATATTAACAACGCTAGACTCCACAAGTTCTATCGATTGAAGTCCGTGTTCTTGCTGTAGTTCAGCAATCTGGTCGGCAGCTTCACTCAATAGTGTTTCTTTTAGGGCGATTAAATCGAATAATTCAGGCTCGCCTTGCAACATCTTACGCCAATTCGTTTTATCAGCGATTTGTGCTTTCAGCGCAGTTTCAACCAAACCACTCATTAAACGATTCTTCACTCGCAAAATGGGTAATGCTTGTGAAGCTCCTTGATCAATCCATCTAGAGGATACCCCCTCAGTCACAAAACGGGTAATACCCACCTTTGTGTTGCCTGTGTTAGACAAATAAACAAAATGCCCTTTGAGACAGTTCGCTTCTCCCCACTCAGGCTCTCTGCAAGTTCCCTTATCATAATGGCATAGTTCAGGCTTGATAATACAAGTATCACATTGTGCTAGACGCATTAAGCAAGGATAACAATAACCTTGGTTAAAACTTTTCTTAGTGACTCTATCGCAATGGACACAATTTATTTGAGCATTATGTTGCACGCTGATGTGATGGCCAATCGCCTCATTCATATTTGCGAAACTCTCACCCACAGGAAGTTCGTAAATAGCTAGATTATCGCTATCTACACTGACTCTCATTTTTTTTATATTGCCTTCAAAGCTTGCCATATATATTTCCAGAAACTATTTTGTTGAGCATGATAGTGATTCCTAGTTCCAATGACAAACAGGATTGAGATAGAAAAGCGCTAAACAACTTTGTTCGAACGTTTATGATAATTCATCAAATATAAATTGTTTGTGAACAATAGGCGTAAATCATAATATTTGACCACAGTGAATTGGATCGAAAAGAAAAATTGATTAACGAAAAATTAGAGTTACTGAAAAAAGAAACCGATGAATTAATCACAAAATGCACGGAAATAGGTGATGAGAAAACGGTACAGTTGTTGTCCGAAATTGCTGAGATGCTAGACATAGCACACAATACTCACTTAGGAAATGCGTTGACGACGCTAAGCGCATTAGTAACAAAAGAGCTAAGTAAAAAATAAGCCCCAATGTTAAGGATCTAACAATGGGGCTCAAAATGACTTCTAACGGGTTCTCGTCACAACGATCTTCGCTGTGGGATTATCCCAACGGTCACTTTCATTAAGCACCGAAGTTGCTAGACCTTCCCTGCTAGGATCGCTAACGTTTTCATTCGTTACGACACCTCGGTGCACATGCACAGCATCCACAACATCATCTCTTACTGCTGAGAACCCAGCACTTGCGCCACCACCGCCTGCAGCCCCTGCCGCAGGTCCTGGCATCGTATCAGCAGTTTCAAGGTTTGCTTCGGTACCCGAATCCCAACTTACCGTCATAAACGCTTTTTGGTCGCCAACTTCCATATTGGAAATATCCATCGCATTTAAACCCGTGAAAGCATCGTTGGTATCTACCAGCATCGTCAACACCGACACTCTCAGATTATCAGTATCCAAGGTTGGCACAACAAGTGTCGTTTCACTGCCAATGCTTCTTGGTGGAGTTCCGGCGCCTTGCTGCGCATCGAGAAATTCCACTGATTGTGTCGCTTCATCAATCAAACCACTAGCATTGCCGCCTTCAGCAAGCATTTCCAAAGCAACACTAGCTGGCTCACCCGGCACAAAGGCATAGTATCCAGGCTCATGGGCTACCACTGAGGCAGGTGAGAACGGTTGACCGTACGTGAGATTAGTAATGCTAACGGTATAAACAGCAAGATTACCTGATTGTCCATTATTACCGTCGTCACCGTCCTGACCGTCTGCTCCATCTGCACCATCTTGCCCATCTGCGCCATCTTGACCGGCTGGTCCTTGAACACCCTGTGGACCAACAGGCCCTTGTTCACCGTCATCAACGCAACCTGCTGCTAAAGCAACGAGCAGCGCTAATGAGGACAATTTAAGTATTGTAGTTTTCATTATTTTGCCCCCAATTAAGATGCTGGAACAACGATAGTCACGCGAGCCACTGGGTTTAACCAACGGTGGACGGTCGAATCCAAATCACTTGAACCATCGGTTAGGCTAGTATCACCTAAAGTATTGCGATGAATATGGACTGGACCATCAGTGCCATCGACAACTTCTGTTGGGCTTGCAAGTGGGTCGCCATTTTCATCAAAGCCGACAGTTACCGCGACACCCGTTCCTCCCGTTCCCATCGATGGCGCTATATTAGGTGCACCCGCACCAGCTACCCCAGGAACACCATAACCACCAAGTGGCAAACCACCCTCTTCTGTGATGTCAGTTCTTGTGCTGTTTAATTCATCATTCAGTTCTGTACCAGCGTCATATGCATTAAGGTAATAAGTGTAAGTGCCAGGTTCACTTGGGATCATAATAGAATCCAAACCAGCAAAAGCATCATTGCTTGGGATCAACATTGTAAGTAGTGAGAAGTAAGGCTTGTCCATAGTGTCAAACGAATACGTTAGTGTGCTTGATGGCGCTAATAAACCACCAAAACGATGCCATGTGTTACTGCCGTTGTCAGTGTCTACAGGTCCAAGTGCAGCTTCAAAGTTCTGACCGCTCGAGTCAGCATTCTGCGCGTCGTCAATGACACCTGCTTCAGCTAACCAAGCTAAGGCGGTACTGGCTTCCGTGCCAACCTCGAAAGCATCAACGCTTGCGTCATGTGCTATTGCTAAACGCGGTGTCATATAGTTCGCATGTGTTAAGTTTGTAATACTTAGTTCAACCTCTACCGCCTGTGAGTAACCTGATGCTGATAGCCCAATCATTGCGGCTAGTGCTAATTTGTTAAGTTTCATGTTTTATCTTCCTCGATATATTGAAATGGGTTTGTTTGGTTAACGAGAAATAAGATAAATGACACTTCTAACTAAAGTGTCACAAAGAACTAACAAAACACGCACTATTTAGTCTTTGTTTTATGACAAGGAATAAAACTGTAAATAGGTGTCGTATGAAAGCTTAATGGTTTGCATGTGATACAGTCAGATAATACTTTCGAGATGTGAATGCATCTGCTTAAAGGACAGACAGATAAATGAAACAAAAAGACCAACTAGACCTAACTAAATCACTACTAGAACAAGCTAAGAACTCTGCATTTTCATATTTAGAGAATACGAATGATTTGCCTGTCTTTCCTGGTACGGATGCTTTAGCGCTCTTAGATGATTTGTCTAAACCGTTTCATACAGAATCTATTGATCCAAGTGTTACTCTCTCTGAATTAAGTCAAATCGGCGACAAAACCATTGTCAATCATGGCGGTAGTCGCTATTTCGGTTTTGTGAATGGCGGTGTTTTGCCAATCGGTATAGCAGCTAGGTGGATAGCGGATACTTGGGACCAAAATGCGGCCTTGGAGGTAATGTCTCCCTTGGCTGCCAAGCTTGAAGAGGTTTGCGAATCCTGGCTTGTGGACTTATTTAACCTTCCAGCCAAAACTAAGATGGGTTTAGTTGGTGGCACATCAGTAGCAACCTTATGTGGAATTGCTGCTGCAAGGCATTATTTATTAAGCAAACTTGGTTGGGATATCAACGCAGATGGATTAATGAATTCACCGAGACTTCGCATAATCATGGGAGATCAAACACACGGTACTGTGACTAAGATGGTTAAGCTCTTGGGTTTCGGTAGTAACAGTATTGAAATCGTTCCTTCAGATAAGCAAGGAAGGATGTTGGTCAATAAAATACCCACACTTGATGACCACTGTATCGTTATATTACAGGCCGGAAATGTCTGCACTGGATCTTATGATGACTTTAGTTCTATTTGCGAATTAGCAAATAACGCGCAAGCATGGGTTCATATCGATGGCGCTTTTGGCTTATGGGCATTAGCATCTGAAAAATTTACTAATCTAACGAAAGGAATTCAGCTTGCCGACTCTTGGTCCGCTGATAGCCATAAAACACTTAATACACCCTATGATTGCGGTGCTATCTTTTGTAAACATCCAACATCACTGGTTGAGGCTCTTCATCAACAAGGGAGTTATATTTCCGCAGGCGATAATCGCGACAGCATGAGTTTTACACCTGATATGTCGAGACGAGCAAGAGGCATAGATCTATGGGCCTGCTTACATCATTTGGGCAAAAAAGGCATTCAACAGTTGGTTGACCGTTTGCATTTTGGCGCCATTTTCATGAAAGAAGGTTTATCGTCGATTGGATTTCATATAGAAAACGATGTCCATTTTAACCAAGTCATCGTAAGGGCCGAAAGCGATGCTAAAACCAAGCATATTTTACATGACGTTCAAAAGAACGGTGTTGTATGGTGTGGTAGCGCAATGTGGAAAGGACATTTTGTTATCAGAATCAGTATTTGCTCGTGGCAAACAAACGATAGTGACCTCACTATCGCACTCAAAGAATTTGAACGCGCTTTCAATAGTTGATAGTAGGGGCCCGTAAAAAGGGGTCAGAGTGAATTA
>NZ_JAVRIE010000008.1:0-79832 GCF_031846165.1 Brumicola blandensis
ATATGCTGGCTTTTTTATGTCTATCGAATAGAGCTAAGCGACTAACCCGTATTCCTTAGGCCGATTGCAATACCTGTAATGGTAACCATCATTGCCATTTCGAGTGTCGCAATATCGTTATCACTATATTCAGATGAGCCTTCTTTGCGAATTCGATCAAGCAGCTCAATCTGTAAATAATGCAGAGGTTCTAAATAACCACCTCGAATGTCCATCGACAAGCGTCCATGTGGGTCATCCTCCATCATATCTGTGTGATCGAGTATGCGTAAAATTGAATCAATGCTCTGTTTCAATTCTGCACGCAACCCTTCACCGAAATGCTTCAGGTTGTCTGGGACAAGTCTGGCGTCATATGCTGCGCTAATATGCGGCTCTGCCTTCTTGAATACCATATCCAGCATAGATAAACGTGAGTTAAAGAATGGCCAATTGTCGATCATGTCTTTGACAACATCATCATTGCCATCATTCTTCACTGCTTCTACCGCTTTCATCACACCTAACCAAGATGGCAACACCATGCGTGTTTGCGCCCATGCGAAAATCCATGGTATCGCGCGTAAACTTTCGATACCGCCTTGTGGGTTGCGTTTCGCTGGTCGACTGCCTAAAGGCAATTTACCAAGCTCTTGTTCAGGTGTCGCTACGCGAAAGTAGGGAACAAATTCTGGATCGCTTCTGACGACGCCACGGTAATTATCGCGACCAAGAGCAGCCATCTTTATAATCGTTTCACGCCAAGTTTCTTTTGGCGCAGGTGGCGGAGAGAGCATCGCTTCAACAACGGCGGCAGCATATATTGATAGGCTACGTTTAGCCAATTGTGGCATGCCGAACTTATAGCGAATTGTTTCACCCTGTTCTGTGACTCTAAACCCGCCTGTTAAAGACCCTGGAGGTTGAGAGTGGATCGCTGCTTTGGCAGGCAAGCCACCACGGCCGATTGTGCCGCCTCTGCCATGGAACAAAGTCAGTGTCACGTCTTTCTCTTCTGACAGTTGGACCAGCGCTTCTTGTGATTCATATTGTGCCCAACCTGCGGCCAGTGAGCCAGCATCTTTGGCAGAATCTGAGTAGCCGATCATCACGTACTGACGACCCGAGATATAACCTCTGTACCAGTCAATATCGAGTAGGCTTCGCATGACTTTGGGTGAGTTATTTAAATCATCCAATGTTTCAAACAATGGCGCGACGGGCATTGGCCATGTAACGCCACACTCTTTGAGCAATAGCTGTACGGCAAGTACATCAGATGCTTCGCTTGCCATTGATATGATATAAATGCCAAAGCCTTCTTTACTGTGTCTTGCAATTACGCGACAGGTGTCGAGGACTTCTTGAACATCGTCACTTGGCGTCCATGAATGAGGGATCAAAGGACGTTTAGAGCTAAGCTCTCGTAGTAAAAATGCTTGTTTGTCTTCTTCGCTCCATTGGCCATAATCACCAATGCCCAAATATCTTGTGAGTTCACTAAATACATCGGCATGGCGCTCAGAGTCTTGTCTAATATCTAATTTCAACAAGTTAACACCAAAGCTATGGACGCGTCGGATCGTGTCCTTCAGTGCACCTTCAGCAATGACTTGCATGCCACAATCGTGCAAGGAGTCATAGCAGGCCATGAGAGGGTGTAGTAATTCATCATTACTTGCAACCCATTCCTCCACCGGAATTTGGCCATCGCGAGTCAACTCAAGCTTATTTCTAACCGCTTTCAATGCGGCGCGATAGGGTTCTTTCGCATCACCAACTAACTCTCTTAATTGTTCATTGCAGTCGTTCATCGACAGCTCGATATAAAGGTTGTCGAGGTCGAGAGAAAACAATTTCGCGGCTCTTCGACGAGCTCTGCGCAAGACTTCTTCTGTGACCATTGATGTCACGAATGGATTACCATCACGGTCTCCACCCATCCAAGAACTGAATTGTACTGTTTTGGCATCTAAGGGGAGGGAAATATCAAATTGTGATTGTAAGTATTCGTCCAATTCACGCAAAAACTCGGGCACAGCTTCCCATAATGACGTCTCTATCACTGAAAAACCCCAGCGCGCTTCATCTACTGGTGTTGGTCTTACCGAGCGAATTTCCTCAGTATGCCAAGCTTGACTGATGAGTCCTGCAATACGGGTTTTCACACGCTTTTCATTGTGTTCTGTAATGTTTGTTGTGTGTAACTCTTGTAGTTGTGAGGCTAATTGACGATGTTTGTGAATCAGTGTTCTACGCGTAACTTCCGTTGGGTGTGCAGTTAATACTAAATCTATATTTAAGTTTTTGACGGCGGCAAGCACCTTTTCGCGGTCAGCACCTAATGATTTAATTTTCTCCAAAGAAACGGCAAGAGACTCATCACGCTGATTAGCGCTATTAAACTCTTGTTCGGCAATATTGGCTAAATTAAGGAATTGTGCAAAAGCCCGTCCGATAGTAAGCAGGGAGCGGTTATCTAAACTTGCGAATAAGTCTGTCAGTCTTTGAGTACTTTCGGTTTCACCTGCATAAGAATCCCTGCCATCTTGTCTGATTTGCTCGATTTTTTGCAACCATTCACTGCCTAACTCGGCTTCAATCGTTTCACCTAATGTTGCACCTAAATAACGTACAGTATCTTTCAATTGTGCGTTGAGCGAATCATTCATATTTAACATTTTCCTCATGTTTTTTGTCTAATAACAAGATATACATCATTCAGCCTAAAGTCTAATTTCTTCGTCGCTATCATATGCCTTGTGGGTCTTGAAGCGCTTATATTCGTCTCGTTCACGAATTTTAATGCTTTGTTGAATGTGCTACCCTGTGCGCGAACAAATTAACTTATTCAATTTAATAAATTTTGGAGACCCTGTGTCAGATAAGTATTCAACAGTAGAGTTACAAGCAAGTTACGGTATCGGTTATCAAATGGGCGAGCAATTAGCTGGCAATCCTTTCGATGGAATGGACGTTGATACAGTTATCGCTGGTTTAACTGACGGTTTTAACCGTGCTCAGCCACAAGTTGATAATAACGACTTACGTGCCGCCTTCACTGAAATTCATGAGCGCATGCAGGCAGCTAAGCAAGAGCAGTTTGCTGGTGCAGTAGAAGAAGGCGCTAAGTTTCTAGAAGAAAATAGTAAGCGCGAAGAAGTTGTAACGACTGAATCTGGTTTACAGTACGAAATTTTGACTGCAGGTAATGGTGACATTCCTACTGCTGCATCAACAGTGCGCGTGCATTACCACGGGACTTTGATTAGTGGTGACGTGTTTGATAGTTCATATGACCGCGGTCAGCCTGCTGAATTCCCAGTGGGTGGCGTAATCAAAGGTTGGACTGAAGCACTTCAAATCATGCCTGTAGGCTCTAAATGGCGTGTATATGTGCCACATGACCTAGCTTACGGTGAACAAGGTGCTGGTGGTGCAATTGGTCCATACAGTACATTAGTGTTTGATGTAGAGTTATTAGATATCATTGGCTAGTTAGCTGATTGACGAAAAGCCGTTTTTGCGAGAGATTGCAGGAACGGCTTTTTTTATGACTAAAAATTAGCTACTCTTTTTAGCTTGATTCATGCATAGAATAAAGGACTACTTATGCAAAAACTCACCTTAGCCGCGTTTTACCTCGTTAGCATTGTTGCTGCATTCTTAATTGGTGAACGAGCCGCGAGTACCCACATCACCACCACAACCATTACCGAAGAACGTGAGGAGGCTATTTCTGACTCCTTGGCCAATGGTGATACTGAGAATGCTGCAAATGACAAATATTCTAATATTGTAGCAAGCGTTTCTGATGGCTCTGTGGCGAGCGATGAGGTCACGGTGAGAGAAGCTCAGTATAAAAAACGTGAGGAAGAGAGGAAGTTACAGGAAAAAGTGGCGCGACTTGAGGACCTTTATAAAACGTTGAATAACTCTTACACTCAAGCGTTAAGTCAGCTTGACAATGCCAACCGTGCACTGACAGAGGCGGGTATTGATATCCCTGATGCAATCACACTAGAAGAAGTTCAAAAGTATGTGCCAGCCCCCTTTGACCAACAAATTGCGAACTCTCCGAACTTTGTCACCGATCATTTTAAAAAGCTGCATGAAGCCGAGGATGATTTAGGCTGGGGCATCGAGATGCAAACACGTATTAGTGACTTCATTGTAACTCACGAATATGGTTCATATTTGCAGCTAGAATCGGTAATTTGTCGTGAGGGAACCTGTGAAGTGCGAGCTTTCCCTGATAATCTATTGCAATGGCGTGAGGGGATTCTCAGTGACATGGCAATGCAGTCTTGGTGGGACTTCAATTCGTCTAGTTCAATATCGGGTAACTTCAAAGATGAAGCAGAAAACGCTGAAGACCGCTCATGGTTCTATTTAATCGTGAGTGGCGCAAAGGTGAATTGAGTACCATTTGACGCCACACAGGTCGTGATACTAGTTTCTCTTATTGCCTTTTTGATAACCAAACCATCCCGCAGTGGCGGAAGAACTTGTCAAAAATATCCCCCAACACCAATCAGTTAACATGATTTTTAAAGTGAAACCTTCGATGATGCTGTAGTTAGTTAAGTTGTATGCGCCATAACTTGCAAGACCGAGCAGAGCACCATCAATAGTGGAATAAAACCAAGGCTTCTCCCGGTTCGGCACTGTGGTCAAAACAAAGGTTACCGCGCCGTACATAAGGTAAAACACGAGCCAAGGCCATGTAATAAAATTATCACGTAGCAGGCTTTTCATTTCAGTCTGATACAGCTCAACTGATAGCCAGCCCAGCCAAATTGCATCAAGAATGCCAAAAGTGATCAGTATAAACAAGCTTGCAAGCAAGATGCTTCCGGCTTGTTGTTTTATTTTTTCTAGCATGTGGTCTCCCGCTGATTGTTATGTTGAGCAACTAATACACCAGCATATACTAAGTCATTATCAGTAGCGAAGTAACATCGCGCATTCACTGCTACCAGTCTATTGCTCAACATCATTAGTAACATTTTTAGAGTAGGAATAATAACTATTCTCTGACGTATTTCCTTATAAAATGTTTGCATTGAATCTAATGTGGTGAGCTTTTTGATATATGAAATGCAATATAAAATGGCTTTTAACTTGATTTCTCCCCCCTAAATCGTCAATAATATAGTTAGACATCTAATTAATAGAGTTAAATTTAAAAAGTATGTATTTATCGATCAGGAATTCAGTAACGAAACAGCAAGGCAACAGCGCTCAGATCGCTGATGGCTTCGCGAGCTCTGAATTCCTTAGTGAACGAACCAATCTAATGCCACAAAACCTATCAATTCTTAAGAGTCCCATTAGCACTCAGGGCCCACCCAGCGGCCTGTAAATCCTCTACTTGCTTTATGCTTTCTCAACGAGTGTATCGATTGACTCAATGCTGCCATCAGCAAAAAGAAACAAGAAGCAAACGAAACTAATTCTTAGCATTTTAAAATTAAATTCATCAGCGCAACTTAGCGTTGCATAACTGTATAAAAACTTTGGAGACAAAAATGAGCGTAGCAAACTGGAAACGGATAGTGATAAAGGTGGGAAGTGCCTTAATCGCACCGAATCAGAATGGTTGCAGCAGTCACTATTTACTTGGTATTGCGCAATTCATCGTAAAATGCCGAACAATGGGGATTGAAGTTGTTTTAGTTTCTTCTGGCTCAGTCGCGGCTGGCTCGCATTTATTCGAGCAGGAAGGCGAAATAAACATGGCTACGAAGAAAGCGATGGCAGCGGCGGGGCAATCTGAAATGATGGCGACGTGGGATCGATTGTTCGACTTTCCGACCGCACAGATTCTCGTAACACATGGCGACCTGCGCGACAGAGAGCGTTATGTGAGTATTAAGGAGACGATTTTCAGTCTTTTAGATAACGGTATTTTGCCAATTTTGAACGAGAACGATACCGTTACCACTGATAAATTGAAGGTAGGCGATAACGATAATTTATCCGCCATGATTTCTACTGCAGCTGACGCGGATACCCTTATCATCTGTTCTGACGTTGATGGCTTGTACGACAGTAATCCCCACGAGAATCCTGAGGCGAAGTTACTATCAGTAGTCAATGATATTAACCCCCAAATTTATGCGATGGCAGGCGGAGCAACCAGTGCAGTGGGTACAGGTGGTATGAAAACCAAAATTCAAGCTGCTGAAAAAGCGGTAGCACACGGCATAGATACGTACATTATTAACGGATTTACTGAGCAGTCGTTTAATTCCTTAATGTCTGGCAACAACCCAGGCACGCATTTCTCACCAGATAAGCAGCCGATGCAAGAGCATCTGCACTGGATGACACATACATCCACAGCGCAAGGTGAGGTAGTCGTCGATAACGCTTTCACCGCTGAACTAGATGATGATAGTGAGCAGCTTACTAGCGAAGAAATTGTCGCAGTAAATGGTGATTTTGCAGTAGGAGACACGATCTTAGTGCGTAAAGACGATGGCACAAAACTCGCAAAAGCGAAATCGAACTACAGTAGTTGTTTGCTTAGCTTTATTGCTGACCAAGACGACAAAGCCTTCGCCAGCAAGCTTCAAAACACGACTGGCCCAATAATTTCAGATAATAACATTGCCCTACTGGAGGAATAATGAGTTTAATTAAAACCCTTTCTAAAAATGCAGCAGAAGCTGCACGAGTCCTCTCAGTAATAGATGAAGCGGATAAGAATGCAGTCCTGTTTGATATGGCGGTGAGCCTGCGTGAGCACACCAATCAAATCATCACTGCTAACTTGGAAGATTTGCAATTGGCAAATGAAAATGGCTTGTCGAATGCCATGATCGACCGCCTCACTCTGAATCAGGAAAGAATCGAAGCAATGGCTGAAGGTCTTGAGACCGTGGCAACCTTGCCTGATCCAGTAGGGGTCGAGCGTGAAATCGGTACACGCCCAAATGGCCTGAAAATCAAAAAAATGCGAGTGCCACTGGGCGTTGTGTGTATGATTTATGAAGCACGCCCGAATGTAACTGCGGATGCGGCAGGCCTGTGCTTTAAGTCAGGGAATGCGGCGATATTACGCGGTGGTAAAGAAGCTTTAGCAAGCAGTAAATTTATCGCAAACTTGCTGCAAGACGTGTTGGAAAAGCATGGTTTACCCAGAGAGTTAATTTCAGTTGTTCCCAATCCAGATAGACAGCTTATGCAAGAGTTGATGGAACAAAAAGACTACATCGATGTGATCATCCCGCGCGGTGGCGAAGGTCTGATTAATTACGTGACTGAGAACAGTAAAGTACCCGTCATCCAGCATT
Organism: Brumicola blandensis; assembly: GCF_031846165.1. Lineage (NCBI taxonomy): Bacteria > Pseudomonadati > Pseudomonadota > Gammaproteobacteria > Alteromonadales > Alteromonadaceae > Brumicola > Brumicola blandensis. The sequence continues at coordinate 7,281 of NZ_JAVRIE010000008.1, forward strand.
TTAAAGGTGTTTGTCACCTATATATTGATAAAGATGCAGATCTTGAAACCGCGATTAATTTGCTAGTGAATGGTAAAACGCAACGAACAGGTGTGTGTAACGCTATCGAAGGTTTGCTTGTTCACGAGGAAATTGCTGAAGACTTCTTGGCATTGGCAGGACCAATCTTAGAAGAGCATTCTGTGAAAGTGAACGCGTGTGAAGCGTCATCAAAATACTTTGATAATGCAACGACGATTACAGAAGAGCAGTTTGGTGAAGAATACTTAGACTTGGAAATTGCTGTGAGAATAGTACCAAGTGTTGAAGGCGCAATGCAGCATATCGCTCGCTTTGGTAGTAACCATACTGAAGTTATCTGCACCAAAGATGAATTGGTGGCGAAGAGATTCCAGCGCTCGGTTGATGCCTCAGTTGTGATGGTAAACGCATCTTCACGATTCTCTGATGGCAGTCAACTTGGTTTAGGTGCAGAAATCGGCATTGCAACAACCAAATTACACGCTTATGGACCGATGGGATTAGAGTCCTTAACGACAGAAAAATATCTCGTTGATGGAAATGGCCAAATAAGAGCCTAATTTCACTTAACTTTACCCAACAAAACGCCAAGCTATATGCTTGGCGTTTTTTTTGCGCCATATTTTCATAAAAAACTTAACTCCTAGGAACTAGATGTGCAAGAATAAGCCATTAACATTTATGTAATAAATGACCAAAGGGGCGAGGGTATGCCATGTCGTTGTTGAGCTTTTTGTCAAAAATATCATCGTTGATTGATTTGATGAATCGAAAGCTAGGTGAATGGGTTAGCTATTTTACGTTTTTAATGGCCGCAATTACTTTCGTTATCGTTGTTTTACGATATGGTTTCAATCTCGGTTGGATATCCATGCAAGAATCGGTAACCTATCTTCACGCCGCTGTTTTCCTAGTAGGGTGTGCATATACTCTTCAACACGATGGGCATGTTCGTGTAGACGTATTTTATCGCCGCTTTAGTCAAAAGCGTAAAGCTTTAACCAATCTCATTGGTAGTGTTTTCTTACTTCTTCCTGTCATGATCTTTATCACTATTGTCAGTTGGCATTATGTTATTGAGTCTTGGCAAACATTAGAGGGCTCAATGGAGTCAGGTGGTTTGCCATTTCTATATATCTTAAAATCTTTTATTTTAGTATTTTCGTTTACCATGCTTTTGCAAGGTATCTCTGAAGTTATCAAACAGGTTTTCATTCTATCTGATTTAGATTCATCGGCCCCTGTCAGTAAAGACGGGAGTGATAACTAATGGAAATACTATCGCTAGTCCTTTTTCTAGTTGTATGTGTCTTTCTGTTGGTAGGTTACCCTGTGGCCTTAACATTGGCTGGTATATCACTACTTTTCTCTGGCATTGGTATTTTTTTCGGTGTGTTCGACGCGAGTTATCTGTTGGCAACACCCAGCCGTCTATTCGGTATTGTTAACAATCAAACTTTAATTGCTGTGCCACTGTTCGTTTTTATGGGGGTGGTACTCGAGCGCTCAAAGATTGCAGAAGACTTACTCGTGGCTATGTCTGCTTTGCTCGGCCGCTTCAAAACAGGGCTGGGCGTATCAGTTGTGCTTGTAGGTATGTTACTAGCTGCTAGTACAGGTATTGTTGGTGCTACGGTAGTTACAATGGGTTTGTTGTCCCTTCCAACCATGCTTAAACGGGGCTACTCAGCTTCTTTAGCCACGGGAACAATTTGTGCAACAGGAACCTTAGGTCAAATCATACCGCCATCAATTGCACTGGTGCTGCTAGGTGACGTGCTCTCAAGTGCATATCAGAAAGCGCAGCTAGACATGGGCATTTTCTCACCGGACAGTGTGTCTGTGGGCGACTTGTTTGTTGGTGCGCTCATTCCTGGTTTAATTTTAGTTGTGTTTTATCTCCTGTATTTGTGGGGCGTTAGTCGCTTCAGCCCGTCACACGTCCCCGCTCATGGTCAAGAAAATGAACATGCCGATGTGATGGAGTTACTCAAAGCCCTGCTACCACCCTTAATTCTCATTGTGGCTGTTTTGGGCTCGATACTGACTGGAAAAGCAACGCCAACCGAGGCTGCGGGTGTTGGCGCAATGGGTTCAGTATTATTAGCATTATTTAAAAAGCAGATTTCAAAGAGTAATACCAAATATGTCGTGCGAGAAACCACCAAAGTTACCTCGATGGTCTTCTTGATTCTTATAGGGGCAAGTATCTTTTCACTGGTTTTTCGCGGTTTTGGTGGTGAAGAGTTATTGAACGACTTCTTCAATGACCTGCCAGGAGGCGCGTTTACGGCCATGTTATTAGTCATGGTGGTTATCTTTTTGTTGGGCTTCATTCTGGATTTTATTGAAATAACCTTTGTCGTCGTACCCATCATTGCGCCCATTCTCATCATGATGGGGATGGATCCTATTTGGTTAGGTATTATGATTGCAGTTAACTTGCAGACCAGCTTCTTAACGCCGCCATTTGGCTTTGCTTTATTCTATTTACGTGGGGTAACGGCAGACACGGTAAGAACGGAACAAATATATAAAGGCGTGATCCCATTTATCGCCATACAATTGTTGTTATTAGTCATTATGGCTATTTGGCCAGAAGTGATTACTTGGTTGCCTAATGTAGTCTATGGCAATAACTAAATTTAAGGAGAAAACTATGAAGCGTTCATTACACGTTTTGTTCGCAGCGGCAGCTTTTATCACACTAGCGTCGTGTGGTGGAAAAAGTGGAGAAAGCACCGATTCTGCTGTGGCGGCAGAGCCGGTAGAGACGATTAAATGGAAATTGGCGACGTCTTGGCCGAAGAATTTCCCTGGTTTAGGTAAAGGGCCTGAAACCTTTGCTGAATATGTGAATGAAATGTCTGGCGGCAGACTGGAAGTCAGAGTCTATGGCGCTGGAGAATTAGTACCAGGTTTTGAAGTGTTCGATGCAGTAGCGAGTGGCAGTGTCCAAATGGGACATGCTGGTGCTTACTATTGGAAAGGCAAAATGCCAGCGGCTCCTATTTTTACTACCATTCCATTTGGGATGAATGCGACTGAAATGAATGCTTGGCTGCACTATGGCGGTGGGATGGAGCTGTGGCGAGAACTTTATGAACCCTATGGCGTTATTCCTTTTGCCGGCGGTAGCTCAGGCACTCAGATGGCGGGCTGGTTCAAAAAAGAGATCAATAGTTTAGAAGACTTTCAAGGCTTGAAAATGCGTATTCCCGGCCTTGGTGGTGAGGTATTCAAAGAAGTGGGAGGCTTGCCAATTACCTTAACGGGTGGTGAGTTATTCACGGCCTTACAAACCGGCGCTATTGATGCTACAGAGTGGGTTGGCCCGTATAATGACCTTGCCTTTGGTTTGCACAAAGCAGCTAAGTATTATTATCACAGCGGCTGGCATGAGCCAGGTACGATGTTGGAGTTTACGGTCAATAAAGAAGCATTCGAAGCTTTACCTAAAGATCTGCAAATGATCGTTGAAGTTGCAACACGCGCTGCTAATCAGGACATGCTTGATGAATATACGGCAAGAAATCCTAATGCGATGAAGCAGTTGCTTTCAGAACATGGTATTGAAATGAGACCACTCCCTAAAGACGTAATTGAAGCCTTAAAAGTGGCAACAGCAAAAGTGATAAAACAAAAAAGATCGGATGATGAGGCTTTTGACAAGGTCTATGCATCATATGATGCTTTTTATCAAAGTGTAAAAGCCTATCACAAAATTTCAGAACAAGAATACTACGAGAATCGAGAGTAGTTCTTAGCTGTTTACTCAGAGTAAAAGGCTTCATATCAAATAAATAGACAGATTTGAGCATATTTTGGCTGCTCTGATCTGTTTATGTCTTTATTCATATTAGAATGCGCGCGTTTCATAACATCAATTAAGCACGCGATAAAAGAAGGAAGTAAAAATGGTTATTAAGCCTAAAGTGAGAGGATTTATCTGCACAAACGCACACCCTGTTGGCTGTGCAAAAAGTGTTGAAAATCAAATCGCGTATGTAAAATCTAAAAATGTGGCAGATAAAGCAGCGCTTGCTGGTCCTAAAAATGTATTAGTGATCGGTTCTTCGACCGGTTATGGTCTCGCTTCACGCATTACCTCGGCTTTTGGATTTGGTGCAAAAACACTGGGTATTTGCTTCGAAAAAGAACCATCGGAAAGAAAAACAGGGACGGCAGGTTGGTATAATACCGCGGCATTTCATGACCAAGCTAAGGCTCAAGGCTTATACGCAGAAACGCTGAACGGTGACGCTTTTTCTGATGAGATGAAACACGCTGCAATTAAGAAAATCAAAGACGATTTGGGTCAAGTTGATTTAGTCATTTATAGCCTTGCATCGCCAAGACGCACAGATCCAGATACAGGTGAAGTGTTCAAATCGACCTTGAAGCCGGTTGGGCAAGCCTACACAACCAAAACCTACGACACCGATAAAGATAAAGTCCATGAAATAACGCTAGAACCAGCGAATCAAGAAGAAATTGATAACACAGTAAAAGTCATGGGTGGTGAAGATTGGGAGCGCTGGTTGTTCATGTTGGGCGAAGCTGGTGTGCTTGCCGATGAAGCAAAAACAACAGCTTACACTTACATTGGCAAAGAATTAACGTGGCCAATTTACGGTCAAGCAACCATTGGTTTGGCAAAAGAAGATCTCGATCGCGCGGCAGCGTCGATTATCGAAAAGCTAAAAGACAAAAAGGTCAGTGCGAATGTATCTTCACTCAAAGCCTTAGTCACACAGGCTAGCTCAGCCATCCCTGTTATGCCTTTGTATATTTCGCTCATTTATAAAGTGATGAAGGAAGAAGGCACGCATGAAGGCTGTATCGAGCAAATCGAAGGTTTGTTTACCGAGCGCTTATATGCGCAAAATCCGCCTGTTGATGATATGAATCGATACCATATGGAAGAAAAAGAGACCAATGATGGCACGCAAGCCAAAATTAAGTCTCTTTGGGACCAAGTTACTCAAGAAAACTTCCATGATTTGAGTGATTACGCAGGTTATCATCAAGAGTTTTTGAACCTATTTGGCTTTGAAATTCAAGGTGTTGACTATGAGGCCGATGTAAACCCTATAGTCAATTGGTCGTAAAAGTCGCAAGACGCTTAAATCGTATCTACTTAGCGCTGTATTAAGGCTCTGCAAGGCTCACAGAGCGAGTTTTAGTCAAAAGTACAGTGCTAAGTGGAAGATTTCGTTCACAATACTTCAATAAATTTAGGCGTTTTGGTACTTTTGGCATAGCCTTTTCACCCTCATTAATGCTAAAATCCCGCCGATCATTTGCTTGATGGAAGAACAGGTTGTCATTTTCTTCATTAATGACGTAAAAGGCGTTTGCTATCAGAGTAAGATCGCGCTGACACATAATAATAAAAACCATGGATGTACGCAGGCCTTGTTAAATAGGACTGCGCTTAGACTTATGTGAAGCAAGCTAGTGTGTATATGGTACTTTGCTACATTTATCGCCCCACTCAATGCCAAGATAAATAGGCTGTCGAGGAAATGGTAAAGTAAGCAAAGGCAAATTTTAATCGGCTTTCAGGTAGATAAGCCGATAGGCTGATTAAAATTGGTATCTTAAATTAGAGTAGTCAATTACATATGATAAAAATCAAAAAAGGCTTAAATCTTCCTATCGAAGGCGCCCCGGAACAAAAGGTCCATTCAGGTCCTGCTGTGACGAAGGTTGCAGTCCTTGGTGAAGAATATAATGGCATGCGTCCTACGATGCATGTTCAAGTCGGGGATAAAGTCAAAAAAGGGCAAATGCTTTTTGAAGACAAGAAAAACCCGGGAGTTAAATTTACCGCACCTGCAGCAGGTGAAGTAATCGAAGTTAACCGTGGGGCAAGACGTGTTTTGCAGTCCGTGGTAATTAAGATTGAAGGTGAAGACGAAGTGACCTTCCAGTCTTTCGACGACGCGGCCTTAGCTGCTGCTGAGCGTGAGACAATCGCGGAGTTACTTGTTGAGTCAGGTGCGTGGACGGCTATCCGTACTCGTCCGTTCAGCAAGAATCCTGCAGTGGGTTCAACTCCATCATCGATTTTCGTGTCAGCAATGGATACTAATCCCTTAGCTGTTGACCCTCAGATCGTTATCTCTGAACGAAAAGACGATTTTGCATTTGGCTTGAAAGTACTCGCGAAACTAACCGACGGTAAAGTTTACGTCAGTAAAGCGCCAGGTGCTGATATTCACACTGGTGATACAAGTGTTGACGTCAATGAGTTTGCTGGACCGCATCCAGCAGGTTTAGTTGGTACTCACATTCATCACCTTGACCCAGTAGGCATGAAGAAGTTTGTGTGGCATGTGGGTTACCAAGATGTCATCGCAATCGGCTCTTTACTGTCGACGGGTAAGATCGATACGACTAAGGTTATCTCTCTCGCTGGCCCAGCGGCAACGAAACCACGCCTTATTACAACGGTACTTGGTGCAAGCATTGACGAAATCATCGATGGCGAGACGATCGATGGTCCAGTGCGTGCAGTATCAGGCTCCGTGTTAAATGGGACAAATGCGAATGGTCCACATGCCTATTTAGGCCGCTACCATACGCAAGTGTCTTTGTTGGTTGAAGATAAAGAAAAGCGTTTGTTCGGCTGGATTATGCCTGGCTCAAACCAGCACTCGGTCACTCGCGCATACTTAGGTCATTTGTCACCTAAAAAGTTATTCAATATGACAACACAAACCAATGGTTCTGATCGCTCTATGGTGCCAATCGGTAACTACGAACGAGTGATGCCTTTGGATATTATTCCAACTCTATTGCTTCGTGACATCATTTCTGGTGATACCGAGGGTGCAGCAAATTTAGGTGCACTCGAGCTAGACGAAGAAGATTTGTCCCTATGTACTTATGTTTGCCCAGGTAAATATAACTACGGGCCGATCTTAAGAGAGTGTTTAACCAAGATAGAAGAAGAGGGTTAAGTCATGGGTTTAAAAGCATTAATTGAAAAAGTCGAACCGGACTTTGAACCAGGTGGTAAGTACGAAAAGTTCTATGCGCTTTACGAAGCAGCAGCGACCATCTTCTATACGCCGGGTAAAGTAAATTCAGCAAATACACACGTTAAGGACAGTATTGACCTTAAACGTATTATGATTATGGTATGGATGGCGACATTCCCAGCTATGTTCTACGGTATGTACAATGTCGGTCTGCAAGCGCAAGACGCTATTGTTGCAGGCGGCGCAATGTATGATGGTTGGCAAGCCGGTTTGTTCCAATTTTTCGGTGGTAATTTAACTGCTGAATCTGGTGTCTTAGGCATGATGTTCTATGGTGCCTGCTTCTTCATACCGATTTATGCTACGACCTTTGTCGTCGGTGGATTCTGGGAAGTTCTTTTTGCATCAGTGAGAAAGCATGAAGTGAACGAAGGCTTCTTCGTTACCTCGGTGTTATTCGCATTGACACTCCCAGCAACAATTCCATTATGGCAGGTTGCGCTTGGTATTACTTTCGGTGTTGTTATTGCCAAAGAAATCTTTGGTGGTACTGGTCGTAACTTCTTAAATCCTGCATTGTCTGGTCGTGCGTTCTTATACTTCGCTTATCCTGCACAGATTTCTGGTGACCAACCATGGATTGCTGCTGAATTGGCCGATGGTTATTCAGGTGCGACTTGGTTGAGCAACGCCGCTAATGGTGAAATGGACTACACTGACATGGGTCTTTGGATGAACTCATTCTTGGGTAACATCCCGGGCTCGGTGGGTGAAGTATCTAGCTTAATGATTATGCTCGGTGGTTTGTTTATTATTTATCTCGGCATCGCAAGTTGGCGGATTGTATTGGGTGTGGCGCTCGGCGTAACATTCTTTAGTACCTTACTTAACTTCTTTGCAAACGACCCTAGCTCAATTTACGCGATGCCGTTCTACTGGCACTTTGTTATTGGTGGTTTGGCGTTCGGTATGTTCTTTATGGCAACCGACCCAGTGTCAGCATCATTCACAAACCAAGGTAAGTGGATGTATGGCTTCTTCATCGGTCTAATGACGGTATTGGTGCGAGTCATCAACCCTGCATTCCCTGAAGGCATCATGCTTGCTATCTTATTTGCAAATCTATGGGCGCCACTATTCGATTACTTCGTAGCGCAAAGCAATATCAAACGGAGGGTTGCACGTGTCAGCTAAAAAAGAAACTTTAGGCAAAACTGTCGGCATCGTTGTTGCGGTTTGTTTGGTTTGTTCAATCGTAGTATCAGCGTCAGCTGTTGGCCTGCGCTCTCTACAACAAACGAACGCAGCGTTAGATAAGCAATCAAACATTTTAGCTGCGGCTGGTTTGTTGGGTGATGCAAAAACAAAGCAAGAAATTGCAGACGTATACGACGCAAAAGTTGAAGAACGCTTTGTAGACTTAGCAACGGGTGAGTATGTTGAAAACCCTGCAGCAGGTTCGGGTAAAGCATACGACATGTACGGTCGTGTATCCAAAGCAAAAGAAACCAGCGTTGCTGTTGAGGGGAGCCCTGCGGGTTTCTCACGCAGAGCCAAGGTCGCTTCTGTTTATTTGGTTAAAGATGAGTCAGGTGATGTTTCACGTCTTGTCTTGCCAGTTCACGGTAGTGGTCTATGGGACCTTATGTATGGATTCTTAGCACTCGACGCAGATGGTCAAACCATCCGTGAGCTTATTTACTATCAACACAAAGAAACACCAGGATTGGGTGGCGAAATTCAAAACCCAGAATGGCAAGACAAGTGGGATGGCAAAAAGCTGTTTGATAATGGTGAAGTTGCTATTGAAGTAAACAAAGGTGAGAACAAAGATGACCAGTATGCGGTTGATGCACTATCAGGCGCAACGCTAACCAGTAACGGTGTGCAAAACACGCTTCAGTACTGGGCAAGTGAAAATGGTTACGGTAATTACCTGAAAAAGCAATCTTGGAAATCATAAGGCAGAACAATGGCTGATACTAAAGAAATGAAAAAAGCCCTGTTTGGGCCCATATTAGACAGTAACCCTATTGCTTTACACGTACTTGGTATTTGTTCAGCACTTGCGATTACTACCAAACTTGAAACTGCATTGGTAATGTCATTGGCATTAACCTCAGTATGTGCATTTTCGAATTTATTTATCTCTCTTATTCGTAACCAGATCCCATCTAGTGTGCGGATCATTATACAAATGACCATAATCGCGTCATTGGTAATTGTTGTTGACCAAATTTTGAAGGCTTATTCTTACGAAATTTCTAAGCAACTATCGGTTTTCGTCGGACTGATCATTACAAACTGTATTGTTATGGGTCGAGCAGAAGCATACGCAATGAAGTCGCCACCTGGAATGAGCTTCCTAGATGGTCTTGGTAACGGTTTAGGGTATTCATTTATCTTAATCGTCATTGGTACAATAAAAGAATTGGCTGGTTTCGGTACTATCTTAGGGTTTGAAATCCTACCATTGGTCACCAACGGTGGCTGGTATCAGGGTAACGGCTTATTGATACTACCATTTAGTTCGTTCTTCCTTATTGGCGGTATGATTTGGTTCATCCGTACAATCCGTCCAGAACAAGTAGAGCCTAAGGAATAATCATGGAACATTATTTAGCATTATTTATTAGAGCTGTATTCGTTGAGAACATGGCATTGTCCTTGTTCTTAGGTATGTGTACTTTCCTAGCTGTTTCGAAGAAAGTCGCTACATCAATGGGCTTAGGTGTTGCAGTTATCGTAGTATTAGGTATCTCTGTACCAGTTAACCAACTTATTTTCGTAAACATTCTTGCGCCTGGCGCGTTAGCGTGGGCTGGCTTCCCAGATGCCGACCTAAGCTTCCTAAGTTTCCTAACGTTTATCGGCGTTATCGCTGCCTTAGTTCAGATACTGGAAATGACACTGGACAAGTTTTTCCCTGCTTTATATAACGCATTAGGGATCTTCTTGCCGCTTATCACCGTAAACTGTGCAATATTCGGTGGTGTCGCATTCGCTGTTCAACGTGAGTACACATTCTCTGAAAGTATTGTTTACGGTATTGGTAGTGGAGCAGGTTGGGCAATTGCCATCATTCTGCTAGCTGCTGTACGTGAAAAGTTAAAGTATGCAGATATGCCAGACGGTATTCGCGGATTAGGTTCTGTGTTTATGATTGCCGGTTTGATGGCATTGGGCTTCCAGTCATTCACAGGTATTTCGCTGTAAAGCGAATAGGAGTATAGATAATGAATCAAGTAGAAATCTATCTCGGTGTAGGCATGTTTATCGCTATCGTATTAGCGTTAGTATTTATTATCATGTTTGCGAAATCGAAATTAGTGCCTGAAGGTGACGTTAAAATCACCATTAATGGCGATCCAGATAAAGTAATTACAACTTCTCCAGGTGGAAAATTGCTAGGCGCACTAGCAGAGTCTGGCATCTTCGTATCATCTGCCTGCGGTGGCGGTGGCTCATGTGGGCAGTGTACGGTTGATGTGAAATCAGGTGGTGGCGAAATCTTACCAACTGAGTTAGATCATATCTCTAAGCGCGAAGCGAAAGGCGGTTGTCGTTTGTCTTGCCAAGTTTCTATTAAGCAAGACATGGACATTGAGCTTCCGGAAGAAGTATTTGGTATCAAAAAGTGGGATTGTGAAGTTATTTCTAACAATAACGAAGCGACCTTCATCAAAGAGCTTAAGTTGGCTATTCCAGATGGCGAAAGTGTTCCATTCCGCGCCGGTGGTTATATTCAAATTGAGGCTCCGCCTCATCACGTTAAGTATAAAGACTTTGATGTACCAGATGAATACCGCAAAGATTGGGAACACTTCGGCTTCTTTGACGTAGAGTCAAAGGTTGATGAAGAAACCATTCGCGCTTATTCAATGGCAAACTATCCAGAGGAAGAAGGCATTATTATGTTGAACGTGCGTATTGCTACGCCGCCACCTAATAATCTTAGCTTGCCAGCGGGTAAAATGTCATCGTTCATTTGGTCATTGAAAGAAGGCGACAAAGTAACAATTTCTGGCCCATTTGGTGAGTTCTTCGCGAAAGATACTGATGCTGAAATGGTGTTTGTAGGCGGTGGTGCTGGTATGGCTCCGATGCGTTCACACATTTTTGATCAACTTCGTCGAATCAAAACAGACCGCAAAATGACCTTCTGGTATGGTGCTCGTTCTTTGCGTGAAATGTTCTATGTTGAAGATTTCGATATGTTACAAAAAGAAAACGAGAACTTTACTTGGCACGTAGCCTTATCTGACCCTCAACCAGAGGATAATTGGGAAGGCGACACTGGGTTTATCCACAATGTTCTATTAGAGAACTACTTGAAGGATCACCCAGCGCCAGAAGACTGTGAGTTCTATATGTGTGGTCCACCTATGATGAACGCAGCAGTAATTAATATGCTCAAAGAGCTCGGTGTTGAAGATGAAAACATCATGCTTGATGACTTCGGTGGCTAAGCGACCGGCAATGAGCAACACTTAAGCCTTGGCTTAAGCGTAAGGTAAAGGCGCATTCTACTGAGAAGCGCCTTTTTTGTTTCAGCCAACTCACAATTGCTTTTTTTGTTTTGCTGAGACATTTTCCAAAGTAATACAATATTTATACTACTGAAGGTGCATTTTGAAAGCTTTATCCGTTTTTCTTTGTCTTAGCTTCTTACTTGTCGCTTGTTCGTCTCCTCAACCCAGTGAGCAAGTCATTTATGGGAAAACGATGGGTACGACCTACACTGTCAAGTTTGTAGATCCGCAAGACAATAATATTGTTTTGCCAGCGCTTAAGGCTGAAATTGACGATGCTCTCATACAAGTCAACGCCCTGATGTCGACGTACGATCCGAACTCAGAATTATCCTTGTTGAACAAAGCACCGGCAAATACCCCTTTTCCGATATCAGAGCAAACAACTCTCGTTCTAAACGAAGCTATCAGGCTGAATAAGCTAAGCTCAGGGACTTTAGATGTGACCGTTGGTCCTTTAGTCAATTTGTGGGGGTTCGGCCCTGACAAGCGTCCTGAGACCATACCAAGCCGAGAGCAACTGATGGCAGTGAGGGAGTTTGTGGGTATCGACAAGTTTACCTTGGAAAATGATGTCGTTACCAAACAACATAAGTCGGTTTATATCGATTTATCAACAATTGCCAAGGGCTATGGTGTCGATGTTGTAGCTGATATACTAGAGACAAACGATATTGATAATTATTTGGTCGAAATTGGCGGTGAAATGCGAGTTGCTGGCCAGAAAAAGAATGGTGCTTCATGGCGTGTGGCAGTAGAAAAGCCCATAAGCACGCAGCGAGAAGCTCAGAAGATATTCAGTATTGGTAATAATGCGATTGCCACATCAGGTGATTACCGGATTTATTTTGAGTATGACGGCAAGCGTTATAGTCATTTAATAGATCCAAACACCGGTTATCCAATTACACATAACTTAGTATCGGTTACTGTGGTTCATCCGTCCTCTATGACAGCAGACGGTTTAGCAACGGCCCTAAATGTAATGGGGCCAGAGAAGGCGAAAGTCTTAGCAGAACGAAATAACTTATCGGTGTTCATGGTCTTAAAAGAAGGTGAAGAGTTTGTTGAGTATTCCTCGCCGAGCTTTGAAGCACTGATACAAAATCAACAATAGCGACGCTTTAATAAACGTCACTAATTAGATAATTAATCGAGGTCAATTTGAGTACTTTCATTTTAGCATTTGGATTTTTCCTGCTGATGGTATTAGCCATGGCAGTTGGATACATTCTACAAAAGAAAACGATTGCTGGTAGTTGTGGTGGACTTGGCGCTTTAGGTATTTCTAAAGCCTGTGATTGTCCAGAACCGTGCGATAGAAAAAAAGCTCGTATGGAACGAGAAGAAAAACGACAGGAAAAAATTAAAGAGTGGCAAAACAATAAGATTTTGTAGGAGCAGCATTGAGAGGGTGAAGAAAACCTTATGGATGAATGATAGCTATCACTTGACTAATAAAGTGTTGGTCCGCTAATGCTTTCTCATCAATCCGATTAAAGGCTGCTACCAGTGAGTCATGGTGAGGAGACGACTTGCTAATTGCATAGTGCGTTGGCACTGAGGTGAGATACTCTATTTGTACAATCTGCTCATATGAGGTTCTGGTTTCACTATCTAATTGATTTAGAAAGTGTATATAGGGGTTCTCATAAGATAAAAGGTGAGATGTGCGGCCATTTAAAAACAAATTTGTGGCGTTGTCCGCATTTGGCACGTCAACAAATTTATACCCCTGTTCCTCCATCTTACGTCTCTGACCTTCATAATCATAACCCCTAATTGAAGCCACTGTTTTACTGCTACTTTGCTCATTTTTCGAATAAAGATTAAGTTTGAGTTTGTCGAAGGGGATTTTGGTAAATGAGACTTTATCTTTTAAGGCATTGGTTGACTTGATATTAACAGTAAGGTCAATTTTACCTTCTTCAATACTCCGATACACTCGAGCCGGTGCTGCACAAAAAGGTTTAACTTTAAAGTTATCGCTTAAAAGAAGAGTTTGGGTAATGTCAAAGCCCGAGCCAAAACATTGCCCTGTTTCTTCATCTATTGTGCTGTAAGGTGCAAAGCCCGTTAGGCCTAGCACTATTGTGGTAGGGTCATTATCTGCTGGCTTTGCGGCCAATTGTGCAGACAACACTATGTATGTATTGAGTGATAACAACAGGATAAGGGTGAATCTAAAAAGCACTTAACTCTCCTAAAGGCACTTTTAGATAGTAGCATAAGTTTAATGAAAAATGATATGTACATATTTTCAGCAAATGAGGCGCTCTAAAATCGACCTCCTTGCTTATTTACAAACCTTACCTAGGACCTTTGCTTTTAGTAATGGTTTTTCTTCTAAATTGTTATAAACTGTTTATTTATACAGTTGTTAATGAAGTTGATGCAAGCCACAATAATGAGAAAGTTTATTCATATTGATATGGATTGTTTTTACGCTGCAGTGGAAATGCGTGACAATCCTGAGCTCCGCAATATACCCATCGCTATTGGCGGCAGTGCTGATCGACGAGGTGTGGTGTCGACTTGTAATTATCAAGCCAGAGAATTTGGTGTCCGGTCTGCAATGGCTACCGCAACTGCCTTACGCTTATGCCCGAATTTAACCTTAGTAAAAGGCAGAATGTCGGTGTACAAAGAAGTATCCGATCAAATAAAAGCTATTTACCTGCGCTACACGGATGAAATCGAACCACTCTCCTTAGATGAAGCCTTTCTCGATGTAACAGACTCTGAGTTGTTTAACGGCAGCGCGACTTACATTGCCGAAGATATCCGCCGAGCGATTGAACAAGAAATCGGATTGACGGCATCCGCCGGTGTTGCACCTATCAAATTTGTGGCAAAAGTAGCTAGTGATGAAAACAAACCGAACGGTATCTGTGTGATCGCACCCGACCAGCTTGACGAGTTTGTAAAAGCGCTACCGCTAAAAAAAATCCCCGGAGTTGGCAAGGTAACCTTAGAAAAGCTGAATAAATTGGGTCTATACAAGTGTGAAGATATCCGTACTTTTCCTATCGAAAAGCTGCACAAGCACTTTGGGAAGTTTGGCGCGTCTCTTTGGAAGAGAGCTCACGCTATTGATGAACGGCGTTTATCTACGAATAGGAAGCGCAAGTCGATTGGTGTTGAACGAACACTTGATCAAGATCTGACCAGTCTTGAAGAATGTCAGGCCGTCGTCAGCAAACTTTTACCTACCTTGATGGAACGCATCAACGCCAAACAAAGAGCGCCAGTAAAATCTTTAGGTGTCAAACTTAAGTTCAGTGACTTTCAGCAAACAACAGTAGAGCAACAAGGCCTTATCGTCGATGAGCAAACATTATTCAATTTGGTGTCTAAAGCATTTCTGCGTGGGGAAGGAAAAAACGTCCGATTAGTCGGTATTCACGTATCTCTTACAGACATACTCAATACAGATCAGATGTCGTTGCCCTTGCTTTAAGCTAATTGCAATGTTACATATGCACCAAAATAAGTGCGCTATATGGCGTGCACTAACGTGTGCGAATGCATATGAACTTACAAGATGTGTAAGTAATAAACGCGCCTAATCATCCAACGGAGATTTCCATGCCTTTTCCAAAAGCAGTGTTAGAAACGAGCACAACTGGCTTAACAGATAACTATGATGCTTTTATTCTGTTGAGCAATACCTTTTCTAGTCAGTTCTACTCAGATTTGTCAGGTGCTATCCAACTTCACCAACGTTTAGACAAACGAGTAGGTGAACAGGCTGTACTCATTCCTAATCAGAGCGTTCCTGGAAATCGAGTCATACACGTGCCATCAGGTGCTTTAGATCGTGACTATGATGATGTTCGACAAATATTTGATGCGGCTAAGAATGTCGCTCAGACCCTTATAGACTCGGGTATTCGTAAACCCTTGCTTGAAGTGAATCTGCATGGCTTAAATGCGCCTATGCAAGCTACTTACGTCAATGCGATTGAAGCTGCATTTCTTGGGCTTTGCCAAGGCTTATGGCAGCCTTTGGAGGCTCGACAGGCGCTTGGAGAGAACGAAGTCGAACCACTTCAAGAACTCGGTATTTTGCATTCTGATCCTGATTTTGATGTTTCTCGCTTAAATGCCATTGAGGCAGGCAAACGAGTAGCCAGGGATCTCTGTGGTACAGAGCCTGAGCGTATGGCTCCTCCAGGCTTTGCTGACTATTGCTTGGAGGCATTCAAGGATTCTAACGTTGAAGTCTCAGTCATCTCAGATCATGAAGCAATATTAAAGGATTACCCATTATTGCATGCGGTTGCCAGAGCGTCGATTGAGGTGGAACGTCATCGTCCTAGAATTATTCGCATGGTTTACCAGGGCGAAGGCGAAATTAACAAAACTCTCTTGTTTGCTGGTAAAGGGATTACTTTTGATACCGGTGGCGCAGACCTGAAAGTTAACGGCCATATGGCAGGCATGAGTCGTGATAAAGGCGGCGCCGCGGGTGTTGCTGGCTTCATGAAAACAGTTTCATTGCTCGCACCAAAAGGGCTGAAAGTGATTGTTGAAATCGGTGCTGTTAGAAATAGTATTGGTGCCGAGGCCTTTATACCGGATGAAATTATCACTTCTCATGCTGGTATTCGAGTGCGAGTAGGTAATACTGATGCTGAAGGGCGTATGTTGCTAGCAGATCTACTTTCACACTTACGTGAAGATGCTAAAGATGCTGTTAATCCTGAGTTATTTTCAGTGGCTACTTTAACCGGCCACGCTGCTATTGCCTTTGGTCCCTATACCGCATTAGTCGAAAATAAACCTGCTCGCGCATTAGGCGTTGCTAAATCGCTCTTCGAGCAGGGCGAATTATGCGCGGATCCAGTTGAACCCTCACTTTCTCGACGAGAAGACTTTAATTTTGTTAAGCCTCGCACCAAAGCTGATGATGTGCTGTCGTCAAATAATGCGCCATCTGTTACGACGGTCAGAGGACATCAATTCCCGATGGCATTCTTAAGCATTGCCTCCGGTCTTGATCAACATGAGGCAAATAGCACACTTCCATTGCCATATACACACGTTGATATAGCCGGTAGTGGTGTGGAAAATCTTGATTGGCAACACGGTAAGCCAACAGCAGCTCCGGTCAACGTGTTTGTAAACACTTACTTGTAGGCTAATAGAATGAACATTAGCCAGAAAGAAATTAAGCCGGGTAAGTACAAACATTATAAGGGAAAAGACTACCAAGTAATGGGTGTCGCCCAGCACTCCGAGGACGGCAGTTATGTTGTAGTATACAAACCTTTATATGGTGAACAAAGCCTTTGGGTGAGACCTTTGGAGATGTTTGCTGAGGATGTCATGATCGAGGGTGAGCCTATTCCTCGTTTTGCTTTTGTTGAATAACGTGATTACTTAAATAGATGAGATTTTTTTAGATTTAAGCAGGTCTTCTGATTGTTTAGACTATACTTCTGAAAAAAGCGCTGTTCAAAATTGATCTTAATACTGTAGATTTCGAATCTACTGTGTCGCTAGAACAAGCGTAATTACACTATGTAGTGAAAGATACAATTAGATAATACGAACATAAAACAAAAGAAATCAAGGGAACACAAGATGAAAAATTTAAGCTTGAAAGCGCTCTTCGCTTTATCAATTGGCGGCTTACTTAGCGCAAGTGCTATCGGCCAAGGGCGTTTTGATGATGTTGAAGTCAAATCTGAACCGGTAGCTGGAGCAGTTCACATGCTAGTGGGCGCTGGCGGAAATATCGGTGTTTCGGCAGGGGCTGATGGTCTCTTAATTGTTGATGACCAGTATGCTGACTTAGCCGAAAAGATCGCAGCGAGCTTGGCTGATATTAGTAAAGAGCAAACGCGTTATGTAATCAATACGCACTTTCATGGCGATCACACAGGTTCAAATGCTTTTTTCAAAACTCATAAAAAAGCGACTATTTTTGCCCATGAAAATGTGCGAGTTCGCTTAGCGGCAGGTGAAGATGCGGATCCAGCGAGCTTACCAGTGGTTACTTATGAAAAAGGTGTTAAGTTTCATATGAACGGTGAGACCATTCACGTTTTTCACCTAGCTAACGCTCACACCGATGGTGATAGTGCCGTTTGGTTTGAAGAGCCAGATGTTTTGCATACTGGTGACTTATTCTTTAAAGATTGGTTCCCGTTTGTTGATTTAAACTCAGGAGGCTCTGTACCTGGTTATATTAGCGCCGTTGAGACCTTACTAGGTATGATTGACAACGACACGAAGATTATCCCTGGTCACGGTGCTATGGCGAACAAAGCGGACTATGAGCGCTTTCTCAATATGATGAAAGAGACTTATGCTTATGTACAGGCAAAAAAGGCTGCTGGGATGAGTGAGGACGATCTAGTTGCTGCTGGTCTAGAAGAAAAATGGAAGTCTTGGGCGTGGCGTTTTATTACTGAAGAAAGATGGATCAGAACACTTTACAAGTAAACCACCCTCTCAAATTTGAAGCAGCGGTTGAACGAGACTTCGCCGCTTTAGCTTCTTGGTTTGATAATGCTCACGCCCTACAAGAGTGGGGCGGTCCCGCTCTAAGCTTAACTCGCTCTCCTGCTGACTTAATGGCACAACTTCATCAGTCTCCAGATTATTCCTCGTATGCGATACACCAAGGTAATGAAACCATTGCGTTTGGACAATTATTATTATTGAAAGAAAGGGCGCATTTAGCTCGATTGTGCGTGAATCCAGCACGCCGGGGTGAAAAGCTCGGTCTACGCTTAGTTAATGAACTTATTCAGCAAGCAGCCAAAACGATCAACTTAAAGTCTGCATCGTTATTTGTTTATGAATCTAATTATGTGGCAATTGCTTGTTATCAAAAACTCGGTTTTGTTGAAACAGTGACACCAACTGGAATATCGAAGCCTGAGCGGTGCAAATATATGATGAAACGCTGCTAGTCAGCAGCGTTTCATTTTGCGTCCAGTAAACTACTTTTGGTAAACCTGCTTACCATTAATCCATGTTTGTAATACTTCAGTTCCTCTAATTTCTTGACCCGGAATAGTAAAAATATCGCGATCAATGAAAATGAAGTCGGCGCGTTTACCCGCTTCTAATGTTCCCAAGCTGTCTTCTTGAAATGCTGAGTAGGCCGCGTCTAAGGTAAAGCCTCGAAGCGCTTCTTGCAAAGTGACTTTCTCTTCGGGGATCCAACCATCGTTTGGTACGTTTTCACCGCTTTGCCTCGTTACCGCCGCATGTAAACCATGAAAAGCGTTGGCTAATTCAACTGGGAAGTCAGAACCGAAAGCGATACGAGAACCTTGGGCTAAAAAAGTACGCCAAGCATAGGCACCTTTTAATCGTTGCTTACCAATTCTATCTTCTGCCATATTCATATCGCTGGTGGCATGAGTCGGTTGCATCGATGGAATAACATCGAGCTCTTTAAATAGCGGGATATCTTCAACCGCGACTACTTGTGCATGCTCTATACGATGACGTTTGGTGTTATCTGGCACATTTTTAAAGGTGCTTGCGAATTGCTGCAATGCTAATCGGTTCGCTCTATCTCCTATGGCATGGAAGTTCAACTGAAAACCTGACGCCAATACTTTAGAAAACAAGATCGGTAATTCTTCCTGCGGAGTAACTAATAAACCGTGATTGTCTTTGTCATCTGAATAAGGCTCGATGAGCGCTGCGCCGCGGCTTCCCAAAGCTCCGTCTCCATATGCTTTTACACTTCGGATACTCAACATATCATCATCAGATTTAATGTGCCCCGCGGCTAACATCTGGTCAATCTTCGGGTCTGTTGCAGAAAGCATGGCGTAGATCCTAAATTGGAGTGCTTTTTTATCTGCTTGGCTTTTGTAGAAATCATAGACTTGCTTGCTTATCCCCGCATCATGAACACTTGTGATACCGAGTGAAAGTAAGTGTTGTGAGGCCGCATTGAGTTGCTCGGTGAGTTGAGATTCATCTGGACTTGGGATGAGTTTTGTCACCAAGTACTCAGCATTATCGATTAGCAAGCCGGTGGGTTGGCCATTTTCATCTTTAACAATTTCGCCACCAGAGGGAGAGGGAGTGTTGGCGTCTATTCCGGCCAATTCAAGCGCAACAGAGTTTACCCAAACTGCGTGTCCATCAACTCTAGCAAGGACGACGGGGCGGTCTTTAATAACTTTGTCTAAACTATGCTTTTGAGGGAAAGCCTTACTTGGCCAAAGAACCTGATTCCAGCCTCGACCAATTAGCCACTTGTGTTTAGCATTCGATACAGGTTGCGCACTGACAAATGACTGTACGCGTTTAACTGCTTCTTCTTCGCTCGCTGCACCACGAAGATCAATCTCTAGTAAGTTTTGTCCAAGACCTAAAATGTGCCCATGCGCATCGATAAGGCCCGGAAGCACGACTTGTCCTTTACCATCGATGTAGGTGTAGCTTTCTTTGGAAGGCTTTTCGCTCAGGTTCATCCCAGTGATAAGATCGCCGTCAAATGCAAAATTGGAAAAAGTAATTAATTCCCCCTTTTCATTTAAGGTATAACCTTTGACATCATGTATAAAGGTCTTTGCTATGCCTTGAGAGCTAAAGATACTGAGCAATAAAGTAATAATGAAGGTTATTTTGAAACGATTGTTGAGAAACTGTGCCGCTGTCATTTGTATTCCTTTTCAATTAAAAGCTTGTACGTGTGCTGCGTTTACATTGCATCTGGATTAATAATGGGTGGTTGCAATAAGTAGTCAGTTTGCCAAATTTTACTCATTGAGGCTTGGCTTATATTACCACCTGACAATAGTACGAGTATTTTTTGGTTTTTGGGCTTATCTGCTATCCAAGCTGCAACTGCAGCCATAGTCATGGCGCAAGTTGGCTCAATATGCAACTTAAGTAGATGATGAAGCCATTGAGTCCAATAAGCAATTTGAATTTCGTCGACTTCGTAAAAGTCGTCAACGGATTGCAGTATTTCGAATGTATGGGGGCCGACGCTAGGTGTTGCCGCTCCATCCGCAAGTGTATCAGGCGGACCATCCAACACTTCAATAAAGCCGCTTTGCAAACTTCTTGCAGCATCATTGGCATTCAGAGGCTCGGCGCCCACCACTTCAACCGCATCCAGTTTGCCAGCTTTGATCATATCACGAACCGTCACAATAGCACCGGAAAGCAGGCCACCACCGCCACAAGGAGCGAATACCCCATTAGGCTGTACATTCATTTCTTCTAGTTGCTGCAGAGCTTCAAGAGTAACAGTCCCTTGGCCCGCTATAATATCTGGATGGTTGAATGGCGGGATCCAAAGGCAGCCATCTTCCTTTCCTGCAGCTTCAACTGCTTGGTCTGCCTCTATACGTGTGTCAAATTGATGAACTTGCGCACCATAAAACTCTGTTGCAGCTGCTTTGATTGGAGAAATGGTGTTGGCACAATAGATATGCGCAGGAATACCAAATTGGGCAGCTGCAAAGGCTACCGCTTGGGCATGGTTACCTGAAGAGTTAGCAACAACCTTTTTAGGGAGGACCTGCCTTTCATGACATTTAGCAAGCACATTCATTGCGCCACGTAGTTTAAAGGCACCGGTTCGTTGAAGACATTCAGCTTTGAAGTAGATCTCATGTCCAAGCCAATGATTTAACAAGCGACTTTGAAAAATGGGCGTTGTTTTGACGACCTTACTGATACGTTCTTGTGCTGCAGTGATGTCAGCTATATTTATCATGCGAGACCTTGCCTTGCTTAAAATTAAAACACTTAGGTATATCTACCTACTATAAGTAAAGAATCATTATACGCAAACTACGCTTTCGTATAAGTGGCAAACGATCATTAATTTGATACTGTGGAGAGTGTGTTTTGACTTTTGTAAACGTATACAAGTGAAACTCTTCACACATTGTCAAAGGAACGACCTAGAATGCAAAATTACTGAGTATTTATTGTGAAAAAAACGCTAGTTTCAATTGTTGTGTTAACCGGCTTGCTATCCTTCAGTTATTACATGTTGGCAGATCAAGCGTTAAAGCCTCAAGCTAGCGCTTGGCTAAATTCGTTTGCCGAACAGATGAAGAACAATAACAATGCTTCGGTCAGGTTGCTTTCTTTAGGGAAATCGGACCCTAGCTATCAAAATACGATACTTGAAACCTATCATGAACGTCTTGAACAATTTAATAATAGTGAATTGCTCAGTAATGAAAAGGCAATGCAGTATCCTAATGTCTCGCAATTTGAACCATTTTTATCAAACCCTCTTTTTTGCAATTTTACCGCACCAGATTGCTTTCCTCGATTGAACGAAAATAGCGACTATTTAGGAATTGTTTTAACAGAGTTTCAGCCTGAATTACTTGATTTTATGTCTTTAATCGAGCTTGATTCTTTTGAGGCCGCCAATCCCTTTATTGCCGAGCTTAATCTTGATAATTTGATTTTCCTTTACAAATTAAAAGGAACGGAAATTTATTTTGATATTGAAAACAACAATATTCAAAAAGCCATGAATGACCTAAAAAATTTAATCGCTCTTAATAGAGTGTTTTTCGAAAAAAGTGACGATTTGCTGAATAAAATAAGTTTTTCAATTAATGCAGAAAATGTATTTCAGGCACTGCTCATCAAGCTTAAGCGAAGCGAAGAGTTTGATGCTTCTCAGTTTACTAAAGTGTTGCAACCCTTGTCTTTGGGCGAAATGTCAGTCAATCAAATTCAAGTGCGTTCCTATGCGAAGAATGCGCGATTAATCAAAGCGGGATTGGCCGCACGAAAAGTAAACACAGATCGTTCTATGTTAAGTCGATTATGGCATCGCATTATTTATAAAGAGAATATGACCCTGAACAGTATGTTCGATGATTACCTGATGCTATTGATGCCCAGTGATATAACAAAGCCCGAACTACTTACCTTTTCGGCCCTTATTGAGTCGTCGATGAGAGAGAAGGAACTCGCAAATAGTGAAAACCCTTGGTTTCATAAACTAAAAAATATTAGCAATACGACAGGCATTGCACTGAAAGATGTTGTGATGCCAAGACAGGTTGATATTTATGAGGCAATTGCCGAGCTAGATTCTCGTTTACAACTGTTGGCTTGGTTCATACAATTCAACGGAGACAGCGGCGAACTGCATGAAGAAGCAAGTTCTATCGTGAATGAATATACGGGTTTGTCTGCGACGATGATTAATGGTGACTTATGCCACTTGATTAACAAAAAACCGATTTGCGTACCAAGCCAGTAGTGGAAAATTTCTCTGATATATCATGACATTGATGCAAAGCTGGTTTGCACCAATGCCGATTAATACTTAGTCTTCTTTTTGTAGATGCTTGTCAAAGAAGTTTGTGATCGTATTGTACAGATGAATACCAGTATTCTTGCCACGTATACTGTGTTTCTTGCCTGGATAGTCCATCACTTCAAACGGTATCGCTAAGTCTTGCAAATGCTTGTAGAGCATGGTGCTGTGAGTGAAAAGTACATTGTCATCAGCCATTCCATGATAGATCAATAAATCTCCACTAAGGTCTTTCGCATAAGGAAAAACAGAGGACGCGGTGTAGGCGTCGTCATCAAGCTTTGGATTACCCATATATCGTTCAGTGTAATGTGTATCATATAAACGCCAATCAGTTACCGGTGCACCAGAAACGCCTGCTGCAAAGTAGTCTCCACCTTTAAACATTGCCATTAGAGTCATGTATCCGCCGTAACTATGTCCATGCACGCCAATTCTGTCTGCATCGACGAAGTCTAAGGTTCGTAAAAATTCAACACCTTTGATTTGATCGTCAACTTCGACAAAGCCCATCTTTTTGTACAAAGGATCTTCAAAGGCTTTGCCTCTATTATATGAGCCTCTGTTGTCGATACTAAAAACCACATACCCTTTATTCACCCAATGCTGCATAAGCAAGCCACGATTACCAGCCCAACGGTTTGTGACAACTTGAACATGCGGACCACCATACAGGTAAACAATAACAGGGTGTTTACCTTTAAGTTGTTTAGGCTTGTACAGTCTATAGTGAAGGTCTGTACCATCATCCGCTTTAATCGTCCCGAAGTCTGGTTTCACCCACTGGTCCTGGTAATCATACAAAGGGTGCTCAGCGTTTATTTTGTTTTCGGCTAACCAAGTAATCAGCTCGCCATTCGCTTTATGAAGGCTCATTTGTGGTGGCGAGTTGATTGTTGAGTGCGAATCTACATAGACCGATGCATCAGAACTGAATGTTGCGCTGTGGTATCGATCTTGCTCACTGAGTCGTTTGATGTCTCCGCTGTTGATATTTACGGAGTAAACGTGACTTTCTAATGGCGAATCTTTCCTACCTTGGAAGTAAACTAGGCCATTGTCATCATCCAATGCATTAATGCTTTCAACAACCCAGTCACCTTTTGTGAGTTGCTTTACTAACTCGCCGTTATTGCGATACAAATAAATATGTTTGTAGCCATCTCTCTCTGAAGCCCAAATGAAATGTTTGTTATCCCCTAAAAAATGGAGGTCGAAATGCAAGTTTACCCAAGTATCGCTGGTTTCATTGAGAAGCGTAGTTTGTTCGCCATTATTGATATTCGCAGCATTCAAAAATAGTTCTTTTTGGTCACGTGATTGTGTTTGAAAGCTTAAGGTAGATGCATCCATCCACTTGGCTCTTGCTAGGTAAATATCTTTGTTCTCGCCTAGGTCTAACCAACTCACTTTATCTGTTTTTAAATCAATGACCGCGAGTTCGATGTGCACATTATTTGTGCCGGCTTTTGGGTATTTTTGTTCAATAGTCGAAATAGAATCAGCATAGATTTCTGAACGCACAATGGTATCAACAGGTGCTTCATCCACTTTGGTAAAGGCAATTTTAGATTCATCAGGCGCCCACCAGTAGCCGGTCATTCGGCTCATTTCCTCTTGTGCGACAAACTCAGCCATACCATATTTAATGTTGCCACCGCCTGAGGTAGTAATCGCTTTTTCTTTGCCTGAAGCAATGTCCATCACATACAGGTTTTGCTCTCTCACGTAGGATACAAAGTTACCTTTAGGTGAAAACTTGATGTCTGTTTCAAAAGCGTCTGTTTCAAGTAGGCGTTTCGCTTTTTTGTCACCTATTTTGAAATAATAAACATCGCCAGCAAGAGGAAATAACAATGCAGTGCCGTCACTGGACCAATCGTAAGTAATAATGCCGCTACCATAAACTCGCATTCTTTCTCTTCGTGCTTTTTCTTCATCAGATAATAGCTCTGGGCCAGTATGTAAATCATCTGAATTGAATAGCATTTGAGTTTTACCTGAGGGAATATGATACTCCCACAAGTCATAACGGTCGTAGTCTTGCTCTTTGCCTTTTAAGAAGGTCACGCGTTGTCCATCTGGTGAAACTTGAATTCCTCTAGGCGCGGTGCCCGATAGCGATGGAGATTGGTGTATTCTTTCTATGGATAGACCGAGGCTTGCTGTTGTATCAGAAGTTGCTCCGACATTTGCACTTAAGCTGAACCCAAATGCGCATGCTAAAGTAATGATTACTCTTTTCATAATATGTTCACGTCGTTAAATGTTATTGTTTTTATGATGAGCTGAAAGATTAACATAGGCAATTGCTTACCCTAAGGAAAATATGACGAAAAAATACAAAGCATTGGTGCTCGGCGCGACAGGTTTAGTTGGCAAAGCATTGGTCAATCAATTATGTAATGACGATCGCTATGAAATTGTTATTTGCTTGGTTCGTGCGCCTTTGCAGCGCGCTAACTATCACGACCCATTGGATAAAATACAAGCCATAGTCATCGACTTTGATTATCTACAAGACTATCAGGGCTACTTTTCGGTAGACCATGTGTATTGTTGTTTAGGCACGACCATAAAACAGGCCGGATCTCAATCGGCATTCCGGCGCGTAGATTTTCAATTTGTTCATATCGCTGCCCAGTTAACTCGCGCACAACGAGCGACTAGTTTTGTATGGATATCTTCTGTTGGCGCGAATGCTAAAAGCAAGAACTTTTATTTACGCGTAAAAGGCGAGGTGGAAAATGCGATTCTAAGTATGCCACAGCTTGATAATGCCGCTGCCGTGCGTCCTAGTTTGTTACTCGGGCAACGAGAAGAAAATCGCTTCGCAGAAAACATTGGTATTCGTGTAGCGAGTTTATTGTCTCCTGTTATGAAAGGACCATTGGCCAAATATCGGCCAGTCAGTGCTGCACAAGTGGCCTATCAAATGATCAAGCTCCAAGTATTTTAAATTTTCTTTGGCGAGGTCAATAAGCGTTAAGCCCATGTAATCTATAGCGTCACCGAATTTAAACTGGTACTTGGGCAAGATAATCTTTATACTCGCGCGCCTTTACGCTAAAGTTAATTTTGATTTGCATTGATAACCTATATAAGAACACACCAAATGTGCTCTCATGGCTAGGTTTAACAAAGGCGGTTCATTATGACTACAGCGATACCAACAATTGTTGAAACACTGATAGACAACATTAAAATTGAACAGTTTTGGTGGGATGGTGTGCAAATCAAAATGCCATTTCATTGCGTATATGCGTGCATTCCGAATCCTGTTGCAGACGAATGGAAAGTAATCAATGGCATTAAGGTGCCCTTGATTAATGTGGATAAATATACAATCCCTTTATGGGATCCGTTTCATCAAGATATCCATAAAATGCCAAACCATGCAGTGGTGATCAGTCATCACAAAGGGAATCAGTTCGGCTTGTTTGCTTATCCCGCAGACCATATAGACGAACCTATTTTGCTCTCATGGAGCGAATGGTTACAAACTCAATCATCACTGCAATGAGTGCTTAGATTTAGCATTCACGATTGAGGCTTAAGTCGTCTCAATCAATGTGTTTAATCATGTTTCAGCTAACGACTATTTGGAGAACACATGCCAATTGTGGCTGAAATATTTGGCGCTATCGCCGTTATTTTCAATTTTATCGGTTATCGACAAACCGACATCAATCGCTATCGCTTAATTTCGGCCATAGCCTTACTTAGCGTGAGCATACATTTCTTCCTGTTAGGCAATGCAATGGCAGCAGGGATAGGGTGCCTATTAGCCTGTATTCGAAATGTGGTTGCAACGCGTTATACCGGAATACCTGTCTTAGTGACTTTTGTCAGCCTAAATTTAGCTTTCTTCTTTATTGAGCTTTTATATTTAGGCAGTGGCGGCATTATCGCGATTGCCTATGCTTCGTCTTTGATATTTACGGTGGGCTCTATTTCGCTGAAAAGTGCAAAGGCTATTCGACAGTGGTTTATACTTGCCGAGCTCTTAGGTCTCATCTTTGCTGTGTTAGTGGGGAGTATCTTTGGTACGGTGTTTAATATCACCAATCTGATGAGTATTCTATTTACGCTTTATCAAGACCATCGAAGAGAGAAACAAGCAAAAGAGCAGCGACCTGAAAGTTAAAGTCGGTGTATCGTAGCCTCGCAAGTCATAATGACAAAAAAATCAAGCAAAAAAAACGCTGCATCTAGCAGCGTTTTCTATTTTGGAATTATACGTTTTAGTCTTCTTTCACTAAGACTGACACTTTCGTAATACCAGCTAACTTCACTTGGTCCATTACTTCAACTACGATGCCGTGCTCAGTGTCTTCATGAGCTTGAATCGCTGCAGAATCGGTGTCGTTGTTCGCCAAATAGGTTTGCGCATTAGCCACAACTCGACGAATGTCTACAATACGACCAGCCATGAGTATTTGGCCAGTTTCGTCAATACGGATTGACAAAGACTTCGAAGGGTTAGGATTCTCTGGTTGATTCTCTGGCGGACGGTTAGGCTCTAGACCTTTCTCGGATGAGAAAGTGGTTGTCACGATAAAAAATATCAACATGATAAAGACAATATCGAGCATGGGCGTCATATCGACTGCTGCATCCTCATCACCGGCGGTATGCTTTTTTCTTTTCATTTTACACTCAGTCCTTCTTTAAATTACCACTAGTATAATCGCTTGGCAGAAAATGAATAGGGGTTTGTAAACTAAATTAACAAAAAATTATGTTCTACCCTCAAAAATATCCGTGAAATTACCTGCTTGGCGACAGATTGAGCGATGGTATCAAAAAAGAACTACAATCCTCAAATACAAGAAAGCGTGAACTAGTCTTTTTTTATAGCTTCTAAAGCTTGTCCTAACCATGAAAAATAGGTGAGGAGAGTCGAAGTGATTTGGTCTCGTTGCTCTGCTTGCGGGTAAATGCCTAATTTGGCTTCAGCGCTTTGCATAGTGCCCTGTACAAGAAAGGCATTTTTAATTGATTGGTTTTGAATGACTGCCTCAAACGCGCGAGCTGCCACTTCCTGAGGGCGTGCGTAGTAAAAAGATTTCAGCTTTTGGTCGACGAAAATACTGCGTTGCATAAGTTCGCTCGGACCTGTGCTTGTTGCATCTAGGAATATGTTACTAAAGCAGGCCGCTAGCTGCTTATTTAGTTCATGCGGCACAAGCTTCTTTCTTTCATTCAACCAAATTTCACTGGCGAACAAATTACTGCCCGTCACTGAATACATTTTTTTTGCGATGTAGTGGTCAAACGCATGGAACCATTCATGGGCCAATGCCCCAGCACCAGCATTCTTGGCTAGAGAGAGTTGTTTCTTGGCACTGTTATAGTGTGCGCTTGCATGTTTCTGACCACCTACACCAAAGCCTAGAGAAAGCGTCCCATTTAAACAGATGACACTCTCAGGAACCTGAAGAATATCCATGAGGTCGCATAAGGCATCGAAAAATAGGTTAGCGGCAATCCGCTTTTCTTCTTCAGTAACCCATTTTCCAATCTCAATAGAGCGAAAATGAAAAAGCCGGAGTATGTCTTGAAAGCTAACGTCCGCGCCAGCCCTGTGATCCTCACCATTGCGATAGAAGTGCTGGTGCAAGCGCCCTTTTTTCTGTGCAGAGTTGGATATAGAGCTCTGCATGGAACTCGACTTAGCGCGATTCATGTTCCCATTCATCAAGAAGCTGCTCACACCATTGCGCTATACGTGCATCACTTTGGTCAAATTGGTTTTCGTCATCAAGGGATAAGCCAACAAAGAAGCTCTGGTCTTCTGTCAGTGCTTTTGATGCGGTAAATTCATAGCCTTGATTAGGCCAGTAACCCATAATATCTGCATCCAATACAATCAACTCGTCGTGCAACATACCGAGGGCGTCTTGAAACCAATCAGCATAGCCAAGTTGGTCACCTAAGCCAAATAGAGCAACGGCTTTGCCACTGAGTTGGAGTGTTTTAATATCGTCCCAAGTGGATTCCCAGTCTTCTTGAAGTTCACCGAAATCCCAAGTAGAAATACCATAAATCACCAAGTCATATGTGGTCGATTTATTTAAAGCGTGTTCTTTGATATCAAATATCTCGACTTCAGCGTCCACGTTTTTTTCGTTAAATAAACGACTGAGTTCAGTTTGTATTTTCTCACTTGCCATTTCGGTATAGCAGGTGGTTGATCCATAAAAAATTGCAACTTGCAGTGCAGTCATGAGTCTTTGCTTGCCTTTGTTCGTTGAAACTGGACTTTTCGTCCATCGCTACATATGAGCGCGCAGTCTACCTGAGTAGCATCTTCGTTCAAGCTCAAAACACCAATATTTGAATGATTTACGAGTGTGCCTGTTTGCCCCTCAGGTTGGCGTTGTCTGACTGACATGTTTCGTCGCTTAGTTAAAAAGTTAAGTGGCGACCGGTGACCATAAAACCAGCGATTCAAACGATCGAACCACCGAAGTAATCCATCTGGAAATTGGTTATGCAAGCCACTACTGGTAAATTGTGTAATGCTAGGGCTATTCCGCCTAAAGCGTAGCTTAACGTCATAGACAAAGGAATAGTGAACGTCGCCCGAGAGAATGATGAAATTGGGCGGGGTTTTAATGTGTCTAAAAATGTTTAGCATGACACTTGCCGTCCCACGGTGAGCCATCCAGTTCTCAGCATCGACAATTAATGCGCCACCGAAAATAGTAAAAATCTTTTGCACCATCTCAATGAATTTCACTCCATAAACGGGTGCGGCCGATACCATAATGACAGATTCACAGCCTTTTAAATTATGTTGTAATTCACACAAGGCCTCCCAATCCATCAAGCCGGAAGGTTTATTTAGAGATGACTCTGAACGCCAACGTTGGGTTCTGGTATCTAGCACATGCACTGGTGGTGAAGTGTCTAATTGGTAGTGCCATTGGTCAAAGTCGAATAGATACTCAATCAAATCTTGATGCTTTACTTCGCAGTATTGATTGCTTGATTCGCCAGAGTCGTCAACAGCGCTTTCTTCTAAATTATCTTCAGAGAATACCTTGGCAAATTGCTCGAACATCTCTTCCAGTTCAGTTCTGGGGTTTCCGCAACCCTGACAAAGGAAGTAAGCAGTAATGGCATTGCCGATAATACGTTTGGAAAATGGGTGCCCATAGACTTGTTCTTCCCACCCTCTGGTCAAATTCCAATCATCCGTTACATCATGATCATCAAAAATCATATAGCTCGGAACATGTGCCATCGCTCGTTGCACCATAGGAAGCGTTTCCGCAAACGCCGTTATGTGCTTAGTCTCTTCCACATACTTTTCACGATGTTCTTCGGCCACATCATGTTTATCAAGCTCGACTAATTTCCATAGCTTGGGTGACCAGCTTAAAATATACATCGCCAACATTTCGCTAAGCCCAATCAAATGGTTTTTAGCGTTAACAGAAGTGAATACTGGTTTTCTCTTGGCAGCAAAGAAGGCTTTTTCTAACTTGTCATTGGCTTCTACTTCAGGCAGTAGGAGCTCGCGCTGATAAAATCCATGTTCATGTTGTTTTAGTTCTTTAAGGTTAGCAACTGTTGCGCCCTCAAAGCTTTCTTCATGTAAACCTAGTAAATCGATAACTTGGTGGATAGCATGCAGCATTGGGCCAGCAACATCATCTACATATACTTGATCGCCGGTCATCAACATCATGTCTGGACGGCGTAAGTTATGATCATTACTTTGTTTAGCCTCGGAGTTTAATTCTGCTTTTACTTGCTCATCAAGCAGGGGGAGCGCATCTTTTCCGTTGAAATGTGGCTTGCGACAAGAGCCCTGAGCAACTTTTCGCAACACCCGATTGAATCGGAAGTTAGGTAGCTCAAAGCCATCATAGCAAAGGTGAGTTGTTGATTTTAATAAGCTTTGCTCTTCTGCATCTGAGTTTCCTTGGCTAGTGAGAAGATCATAGCTATAAAGTTCGCCCTCGTTGAAAAGGTCCTCTTGCTCCACACTGACAAGATGAATATAGGCATGTTGTCCAATACAAAAACGATCTTGTTTAATGCTTGTCGAATCTATATGCAGTTCATCACCCTGTGAATTAAGGAGTGTAGGCTTTATGTCATATGCTTTAGATGTGACTAACCACCATACTATTTTATGAGCAGTAGTATGTCGCAATATGGGCCCTGCGATGAGTTCTGGCAGTGATTTTGTCAAATTATTACGTGATCCTAATGTTGAATTTGAACGTTCTTGGGTGTTTTTACTGTTACAATAACAATAGCTTATCAGGTATTAAAATGCAGATATACGCTATGTACATATAGCCTTACATTTTTTACCCGATTAGATGTACCCTCTTTTTTACCAGTAAACGTCATGTTTGGATTGATACTCAGCCCGAAAAGACACGAATAAGCGCGACCGAAGGACAAGTGATGCAAGGTATATATGTAAAATTGACAGTTTCAGTAACATTATTTCTCAGTTTGTTAGGATGTCATGCTGGACAGCCATCAGTAGAGCCTTCCGATACCGCCATACCCACAAGCGAAGTAATCACCCTACATGGTGAGTGGATTATCGATACGTATGAGGATGTGATGCTAGATCCGCAAACCTCAGGTTTAAAATACGCCAATGGTTATTTGTATTCGCTTTCTGATGGCAGCGCTCATGAAACTCAAACTAGGCGCTTGCATCAAATAGACATGCAAAGAGCCAAAATAACGCAAAAATTTGGTCCAACAACCTTTCATCCAAGAGTTCAAGAAAGTTGTTTTTATTCCTACTTATCGAATAAACCAGATTATGAAGCGCTGGTTCCTGTGCCAAACAGAGAGGCCTCAGGTGACTCAGGTGAAAAGGTAAATGCTTGGATATTTGTTACTGAAGATGCAAGTCGCTCCGAGCCTCTATCTGCAGCTTGTCAGTCAAAATATGCGCAAACCGGTTCCACTCTTTTTCCTACCTTGGTGGTGAGACTCGAAGCAGGTGACACGGGTTTAGTGGTAACGCATGCGCGCCCAGTGCAATTTCCAACAAAATTATCGCTCAACGACAAGCAGTTTGTTGAGGTAGGAGATTTTCCTAATGATGGTATTGAAGGTTTAGCGCTCAAGCGAGATGGTACCTTGTTATTAGGCCTTGAAAAAGACAGTGAAGGGCAGCCGCGTGTGTTTGAATTAGAAATGGACAGTGAGTTTTGGTCTTCGTCTGACTTCGCTATTGCCCGAGATAGCGGTTTGTTGCTTCCTCAGTTTGAAAGCGGCAACCATCCGATAAATGGTATGGATGTATATTATCCAAGCGCTGAAAGTGATGGTTACCTTTTCGCTGCTGCTAGAAATGATAACGAATTGTGGATTGTAGATTTAGCGAAACGTAAAGCAACTCAAAGAATCAAACTGGCGTTTACGGCACCAAGCCTCGGGGGTGCGCTAGAAACAGGTGAAGCTTGCGCGACCTCTTACGTAATGAACAACGCGTCTATTGAAGGACTGGCTGTGGTTGATCAAGAAGTGTGGATGGTAAATGACCCTTGGAAGGTCAATTATATGAAAAATGTTGTTTGTCCTAGCGATGAAAGCCGCTACAAGCTAATGGCACCATTACTGTTCAAAGTCGATATAACAGCAATCATGCCATAGCTGGGCAGGTTGGTTTTACTCTGAGGATTTCAATTTACTGGCGAAAGTCTTTTTAAACTTCGCCAGTTTAGGTGCAACAACCATGTTGCAATATTGATTTTGCGGGTTATTGGTAAAGTAATCCTGATGATAGTCTTCTGCCTGGTAATAATTTTCGAGTGGCAGTACTTCTGTTACCACTGGGTTTGGCCAAATTTCAGTGTCTTCAATTTCTTTTATAATGTCTTTCGCAGCATTAAGCTGTTCATCATTATGGTAATAAATACCACTTCGATACTGCGTTCCGACATCATTTCCTTGCCTATTTAACTGTGTTGGATCGTGCAAGGCGAAGAATATTTCAAGCACTTGTCTTAACGAAAGACGTTCAGGGTCAAAAGTAACCTGTACCACTTCTGTATGGCCTGTATTTCCGCTACAAACAGCTTCATAGCTAGGATTTTCAGCATGGCCATTCGAATAGCCAGAGTATGCCGAAACAACACCATCTACAGTATTGAACGCTGTTTCTAAACACCAAAAGCAGCCACCGCCTAGCGTAATTACATTGTCGCTCATTATCTCTTCCTATTTTTACTCATATTCGGTCTTGTGTATAAAGTGCGCCTGAACTCCTGAGAATTCAAGTCATCTATTCAAGAATAATTTTCGTATACAGAAACATTAATAAAGTTAATTAGTGGTAAACGATCAATATGGCATTCATACTTTTCTACGATGGCTTGTGTCCACTGTGTGAAAAAGAAGTTTCGCATCTTTTAAAGCGAGATAAAGAAAAACGAATTCAGTTCGAAGATATTTCTCTGCCTGACTTTCCTGAGCGTTATCCAGAGTTAAACCTGGATGACTTGAATGCGCGTATTCACGGGCAACTTGAGGATGGCACAATGATAACCGGCTTAGACGTGACCCACAAAGCATGGAGCTTGGTTGGTGTAGGTTGGTTATATGCGCCTCTTCGCTGGCCGGTGATCCGCTGGTTTGCTGATCACTTCTATCTCTTTTTCGCGAAGCACAGATACCGAATCTCTTATTGGCTAACGGGTAAAGAACGTTGCGAAGGAAATCGCTGTGACATCTCTGCTCGGTCATCGAAAAAATAGCGAACCTTTTCATTATAGAAATTCAATCTCTTTCAATGTTTACGTATTCAAATTTTTAGCGTGGTTCTCTGTATAACGCGCGTTTTACAATAGGAAGCAAAATGACACAGCAAACTTCAAGTTCAAACCCGTCACTTCAAGATAGCGCTAAAAAAGCAAATGCCTTGGTCATTGGCGCTAATAGTGGCATTGGTCGAGAGCTCATTGCTCAACTTATGAATTCAGGTGATTATCAAACTGTCTATTCAGTCTCAAGATCAGCTTTTGAGACAGAACTGGGTACGGAAGCTGGAACATCGCATGTGCATGACGTGATGGATACCGCCGACGAAGCTGAAGTGAAATCATATATAGATGGTTTAAAGGCACAGAAGATAAGCTTAGACACAGTGGTTTGTACAACCGGCATTTTGCATCAAGATGGGGAAGACGGTAAAACGGCATTAAAGCCTGAAAAACGCTTAGAAGATATGCACAGCGCTCAGTTAGCCGAGTACTTTAGGATCAACAGCATACTCCCAGCACTTTGGTTGCAAGGGCTAGTAAAAGTTGTGAATAAACAAAAAGCTGCCATCGTATTCTTTAGTGCCAGAGTCGGGAGTATAAGCGAGAATGGCTTGGGAGGATGGTATGGTTATAGAGCATCAAAAGCAGCCTTGAACATGTTATTAAAAACAGCGAGCATTGAATACAAACGACGTATGCCAAATACGAGTTTGATGTGTTATCACCCCGGTACGGTTGATACTGGTTTATCTAAACCATTTCAAGCCAATGTAAAGCCCGGAAAGCTATTTACGCCAGAGTTTACAGTACAACAACTGCTTAGCATTATGACTAAGCTTGACCCCGAGAATAGTCCGTTCTATCTTGATTGGCAGGGGGAGACAATCGCTTGGTAGGATAAATGAGCACTGGCTCAAGACTTTTTCCAGATAGGCTGTTAACATCACCCTAACAAAACAAAAAAAAACAATAATAAAAGAAGGATTGTTATGAGTGGTTCTAGAGAGCAATTTGGCTCAAAGTTAGGATTTATTCTTGCCGCAGCTGGATCTGCAGTGGGTATTGGAAACCTAGTCGGTTTTCCAGTGGGTGCTGCAAAAAACGGCGGTGGTGCTTTTCTATTGATGTATGCAGTATTTGTTGTGTTCATCTGTCTTCCGGTTATGCTCGCAGAAATGTCAGTGGGCCGGAAAAGTCAAAAAGACCCTTTGGGAGCCTACACTAGCTTATCAAATGGCTCTCGTTCTTGGCGCATTGCGGGCTGGTTGTCAGTGATAACTCCTTTTATGATCGCGGTCTTCTACTTAGTGATTACAGTGTGGATATTTGGCTATTTGTATTCGTCAGTGATAGGTAACCTTGATGAACTGGCAAATCCAAATACTTTCGATAACTTTATCAAAGGAAACACCATTTTTATCTACATGGCTGTAGTGCTTGGAGTGGTGTATTTCATTCTTCAAGGCGGCGTTAAAGAGGGGATTGAAAAAGCGGCGAAGATTCTAATGCCTGCGCTATTCTTCATGCTTATCGCCCTAGTCATCTTTGTACTGACACGTGACAATGCAATGAAGGGGGTTGAGTTCTATTTGATTCCTGACTTCTCCAAGATAAACGCCCAAGTGATCAATGGTGCTTTATCTCAGGCCTTCTTTTCCCTGTCACTCGGCATGGGGATCATGATTACTTATGGTAGTTATATTAACAGCAAGGCCGATGTACCAAGCTCTGCGAAACTGGTTGCTTTAACGGATACCGCTGTTGCGTTTACGGCAGGTTTGATGATACTACCGGCCATATTTTCGTTCAATCCAGAGGTGAACACCGAAGAGCTAAGCGAATCATCGATAGGCATGATCTTCTCTTATCTACCGCAGATATTTTTGGAGCTACAGAATAGTATCGGTTATGTAGGGGCAAGTGTGGTTGCGAGTTTGTTTTTCTTGCTTGTGTTCTTCGCTGCAATTACGTCTTTAGTGTCAATTTTTGAAGTACCTGTGGCGTCACTTATGAGCGAAAAAGGCATATCGCGCAAACCGTCACTCTTGTTATGTGGTGTATTGCTGGTGGTGTTCTCTGTGATTTGTGCTTTGTCATTCGGGCACAGTGAATTCTTCACTAAGTTTGTGTCTTATGCGGGTGCTGAGCAGTCGTTCTTTCAGGTAGTTTACGATGTGTTCTACGACACCATTTTACCTCTCAATGGTTTACTCATTTGTATTTTCGTTATGTATCGTTGGAAAAAGCATAACTTCAATGCTGAGCTTGATGAAGGTGCTCCTGCCTTCAAACACAGTTTGTTCGAACGCTATGTAAATATCTCAGTGAGTACCTTTATACCGGTGATATTACTTGGCATATTCATAAATACTGTGGCTTTGAAATACTTTGGTATTTCACTAGTGGCGAAATTGATGGGCTAATTGGCTTCTTGAATGCTGAGCGAAAGGTTTAGCACAATTTGAGACATGCTACTGGTATGCAGTGTAAAAAAGGCGATTCTACTGAATCGCCTTTTTGATCTTACCTAGCCTAGGAAGTCATTTTACCGCTATAGTTAGTCGGGTAGCATCATAAATGGTGAGGGGTATTTTAAGGTAATTTCGTTGTCTTTTAAGGTCTCACTGGCATCTATTATCTTTCCATCTATATCTAATCTCTCATCTGGCGCAAACTCAGGCAGGCTTAACTTCAACTCTTTTGCACACCAAGTGTAATACTCCTGTCTACTGGGATGCTCAGTACTGCAAAGGTTAGCTGCATAGAAAGAGCGTTCCACTCTTTTGCTCAAAGCAATAAGGGTTTGAATCACATCGTCTAGGTGTACTAGGTTTACCGGGTTCTTACCTTGAGTGATGCCTTTTTTAACTGCGATTGTATTGATAGGGTGTCGGTTTAAGCCGACTAAACCGCTGAGCCGCAATACGCTAATCTGACATTCCTTGCCTGTTTTTACAGACTTTGCCTGCAAATATTGTTCTATTTCGACATGAGCCTCACCAGACGGTGTATTGGGAGACAAGGGGGAGTGATTATTCACTTTATGTGTCAGCGCCCCGAAGACCGAAGTAGTACTAATAAAAATGATTTGTTTCGCCTTGTTTGCAATGCAGTAATCAAGCAGTGCTTTTACTTGCTTGATAAACAGGGCTTTATCGAAGTTTCGTCTACCTGGAGGGATATTAATAACAACGTGGGCATTGCTAATCCTCTCAGGGTTTATATCCGCGTCATTAGAGAGATAAAGGTCATAGTGGAATGCCCCGATATTCTCGTTTTTCAAGGCATGTATTTTTGATTCAGAACGAGTAGAGCCGGCAACGATAGCGCCAGCTCCTTTCAATTCTCTTGCTAGAGGGTAGCCAAGCCACCCTAAACCGATAATGAGAAACTTAGACATTCTTGCTAACAAGTAACAGGTCTAGCGCTTTTAAGCCTTTGATTTGTTGCATCTTGCCTTCTGTGCTATCGACTTCGCTTAGCATTTCGCATAGCTTTTCAGCTTCGCGTTCAATGGCTTCGGTTTTACCTTCAACTTTCGCGCTGATTTCGTCGCCCATATTTTCCATACGAGTTTCGAATGATTCCATTGAACCTTCACCATTCATCATATTGCGACCTAGTTGAACAAAGAACTCTCCCATTGCTTGTTCCATGACTTCTGAAACCATAGCGTCGATTTCTGCTTCAAAGTCAGGGCCGAAGCCAAGGTCAGATTCTAGTTTTTGAGAATCAAAAGTTACATAGTCAGGGTGCTGATAAACATGGCTTTGCAGTCCACTGTATAGTTCGTCAAGTTTACCTTGAAAGGTATCGGCTACTTTACTGTCTTTACCTAAAAAGCCTCTGAGTACTTCACTGACCGCATAGTTTGCTATTTTTACGCCTTCTGCAGCCACAGTCATGACTTGAGGGATAGTCTGCTCAATGCCGTCATAATAGCTTTTCACATAGGACGTTTCAGTTTTATTCAAATCCAGTGCTTTACCATCAACAAATACTTCATAGTTTGGTGTGATAGTGACGACTTCATCTTTCGTGGTGCTTATTGTTAGCGTGCGCTCAGCAAACTTGAAGTCACCTTCAATATTGATATTGCAATGGTCGTTGTCGAAGCTTTTTGAGTGAG
Organism: Brumicola blandensis; assembly: GCF_031846165.1. Lineage (NCBI taxonomy): Bacteria > Pseudomonadati > Pseudomonadota > Gammaproteobacteria > Alteromonadales > Alteromonadaceae > Brumicola > Brumicola blandensis. The sequence goes on from NZ_JAVRIE010000008.1 coordinate 44,990, forward strand.
CTTCAGCGTCCATAGTATAACTAGCGCTAAAGGCTGCAATAGCGCATAAACCGACGGTACCTACGATGACTTTTTTCATAATGCATTTCCTTTGAATAATCAGGTTATTGTAGTGTAAAACTAGGTATCAGATAAATTAATTCCGTATGGAATAAATAAATCTGCATATATCCGATACTTAGTCCTTAGCAATCTTTGTTCCTGAAATGTAAACCTCATTAAAAACAGGGTGTTGTGAGTTTTTTGTGTTTGAGATTCGCTTGTAGGAACAGCGTAAGTGATGAAATTAATCAAGACTTAGCGATATTGACCAAGATCAAGGCTTTAGAAAAAAGCACAGTCTCCACTGTGACATTGTGGCAGATTAGTGCATAATACCGCCGTTTTCTGGCTTTCAATTTAGGAATTTTATGAACGGTATACTTAGTGGTTTATTATTTGGTGCTACTGTTGTTGCACTAGTGTTGGGTTTGACTTGTATCGTCATGGCTATTTTAAGCGGAAAATCTGGCGCCGAAGGGCTGCGTGAAAAAATTGAATACGGTTTTATGGGAGTCTCAGGACTTACCGTAACCCTTGTGTTGGGCTACGCAGCAGCCTAAAGTCGACAATGACTTTTATCGTAATATAAAAAAACGCGCTAGTGCGCGTTTTTTTGTGGACGTTCGAAACCTGAAACTCGTTGATAAGCCTGCAGTTTAAAAACGGGCAGAATTGCTAAGACATGATCAAAAATATCTGACTGTATACCTTCATAAGTTATCCAGTCTTTTTCTCGACTGAAGCAATAAATCTCTAATGGTAAACCCACTTCAGTTGGTTTTAGCTGCCGAACCATGCAAGTCAAATCCTGATTGATAAGCTTATGTTGTTTCAAATAAGCCACTAAATAGGCTCTAAATGTACCTAAATTAGTTAGGCGGCGACAATTCAATATATCCTCTTCCGGCAAGTTTCGGGCATGACGGTCTTCTTTTAGTTGAGACTTTTTGTCAGCTAAGTACTTGTTCAACAATTGCATCCCTTCCCATTCGTTAAGCAGGTCATCATCGGCAAAACAAATAGAGTGGACATCAATATAAATCGAGCGCTTTATGCGTCTACCACCTGACTCGGTCATGCCGCGCCAGTTTTTAACGGCATCAGTCGTCAATGAATAAGTGGGTAAAGTTGAAATAGTCTTGTCCCAATTCTGAACTTTCACAACGTTGAGACCAATCTCTAATATCTCGCCATCAACTTCATATTTCGGCATTGCTATCCAATCGCCGGTATTGAACATTCGGTTTGCCGCAATTTGAATTCCCGCAACAAAGCCCAGAATAGTGTCTCTGAATATCAATAACAGAACCGCTGCTACTGCGGTTAAGCCCGATAATAAATATATTGGGCTTTTACCCAGTATCAACGACAAAGTCAGGAATATGAGAATAAGGGTGAGTACTAGCTTAGAAACCTGGATAAACCCAGTAATAGGGGCCTTTTTGGCAAGTTGGCTCTGGCTATAGATTGATTCAATTGCACTTAAAATAGCACTCAAGGTTAACCAAACAGTAATCAACAAATAAAAGGCACTCAAGTTGCTAAGCACTTTATACAGTGTTTGCTCAGGCTGGAGTAAAAGTGCATAGCTAGAATAAACAATGATGCCCGGCACAATATGTGACAGTCGTCTGAATACGCCCGCATCTAATAGGCTATCGTCCCAAGTGTTATTCGAACGAGAGATGAGTCGCATTACTTTGAAGTGTAAGATAAAACGCGCTACCAGCAAGCCAGCTAGGGCAGCCAAGGCAATAACTGTAAAAGCAACAAGATCGTACAGCAAGGTACCTTCAACAACCGGTATTCCTATCTTTTCTACCAACGCTAATATGGCTTCCACGATTGTAGTGCTGACTTCAGTTGTACTTTCTTGTTTCGCGATCAAGAGCGGTTCCTTAGCCATTCATCCAGGCTTTCATTCTTTCGTTTTTGTTTACCCATAACTCATTGAGCCAGACTTGAAAGCGTTCTCTGAAGGGCGCACTTTCAAAGTAGTCTCCGATAATCTCGTCGGTGACAGGTAGTACTTTTACATCTATTACAATATGTGTCATCTCGCCGCTCAGCATATCTCGCATTGGGTGGCCTGAATTGTCGGGGTAGGCGAGCGTAATATCGAGTAAGTTACTGAATTGCTCTCCCATCGCCGCGAGCGTGAAGGCAATGCCGCCTGCTTTTGGCCGCAATAAATGAGAAAATGGACTTTGGCGAAGTTTAGCCTTATCTGGCGTGAAGCGTGTTCCTTCAACAAAATTAATAACCGAAGTAGGGCTATCTACAAACTTTGCGCAGGATTTACGTGTCGTTTCAATATCCTTGCCCTTCAGATGCGGATTTTTAGCGACGAAGTCTTGTGTATATCGACGCATAAATGGCATGTCTAAGGCCCAGGCTGCAATGCCCACAAATGGCAACCAGATCAATTCTTTCTTCAAGAAAAACTTTGGTGGTGAAGTATGAGAAGCACAGAAACGAATGAGTAAAATGATATCTAAGTAGCTGATATGGTTAGCAATAATCAAATACCACTTTTCTTTGCTCAAAGTCTCATCGACTTTAATTTCCACGTGAATATTATTAAAAAACTTGATCATGCCGACGCTAATTACACTGAAAGTGCAGTAGAACCAATGCATAATGGCAAGTAGCAGTTTGCCAACAGGCTTAATTGGGATCAGAAAACGGATAATACCAAAGCAAACGATAAGCATTCCCCAGAGGCCGAGGTTGGTCATCTGCAAAACAAAGTGGATCGGGAAAATAATATAGGACTTCAGTGATTTCATGATTTTTGTTGCTCCATCAACTCTAACTCTTTGTTTTTTTCAGCCCACATATTATTTAGCCAATCTTGAAATTGCTCTTTTTGAGAGGGGTCATCAAAGTATTTGTCCGAAAATACCCCTTGGGTGAACAGGTCATCGATCAGGACGGTTTTAATATTGACATTGATTGTCTTTACTTTGCCACTGACAAAATCCCAATATGACGGAATTCCATGAGGATAGTGGATGGTAACGTCAACTAGCTTTGTTAAGCGTTTGCCCATAGCACTTAAAACGAACGCGATACCGCCGGCTTTCGGTGGTAGTAGTTTTGTGTGTACTTGACCCGATGACTCCCATTTTTTGTGAGTAAATCGCGTCCCTTCTATAAAGTTCATCACGCTCACAGGTTTGTGCTCAAACTTTTCGCACGCTTTTTTGGTGGTTTCCAAGTCTTTACCCTTCAAGTGCGGGTTTTTGGCAAGGAACGCTCGGCTATAGCGACGCATGAAAGGGAAGTCGAGAGCCCACCAGGCTACCCCTAAAAATGGCACCCAAATGAGTTCTTTTTTCAGAAAGAACTTTAGGAAGGGAATATTACCGTTAAAGACGCGCTGCAAGACTAAAATATCAACCCAAGATTGATGATTTGAGATAACCAAATACCATTCTTTGTTGCTTAAGCCTTTTAATCCCGACACATTAAACTTGCAGCGTGAAAATACTTTCTGATTAAGACCATTAATAAAAATCCATGCGCTTGCGCAACCGTCAAGGGGAAAAGAAACAAGCTTTTGCCAAAATTTTATTGGGATGACTTTTAATAAAGAGAGGAGAACAATAGGAATGACCCAAAAAACGGTATTGATAAAATACCCAAGCACAGAAAGGCAACCATTCATTATATGTAAAAAAGACTTCATATATCCGTATCGTGTTCGTTAATATTTAAACTTCGTAACCTATAATTATAACTGAACTACAGAAGCATTCCTAAATATAATCGTGCCTGTGTGACACTCTATTAGATTCAGCTTATTCAGGGTCGATGGTAACAATCGATAATTGGTTTTTGCCATTCCGTTTGCATTTGTATAATTCTTCGTCGGCGATGTTGATCACCTCATGCAGACCAAGTTGGCTGCTGCCTAGTAAGCTGCACAAACCAATGCTAATTGTAAAACTAATAGGGCTTTGCATTTCCACAGGGTGGACTAATAAGTCTTGAGTTTGAACACGGATGTTGTGCATGAGTTGATGATGCGCTCTAACATCTTTACCGGCCATTAGAATAACAAACTCTTCACCACCATACCTGCCGATAATATCGGTTTCACGTTTGCAGTTTGACTGCATTAATTCTGCGAAGGCTTTTAAGCATTCATCGCCTACAGGATGGCCGTAGCTATCATTAATCAATTTGAAGTCATCAATGTCAATCAATGCCAAACTTATGGGTTGGTGGAGACGCTGGCTAGTTTTGATTGCGTTATTCGCTATTTCATCGAAACCGCTGCGATTAAGCAGTGACGTCAATCCGTCCTCTCTCGCTTGCGCTGCCAATTGCAGATTCATTTGTTCAAGTTGAGTGGTCTTCTCATTTACCTGCTGCTGTAGCTGGTCTTCGAAGTCTCGCAATAGGTGGTGTGACTTTCTTAACTTAGCAGCTACTTCATTTATTTCCCTACTTGAAGTTGCATCTTGCTCAACTTCGAAGTTGCTAATATAGGATTCTGAACTGTTCTCCAGTAAAGCGACCAACGGTGAGGTTATTCGCTTCGATAACTTGTGAGCGATAAGTAAAAAGATCAGGATAATACCCACAACGACCAACCAGAGTACAATAATGTGTTGGCTATATAATCGGACCAATTCTTCAGGCTGCTTGATTATGTATACGTTCCAGTTATGGCTATTTTTAACGACGTGATAGGGGTAACTTTTGTTTTTTATTGCGAGCATTGGAAACTCGGGCACAAACACGCTTTTACCTGACGTTAATTCAAACTTTTCTAAGGGCTTGAGTTTTAGCGGTGCAGAAGCATAAACGATATAATTCGATTCATCTGTAATGATAACGCTTTCTGTTTGTAGGCTATCGACCATGTTTTGGTGAAGTGTTCTGACATTACTTAAGTTCATCGCGCCAAGAAGAGCGCCCGCAAACTCACCATTTTCGATAATCGGACTAGACATTGCAATCATCGGCGCAGATATCACTCCTCGGCTCATCATTGCTTGAGACACATAGGGAGTCATGTTTTGCTTCGCGTGTGCAAAATAGCGGCGGTCATTTACGTATCTCAGGCTTGGTGGGAGTTTACTGAGTTCTTCGTTGTACCGGGTGGGAGCAAAGAACTCTGTGTAACCGTCGGCGCGAATAACTGTAATATTGAAAAAATCAGAAAATTGTTCCTGTGATTTAACCAACAACTTTTGCTCAAATATTTTGTCATCACTCAACGACAAAGTATTTGCCAGTTGTTGAATAACAGTAAAATGCTGATTGATAAAATTATCAGTTGCTAAACTCAAACTGTTTGCTTGCGCTCTGAGTATTTTCACAACTTGCTTTTGGTTGCGTTCGCTTGCCGAACTTGCCATTAATAATGATACGGTCACCACAGGCAAAATCAGGGTTAGCGCACTTAGGGCGAAGATATTAGATGATAATTTTTGGTTAACCCTGCTGGCTTTTTCGTTCAGCCATCTAGTTGGCGTGAGTAGATATAGCATCGCTGCCAATGACGCATTAAATAGACCATTTAGTCCAGCTGAAGCGGCATAAATATATTCATATCCCTGAGAAATCATTACCTCTGAATAGAAGTGAACACTCACTAATAGTAATGGGCTTCCGACAAATATCCAGAAACATAATGACGCCATAATGATAAAAAGTCGTTTCTTAATGCAAATAGCTATAAATACAAATTCAAGCACCGTGGTGGCAATAAGAAACCAATCTTGAGCAAGCAGAAACATGGAAGTGACGCAGAAAGCAAATACAATAATAGCAGGGCTTAGGCCGAAGCTGATCAATGTAAAGAGCGCGATACCTAAGCCCCAAGACAATGTTTCAGACCCATAAACAGGGATCGCAAATAGGATATTCGCGACGAATGCGATAACACCTAACAAACTGCCTTTTGCAAGTATATTAAGCGTGTTCTTTGTGAAAAAATCGCGCATGGATGGTGTGATTAATTTTTATTCTATTTATGCGTAAACCCTAGCGCTTATCAATTTGAAAGTCTAGAATTTGATGCATTATTGAACATAAATTGAGATCTTGTTTTTACCGGTTCGTTTACTTTTATAAAGTTGCTCGTCAGCAGACTTTACTGCGCCTTCAAAACTCATGCTGTAATTTGAATTAAGACTAGTGACACCGATACTGACTGTCATATTCACAATAATGTTATCGCTAGAAATCGCACTTTTTTGAATAGTGCGATGGATACGTTTCACTAATTCGTGATGCTCCTCAATATTGCCGCCACTGAGAAACAAAATAAACTCTTCACCGCCGTATCTTCCTAGTATATCTGTATTGCGTTTACAGAATTGATTCAGTGTTTTTGCAATAGATACGATGCATTTGTCACCAAAAGGATGACCATGTGTATCATTTATTAATTTGAAATCATCAATATCCAATAACACTAGGGTTAAGGGAATGTTATTCCTAACACAATTGCGAAAGGAGGTATGTGCTAAATCATCAAAGCCAGAACGATTGAGTAGGTTGGTTAAACCGTCTTTTTGCGCAAGGTTATACAATTGCTGGTTGAGTGACTTTAACTGCTTGGTTTTGCTCTGCACCTGTCGGGTTAATTGCTCTTGGAAATTCAACATGATTTCACGCGAGTTGATTAATTGACCTGTTACTTTGACCAACTCATCACTAATTTCTGACTCTTTTCTTATTTCATCTGTATAGCTCTGGTCATCAAAGTGTTCTGCTAAGTGCACCAATGGCAAGGTAATTCGTTTGCTCAATAAATTAGCGATAATAGAAAAAATGAACAGGGTAATAATTAAACTTAAAGCCAACACATAAAAGTTACTAGAGATGATATCGGTAACCAGTGTAGGCGACACTAGTACTGTTGTTGTCCAGCCATGTTCATTAACAGTTTGTTCAAACAAATACGGGTTATTTTGATGATTCAAGGTAGGAATGGCTTGAATTAGCGTATTGGTAGTTAGTTTGAAATCAAACTGAGAAAGGGGCGAGAGTCCCAAACTAGGTGAAGCGTAAATAATAGCATTGTTTTTATCAGTAATGATGTACTGGGGTTTTTCATCGGTATAGCCAAGTTGTTCGGTATAACTCGTCAAAGAGGATAGTAAAATAGCCCCTTGACTGATCCCATCGAAGCCTTGCTCGCCTAAAATAGGCGCTGACACCGCCAATATAGCATTGCTGCCAAAACCCGTTCCTACGATTGCGTCTGAAAGCTGAGGCGTCCCTTGTTGCTTAGCGTCCTGAAAGTACTGTCGTTTATGCAGAGTATGAGGGAATGAGTCGCTTAACATCTTTGCATATTTAAGCGGTGCAGCGTGCGTTATTCTGCCGTTGCTATCGGAGACTAACATGCTCGTGAAACCTGGATAATTTTCTATGGTTGCATTGAGCAAATTTTGTTTGTTTAAATAAGAACTTGTCCTAAACTGATCGGGTTCTGAGGTGCTTGCCAAGCCGCTTGATAAAGTGCTGACTGCCCTCAAGTGCAAATTGATGAAGGCGTCATAAGAGTACATGATTTCTGTGCTTTGACGCTTTAGCATCATGGCAATGTCATTTTCTTTTTGTGAGGTATTTTGCCAAGTGTAGACAGAACTAATGACAACGGTGGGCAGTATTACTGTGAGCATGCAAAGTGAAAAAATTATCGACGAAAACTTCGGGGGCTTACCTTTATATTTGCGATACGGACTATGTATTGGAATAAACGAATAGACTAGCGCAGCGATTGCCGCTGTAAATGTAGCGTTAATTCCTAGGGTTAAGCCCGAAATAATAAGCACTGTGCTACTGGAGCCAGTCGTAATGTAAAGTAGAAAAAGCGAGAGTGGGACGCCGATACATGCCCAGAACAATAAGTCTGATTGCAGTAAAAACTTTTCTTGTCGCAGCATAGAGTGCAGCACAAGCACTTCACTGACTAAAATAACGAAAATAAATGGATCGCTTAATGTTGTGACAAGGGCAAACGAGCTAATAATTGCAGCGATAAAGGCAGCATTTAAGCCTCGAGTGACCAAACATAAAATAACGAATATTTGACCGAAGTAGAAAGAAAAGTGACCATAAAACGGGATGTTAAGAAAACTATTGGTAAGAGCGCCGAGCACGCCAAAGTTAAGCCCAGACAACAAAACTGAACCAGAAAATAAGGATCCTGCCTTTGTTGTTGAATAAATGGCTAACTTTCTGATAGTGATATTCCTTATCTTACATGTTACACGCTGCTAATTGAAAGTGCTTTCAAAAAAAATGTAACGTTTAAGATATTAACTTTTTATGGTTTCATATCAAGTGAATCAGGCGATCTAACGGGCTTTACAGTGTTGATCGCTCAAATTATATACAGGAGTCTACCTTGCATACACATTGATCTAATCTTCACTTATATCAATACTCCTTCTACTAACGATAAAATTACGAAACACAAAGAATCTACGGAGACCAAAATGAGCACGAAAACAATAAAGTCAAAAGCGGCCGTTGCATGGGGACCAAACCAACCATTAACAATCGAAGAAGTCGATGTGGCGCTACCAAAAGCAGGTGAAGTTCTCGTGCGCATCGTCGCTAGCGGAGTGTGTCATACCGACGCTTTTACTCTATCGGGAGAGGACCCAGAAGGTATTTTCCCCGCTATTCTCGGACATGAAGGTGGCGGAATTGTAGAACAAGTAGGTGAGGGTGTAACAAGCGTCTCCGTTGGCGATCATGTGATTCCTCTATACACACCAGAATGTGGAGAGTGTAAATTCTGCTTATCAGGCAAAACTAATTTGTGCCAAAAAATTAGGGAAACACAAGGTAAAGGCGTGATGCCGGATGGAACAAGTCGTTTCTCTTTAAATGGTCAACCAATTTATCATTATATGGGCTGTTCAACGTTTTCTGAATATACGGTGTTACCTGAAATCTCTCTTGCAAAAGTAAACAAAGAAGCTGCATTGGACGAAGTGTGTCTATTTGGTTGCGGGGTAACCACGGGTATTGGCGCTGTAATGAATACAGCGAAGGTAAAAGAAGGCGATACGGTCGCTATCTTTGGCCTCGGTGGCATAGGGCTGTCAGCTATCATTGGCGCAGTAATGGCAAAAGCGAGCCGTATTTTTGTGATTGATATCAATGAAAGTAAGTTTGAATTAGCGAAAAAACTGGGAGCTACCGATTGCATCAATCCAAAACTGGTAGACAAACCAATTCAGGAACATATTGTTGAGTTGAGTGATGGCGGCGTAGACTTTTCTTTTGAGTGTATTGGTAATGTCGATGTTATGCGTAGCGCGTTAGAATGCTGTCACAAGGGTTGGGGTGAGTCAGTTATTATTGGTGTTGCTGGAGCAGGCCAAGAAATCAGTACCAGACCCTTCCAACTTGTGACTGGGCGCGTGTGGCGAGGTACCGCTTTCGGTGGTGTTAAAGGTCGTTCTGAATTGCCAGACTACGTTGAAAAGTATCTCGCTGGCGAAATCATATTGGACGACTTTATTACTCACAATATGAAAATTGAAGATATTAATGAAGCATTCGATCTGATGCATGAGGGAAAAAGCATTCGCTCTGTCGTGCACTTTCAACAGAGTCCGAAGGTGTAACCATGAAAAAAATATCCTCAAACAAAGTGTTTGGCGGTGAACATGCGCAATATACACATTGGTCCGAAGCGAATAATTGTGAAATGACTTTTGCCGTTTTTTTACCGCCACAAATGGATGATTTATCCGAGTTAAAAAAAGTACCGAGTCTATATTGGTTGTCAGGCTTAACCTGTACTGATCAGAATTTCATGCAGAAAGCAGGGGCATTTAAGCGCGCGGCCGAACTTGGTATAGCGATTATTGCACCCGACACCAGTCCACGTGGTGAAAATGTGCCTGATGATGAAAACCAAGCTTATGATCTTGGGCTGGGTGCCGGGTTTTATTTGAATGCCAGCGAAGCGCCATGGCGTGAACACTACAATATGTATGATTACATTGTGAAAGACTTGATTTCAGATGTAGATGAGCATTTAAATCTGAGCACTTCGCGCGCCATATCTGGTCATTCTATGGGCGGTCATGGGGCGCTTACAATTGGTCTCAAACACCCTGAATTGTTCGGTTCTATCTCAGCTTTTAGTCCAATTTGTAATCCGACAAACAGTCCTTGGGGAAAGAAAGCCTTTAGTGCTTACTTAGGTGAACAGCAAGATACATGGTTACAATATGACGCTTGTCATTTATTGGAGCACGCAACAGAACCACAAGCGATTTTGATAGAGCAGGGAAGTGCAGATGACTTCTTAGATGAGCAATTGCGACCTGAGAGTTTAATGCAAGTGGCGCAAAAGTCAGGTCATTCTGTGCAATTGCATCTAAGAGAAGGGTACGATCACAGCTATTTCTTCATATCTAGCTTCATAGAGCAACATTTAGAGTTCCACGCCAAATACCTTTAAAATAGTCAACAGCGTATTATGGCCAATATCACATGTATATTGGCCATACCTAAAATACGTAATTAGGTCTGTCGAGATGGGGTAGTATTTGTGTACGGTTTTTGAACATTCAAAGCGACACAAGTATGAAACTAACTCTTTGCGCATTTGCTATCTTTTTAACAGCATCACTTTGCTGTGAGAAAGTGCATGCATTGGCTGAGAGTGGCTTTGAATCTATCACTTCAACGACTAGCAATACAAATCAGAGTAGCAAAACCAATGACGTGCGCTACCTTCCTGGTTCGAGTAACATAGGTTCAGAAGCTGTTTTTGTGCAATGGGATTCTATGCGAGTTTTCGGTGGTACCTTTGGCACACGAGCGACAAGTGAATTACCCGATAGTTATTTAGCGCTCGAATCCATCCTGTCTGACACCTCCGATAAGCTGCAAGATGTCAGGTATTATGGGTTCTACACAGGGCTTCAGTATGACCTTCAAGAAGACTTATCAATTACGGGTCAATGGTCAAGATTTCAAACCGCACAATACGACAAACATTTCGCCAGCAATGTGTTAACAGTGGTAGATTTGAGTTTGTTGGAAGAAGCGCGTTCACAAACTGCCAGAACGCTTGGCTTGAACTGGACAATGTCAGATGCTTGGCGGGCTCAAGCAAAGGTACAAACAGTGGCAGGCTCCGTTTGGTTACCTAACGTCACTATTCCACGCTTCGTTACACAAGACTCAGAAAACTGGACGCTTGCAGCAATCGAAGTCATTTATACTTTTTAATTTAGCATAGGGTGTTGAGCATGAATCCATTAACGGGATTAAGACTCGCGTTTTTAGGTTGCGCCTTTTTCGCGGCAGATTCGTCGGCGGGTATCATTAGTTTTGGCGAGTTTGATGAAAACTTAAGTATACAATCTGAAAGCTTCGAAAGAACAAATACCCCTATAAATGGTGAACTTGCTACGCAGCAATTCTCAGATAATGGTTTAAATTTCCGATATAACAGCGGGTTTCCTGTATCCCTTTTCAACAATGCTTATTGCTTGCCGTCAGAGGGTTCGGTTTCCGGAGAGTCTTATATTGGTATCGGCGTTTCGACAACGTGCAGAACAAGCCGCAGTGTTAGTTCCGCTTCTGTCCTTTTCGACTACCAAATCTCGGCATTTAGCTTTGATTACAGTGTTGTCGTAGATTCACCTTTTCGGTTTGAATTGTTCGCCGATGGGAATTTAGTGCGTGATGTTGCGCTTACATTGTTAAGCGATAGACAAGCCGAGTATGAAGTCTTCTCTAATATCAGTTTTGACGAAGTACGATTTATTGAGGGAACCGGTTACGAATCACTTTGGGTTGATAACTTTCGGTGGCAGGGCGTGCCAGTAAGCGCACCGGCAATGGGAGGTTTATTCCTTCTTTCTATGGGTATCTTTCTATTCAGAAGAAAGCGACCGTAACTCACGCTGCGGGCTTGAATCCCCAATGCGGGTTAAGGCTGGTCCGGTTATTTTGGACCAGCTACATAGATAACCTTCGTTTACTTTGTTCTTGCTTCTTTCATTTCTTTACTCATTTCTTCAGTCAGGGCATTAATTTTGGGCATTACGTTTGTCATCATTCTTTGACTAGCTTGCATCGACTCTTGAGTGACTATCGGCATTTTTTCTAACATTGACTGACCAGTTGGAGATTGATAAAACGCCAGCATATCCTTCAGTTCTTTATCAGAGAAGTTTTGCTTGTAGATTTGTGCCAGGTCTTGCCTCATGCTATCGGCAGCCAATTCTTTTTTCATCAAAGTTAAGATTTTTAATTGATATTTATCGTATACCTCTTGTTCTTCAGAAGTCAGAATAGGTCCACCAGAAATGTTATTGACCATGCTTTGCATTTGTTCAAAAACAACATCGATAGTTTCGTCAACTGCCATGATATCGAATAATTGTTCAAGCGTTTCGTCTGTAGTTTGTGCTTGGCTGTTTCCAACAAGTACTGTGACCAAACTTAAAGCGATTAGAATCCTTTTCATATTTTATTTCCTTAATTTATTCGCTCAGTGACTGTACGCCGCTACTTTGTTTTCGTCAACTACCGACTTCAATTCTGCCACTACTGTTAATTCATAGTAACAACTGAAAAAACTGTAGAAATCATCACCTAATCGGCGGTAAGGTATTGATATTGTGATTTGGAAGATACCCAAAATGGATAAGTTCAGTCGTTACTGTGCAGCCTCCATCATAAGTTGTTATGCACTTGGAGGAGGAATGGAACTAAATCAAGTAACTTTGCCTGTAAATAACATGGAAGACTCAGTGAGATTTTATCTCCTTTTAGGGTTCACTCAGATAGTAGATACCCCCCATTATGCACGTTTTGTTTGTCCAGATGGAGGTTCAACATTTTCCTTATCGCTAGAACAAGATGAGTTCGAAAATCACACAGTCATTTATTTCGAGCACAAAGCACTCGATGAACTATTTGAAGACTTGTCCAAGAAAGGTATTTTGTTTGAACAAGCGCCAACAGAGCAACGTTATCTTTGGAAAGAAGCTATTGTGAGAGATCCTTCGGGGAATAAAATTAAGTTTTACTGGGCCGGTGAAAACCGTATCAATCCACCGTGGAAAGTTGAAAAACGTGCATAAAAAATTTGAAGTGGGCAAAAATAAAGCGCAATTTTGTAGCGGTAATGAATGTCATGCAATAAAAGGAATTTGGGGTTGATGTCACGAATAATACTAATATTCACCTTAATCTTCTGTTCTTCAGCGATCGCTGAGGAATGTAAAGTTACATACTTAGAAGAATTAGAATACACAGATATAGAATGTCAGTTCTATATGGGCACTGCAGCATATAGAAATAAAGTATATTCGGTTGCTGCAGCTCATTGGAATTACGTTATTAATTCGCCTTTAAAACATGAAGGTGAAGAAGAGCTTAAAGTTATGGCTTTAAGCACTATGACTTTTCTAAGCTATCATGGCTTAGGTATAACACAAGATAGGAACAAAGCGGTAAAAAGCTGGATTGATGCCGCAAGTAAAGGGGATCTTGAAGCAAGACGGCACTTAGGCTTTGCTTACTCAGATGAAAAGTTTAAGAACAACGATCTTATAAAAGCACTAGGTTGGTATGAATCTATATTTCTATTATGTCCTAACAAAGATGATGTCGACGAGTCTGACTTAGGTGTGTATCAAGATGCAATTGATGGGGCTGGAGAATTAAAGAATCGTTTGTCTTCTGAACAACAAGAAGCTGCGATACGTTTTGCCAGGTCAACTTTATAAGGCCTCTGAGTAAGGCGCTATCTGCCTTTGGTATTGAGTTAAAATTAAGTTAGAAAAACATGGTGGTATAAAGGAAATTGGTATGAAAACGTTTTTCGTTATTTTCTTGTTGGTTCATTCCATGGATGCTTTTTCGCAGCATTTGTTTTCGAGTCAGCATAGCATTTCAAGTGGCAATGCAGAAATGAACTCATTTGAAGTCAATTGTGAGGACGACTGTTACTTCACCATGTTTTTAGAAGTTTCTAAATTAGACTTTGAAAGCCCTGCAGAATCTGGAGCAATGTTTCGTGTGTGGGATGAGACACGGAAAAAGTATGTTTTATTTGGTATTAAGGCCAACAAGCAAACTATGACTCCGCAGTTAACAATTATCACATCTAATGGCGAGCCAGAAAAGGTACTAGGTTCTTCTGAATTAGGAGCATTTGAGGGATTCCAATTTAAATGGAAGGACGGTAAGTTTCGGCTAAACATCTTACGTCGCGTAAAAATGGACGGGTACTCTCAAATAAAAGAAAGCCCCCTATTTTTTGAAGGTAAGTTAGCTTTTCACCCTCGAGCGGTTGAATATCTGTTTTTAGGTGCTGATGTAACGCAATATATAGATGCTTCATCACAAAATATAAACCCAGAATGGACTCGAATGGTAAATGGCAGCTAACAAAAAAGTAAAACACATTTTTTGAAAGAGCGCCCCAAAACGGGTTTTGAAAGTGTTATGAATCAATTTTAAAGGAGTGGCTATGAGCGAAATGGAAATCAAAGCAATAATCAACAGGTATCGTAATAGGGCGATTGGACTATTGTCTATCTTCAGTGTCACTGGGATTATTTTTGATTATTTACTAAAGGTATCAATCATAAATAGTCGTTTCGAATTAGATTTATCACCTCCAGAATTTGGTTCAGATTCTGCGGTAATACTGGTGATTTTAGGACTGTATGTCGTGTTGTTTTTGTGTTTCGATGCGTATCAAAAAATATTATTGACGCTATTCGCAGTCAAATAGTTATTCATGAGAGCACGCAGAATTCATAGCCAAAGCGTCAAGCGGAAATACTTGCGCAATTGACAAAACCATTAGCCGGATTTGCGGGAAGTGTTGGACTCTTAAAAAACTGAGGAAAACGAAACAATGAAAATTAATAAGAAAACCTATCGAAGCGGCCCATTTAAGGATTTTATTGCGCAGGGCACTCAAGTCGGCAATATTCTATACATGGCAGGACAGGTTGGTATAGATAATAGTGGAGCTGTTCCGCAAAGTATTGTTGAACAAACTGCTATTGCTTATTTAAATATGAAGGATGTGTTATCGCAGTTCGGCGCAGATATGGGCAATATTGTTGATGAAACGTTTTTTGTTACTAATATGGACGAGTTGATGGAAAACGTTGAAGCGGTTTATGGTGAAAGGGAATCTGCATATGGATGCATGCCCGAAGTAAGCCAAACAGTTGTTCAGGTCTCTGGGCTTGTTCAGCCTGAACTAAAAATCGAAATAAAATGCATTGCACACCTGTAGAAACGGTAGCTAAAAGGCAATTCAATACTCGCCCGTTAATTGGGGTTTTCGCCAAACCGAAAGGCTGACCATTGTTCGTTTTTTTAAGAAAAAGAAAGTAGCGCCTCACGTTATTGTGGCAACCAGACAAGCTCTCTATTAAACATGATTGATACTATGCAATATCTACGCTTTCTCCTTTCTTCTAACTACAGTGCGATGGTATAATCTGCATTGGTTTATTAAACCTAAACTGCTTTGCAAAACAGAAAGACGTGTATCAATCCTGATATGAGTCAAAGGCTTGCAACGCAAATCGCTTTACTTCTAACAAAATTAAGAGTTCATTGCTTTGTCCACGCCTACTGTAGATCACCGTTTTTCCGTTGCCCCCATGCTTGATTGGACAGACAGACACTGTCGCTTCTTCTTACGTCAACTTTCAAAGCACACCGTTCTTTACACCGAGATGGTGACAACCGGCGCAATTATTTACGGAAAAGGTGACTATCTTAGTTACAACGATGAAGAGCACCCTGTTGTTCTGCAACTCGGTGGAAGTGAGCCTGATGCCATGGCGCACTGCGCAGAGATAGCACAAGCCCGCGGTTATGACCAAGTAAACATTAATGTGGGCTGCCCCTCCGACCGAGTTAAGAACGGTAGTTTTGGCGCTTGTTTAATGGCGATGCCAGAAACCGTGGCACAATGTGTTGAAGCAATGAGAGCAAAGGTCGACATTCCCGTCACAGTAAAATGCCGTATTGGCATTGACGACATGGATGACTACGAAGGCTTAAGTCGATTCGTATCTTTGGTTGCCGCTGCTGGGTGCAATGACTTTACGGTTCACGCCAGGAAAGCTTGGTTAAAGGGCTTAAGTCCGAAAGAGAATCGCGACATACCACCACTTAATTATCAACGTGTATATGACCTAAAGAATGAATTTACAGATCTCAACATTGCAATAAACGGCGGAATTACCACAATCGAAGAGGCGAAAGCACACCTCGAACATGTAGATGGCGTAATGATGGGAAGGGAAGTCTATTCCAACCCTTTTATTCTCTCAAGTATTGATAATGAGATTTATGGCGACACCACCAATCCCATTACAAGAGAACAAGTCGTCGTAGCGATGAATGACTATATTCAACACCAACTAGAGAATGGTTCACGCGTATGGCACATAGCTCGTCACGTGCTAGGGCTTTTCCAATCTCAAACTGGCGGTAGAATTTGGCGTCGTTACCTCAGTCAAAACGGCACCAAACGTGACGTCTCTAAAACGCTTCTATTAGATGCATATGAACAGGTTCTTGATGCTCAAGAGAAAGCAAAATCATTTTTAGATAGCAAACCGAGTGTCTAAAAAATACACGGACTAAATTTTAGTTAAAACCACTAAGTTAAGTGGTTTTTTTCGCCACACCTCATATTCAATCTTCTTTCCTCTACGCTTATATTAATTAAATTATTTTTTAAGTGACTGAAATTAATAGATAAAATATTTCTTTAAAAAACTGGCACAACTCTCGCTATAGCTCAAGTGTACTCGCCGATAAGGCAACTAATTTTAGGTTTTGCAACAGTAGTCGAAACCAACACTTTTAAAACATTTGAGGAAAATATTATGTCTATTAAGCTTACAGTTTTGTCTACTTTGTTCGTATCATCAATCGCATTTACTGGTGCTGCACAAGCACAACTATCTCCGGTTGAACTTCTTTTAAATGACGTGATGAAAACAGCAATGCAAAGCGTTACTGCTGAAATCAACGAAGAAGTTAATAAGTCAATTTTGGTAGCAAGCTCTAACTTTCAGTTTGCAAAAATCCAAGACCCAACGCTACCAGCAACAACAGTAACCATTACTGATATTGCAAAAGTCGATAAAGACAGTGACGTAAACCTTGTGGAAAAAAGCGACGACTAATCTCTTGATTAGTCGCTCGACGACATTCAGACAAGGAGAGGGTTATGTTAGGTCATATCAGTTTAATCAGTCTTTTGGCCACCCCGATTGTGTTGTATCTCGGGAGTGCATCATTAGTAATGTGTTTAGAGTATTTCAAAATCTTAGACACAAAATAGTTTACGCAGCAAAGTAGGGGAAACAGAATGAAAACAGTAATTAACGACAGACGTTTATTTAGAGATCCAAGCAGAGCAATTATTTCTGGTGTTTGTGCAGGTCTAGCTAAATATTTTGATGTAAACCCTTTATGGGTGCGTGTCGCAGCAGTCGCTAGTATGGCAATGTTACCCTTTGCAACCGCGCTCGCTTATGTCCTTGCAATTTTATTGCTCAGATATAAGTAGTTGCCCAAAAGACAGAGGGGCAACTATAATAGAAGTGAGAGAAGAGAAATGCGTTTGATAGACGACATTTTTTTTCCGTTTTAATAATAGCTTAGCAATGCAAAGGATGATCATGGCACAGTTTTTTACTACGAAGACAATTACTGCAGGTTTAGGCTTAATTATACTATTATTTGCATTATTAGGTTTTTGGTGGAGTTTTGCCCCAAACACCTTCGATGTTAGACAGAATGCCAAAGACATGGCATCTGCAAATGGGCATGAAGTTGTGACCGGTTATACGACAACTGCGACATTAATAAGAGTCACAGAAGAAATGTTGTACAAAAATGGTGGCTACTTAACTAATGATGTTACTCCTCCCGGTATTTTCATGGACAACATTCCATCATGGGAATTTGGCGTGCTCGAAATGAGCCGTGACCTCGCTTTATCAATGCGCAAGGACTTCAGCCGCTCTCAATCACAAAGCCTTGAGAACCCTCAATTAGTAGCTGCACAGCCTTTCTTCAATAATGACAGCAACAAGTGGATATTACCGAGCTCTGAATCTCGCTATGAGAAAGCGGTAGAGCAACTATATCTGTATCAGGCCGAACTTGGCAAAGTTGGTAATTCGAATACGCAGTTCTACGCCAGAGCAGACAACTTAAGAGATTGGCTAAAACAAGTTGAAAAACGACTTGGCTCATTATCTCAAAAACTAAGCGCTAGTGTAGGGTCAGATGTCATCAACACAGAGCTAGCGGGAGATGCTGATGCCAGACAATCCACGCCTCAAAGCTCAATAATGACCAACAAAACTAGCTGGTTTATGCTAGACAATAACTTCTACGAAGCGCGTGGCGCAAGCTGGGCTCTGCTGCACTTTTTAAAAGCCGTTGAAGTCGATTTTAAAGATGTTCTTGAGAAGAAAAATGCTACCGTAAGCTTACGTCAAATCATTAGAGAATTGGAAGCGACTCAAGAAACTATCTTTACGCCCGTTATACTAAATGGAGATGGCTTTGGTATGCTAGCTAATCACTCGTTAGTAATGGCGAACTATATTTCCAGAGCGAATGCTGCTTTAATCGAACTATCAGAACTACTTAACCAAGGATAAAATATGAGAAAGTCACTTTTAGGCTGTGCAATGCTAGCTGCAGTTGCAACTGCACCCGCACAAGCCGATACGCTGTTGGGCGCCTATGTTGGAGCGCAGGGATGGAACATGGGCGTAGAAGGTGGTTTTGCAAACGAAGAATCACTCACTGAGTTTTCATACGATGATCAAACAAATAGCTCATTATATGTCGCATTGGAACACCCAGTACCACTAATTCCGAACCTAAAACTAGTCCGAACGACGATGGACACTAGTGGTTTCACTAATCTTAACAGTCAGTTCGAATTTAACGGCGAGCTATACTCAGCAAATACTGATGTAAGCACAGACTTCGAAATGAGTGCGACGGATATTATTCTGTATTACGAAATCCTAGATAATGATCTAGTTAGCGTTGATATCGGCTTAAACGGTAAATACCTAGACGGTACTATTGTGGTCAGTGAGTCAGAATCTAACCGCACTGCCACAGAAGAGTTTTCTGGCGTGATTCCGATGGCTTATGCTAAGGCTGAAGTTGGTTTACCTTTCACTGGCCTTGGTGTCTATGCTGAAGGCAGCTTCTTAGCGATTGGAGACCACTCTGTTTCAGATATTCAAGCAGCGTTAACTTACAGCTTCGTTGAGTCACTTGCTTTAGATATGACACTACAAGCTGGCTATCGCGCAGTAACAGTTGAATTGGACGATATTGATGATTTTTATGCAGATTTAGAGTTCAGCGGTGTGTTCGTTGGTCTTGAATTTGACTTTTAATTGATTCTTTCAGTCTAAAAAGTAATAAAAAATCTGATTTAATTCTTTCACGTTATGCTAAAAACTCGCTAACCTTATCCGCAATATGGTTAAGGTTAACGAGAAATGACAGTAAATAACGGCAATAATTCTTTTTCTGCCCTGAATGAACAGCAGCTTCAACTGCTGTCATCAGCGGCATCTGTGTTAAATAAAGAACAGCTTATTTGGGCTAGTGGCTACTTTGCCGGTATGGCTGGTGGCGTTGCAAGTTCTGGTGCACAACCAGGGCAAGCGGTTGCTAGCACTGCTGCGGCACAACCAAAATTAACAATTCTTTATGGCTCTCAAACCGGTAACTCGAAAAGCGTCGCTCAAACTTATAAAACCGCCGCGAGTGAGCAAGGTTTCGATGCTAATGTGATTAGCATGGCCGACTACAAGCCACGTCAATTAAAAAATGAAACTCATTTGGTCGTTATTGTAAGCACTCATGGTGAGGGCGATGCACCAGATGATGCAATCGAACTGCATGAATTCCTTGCAAGTAAGAAAGCGCCGAAAGTGCCTAATTTGAAATATGCTGTGGTTGGTTTGGGCGATACAAGCTACGAATTTTTCTGTCAAACCGGCAAGGACTTCGACACAAGATTGTGTGCCCTTGGCGCGACAGCTTTAGTTGAGCGTCTAGACTGTGATGTTGATTATGATGAGGCAATTGCAAACTGGGCAGTTGCGCTTAATAACAAGTTAAAAGACGAGTTGAAGCCTGTTGAAACAACACAAGTTGCCAATCTAACTCCAGCTGCAAATGCAGTTGCAGAGTCTTTATACAACAAGAAAAATCCTTTCGCTGCGACGTTAAGTGAAAGCTTAAAAATAACGGGTCGAAACTCAGTAAAAGATATTCGCCATATAGAAATTTCCTTGGAAGACAGCGGTATTCAGTATCGTCCCGGCGATGCCCTTGGTGTATGGTTTAGTAATGATGAAGCGCTTGCTGGCAGAATTATGACAGCAACTGATACTAAAGCAGATGACCAAGTAACCATTGCCGATGCTAATTACTCTTTGCTTGATGCCTTGGTCAATAAATTAGAGTTAACGCTAAGCTACCCTGGATTTGTAAAAGCGTATTTGGCCGCGACAAACGACAAAGAACTGGCAAGTTTGATGGAAGATAAAACAGCCTTACGTGAATTTTTATCAGTATCACAAATTGTTGATATCGTTGAGAAGTATCCTGCCAAGGTATCTGCTCAAGCCTTAGTTGATGCGATGCGTCCAATTACGCCGCGCTTGTATTCAATTGCTTCGAGTCAAGCAGAAGTAGAAGACGAAGTACATCTAACCGTTGCACACGTTGAATATGAAGCGAATGGCTTTACTCACCAAGGTGGCGCATCGGGTTTTCTTTCAACCCGTTTGGAAGAAGGTCAAAATGTGAATGTTTATGTTGAAAATAACGACAATTTCAGACTGCCAAGTGACCCAAATACGCCAGTCATCATGATAGGTCCTGGAACCGGTATTGCGCCATTTAGAGCGTTTTTGCAAGAGCGTGATGCTACAGAGGCCGAAGGGAAGAACTGGTTGTTCTTTGGCAATCCTAACTTTACTCAAGACTTTCTATATCAGACCGAATGGCAGGGCTATTTAAAATCGGGTCTGTTAAGCAAAATCAGCTTGGCGTTTTCACGTGACCAAGCCGAGAAAATATATGTGCAAGACCGTCTACGCGAGAATGGCAAAGAAGTATTTGAATGGCTGGAGCAAGGAGCTCATTTCTATATCTGTGGTGACGCGTTGCGCATGGCAAAAGATGTTGAATCTGCATTGCTAGAGCTAGTGTCGGTGCATGGCAATAAGTCTGAGACTGAAGCCAAAGAGTACGTTACCAATTTACGCAAATCTAAACGTTATCAGAAGGATGTTTACTAATGAGTGATGATAAAAAATTTACTGTTGAAGGTAAACTTGCTGACAATGAGCGTTTAAAACGCGAAAGTAACTTGCTGAGAGGCACCATAACCACAGATTTGAAAGATGATGTTACCGGTGGTTTTACTGCCGATAACTTCCAGTTAATTCGTTTCCACGGTATGTATCAGCAGGATGATAGAGACATTCGAGCTGAACGAATGAAGCAGAAACTCGAGCCTTTACATAATGTAATGCTTCGAGCACGTCTACCAGGCGGCATTATTCAGCCTGATCAATGGTTGGTGATAGATAAGTTTGCAGCTGACTACACTATGTACGGCAGTATTCGCTTAACTACGCGTCAAACTTTTCAGTTTCACGGCGTATTGAAGCCTAATATTAAACAGATGCACCAAACGCTAAATAAAGCGGGTATCGACTCTATTGCAACTGCGGGTGATGTAAACCGTAATGTGCTTTGTACGTCAAATCCAGTCGAATCTGAGTTACATCAGGAAGCCTATGAATGGGCAACGAAAATAAGTGAACATCTACTGCCAAAAACAAAAGCTTACGCTGAGATTTGGTTAGACGGCGAAAAGGTTGATTCTACGCAGGAAGATGAGCCTATTCTTGGAACTAATTATTTGCCGCGCAAGTTTAAAACAACCGTCGTTGTACCTCCGCATAATGACGTAGATGTACATGCAAATGACTTGAATTTCGTGGCGATTGCCGAGAACGGTAAGCTCATTGGCTTCAACGTTTTAGTTGGTGGCGGTTTGGCCATGACACATGGTGACAAGTCTACGTTCCCGCGTAAGGCGGATGACTTTGGCTTTATTCCTTTGGATAAAACACTCGATGTTGCGGCTGCCGTGCTAACTACTCAGCGTGATTGGGGTAACCGTGTTAATCGTAAGAATGCGAAAACAAAGTACACCCTTGAACGTGTTGGGGTAGATAACTTTAAAGCAGAAGTTGAAAAGCGTTCAGAGACAACATTTGAAGATAGCAGACCGTACGAGTTTACTACTCGCGGCGACCGCTATGGTTGGGTTGAAGGCATTGATGGTAAACATCACCTTACTTTGTTTATTGAAAACGGTCGAATCTTAGATTACCCCGGCAAAACCTTAAAAACAGGTTGTGCTGAGATTGCTAAGATACACACCGGTGATTTCAGAATGACAGCTAATCAAAATTTAATTGTCGCTGGTGTGCCAAGCGAACTAAAACAGCAGATCGAAGATCTTGCCGTGGCGCATGGTTTAATGGAAGCGAGTGTTAGTAATCAGCGTAAAGATTCTATGGCTTGTGTTTCTCTACCAACCTGCCCGCTTGCGATGGCTGAAGCAGAGCGCTACTTGCCTGAAGCGGTTAGCGAAATTGAAGCAATGCTAACCAAGCACAAGATGCAGGATGAGAGCATTATTTACCGCATTACAGGTTGCCCAAATGGCTGCGGCCGGGCAATGTTGGCTGAAGTAGGTTTAGTTGGCAAAGGTCCTGGTAAATATAATTTGCACATTGGTGGAAACCGCGAGGGAACTCGTATTCCAAGAATGTACAAAGAGAATATTACCGACACTGAAATAATGTCGCACCTAGATGATCTAATTGGTCGTTGGTCTAATGAGCGTGAAGAGAAAGAGTCTTTTGGCGATTATGTCATTAGAGCAGGGATCATTGCACCTGTTGTCGACTCGGCTAGGGATTTTTATGACTAGTCTCGCAACTAATATGAATGAAAGCCTCCGTTTGGATTTTGATATTGAGCCTGCTCAGCTTTCGGAATGGAATGTTAAGCTAGAGAACATGTCGGTAAGGCAACGAATAGAGTGGGCGTTGGCTTACTTGCCTGGCAACCATATGTTGTCATCTAGCTTTGGTGCGCAGTCTGCAGTGATGTTGCACCTGCTCAACGAAGTCGCTCCTGGGATTCCTGTGGTGCTGACCGATACTGGCTATCTATTTCCGGAAACCTATCAGTTTATCGATGAGTTGACAGCGCGGTTAAACTTGAATTTGAAAGTCTACTCAGCGCCTATCTCTCCAGCTTGGCAAGAGGCTCGTTTTGGAAAGCTTTGGGAGCAAGGTTTAGAAGGGATTGAGACTTACAACAACTTAAATAAAGTTGAGCCAATGAAACGGGCATTAGATGACCTAGCAATAGGAACTTGGTTTGCAGGTTTGCGCCGAGATCAGTCTGATTCGCGAGGAAAGCTTAAGGTATTGCAGAAGCAAGCGAAACAATTCAAGTTCCACCCGATACTTGACCAGTCGAACAAACAGTTGCACGAGTATCTAACGGCTAATAAGTTACCCTATCATCCATTGTGGGAAAAAGGTTATGTTTCGGTCGGAGACTGGCATACCACTGTTGCTTTGCAAGACGGCATGTCAGAGCAAGATACACGGTTCCATGGCTTGAAACGGGAGTGCGGGCTGCACGAGTTTGGTGATGGTGACGGCATTTAAATCAAGAAAATAAAATAAATCGTTCAAAAAACCAGCGTTAGTGCTGGTTTTTTTCTATATTTGAGAGTAGTGTTTCCATTTGGTAACACCTTTACTGTAACTTAATTTTTAAGTTCATAACCAAAGGCTATTCATCTTGTCGAGTTCAGAAGCGTTAATTGCCGGCCTTGACGTTGTTAACGATACGACATCAAGTCCTATATCGAGTGATTCGGTCACTACCTATCTGTCTGCTCATTTAGCTAAGTTAAATAATGTCGTTCCTTCCAGCCGCGGAGCTTTTTGTGTGGGCCGAGCAGGTTACTTAATTGACCAAGAGAGTGATGATTTATATATTCTCGGTGGAAATCATGAGTATTCGCGACTGGTCAAGACTAAAGCCGAAGATAACTTGCCCAAGAGAGTATTGCAGCTTGCTATGCATTGCTTTGAATCCCGGGGTCACTATTATTCAAAGCACAACAATCTGCTATATCTTTCACATTCCGGATTAGAAGCGGTTATATACTTTAAAAGTAGCGAACTGTTGAGTATTGATGAACAAAAAATTGCAGAAACCTTGGGTTGCCAAATAAGTATCGGTTTAGAGAATGCCAATTTATTTCGCAAACTGAAACAATCATCCTTTAATGACTGGTTGACCAAACTGCCAAATCGAAACGAATTCATTAATCTGATCAGTGTTGGTAAAGCGCAAACTCAGGGCCCACAGAACATAGCGTTAGTAGACCTAAGTCACTTCAGCGATGTAAACGATGGTCTCGGGCAAGATATCGGTAATGCACTTTTGGTCGCTGTATCAAAACGGCTAACCAACTCTTTTGGCAGCGACGTTAAAATTGGTCGAGTAACCGGTGATGTATTTGGCTTAATTGGAGACGCCAATTTTGTCGAACCATATATTATCAATGATCTTTTTCGAACCGCGTTCTCGGTCGGTTCACATTCTTTGCAAGTCAATGTGCATATCGGTTTGTATAAGGTCGGACCGAGTGTTGATGCAATTTACCAACTTCGATGTGCCAATATCGCGCTCAATGTCGCCAAAAAAGCAAAGTCCGGGAACTACGCATTTTATATACCTTCAATGGATGGTGAAACACAAAGTAGGTTGAAAATTATTCGTAATTTACAACAAGACTTTAAGCGCGAAAAATTACAAGTTTGGTATCAACCTCAAATAAACCTAGTCACCAGAGAAATCATTGGTGTTGAAGCTTTACTTCGTTGGCAAGATGACAAAGGCGCTTTTATTTCACCCGAGGTGTTTGTGCCTCTCGCAGAATATTCTGGTTTGATTGTCGATATTGGTAAGTGGGTGTTAGCTGAATCGGTACGCCGTCTAAAAATGCTTTGCTTATTAGGCTATGAAAACTTCCGAATGGCGGTTAACGTATCGGTACTACAGTTTAGGGATTCTGAATTTGTTGACTACGTAAAATATATATTAGATATACATGGTGTCCCGCCAAGCTTATTAGAACTTGAGATTACTGAGTCCGTGGTAATGGACGAGCCAGAAATTGTTATCCAGTCACTACAGTCTCTCAAGGACTTCGGGGTTTCAATTGCTATTGATGATTTTGGAACAGGCTTCTCTTCTTTATCCTATATCCAAAAGATGCCGCTTGATCGCCTGAAAATAGATCGCTCCTTTGTCAATGATCTCGATAACGGGAAGAATGCGTTCATTGCCCAGGCTATTGTAAATTTAGGACTTCAGTTAGGCTTAACGACTATTGCTGAAGGGGTCGAGCACGAAGAACAAGCTGAGCAGATGCTTGCCCTGGGGACTGATGAAGCACAAGGTTACTTGTTCGGAAAGCCAATGCCCTATACTGAACTTAGAAAATTTGTGTTGGCGCAAAATAGCGACAAAGTTGTGCAAGAAGATACCTAGTCAACAAACTATTATCATATTTAATCTTACTTAATAGGCTTCGCTTGCCTCTTTGATGCCCGAATTTGATGATTTGTTTTGCTTTATGACAGTAATTGTCATGTTATTTTCTTATCATTGTAATATAACTGTAATATTCGTGTGATTTCACTTGATTTCGAGGTTATGTTTGTCTATACTTTAATCACTGTTAATTCACCGAGAACTGATATGAAATATTTAAAGACAATCATGTTGATGACAGTTTCAGCAATCGCGATGTCTGCGAATGCTAATGCCGGTGAAGCTAAGTTGTTCAATTGTATGGATAAAACTACGCTGACTATGAATAGTGAGTGTATGAGTAAACAGATAGCGTCTAATTTAGTCTTCAAACGTGCTGAAGAAGCTGTAATTCAAAAAGCGAGCGACGTAAGTGATAAAGCAATTGCTACTATGACTTTCGATCCTAAAACGATGACAATCGAAGTCGTTGCGCACAGAGATGCATTGTTAGCTAAAAACTAATACTGAGTCGAATTGATAAAAACCTCCTTTTTGGGAGGTTTTTTTGCTTCTGGCACAGAATTTTATCGTTTTACCTTATGCATGACCCCGATTACATGGTATTTTATCTACCGTCAATTGAGATGGTAGAGAAGCATATCCGTACCCACACCTTAATTGACAAAACACATCAACTAATTGAAAAGCGAAGGGTTTCGCTTTTAAGAATGGATATAAATAAGGAACATCTATGAAAAAACTACTGGTAGTATTATTGCTAGTTGCTGTCGGTGTTGGTGCATACCAATTCCTAGGCGGTAGCAAAGATATGGAGCGTTTGGATTACGTTCCAGCTGACACTGTGCTGCTATCTGCACAAATGAAACCGCTAAATATGACTGCTTACCTAGCATCTATGGGCATGCAGCCTGGTCAGTACGATCAGTTTGGTCAGGTATTCGACGAAATGATGCAAGATGAGAATGATCCTGCATCAAAGTTTGGACTGGCAATCTTTAATGGCTTTTTTGAAGCTGTTGCAGCGCCAGAAACATTTGTTTCTACTACGGGAATGAAAGATGCGCAGCGCTCTCTTGTCTATTTCGTAGGTGTATCACCAGTCATGCACTTTGAGTTAGATAGTGAAGAGCAATTTCTTTCATTTTTCAGTGATGCTCAAGTCTCTTCTGGCATCACTTATGCTGATAAAACAATTGAAGGCGTCGCTTATACCAGTTATTTGCTAGATGAAGAACTCGGTCTTGAATTATTAGTCAGAGCAGCAGATGGTTGGGGAGTAATGACTTTCCATGCAGCTGAATTTGATGACGAGCATTTAAAGCTTTCACTTGCAGTTACTAAGCCAAAAAATCCTATCACAGGTAGCGATATTTACAGCAAAATGTTCGACGAATACAAGATGAGTAAAGACGGTATTGGCTTCATTAGCACACAAGAAATTGGCAAAATGTTGACTACAGTTGATGGAAACTCAATTGCCAAAGACATTGGTGTGTTAGGCGATGGCGAGATTGCGAGAGAGTTTGAGATGCTTAGAACGCCTGAGTGCAAAGCAGATGTTGATATGCTGACAGCGATGTGGCCAGGCATGTTTATCGACACTACTATCAACCAAAGTTCAGGTAAATCGCTAAATATCGACGGCAGAGTATTAATTCCTACAAGCAGTAAAGTCGCTAAAGATGGCTTGAAAGCACTTAGAGGCTTCTTACCGAACTATGCTACCGACAATAAAAGCATGCTTTCGCTTGCGCTTGGCTTAGATGTGTCAGCCTTGAGTAGCAGTGTTAGTAGCATGTGGTCTGCTGCGTCTAACATGAGCTTGTCTTGCGAGCCATTATTGGCACTTCAAGCTGAAATGCAACAAAACAACCCTACAGGCGCATTTGCGATGGCAGGTGTAGCCAACGGATTCTATGGTGTTGCCGCAGCAATCAACGAATTTGAGTTTGATATGAGTGGAGAGGGTGCTACCTCTTTAGATGCGGTTGTTTCTGTATCTGCTGAAAACATACAAACTCTTTACGCTAGTTTACAAACATTCGTTCCGTTCCTTGCACAACAGCCTCTTCCAGCCGAAGGTGAAGTGTTAAATATGGCAGACGTAGTACCAATGCTAAGTCAGTTTGGTGTCGAAGTTTTTGCCAAAGCAAGCGATGAACATCTTGTATTATATTCTGGCGAAGCAGGCACAGTTCAAGCGGAAAGTGTTCTTTCAGAAGGTTTAACGCAAAACGGAATGAATGCTGTGAAGATTGATTACGGTAAATTCTTCGAACAGATGCTTCCTATCATGCAAATGAGCGGCCAGCCCATTCCACCAGAATTGGAAGGCATGTTAGATACTAAAATGGTAGTGTCCATGTCTACTGATGTTGACGATACCGGTATTGTATTTACGACCACCATGCAAATGGACTAAGGTCGAATTAAAAGCATAAAAAACCTCCATTTGGAGGTTTTTTTTTAGCTAAATAAATTTAGAAAACTCTATTTAGTCCATTTAATGCTGCAACACGATAAGCTTCAGCCATGGTTGGGTAATTGAAGGTAGTATTCACGAAATATTCAATCGTATTTCCAGCGCCCTCTTGTTGCATGATAGCTTGCCCGATATGGACAATTTCACTCGCTCTTTCACCAAAGCAATGTATACCCAGTAGCTCTTTGGTTTCGCGGTGGAAGAGTAGTTTCAAGCTTCCAACTACCGTATCGGCGATTTGTGCTCTGGCTAGGTGTTTAAATTGAGCTCTTCCCACTTCATATGGGATGCGCAACTCAGTCAGTTGTTGTTCGGTTTTACCTACAGAACTGATCTCTGGAAGTGTGTATATTCCTGTTGGAATATCTTCGACAAGCGCCTTGTGGCATTCACCTGAAAGCATTGCTTCAGCAGCAAAACGCCCTTGATTGTAAGCAGCTGATGCTAAGCTAGGATAGCCAACGACGTCTCCAACAGCATAAATGTTTTCAACTTCGGTTTGGTAGTTACTATTTACTTTCACTTGCCCGCGGCTATCTGCTTTCAAGCCAACGTTTTTGAGTGCCAGTTCGGCAGTGTTTCCCGAACGACCATTAGCAAATAGCAAACAGTCAGCCTTCATACGCTTACCAGATTTTAAGTTAAGCACAACGTAATCATCGTGGGTTTCTACTGATTCGTATTCTTCATTGTGACGGATCACAACGCCGTTATTCCAAAGGTGATAGCTTAGCGCGTCTGATATTTCTGTATCAAGGAATGAAAGTAAGCGGTCACGCATATTAACCAAATCCACTTTAACGCCCATACCTCGAAAGATTGAAGCATATTCGCTACCAATAACACCGGCACCATAAACGATGATTGTTTTGGGGTGGTGCTTCAGCGATAGCAATGTGTCACTGTTGTAGACTCTTGGGTGCTTAAAGTCGATGTCTTTTGGTGTATAGGGACTAGAACCTACGGCCAGGACAAACTGTTTTGCAGTAATCGTCTCAACTGATCCGTCATTACGACTGACACTCAAGGTATTTTTATCAATAAAGCTCGCTTCTCCCGTAATAACAGGCACGCTGTTTCGCTCGTAAAAAGATGAGCGTAGACGAGATTGCTTTCGGATCACACCGCTTGCATGCTGCATAATGTCTGCGAACGTTAGGCTACGTGTTGAGTTATTATCGTTAAAAAGCGGGTTTTGATTGTATTCAACCAAACGACTGACAGAGTGACGCAAAGCCTTCGATGGAATCGTGCCCCAATGCGTACAACCACCACCTACCGATTCATATCGCTCAATTGCGGCGACGCGTTTGCCTGCCTTTGAAAGCTGCATAGAAACACCTTCACCCGCAGGGCCTGTGCCGATAACGACGGCATCAAAATCGAAGGCATTACTGTTCTTTTTTCTGTGTGGCATGTATACATTTCCAGTCTTGTTTTCAGTAGTTTATCAATATTTTAGAAATAAAAAAGGATGCCGAAGCATCCTTTCTTATTAATTTGTAGCTTTAAGCTGTCCGAAGCTCAAAGTAGAAAGCATATATGGATCGCCATTTTTGCTTTTGCACATCTAAGGTTTTCTTTAACTCTTTACACTTAAAGTCGAGCTCAAAACTCTCGTAAGACTTTTGAATATCTTTCTTCTTCAAGTTCATTAAACGCTTTTTAGTCGCGTAGAACTCAGACATTTTATGCATCAAGACTTCATACTCATGCTGCATCTTAGCTAAAATCTCTTCCGCGTCTGGTAAGGTTATCGCCTTATCTTGCGCATATTTTAGCTGCATTTCTAATTTCGCCTTTTCAATGCGCTCTTCCGGTGTTTTCCTTAAATTTTTGGTAAGACCAACATAAGATAGGGCTTTTATCATCCATTTAGTCGGATCGAACTGCCACCACTTGACGCCATTTCTATAATCATATTCGAAGATATGATGATAGTTATGATACCCCTCACCAAATGTGAAAAATGCAAGAATACCATTGTCACGAGCTGTGTTCTTATCTGTGAATGGGCGCGAACCCCAAATGTGAGCAAGTGAATTGATAAAGAATGTAACATGGTGCACGAGTACGATACGCGTCACGCCAGCAAGCAGAAGCATACTAAGGACATCGCCGTTTAACCAACCGACCAAACCAGTGATGCCAAAATTTGAGACCAACACGATCGGCAAATAGTACTTATGCTGCCACATCACTATTTTGTCTTTTTGCAGGTCGCGGCAATTGCTGTAGTCAGCGAAGCGAGTTGCTTTATGCTCTCTTAGCATCCAGCCCATATGACTATACCAAAAACCCTTCTTAGCAGAGTAAGGGTCTTGATCGTTAACGTCAACGTGACGGTGGTGCACACGATGGTCTGACGACCAATGCAAAATACTGTTCTGCACCGTCATTGCGCCACCAACGGCTAAAATAAACCGTACAACCGGATGCGCATCATATGCCTTATGTGACCAAAGACGATGGTAACCAGCAGTAATAGACATGCCAGTAAAGTAGAACAAGAAGATAGTAAAACCTATTTCGACAGCGTCGAATCCATAGGTGAATGCCCAAATTGGTGTCCCTACCAAGGCTAATAATGTAAGAACACTAAATACCAATACGTTGGTAATTATGATGGGTGGTTTTTTCAAATGATGACCTAAAATTTCAGCTTACAACTGTACGCTAATTTAACTTTTGTTGCCGTATTTGGCAAGAAATAAAGTTCTTAATATCTCAGTTTTTGTTGTATTCTTTCACACTATGAATAGACAAGAACAAAAACTGCAAACTCGACAACGTATTGTGGACGCTGCTTTTAGCTTACTCGATGAGGATAAAAGCCTTTCCGCAATGAGTCTACGAGAAGTTGCTCGTCAAGCGGGTATTGCGCCTACCTCTTTTTATCGACACTTTTCAGATATCAATGAATTAGGGTTAACTTTGGTTGATGAAGCTGGCTTGGCCTTGCGTCAGTTAATGCGACAAGCTCGTCAAAGGATTGAGGCTGGCGGCGGTGTTATCGATATTTCGGTAGATACATTTATGGAATTTATTTCGGCTAACAAAAATGTATTTAGACTATTGTTGCGTGAACATACCGGCACATCAGCAGCGTTTCGGGCTGCGGTTGCCCGTGAAATCCAACACTTTATTGAGGAGTTAGGTGATTACGTCGTGTTGCAGTTAAAGCTTCCAAGAAATATTGCAACTATGCAAGCTGAAGCGATGGTGAAATTGGTATTTAGTGCAGGTGCGGAAGCCTTAGATTCTGATGGACCGGCGCGCTCAGGAATAGCACAAAGAGTGAAGCTTCAACTGCGCTTTATTCAATTTGGCGCAGTTGAATATTCGACTCGAAACGTTGGTTAGCGTTTTCGCAAGTAAACACCGCTTTCGATGTGCTCAGTAAACGGGAACTGATCGAAAATGGCGCCGCGACTGACGTCATGTGTCTTATTAAGCTTCTCTAAATTCTCCGCAAGTGTAGTCGGGTTGCAAGAAATATAGATGATGTTGTCATACTCTTGAATCAAAGCAATAGTCGCATCATCGAGCCCTGCGCGAGGCGGGTCAACTAAAACAGTGCTAAAGTTATAGTCACTCAAACTAATATCTTTCAGCCTATTAAACTCCCTTGTTCCGCGACTTGCCTCAACAAACTCTTCGCTTGAAAGTCTGACGATACGCAAATTATCAACAGCATTTCTTTCGATATTAAATTGGGCCGCGTTGACTGATGTTTTTGATATTTCTGTGGCCAACACTTTGTCAAAGTGCTTCGCCAAAGGTACAGAAAAGTTGCCTGCTCCACAGTATAATTCAAGCAAGTCACCCGGCAGGTCTTTAATTTGTTCAACAGACCACTCTATCATTTTGCAATTCACCAGTGCATTGGGTTGAGTGAAGCTATTTTCGATTTGTTTAAATTCAAAAGCTTCACCATTAATATGAAGTCTTTCAATGACAAAATCTTGGTCAACTTCAACCTTTTGCTTTCTTGAACGCCCAATAAATTGAATGTTTAGTTCAGAGCTTAAAGCTTGCTTCAGGCTAGTGATCTCATTAACCCACTCTTCATCAAGAGGTTTGTGATAGACAAGGGTAACCAGTATTTCATCGGTTAAGGTGCTCAAATAATCTATCTGAAAAAGCTTTTTACGCAGCGGTTCATTCCCAATTAGGGCTTCTGAAACTGCTTTCATCGCTTTGTTTATTACTCGGCTAGCTGCTGACAATTGGTCAACGCGATATTGCTCTTTTGTCTCTTTGTTAAACATGATGTGATAAGTGTCAGCGCCATCGTGCCAGATTCGAAATTCTGCGCGCATCCTAAAATGCTCAGGTTCAGAGTCGAATACGTCTATTTCATCTTGATAAAAAGGCTGCAGAAGAGTGCGAACCTTTTGTTCTTTATTATCTAGTTGAGCCTTGTATTTACTCGTTAAATCTACTGACATGATGAACCTAAAAAACGTTTGAATTTCGCGAATTGTAAAGTTTTTTCAGAATTTACCAAGTTAAAGCTAAAGGTTTTATTTTTATGTGTCGATACAGATGTTGAGGATAGTGAGGTATCTGTCATGAATTTTAGTGAAATAAAGAGTTTTCCAACAGAGCAGCCAAAACAGGTAAGGCCTGAGGTTGCCCTGAATAAACAGCTTCAACAAGATGGTTTGAAACAAGCTAAAGAGTTACAACAATCTTTTGCTCAAAATAACGAAGCTATTTCTGATAATCGAAAGGTTGCTGCGCGAGTTTTAAGCGGGGCGATCAATAGCACCTTGTCTGTCAATGGACAGTCAGCCGACATAAGCCCAAAATCAACAGAAGATGAAAAAGAGAATCAAAAGCCTCTTTTTGATTTTGAAAAGGTGGCGAAAAACGTTCTATCTTTCGTTGGGGGCGTCATTAATAAAGCCGCTTCGAACGGTGACTCGGACGATAAGTTAACAGCTTTGTTTGAGCAGGCTAGAACAGGCGTAACGATGGGGATTGAGTTAGCCGAGAAAGAACTGGGTGATACATTGAATGATGAAATTGCCCAAGGCATTGCGGCAAGTAAATCGTCCATATTTGACGGCATAGGCAAACTCGAAGACAAAGTTTTCGGTAAATCACCTGAGATAAACGCTAGCTCCCTAGATTTTGAAAGTTCGACGAAAGCGGAAAAGAGTGAGTTTTACGTCCGAACTCGCGATGGTGATGAAGTAAAAGTGAGTTTTGGATTAAAAGAACAATACAGCTCAGCGAGCTTGGTCAGTGATCAAGGCAATTTTGCGAGTTCAACCGTTTTTGAGCAGTCAGCAAACTTTTCTTTAGCGATTAGTGGTGATTTGGATGACAACGAATTAAAAGCAATTGGTGACCTTGTTGCACAAGCGGATGATATTGCGAACACTTTTTATAGGGGCGATATTGAAGAGGCTTTTAAACAGTCTTTAGAGATCGGCTATGATACAAAAGAGTTGGCTAGTTTTGCTTTTCAATTAACGAAAGCTGAAAGTTATCAGAAAATGCAGAAATACGACGAAGTGAAGAATTATTCTGAGACCGCTGCTGACCTAAAAGCACCAAAGGCGGTAGCGCAATATTTGAATAAAGTACTTGATGGGTTAAATACGGCAAATGAGCAGCTAGAAAATGAAGGTGACTTTAAAGCCGTTATTAATAGTTTGGTTAATGAACTGAAAGATGTGCAGGTGCCGGATATTTTGACAGCGATAAATCGTTTTCACAGTTTCAATGCGAAGCTGTTGGAAGGAATCGAACCACAAACTACATACTAATCTGATAGATACAAAAAAGCCCATCCAAAACTGTTGAAGGTTTACATTATTATGTAACGTAAACAATCTAAGTTTAAGGTGGGCTTTTCGCGTTTCCTTAGTAATAGAACTTAGGCTACCTTATCCTTAGCTGGCCTAACCTTAATCGTTCTTTCCTGGAAGTCAGAATCGTTAAGTTTCTTTATCATGCTTTCGGCTGCGTCAACACCTACCTCTACAAAACCGAAACCCTTGCGTTTACCAGTGCGCTTATCCTTCATTAAACGAACTGATTTAACGTAACCAAAGTTCTCAAAATGTTCCTTTACAACTTGTTCATTAGCACGGTAAGGAAGATTACCCACATATAATGTGGCTATGTCATCTTCTCCTTCTGTGCTAGCGCTTTCATTTGTTTCCGAAACAGTTGAACTAGTTTTAGTCAGTGAACTCAATATAATAATCAAAAGGCCGTTTGCGACCACCCCGACCGAAAATAAAGATTTTTGTAATGTAGTTGCATCTTGGTCCAATACCGACGATGAAGTAAAAAAACCAATCACAGCTAATATGATTGTTGCCACGAGTACGAGTGGCAGTTTTATGGATACCATAACCTTCCCTTATCTTTTTTTGTTAATGTTATGTAAAAGGCCCCTACAATATGACGGTTTTGCGCGAGTTTTACTAGTTTTCCATGCGTAAAATAGGCGATTTATTTCAAATTGGATAATAAATGGTCACTTTGTGCAAAATAAGTGCGAACGAGTCAGGTTTTTCAAAAAACTTCTCTCTTTTTGAAAAAAGCACTTGAACTAAATTCATTTATCTC
>NZ_JAVRIE010000009.1:0-58214 GCF_031846165.1 Brumicola blandensis
GCTTCAACATTGTCTCTAAACTTTTGTTTGGATGTCTCCGTTGAAGAGGCGCGCATTTTACAGATATAAGATTAGGGATCAAGCGTCTTTTTGAAAAAAATACAGGTTTTATTACTGACTGATGGTTTTTGCATCGAAAGGGATAAAAAAGGAGCTTTTTGTAACAAATGATCAACAGAATCTTATCTTTTACTTCATAAATTAGGTTCAATAGGCATGGACAATGCTTGGTATTTATTAATAATGGCGGCTATAGTCAAAATATATATAGATAATTTGTGACCTTATGCCTGATTTTGCCGTTTTAGCGATATTTATTCCTACTTTCCTCTTCATATCAATCACTCCAGGTATGTGTATGACCCTAGCTATGACATTGGGCATGAAAGTGGGCTTAAGAAGAACGACTTGGATGATGCTCGGCGAAGTAACCGGTGTTGCACTAGTTGCCGTTTCAGCTGTGCTTGGTATCGCCAGCATGATGCTGAACTATCCTGTTGTATTTGATTGGTTAAAATGGATAGGCGGTGCGTACCTCATTTACTTAGGCATAAAAATGGGGCTCGATCGCACTACCATAGATACTTCAATAAACCGACAGGTAGATATTTCCCGAAGCTCCCTTATTAGCCAAGGCTTTATTACCGCCATCGCAAACCCAAAAGGATGGGCTTTTATGATTTCGATACTTCCGCCCTTTATCGACGCCGAAAAAAGCATAAGCTTACAATTAACCGTTTTGGTAAGTATCATTATGTTAAGTGAACTGCTTTGTATGTTTATTTATGCAAGTGGCGGGAAGAGTTTAAAAATAGCGTTGAGCAAGGGTGATCGTATCATCTGGCTTAATAGAATAGCCGGCGGACTGTTAGCATTGGTTGGCGTCTGGCTGGCATTGTCCTAATAGAATAGGTAAACAACATGTCAATTCGTTCATACAAAAGAATTACACCTACTATAGATAGTAGCGTATATGTTGACGACAGTTCTGTGCTTGTCGGCGATATAGAAATAGGCGAACAAAGTAGCATTTGGCCTCTGGTTGCAGCAAGAGGTGACGTTAATGTCATTCGCATAGGTCAACGCACCAATGTGCAAGACGGCAGCGTTTTGCACGTCACCCGAAAATCGGCCAATCAGCCAGAAGGTTTTCCCTTAATCATTGGTGATGACGTAACAGTTGGGCATAAATGCATGCTACACGGCTGTACTTTAGGTAATCGTATACTTGTTGGTATGGGCGCAATCATAATGGATGGCGCTGTTGTGCAAGATGATGTGTTTATTGCTGCTGGCGCGCTTGTTCCACCAAACAAAGTATTAGAAAGTGGTTTTCTATATGTCGGCAACCCAGCTATTAAGAAACGACCATTGAAAGAGAGTGAGCAAGCGTTCTTAAAACAAAGTGCATTGAACTACGTAAAATTAGGTGCAGAGTATTTAGAAGAGCAAGCATAGTTTAAGCATAAATTAGAGGCACAATAAAATAACTGAATGGCTCGCTAAGGTAGTGAGCCACCAATAGACGGGTTAGCTGCCCGACAACTCTTTGCGCAACATCGCTAGCACAGGCTCAGGATTGGGTCTCAAGCCAAACCATAAATAGAAACTTTCTGCCGCCTGCCCTACTAACATACCTAAACCGTCTATTGCATTATTACAACCTAAGGATTTTGCTTTTCGTACAAAACTTGTATCTTCACTTTGATAAACCATGTCGTATACATTTGGCTGAGTGTTGAACACAGCATCTGGAATATTAGGTACATTACCCTGCAAGCTTAACGACGTTGCATTAATGATTAAGTCGAACGTTTGCTTTGCACAGTCACCTTCCGAAATTGAGCTTACTCTCTTATCATTGGCAATATCAACAAGCCGTTGCGCGTTTGCAGGACTGCGATTAGTGATGTAAATGTGTTTTGGGTTTTCATCTAGGAGTGCAGAAATAGCACCTCGCGCGGCGCCACCAGCCCCAATAAGCAATAGCGTTTTGCCATTGATGTGCATATTATTACGCAGTAGATCAGAAACTAAACCTTTCCCATCTGTCGTTTCAGCAATAATTCCGCTACTTGTCTTTATTAGTGTATTGGCTGCACTAGCCTGCTCAACAGAGATAGAACGAGTATCGGCCCATGCAGCTGCTTGCTCCTTGAACGGCATAGTCACATTGACACCCATCGCGTCTTCATGCCTAAAAAACTCCGCTAGCTGGTCAGTAAAGGAATCTACCTCGCCCTTTATTTTCTGGTAAGTGATTTGCACACCGGTCTGCTCGGCAAACATTTGATGAATTTGAGGTGATTTGCTCTGCTCAATTGGATCCCCAAAAACAGCTAAACGGAAGGTTACCGGACTATCTTCTATATGTTGTGACATGGATAACAAACTACTTGAAAGCGTGAATACCGAAAATGATACCTCAAATTTAGTGATAGGGTCGACGAGAAATAATCGAAAACGTCATTAATGCCGGTCAATTTGCTTACGTTTTTTCGCCATTTACTTTTGCGAATCCTGGTCCAGAATTAGATTCAACGGGCAGTATGATACTATCGGAAGTGGAAGCTCTACAGAGTGCTTAGGACCATGTTATGTATTAGGAGGGAAACGTGAAATTAAAGGGTTTTATTCTGTTGTTTATCGGTTTGTTATCCGTGGGGATTTTCACGTTTTATAGTTATCACGAATCAGTGCCCCTTCCTAAAGCAGAAAGTGAGCCGGATCTAGGCAGACTCGAAAGCTCAAAAAAGGATAATCTCGAACCTGAAAACTCTGTCAACGATAAAGCAAAGACTGCCCATGTGACTCATGAAGAAAAAATCCCATATGACGGTGAATGGTGCATGATATCTGCAGACTTAACAGAAAAAGATCAACAATTTGCTATGAATGAGTTGAGCGAATGGAATGTAATTCGAGGGAACTTGATTCTTTCTGGCGGCGAAGCAATGAGAGCCTACTCAGAAGCCAACGGTGCGCATTACGTTGAACCCTATCGGGAAATGAGCCTCGACAATCTTCGACATGCAGTCAAAAACGATGGCAGGTTTGCTATGATTTCAGCATTGCAAAGGTTTGACGTCAGTTTAGTTGAAAAAGATGCAATTGCGGATCGATTACTCATTATTGACAGCAACAAATTCGCCTTGCTCCATAAGGTAAACAGGGAAATAGGACGAGCAGTCAGTCTTTATGAAAAAAACGAAAGCAATAAAATCTTAATTAAAGATTCTATAAAAAATGCGCTAGTTTATTCTCAATACGGATTAGAAAGTTATGATATCAGCCCAATGCGGATGCTGCTTACAATGATTAAAGAGGAACTCCCTAGAGATTATCTACCTTCCACTATTTTATCCTCGAAAGATATAGTAGATATAAATAGACGAGTTGACGTACTGTCTGAACAACTTGACGAAGAGCGCACGAAAGAAGGCTTTCAGGTTCTTTCCAATATTGATATCCCGAAAATTGCTAAACATTGGTTCAATATGGAGCTTGGCGTCCTGTATATTGAGCATGAGCAAGAGTTGAAATATCTTAGCGCACTAGATTCTGATGGAAGAGCCAGTTTAAAACCGAATCAGTGCACGGAACAATACGTAGGGTCGTATCGATGAACTCAAGCTTTTCAAAGAGAAAAGCATTGAGTCCGCGAATGATTGAGGTTAAAGGCAGACTTTTCTGCCTTAACACACGTAAAGTGAAGGTTATTTAGAAAGTATAACCGATAGAAAGTGTGACAACGGTAGGATCAATTTGAATATCGTTTACTGCACCGTCTGCCTCGCCAACTTTGAAACTAGCTTCGGTGTCGATGTCAATCCAACGAACAGATGCGTTTACATGCCACTTGTCGTCTATGTGATAATCCGCGCCCACCTGTGCAGTCAGACCAAAAGAGTTATCTAAATCTAAATCAGTTAAACCAGCACCATCGTTTGCTGCAGTGAATTCTTCATCAAAGAAGATAGTGAAGTTTACGCCAGCACCAACATAAGGCTGGAACTTAGAAGATGCGTCTAGTAAATAGTAGTTTGCAGTAACTGAAGGCGGTAAGTGAGTCACTTCACCCAATTTGTTACCGGTACCTAATGGATCTGCAACGCTGAAATTTACGTCATGTGTAAAAGGCGTCGCTGCCAACACTTCGATATTGATGTTATCAGTGACAAAGTATGCAACGTTTAACCCCAATTGCGTATTACCATCAACTGCAACACCTACTGGTAACTCAGCACCACCAGCAATGATATTTGAAGAATCATCGTTTGGAGAAACGTTAGTGAAACCACCACGTACGACGATATCGCCTTTTTCATAAGCCATTGCGTTGCCAGAAATAGCTAAACCGGCAAGTACTGCAGTAGTTAGAAGTGTTTTAGTCATTTTGTTGATCATGTGTGTTCTCGCTTAATTAATAAATAGAAAATATTGGGCATTGGCCTCGAATGACGCTAATGCTATTACGAGAAATGAGGTAAAAACTTGATCTGGATTAAGTTTCTAAAATAATTGGAGTTTTTGAGGTGAATAGCTTGATCCACCTCAATGGAATTGGCTGTTTTTAGGCGGGTAACCAATCTCTTGGTTTGAGAAAAGCTTGAATTTTACTCTCGGGTGAGTCTGCTTGAGGTTGATAATTATATTCCCAACGCGCAAGCGGCGGCATAGACATCAATATTGATTCCGTGCGTCCACCTGTTTGTAAGCCAAACAAAGTGCCTCTGTCATAAACTAAATTGAATTCGACGTAGCGCCCTCTTCTATATAACTGAAAATCTCTCTCTCGTTGTGTGAAAGGCGTGTTTTTTCTGCTTTCAACAATGGGGACATAGGCGTCAAGAAACCCATTACCCACATCTTTCATAAAACTAAAGCTGGAATCAAAACCTGGTTCATTTAGATCATCAAAAAACAATCCACCAATACCTCTGGTTTCATCACGATGTTTTAAATAGAAATAATCGTCACACCACTTTTTGTAACGAGGGTAAACATCATCTCCATAAGGGTCACATAAATCTTTGGCTACCTGATGCCAATGCACACAGTCTTCTTTGAACGCAAAAGATGGCGTTAAGTCAAAACCACCACCAAACCACCAAATAGGCTCGGCACCTTCTTTTTCAGCAATAAAGAATCTAACGTTTGCGTGCGATGTTGGGATAAAAGGATTATGTGGATGAATCACCAAAGACACTCCCATCGCTTGAAAGCGCCTTCCCGCCAATTCTGGACGAGAAGCTGTGGCAGAAGCCGGCATCTGGTCGCCATAAACATGAGAAAAGTTCACCCCCCCTTGCTCGATAACGCCACCATTGGTGAGCACTCTAGAGCGACCACCGCCGCCTTCAGCGCGCACCCACTCATCTTGATGGAAAGTACCTTTACCATCTGCAAGTTCGAGGGTTTGACAAATATTATCTTGTAGCGCAAGTAAAAAGGTTTTTACTTCATCTATCTGTTGCTGGCTGACCATATACTTAAGTTCGCTCTATTTTTGATTGAGTAGAATGTGCTGTGGGAATCACTATGCTCGCAGAGTTTCGAGGGTGAGCCCATTGATTATTGTACTCGGAGTTTGCTGTTCACCCAAACTACCCTCGACAATGAGTAAATCGTCGCCAAAATACCGTCTCACTTCTTTGCTTGTTCTGGCGGGTTCAAGTCCTGCAGGATTAGCACTCGTTGAGACCATCGGGCTGTTTACCGCCTCACACATTTGTTTCACCAAAGAGTGGTTGCTTACCCTTACGGCAACGAGATCGGAGTCGCCACTTATCCAATCCGGTGTCTTAGTTGATTTTGGCAGTAGCCAGGTAAATGGGCCTGGCCATGACGCAAAGGCTTTTTGCTGATGGTCATCTGGCAAACTATCTATGAGAACGTAGGGGCGTAACTGTTCGAAATCTGCCGCAATTAAAATAACCCCTTTTTCAACGGGTCGTGATTTCAACGACAAGATCTCTAACATGGCAGATTCGGCGAGGGGATCGCAACCTAAGCCGAAAACAGCTTCGGTCGGGTACGCAAAACATTGTTGTTGACGAAAAGCATCAATAAAAGCCTGCATCAAAATTCCTTCAGGATAAAATAAAATCTAAGCTTATAGTGTTTGTTTGTGCTGACAGTTCACTTGCGGGCAAACGAGACCTTTTTCAGGTGCTTTTGGCTCTATATAGATGAGCACTGGCCACGCACAAACCTGACAAGCTGTATCGATGGGCGGAGAATTTAGCATATATTTGCATTTAGGATAGTTGTCACAGGCAAAAAAGTGTTTGCCGAATTTATTTTGTCTTTTGACAAATTTACCCGTCTTACATTTAGGACAAGCTATGGAAGGCTCATCGTCTTTGGTTTTTTCAGCTTGATCTTTAGTTGCGATATAATGACATTCAGGAAAGCCTGTACACCCAATAAACATGCCGTAACGGCCCTTTTTCACGGCTAATTCTTTGTTGCACTGGGGGCACTCTGATCCAGCCATAACCTTGAGAACACTGACGTCATTTTTATGTAATTGCTGTGTATGCTTACAACTTGGGTAATTTTGGCAAGCGAGAAACGAAGACTTGTTGGCGTGTTTTAACACCAGTTGCCCTTCACACTCAGGGCAAAGTCCATAAACTTCTTCTAAGGCATGTTGGTCTGCTGAGAATAATGAATGATCAATTTTCGCCATAGGGACTCAAGAAAGCAGATGCGTCATTTGCTGGAAGCACTCAATGCAAAGGACCATCATGCTCCTCGAACAATAAGTCTTCCATTTGTTCATAAGCCCACTCTTTTCCGGGCACATTGAACAAGACCATGAGGATGACCCACTTCAAGTCCTCTAAACAAAACTCATTGGATTCAATTTCCATGGTGCGGTCGATAACCATTTCACGAGTACTGATATCGAGCACTTTGACTTGCTCAAGAAAAACAATAAAACCGCGGCATTGTGTATCAAGGCGCATTTGCTCTTCGTGGGTATAGATACGTGTACTGTCAGGAACAGTCACTTTTGACAAATAAGGTTTAGCTTCTGTCTCTTGCAGCGCCGCCAATTTTTCGACCCACGCTAAGGCTTTATATATTTCGTCGTGATGAAAACCGGCTCGAATTAACTCATCGGTAAGTTCATCATGATCGACTCGAAACTCACTCTCACTGTGTACTAAGTTTTCAAACAAGTACATGAGGATATCAAACATAGCTAAGCCCTCAATTTAAGGTAGCCTTCTGAGGTAGAGGCCACTAATCCACGCAACTCATATTCTAATAATTCGGTCAGCAAAATCGAAATCGGTTTGCCGCTGCGCTTAGCAATCACATCAATGGGCGTTACATCAAAATCAATCGCCGCTAACACCTGATTATGAGTGCAAGCTTCGCTTGATATTGCCATTTCATCGCTTGATGCATTACTCGCATCGCAAGTGGATGCAGTCTTTACACTATCTAACAATGAAGGGCTTGCCAAGCATTGATTTGCATTTTTTTTAGTCCCTTGTTTTTGTTCAAGCTTTGCTGGGTAAAGATTAAGCTCATCGAAGATGTCTTGCGCGTCTTCAACTAGCTTAGCGCCTTGCTTTAACAAGTGATGACAACCTTTTGCCAAGGGATTTTCTATATTGCCAGGAATAGCAAATACCTCTCTGCCTTGCTCCATCGCGTATTTAGCGCTGACCAAAGAGCCACTTTTAATACGAGCTTCGGCGACTAATGTGCCCAGACTCAGGCCACTGATAATGCGATTACGACGAGGGAAAAGTTTAGGGTTTGGGAGAACACTGGGTGGAAACTCGCTAACCAGCAGCCCTTTTTCAATCATTTCCTTATAAAGTGAAGCATGTCGCTTGGGATAAACCACATCAATCCCGTTACCTAAGACAGCGATTGACGGTGCACCTGACGCTAGTGCTACCTTATGACTTTGAGCATCAATACCCAGGGCTAAACCGCTGGTGATCGCCAAGCTCGAACGCCTGCTCACTTGTTCTACGATCTTCTGAGTACTATTCAAGCCACTGACACTAGGATGACGACTTCCGACAACAGCAAGCTGGGGAGCTTTTAACAATGTGTAATCGCCGTGAACGTATAAGATGAGGGGTGCCTGCGAGATCGCTTTAAGCTGTTCAGGATAAGCATCGCATTCGTAGGTGATGATATATCTATTGGCTTCGGTATTGAGCCACTTTTTACAAACCTCAGTGAAAGGATGTGGTTCGCTAAGACAGGCTATTTGTTCACTTGACCAATCCAGATCAAGCAGTTGCTCTCTGTGCAGACTCGTTATAGCGCTTAACGATGTGTTAAGTAAAGAAGCGGTTTCTAGCAAACCCACAATACCTATATTCGGAATCGAGCTGAGCGCCAACCAGTGACGAATTTCTTCAGTTTTGTAAATCATTTGGCCTTCCTTGGACAAATATCATAATCAAATAAGCAAAGTGAGGTCTGCTGACCTGCTTCTTTCTACCCCAGAAACAAAACAAGTAGCCGAAGCTACTTGTTGATGTATGTTGAGATTGGCTTAGTGTTTATGGCTTACCAACAAACTCTCCACCATTCATATGTTTGCTTGATTTAGTCACCCAAGCATAACTGGTGTTTTCGAAAGTTTTAAACACAACGAGCTCACCAATCTTAAAGGCTGGCTGCTCTACTCTCTCTTCCAAATTCAATAGCTCTTTTAAGGCATTTTGAGATGCTTCATATTTTGGTTGCTCGCCATCGATGATGGTAGGACCTTGTTTATAAATGCCCATAATCATGCCTGGCACAACATCGTTCTCGCCTAAGTCAATGACAACAACATCACGCTGACCAATCAAAGAACGATTCTCGATATTCGCAATCAAAATTCCAACTTGATCAGTTGCTGCGCTAAGAATTAAATCGTCATATGCCTTTTCCACATATGGACGTAACTTGTCACCGCGACGCGCTTCTTGCGTGCTCTTGGTTAAACGAACGACTTGCTGTTGTGCACTACTTCCGTTCATTAACTCGACTT
Organism: Brumicola blandensis; assembly: GCF_031846165.1. NCBI lineage: Bacteria > Pseudomonadati > Pseudomonadota > Gammaproteobacteria > Alteromonadales > Alteromonadaceae > Brumicola > Brumicola blandensis. Next base: position 9,020 of record NZ_JAVRIE010000009.1, read on the forward strand.
GGCCTACACTGCGAACTTGATAGCCCAACACTTCTCCGTTTGCATTTCTTAGTTCTTTCTCTTTGCGCACAATTTCATAGTCGATAGACGGGTCTGGCAGTCTATGGCTAATCACATAGTCACGTTCAACAAAAGCAGTTGCACCTTCACTGTCACCCAACAAGCGTGGCAATGCTTCGTATTCTTCAGCAGACATCACGCTATCATTTCTGATATACGGTGCTAAGACCTTCCACGGTAGAACACCAATTGGCGATGGCTTAGTCATTGTTTTTGATTCTGGCGTTAGCGAAATTGCTTTTTTATCTCTGACCAACTCCATCACAGGCTGACCATCAACGTAACGCAAACGAAGCACATCACCCGGATAGATTAAATGCGGGTTTTCAATTTGCGTATTGTTTCTCCACAATTCGGGCCATAGCCATGGTTGGTCCAAAAATAAGTTGGAAATATCCCAAAGCGTATCGCCTTTCTTCACCACGTAAGTTTGCGGGGCGTCTGTTTTTATATTGATAATATCTGCCAATGCTAGTTTCACATTCAGGAATAATGAGCTACATAAAATGATAGCCAGCATTGATAGTTTCTTAATCATAGTCATTCTCATACTACTCTTGATAATCTCGTCAGTCGCCTGTACTTCGGGCTAGAAATGCCACAGACCGTTAATATTGATGTCCATTTAGTTAGTTATCGGTTTAATTTTCAGAAAATTAACCCATATCTAGTCCACAGACTTTGCCTTATGCGTTAGAATAGAGCAAATATGCAAGCTTTAAATAACTATTCTGCATGAATAGTATATTTTTCAATACTGACTAGAAGAGTGGTTTTAGCAATGGCAGTAAGAACTGTATTAACATTTCCAGACGAGAGATTACGCACTGTAGCAAGCCCCGTTACTGAAGTTAACGATGAAATTCGCAGCTTAGTAGACGACATGTTTGATACCATGAAAGACGAGAAAGGTATCGGTTTGGCAGCCTCGCAGATTGATGTGCATCAGCGCGTCGTTGTGATGGATGTATCTGAAGAACAGAACGAACCAAGAGTATTTATCAATCCTGAGATTACTCACATGGAAGGCTCTACGGTGAGTGAAGAAGGATGTTTATCAGTACCCAATAACTACGCAAAAGTTGACCGTGCAGAAAAAGTAAAGGTCACAGCGCTTGACCGTGACGGACAACCTTTTGAGCTTGAAGCAGAGGGTTTGTTAGCGATATGCATTCAGCATGAACTTGATCATTTGAAAGGGAAGCTATTTGTTGACTATCTTTCTCCACTAAAGCGTAATCGCATTAAGAAGAAATTAGAGAAAGAAGCGAAATTGGCAGCAAGAGCTTAACAGCATACTGAGCACGTTAATTACTATTGGGATAATACTTTGGCTACTTCACTGAATATCATTTTCGCCGGCACGCCAGATTTTGCAGCCAAACATTTGGCAGCCTTGTACGCATCAGAGCACAATGTCGTTGCCGTATACTCTCAACCCGACCGCCCCGCTGGGCGGGGAAAAAAGCTGAGCCCAAGTGCGGTAAAGTCTTTGGCGCTTGAGCACGGTACGCCCGTTTTTCAGCCTGAAAGCTTAAAGCAAACCGACGCACAAGAAGAACTTGCAGCGATTCAAGCCGATATCATGATTGTGGTTGCCTATGGTTTAATTTTGCCAAAAGCAGTATTGGAAACACCTAGACTCGGTTGCTTAAATGTCCATGGCTCTCTTTTACCTAAGTGGCGAGGGGCAGCGCCAATTCAGCGCGCTATTTGGGCAGGTGATAAGTTTACCGGCATTAGCATTATGCAGATGGATGAAGGCCTCGACACCGGAGATGTGTTACTCGAAAAAAGTATGGCTATTCCTGGCCTTGCCACCAGCGCCACATTATACGAAGACTTAGCAGAGCTTGGTCCAGAAGCCTTGATCGAAGCGCTCGATAATCTTGAAAACTTAGAACCAACACCTCAAGAAGAGGACGAGGTAAGTTATGCACATAAGTTGTCGAAGGAAGAAGCACAGATAGATTGGCGCTTAAGTGCGGCGCAATTAGCAAGGAATGTTCGTGCGTTTAATCCATGGCCTGTTGTGTGGTTTCAACACAATGACCAAGCTATTAAAGTGTGGCAAGCCGAGGTGCTTGAAGCCCTCGATGAGCATGATGCAGGCACAATTATCAAGGTAGACAAAGATGGTATTGAGGTGGCGTGTGGCGAACACAACCTGCTGTTAGGTCAATTACAAATACCGGGCAAAAAGCCACAAAGCGTCGGCGATATTATTAATGGGAAGCCGGATCTTTTCATTGTTGGTCAAAAATTGGGGTAAAGCCTCACAACATTAACAAGCTAAGGCTTACCCACTATGCCATCAAAACATGCCAAGGCGTCACGAGCGCCAAATGCAAACAAACCAAGTCCTTATCAATTAAGACATCGCCCACAGCTACGAGCAGATGCAAGCTGGGTACTATTCCAAATATTGGAACATGGAAAGTCTTCAAGAGAAGTCATGCCCAAAGTATTTGCAAGACATGAGGGAAGTGATAACGCTTGGTTACAAGAAATGGTTTTTGGTTGTTTACGTGAGCTTCCTAAGCTGCAATATTGGTTACGCCAATTATTAGATAAGCCACTCAAGGGCGAACAAAAAATCGTTGAACATGTGATCATGTTGGGTTTCTACCAACTCGCGTTTAGTCGTACGTCTGAACATGCTGCAGTATCTGAAACCGTTGAGGCCTGCGCTGCGCTTAATCAACATCGTTTGAAAGGCTTAGTGAATGCAAATTTACGCAACTTCCAACGACAGGAATTGAGTACTCAAGACATCGATATTCCCCACGTAAACTTAGGTTTGCCTAAGTGGTTTTATAAACAATTACTCAAACAGTACCCAGAGCATGTTGAACGTATCGCCGCCAACATGAACGAACGACCACCTCTATGGCTGCGCGTCAATCAACTTGTTGGTTCTCGACTCAATTATTCCTCTCAACTAGATGCCGCTGGTATCGAGTTCGATTTACCAGAGATGCATAATGGCGCTAAGGCAGAATCTGCCATTAAATTGGCTAAGCGACAAGACATCACCAGTTTGCCTGGGTTTGAAACGGGCGCTTTCGCGGTGCAAGACTTAGCTGCGCAACTGGCAGCGGAGTACCTTGATGTTCAAGCGGGCGAAGATGTTCTCGATTGTTGTGCAGCCCCTGGTGGGAAAACTGCGCATATATTAGAGAGCCAAGAAGGTCTTGCTAGCTTAGATGCTATTGATAGTGACGGTGAACGACTTGGACGCATTGATGAAAACATGCAACGCTTGGGTCATACAGCTCACTTTGGCGAACGCTTAAACTTGTATGTTGTTGACGCATCTAATTCAGAGGTCATTAAAACCGTATTAGGCGACAAACAATATGACAAAATATTATTAGATGCGCCCTGCTCTGCCACCGGCGTTATTCGACGCCACCCAGATATTCGCTGGTTAAGAAAGTCAGCCGATATTGACGCAACGGTAAGTCTGCAGAAGGAAATACTCAAGCAAATTTGGCAACGTGTGAAACCGGGCGGTATGATGCTTTACGCTACTTGCTCTATATTGAAGCAAGAAAATGAAATTCAAATCGCTGAATTTTTACAAGACAATAGCGATGCGACATTGCTGCCGCTGCATGATAAAGATAATGAAACCACGCCTGGGCTACAAATATTACCGGGAGAATCACAAATGGATGGTTTCTATTATGCAAGACTGCTAAAGTCAAAGACATAGGCTTATAAAGCCATTCAACACGACCGTAAATAATAAATACAAAATGAACGTGGCTAAATGAAAATCATCATCATCGGGGCTGGACAAGTAGGCGGCACACTGGCTGAAAACTTAGTTGGCGAGAAAAACGAAATAACCATTATCGATTCCGATATGGACACCCTGCGTAATTTGCAAGACAGGCTTGATTTGCAAGTTGTGTGTGGCGTTGGCTCTCACCCTGATGTATTAAAAAAAGCCGGTGCTGAAGACGCCGATATGCTGATTGCCGTCACCAATAGCGATGAAAGCAACATGATGGCTTGCCAGGTGGCCTTTAGTTTGTACAAAACACCCACCAAAATTGCGCGGGTTCGCTCTGAACAATACATCATTTATCAAGAACACTTGTTTAAACACCAAGATATTCCAATTGACCATCTTATTGCACCTGAACAACTAGTCACCAAGGCCATCAAGCGTCTCATTGACTATCCGGGTGCACTACAAGTTGTTGAATTCGCCGATGGCAAAGCCAGCTTAGTCGCCGTAAAGGCTTATTATGGTGGTTTATTGGTAGGCCATGCCTTATCTGCGTTAAAAGAGCACATGCCAAATGTGGATACACGAGTTGCCGCAATTTATCGTCGAGGCAAACCCATTCGTCCACTCGGCTCTACCGTCATTGAAGCCGATGATGAAGTGTTCTTCATTGCCGATACCAAGCACATTCGAGCGGTCATGAGTGAGCTACAAAAATTAGAGTCGAGCTACAAGCGCATTATGATTGCAGGTGGCGGCTTGATTGGTGCAGGTTTAGCGAAACGGCTCGAGAATAAGCACAATGTAAAACTAATTGAATACAGTGCCGAGCGAGCCAAAGAACTCTCAGCAATGCTAAACAAAACAATCGTGTTCCATGGTGATGCCTCAGACTCAAGCCTGCTAAGTGAAGAGAATGTCGAGCAAGTTGATGCTTTTATCGCAGTAACGAATGACGATGAGGCAAATATCATGTCTGCGATGCTAGCCAAACGTATGGGCGCCGCAAAAGCAATGGTACTTATCCAACGCAGTGCGTATGTTGACCTCGTTCAAGGTGGCGAAATCGATATTGCTTTCTCTCCTCAACAAGCAACGATATCGGCCCTGTTAACCCATGTTCGCCGTGGCGATATCGTCAACGTTTATTCTCTCAGGAGAGGCGCAGCAGAAGCCATTGAAGCTATCGCACACGGTGATGAAAACACATCGAAGGTAGTGGGTAAGCAAATTCAAGATATTAAGCTACCGCCCGGAACCACAATCGGCGCGATTGTGCGCGAGGATGAAGTCATTATTGCGCACAGTGACACCGTAATTAAAGCCAATGACCATGTGGTATTGTTCTTGGTAGATAAGAAATTTATCGGCGATGTCGAAAAGCTATTCCAACCAAGCGCCCTGTTTTTCGGGTAGCCAAACCAAAAAAAGAGTCCTAAAAAGGGGTCAGAGTTAATTTTTTCGCGGTTTGTTCAGGTCCTTGACAATGTAAACCTTCAAACGGCATGGATGCCGTTTGGGAGCGGGCAGGATGCCGTAAAGCGTGTTTACATTGTCGAGGGCCTGTTCAAACCTGAAAGGAAAAATTAACTCTGACCCCTTTTTTTATTAACTCTGACCCCTTTTTTAGAAATATTGGTAGGCTGAAACGCCCCATATAACGAGCATAAACATGAGTGCCGTAAATACGCCTGCTGAACCCAAATCCTTGGCTCTGCCAATCAAGGTATTGTATTCAGGAATGGTGGCGTCGGCGATCGCTTCCACGGCCGAGTTGATGATTTCGGTAAATAACAAAAAGACTAAACTCCCCACCAGCGCAAACCAATGCGAGAGAGATTGCTGAAGCCAAAAACTGAATGGAAAGAGCAATGCTGATATTACAGCGTACTGCCGAAAGCCAGACTCATAACGCCAAGCAAAAACATAACCGCGCATGGAGCAGGCAATAGCGCGCGGCAGGCGCTTTAAACCCGAGTCATTTTTAGCGATATTGTGCTCTTCTTGCATACTGTCTACTGCTTTTAGTTGAATTGATTTAACTGCGCCAGAAGGTAGGCGAGAATAATACGAGTAATGAGAATATTTCCAAACGACCAAATAGCATGGCACTGACCAGCAGCCATTTACCAGGATCGGTTACATCAGCGTAAGTACCCGCAACTGAGCCCAAACCAGGCCCCAAGTTATTGAGTGTAGCCGCCGTCGCTGAGAAGGCCGTAATGTCGTCCATCCCGGTTGCAATCAATGCAACCATGATCACAACAAACACAATGGCGTACGCTGAAAAGAAGCCCCACACAGCTTCCACCACCCGCTCTGGCATGGCTCTATCGCCTAACTTAACAGCGTATACTGCTTTAGGGTGAATAAGACGGTCTACTTCACGCTTGCCTTGCAAGAACAATAAGAAGATACGAATTACTTTTAAACCACCACCCGTGGAGCCAGCACAGCCACCGATGAAGCTGGAGAATATGAGTATAATGGGCAAGAACGCAGGCCAAGAGCTAAAGTCAGTTGTTGCGAAACCCGCCGTGGTGCTGATGGATACCGCTTGGATCAATGCTTGGTCGAGTGCCATTTCAGCTGTGGAATAAACAGAGTGATAAATAAGTACCAGAAAGCACAGAGTTACTAAACTTAATTGGATTGTGAAAAAAGCCTTACATTCTGGATCTTTGAAGTAATTGCGAATGTTACGTCCCGACACTGCAGCGTAATGTAATGAAAAGTTGAGCGCAGCTATCCATAAAAAGATAACGCAAACGATATTCACCGCCACACTGTTAAAGTAGCCCAAGCTTGCATCATAAGTCGAGAAGCCACCAATCGCGATAGTCGAGAAGGCGTGACACACTGCGTCGAATAAACTCATACCCGCCACCCAGTATGCAAGCGTGCACGCGGTGGTCAGAGACAAATAGATATACCAAAGGTGCTTTGCGGTATCGGCAATACGCGGCGTCATTTTGGAGTCTTTTACTGGGCCAGGGGTTTCTGCCCGGTACAGCTGCATTCCCCCAACGCCTAATATCGGCAGAATGGCGACCGCGAGGACAATGATCCCCATGCCACCTAGCCATTGAAGCTGTTGACGATAGAACTGTACCGCTTTCGGCAAGTACTCAATGCCTTCAATAACCGTTGCGCCGGTGGTGGTTAAACCTGAAAACGATTCGAAAATAGCGTCTGTTATCGTCATTTGTGGTTGTTCTAATAGAGCAAAAGGCAGTGCACCAAACGTACCTAGTACCGTCCAAAACAAAACAACAATAAGAAAGCCCTCTTTTGCACGTAGGTCAGCGCGAGAGCGTCGATTGGGATACCAAAAAGCTAGACCGGTAAGAATAGATAGAAAAAAGGCAAGGACGAATGCCAAACCACTGCCGTCGCCATAGATAAGTGAAATCAATGCAGGAGGAATCATCGTGACACTAAAAAGTGCAACTAAGAGTCCTAAAATTCTAATAATGGCGCGGTATTGCATTTCCACTGATGCCTTTTGTTATTGTGAGCTTCTTTTATTCTGAATAGCGAGTTCGGCTCAGTCTGGCTAAATGGTAAATTGATTCACGCTGATATTCTATTCATTTCTCGAAAAACATAACTTATTGTTCCCATTACATAAATAAAATTGTTCAAAATAAAGCTTGGAAAAGCTGAATTTTGTGCTAAATTTTATGGGCTGTTTAGCACTCTTCGGTTCTTCGAAATGCCAACAGACAAGGGAAGAAAAAAGGCTTTATTGAAAGTGGTAAGTCACTCCAAAAATAAGCGTAAAAAATAAAATAGGATCCAGTATTTCCTCTACATTTTTTTAAACAAATCCCGTTCAGGCATGCTTTTCTTTATATAAAGGAAGGTACATTGATTAGTGTTTGGAACAATTTAATCACATACTTATCCACAGGTTAACGACACGCTAATTGTGGTTACAAGCCAATAAATATGGCATTCTTAGCTCATTATTGTATTTATATGAGCAAATGATGGAAAAACAATCAACAAGCCCCCTAGTCCTAGTTGACGGCTCTTCTTATTTATTCCGAGCATTTCATGGCTTACCCCCATTAACCAACTCTAAAGGTCAAGATACTGGGGCCATTTATGGCGTGGTCAACATGCTGAGAAGCTTGATGGCAACTTATGAACCTAGCCATATTGCGGTTGTTTTCGATGCGAAAGGTAAAACCTTTCGTGATGATATTTATAAAGAGTACAAAGCTAATCGTCCACCGATGCCGGATGAGTTGCGTTCGCAGATAGAACCCTTACATAAAATTATCAAAGCAATGGGGTTTCCGATGATTGTCGAAGATGGCGTCGAAGCCGATGACGTGATTGGTACCTTGGCCCGACAAGCATCAGCTCAGGGGATCCCTTGCGTCATCAGTACTGGCGATAAAGATATGGCGCAACTGGTCGACGAGCATGTCACCCTCATTAATACCATGACAAACACTACGATGGATGTTGCTGGCGTAGTTGAAAAGTTTGGTGTGCCTGCTGAGCTTATTATCGATTACTTGGCGATGAAAGGCGACAAGGTTGATAACATTCCAGGTATTCCGGGCGTAGGAGATAAAAGCGCCGTCGCCTTGTTAAATGGCATCGGCGGTGTAAAAGAAATTTATGCCAACTTAGATAAGATAGCCTCTTTAGAATTTAGAGGTGCCAAAAACTTCGCCAACAAAATTGCGCCCTTTGAAGAACAAGCATTACTGTCATATGAACTCGCCACTATTGTGTGCGACTTAAAACTAGAATACGAACCAAACACACTGAACATGGGTGACATGGACAAAGAGGCGCTACGCGAGCTCTTCGCTGAATATGAATTCAAGCGCTGGCTTGCTGAAGTGAGTGACGGCAACCCTGTTAAAGCCAATAAGCCAATAGACGGCCAGCAAGAGGACACCACAGACGAACCCACTAGCAGTTCAGCCATACAAGTCGACCGCGACAAGTATGATGTGATCCTTAGCCAAGCCGCCCTCGATACTTGGATCGAAAAACTAAAAAACGCTAAGTATTACGCAATCGACACTGAAACCACTAGCATAGATTATATGCAAGCAGAGATCGTAGGCTTGTCATTCGCCGTGGCTGAAAATGAGGCATGCTACCTGCCGCTTGCGCATGATTATCCGGGTGCACCAGAGCAACTTGATCGGGATGACGTGCTCGCGCAATTGAAGCCTTTATTAGAAGACACTAGTGCGAAGAAAATCGGCCAGCATATAAAGTACGACAAGAACGTGTTGGCAAACTACGATATCCATCTAGCAGGCATACTGTCGGACACTATGTTAGCGTCGTATGTACTCAACAGTGTCGCAACAAAGCACAATATGGATAGTCTGTCGTTAAAATACCTCGGGCACAATACGATCCATTTCGAAGACATTGCCGGGAAAGGCGCAAAGCAGTTAACTTTCAACCAAATTGCGATGGATGAGGCCGCGCCCTATGCCGCTGAAGATGCCGATATTACATTACGCTTGCATGAAGCCTTAGATGCATTAATTCGCTTTAAAGGTGAACTTCCAAAAGTACTGAACAACATTGAAGTGCCACTGTCCTCCGTCTTAGCAAAAATGGAACAAAACGGCGTATTAATTGACAGCCAGTTATTGTCTCAGCAAAGTCAAACTCTAGCGGCTCGCATTTTAGAATTAGAAAATGAAGTACATGAGTTAGCTGAAGAATCATTCAATCTTGGTTCAACCAAGCAGCTTCAGCATATCTTATTTGAAAAAATGAACTTGCCGGTGGTGAAGAAGACCCCAAAAGGCGCGCCATCTACATCAGAAGAAGTCCTACAAGAGCTAGCTTTAGAATACGAATTACCCAAGAAGATAATGGCGTTTCGAGGCTTAACAAAACTCAAGAATACGTACACAGACAAACTACCTAAGATGATCCATCATCGCACTGGCCGCGTGCACACCTCCTATCATCAGGCAGTGACTGCAACCGGTCGATTATCGTCTACCGATCCTAACCTACAAAACATCCCAATTCGCACACCAGAAGGTCGCCAAGTTCGCCAAGCGTTTGTTGCTCGGCCGGGATATAAAGTGGTTGCCGCGGATTACAGTCAAATTGAGCTACGTATTATGGCTCATTTAAGCAAAGACGAAGGACTGGTAGAAGCCTTCTCCTCAGGGAAAGATATTCACAGTGCAACGGCTGCCGAAGTATTCGACGTGAGTTTAGATGAAGTATCCGTTAATGAGAGGCGCAGCGCGAAAGCGATCAACTTTGGTTTGATTTATGGCATGTCGGCGTTTGGCTTGTCGAAACAACTGAATATTCCGCGTTACGATGCCCAGAAATATATGGATTTGTATTTTGAACGCTATCCAGGTGTGTTGACCTATATGGAGTCGACTCGCGAAGGCGCGAAACAAACGGGCTATGTCAGCACGGTATTTGGCCGACGTTTGTATTTACCGGATATTAAAGCCAGCAATGCAATGCGTCGAAAAGGCGCTGAACGTGCCGCGATTAACGCGCCGATGCAAGGCACCGCTGCCGATATTATCAAGAAGGCGATGATCGATGTCGATGCGTGGATCAACGACATTAACGACGAAGACATTTTAATGATCATGCAAGTACACGATGAATTGGTATTTGAAATTAAAGAGGAACGCCTTGACGAGTACGTAGCAAAAATCAAAGCGTTAATGGAAGATACCGTCAGCCTTAATGTGCCATTGGTCGTTGATGTCGGTATTGGCAACAACTGGGATGAAGCACACTAAATCTCTTATGCAAGCGCCTAAACAAACATCTGCATCCTTATGTTTGTCTTGTATGCCAAGTGCACGAACGGAGGCGTGGTGGCTAAGTCGCCACGCTGAAAAGCAGGCTGAAGTTGATAAGGCCACGGCAGATATTGTGTTTCTAGGCGATTCAATCACCCATGCGTGGGAGCTTGAAGGAGAGCAAGCTTGGGAACGTCACTTTGCCGCCATGAATTGCATAAATTTAGGTTACGCTGGCGATAGAACAGAACATGTTTTATGGCGAATTGAAAATGGAGAATTAGCATTCAAAAAAGTCGACTTTGTTTGCCTACTCATTGGTACCAATAATGCCGGACATCGAAGCGACCCAGCTGAAGAAATAAGTCAAGGTATAGCCAGTATTGTGGCACGAGTTCAAGGAGCCTTACCGACGGCAAAAATAATACTGAACGCTATCTTCCCAAGAAGTCGTAAACCAACTCAGCGTATGCGCCTTTTAGTCAATGAAACGAATACCCTTATACGCAGATTCTGCGACGGTGAACAGGTGTATTGGCTAGACATTAACTCACAGCTACTCACAAAAGACGGCTTCTTAGAAGCCAATGTGATGCCCGATTACTTGCACCCAAATGCTGAACAATACAAGATCTGGGCACAGGCTATTTGTGACAGAGTAGCGGCGATTAAGGAAGCCTTAGACTAAACGTGATGCGAGGCCTTGCAACAACTCTTTTAGCTTCGTTATCCGCTTTTGACTATTCAGATTGTTATTGTTGGTACGTAAAGCAGCCGCTAGTTTTTGTAAGCTAGTAGCAAGTTGTTTATCGCTCTTGTTTTCATCAAGCATGACTTGTACTTGCGACAACAATTCACGAGCAAGAGTTGAGTTGGCTTTATCCAGACCACCATCGCGGTCGAATTGATCAAGATAGGCTAAACCAATAACGGGCTCAACAGGCCAAGTCACTTCAAACTGCTGTTGTGGGTTAAACGTGTCGCCCATATCTGCGAGCTTAGCAGCGGCCAATTCATTTGCGCTTAGGTGCTCGCTTACTTGCAATTCCATCACATCAAGTCCACGCAGAATAGCGGTACCGTAAATCTTGCCGTTGTACCAATATGTAGACCAGAAACCCGCTATAACTTTGCGTTCAGCATGAATTGGGCCTCTGTCGAAGAATGCGATCTCCGTAGGATCCGCAGTCTCGGTAAAATCAATTACCGACAAACCACCTTGATACCATGCTTGTACAAAAATATCGCGACCTGGGACAGGTACCACAGAACCATTGTGAGCCACACAATTTTCAGTGTCTGATTGTGGCGCATCTATTTTATAGTAGCTTTGAAAACTCATTTTGCCTTCGATAACATCGTAAAATGCATTTGCACCCCAGGTTTTTGGATCTGAAGCTCTACAACGAGGTTGAGTACCACCACCCCATTCGTCAGTGAACAGTACTTTTGTGCCATCGTTGTTAAATGTTGCCGAATGCCAATAGGCGAAACCTGGATCGGAGACTTCATCAATTCTGACTGGATTCAGAGGCTCTGAAATATCTAGCAAGATACCGTTACCAGAACATGCTCCTGCGGCAATTTTTAAAGCAGGGAAAACGGTAATATCGTGGCATTGATCAGTCCACTCTGTATGCTGCGTTCCTTCGCCATGATCGCCACCACGCCACAGCCCTGACAAACGTCCTTCGTCGTCTGCGAATACTGCTGGACTGGAGGTAATGCGAGCATTCTGTGGCGCCTTCACAGGGATCTCAATCACGTCAATGCGAAACAGTGCGGTGCGATCGTCTCCAGGAATGTCCCCAATACAACCGGCTAGCTCTTTTTCATCACGCACACCAGCCGTTCCCGAGTTATAAACGACTATCGAATCGTCATCAGAAGATACAATGGAGTGAGTATGCGAGCCTCTGCAGGTTTGTACTTGCCCTACTTGTATTGGACTAGTGATGTCTGAAATATCAAAAATACGTAAGCCTCTGAATCGCTCACGGCTAATATCTTCACTGATCCCTTGAAGGCCACAATCAACTCGTCCTCGAGTTTGCTCTACTGACATGATCAGTAAATCTCCGACAATAGACACATCCCCTTGCCCGCCTGGACAAACAACTGAGCTTGCTAGAGACGGAAGACCTTCGTTATCCAACTTGTAAATATTAAAACCGTGGTAATTGCCCGCTATCATCAGATCCTTGGAAAAGGCCATGTCGGTATTCCAAAAGCTTAATAAAGGCCAACGCTCGCCCCACTCCGTTTTTGCATCTCCGCCAGTTTCATTTTCACGATTACTATCTGCCTCTTCAGCTTGGTCAGGCATGATGACAGGCGGCAGATTAGATGGATTTTCAGGGTCGAAGAAACCTGAAGGTCGAGGTAGAGAACGTACCAACTCTATGTTCGACATAGCGACGTCGGGATCATGAAAGCCTGCTTTCAAGCCTACACGCGGGTCGGAAGAAAGGTTTGCGAGTAATCCATTCATGCGAGTGATTTCGGCATTTTGATCGTTCACAATGTCATTTACAAAATCATAGAGAACAGGGTCATATGCGGATCCAGGTTGTGATAGCAAGTCATCAACCATACGCACAGCCCCTTCGTGATGTGGGATCATCAGTTGCAAGAATAAGCGGTCGAAGTCAACACCAGAGGATTCGGCTAAGAGCTTCATTTGCGCACCCGTCGCCATGCCCATTAAACTATGGTCCATATGCATCGAGTGGTCGATATCTGTCGCTTCGCTTCGTTGCTCTAGCCAATCGCGCATAAAAGCGATTTCATCGGCTTGAGACTTTTCAATGCGACCGGATATATCAATAATCTCTTTGTTGTTGGTTCTATCGGCCACTAGTACCGCCATGTCGACGGCTTGGCCGTGATGCGGGATCATGTTCTGCATAAACAGTACGTCGTCGATAGTGTAGCTGGTAGAAGCGATCTTGGTGGCGTCTTGAGCACTTAATGTTTTGTTCGCTTTGCCCGGCGCGCCTGGTTGCACAATCACCACTTCATTTTCTTGAGCAATCCCCGCAGGCGCTTCTTGCTGAATATTGAGTGGTGAAGCACAAGCCGAGACAGAGACTGCCAGCGCACTTAATTGGAACAAACCGAGAACAGTCATTCTTGTTGAGCAAGTTGCTCGGCATGAGATGGGTGAAGACGACTTTGACATAAGAGCTTCCTTTTTCAGATTCAACAATATTATCGATTAGGTAGTTGGTGATATATTGCAGTTTTACCTTAACAATATGCTGTAAGATCGAGTCAGTAAAGTGTTTAGTAGGATACTCATGGAAATACCGCACTCAGAAAGATTACACTATCGCCTGATGACGCTGGCAGATAAAGCCTTGATGCATGGAGTAAAAAGTGCAGTTCATCACGATCCACTAGGTGATATGTTACTTGAATATTATTCTGTGCAGATTGAAGATGAAGGTTAGGAACGATAAAAATGAAAGAAATAGAAATTAATCTGAACTAATCACACAAGAGCCAGTCTGATTTTATGATTGTGTTGTTCTCCCCAAATATTGGCCCTGTCGTTTTGACGGGGCTTTTCTTTATCTGGGCTTTTATTAGACTGCGCTTCTCTTTGTCGGTCTTTTACTTTGCGCTCTTTAGGCGTCTATGCAGAGCAAGCGTGGACTAAACGCCAGGTTCCTCTTCCGTGGCTGTAGGCTTTTCTAGTTCTAACCATTTAAACAAGACCTTTTCAAGTTCGGGAACGCCAAACCCCTTAAGTGATGAAAACGCGTGAACCGTCACGTCGCCCATGAAGGCTAAGGACGCCTCTCTGACCATGAGCGTTTGCGCTTTTCGACGACCTGATTTTAACTTGTCAGCCTTGGTTAATAAGATAAGAACAGGCAAGTTAACCTCTACCGCCCAGTGAATTAACTCTTGGTCGAGGTCTTTCAATGGGTGGCGAATATCCATCAATACGACTAAGCCTTTTAAGCATTCTCGCTTCTGAAGGTATTCCGCCAATGATTTTTGCCACTTTAACTTCATTTCTAAGGGGACTTTCGCATACCCATAACCCGGTAAATCAACTAAACGACGTTGCTCATCCAGTTCAAACATGTTGATCAGTTGTGTACGACCTGGCGTTTTACTTGTTCTGGCCAAGCTTTTTTGACGAGTGAGTCGATTCAACGCACTTGATTTACCTGCATTTGAACGTCCAGCAAAGGCCACTTCCATACCGTCAGTTGTGCTGAGGTGCTGAATACTAGGGGCACTAGTTAAAAATGAGGCTTTGGTAAAGTAAGACATGATTTCGCTTTTTGATAATGGGTAAAAGATAGAGTTAAGGTGTGCTAATAAACACACGCGCATTGTAACTAAAAACAAAGAGAAATGATGCACCTATCTTTAAATGTTTTTATAGCGTAGCGAGTAATAATACGCTTATGCCCAGGAGTTACGACCGGCTTTCTTTGCTCTAAAAAGCGCTTTGTCTGCCAAGTCGAATAGAGTTTCTGAGGTCATGTCTTGATTGGATGATAATGTGCCAATACCAAAGCTAGCAGTCAGTATCCTTTCTTTACCATCTTTTTCAAAGCTTAGTTGAAGCTGACTAATTGCCTCTTTATATCGATTATTTTCTGCTGAGCGGATTTCTTATTGCAATTTGGTAGCAACATCACGAACTCATCATCGCCAAACCTTGCAAAATAGCAATAGATACCTTATTGAAATGAAGTGACGGCCGATAAAAAGCGTAACGAATTGCCGTCGACAGCGTTAGTGTCACAAAATATTTGCGTAAAAACCTGAGCAATCATTGATTTAAATGCCTTAAAACGCTTGGAACAGTTTTTTTCAGCTAGTATTTGTGTACAATACGACGATCTCAATTATATTTGAGTTAACATTGCTAATCACACGCACAAAGAGATTATGTATGAAAAAACTAGGTTTGCTTGTTTGTTTAACTTTAGGATTATCCACCGCAGCATTCGCTCAAGGCGATGCAGAAGCGGGGAAAGCAAAATCCTTAACTTGTTCTGCCTGTCATGGTACTGACGGTAATAGCGCAATTGCTATGAATCCTAAAATTGCAGGACAGCATGAAGGTTATTTAGCAAAACAACTCACAGAATTTCGTTTAGCGTCGCGCACCGGCGGTAAAGAAGGTCGTAACAATGCTGTTATGAATGGCATGGCGGCAGGTTTATCGGATCAAGATATTGCTGACTTAGCAGCCTATTTTTCAAGCCAGGACTTAAAAGCAGGTACAACACCAGAAGACGTTATCGAAGCAGGTGAAAAACTGTATCGTGGTGGTGATGCTGAAAAAGGTTTAACAGCATGTATTGCTTGTCATGGTCCAGATGGTAAAGGAATGGGCTTAGCTGGTTTCCCAGTCATTAGTGGTCAGCATGCCGATTACACCGCGTCACAACTAAAAATGTTCAGAGACGGTAGTCGTGCTAACGATTTGAATGGAATGATGCGTGATATTGCTGCAAAATTGACCGATGAAGAGATTGATACTTTAGCTAAGTATCTGGGCGGCTTACACTAATTAAAAAAGTGGAAATAATATTTGTAAAAAAGTTGTAAATAATATTTTTTAGCGTATTATCTCCACATCTTCAATTAACAGCACAGCGCCCTAGGCACAGGCTGTTCGTTGATAAAAAGAATAAATGCTAAAAACAATAATAATAAAAGCACAATAATAATAAAGCGTCAGGAAGACCTAGAACAAAGTTCGTTACTATTTCGTGAACAACAATAAAAAGTGAAAAGTAACATTTAGAACAACAAAGCACATGATGTGCTGATACGGGAGAGGTGTCATTAGACACTCATTAAATTAAGGTGATAGCTTTGGCTATCACCTTTTTTCTTTCTAGACTCAGTATTCCCAAGGATAATAGAAATACTGAGCTTTGAAAGGACACACACTCAACTAGGATATAAAGTAAATTATCGCAACTAATCAACAATCTACACTTTAATAGACCGAGCAATTAGAAATAAATTCCCCACTTATAAAAAATTTTTCCAAATACTTTTATCAACCCACACTAGGGCTGAGTTATACTGCACCCAAATAGCGAGCAGTTTTCATGCTCAGCTGCACTAAGATAGACCAACAAAGAGAATCAAATGGCGAAGAAAAAATCCAGAAAAGTCGGACAAATTGGTATTCCAAAGTCCAGTATCCCAATCGTAAGGACGCCTTCGGATCGAGTGCGTAAGAAAAAAGGCAACAAGCCAGGGACACGCAACTCTGTGATTGAAACCAAGCAAGAAGCTGCAAGCAAAGAAAAGAAAGATAGTCGTATTGGTAGTAAAGAGCCTATTGACCTGTTACGTCATAAAAACCCGGGCATTGTTAAAACGACAGCGCCAAAAATAAAATATAAAACGCCGCAGCACGAATTAGATGCGATTGAAGCCGATGACAAACTACAAAGTCTCTTAGACAAGGCAGAAAATAAGGCCTTAACGAAGATGGAACAAAGCTACGTCGACACAAAATTAGCTCGACATAAAACACTTTGCGCGATGCTCGGCATTGATCTTGAAGACGAAAGTGAAGAAGAAACTGATCCACTTCAGGGTTTAGACGCAATTAGTATGGACGACTTCAAAGACTAAGTAGATTCATGATTGATATTATTTTAGGCGTGGTCGGCGCAGCAGTCATTGTTGTGCTTGGCCTGTATGCTGGTAAATTGCTGTTCTTATTGAAACGGCAGAATGAAAGACAAAAAGCGGCGCGTGACAAGCGCACAAAATCAATGGTGCAAAGTATTCAAACCATTGCGTTTGCGATGCAGCAACAGCAGTGTGATTATTCTGAGGGTGCAATTCGGGTTTGCCGCTTGCTAGAAAGCCTACCAATCGAAAATATTCCAGATTACTCTAAGGAATACCCAGCCATTCATAAGTTGTTTCATCAGGTGAATGTTTATCCTACGCACGAAGCAAGGAACGCTTTATCAAAACAAGAACGTCGTGCCCAAGATAAAGAGCGAGAGCAGTTTGAAAGTGAAGCCGAAAGCGGAATTCAAGAAGAGCTCGTTCGCCTCAGAGTATTTGACCCGAATAAAGCAGCCTAAAGATAGACAGGTCGCTTAATTCGCTTTTGCCTTAGCAGCTAAACAGCTAAGTTGCATCTTCACATGTTGAGAGGGGTGAGTAATTGCGGCATGGCAAGGGCATGACACTAAATGGTCATTGACCATGCCAACTGCTTGCATAAATGCGTAACAGATAGTGCTTCCTACAAAGCTAAATCCAGCGCTTTTCAGCGCCTTCGACATCGCATCTGATTGTTGACTTGTTGTGGGCACTTGCTTCCTGTCTTGCCACTTGTTCTGAACAATTTGAAACTGAGTAAATTGCCAAATGAATTGATTAAACGGCATCTCTTTCTCAATCTCTAAGAAGCCTTTGGCGTTTTTAATCACTGACTGGATTTTAAGTTTGTTACGTACAATTCCAGTGTTAAGCATTAAGCTATCAACATCATCCTGCGTAAAACGGCTTACAGTCTGCGGATTAAAATTTGCATAGGCCTGTTCATATGTGCGCTGCTTTTTCAGAATAGTTAACCAACTTAAGCCAGCCTGCTGACCGTCTAAACATAATTTAGCAAACAACTCTTGGCTATCTAGTACAGGCCTGCCCCAAGCATTATTATGGTATTCAACGTAAAGCGGATCTTCTGTTGTCCAAGCACAATTCACGCTGCTAGTGGAGACAGTATTGTTTAACGCATCCAATAATTTAGACATTTGACTTCCTTTTTACGCTTTTTTTAATGCTTATCGCCCATTTATCAAGGTACAGGGTTACCAATTACCTATGCTAGACGGTATACTATCGCACCTTTTTGGAAAGTTTTAATTATTTCAAAATTAGGCACTCGAGAGCAGGCAGCGCGCATTCACTTTTGGCGAAGCTCACTTACGAACTAACATACTGGGTAAAGAAGAACGTAGCAATTATGCAGAAATATGACAGCAAGACTTTTCAAGGTCTTATCCTTGCATTGCAAGATTACTGGGCATCACAAGGATGCGTTATTATTCAACCATTGGACATGGAAGTAGGCGCAGGCACATTCCACCCAATGACATTTCTTCGTTCATTAGGCCCAGAGCCAATTAGCAGTGCTTACGTTCAGCCTTGCCGACGTCCAACTGATGGTCGCTATGGTGAGAACCCAAATAGACTGCAACATTATTATCAGTTTCAGGTAATGCTAAAGCCCTCCCCTGACAACATTCAAGAGTTGTACTTAGGCTCTTTAGAAATGCTTGGCTTTGATCCGCTTGTGCATGATATCCGCTTTGTTGAAGATAACTGGGAATCACCCACATTAGGTGCATGGGGCTTAGGTTGGGAAGTGTGGCTAAACGGAATGGAAGTCACCCAGTTTACGTATTTCCAGCAAGTAGGTGGTTTAGAGTGCAAACCGGTTACCGGCGAAATCACTTACGGCCTAGAAAGGCTCGCGATGTATATCCAAGGCGTCGATAGCATTTATGACCTAGTGTGGACCGACGGACCGATGGGTAAAGTCACCTATGGTGATGTTTTCCTACAAAATGAAAAAGAACAATCAGCTTATAACTTTGAACATGCCGACGTAGACTTTTTATTTCAAACGTTCGATGAGTGCGAAAAAGCCAGTAACAAACTGATTGAAGCAGAACTACCATTGCCAGCTTATGAGCAAGTAATGAAGGCCTCACATGCCTTTAATTTGCTAGACGCACGACATGCTATTTCGGTTACCGAGCGTCAAAGATACATTCTTCGAGTCAGAACACTCGCAAAAGCCTGTGCGGAAATGTATTACGCTTCACGTGAAGCACTAGGTTTCCCCTTATGTCAAAATACCAAAGACAATAATACCAGCGCACAGAGCAAGGAGGCTTAATCATGACAACAAAACAAAACCTATTGATTGAATTAGGCACTGAAGAATTGCCACCGAAAGCGTTGAAGAACTTATCCGCTAGTTTTACACAAAATATCCAAGAAGAATTGAGCAAAGCGGGTTTTGAATTCGACAGCATTGAAGCTTTTGCCGCACCGCGCAGGCTGGCAGTCATTGTTAAGCAATGTGAAGGTCAGCAAGCTGATTCAGAAGTTGAAAAGCGTGGACCTGCTGTTTCTGCTGCATTTGATGCTGATGGTAATCCGACGAGAGCAGCACAAGGTTGGGCAAAAGGTAATGGTATTGACGTTGCTGATGCATCGCGCCTAAAAACAGACAAAGGCGAATGGCTACTGCATGTTGCTCAAGTTAAGGGCAAAGCGCTCGAAGCTGTATTACAAGATTTGCTGCAAAGTGTATTGAAGAAACTACCTATACCAAAGCCTATGCGTTGGGGCGATTCAAGCGCGGAGTTTATCCGCCCTGTTCACACCTTATGTGTCATGTTTGGCGACACCGTATTGCCGGTTCGTTTATTCGGTTTAGATGCAGCTAATGTACTTTCTGGTCACCGCTTCCACGGTGAACGTCGTTTTACTTTAGATCATGCTGATAACTATGCATCGGCTTTAAAGAAACAGTATGTCGTTGCTAATTATGACGAGCGTGTCAGCACTATCGAAAAAGGCTTATTAGCGAGAGCGAAAGAGTTAGGCCTAAGTCCAGACTACGATCAAAGTTTATTAGAAGAGATATCATCGCTAGTAGAATGGCCGGTGATCTTAGATGCGAAGTTTGGAGAAGAATTCTTAGACGTACCAAAAGAAGCACTTATATATACGATGAAGGATGATCAAAAGTATGTGCCTTTGCTTGATCACGACGGCCAGCTCTCATCAACCTTCTTATTTGTGTCGAATATCGAAAGCAAAGACCCTATTCAAGTTATCGAAGGAAACCAAAAGGTTATTCGTCCCCGTTTAGCCGATGCCAAGTTCTTCTTTGAAACAGACAAGAAAACCACACTCGCTAAAAAGGCAGAACGACTCTCTACCGTATTATTCCAAAAAGACTTAGGAACAGTTGCAGATAAAACAAATCGTCTAATCGCAATTAGCCAATCTATCGCCGCTAGTTTAGGTGTGAGCGATACTCATGTTTCTCGCGCAGCAGAGTTATCAAAAGCGGACTTGTTGTGTGAGATGGTCATGGAGTTTCCAAGTGTTCAAGGCATTATGGGTCACCACTACGCTATACATGATGGTGAGAGTGCTGAAACAGCCCTAGCAATTGAAGAGCAATACTTACCTCGCTTTGCTGGTGACAAGTTGCCAAGCTCAGAAGCAGGTTACATATTATCGCTAGCAGAGAAGCTTGATACCCTAGTGGGTATTTTTGGTATTGGAAAATTACCGAAAGGTGACAAAGACCCCTTTGCACTAAGACGCTCAGCTATTGGGATTTTGCGTATATTAGTAGAATACAAGTTGAGTCTGAACCTAGTAGACCTAGTGAATGCGGTGGTCGTGATTTATGGCAACAAGTTGTCTAATAGAGACACAGCAGAACAAGTAAATACCTTCTTGCTTGATCGTTTTAAACCTTTTTATCAAGACCAAGGCATATCGGGTGATGTTGTGTCTGCGGTAATGACGCAGAAACCTGCTACCGCCGTTGATTTCAACTCTAGAGTGCACGCAGTGAATCAATTTAAAGCATTAGAAAGTGCATCAGATTTGGTTGCCGCGAATAAACGTGTGGGTAACATACTTAATAAAAATAATGTAGATATTAGCGCCCTTCCTGATATCAAGACGAATTTATTTGAAGAGACAGCTGAAACAGCATTGTTCGAAGCATTAAAAGCCGCACAGAGCGATTCTGAGCGCTTAATTGCAAATCTTGATTACACTGAACTGCTTAGCGCGTTAAGTGTATTAAAAACACCATTAAACGCTTTTTTCGATGATGTCATGATTATGGCAGAAGACGAAAAAGTAAAAGCGAACAGAGTCGCATTAGTCGGTAAGGCTCGTCAGTTGTTTTTATCAGTTGCTGATGTGTCTTTGCTGTCAGTATAAGAAGAGGTAGGAGTTAAATGAAATTTCAAGCAAAAGCGCTGTTAGTATTGACATGCATAGCGGCACTTAGTGCATGCTCATCGCGCTCGGCAAGAGACTTGATCAGCTTCACGCCAGACAAGAATTATCAAGATATGTATCTGCGCGGTATCTTTAGCTGGTGGGAAGCTACAGAACAGTTTAAGTTGCAGCGCATTGACGATTACACCTACTCACTGACCATTGAACTGATCGCTGATGGTCAGCCCTACGACTTTAAAGTCGCTGATGGTAGTTGGACACCAGAATTCAATTGTGGCTTTGAATATGAACCAGAGCAAATTGAATTAAATGATGACGTAGAGCTAGTATGCGAAGAAACCAGTCAAAACATTCAGTTTGTGCCATCCGAGACCGGCTTTTTTGAATTTACGTTCGATATTTCCGATAACGATGGGCCAGAGTTGAGTGTTAGGCGCGTTGAGGTTTAGTCCGATTTCGTAAGTCTGAAAAGTGTTTAGCACTAGTACAAAAATTTGGATATAAAAAAGGCGCTAATTAGCGCCTTTTTTATTACTTATCAATAGCTTAGATTTTTGTGCAAAAACCAAATAGCAGTACGTTACCTGGTTTTTGCTCATTTGCCATTTTATGTTCTATACATCTAAGTTTTCAACATTCAATGCATTAGATTCGATAAAGTCACGACGGGGTTCAACATGGTCACCCATTAATGTCGTAAACAATTGATCTGCACTAATCGCATCTTCAATTTTCACTTGTAGCATACGTCTTGAGTCAGGATCCATTGTGGTCTCCCAAAGTTGCTCTGGGTTCATTTCGCCCAGACCTTTATAACGCTGTTTGTATTGGCCACGTTCAGCTTCTTTAACTAACCAAGCAAGTGCTTCTTCAAAGGTTTCAACCGCAAGTTCTTTCTCACCACGTTTGATATATGAACCCTCCTCCATCAAGCCATTGATTGTTTCATTCAATGTACGAATTTTTTGATACTCAGCACTTTCAACAAAGCTTTCACCTATTGTATAAGTGTAATCGATACCATGCATCTTCATTACAATTTCAAGCTCATTCAAGCCATTTTCAGTCGCGTTGATGTTGAAAGTAAAGCTTTGACCATCATCTTCTGAAGTAGCCAATCGAGCAATTAAAGCATCACCAACGGCGGACAATTTGGTTTTGTCAGCCAAGGTTTCCTTTGTCATTACATCAAGATAAATGAAGGTTTTTAAAATAGAAACCGGCATTCTGCGGTGCATTCTACTGATCATGACTTGGGTAGATTGATACAGCTTCACCATATTTTCTAAAGCAAGTTCTTTGATTGGTGGCGCTTCTGCGTTGATATGCAAACTCGCGCCATCAATTGCAATTGAAGTAATGAGATTGTTATATGCCTCATCATCTTTTAAGTATTGCTCTTGTTTACCCTTCTTGATTTTATAGAGCGGTGGCTGTGCAATATAAATGTGACCACGTTCGATCATCTCAGGCATTTGACGGAAGAAGAACGTTAATAGCAAGGTTCTGATGTGTGAACCATCGACGTCCGCATCGGTCATTATAATGATGCTGTGGTAACGAAGTTTTTCTGGGTCGTATTCATCTCGGCCGATACCGCAGCCTAAGGCGGTGATCAGTGTTGCCACTTCTTGAGATGAAAGCATTTTATCAAATCGCGCTTTCTCTACGTTTAGAATCTTACCTTTCAAAGGAAGAATAGCTTGGTTCTTACGGTTTCTGCCTTGCTTAGCAGAACCGCCCGCAGAATCACCCTCCACTATATAGAGTTCAGATAACGCGGGATCTTTCTCTTGGCAATCAGCAAGCTTACCTGGAAGCCCAGCTAAATCTAAAGCCCCTTTACGACGTGTCATTTCACGTGCTTTTCGCGCAGCTTCACGTGCTCGGGCAGCATCAATGATTTTATTTACGATTATTTTAGCTTCATTTGGGTTTTCAGCTAAGTAGTCTGTCAGGTGTTCACCCATAGCACTTTCTACTGCAGACTTCACTTCACTTGAAACTAACTTATCTTTTGTTTGTGATGAAAACTTAGGGTCAGGTACTTTAACTGAAATAACCGCAGTTAAACCTTCACGTGCATCATCACCACTTGCGTTGGTTTTGTGCTTTTTAGCAAGGCCCTCTTTTTCCATGTAGTTATTCAAGGTTCTTGTTAATGCACCGCGGAAACCAGCTAAGTGCGTTCCGCCATCTCTTTGAGGAATGTTGTTGGTAAAACAAAAAATATTTTCTTGGAATCCATCGTTCCATTGCATTGCCACTTCGACTGAGATTCCATCTTCACGCTCCAGGTCAAAATAGAATGCCTTCTGGTGTACAACGCTTTTATTCGTGTTGAGGTATTCTACGAATGCTCTAATGCCACCTTCATAATGGAAGTGGTCTCTTCTGCCGTCACGCTCATCTTCCAGTATGATAGAAACACCTGAGTTCAAGAAAGATAGTTCACGAACACGCTTTGCCAATATGTCATAGTGGAATTCAACGTCACTGAACGTTTCCTCGCTTGGCCAGAAGCGAATAGTTGTTCCTGTTTGAGTCGTATCGCCAGTTTCAGACAGCGGTGCAACGGGAACACCCATGTCGTATTCCTGTTCGTGAACACGACCTTGTCTTCTGATATTGATAGTTAACTTTTTAGATAATGCGTTTACAACCGAAACACCAACGCCGTGTAAGCCACCTGACACTTTATAAGAATTGTCATCGAACTTACCGCCAGCATGAAGCACTGTCATAATAACTTCAGCAGCTGATACACCCTCTTCTTCGTGAATTTCAGTAGGAATACCACGGCCATCATCACTTACGGATACAGAGCCATCAGAATGAATTTTGATTACGATGTCTTTACAGTGTCCAGCCAATGCCTCATCAATTGAATTATCAACAACCTCAAACACCATGTGATGCAAACCAGTACCGTCATCGGTATCACCGATGTACATACCTGGACGTTTTCGAACGGCATCGAGTCCTTTTAGGACTTTAATACTGGAAGAATCGTAATTCTGTTCTGACATTTGTTACTCCTCGTTCACTTGGTCATGTTCCACGTGAAACACTTTTTTATCATTATATTTATTTGTGAATTTGAATTGCGAAGACTCAATAGCTGTTACAAAAACTTGCGTGTTTGTTTCAAGAATCAAATCTAAAAAATAGGCTCTCGTTTTTTCATCTAACTCAGCTGCAATATCATCCACTAAATAGATAGTGGATTTATTTACCAACGACGAGAACAACTTCATTTGTGCAATTTGCAATATCGACACTAATATTCTTAGCTGGCCTCTACTTAAGTTTTCAGCTGCACTATATCCATTTACTGAAAATTTGATATCGCCTTTGTGAGGTCCAACTGTTGTGTATCCATATTGCAAATCACGAGAGTATTTTTGCCTGAGAGAATCAGCAAGAGAACTCCCTTTTTCCCAACCGCTATTATACCTTACTTCTATCTTGAACTCAGGCATAAATTGACTATAAAGTGCAACTACTTCTGCATTTATAGCCTCCAAATAGCTTTCTCTTGCGATTGTAAGTCTATTTCCGTAGTTACACAGTGCTTCTGTCCAATAATCCATCTGCTGGGCATCTATGGCGATCCCATTGTTAGCATGCTTTCTTAGCATTGCGTTTCGATGAGAGAGCGTTTTTGTATATGCTGAACTTAAGTCGGAGAAACCATGTTCCACGTGAAACAGTGCCCAATCAACAAATCTGCGTCTTAACAAAGGTGAGCCAATTATCAGATCGCTACTTTGAGGCGTAAATATTTGCATTGGAATCTTTCGAACGATATCAGAAAGTTTCTTTGTTCTTTGTCCATTGAGACTAAACTCAAAGCCGTCGCTTTTGTGTCTAGTACAACCGATTTTGTTTTCTATACCTTCGTCGTCAACCAACCGACTAAATACAGTGGCACCACTCATACCTTGTTTAACAACTGAATTTTGTCGACTAGTTCTAAATGAACGTCCAAACCCTAGGAGGTGAATTGCTTCTAATAGAGAAGATTTGCCGGCACCATTAGCACCATGAATGATATTGAGAGATTGACAGGGAGTGAATGCAACTTGACCGAAATTTCTAAATTGATCAAGTTGCAAAAAGGATAGATGCATAAAAGGTCGATTGCGGCCTTAGTATCTTTTTAACTACAGACGCATTGGCATGATAACGTACAAAGCTGACTCATCGCCCTCGGCATGAATTAATGCACTGGCATTTGAATCAGACAAATTAAAGATTACATTTTCTGAATTCAACACATTCATTACGTCAATTAGATAAGCAACGTTGAAGCCGATTTCCAACTCCTCACCTTCGTAATTGACATCGACCACTTCTTCAGCCTGTTCTTGCTCAGGGTTGTTCGCCGTAATTTTTAGCTCACTTGACGCTAGATTTAAACGAACACCTTTGAACTTCTCGTTTGACAAGATCATTGCGCGAGAGAAAGCTGCTTTTAATAAATCTCTAGAAGACCAAACGGCTTTATCAGAATCTTTTGGTAAGACTCTTCTGTAGTCTGGGAAACGACCATCAACCAATTTACTCGTAAAGATAAACGCGCTTGAGAAAATACGAATATGGTTACTACCAATTTGCACTTTTACTAAGGTATCGTTGTCTTCAATCAAGCGAATGATTTCTAGTACGCCCTTGCGAGGAATGATGACTTGGCGAGCTGGCAACGATGCTGCTTCATAAGTTAATGTCGACAGAGCTAGACGATGTCCGTCTGTTGCCACCGTTCTCACTAAGTGCTCTTCAGTTTCTAAACTCATACCGTTCAGATAATAACGTACATCTTGCTGCGCCATCGAGAAATGCACACGTTCAATCAAGTTTTTCAGATCAGACTGCTGAACTTCAAATTCAACTTCACCTTCCCAGTCTTCCAGGTTTGGATAATCGCTAGCAGACAAGGTTGATAATGTGTATTTACCACGACCTGATTTTATAATCGCTTTATTTTCTTCCACTTCGAAAATGATATTACTTTCGTCGTTCAAGCCGCGAATAATATCAACCAATTTTTTAGCCGGAACTGTAATTTCACCGTCAGTAAAAGAACCCGATAATTTCACACTAGAAATTAGCTCGACCTCTAAATCCGTACCCGTCAGCCAAAGTGTCCCCTCACTTACTTTTATGAGGACGTTAGATAGAATTGGCAAAGTATGACGACGTTCTACTGCGCCAGAAACTAATTGAAGTGGCTGTAAAAAGCCTTCCCGGCTAATGGTAAATTTCATTTTGTCTTCTCGTTAATATTATTATGAAGAAAGTGTACGAATTAAGTTTTTATAGTCTTCTTTTATATCATGACTTTCATTACGCAACTGATCAACTTTTCTTACAGCATGGATCACGGTTGTGTGGTCTCGCCCGCCAAACGCGTTTCCGATTTCAGGTAAGCTGTGGTTAGTTAACTCTTTTGCTAACGCCATTGCAACCTGCCTCGGTCTTGCCACACTTCTGCTACGTCTTTTAGATAATATATCAGCTACTTTTATTTTGTAATAATCAGCGACTGTTTTTTGTATGTTCTCAATAGTAACTAACTTGTCCTGTAAGGCAAGTAAATCACGCAAAGCATCTCGAACAAAATCGATAGTAATTGGTCTGCCAGAAAAATTCGCGTTGGCAATCACCCTATTTAACGCTCCTTCCAATTCACGAACGTTAGACCGCAGTCTTTTAGCCATGAAGAATGCAACTTCGTTTGGCAGGTGAATATTAAACTCTAGCGCTTTTCGCATTAATATTGCCACACGTGTTTCTAGCTCGGGCGGTTCGATAACCACTGTCAGCCCCCAACCGAATCTAGACTTCAGCCTGTCTTCAACACCATCTATCTCTTTTGGATAGCGATCTGATGTTAGGATAATCTGTTGATTACCTTCTAACAGCGCATTAAATGTATGGAAAAATTCTTCTTGAGAACGGTCTTTGTTAGCAAAAAACTGAATATCATCTATTAGCAACGCATCGACTGACCGATAAAAGCGTTTAAATTCTTCTATCGCATTGTTTTGTAACGCTTTTACCATATCTTGAACAAACCGTTCTGAATGCATGTATACAATCTTTGCATCTGGTTTATTGGCTAAAATGCCATTACCCACAGCTTGAGTTAAATGAGTTTTACCAAGACCCGTTCCACCGTAAAGAAAGAGCGGGTTATAAGACTTTCCAGGATTATTTGCTACTTGAATTGCTGCAGCCCGAGCGTACTGATTCGATTTACCCTCAACAAAGTTGTCGAATGTATAGTCTGGATTTACATTACTTTTATGATCACTCTGCAATGGAATGGGCGCCTTCCCTGATTCTATTCCATTGGAATAATTTGACCCACCCTGATATTGCTCTTGTTGCAAATTGTGATTCACACCAGTGTGTATTTGACCCTGGGGATAATTCTGTTGTGGCTCGTTTTGTTGCACACTTCGCTGTTGGCCATTGGCCTGCTGTGAGCCGGATTGCTGAGCCGTAGATTGTCCACTATTACTAGCGCCTTGACTAACATTCTGATTCTGCTGGTTATTGTGTTTCGCTAAAAATGGATTTGGCGTTGAAGCTGATGAACTACCATTCTGCTGGTTTGGCTCTGACTGGTTATTCACATTAGCTTGTGAATTTTGCACGCTATTATTTGTTTGATTCGGTGCGCTATTTCCAGTTCTGTTATTCATCGAGCCGTTCTGCCCTGAATGAGCGCCAAACCCACCGCTTACTTGCCCAGGTGCTTTTACTGTAATTACAAGGTTTGGGGCATCTTGACCATAAAGCGTTCGGAGGCTTTCAGTAATCATGCCGTGATACTTGTCACGGACCCAATCTAGAACGAAATGGTTTGTTGCATATAAATGAAGGGATTCACCGGTAAACTCTGAAGCTAGTGGTTTCAACCACATATTGAACTGCTCTGATGGAAGTTCTTCCTTTAGCAGCTCCAAACAATGTTCCCAGTTAATACTCAACTTTCATTTCCTCGATGTGCAATGTCTGAATTCAACCCTTTCAAAAAAGGGCCGTAAGAATATGGGATTTCGAGGTATTTATCCACAGATAATTGCGATTTCTTCTAGTCTATTTCAATATAACCACACTAATATTATTAAATCATTGTTATATATAGTTTTTAACTGGGGATAAACTCCTGTATTTACTCATTTTATCGCCTATTAACTTAGATAAAACGCATATTTCATGCCAAAACCTGAAGCAAAATGCAATATTTTAATGAAGAAATGTGGATAAATATGGTGAATGATGTAATTTTATACACATCTGGTATGAACACTAAATAAAATAACGTTTTTAACGCGATAAACGTTGACAATACAGATAATGATCTCTATTATTCCGCGTCCATTTCAGAGCAAGGTTTCAGTAAAGTTGAAACTCATGCTTCAACGTTAATTTGAAACAAGTAGAGATTAGGTCATGAAAAGAACTTTTCAACCAAGTAATTTAAAGCGTAAACGCTCTCACGGATTTCGTGCTCGCATGGCCACTAAAAACGGTCGTAAAGTACTAGCTAACCGCAGAGCAAAAGGAAGAGCTAAGCTTTCTGCTTAATGTGTGAGCAATCAACATTAAACAGCTAAACTATGCTTTCCCCCGGGAGTCACGTCTGTTGACTCCCAAAAATTTTTCCTTCGTTTTCGAAGACGCTATTCCCGCAGTTTCTCAACACATCACTATTCTAGCTAGACACAATGAACTCGACACTGCTCGACTTGGTATTACTGTGCCTAAAAAGAAAGTCAAGAATGCTAGTGATCGCAATCAAATTAAAAGAATTGTGCGAGAAAGCTTCCGTTTACAAAGACATCAGCTACCAAATGTTGATATTATCGTCATTGCTAAACACGGCATTGGCAAAATGGATAATAAAGCCTTAGCGGAACAACTAGAAAAATTATGGCGAAAGATAAGCAAACGATGCGAACAACCAACAACATAAGCACTAAGCATGACAACTCGTCGACTGCTAATGCATATGCGACGGCGCCGTTTCGTTACTTGATAAAAGGTTATCAAGTCCTCATATCTCCAATGTTAGGGCAAAACTGTCGTTTTCACCCTACTTGTTCTTGTTATGCCCAACAGGCACTTGAGCAACATGGATTAGTAAAAGGGACTTGGCTTTCTATGAAGCGCATCTCTAAATGTCATCCTTTACACCCTGGCGGTTTTGACTACGTTCCCGAGCCGAATAAAAACAAACATGCAACACCTAAACACCAAACTTTAAAATGAGAAGAATATGGAATCCCAACGAAGTCTCTTAGTTATTGGCTTTCTTTTAGTTAGCTATTTATTGTGGGTTGAGTACCAAGATACTTATGGTCCAAAACCAGCAACTATGCCAGCAGCGCAAACTGTTGCTGACCAAGGTATCCCAAGCGTACCTTCTGCCAATACTGGAAGTGTCAATAGTTCCGTGCCTACTGGAAGTAACACAGCAAGTGCAACTGATATTCCGAGTTCGCCAAGCGTTGTACCACAAGTTACTGAAATGCAAACCACCAACACTGAGCGTTTCGTCACTGTAAATACTGATACTCTCAGTCTTACCATTGACCTCACTGGCGGTGACGTTGTGCGTGCCGACCTTGTTAAATATCCAGTCACACAAGACTCAGACGATTCATACGAATTACTTAAACCTGATCTGGCTCGTTTGCACATTGCGCAAAGTGGTTTGGTTGGTGCACAAGGTCCAGATGCAAGTCCCTTAGGCCGTCCTTCTTATACAACAAGTAGCAGCAGCTTTGAAATGACAGGCGATACACTAAACGTGCCGCTGACTTGGACGTCTGCTGATGGCCTGACCATCACAAAAACCTTCGTTTTTACACGTGATGCCCATGTTATTGATGTTAATTATGACATTATCAACAATACGGGTGCGCCAGCAACTATGTCGCAATTCGCTCAATTGAAACAAACTACCCTCGACCAAGAAGGCGGTAGTATGTTCATGCCGATCTATCGTGGCGGTACATATTCTACTGCTGATGATATTTACGAAAAGATTAACTTCGGCGATTTCCAAGACGAAAAAATTGCCATCACCACACAAGGTGGTTGGGTTGGCATGATCGAGCATTACTTTGTGAGTGCTTGGGTTCCACCTCAAGAAGAAAATAATACCTTAAGTACGCGTATCGTTGATAATAATTTCGGTATCATTGGCTTTACAGGCGAACCTATCACGGTTCAAGCGAACAGCGAAGGTCAATTATCTGCCCGATTATATGTTGGTCCAAAGACACAAAGTAAACTCGCTGAGATTGCACGTGGTTTAGACTACACCGTCGACTACGGTATTCTTTGGTGGTTATCGCAACCTCTTTTCGCATTACTTACTTGGATACAAGGCATTGTAATCAACTGGGGCTTAGCGATTATCTGTGTGACTATTGTTGTAAAAGGCGCCATGTATTGGTTGACCAAGAAGCAATATGAATCAATGGCTAAAATGCGTAATCTGCAACCAAAAATGGCTCAGTTAAAAGAACGTTTTGGTGATGACCGTCAGAAAATGTCACAAGCAATGATGGAAATGTATAAGAAAGAGAAAGTAAACCCAATGGGTGGTTGTTTCCCTCTTCTTCTACAAATGCCAATCTTCCTCGCTTTGTATTGGGTACTCCTTGAAAGTGTTGAATTGCGTCATGCAGATTTCATTTTCTGGATCACCGATTTGTCTGTTGCTGACCCTTACTATGTATTGCCAATTCTCACTGGCGCCAGCATGTTCTTATTACAACGTTTGCAGCCAATGACTATCACTGATCCTTTGCAACAGAAGATCATGACTTATATGCCAGTTGCTATGAGTATATTCTTCTTCTTCTTCCCAGCTGGTTTGGTATTGTACTGGTTGATCAGTAACTTAATCACCTTGGTTCAAGCGAAGTTGATATACGCTTCAATGGAGAAACGCGGGATTAGCGCCAAAGGCTAATGTCCTTTTGTTATTCTCAATGAACTTCAAAGCCCGCAATTGCGGGTTTTGTTTTTCTTAATACATTACAATATCGTACAATAAGCAGATGCAATATACGCTAAGCACGTTATTGCCTCTATTTAGCAGTGAGTGTTGATTTGATCATTCACTGCAAGAAAGCAAAACATTGCTTTGTTAACAGACTATAAAAAGGAAAGATACATGCCTTCATTTGATATCGTTTCAGAACTAAACGAAGAAGAAGTACGCAATGCTACCGAAAACGCGACTCGCGAACTGAGTACTCGTTTTGATTTTCGAAATGTAGAAGCGTCGTTTGAATTTAAAGACAGTACCGTTGTTATGACTGCGGAGGGTGATTTTCAACTCAAACAAATGATGGATATTCTACGCAACTGCTTAGTAAAAAGAGGCGTTGATACCTCGGCTATGGATCGTAATGACAGTGACATTACTGGCAGAACACATCGCCAGACCGTTGGTTTCAAACAAGGAATCGATCAAGCCACAGCTAAGAAAATAGTCAAGCTGATCAAAGATAAGAAATTGAAGGTACAAGCGGCTATCCAAGGTGAGCAGCTTCGCGTTACTGGTAAGAAGAGAGATGATCTTCAAGCGGTTATGGCGATGCTGAAACAAGAAGATCTTGGCCAGCCACTACAATTTAATAACTTCCGCGACTAACTAGCACAGCTGCTAAGGGCCAAATTGATATGCACGTAGACAACTCACACTCTCTTGGCAAAGAAACCATTGCAGCCCAAGCAACTGCGCCTGGACGCGGTGGTGTTGGGATTGTGCGAGTATCCGGTCCGAAAGCGGCTATGATTGCTGAAAAATTACTAGGTCATTGTCCTCAGGTTCGCCAAGCTGCCTATTTACCTTTTAAAGATGGCAACAGCAATGTCATCGACCAAGGGATAGCCTTGTTTTTCAAAGCACCTAACTCCTTCACCGGGGAAGACGTACTAGAACTACAAGGCCATGGCGGACAAGTTGTCATGGAACTCCTACTCGACGCTTGTGTTGCTACTGGCGATGTGCGCTTAGCTCGTCCTGGTGAATTTTCAGAACAGGCATTCTTGAACGATAAATTGGATCTGACTCAAGCTGAAGCTATTGCCGATCTCATTAACGCAACATCGAAGCAAGCAGCGAAAAGTGCACTGAAATCTTTGCAAGGTGAATTTTCAGATCAAATCAATTTGCTCGTTGACCAACTCATTCACCTGCGTATGTACGTTGAAGCTGCCATTGATTTTCCAGAAGAAGAAATCGACTTTCTAAGTGATGGTAAGGTACAGGGCGACTTGCAGTTAATTTGTGACCAACTCGATAAAATTAAGCACCAAGCTAAACAAGGTAGTTTACTTCGTGATGGCATGTCAGTGGTGATTGTCGGTAGACCCAATGCCGGTAAATCTAGCCTGCTCAATGCTTTATCAGGTAAAGACTCTGCTATTGTGACGGATATTGCCGGAACCACTCGCGATGTGCTTAAAGAACATATTCATATAGACGGCATGCCCTTGCACATTATTGATACCGCTGGATTACGCGATAGCGTTGATGAAGTCGAAAAAATCGGTATCGAACGCGCCTGGCAAGAAATTGAGAAAGCAGACCGTATATTATTTATGGTTGATAGCAAAGATGAAAAAGCCGACCAACCCAGTGATATCTGGCCCGAGTTCTATGCACGATTGCCTGCTGACGCGAACATCAGCGTGATCAGAAATAAGTGCGATGAAAGCGGTGAACAGATCGGCATTGAATCTTCATCGACCTACCCCGTGCTGCGCTTATCTGCTAAGCAGCAGCAAGGCATCGACATTCTTCGTGACCATCTCAAAGAATGTATGGGCTTTGAGCAAGCAGGTGAAGACCAGGTTATCGCCCGTCAACGCCATATACTGGCATTGCAGTTGGCTGACGAACACATTCAACTGGGTAAATCACAACTTGAAGATAATATGGCAGGCGAACTACTGGCGGAAGAGTTGCGTATTGCTCAACAACACTTAAGTGAAATAACCGGAGAGTTCAGCTCGGATGATTTACTCGGTAAGATATTTTCTTCCTTTTGTATTGGTAAATAAGGATTAGCTATGCATTTTGATATTATGGTTGGCTCGGTGTTAGGTGCGGCAGAATACGTAGCGGAAGCTTTGCAAGCCAGTATAGAAGAAGCAGGTCATACTGCCACGTGTTTTTTTGAACCTTCAATAGACGATCTAAACACGGATAATATTTTGTTTATTTGCACTTCTACTCATGGCGCAGGTGATCTGCCCGAGAATATAGAGAAGTTTGCGGCTGCACTAAAAACGAGTGATCTGAGCCGTGTTAAATCATTGATTGTCGGTTTGGGTGACAGTTCTTATGATACCTATTGTGGTGCTGCAATGACCATGGAAGAAATCCTGACTCAACAACAAGCCACCTTACTCGCGCCTGCACTTCATATTGACGTATTACATCATCCTATACCGGAAGACACCGCTGTAGAGTGGTTTACTGAACTTGTACCTTCATTGAGTGACAATACTGATAGTGCAAATCCATGAATGGACTTAAGCAATGAATAGCTTGGAACTAGATGCCCTACAACTGCCATTGAGTAACAATGCTCGCGCGTTGTATTGTGTTTGTCTTGCGCCTAAAAGTGACGCCAAAACTGGCAGCGTAACTATTTCTTATAAAGACATGATGCATTTACTCAACAACAAAGAAGAGGTTGTGCAGCTTGGACGCCAGTTTAATTCTCTATTAAAAGAATTATCCCATGTAGGCCTAGTTTCAATAACAGATGAGCAATCGTTTAAACTTAGTCTAAACCAACAAGAAATTACCCTTCCTTTAAAGATAAGCAAAGAATTGAGACCGCCTAGTAATGAGCATCATCAAGGCTTTGGTAAAATGAGTATAGAATGGCGACCAGACCCGGACTTATTCAATCAGATATGCCAGCTTGTTGGTGTTATTGATAAAGGGTATTCTGCAGATGAAATAGGGGAATACATTGCTTACTGGTTAGGCTATCCTGAAAAACAATTTACACAATATCAATGGACACAAAAATTTGTGCTCAATTTGAAATTGCGCCGTCAGCGACAGCCAGTGAGCAAAGAACAAACCAAAGTTGGTCATCAGTGGATAACACCACAAGCAGCCTTAGAGACTGATGATAACGTTAAAAAACTTGTCGAAAAATATAGTGGAAAACAATGAAAAGCTTGAATGATAGGATAAATGAACTTGCCAGATCCTTGGGCAAAGACCCTGAGAAAGAAGCAATGTTCGATTATCAACAACGGCGTGAAGAGTTCGATCGTCTCGCCAATCAAGATATTCAAAAGTTACAGATTGAGACACGCCAACAGCGCGTGCAACACATCCATGGTAAATCTGAGCTTAACCCTAAATGGACATTTCACAACCTGGTTGAGGATGCACCGGATGTGGTTGAAGCAATTAACATAGCGAAATCATTTATTGCCGCTCACGCCGATCCGAGTTGGCGGAACAGCAGCGCACATATGATGATTTTCTATGGCGACTATGGGCGCGGAAAATCGCATATTGCGGGCGCCATTGCGCACCAGTTGATAGAACAGTATGAAACCACGGTTTTGTACCGTCAGCTACAAACACTGCTTGAAATGCGTTTCTCGTCCTATGATTATCAATCAAGTGATAATGCTCCAGAAAAATTCAGAGAAATAAATCGCCAACTTCAAGAGGTTGATTTACTGATTCTTGATGAAGTGTGTGTGAACCAAAGCATGCTTAAAAAGAATACGCAGAGCTGGTTAGGTAATCTTTTGCGTCAACGCTTAGTGAACAATAAGAACTGTATTATGATCACTAATCACAACTTAAAAGAACTTGAGAGTGCACTAGGCCCTTACTGTTTTGAATCAATCAAAGAATACGATACCTATAAGGTAAGATTCCAAGGCCCCAGTCGTCGTAAACAAGTCGTGCCTGACCAAGCAGAGCCAAGCAGCAGCACAAGTCAGTACCAACCCAATCAAATCCGCTAGCGCTTTTTAAAAGAAAACCAAAAAGGGGTCAGAGTTACTTTTTAATTAACTCTGACCCCTTTTTTTTGTTATTTTTTGCTTATATAAACAAGTTATACACATATTGCACACCTGTTCCTAAGTATTGTGAATAAGATCGATCAAAACCTGTCCAAAAGATCTGTTTTCACACTGAACAGTTTTTTGACATTTTTCGCCTGTGGATAAAAGCACTGGTTATACCAATCATATACCGATCTTACACCTGCTTATTCACATACTTTTAAGTCACGTAAGTATCTAAAAATTATATATAAAAATGGCTTATCAACAGAAAATGGCTTGCTTAATAATAGTAATAATAATCTATATATCTAAGATCTCTTTAATTAATAGCAATTCACATTTAGACAAATTTAGATTTTTTAAACCTTTTTTTAAAAAGCATTTTAAAAGATAAAAAGAGCAAATTAATAACAAAGCTCTCTTTCTCTGATTAATTAATAAACATTTCAAATTGGCACAAACTCGTATAATATATGCGCCCCCTTTTTTAAAGGGCGTAAATACAGATTTAACAGTAATGCTTGAACATAAAATCATTCGGTTTTATCAAACAAAAAGCCTTACTCAGATGTTAGAACCTAATTTTGTTACAAGCTAAACTCAATTGAGGCAGTCACACATGTTTTATCAGCAAGATTTTGATGTCATTGTTGTTGGTGGTGGTCATGCAGGAACCGAAGCGGCAACTGCAGCTGCCCGAATGGGTGCGAAAACATTATTGCTAACCCATAGCATCGAAACGCTAGGACAAATGTCATGTAATCCCGCTATTGGAGGGATAGGCAAAGGCCATCTTGTAAAAGAGATAGACGCGCTTGGTGGCGTAATGGCCAAAGCCACTGATAAAGCTGGTATACAATTTAGAACCTTGAACTCAAGCAAAGGTCCTGCCGTTCGTGCAACTAGAGCACAAGCAGATAGAAGTTTGTATCGAATGGCAGTGCGTGAACTGCTAGAAAACCAAGAAAACCTAACCCTTTTCCAACAGTCTTGTGACGATCTCATTGTTGAAAATGATCGCGTTCTTGGTGTTGTTACCCAAATGGGGTTGAAGTTTAGGGCCAAAACAGTCGTTATCACTGTAGGGACTTTCCTGGGTGGGACGATTCATATAGGCATGGAAAATTACAAGGGTGGTCGTGCTGGTGATCCACCTTCTATCGCATTAGCAGACCGTTTGCGTGCACTTCCCTTTAGAGTGGATAGATTAAAAACCGGTACGCCTGCTCGTTTAGACACGCGTACACTGGATTATTCAAAAATGCAGGCGCAACCAGGCGATACCCCATTACCAGTATTTTCATTCATGGGGAAAGTGGAAGACCATCCTCGACAAATACCGTGCTACATCACACATACCAACGATAAAACGCACGATATTATTCGTTCAGGTTTAGATCGTTCACCAATGTACACCGGTGTGATTGAAGGTGTTGGTCCACGGTATTGCCCGTCTATTGAAGATAAAATTATGCGTTTTGCGGATAAAAATTCGCACCAGATATTTGTTGAACCAGAGGGTTTGAACAGCGTTGAAGTATATCCAAATGGTATTTCGACAAGTTTGCCATTTGATATTCAAATGGCGCTAGTTCGTTCAATCAATGGTTTTGAAAACGCGCATATTATTCGTCCAGGTTACGCTATTGAATATGATTTCTTTGATCCACGCGATTTGAAACAAACACTTGAAACTAAATTCATCGATGGTTTGTTCTTTGCTGGTCAAATCAACGGCACAACCGGCTACGAAGAAGCGGGTGCTCAAGGCTTGATTGCCGGCGCAAACGCAGCTTTGCAATGTCAGGAAAAAGACGGTTTTGAACTACGCCGTGACGAAGCCTACATTGGTGTATTGATTGATGATTTAGCGACCATGGGTACCAAAGAACCGTATCGCATGTTTACGAGTCGTGCGGAATACCGCCTCTTGTTACGTGAAGACAACGCAGATGTTCGTTTAACCGAGAAAGGTAGAAAGATTGGTTTAGTTGACGATGAACGTTGGGCGTATTTTGAGCAAAAAATGAATAGTATTGAGCTAGAAAAACAACGTTTGAGATCTCAATGGGTACATTTGAAACATGATTCTTTGGATGAACTCAATGCAATGTTGAAAACCCCTATTAGTCGCGAGCACTCCTTGGAAGAATTGATTCGTCGTCCGGAAATGACTTACGACAAACTGGTAGGTATTGAAAACTTTGGACCCGCCTTGAGCGACCCGAAAGCAGCTGAACAAGTTGAGATCCAAATTAAGTACGCCGGTTACATTGAGCGTCAGAAAGAAGAAATTGCAAAAACACTACGGCATGAGAATACGGTATTACCTGTTGATTTCGACTTTTCACAAATTTCAGGTTTATCAAATGAAGTTGTGGCGAAGCTTAAAGATGCACGTCCCGAAACAATCGGTAAAGCATCAAGGATTTCAGGTATTACACCAGCCGCCATTTCTTTGCTATTGGTCTATTTGAAAAAGCATAATATGTTGTTTAAATCAGAGCAAAAGACAGCCTAATGGATCCTTTGTTTTCTGAATTAGAAGTGTCGTTTAAGCGCATCGCATCCTCATTGAATTTTGATGTTTCTGAGCGGCAACGCGAGCAATTAATCCAATACGTGCTGCTTATCAACAAGTGGAACAAGGCTTATAACTTAACTTCTGTCCGCGATCCTCAAGAAATGTTGGTCAAACATATTTTCGATTCTATTGTGGTGTCGCCTTATCTTGAAGGTAGTGATTTTGCTGATGTTGGAACAGGTCCGGGTTTACCGGGGATCCCATTGGCCATCATGAATCCTGAGAAAACATTTTTGCTGATCGACAGTTTGGGTAAACGTGTGCGTTTTATTAAACAAAGCGTGTATGAACTAAAAATAGACAATGTGACTGCATTGCAAACGCGAGTTGAAGATGTCGAACTGGATAAACCACTTGATGGTGTATTGAGCAGAGCCTTCGCATCCCTCTCGGATATGCTGAATTGGTGTCAAAATTTGACTGATGATAAGGGCCAGTTCTTAGCATTAAAAGGGCAAGTCGATAAACTTGAACTTGACGAAATTCC
The DNA here is from genome assembly GCF_031846165.1 of Brumicola blandensis. Lineage (NCBI taxonomy): Bacteria > Pseudomonadati > Pseudomonadota > Gammaproteobacteria > Alteromonadales > Alteromonadaceae > Brumicola > Brumicola blandensis. The sequence continues at coordinate 47,782 of NZ_JAVRIE010000009.1, forward strand.
TACAGGCTTTACAGTGGTAGATTGTATCAACCTTAACGTTCCAACTTTAGAAGGTGAGCGTCACCTTGTGAAAGTGAAGAAAGTGCCTTCTTAGGGCACGAAAAGTAAGGTACCAGAAACAAAGCACAGTAATGTGAAATAGAATAATTCACAGTAGTATTGAATCAATAACAAACGGAATTTATCGTGGCGAAAGTCATCTCAATTGCAAATCAGAAAGGCGGTGTTGGTAAAACAACCACTGCGGTAAACGTAGCTGCATCAATGGCGGCAACGAAAAGACGTGTTTTACTGATTGATCTTGATCCTCAAGGCAATGCTACGATGGGTAGTGGTGTTGATAAATACGATGTGGAAAATACCTGCTACGAGTTATTAATCGATGATGTTCCCGTTGAAGACGTGATCATTACCGAAACTACGGGTAAATATCACCTTATTGCAGGTAACGCAGATGTTACTGCGGCTGAAATTAAATTGATGGAAGTGTTTGCCCGTGAACTTCGCTTGCGCAAAGCACTTGAATCTATCCAAGACAAATATGATTATATTTTTATAGATTGTCCACCTTCCCTAAACCAACTTACCGTGAATGCTTTGGCTGCTTCTGATTCAGTATTAGTGCCAATGCAATGTGAATATTACGCGCTTGAAGGTGTAACAGCGTTGATGGATACCATTGAAAAACTTGCGTCTGTGGTCAATCCAAATCTTAAAATAGAGGGCGTACTTCGTACCATGTATGACCCACGTAACCGTCTGGCAAATGATGTATCTGAACAACTTAAACGCCACTTTGGCGACCAAGTTTACCGAACGGTTATTCCAAGAAACGTGCGTTTAGCTGAAGCACCGAGCCATGGCGTACCATCCATGTATTATGATAAATCTTCGACGGGCGCCAAAGCTTATTTAGCGCTAGCCGGAGAAATCTTGCGTAGACGAAACAAATAGAAATTATTAAATGACTCAGGTCATTGAGAAAAAAGGTTGAATTGAGGATGTCTCCAAAAAATAAAGGGCTAGGTCGTGGACTCGATGCCTTACTAGCCACAAGTCGTAGCCACGCTGACAAAGAGAAGCAAGGATCTGCTGACGACGCGCCAGAACAAAATGAATTAAAAACCTTACCAATAGAGTTTATGCAACCGGGTAAGTATCAACCTCGAAAAGACATGTCACCGGAAGCCTTGGAAGAATTGGCAGCGTCAATTCGTTCACAAGGGATCATCCAGCCGATTGTTGTGCGCCAAATAGCGAATGAAAAATACGAAATCATTGCAGGTGAGCGACGTTGGCGAGCAGCCCAGCTGGCGAAATTAGATGAAATCCCTTGTTTGGTAAAATCTGTTCCAGATGAAGCCGCCGTTGCCATTGCCTTAATTGAAAATATTCAACGTGAAGACTTGAATGCGATGGAAGAGGCACAAGCGCTAGACCGATTGATGATTGAGTTCAACCTAACTCATCAACAAGTGGCCGATGCTGTTGGTAAATCTCGTACTACCGTGACAAATTTACTACGACTAAATTCTTTGCAGGAAGATGTGAAGCGACTATTAGAGTATGGCGATATAGATATGGGTCATGCTCGGGCACTTTTGGCACTCGATGGTGATGTTCAATCTGATACCGCCAAGTTAGTCGCCGACAAAGCACTCACTGTTCGTGAAACTGAGAATTTGGTGAAGAAAACGCAACACGAACTGAATAATCCAGCTGATGCTAATCAGAAACCTGAAGCGAAAATCGATCCTGATGTAAAACGATTGGAAACGACCTTGTCGGAAAACTTTGGTACGCATGTTCAAATTGCGCATAACCAAAAAGGTAAAGGAAAGGTAGTTATCAATTTTGGTGATTTAGAGCAGCTAGATGGTATTCTCGAAAAAATGCGTTTAAACGAAAGTTAAAACTGATGTTAGCGTCGGCTTTATTTTCATTCGTTTAGTTAAAGACATAAATTGGTGCGCTTGGTGCACCAACACAGGGAAAAAAGCGCGAAAGAGTTGAATTATTCTGTCATAGCAGTATACTTCGTGCGCCTTTGATTAGGTATGAATTGTAGGATGAAATAATGCCCGTGAATTTGGCAAATAACGGAAAAAAATTAGCCAAAAAAGGGATTGTTGCGCAATGTATATCATCACTAGTGTTAATATTGATCGTTTTAATCATAAAACCAGAATATACAGTTGCAGTAGTTTTAGGCGCCCTCTCCTTCATCATACCGCATAGTATTTTTGCGTATTGGTCATTCCGATACGCTGGGGCAACCAAAAGTAAGTTGGTTGTTCAGAGTTTTAGCAAGGGATTGAAATTAAAACTTGCTTTAACCGCCATATTTTTTGCTACTGCATTTTCTCAGCTAAATGCAGCGCCCGTCCCACTATTAGGCGCATATGTAGTAGCAATGGTTAGCCAATGGCTAGCTATGTATCGACTACGCCAAATGTCGTAGTGACTTGTAAACGATGCAATGTAACAATTTTTAAATTACACAATTTGGGTTAAACAATGGCTTCTGAATATACTACTACGGAATATATCCAACACCATTTAACGAATGCGACGATGTGTAATACCGAATCTGGTATTGCCTTCAACAAAGCATGCGCCGACGCTGGCTTCTGGGCCATTCACGTCGACACCATGGCTTGGTCGATTGGTTTGGGTTTGTTATTTCTTTTCATCTTCCGCCGCACTGCAAAAAAAGCAACAACAGGTGTTCCTTCGAAAGGACAAGCCTTTGTTGAGTTGATTGTTGATTTTGTTAATGACAACGTCACTAGCACATTCCACGGCAAAAGCGCATTAATCGCTCCATTGGCGTTAACGATATTCGTTTGGGTATTGTTGATGAACTTGATGGATTTAGTCCCTGTTGATGTTTTACCAACCATTGCTGGTTGGATTGGTCAGTATGGTTTTGGCATGGACCCGCATGATGTTTACATGAAGGCTGTTCCTACCACCGACTTGAACTTAACGCTAGCGTTGGCACTTGGTGTGTTCGCACTGATTATTTTCTATTCTATCAAAATGAAAGGCATTGGCGGTTTCGCGAAAGAGCTAAGCCTTAACCCTTTCAACCATTGGGCATTTATCCCAGTAAACCTGATACTTGAATTAGTTACCTTGTTTGCTCGTCCACTTTCACTTGCACTTCGTTTATTCGGTAACTTGTACGCCAGTGAATTGATATTTATTTTGATCGCTACAATTGGATTCTTCCAGTTGCCATTGCACTTTGCATGGGCGGTTTTCCATATTCTAGTACTTCCGTTACAAGCCTTTATCTTCATGATGTTAACTATCGTGTATTTAAGTTTGGCTAGTGAAGACCACTAGGAACAGAGTTTCACAACATTTTATTTTTTAACTTTAAACTTTAACTAAAAATCGGAGATATGTAATGATCGCTATCGCAGTTGCTCTACTAATCGGTATGGGTGCCCTAGGTACTGCTATTGGTTTCGGTATTCTTGGTGGTAAATTTCTAGAATCTGCTGCTCGTCAGCCAGAACTAGCACCACAACTACAGGTGAAAATGTTCATCGTAGCTGGTCTTATCGATGCTATCGCAATGATCGGTGTTGGTATCGCTCTATATCTATTGTTCGCTGTTGGCCTAGGCTAATAAATACTACAGTCAGTTAGTGAACTTTATATAGGAGGAGTAGCCCATGAATATGAACGCCACTCTAATAGGTCAATTAATCGCATTTGCTGTGTTTGTGTGGTTCTGCATGAAGTATGTATGGCCGCCACTAATGAAAGCAATTGAAGATCGCCAAAAAACTATCGCTGATGGTTTGGCTGCTTCAGAGCGTGCTACTAAAGACCTAGAACTTGCTCAAGCGAAAGCGACAGAGCAGTTAAAAGAAGCGAAAAGTCAAGCTGCCGAAATCGTAGAACAAGCAAAGAAACGTGCTAATCAACTTGTTGATGAAGAGACACAACGTGGACATGCTGAGCGTGAGAAAATTATCGCTCAAGGTTATGCTGAAATCGAAGCTGAACGTAATCGCGTTAAAGAAGATTTACGCAAACAGGTTGCTGTACTAGCAATATCTGGTGCTGAAAAAATTCTAGCACGTGAAATCGATGCACAGGCACAGAACGACATTGTTGAAAAACTTGTCGCTGAGCTATAAGGGAGATGAGCCATGTCTGAATTGACAACCGTAGCTCGCCCTTATGCCAAAGCCGCTATTGATTTCGCGGTTGAGACCTCAGACATCGCGAATTGGCAAGAAATGCTAGTTTTTGCTGGTGAAGTCGCAAAGAACGACGACATCCGAAACTTGCTAACAGGTGCTTATGCGTCTGACAAACTTGCTGAAATATTCGTTGGCGTTTGTGGTGAACAACTCAACACTCAGGGTCAGAACTTCGTAAAAGTTTTGGCTGAAAATAATCGTTTATCTGCATTGCCTGATATATCGACACAGTTTAACGCCTTCAAGGCGGATTATGACAAAGAAATAGACGTAGATGTTACGTCAGCAATAGAATTGTCAGCTAAACAGTTAGATAGTATGAGTGCGGCGCTAGAGAAAAGATTAGCACGTAAAGTGAAGCTTATTTGTAACGTGGATCCTGCATTGGTCGCTGGCGTAATTATTAAAGCCGGTGACACAGTGATAGATGGTTCCGTAAATTCTAAATTGAACCGTCTTTCAGACGCGTTGCAAGCATAACGGGGATAAAGAGCATGCAACTTAATTCCACTGAAATTGCAGAACTTATCAAGAAACGAATTGAAAAGTTTGATGTAGTAAGTGAAGCTCGAAATGAAGGAACTATCGTTGGTGTTACCGACGGTATTATTCGCATACACGGCCTAGCCGATGTCATGCAAGGCGAAATGATCGAGCTTCCAGGAAGCCGTTACGCTATCGCATTGAACCTCGAACGAGATTCAGTTGGTGCGGTTGTAATGGGTCCATATGCCGACTTACAAGAAGGCATGAAAGTACAATCAACTGGTCGTATCCTAGAAGTACCAGTAGGCCCAGGTCTATTAGGTCGTGTTGTAAACACACTAGGTGAACCTATCGATGGTAAAGGCGCAGTAGAAGCTGCTGGTTTTGAACCAGTAGAAAAAATTGCACCAGGCGTAATCGAGCGTCAGTCGGTAGACCAACCAGTACAAACGGGTTATAAGTCAGTTGACTCTATGATCCCAATCGGTCGAGGCCAGCGTGAGTTGGTAATCGGTGACCGTCAAACAGGTAAAACAGCCCTTGCGATTGATGCCATCATCAACCAAAAAGGTACAGGCATTAAATGTGTATACGTAGCAATCGGTCAGAAAGCATCGACTATCGCTAACGTGGTTCGCAAGCTAGAAGAGCACGGCGCTATGGGTCACACCATCATCGTTGCTGCATCTGCTTCTGAATCAGCTGCACTTCAATACTTGGCACCTTACTCTGGTTGTACAATGGGTGAATATTTCCGCGACCGCGGTGAAGATGCACTTATCGTATATGATGACTTGTCTAAGCAAGCTGTAGCATACCGTCAGGTATCACTACTATTGAAACGTCCTCCAGGTCGTGAAGCATACCCTGGTGACGTATTCTATTTGCACTCAAGATTGCTAGAACGTGCTGCACGTGTAAACAACATTTATGTTGAAAAATATACGAATGGCGAAGTGAAAGGTAAAACAGGTTCATTAACTGCCTTACCAATCATTGAAACCCAAGCGGGTGACGTTTCTGCATTCGTACCAACAAACGTAATCTCAATTACCGATGGCCAAATCTTCCTAGAGAGTGATTTGTTTAACGCGGGTATTCGCCCAGCGGTTAACGCCGGTATTTCAGTATCTCGTGTTGGTGGTGCTGCACAAACCAAGATTGTTAAAAAGTTAGGCGGTGGTATTCGTCTAGCACTTGCACAATATCGTGAATTAGCGGCGTTCTCTCAGTTTGCATCTGACCTTGATGATGCAACGCGTGAACAGCTAGAACACGGTGAGCGTGTAATGGAGCTTATGAAACAGAATCAGTACGCACCGTTATCGGTTGCAGAAACAGCTGTTTCTTTGTTCTCGGCTGAAAAAGGCTATTTGAAAGATATCGAACTTAACAAAGTTCTTGATTTCGAATCAGCACTTCATTCGTATATGAACACTGAAAAAACCGAGCTCATGAACACAATCAATGAAACTGGTAACTATAACGATGATATTGAATCACAGTTGAAAGAAGCGTTCGAAACGTTTAAATCAACACAAACGTGGTAATTCAATAGGCCTCAAGGGTAAACATTTGGGGCTTGTCGTTTAGTAATTGGAGAAAGTGTCATGGCTAGCGGAAAAGAGATAAAAGGTAAAATTGGGAGTATCAAGAATACTCAAAAGATTACCAGTGCTATGGAAATGGTTGCCGCTTCGAAAATGAAGAAGGCGCAAGACCGAATGGCTTCTGGCCGCCCATATGCGCAAAATATGCTAAAAGTGATTGGTCACATTGCTAACGGTAGCTTGGAATATCGCCATCCTTATTTGGAAGAACGTGAAGTCAAGAATGTAGGGTACATTGTTATTTCTACAGACCGTGGTTTATGTGGTGGTTTAAATACTAACGAATTTAAGATGGTCGCTAAAGACGCGAAAAAGTGGAAAGAACAAGATGTTGATATTCACTTTGCCGCGCTAGGGTCAAAAGCCTGTGCCTTCTTCGGTCGTTTTGGCGGTAACGTCATGGCTGCAGAATCAGGACTAGGTGATAAACCAAGCGTTCAAGATGTTGTTGGTATTGTTCGTGTCATGCTTAATGCATATGACGAAGGGAAGTTAGACCGAGTATTCCTCGTGTATAACGACTTTGTTAACACGATGACCCAAGAACCCGTGGTCAATCAATTGTTGCCTTTGCCTAAATCAGAAGATAAAGCATTAAAACATCGTTGGGACTACATCTACGAACCAGATCCAAAAGAGATTTTGGAACAATTAATGGTTCGTTACATTGAGTCTCAGGTTTATCAAGGTGTTGTTGAAAACGTTGCTTCAGAGCAAGCAGCCAGAATGGTAGCCATGAAAGCGGCAACCGACAATGCTGGTAACCTGATTGATGATTTGCAATTGGTATACAACAAGGCTCGTCAAGCCGCAATCACACAAGAGATTAGTGAGATTGTTGGTGGTGCCGCTGCTGTTTAGTAGCGCGACGTGCTTATTTAGGTAAAGAACAAATTTTTAGGAATTAAGAGGACAAATTATGAGTCAAGGTAAGGTCGTCCAAATCATTGGTGCTGTTGTGGATATTGAATTTCCACAAGACTCAGTACCAAGAGTGTATGACGCACTAAAAGTGACCGAAGGTGACTTAGCAGGCTTAACTCTAGAAGTACAACAACAATTGGGTGGCGGCGTAGTACGTTCAATTGCATTGGGTACTACAGATGGCTTACGTCGTAATCTTGCGGTAGAAAATACCGGTGAAGCAATCCAAGTACCTGTAGGTACAGCTACATTGGGTCGTATCATGGATGTATTGGGTAATCCAATCGACGAAGCGGGCCCTATCGGTGAAGAAGAGAGAATGTCTATTCACCGTGAAGCGCCAAGCTACGAAGACCAATCAAGTTCTGTTGAACTACTTGAAACTGGTATCAAAGTAATCGACTTAGTTTGCCCATTTGCGAAAGGTGGTAAAGTTGGTCTATTCGGTGGTGCTGGTGTAGGTAAAACAGTAAACATGATGGAGCTTATCCGTAACATCGCAATCGAACACAGTGGTTATTCAGTATTTGCTGGTGTTGGTGAGCGTACTCGTGAGGGTAACGATTTCTATCATGAAATGAACGAATCAAACGTACTAGATAAAGTATCTCTAGTTTACGGTCAGATGAATGAGCCTCCTGGTAACCGCTTGCGTGTTGCTTTGACAGGCTTGACTATGGCTGAGAAGTTCCGTGACGAAGGTCGTGACGTACTTTTCTTCGTAGATAACATCTACCGTTATACACTAGCTGGTACTGAAGTATCTGCACTACTTGGTCGTATGCCATCAGCGGTAGGTTATCAGCCTACGCTTGCTGAAGAAATGGGTGTACTTCAAGAACGTATTACATCAACTAAGACTGGTTCAATCACGTCTATCCAAGCGGTATATGTACCTGCGGATGACTTGACGGATCCATCACCAGCAACAACTTTTGCTCACTTGGATGCAACAGTTGTATTGTCACGTGATATTGCGTCTTTGGGTATTTACCCAGCGGTTGATCCACTAGATTCTACATCTCGTCAACTTGACCCATTAGTCATTGGTCAAGAACACTATGATGTTGCTCGTGGCGTTCAGTCTGTATTGCAGCGTTATAAAGAACTAAAAGACATCATTGCTATCCTAGGTATGGATGAGCTTTCTGAAGAAGATAGACAAGTAGTATCACGCGCTCGTAAGATTCAGCGTTTCTTGTCACAACCTTTCTTCGTAGCAGAAGTCTTTACTGGTTCTCCTGGTAAGTATGTTTCATTGAAAGACACCATTAGCGGCTTTAAAGGTATCTTGGACGGCGAGTACGACAGCCTTCCAGAGCAAGCTTTCTACATGGTTGGTTCTATCGACGAAGCACTTGAAAAATCTAAGAAGTAATTCGCGGATTAATACTTATAGTGCAGCGAAAGCTGCCTAATAGGAGGCCCCATGGCAATGACAGTACATTTGGACGTAGTAAGCGCAGAAACAGAGATATTCTCTGGTCTCGTTGAAACGGTCCAAGTCACAGGTAGCGAAGGTGAGCTGGGTATACACCCTGGTCATGCTCCTTTGATTACTGGCTTACAACCTGGCATGGTTCGAGTAGTTAAACAGTTTGGTGAAGAAGAATTGATTTATGTTGCTGGCGGTATCTTAGAGATACAACCAGGAAGCATTACCGTTCTTGCTGACACCGCTGTTCGTGCAGAAGATTTGGACGAAGCAGCTGCTCAAGAAGCGAAAAAACATGCTGAAGAAACCATCGCTAAAGGCGGTGCAGACTTCGATTATGCTGAAGCAGCGATTGAGCTAGCTGAAGCTATTGCTCAGTTGAGATTGATTCAAAAACTGCGTAAGTAAGTTAGTAGCTACAAAAAATTTAAAAACCCAGCAATCGAGAGAATGCTGGGTTTTTTGTTTCATGTGAAACAAATTTGCGCTATAGATTCAACGTTAAAATACATTCTTCAAAGGGCTAACAACTGCGTTCCCTCCTCGTTGTAGAATGTGCGTATAGATTTGTGTTGTTCGTATATCAGCATGTCCTAGTTGATCTTGCACTGTTCTAATATCAGCACCGTTTTGTAATAAATGAGTCGCAAAAGAATGCCTAAGGGTATGCGGACCTACTTTCTTTTCGATTCTTGCTGCCATTTGAGCCGCTGCAATCGCCTTACGCAAGCTTGACTCATCAATATGGTGCCTACGCTTTAATTTTGATTCTGGGTCGATTGAGAGCGTTTTTGACGGAAATAAATACTGCCAACCAATCGTAAAAGGACTATTTGGAGATTTGTTTCGTAAGCCTTTTGGCATGTACACGCCTGCAAAACTGTTATTCCCACGATCGAGCACCAAAAAATGGTTTACTAATTGGATTTGAGAGCGAAGTGGTGAAAGTAACTCATCGGCAAGAGTTACAACACGGTGCTTCCCGCCTTTGCCATCCCATACTCGAATGTTTTTAAAATCAAAGTCGATATCTTGAGTACGCAAACGTAAGCATTCCATTAACCTCAACCCACTCCCATACAGTAGGGCTGCCGGTAATTTATAATGTGTGTTGATATGTAGAAACAGCTGTTCTATTTCTTGAACTGTTAACACGGTTGGTAGTTTTTGCTGTCGATTACTTCTAGCAAACTTTAGATCTGGCGAAAGTGGTCGCTTTACTATTTCTTTGTACAAAAAGCTTATTGCGTTAAGCGCAATCGATTGTGTATTTGCCGCCACATGTTTTTGGGTTACCAAGTAAGTCAAATACTGCTCTACATGATCATCAAAAAGCACCGAAGGATGCTGCCCACCGTGGAAACGAATAAAACCATGTATCCACTTTAAGTAAGTTTGGATTGAACGCTTCGCATAGCGGCGAAGATACATTTGTTCTTCAACAAATGATAAGAATTGATTATTCATGCAATAGTCCTTTACTGCAAAAAATTACTGTTTGAATACTCAGTAAAACGCAAGCGCAGGGAAAGAGCAATAGTTTGTAAAAATTCCCGACTTTGGTACAGTGTAGAAATAAGGAATAAAAACCCAAATCTTGTTGTCAGTGGTTTCAACCAAATCTAATATCAATAAACAGGAAGTAAAAATATGAAAATAAGGATTTTTTTCGATACACCATACCGAGAACTTTTTCGGGTAATAGGTTGTTAGTGTGCTAGAAAAGCACGCAACAAAAAGCTAAAAGCATACAAC